>CAYZMM010000004.1:0-200488 GCA_964479535.1 uncultured Thermodesulfobacteriota bacterium
ATCATACAATATCCTCAAAGGAATGTCTACCCATGTGTCGCTGTAGTACTAAGATACGGCTTTGGAATAAACAGACGGAAGAGCCGCCCCGATTTTTCGGACGGCTCTTCCTCACGGATTTACTCTCGCTACTCCCAAACCAGCTGAAGCGACCAGAACGAACCGGTTTCGAAGCCTGGGACGGGAAAGAGCGCGAAGGTCGTGTTGGTGACGGCCTGTCCCCACTTGATGCCTTCCGTCGAGCGGTCCGGGAGAACATTCAAGTAACAGCCGGCGAAGACCGGACCTCCTTCCAGAAACGCCTGGTTTGTGCCTTCACACTCACCGCTCAGTGCAATCGAAATCTCTTCCCATGGACTCAGTCGTAGGGTTCCCTCGAAATACCCCGGCCCTTCCTGGTCGAAAGGAATGATGATTTCGTCGCTCATCCACAGGCACATCGTGCCCGTCCCGATCTGGCGCACCTTCTCCATGACGACTTCCCCGTTCAGGATTCGAGACCAGCTGGACCACAGGCTTGCCCCAAGGGGGACGAGCATGGCGCCCTCGGGCGGGTCGAAGGGGTACACCGCACGACCGCAGACCTCAAGATCGGGCGGGATGTCGGGGTCGTCCATGGAGCGGAACAGGATAACGGTCTTGTCCACCTCCTGAGCAGCGGCTGTGACGCACATGCCCGCCACGGCCAAGACAACCAGAATTCCCATTCCTTTCCTCATGACGTGCCTCCTTTCTGTTAGGTTTAAGAGAAAAACATTGCAGAGCTCTGCATTGAAAATTTATAATATGTAGAAAAGTAGGCTGAAAGCTGTGATCCAGATCACAGGGATTCTGTGATTCTTTCACGAGGAAACCCAATGGCCGAGGAAACACCTTTCTTCTCCCGCCTGGACGATGTGACGATCCGTTTCTTCGAGAAGGCCGCCGTCCGTAGGAGATTTCCGAAGAACACCATTCTTTTCAGCAAAGGCGATGAATCCGACTCGCTCTATATCGTATGCAGCGGCAAGGCCCACGTGATTGCCCGCGACCCGCTAGGGAAGGAGATCGTCCTCGGCGTGATCGGGCCGGGGAGTATTTCGGGGAGATGCCCGCCCTGGACGGGGCGCCACGGTCGGCCACGATCGTCACCAAGGAACCGAGCGAAATCCTGGTGATTCGCAGAAACAAACTGAGAGACTGTCTTTCCTCGAATCCGGATCTCATTTTCAATCTCGTGAAGGTACTGCTCGAGAGGCTTCGAAAGGCGGACGAGAAGATCGAAAGCCTGGCCTTCATGAACGTCTACGGGCGGGTCGCCAGCTTCCTCATGCAGGCCGCAGAACCCCGAGGCGACAAGTGGGTTGTTCGGGGGCCCCTTACACATCAGGAAATCGCGGCCATGGTGGGGTCCTCCCGGGAGACCGTGAGCAGAACCATCAAGGAGCTTCAGGACGCGGGAGAGATCTCGGTCCAGCGAAAACAGATCACGATCCACAAAAACCTTCTGTAATCCCCTGCCGCGGGGTGCTCGCGTGAAGTGCTGGAGCTGCCACTTCGAAAACCGGGAACAAGCCGACTTCTGCGGCAAATGCGGAATCGGCCTCCTCAGCATCTGTTCCCGGTGTGAGGCTCAGAACCCCGCCGCAAATCTGTTCTGCGATGGATGTGGTCGCGACTTGGGCCGAGCCGGAGAATCTGCTGCCATCGACTTCAACCGTCCCCGGTCCTACACCCCGAAGCACCTGGCCGATCGCATCCTCACCACCCGCGGTTCCATTGAAGGAGAGCGGAAGCTCGTCACGGTGCTTTTCGCCGACGTAGCGAATTACACCTCCATATCTGAAAAACTCGACCCTGAGGAAGTCCATCAGATCATGAACGGCTGCTTTCGCATCCTCGTGGACGAGATCTACCGGTGTGAAGGCACCATCGACAAGTTCACAGGTGATGGGGTCATGGCCCTGTTCGGGGCCCCCCTGGCCCATGAGGATCACGCCCAGAGAGCCGGTTATGCCGCCCTATCCATCCAGAAGGCCCTAGGTGATTATGGGGAGCAGGTCCGGCAGGACTGGGGCATAGACTTCCGAGTGAGAATTGGCCTGAACTCGGGTCTCGTTGTGGTGGACACCATCGGAGACGATCTCAGGATGGACTACACAGCCATCGGGGACACGGCGAATCTTGCCTCCCGGATGGAGAGCATGGCCCGGCCCGGGGCGATCCTGGTATCCGGACATACTCACAGACTGACAAGGGACTTCTTCGAGTTCGAGGCTCTAGGCAAGTTGGTCATAAAGGGCAAAGAGGCACCCCAGGAGGCTTACGAGCTCCTCCGGACCACCGAGGTGCAGACCCGGATAGAGGTCGCAGCGTCGAAGGGCCTGACCCGATTCGTGGGCCGGAAGAGAGAGATGGGCGCTCTTCGAGCGGCCTTCGAGAAGGCCCGGGCCGGATCAGGTCAGGTCCTGGTTATCGCAGGAGACGCGGGAGTGGGCAAGTCCAGGCTGCTCAGAGAGTTCCTGTTCACGCTCTGTGAGGAAGAACATCTCCTTCTCAAGGGCCGATGTGTGCATCACGGGGCCTCTGTGGTCTATCTGCCAGTCCTTGGTATCGTCCGGTCCTACTTCGACATCCACGAAGGCGACCCGGAGCAGGGGACTCAGAATAAGATCCGGGAAGCTCTCAGAGGGCTGGATGAAAAGCTGCAGGCGGCCCTGCCTGCTTTCCAGGATCTACTCTCCCTGAAGGTCGAGGACGAGGCGTATCTCCGACTCGATCCCCAACAAAGAAAAGAGAGGGTCTTCCAGGCCCTTCGGGATCTGCTCGTTGGTGCAAGCAGGGCCAAACCCCTGGTCGTTGCCGTGGAAGACCTTCACTGGATCGACAGGCTCTCACAGGAGTTCCTGGATTCTATCGTGAAGGCCTCGTCCAACGCCTCTATTCTGTTCATCCTTCTCTGCAGGCCCGAATACAACCACAGTTGGGCCAACACAACTCAGTACGCTCAGATCGGCCTGGACGAACTGAGCAGCCGCACCAGCGGAGAACTCATAGAGGCCATTCTCAAACAGGGGGGAGTGGCACCGGACCTGAAGGCGTTGATCCTCGACAGGGCCGGCGGCAACCCCCTCTTCCTGGAGGAACTCACCCGCAGCCTTCTCGAGAACGCCACCATCCGCAGGGACAATGGTCAGTATGTGCTGGCCCGGAAGGCGTCTGAGATCGCGATGCCGGAAACGATCAAGGGAATCATCGCAGCCCGGATGGATCGCCTCGGTGAGAGTCCCAAACGGGTCCTTCAGATGGCCTCTGTGATCGGCCGTGAATTCGCCTTTTCCATCCTTGAGACGATCACCGGGATCAGTAACGAACTGAAGGCTCTGTTGCTGAGTTTGCAGGACTCGGAGCTCATTTACCAGAAGCACCCCTTTCCCGAGTCGGCATACATGTTCAAGCATGCTCTCACGCAGGAAGTGGCGTACGAGGGTCTGCTCCTTAAGAGGAGACGTCAGTTGCACGAGAGGATCGGGAGGTCCATAGAGGAGGTCTACGCAGAACGGCTCGAACAACACTACGAGATGCTGGCCTACCACTATGTACACAGCGACAACACGCTCAAGGCCGTCGAGTATCTCGACAAGGCAACCCGGAAAGCAGCAAACGTAGGCGCCATGGAGGAATCCAGGGCGAGTTTTGACAAGGCCATGGAACTGCTGGATGCAATGCCCTTCACCGAGGAGACGAGGCGAAGACGCGTCTCGCTTTTGGTGAATGCGGACAAGCTCTTCTTCGGTCTCATCAGGGTCAGGGAGTATCACGATCTCCTGGCCCGCTGGGAATCCATGGCGACCGAGTTGGAGGCTCCCGGGTTGCGTGGCGAGTTCCATGCGGCCCTGGCATACTGCCAGATGACCCTTGCACGGCTGGACGAGGCGATCAAGACCGCGACGAGGGCTGTGGAGCTGTGCGCGTTTGCCGGCAACGAGGAGACAGCCGGATACGCAATGTACATCTCGGCGTTTGCCCATATGTTCCGGGCCGACTACGAGCAGGCCCTCTCACTTACAGAAGCGTCTCTACGCATCACGGAGAAGATTTCCAACCCCCGGGCAACGGTCCGAGCATCTTGGATCGCCAGCGTAGTGCTTGCCCGCATGGGGCGATTCGATGAAGCGATTGCGTTCGGCCGGAAGGCACTGGCCGTCGAAGAGCACGAACCCGTCATGTGGGGCTGGGGCGAGGCCGCCCTTTCGTATACGTACACCCTGAAACGGGACCCGGTTCGGGCGATCGAGCTTGGGGAGAGAGCCCTCGGAAAGGCGCAGACACTCTGGTCCCGGGCACTGATTCAGCACATCTTCGGTCACGCTCTCTGCTACGCGGGAAGAACAGGAGAGGGCATAGAACTGCTGACGAGGCTCCTGCAGCTTTCCCGTGCCATGGACCTGGCCGGGTTCGAGATTACCGTAAGCCTGTACGTCGCGGAAGGCTACTGGCTGGCCGGCGAGTACGGCAAGGGCAGGCAGAGTGCCGAAGATCTTCTGAAGATGGCAGAGCCTTGTGGAGAGCGATACGAAATAGGGCAGGCGTACTTCCTGATGGGGGAGACGAAGGGCGGGAGCGACCCGGATCGGGCGGCCACCCACTTCGCCGAGAGCATCGCCGTGTTCCAGGAGATCAAGGCCGAAAACGCCCTGGCCATGGCATACGCCGGCTTCGGCCGCCTCCACAAACGGCGGGACAAAAACGCCGAGGCCCGCGACTACCTGACCAGGGCTCTGGAGATCTTCGAACGGCTGGGCACCCTGATCGAGCCGGACAAGGTGAGGCGGGAGCTGGGGGACTTGCCCCCGTGAAGCCTCGGGATGTTTATGAATTCCGGGGTGATCGAGCCTGTCGTGTGAGCATCCTTTTCGGAATACTTGAAGCCATAGAAGAGGCCCGCAGAGCCAGAAGCCGCCCGGTTCGGGCGGCTTCTGGCTCTGCGGTTGTGCAAAGCTGCGAAAAAGCGGAGTCTGCGCAGCATTCTTCGGTTCATTCGGGGGGCTGGCACGGCGGCACATGTTGGAGTCGCTCGCCTATCATGGGGAACTGGAGGCACGCCATGGGTTCGATTCCCTCGTCGGGGTAGAAATCGCCGTCGACATCCGCATCCGCACTGTAAATGGCCAGGCTGGCAGTCCCTTCCTGCGTTTCCGAATCTGTGAATTCGGACTCTCCGGTCATCACCCAGATGCATTCCACTTGATCCCGGCAATTACCCGCATCGCACTCATCCTCGGTCGGCAGCCTCATCCCATACTGCACAGCCGTCGCAACGGCGATCTTGCGCGAGATCAGCTTGGCCTCTCCAAAGGCGGTGGTAAGACGGTACGTCTCCGGACACAGGCACAATCCATCGTCGCACATTCCCGGAAGGACATGAATGTTCATGTCATTGACCACAGGGTCAAAACGTACCACGGCCCGCCGGGCCATTACATCAATTGGGTAAATCGTCTCCGACATCCCAATGGGCATACCCGGCACTCGGAGAATCCAAGCCCCCTCGAGCCTCGTCCATCGCCCCCATCCCTCAGCCTTATCCCCTTGGAGGTGGGGCGATGTGGCCAGAAATATCACACAAACGACGCATGCCGCCGCCAGTGCGTATATCCTCTTGTTCTTCATGGCTCTTTTCCTTCTTGTTCACGTGGTCTTCTGTCGAGTGTCCTTGCTAACTCGATACACTCCTTTCGCCCTGTATAAGAAAGGCTAGCCTCCAAAGGGCCGGGGAAACCCTCCGGAGGCGTCGCATGGGCAGTTTCCGAACCATCCCCTTCACGGCCCGCGCCTCCGTTTTGGATTGTCAGAAACCCTGATTTAGGAATAGAATAGTTCTGGCTGGACGCTGCGTCTGTGATCCGGGTCACGAAGATTCTGTGATCTTGATTGTGCCGGAAAGGGTTCGATGAAAGACAAGATTCTCACGGCCCGGGGCCGCATCGAAGGGGAGCGGAAGCTCGTAACCGTTCTCTTCGCAGACGTGGCAAATTACACTTCCATGGCCGAGAGGTTGGACCCGGAGGACGTCCACCGGATCATGGACGGCTGCTTTCGCATCCTGGTGAACGAGATCTACAGGCACGAGGGCACGATCGACCAGTTCACCGGGGACGGGGTCATGGCCCTGTTCGGGGTGCCCCTGGCCCACGAAGATCACGCCCAGAGAGCCGGTTATGCGGCCCTGTCGATCCAGGAGGCAGTGGGCGATTACGGAGAGAGGGTCCGGCAGGACTGGGGGGTGGACTTCAAGGTGAGGATCGGCCTGAACTCCGGCCTCGTTGTAGTAGACACCATCGGCGATGATCTCAGGATGGAATACACGGCCATAGGGGACACGGCAAATCTGGCCTCTCGAATGGAGAACATGGCAAACCCCGGGTCGATCCTGGTGTCCGGCAACACCTACAAGCTCGTGAAGGACTACTTCCATTTCGAGCCGCTGGGCAAGATCCGGGTGAAGGGGAAGGAAGCCCCGCAGGAGGCCTTCGAGCTTCTCGGGCCTGCGGAGGTGGAAACCAGGATCGAGGCAGCGGAGGCGAAGGGCCTCACGAGATTCGTGGGGCGCAGGAAACAAGTGACTGTCCTTCGAGAGGCTTTCGAAAAGGCCCGGGGCGGTTCGGGTCAGGCGATTGGAATCAAGGGAGACGCCGGTGTGGGCAAGTCCAGGCTTCTCAGGGAGTTTTTGAACACCCTTCCCGGCAAAGAGCACGTGCTGCTCGAGGGGCGCTGTCTGCACCACGGAGCATCCGTGGTGTACCTGCCCATCCTGGGCGTCCTCAGGTCCTTTTTTGACATCCAGGAAGGCGATACGGAAAGGGAAATTCAGCAGAAAGTCCGGCACGGCCTCGACCGGTTCGATGTGGAACGGCTGAGAACCCTACCCGCCCTTCAGGACGTGCTGTCCCTGGAAATCGGGGACAGCACCTATATGCAGATCGACCCCCAACAGAGAAGACGGAAGATCTTCGAGGCGGTCCGGGACCTGTTGATCCGAGCAAGCTTGGAGAAGCCCTATGTCATTGCCATGGAGGACCTCCATTGGATCGACCGGCCGTCCCGGGATTTCATAGATTTCTTCATGGAAGCCCTGCCCGATGCCCCTGTTCTTCTGGTCCTTGTCTACCGGCCGGAATTCACCTGCCCATGGGGCGACAAGTCCTGTTTCACCCAAATGGAACTCGACGAACTGTCCCACCGCAGCCGCAACGATCTCGTGGAGGCGATTCTCGAGGAGGGCGAAGTGACAACGGAACTGAGGGATCTCATCCTCGACAGGGCCGGAGGAAACCCTCTCTTCATGGAGGAGCTCACCTGCAGTCTCGTCGAGAATGGCTCGATCCGCCGGGAGGGCAACCGGTGCGTGCTCACCCGGAGGCCCTCCGAGATTCAGGTGCCGGACACGGTCCAGGGGATCATTGCGGCCCGGATGGACCGACTCCAGGAGGGTCTCAAACGGATCCTTCAAGCGGCCTCGGTGATCGGACGGGAGTTCAGCTGTCGCATTCTACGTACGGTCACGGGGATGGGCAAAGATCTGGAGGCTTCCCTGCTCGACCTGCAGGGCTCTGAGCTCATCTACGAGCAGCAACGCGTTCCCGAAAAGGCGTACATCTTCAAGCATGCACTCACACAGGAGGTGGTTTACAACGGCTTACTCTTGAAGAAGAGAAGAGCGCTGCACGCAAAGATAGGAGACACCATAGAGCGAATCCATGCCGGGAGGCTCGAACAGCACTACGAACTCCTGGCCCATCACTACGTTCGAAGTGACGACAAACAGAAGGCGATCGAGTATCTGGACCTGGCCAGCCGGAAGGCGGCCCATGCGAACGCCCCGGAAGAGGCGAAGGCATATTTCGACCGGGCCATGGAGCTGCTCGACACACTCCCCGACACCGAGGAGAACCGTGTGCGGCGAATCTCGTTGTTGCCCGCCCAGTCGAATGTCTTCTGGAAGCTGTTGAAGGGACCTCAGTACCTGGAACTCTTGAAGCGCCACGAGCCTACCGCGGCCGGCTTGAGAAACGCTGGACTCCGCGGGGCGTTCTATGCCCGGTTGGGGTTGAACGAATCCATGCTTGGTCAACTTGAACGGGGAATCGAAACGCAGCAGAAGGCATTGGAGGTCCTCGACTCCGCCGAGGACAAGGAGGAAACCGCCATTGCTTACTACTGCCTGGCAATGTGCTATTTCCTCAAGAGTGACTATGACCAGGGTTTCCGGTTTAACGAAGAGTATCTGCGCACAATGGCGGGGAGTTTTCACCTCGGCAGCTACGTGCGGCTGACCAGCATGGTTTCCCAGGCATACGCTCAGCTCGGCCGCTGGGAGGAGGCGGTCGAATATGCGAACAAGGCATTGCACCTGGCTGAACACTATTCGGACGACAGCTCGATTGCGCAAGCCGAGATGCTCTTCGGTGCCATCTACACATACAAGGGAGATCTCGAACAGGCGATCGAATATGCAGAGAGGGCCGTCTGCCGGGCTTCGACTCCTGCGGACAAGGCGACGGCACAGATGTTTCTCGCCTGGCCCCTGTGCCACGCCGGGGAGCCAGGCAGAGGCATCGAGATGCTGAACAGCATCGTACCGCTCTTCAAGGCCGTACGCCTGAAGTGGTGGGAGCTCTGGGGGACGTTCTTTCTCGCGGACGGGTACTGGCTGGCAGGCGAGAACGAAAAGGGGAAGGAGGCGGCGGCGGAGTTGCTCGCGGTGGCGGACAGCTGCGGAGCGAGGTACTTCACCGGGTATGGTTGCTTCCTGCTGGGCGAACTGTCGGGCGATAACGACCCGGATCAGGCGGCAGCCCATTTCGAGAAGAGCATCACCGTCTTTCAGGAGATCACGGCCGAGAACGCCCTGGCCATGGCTTACGCTGGACGGGGCCGTCTGCACGGGCAGCAGGGAAACAAGGTCCAAGCCCGCACGTATCTCACCAAGGCCCTCGAGATATTCGAGAGGCTCGGCACCCCGGTCGAACCGGACAGGACGAGGGAGGCCCTCGCGGAACTGGAACGCTGAATAGCCGCCGGGCCGGTACCGGCCCGGTCCATTGGGGGATCGAGCAACCTTCGGGGACCTCTCGTCTGTCTCGCACAGATGATTTCCACTACCGCTTGCGCAACCTCTTCTTCAGCAGGAAGAAGGCACCCATGGGAACGGAAAGAAACGCGCATGCGCCCCAGCCCACCGAGGGGCCGCGGACAACCGATTCGTGTTCCGCCGCTTCGGCCGTCGCGCAGCCGCCGGACTCGACGCACCTGGGATCCTCACCGTCCGTCGCTCCGTTGCAGTCGTCGTCTCTCCCGTTCCAGCAGTTCTCCGTTGCACCGGGGTGTACCTTCGGCTCCGTGTCGTCACAGTCCGCCTGATGCGGGCTGGGGCAATCCATGCAAGCGGTCTCGCCGAATCCGTCTCGGTCGTTGTCGATGCACTCACAGCACTGGGTGTCTTCCAGATCGACGTCTCCGTCGCAGTCATTGTCCACCGCGTCCGAACACAAGGGGTCTCTGAAGGGTCCTTCCGTAACTCCCGGGTTGACGTCCGGGTCGTCGTCGTCACAGTCGTTGGCGCAGACCCTGTACCCGTCCCCGTCCACGTCGACCTCGTTCGAGGGAACCTGGCCGTCACAGTCATTGTCCAGGCCGTCGCAGGACTCACTCGCCCCGGGGTGGCTGGCATAGCGGCTGTCATCACAGTCCGGCTCCGGACCGCTCGGGCACCACGGGTCGCCCGGGTCCCCATAGCCGTCGCCGTCGCTGTCTACGCACGGCGTCGTATAGGCATACTTCAGATCGCGGTTCGTTTCATCGTAATAGCTGATGCGGAGGTGGTCCCGGCCGTCTACGCCGATCGAGCTGTACATTCCCACCGTTCCCGTGGAGTCGACCGTTTCGGCAATCCAGTCGCCCGATCGGTTCGTCACGTACTTGAGATCACGGTTCGTGACATCGTAGTAGCTGATATGGACATGGTCCGTGCTGTCCAGGGCGATCGAGGTGTCCCAACCCACATTTCCCGCCGAGTCGAGGGTTTCGGTGACCCAGTCTCCGGAGGCATTCGTCGAATACTTGAGATCGCCGTTCGTATCGTCGTAGTAACTGATGTGGACGTGGTCCAGGCTGTCCACGGCGATCGAGGTGTACAGTCCCAGACCCGGCTCTCCGTCCACGGTGGTCCTCACCCAGGAACCGGACTCGTTCGTGGCGTGTGCGAGGCCCTCACCACCCCAGTAGCTGATGTGAGCCTTGTCCGAGGTGTCGACGGCCATGGAACTGCACATGCCGACCTGACCGGCCCAGTCGACGGCTTCGGTCACCCAATCCCCGGGGGCGTTGGTCGCACACCTGAGATCGTCGTTCGTGACATCGTAGTAGCTGATGTGCACATCTTCCGAGCTGTCGAGGGCGAGCGAGGAGAACAGGGCCGCCCCCTCATCCGGGTCCGGAGCGACCGTCGTCCAGGAGCCGGACGCATTGGTGGCATACTTGAGCTTCTCCTCCGTCCAATCGATGTAGCTGATGTGGACGTGACCCGAGCCGTCCAGGGCGATGGAAGTGTACAGCCCCGTGACCTCGACCCCTGCGCTGTCCACCGTGGTCGTTACCCAGGAACCGGACTGGTTGGTTGCATACTTCAGCGTCTCCTCCGCCCAATCGATGTAGCTGATGTGGGTCTTGTCGAGAGAGTCCACGGCGATCGAGGAGTAGAGCCCGGTGTGTTCCCCCCGGTCCACCGTGGTGATGACCCACGCGAAGACGCTTTCCGAGGCGAAGAGAAATACGACGAACATCCAAGCCGTCAGAGCCGTCCGTTTCATTTCACACCTCCTTGTATGGTCCGTTGAGAGATTCAACACGGACAGAGAATAACGGACAGGGTCGAGTCTCGTCTGTGAGCCGAGTCACAGAGTTCTTGTGAGTTCCGCACACGGCCGGGCAGGACCTCTCCGGCGAAACCGGACCGCCTGTTTGTTTTATTTACGGTCGCCGCGTTTGATTGCTGCAACGTGCCGGGATATCCGAAATTTTTTGTTTGAAACACAGCCTTGTTCCCACATAGAATAAATTCTGCCCTCTGGAAACCTGTGATTTACATCACACAAATTTTGTGATCTTGGTCCGGAATTCATCTTCGAATCCTCGACGAGGACCGTGTTCAAGGAGGAGATCGCAGATGCACGAGGAAAGACCCCTCTTCTCCCGCCTGGATGCCGAAACGATCCGATGCTTCGAGAAGGCCGCGATCCGGAAGAGATTCCCAAAGAACACCATCCTCTTCAGCAAAGGAGACGATTCCGCCTCGCTCTACATCGTGCGCAGCGGCAAGGCGAAGGTCATCGCCCGCGACGAGCAAGGGAAGGAGATCGTACTCGCGGTGATCGGTCCGGGAGAGTATTTCGGAGAGATGGCCGCCATCGACGGAGCACCGCGATCCGCTACGATCGTCACCAAGGAGCCGAGCGAGATCCTGGTCATTCGCAGCGAGGACTTCAGAAGATCGCTTTCCTCCAATCCGGACCTCACGTTCGATCTTCTCAGGGTATTGCTCGAGAGACTCCGGAAAGCGGACGAGAAGATCGAGAGTCTGGCCTTCATGAACGTCTACGGCAGGGTCACGACCTTTCTCATGCAAACGGCTGAGCCACAGGGCGACGAGTGGGTCGTCCGTGAGGGCCTCACACATCAGGAGATCGCAGACGTAGTGGGGTCGTCCCGGGAGACCGTGAGCCGTACGATACGAGAGCTTCAGGACGCCGGATTCATTTCGGTCGAAAGAAGGCAGATCACGATTCACAGGAAACTTGTCTGATTCTCGATCCTGGGAGCGCCCGCCGTGAAGTGCCCGAGCTGCCACTTCGAGAACCGGGAACGAGCCGGTTTCTGCGGAAGCTGCGGGGTCAAGTTGTTCAGACTCTGCACCCACTGCGCCACGGAAAGCCCCGCAGAAAACGTATTCTGTGACCGATGCGGTTCCGATCTCGGGAAGTCCCGGGCGGGAGGCGCCATTGACTTCAACCGCCCCCGTACATACACGCCCAACGCCCTGGCCGACAAGATCCTCACGACGAGGAGCCGGATCGAAGGGGAGAGAAAGCTCGTTACGGTACTCTTTGCCGATGCGGCCGACTACACCTCCATGTCGGAGAAGCTCGATCCGGAAGAGGTCCACGAACTCTTGGGAGGGTTTTTCGACATACTGGTGGATCGGATTCACGGCTGCGAAGGGACGATCGACAAGTTCACCGGCGACGGGGTGATGGCCCTCTTCGGAGCACCCCTGGCTCACGAGGACCACGCCCATCGGGCCTGCCACGCAGCTCTGGCCATTCAGAAGGCGATCGGCGAATACGGGGAGAGAATCAAAGAGACCCGGGGCGTGGATTTCAAGGTGCGCATCGGGCTCAACTCGGGCACGGTGATCGTGGGCTCGGTGGGGGACGACCTCAAGATGGACTACACCGCCATCGGGGACACGACGAATCTTGCCTCCCGGATGGAGGCGAATGCCCGGCCGGGAGCCGTCCTGGTCTCGGGCCACACGTACAATCTCGCCAGGGATTTCTTCGAGTTCATCTACATGGGGAAGATTTCGGTAAAGGGGAAGAAGGCTCCTCAGCGGGCTTACGAGCTGATCAGGGACAAAGGATTCGAGAGTCGGATGGAGGCAGCGGCCGCCAGAGGGCTCACCCGGTTCGTAGGGCGTCGAGAGGAGATGGAGGCCCTGCGAAGCGCCTTTGAAAAGGCCCGGTCCGGATCGGGCCAGGTCGTCGAGATCGTGGGCGACGCCGGGGTGGGCAAGTCGAGGCTGCTCCGCGAGTTTCGAAACGAAATCGAGGCGGGTGACCACAACCTGCTTGAAGGTCGTTGCCTGCACTACGGTGCTACCGTGGTCTACCTGCCGATTCTGGGTATCGTGCGCTCTTGCTTCGACATCAAGGAGGGCGATCCGGAAGAGGAGGTTCAGAAGAAGCTCCGGGAAGGTCTCCGTCGGATCGATGAGGAGCTTCTGGGCGGCCTTCCCCCCTTGCAGGATCTGCTTTCCCTTCGGATCCAGGATGAGGCTTATCTCCAAATCGAGCCTCCGCAGAGAAGAGAGAAGATCTTTCGGGCCGTCCGAGACGTGCTCCTTCGGGCAAGCAGGAAGACCCCCCTCACCCTTGCCGTGGAAGACCTTCACTGGATCGACACAACCTCCCAGGAATTCCTGGGCTTTCTCGTCGAAGCCCTGTCGGATGCTTCCATTCTGCTGGTCCTCGTTTATCGCCCCGAATACACCCGAGGCTGGGGCGCGCCTCGCTCCCATACCCGCATCGGCCTCGAAGAACTCACGACTCGCACCAGCGCCGAATTCGTGGAGGCCCTTCTGGCGAAAGGAAAAGTTGCGCCAGAGCTGCAGGACCTGATTCTCAAAAGGGCCGGAGGCAACCCGCTGTTCCTGGAGGAGGTCACGAACAACCTGCTCGAAAGCGGCTCGATCCTTCGGGACAAAGATCGATACGTACTCACACGTTCGCCGTCCGAGATCGATTTGCCGGATACGGTCCACGGAATCATCGCTGCACGAATGGACCGCCTCGAGGAGGAGCTCAAGAGGATCGTGCAGGTAGCCGCGGTCGTCGGCCGGGAGTTCGCTTATCGGATTCTCAAGACGATCACAACGGGCATGACCACGGAACTGAAACCCCTACTGGCCCGTCTGCAAAGCGCGGAACTCATTTACGAGAAGAGACTCTCCCCCGAGTCGGCATACACCTTCAAACATGCCATCACCCAGGAGGTTGCGTACGCAAGTCTGCTTCGGAAGAGGAGACGGCAACTGCACGAGCAGATAGGCAGGGCCATAGAAGGCCTCTATGCGGAGAGGATCGAGGAACACTACGAACTCCTGGCCTACCATTTCGTGCAGAGCAACAACACGGCCAAAGCAGTCGAGTATCTCGACCTGGCCAATCAAAAGACGGCGCAAGCCAACGCCATGGAAGACGCCAAAGGACACTTCGACAAGGCGATGGAACTCCTCCACACCCTGCCCGACCTCGAGGAGAACCGGGAGCGCCGAATCTCTCTGCTGGTGAACCAGGACAAGGTGTTCTTCGGGCTATTGAGAATTCGCGAATACTACGGCCTCTTGACCCGGTACGAGCCGGTGGCCGCTACTCTGAAAAACCCCGGACTGCAAGGGCAACTCTATGCTGTAATGGGCTACTGCGAACTCACGTTTTCCCACCTGGATCAGGCCGTCGAGACCTGCACAAGGGCTGTGAAGCTCTGTCAGGCGGCCGGAGACATGGAATCGGCAGGATATGCAATCTACATATCCGCCTTTGCCCACCTCTTCAAGGCGGATTTCGACCGTACGCTGGGCCTGGCGAAGGAGGCCCTGCGGATTACGGCGGGGATGCCTAACCCCCGTATCCCGCTGCGTGCATCCTGGGTTGCGTGCGTGGCTCTTGCGCGCCAAGGCCGTTTCGATGAAGCGGTCGAGTTCGGGAAGAAGGCTCTTGCAGCCGAAGGAGAGATCTCCACCAGTTGGGGGTGGGGCGGGGGAGCCCTCTCGTATGCGTACACGTTGAAACGCGACCTGTCTCGGGCCATCGAGCAAGGGGAGAGCGCGGTGGCGAAGGCCCAGACCATGGTGACGAAGACCATGGCCCAGCACATCCTCGGGCTGGCTCTTTGCCATGGAGGAAGGACGAGCGAAGGAATCCCGCTGCTGGAGGGGGTGCGTGGGCTCTTTCGTGCCACGGGCACGGTGATGATGGAGGTGCCGGCAACGCAGTACCTGGCCCAGGGCTACTGGCTGGCAGGGGAGTACGACAAGGGCAGGCAGGCTGCAGCGGATCTGCTGAAGATCGTGGAGCCCTGCGGAGCCAGGTACGACATGGGATATGGGTACTTCCTGCTGGGTGAAATGGCCGGCGACGCGGACCCGGGCCGGGCAGGAGCCTGCTTCGAAAAGAGCATCGCCGTCTTCCATGAGATCCGGGCGGAGAACGAGCTGGCCATGGCCTGTGCGGGCTACGGACGCCTGCACAAACAGCAGGGCAACTCCGGGAAGGCCCGCGCGTACCTCTGCAAGGCCCTGGAGCTGTTCGAACGGCTCGGGACCCTGATGGAGCCGGACAAGGTGAGAAGGGAACTGGCGGACTTGTCCGGGCAGGGGGGCCGCAATCACCTTGCCTACGCCAAAGGCCCTCGGTAGCGGCCCCAGGGAGGAGGCACGATGAGAAGAATACTGTCATGGTTCGCTTTTCTTCTTCCGTACTTCCCTGCGCTGTTTGCCCCTTCGCAGGGCTCTGCCGAGGTCGCCACCGCCCACCTCATTGACAAGACGAACTGGGCGCAAGCACAGGGTCTACTGCCCGATCCGGTCCTCGCCTGGGTGAAGGAGGCGAAGATCGTCCTCGAGATCGGTGAGCTGAGCTATCGTCCCCGTGACTGCTTTCCGGCCTTTGTCCTGGAGGGGCTGGAGAAGAACGCGGGCAGATACGAATTGGATCAACACCACTGGATCGTGGAGGCGGAGACGGGCCAGCGGGCGGAGCACATCGTCGGGGTCCCCTTTCCTGAAATCGATCCCGCCGACCCGGAGGCCGGCGAAAAGATCATGCACAACAAGAAGTATGCCCAATACAGTCTCGGCGACGCAGCGGGATCAGCGCCGATACGCTTCGTGGGCCCTGCCGGCTACGAGCGGGACCTGTTCCTGGAGGTTCTCCAGACGCACATGGAGGGAAATCCAAAGTACGCGGAGAGGCCGAACCCGACCGGCCTTCTGCAGCAGCAGATCGTGGTGGTAAGGAGTCCTTACGACATGGCCGGCGTTGCGGTCATGACCTGGCGCTTCCGGGATCCGGACAAGCAGGACATCTGCTACGGATATGCCCCTGCCATCCGCAGGGTCCGTCGTATGAGCCCTGCGAACCGGTCGGACGCACTGTTCGGATCCAACATAGCGAACGATGACATCGGCCTCTACGACGGAAAGATGTCGGCCATGGAGTGGAGACTCCTGGGAAGGCGGGAAGCGCTCGTTCCCTTCTGGGATCCGGATCCTGCACGAATCGAGCGGAACGGTCAGGGCGCCTGGGAAATGGCCCATCCGGTCAAGGCTACGGTGTATGGGTACGAGAGGGAGGGATGGCAGGGAGCCCCGTGGGCCCCCGTCAACTGGGTCTGGGTGAAGCGACCTGTCCATGTCATCGAAATGAGGCCCAAAGACCCTTACTACAACTATGGTGTCCAGCACTTGTGGATCAGTGCGGAAGCTTATTCGCCTGTCTTCAAGGTCATCCGGGACAGGAGCGGTGCACACTGGAAGACGCTCGTGAAGGCACGTATGGCGGGCGAGAGTGAGGACAAGGCGATGCGGCTCACCATCCTGGGAGATACGATATACGTCGATGAGAGGTCGAAGCGTGCGACCCTCGGCCCTGTGGCCGCACCGGAGATCTCCATCACCTATTTCGCGAACATAGGATTGGACAACTTCTCCCTGGCAGGCTTCCAGAGATTCTGTAAATAGCGGCCTGCCTGCACAAGAAGCTCGACCGGTGAGCGTTCGTCCGATCAAAGGGGGTTGTTCCACAGGTGAAGTGTCCGACCTGCCAATTCGAGAATCGGGATCGAGCCGCCTTCTGCGGCAAGTGCGGGCGGGTACTGGTCCGGGTCTGTCCCCGGTGCAGTGCGGAAAGCCCTGGGGACCATGTCTTCTGCGACACGTGCGGCTGCGACCTGGGGCCGTCCGGAGAGACCCCTGGTACGGCCTACAGCGATCCCCTTTCCTACACCCCGAAAGTCCTGGCCGACAAGATTCTCAACCACCGAAGCCGGATCGAGGGAGAGCGGAAGCTCGTGACCGTGCTCTTTGCGGATGTTGCCGACTACACAGCCATGGCCGAGAAGCTGGACCCGGAGGACGTCCACCAGATCCTGGGCGGCTGCTTCCGGATTTTGCTGGGTGAGATCCATCATTACGAGGGGACGGTCGACAAGTTCACCGGCGACGGGCTGATGGCCCTGTTCGGAGCGCCTCTCGCTCACGAGGACCACGCCCGGCGGGCCTGTCATGCAGCGCTGGCCATTCGTGAAGCGATGAGGGAATACGGAGAGAGGCTCTGGGAATCCCGCGGCGTGGATCTTCGGATGCGCGTCGGCCTCAACTCGGGCACGGTGATCGTAGCCTCGGTGGGCGACGACCTCAGGATGGACTACACGGCCATCGGGGACACCACCAATCTGGCCTCTCGACTCGAGAAACGGGCCCGGCCCGGAGCCATCCTGGTCTCCAAGAATACGCACAGGCTCGCCAGGGATTTCTTCGACTTCGCCTGCCTGGGCGAGGTTCGCGTCAAGGGAAAGGAAGCGCCCCAGGAAACCTACGAACTGGTCCGGGACAAGGGGGTGGGAACCCGAATGGAGGCCGCGGCGGCCAGAGGGCTCACCCCTTTCGTCGGACGCAGAAGGGAGATGGAGATTCTGGGCGAAGCCTTCGACAAGGCCCGGGCTGGATCGGGTCGGATCGTGGGAATCATGGGCGACGCCGGGGTAGGCAAGTCCAGGCTGCTCCAGGAATTTCGGAACAGACTTCCTCAAGGGGAACACCTCTTCCTCGCGGGCCGATGCCTGCACTACGGGGGCTCCCTGGTCTATCTGCCCGTGCTGGACATACTGAGGTCCTATTTCGACATCCAGGGGATCGGCCGGAAGCAGGACGTTCAGAAGAAGGTACGGGACGTCCTGAGCCGACTGGACGGCAACCTCCCGTCCCACCTGTCCGCACTGCAGGACGTGCTCTCCATAACAGTGGAAGACGAGATGTACCTGCAACTCGACCCTGAAGAGAAGAAGCGGAGAGTCTTCCAGGCAATACGGGACCTTCTGATACATGCGAGCCATACGAAGCCCCTGGTCATCGTCATGGAGGATCTGCACTGGATCGACCGCACTTCGCAGGATTTCCTGGATTTCTTTGCCGATACCCTGGCCGGCGCCGGGGTCCTGCTCATCCTGCTCTACCGGCCTGAGTACCGGCACGACCGCGGCGCGAGGACCTATTGCGAGGAGATCCCCCTCGATCAGTTGACCGCAAGAACGACCGTCCGGCTGGTTCAGTCCATCCTCGCGGGTGAGGAGGTCGAACCGGCGATTCCGGCTCTCGTCCTGGGCAAGGCCGGTGGAAACCCCCTTTTCGTCGAAGAGTTGACCCAGAGCCTGCTGGAGAACGGTTCAGTTCGCAGGGAGAACCATCGGTACGTGCTCGCCGTGAACCCGTCCGAGGTCGAGGTGCCGGACACCATCCAGGCGATCACCAGCGCCCGGATGGACCGCCTGGAGGAGAGCCAGAAGAGCCTCCTGCAGGTGGCCTCCGTGATCGGCGGGCAGTTCACCTACAGCATCCTCCGGACGATTATCGGGTCGGGAGAAGGGATGAGGGCTTCCCTGCAGACTCTTCAGCGCCTGGGGTTCATCTACGAGAAGCAGCTCTTCCCCGAGCTCGAGTACATCTTCAAACACGCCCTGATCCAGGAGGCGGCTTACAACAGCCTGCTCCGGAAGCGAAGGAGAGAACTTCACGCAGAGATCGGCGAGGCCATCGAACGGATCCACGGAGAGCGGCTGGTCGACTATTACGAAGTGCTGGCCCATCACTACGTGCAGGGCGACAACAAGGCGAAGGCGGTGGAGTACCTGGAACTGTCCAACCAGAGGGCGGCGGCAGCCAACTCCCTGGAGGAGGCGATGGCGACCTTTGACAAGGCCATGGAGTTGCTCGACGAGCTGCCCGATACCAGGGAAACCCGGGAGAAGCGGATCTCCCTCCTCACGAACCAGTCCAACGTGTTCTTCCTGCTCCTCAAATTCACGGAATACCGCGATCTCATGGATCGCTACGAAGCCGTGGCGGCGGGACTCGAAAACGAGGGCGTGTGCGCCGCGTTCTATTCCCGCCTGGGGTGGTTCCAGGCGACCTTGGGGGACTTCGACCAGGCTGTGGAGACCCTGACGAAGGCCGACCGCCTCCGCGAGCGCGCGGCGTACGTGGAAGACGCCGGATTTCTCTTCCTGACAGAATACATCTGTGTCATGAAGAGCGACTACGACCGGGCCTTCGCCCTCTACGAAGACCTTCTTCGCGCCATGGAGGAATATTTTCATCTCCGCTGCTATGTGCGGGGATTGGTGGCGGCAAGCCAGGCCTGCGCCCATCTCGGCCGTTGGGACGAGGCGGTGGAGATCGGGGAAAGGGCCCTTCGCCGGGCTCACGATTTCTCGGATGTCAGCATGGTCACGAATGCCGAGTATGCCCTGTCGGCCGTCTACACCTTCAAGCGGGAGCCGGACAAGGCGGTACGCTATGCGGAGCAGGCTCTGAACAGGGCCCCCACGCCGGGCGACAGGGCCATGGCCCAGCAGTTCCTCGGGTGGGCATGGATCCACGGCGGACAGCCCGGTAAGGGCATCGAGCTGATCACGGGGATTTTGCCGATATTTCGGGCAACACGATTCGTGATGTTCGAGCTCTGGTGTGTCCTGTTTCTCGCCGACGGGTACTGGAAGGCAGGGGAGTACGAGAAGGGCAGAAAGACCGCCGCAGAACTCCTCGAGGTCGCCCAGAGCTGCGGCGCCAGGTATTGCCGCGGCCATGCGCACTTCCTCCTGGCCGAGATGTCCCTTGACGCGAACCAGGAGCAGGCGGCCGCCCAATTCGAAAGGAGCATCTCCGTTTTCCAGGAAATCAAGGCCGAGAATGCCCTGGCGATGGCCTGCGCCGGCTTCGGCCGCCTACACAAACGCCAGGGCAACCTACCCGGGGCCAGAGAACACCTGACCAGGGCCCTGCAGATCTTCGAGCGCCTGGGCACCCCGATCGAGCCGGACAAGGCGAGGAAAGAGCTGGCCGAGTTGCCACGGTGACGTCTACCGCCGACCCTGCATCCATACTTCATGATCGTGTGGAAGGACCCTAGACTGCGCCCCCGGATTCATCACCGACGGTATTCGAAGGAGGAGTCTTCATGCAGCGGATTGCACCGGTGCTGTGCATCCTGGTATTGGTCCTTGCGAGCTGCTCTTCCCTCTCCGTGAAGACGGACTACGACCGGGACGTCGATTTCCAGAACTACGAGTCCTACGCCTGGTCCGACAGGGAAGTCCCGGAAGACGCTCTGGCACAGAACCCCCTCGTCAAGAGGCGTGTCCAGGAGGCGGTTGACAAGACGCTCCGCGCCAAGGGATATTCCCTCGTGGAGGAGGAAGAGGCAGACTTTGTCGTGGTCGTTCACGCGGGCGTCAAGGAGCGCATTCGCGTCCAGGACTGGGGCCGCTACGGCTGGTACGACCCCTGGTGGGGGCCTTACGGCGGTCGGGTCGAGGTGAGCCACTACGAGGAAGGAACGCTCGTGATCGACGTCGTGGACGCGGAGCAGGAGGAGCTCGTCTGGCGGGGCATGGGCACCGGAATCGTCAAGAGGCGCGTGAACCCGGAGAAGATGCAGCAGGAAATAAACGAGGACGTGGAGAAGATCCTGTCCGACTTCCCACCCCAGCCCTGAAAGGACGGCCATGAGCCAGGAGAAGGATCGAATCGAGGCCCTGAAGAAGGACGTCTTCCTCGCACACGCAAACCGCGCACTGATCTACACCGAGGTCCTGCGGGAGATGCGCAGAGAGATCGGGGAGGAGCGGACGACCGGGGTCTTCAAACGCGCCCTGTACAACCACGGCGTCAACACGGCGAAGATGATGGACTTTCCGAAGGACCTAGAGTCCTTCCAGACCTGGCTTCTCGATTTCCTCCCGGCCGGAGGGGAGCTGAACGAGCCGGAGGTGGTTCGCTCGAGCCCGGAGGAGCTGGTGGTCAAGCTCCCCCGCTGCCCGCTCAAGGAGGCGTGGCGCATGGCCGGGATGAGCGCCGAAGAGGTTGCGGACATGTGCGACCATGCGGACGCCTTCGACCACGGCTTCTTCGGGAGTGTATTCGACTACTCGATGGAACTCTGGTCCACCCAGCCGGATGACGCCTGCATCCTCACCTTCCGGCCGCGCAAGCAGGCCGACGAGAAGCCTTAGTACTCGATGTCATAAATACGGTCACGTATCGAGGAGGCCGAGGCGCCCGAGAGGCAAGGCGCGAGGAGGGCGAATACCGGGAGTATTTAACCGACGAGCAACGCAGCCTGTCGGGATGGATCGGCCTCCGAATGCGATCGTATTTATGACATCGAGTACTTAGTCTCGGCCGCATCATTCAAGGATCCAGATCCCCTCCCCGGGTGACCGAAACGAAGACCGCGTAGATCACGAAAAGAAGGGCCGTGAACGCGAGGCTGAACCCTAGGAACCGCATGTTGTTCAATGGGTTCATCAGGGGGGCAGCCAGGTCTTCCAGCACGCTGGCGGGCTGCAGGAACAGGTCCCAGCTGTTCCAGCGTTCGAAACGGCCCAGGTAGACCCCCACACCGCTCAAGCCCAGAGCGACTGCAACGAAGATCCGGCTCACAGGCCGATTCGTCCACTTCCTGACGAGCAACTGCATCGCCCTCAGAGACGTGATCGCCAGGAAGCAGCCCGTCCACGCGAACAGCGTGAGGAGGACGACGTCATACCACAGCGGGATGGGCGGCCGTATTTCCAGGTGATAGAAGTCGGTCACGATGTAGGGGGCGTTCGGGAAGAAGACCAGCCACAGCGCACCGGGCAGCAGGAGCAGCCACCACCTGCCCGGATAAACGCGCCCCCAGGCAACGGCCCAGAGGCTGCACACGTAAGGGGCCCACGCCAGCAGGAGATTCCACGGCAGGTTGTCGTAGTACCACTTTCCGCTGTAGGCAACGCGGAAGATGAACCACCCGGCGGCGAGAAGCGTAGAGAGCAGAAGCGGATAGAGAAACCGGTTCCTGGGAAAAGGGTGGGGATCGGGCGGGTTCCGGGGCATCCAACACCTCGAGACCGAGCATCTGCGAGTCACGGGGAAGTCGATTCTAGGGACATAATGCCAATGTAGTGGGGTGCAAGCAAGACCGGATCCCTGCACAGGCTCATTTCCCGTACTTCTGCATCCCGACCAGGGAAAAGTCGTTCAACTCCAGCTTGGCGAAATAGGCCCACACGTTCCTCGGGCTGAAGTCCTCGACGATGGTCGCATGTTGCCTCCGGTCGTCCACCATCTGCTGAAAGCCTACCGTCAGGAACTTCATCCTGTTGTTGGGGCCTGTGCAGGACACGTCTCCCTTCAGGAAGGTCTTCCAGTAGGCTCCGCTGCGATCGTGAATCACCTTGTAGTTGACGGCGTAGGTCTCGGCATCGACCCATGCGTACTGGGGCCCGTAGTTGTAGTATTTGTCTTTCGGTTTCATCTCGATGATATAGACGGGCCGCTTCACCCAGGCCAGGTTCGTAGGCGTCCACGGGGCCCCCTGCCACCCCTCCTTCTCGTATCCGTAGGTCAGTCCTTTCACGTCACTCGTCGTCACCCATTCACCCTCCTCGTTCTGCACGACGGGTACGGGGTCCGTGTCGTACCAGGGCAGGATCGCCTCTTGTGACCTCACGATTCTCCATTCCATGGCGGCCACCTTCCCGTCATAACCGTTCGCGTCGTCCACGGAGAGGTCCGATCCGACGAACGCATCCGAGCGGTTGCCCGGACTCATGCGGCGGACCCGCCGGATGGCCGGGAAATAGCCGAAGGAACTGTCCTGTTTTCTCGGGTCCAGGTAGCGCCAGGTCATGACGGCCGTACCCTTGAGATCGAAAGGACTGTGCACGAGAGCGAGCGCATACTTCTCCACTCGGTCCGGGTTTCTCCTGTCCCGGGCCCCGGGCCACCCGTCCATGTTTGCCTGCCTCCACGTGGCGCCGATCTCCCGTTCCCATCCGGACGGGGAGGCCCAGGTCAAGGTGAACGGGAACCGCAGATCCCCGATGATGTACTGCATATAGTGGTTGTTGTGCATGATCCTCACAGCGGCCTTCGGGTCCTCCGGGTCAATCCCTGGGAAGGGGATCCCAACGATGGACTCCGGGGACTCGCCTGTCTCCAGATCGACGATCCCGTCATCCTGGTCGAGCCCGTATTTGCCCGCATTTGTCTCGAATGCTTCCAGAGCGAATCCGGCGTGGTACTCGTTGACGTCATAGCTCAGTTCCTTGATCGGGAGTTTCCAGTCTCCTTTCTTGATCCAACCGAGCATCGAATCGGGGACTTGCCCTTCGATCGCCTCCCAATTTGTCTTGTCGATGATTTCTCCTGGCGAACCACCCCCGAAAGCCGTGACAGCCAGGCCCAGTAGAATCCATGCCGTTATCAGGCAACAGGTCGTGGATCTTCCTCTTCTCATGGCTTCACCTCATCCCTCTATGTATATTGCGGAACATCCCTTTCGCAGGGCTTCTCTTCGACGTCCCTTGGATGTGAGAGGCGAGGCACAGGTTCCAGGGAATGGGCGAATCGACCCGGTCCGCATCGTTCGAACTCCCCCAGTTGGTGGTCATCGATGCGTGGCGAACGGGGCTTCCGGGGCAAGGAGAATCGTTGAACCATCGGCGGGGCGGAAAGGAGGGGTCTGACCCATGACCCCCGATCCCTGACCCCCGGGTGGAGTGGTTGGGCCGAGCGGTTAGCGGTGCACCGCCATTTTGAGGGATTCGTTCGACTGGTCGTAGTAGGAGACGTAGATGGTTCCGGTGTCCGAGACTTCGATGGACGTGAACAGGCCCGTGTTGCCTTCCGTGTCCACGGTCACCGTCTCCCACCCCGTCTGGGTGCGCTGGGCGACCCGGAGGTCCCCGCCGCCCTGGCAATCGTCGTCCGTGCTTCTGCCGCAGTAGTAGTAGCTGATGACAGGCTGCCCGTCCGGGCCGTATGCGAGCGCACAGTACTTGCCCACCTTGTTGTGGGACTCGACGGTCTCCCGGACCCAGATGCCGCTCATGTAGCTCGCGTAGCGCAGGTCCTGAAAGGTGTCGTCGTAGTACGCGATGCCGAACCCTCCGCCGGGGGTGTTACGGGCGGAAAGGCTCCCCTGCATGCAGTTGCACATGGAGTCCACGGTGCTGACCTCCCACCCGAAGTCCCCGCGGCGAGCGAATTTCAGGGACTGGTGATCATCGTCCACGTTGCCGCAATAGGCAATGGCAGGCTGGTCGTCTTCGTCGAACATGAGATCCGTGTAGTAGCCGCCCCCGTCGAGATCGATGGTCTCGGTCACCCAGGCTCCACCCGTGGAATAGGCGTACTTGAGGTCCCTCAAGTGGAAATCGTTGTAGTCGATGCCGGTTCCGAGATCCTGGTAGCTGATCCCCGCGAGACCGAACCGGTCGAAGGCCACGGAAGGCCAGAGCCCGACCACCCCTTCCTCGTCGGCGGCCTCGACCGCCCAGTCCGCGCCCGTCCAGGTCGCCATGAGAAGATCGGACTGGAAAGGCCAGTAGTACAGGGGGGTCCGATCACCGCCCACATAGGCGAGAACCGGCGTGCCGGTGGGATCCATGGTGAGGCCGCAGCCGGTCATCGTGTCGGTCTCGTGAACCGTCTCGATTTCCCATGTCCAGCCGTCATAGGCGGCGTACCGGATCCAGTACAACGTATCGGAGACCACGAAGTAGGCGATGCTGGGCTGCCCCTGTCCGTTGAAGCGAAGCTCGTTCAGCTTTCCCACGTTCCCGTTGTCGTCCACCACCTGGATGTCCCAGTCTCCGTCGAGATCCCCGCCGGGGATCACGTATCCGCCTCCGCCCGTGTCCGCCTCTCCTGTACCCCCTGTGAAGCTGCCCGTTCCGCATGCGGACAGCAGCATCCCGATGAAGACAAGAGGTACACAACGCCCCTCGACAGAATTTCGTATCGACATGGCTCTTCCTTATTCTTCCTCTAAGGCTTCGATCTCCGAGCCGTCGAAGGCAACCACCTCCATGCGTCCGGCAGCCGCACGGAAATCCGGATGCACGAAGGCGGTCTTCGAGACTTCGAGGGACTGCCGGTCCGCGATCCGGGAAAGGGACTCCCTCGCCTTCTGGAAATTCCCGTAACCCTCGTTGAGCACGACCAGGTTCGCCCTCGCGTCATCCAGGCCGGGATCGTATTCGAGTGCGGTCTGGAAGAAACGGTACGCCTTCTGATCCTCCCCCTCGAGGAGTCGGAACAGGCCGAGCAGGTTCTGGCTCGGGGCATCCTTCGGGTCCCTCTCCAGAATGCGGTGCAGGACCAGGGACGCCAGCTCCGGCTTGCCCTCCTTCGCGTAGGCTGCCGCCAGGGAGGCGAGCAGGGAGCTGTTTCCCGGATCGGCGTACAGGGCCTCCAGCAGGTCCCTCGAGGACTGCCCGGAGCCGGACCCTTCCGCGCCCAGGAGCAGTGCGCCCCTTGCGATCGTGGGGGGGCGCGAACCGTTGTTCAGCACCGCATAGCAGGCGGTTACCTCCGGGCAGAAGATGCCCAGGGAATAGGCCTTGTCGAGGGCGGCCTTTCTGTACTGCAGGGCCTTTTCGCGGTAAGGCCGCACCTTGTCCTCCAGCAATTGCCGGTACTGCTGCTTCTGGGCCATGTCGAGCCCCTTCGGCTCCGGCGCCTCCAGGAAGAACCGCGAGATCTCGTCGTTCGCCTCCGCCGCCATCATCAGGGAGGCGATGGTCCACCGGGGGCTTCCGTACTGGGCCACCTCCAGGCCGGCTGCCTCCACGGTCTGGTGGGCCTTGAGCTTCTTCTGGATCAGGGCGTTCTCGATCTTGTCACCTTTGATGGCGATCTTCTTGAAATCGGCCATCTCCCGGCCGGCCCGATAGAACCGGACCTGAGCGGCGTAGGCCCTCTCTTCAGGCGTCACGGCCTCCGGCGCGGAAGCCACCTTCGCTGCGTAGAGCTCGTCCACCTTCTTCAGGACCGTCATTGCCTCGGACCGTCTTCCCTGCTCATAGAGCGTATTGCCGTGCAGAAAGACCCACTTCATCTCCCCCGGTTCCCGGCTCATGAGGGCGCGGGAGCGGGAGAGAATCTGCGAGGTATCGTTGAGCTCCTCGTACTGGCGAAGGACTTCCTTCTCCACGTCCAGCTGCTTCGCCGGGGGAAGCAGGGGCAGGGCCTTCTCGTAGTTCTTTACGGCGGAAACATGGTCGCCCATCCATCCCTGGAGCTTCGCAGCCCGCATCAGGTGGTCCGCCTGCTCCTCACCGGTGACCCCCTCGGCGGATTTTTCCGAGTAGGCGGCCGCATTCGGGAAGTCACCCGCCTCGAAGTAGAAGTGGGCCATGGTAGAAAGCACGTCCTGACGACGCTTCGGGTCCTGCGTCTTGGCCAGGATCTGCTTTCCCCTCTCGAGCACCTTGGGGATGTCTTCGGCTTCCTTGCTCACAACGTAGAGGTTGAAAAGGGCAAGTTCCTGAAGCCCGCTGTCCTGCGCCTCTTCGCCCAGGGCGAGCAGGGCCTCATCCGAGCCCTCGGCGCCGTCCTTCACCTTGACGGTGAGCTCCTCCAGATGCCTGTGCTCGGCCGCCGCCAGGATGTTGCCCACTTCCGACCGGAACTTCGGATCCGTGATTCGCTGGTTCGCCAGCATGGACCTCGCATCCTTGATCAGGCCGTCCAGGTCATCCAGGCTCTTGTGAATGTCCAGAACGAGGTGCCCTGCCGCCGCTGCCTCCTTGGATCCCGGGTACTCCTGGATGAATCCCTTGAATCCTTCGAGAGCGGCCTTGTAGTCGCCCTGTTCGTACGAGACCCAGGCCACGTTGAAAGCAACCTCGGGCGCGTCCTCCGCCCCGGGAAAGGCGGCCAGGTAGTGACTGCCCACCTGGCGCAGGCCCTGCCGTGCCTCCAGCTTCTCGAGGTCGTCCAGGTCCTCCTGCTCCTTCAGGGCCTTGTAGAAGGAGGCGACCGCACCGTAGAGGCAGTCCTGGGTCGACTTCTGCGGGCTTGGAGGCATGGCGGCGACCTTCGTCTCCTCCTTCTCCGCGGATTCTTCGCCAACCTTCTCCTCTTCCACATCCGGCGGCTCCGGCGGCGCAGCCAGCTTCTCGTAGGCGAGGGCCGCCTGGAAGTAGCGGCCGGCCTCGTAGAGCGCCTCGGCCTGGTTCTCCAGGATGTCACGGACCTGTCCGCCCTGCTGGAAGAAGTCCAGATAGTGGGCGTAGGCATCCGCGGCCTGACGGAACCTCTCCCTGTCCTTCTTCTCCGAGGCGAGCAGGTGGAGCCGGGTGGCCATGTCCCGGGCGTAGACCTCGAACTCCTCGTTCAACCGTTCCTTTTCCGCGGGATCGGTCCTCCAGGAATATTTCACCTGCTCCAGGACCCCGATCAGGGCCTCCACGCTCTTCTCCGGGTCCTGCATCTCCTTCGCCCTCTGCGCACAGGCGAAGAGCTTCTGTGCGTAGTCGATGTTCTTCTGCGCGTTCCGGGAAAGGGAGATCATCGTTCGGTACACATCCGCCGCGGCCGCCCAGTTCTCCTTCAGGAAGTACCGGTGTCCGAGCTTGCTGAGCACGGCGAGGTAGATCGACTTCGAGTCGCTCAGATTCGCGAAGTACTCCAGAGCCTCTTCAGGGGGCTTGACCTCGGTGTAGCAGTAGGCCAGGTCCATCAGGGCCTCGCGTCGCAGGTTGATTCGCTTGTACGCATCGATTTCGGTCTTCATGTGGTCGTAGCGAGGGTCCTTGACCAGCGTCTCGAGCAGGTCCAGAGCCTCGGGAAACCTGCTCCGGTTGATGTGACACCAGGCCATCTTGTAGCGGGCCATGCCGTGAACGTGGCTTTCCGGCGCGGCAAGGATCGTCAGGTAGGACTCCTCCGCCTTGTCGAGATTCATGGAGTCGAAGTAGTAGTCACCGATGAGCAGGTACGTTTCCAGGCGGTACGGGCTCTCCGGGAAGCGCTCCACCAGGTCGGTGTAGGCATTCATCATCTTGTCGAACTGGCCCATCTCCCGGTACTCGTGGGCCATGAAGAAGATGACCTTGTCCTGGTATTCGTATTCCGGGAACTCGTCCAGGATCTTGTTGTACAGATCGATCGCCTTGGTCTTGAGCAGGTTCGCTTCCAGGACCACGACCGCCTTCGACTCGCTCGGGTTCTGGACCCGCTTCAGGTGATAGAGAATCCGTGATTTTTCGATGTAGAGGTCTGCCAGCCGAAGATAGAGGTCCGGCAGGTAGGGGCGGTGCATCGACTGCTGGATCAGGTCGCGCGTGCCCGCGATGGCGTTCTCCGCGCTCTCCAGGTCCCGGGCGAGCTGCTGCAGCAGCCGTTCCCGATCGACCTGCTCACCGGCCAGGGCAGAAGGCCCGACACTCGCCCACGCGATCACCAGGACGAGAACCAGTTTCCAATGTCTTCGAAGCATATCACCCACGGCACACCTCGTACCCTCTGGACGTGTTCCACCGATCCGTTCTTGCCGGCCGCTCATTCCGACGAGCCAATCCTTGCGAACTTGCCCCGCTTCGACCTCCCCTCCCTCTCCGCCGTTTCTTCCTGCTGCGCCTCTTCCTTCTCTGCGGCCTCTTCCAGCGCTCCCTGTTCCTTCTCTGCCGCCTTTTCCTTCCGGGCCCGCTCTTTCTCCGCGGCCTTTTCCTGCGCTGCCCGTTCTTTCGCCGCCGCCTTTTCCAGGCGCGCCTGTTCCTTCTCTTCGGCCCTGGCCCGCTTCTCCTCTTCCTTCCGCGCCGCCCTCTCCTGCTTCCGTCTCTCTTTCTCCAGAGCCTCTTTCTCCTTCTCCTGCTTCGCCTTCTCCTTCTCCGCCGCTTTCTTCTCCCTCTCCCACTCCTTCATCGCCATTCGGTCCCGGTCCGGCACATCTCCCCCCAGCCACTTCTCCGGATCGTCGCAGTAGTCCTCGATGAAGAACGTGTAGTCATCCAGCTCGTCGCTCCAGTATTCGCCCTCGAAGGTGAAGTAGGTGTGCTTGGAGAACTTCGGCAGCCCCACGTCCTTCACCGTCTCCTCCTCTCCCTCCAGGCTCGCGCTGTAGTACATCTCCTTGACCTTCTTGTACTGGTGCATGCCCGTCTCGTAGGCCAGGAGATTCGCCTGTTCCTGATAATCGAAGAGGATTCTTTTTAGGCGCTCCACCTCACGGTCCCAGACCTTCTCCCGACGACGCTCCACCTCCGCGGTCTTCAGTACGTAGATGGGCCGGACGTAATCACGGAAGGCCTCGGACAGCTCGAGCTCTTCGAGCGTCGTCTTCTCGCCCGCCAGCTCCTTCAGGTAGCCATCGACCCGCTGGACCGGCGGCAGGCCCCGCAGGATCCTGTTCGCCTGGGGATTGTCGGTCAGGTTCTCTCGTTGTCGGATCCCGGCCAGGACGTCTCCGTAACGCTGCTGGAACGCACGGAGGGCTCCCTGCGCCGCTCCGTAGTGACAGTACTGCATGTAGATGAGCGTCTTGAGCAGGTACTGTTCCGGCTTGAACAGCTGCTGGAAGGACGGGGCCGTGAAGGCCACGAGCAGGCCCATCGACTTCTTGTAGTCCCTCTCCCTGAACTTCGCCCACGCTTCCTCGAGGATCACGTCCGCCAGGGTGTGCTCGGGCGCCTCGATCTCCCGGTAGAGGCGGTAGGCGTCCATGAACTCGCCCTGCTCGTATAGCACCCGCGCCAGGGCCTTCTTCGCCTCGTTTCTCACCGGTATGTCCACGTCGGGATTGCCGGCCACCGTCTCCAGCAGGCGGCGGCATTCATCCACCTTGTCCTCCTTCAGGGCCCACAGGGCCTCGAGGATTCGGACACGGTAGAAGTACTCGTCCTTTCCCTCCAGCTTCGCAACGTGATTGGATGCCCATCTCGGATAGCCGTTCCGGAAGTCCATCAGTGCCTGGTAGTAGTGGACGAAGTTGTTCAGCTCCGGAGGAAGGGTCCCGAATTCCTTTTCGTACAGCAGCTCTTCCACGATGGTGCGCTCGTCATAGATCTCCTCATGGGTGATCTTGCGCAAACCATCGAGGGCCTGGAGCGTTACCGAACGGTCCATGGAAGAGCGAACGATGTCCGCGTAGTACTCGGTGGCAAGCTGCTTGAGACCGAGCTTGTTGGCACAGACGGCGGTGCTGAGCTGGGCCAGGGCATAGCCGTCCTCGTGCCCCTGCCGCTCCGCCGTGAAGGCCCAGAAGAGGTCCATGGCCCTGTCGTATCTCTCCTCCGCCATCTCCTGAAGGGCGGGGTAGAGTTCCTCGGCTGTATCCGGGAAGGGGATGTCGGCTCCTTTCTTCGACCAGGGCCACCCGTACGCCTCCTCCAGGCAAAGGAAGAGGACGAGAAGGGTCAGGAGAACGACAATCCGCTGAATCTGAATCTGGTTCGTCTGCTTCAAGGTCTCATCCCTCTTTAGGCGCGCCCCTCTGAGGGCTCGGTTCATGGGCCGTCCACCCCCTACTCATCCGCATACTCGAACTTGGGGAACCGGAAATTCCAGCTCAACCCCAGGGAGAAATAGGCTGCGTTGTCCACCCCATCGATGAAGTTCATGTAGTCCCTCATGTCGAGCCGCAGAGACAGGTTCTGGTTGAGGAAGAAGCGCAGGCCGAGACCGAAATTGGCCGAGAAGCAGTACTCGGTGTCCTCCACGTAGCCCGAGGCTCCCCGGAGGGAGAACTCCTTGTACTGGGCGATGCCGGGCCCGCCCGTCAGGTAGACTTCCATCTGGACCACCGAGCGGTTCAGCCAGCTCATCTTTCCGTAGAGAGGAACGAAGACGATGTTGCTGTTGGCCATGAACTGAACCTCACGGAAGTCCGGGGGTGTGCAGCCGGTGGTCGACTCGAGCTTCTCTTTCAGGCCGGTGTCGATGTTGCTGGAGTAAACGAATTGGATCGCCTCCCACGCAAAATGGTGCGAGAAGTGGTAGGTGTACCCTGCCCCGAAGGTGACACCCTTGTACAACGCATCCATGGGCAGGACCCCGAGGGCTCCGTAGAGCTCGTGCTTCAGCAGATAACCCTTCTTCTGGACGGCGTAGACCCTGCCGCCCTCCCCGAAGTCGGTCTCCTGCGCCGCCGCGGACGCCAGAGGCGCCATCACCAGGCCGAACAGGACCAACCAGAATCCGATCTTCACACATCGCTTGCTCTTCATCTGCTCCTCTCCCTCGAACTCGTGAATCAGAACCCCATGCTTTCGAAAAGGAACGGAAAGGTCACGAGCACTTCCTGTCCGCCCTTCGGTCGTGGGAACGTCCACGTCACGACCTGTGCCTGTAGACATGTATGTAGATCGGAAGAATGGCCTATGTTCGTGAATTTCGTCTTTGCGTATCGAACGCTTCCATCGAGCTGGATCAACCACTCCATCAGGATCTTTCCCGAGACCCCGGGATTGTGGAGGAGTTCCCTCTCGTAGCAGTCCCGGACCTCGTCGAGATGGGCGTTGACCACCTTGAGGACCGCCTCGCGACTCATGCCTCCCGAAATGGAGATCTTCGCTTTGGGCGGCTCGTGGACCACGGCCCTGACCTCACCGGAGCCCTTCGAGGCCATGGCGCCGAGCGTACCGTCTCCATTCTTGATCAGCTGCGCCGCGCCCACGGTTTCGATGACATCGCTCGTAGGCACCTGGATCTCGGAGGTGGCCAGCTTGCCGGCAACACCGGCCAGGTTGAAGGTGGTCGAGTCCGAGGGCACGGCCACGGCGTCCAGGTTCGTCACCGCGGCGAGCAGGACCTCGCTGTTGCCCTTCGCGTCCAGGACACCCGCATCCGGGCTGCCGAGGGCAGCCAGCAGGCCTGTCTGGGCCACGTCGACCTTCTTCTTACCACCACCGCCCGCCGCCTTCCCCTTGGTCGGAACCGGGCTCTTCTTCGCCGATTTCGGTATGCGGTGCTTCGAGGCGACCTTCGGCTTCGGCTTCGGTTTCGTCGGCTTCTTCTTTGCCTTCGGCTTCGGCTTGTCCGGCTTCTTGGGTGGAGGCGGAGGCTTGAGGGCCTTCAACGCGTCCGGGTCGATGCGGGCGAACTGGTCCGTCCGGTTGTATCCCTCCAGGGTCCTGTCCGGCACGGCCAGACCGACCACCATGATCAGCAGCAGATGGGACAGCATGGACAGGGAAACCAGCTTGAACTGGCTCATGCTGACTTTCGGCCGGAGGGGCTGGACCACCGGCTTCGGCCGCGGGGTGACGTAGCGCACCAGGTATCGGCCGGAATTGACGCGGAGCACGGCCCATGTGTCTGCGGGCAGGGGCAACCAGGACGCCTTGCCTTTCAGGCCGAATCGTCTTCGCTTTCCATCCCGAAGATCCCGTAGATCCTGCGATCCTTCTTCTGAATAGAGCCTTCCCTTGACCGCGTCCTGGATGTGAAGCTCCGCCAGCCCCCCGTTCTTGAGCCGCACGAGATTGAAGTCGGGGGGGACTCCGCCCTGCCTCTTCCAGAGGCTGCGTGACCACCCCTTCCGAATCGTGTAGGCGCCTCCGCTTTCCAGGTAGCCGACGTCCTGCACGTCGCCTCCCCGGAATCGGACCACCTCCAGTGCCCTGTGGTCCCCTCGGTGCGCCTTCAAGGGCTGGTCACGGTCCGGGAAGAGTTCCTTGACCAGAGAGAAGTACGTGACGTCCTGCTCCGCCTCGTCTTCTTCCTCCTCGTCCTCGAAATCCCACGCCTCGTCCTCCCCGGCCTCGTCGATGGCAACGGCCGTGTTCGCACACTCCGGGGGTTCGCCTGCCGCTGCAGGTGCATTCACCGGAGTCGGCTCCTCTTCGAGCGCGTCCTCGTCCTCAGGAAGGTTCTCCTGTTCGAACACGATCTCTTCCGGAGGAGGAGCTGCGTCCTCTCCCGCACAAGCATCCTGGGCCACCTGGCCCCAGAATCGCGCCCTTTCTTCCTCGCTCATCCCTTCCACGAGCCCATCCGACCCGCCTGCCAGCGGGGACGGCGCGGCTTCTTCCTCGTCCGGTTCCGGACGGGGCGGAACCAGTTCCTCGAGATCCTCTGCCCCACCATCCCAGGCTGCGGCAGGTTCCCCCACTGCTTCCAGAGAAGCTTCACCTGCGGGCGGCTGTTCCGCCTCCGCCGGGGAAATCGGCTCTTCGGCGGAGGGGCCTTCCTCCCCCGCCAGGGAAATCGGCTCTTCGGCGGAGGGGCCTTCCTTCTCCGCCGGGGAAGTCGGCTCTTCGTCAGGCGGTCCTTCCTTCTCCGCCGGGGGGATCCGCTCCTCTACGGACGGTTCTTCCCCCACGGGCAGGGAGATCGGCTCTTCCACAGACGGAGCCTCCCACGTCTCCTCCAGGAGGACCGGTGCCTCCGCGGCCGGCTCTTCCTCTTCCGCCAGGGAAATCGGCTCTTCGGCCGGAGGATCCCCGTCCGGCCGCTCCTGGCACAGACCCGTCTCCACGACCCGATCCGGTGTTGGCTCCTCCAAGACCGGAACAGGGGCTTTCTCTTCTTCTTCCAGCCCGAAACCGATCCACTCCTCGATTTCGTCCTTTGCAGAGGCCTCCTCCCTCCGGGGGCCCGGCTCTTCCGAGCCGGTCTCCCCGCCTTCGTCCATTCGAGGCAGGGAATCGCTCTCTTCGGACAGTCCCCAGAGGTCGGCATAGTCCAGGTCGATCCGTTCCCGGGGCTCCTTCTCCCCCACGCCCTCTTCTTCCGGTTCGAGAACCGGCCCGGGCATCTCTTTCGCTTCGGCAAGGGCTTCGGCCGCTTCCTCTCTCCAGATGCTCCTCGCGTAATCCAGGCTTATTCCTTCCACCTGCTCCACGGCTTCTTCCGCGATCTCCTGCACGCGGTCCTCTTTCAGGGTGGGCTCCGACCATGCATCCGCCGCTTCCTCGTCCTCGCCCCCTGGCCCCAATTTCGGCGTCGGTTCTTCGACAGCGCTTTCCTCTTCCGAAACCAGAGCGGCTTCCTCCGGGATCAGTTCTTGTTCCGCAACCCTAGAGGCTTCCTCTTCGACCGACTCCTCTTCCGTACGGGTGGATTCGAGGTGGAGGCCCTCTCCCACGAGCAGCTTGGCCTGCAGTCGGTATTCGCCCAGAGAAAGGGAATCCAGAGGCTGCACCTTCCGGGGATCTTCGTGTCCCTCTTTCCCGTTGCCTCCGGCCGGACTTCGGAACCAGGCGTAAAGAGCCCCACGGGATGTGTAGACGTCCCAGAAGCCCTCCGTCTCGGGACAGTCAGGGAGAGGCAGGTCCATTTCCGGCGCCCCGCCTACCGTGATCCTGTCCTGCCCGAAACACTGATAGCCCAGGAACTTTCCCCGGTGGAACACAAATACCTGAATGGTTTCGCCCTGGTAGTCTGAAGCCACGAACGCCTCCGTGTGATCTTTGAAAACGTTACCCGCCACCTATCATTCCCCACTCGATCCGCTCGTCCGGATTCAGGGTGGCGGCTCGAGAGGAGCCAGGAGTTCTTCCCGGTAGTCCCTGCGAATCTTCAGCATGGTCTGAATCTCGCTGTCCTTCCGCTCGAAGAGATACAGAGCCCCTGATTTCAGGGACTGGCCCATGATGAGCCTCTCGTCGAACTCCATGTGGCGGGCCCTCTTCAACGAGGGAATCGCCTCTCCTTTGTCCGCTTCGGAGGCGCCGGCCTCTTCCGCGATGCCCGGTCGGGCCAGGGCGAGCAGCCCGAACAGAAGTCCGAGAACCAACCATCTCCTCTGATTTCTTGAAACGCTGAACATCTCTTCCCCCTCATCGAATCCCTTCCGGGACCGGGTTCGGGTGACGTTGAATGACGGCTAGTTCTTCAAAACGGCGAACCGGAAGTTCGGGTATCCGGCCATGGCCGCCGTCTTCATGACCATGTAGATCGTGTCGAACTTGTGCTTCTTGTCCGCCTGGAAGATCACCACGGGCTCGGCCGCATCCCGGTCCACCTCCCGGTATTTCTCCAGGCTCTTCAGGTCGGTGAGCTGGTTGTAGAGCAGGTTGATCTTGTCCGGGTCCTTCTTGGTGTCCACAAACTCTCCGTCCTTGTACCTGCACACGGACAGGTCCTCCACCATCAGCTCGTTCTCGGTCAAGGTGATGTTGATGGCCCACTTGAAGGGCTTGTCCGAGTCCGACTTCGGCAACTCCATGTCCTTGGCGAGACGAAGGTTCTGGTCCTGCGAGGAGAAGGAGAAGAGGAGAAAGATCAGAATGATCGTCATCACGTCCATCAAAGAGGTAATGTTCAGGGTCGCGGACCCGTTCTTCTTCTGTGTCGCCACCCGCCGCCACGCTCTGGCCATCTGTTCATTCCTCCTGCCTGCTTCCCTTGGGTGTTGGGGTCACGGGGCCTTTGCCCTTTCCCCTTTGACCTTTCACCTTTCCTCACAGCATTCCCGAAATGACCACGTTCGGGAAAAGATCGTAGAGCACCTTCGCCCCCTCCTCCTCCCGTTCGGTCCAGCGGCCGGCGTCCATGGTGCTGATCACCTCCTGGTACTCGATGGAGGCGTCCGGCACGAGCAGCATGGTCTCGCTCTTCGGATACCGCTGCTTGCACGCGAGCATGTGGTCGTTCAAGCCCTGGATGCCCTTGTCTTCGCCCTTCCGGGGAATCTCGGCGCGAAGCTTGTCCAGCTCGCTGCGGCGCAGGGTGTCGCTCGACGCGGTGATCGTGTACACCTCCGGCTTCATCCGGACCATCATCGTCACGGCGACGTCCGACTTGGCCAGATCGTTCTTCTCCTTCTGCAGCGCGGGCACCGAGGCATTGATCACGCTGATGTGGAAGAAGGCCGCGCTCATGAGCAGAAAGGGGATCAGCACCACGAAGAGGTTCATGATCGGGACGAGGTTCACGTCCTCGGTCTGGATGAACCCCTCCCCCAGTCGCTTTCTGTCGCCCAGGGCCATTAAGCTCTCCTCCCGCCTTCAATCGATTTCATCCGCAGACGGACCTCCTTCTTCTCGATGTCCCGGTGAAGCGAGGAGATCTTGTTGAACAGGGTAAAGGCCTTCTCCTCCAGCCCCTCGATCATCTGGATCGCCTTGCTCTGGAGGAAGGCGTGGGAAAGCAGGCAGGGAATGGCCACGATCAGACCGAATGCGGTGGTCAGCATGGCGATGGAGATGCCCCGTGCCAGGATCTCCTGCTTGGTCGCCGGATCGGCCATGCTCACTCCCTCGAAGGCCTGGATCAGGCCGAAGATGGTGCCGAGCAGTCCAAGGAGGGTGGCCACGTTTCCGAGGGTGGCCAGATAGCCGATTCGCTTGCGAATGACCGGCGCGGTCCGCAGCATCTCCTCTTCCATGGCCCTCTCGATCTCCTTGTCGCTTCGGTGCACCTTGAGGAGGCCGGCACGCAGCACGCGGCTCAGGGGGTTGTTCTCCGCCCGGGCACACTCTTCGAGGGCTCCGGCGAAATCCTGCTCGTCCAGGGCATGGAGCAACCCCTTCACGAAGCCTTCCTCGTCGAGTCGATAGCGCAGCCAGAGCGTGTAGACCCGTTCGATGATCAGAGCGAGCGCTGCGATCGAGACCATCATGATCGGGAGCATGAAGATGCCGCCTTTTGCCAGTAGATCCATTACCGTTCCTCCTTCGGGTTTCGAATGCGGCATCCGCCGACATGGATGCCCTTGTTCCTGCAATCCTTCACGCGTCGCCTCAGGGTGCACGGGGGGTCAGAGCCACCCGGAAGTTGTACGGGACGGCCGTGTCCCAGTCGTTCCGGTTGAAGTCGCTCACTTTGAACATGTAGAGCCCGGAGTTCTCCTCGCCCACCCAGAATTCCTCGTCGTCGCCCATCACGATGTGGATGAGGTTGTCATCCGACTCGGTCGAATCGCCGGCGCTCGCAAAGACGCGGGTGGAGTCCGGCTCGTACATGAACCAGATGAACTCGACCGGCGAGGGCGTGTCGTTCCAGATCTCCACGCGCACGTCCATTTCCCCCTGGATGTCGATGCCGTACCACTCCCGGTCTCCCTCGAAGTCGATCCAGCCCTGTACGGTCTGTCCGCTCACGATCGGTACGTATTCGCTCCGGTCCTCGTTCGGCTCGTTGCTGCCCGGCGCCAGAGGCACGGAATTGACCTCGATCTGATACGGCACGTCCAGGTCCGTATCGTTGTTGTACAGGTCCTGCACCACGATGTAGTAGGTGTCGATGTCGTACAGGTAGAGCTGCGCCTGGATGTCGGTGGGCCCGTCCGACCCGTCACGATCCTCCTCGCTCCGGGTCAGAATCATGTTCAGGCCGTTCAGGTCCGGCCGGTAGATGCTCATGGATAGATCCACCTCGGTTGCGGCCGCGTTGTCGAGCGCGAAGTGGTAGACGCCCGGTGTGGCCACGAACACCTGGAACCAGTCCTGGTCCGCATTCGACCCGACGTATCCCATGTCCGGCGTCCCGAGCAGGAGCTGCGTGGCGTTGTTCCGGTTCTGCTGCTCCGTTTCGAAGTTCCCGTTCGGCTCGTTCGGATCCGGGTCCGGCTCGAAGACGGCCGTCACGGTGTAGGAATTCGCCAGATCCGCCCCGTCGTCGCCGTCGTCCCGGACGCGAAGGAAATGGGTCCCGGAGGAGAGGGCGATGCGCACGGAGAAATCGGTCGGGTCGATCCCCGCTTCCACGACGAACTCGTTCTCCACCGCCTGGCCGTCCGATGCGAGCAGCGTGCAGAGGAGGTCGATGGGCATCCCGCCCGCGCTCGTCTGAATGGACAGGTTGAGCAGGCCGTCCTGCGGCATGGACACCCGGTACCAGTCCTCATCCTCCTGATAGGAGATGTAGCCGGTAACCGGGTTGCCGACCTGCAGCGGGGTCGCGTTGTTCCGGTTCTGGGCCGGTGTGTCGAAGTTCCCGTTCGGCTCGTTCGGGTCCGGATCCGGGACGCACTGAACCGAGAGATCGTAGAGGAGGTTCGCATCCGCATCGTCGTCCAGGGAATCCCTCACCGAGAAGTAGTAGTAGCCGGACTGGGCGAGCAGCACGTTTCTGCCCAGGATCGTCGGCCCGTCGTTTCCGTCCGAGTCGCTCAGGGTGTAGATCGCCGTGGTGCCCGAGGATTCGTAGAGGGTCAGGATCAGATCCGGGCTTCCCGGCAGCATGGAAAGGGTGTAGGACAGGATGTCCGCCCCGGGCGCCATGTCCACCCGGAACCAGTCCACATCGGAGAGGGCCTGCATCGCGTCCTGCACCACCTCGCCGCAGGCCACCGGAGTGGCCGACTCCGGGCTGTTGTTGCCGTCCCCGGCCCCGGAGGAGAGCGTCGTCCGCAGGAAATACGGGTTCACCGGATCGGCATCGTCACCCTGATGGTCGCGGATCACAGCGAAGCAGTGAGGCAGCTCGGAGATCGTGAGCTCGAGGGTGACCTGGGTAAGGCCGTCGCCTCCGTTCGGGTCGTACCGCCCTCCGATGATCGTCACGCCGTCGTCGCCGTACACGGTGAGCGAGAGGTCCACGTCGCTCTGCAACGCCTGGTTGCTCAGCTCGAAGCGGACCGTGTCCACGTTCTCGGGAATCTCCAGGCGATACCAGTCCGAATCGCCCACGTACTCGATGAAGCCCTGCTGGGTACTTCCGGCGGAAAGGGGGCGGGCGCCGTCCGCATCCGTGTCTCCCTGCGGCTCATTGTCGGCGGTATGCCCGGAGCTGATCATGCTGCCCGTCCCGCACCCCTGGCACCCGAACGCGGTGGCCAGGATCACCAGGGCAACGATCCAAGAATTCCTGAATGCCAAACGGTACATGACTGCCTCCTTGGTGTGGTGCTTCGCGAGCCGGGTTTTCTGCCCGGACCCCTCCTAGTCGAACAGCTGGAAGTCGTCCGGGGAGAACCGTATGACTTCGGGAATGTCGTTCGTTGGAATCGGGACTTCCGCCATCCGGTAGATCGGGTAGTCCTCGGGGTCGTCCCATGGGACCTGCGCAAAGTAGACCCGAAGCAGGTTGGTTCCGACCAGCTGATCCGGCGTCTCCATGACGTTCCGGAACTGGACGTTGTTCACCTGGAAGTCGTAGCAGCGCCTGCTTGCGTCGTCCACGCCGCGCTCCACGATGCTGTATTCGTACGCCCAGCGTTCGTGCACGACCGGATCGTCCGCCTCGGTGTTCGTGTGCCGCTGCACCTCGTCACCGTTGCGGACCCCGTCGAAATCCAGGTCATCGAGCCGGTCGTCGCCCAGAGGGTTCAGGCCCTCTCTGAACTCCACGCCGTCCGGGATCCCGTCCCGGTCGGAATCGTAGATGTCCCTCGCCGTGCCCAGCCAGAGCTCCTCACAGCTGTTCAGGCCGTCGCTGTCCTCATCCGTGATGGGCGGGATGCACCCGCAGTCTGCGGTCAGCGGATCGAACTGGAGCCGCATTTCGAGCAGGTCGCTGCAGGCATCCCCGTCACTGTCCCAGAGGATGCGCGAGGTTCCCTGGGCGAGCTCCTCTTCATCCGGGATGCCGTCCCGGTCGCTGTCGATGAGGATCCTGTCCACGCCGGCCCGCACGTTCACGTTCGATACGATCACATTGACCAGGGTGTAGATACGCTGGATCGAGGTGTAGTCGATGTTCAGGAAGTTGATCTCTTCGCCGTTGGCGAAATTGGTGAAGGTACCCTGTCCGAGGGTGGCCATGTTCTGCAGAAGCTGCCGCGCCTCTTCGGCCACGTCGAAGGGCGTGTCCGGACTGTTCAGGAAGGCGGTGTGGAAGCGGATCTCCCCCACATCCAGGTCCTCGAGAAGCATCAATCGCTGCACGTCGTTGTAGATGTCTTCGTACCGGTTCGTGTCCGGCGGGTACGGAAGACCGTCGCTCAGAAAGATCACGACGTAGCGGGACCGAATCCTCTCTCCCAGGTCGGAGCCGAGAATGTCGCCGCTCAGCAGGTTCGTGGCCTGCCCGATGGCCCCCCGGTAGTTGGTCACACCGTCCGCCTCGCGGAGCTGCATCACCGCGTCGTCGAGCTCGGCAGGGTCTTTGGTGAATCCGTCGGTGAGGCCGATGCTCGACCCGCTGAACCGGATGACCCCGAACTCGACCCCGGAGTTGCCGTTGTACTCGTTGATGACCTCCTGCACCGCCAGAGCCCGCTGGGCCTCCGGGTCGGTGAAGGCCATGCTTCCGGAGGTGTCGATGATGAACAGGATCTTCACCGGAAAGACGATTTCCTGGGGGTCTTCGGTGCAGAAGACCCCCAGGATCTCGGTGGTGATGTCCGGTTCGTAGCGGGTCAGATCAATGTCCGTACAGGCGGCTGCAAACAGCACACACAACGCCACAGCGATCGTCTTCTTGCCCAAGGCCCTTCTCCCCTTGCTCGCACATGAAACGGATCCGCCGTTCTTCCCATCTCGCTCCCGCTGCGGTCTACCCGCCTTGGAGAGCCGGATCCTGCTCTCCCTAGGGCCCACGATTCCCGGGCTTCTGTCATGCAAGGTCCTACTTGCGACGTACCCTCGACCTCATGACGAGGACCCAGGAAAAGACCAGCAGAAGCGGAAACGCAAACGCAGCAGCGCCGCCCTGGCCGCCCGGAACGGCCGCGCACATGCCGCCGCCGCCCGAATCCGCGGCCGCCGCACTTCCCGTGCCGGCCGGGGCTGCTGCATCCGAATCATAGTCACACGCGTCCCCCACGCCGTCCTCGTCCTCGTCCCACTGGTCCGGGTTCGGAACGTAGGGGCAGTTGTCGGCGCTGTCGGGCACGTGGTCCTGGTCGCTGTCGTTGTCGCAGGCATCACCGTAACGGTCCAGGTCATCGTCTTCCTGTCCCGGGTTCGGAACCAGCGGGCAGTTGTCCGCCAGGTCGAGGATGCCGTCGTTGTCGTCGTCCGCATCGCAGGCGTCGCCGAGGCCGTCTTGGTCGTTGTCGTACTGGGGCGGGTCGGGCACACGGGGGCAAACGTCCTGGGCGTCCACGATCAGGTCGTCGTCGTCGTCCTGATCACAGGCATCGCCCATGCCGTCCAGGTCCGTGTCCTCCTGGTCCGGGTTCGGAAGGCCCGGGCAGTTGTCACAGGCATCGCCCGCGCCGTCACCGTCCGAGTCCATCTGCTCCGGGTTGTAATCGTAGGGGCAATTGTCCCGAACATCCCCGGGACCGTCCTGGTCGTAATCGTCCTCGACATAGATGATGTCGTCCTGGTCCTGAAAGAGCAGGACCGGGCCTGCGCCTCCACATCCGCAACCTCCGCCGGGCACAGGGGGTGCGCCGCAGCCGCCGCAGGGACACTCATCCGGCAGGCCGTCTCCGTCGCAGTCGTCGTACAGCTCGCCGTGTGCCAGGCTGGCGAACGAGAGAACGAGGGCGCAGCAGAAGAACGGTACCGCGATCCACCTCTCCCATCCTGAGAACAAGGAACGATGCGTCTTCATGATGTCTCCTCCCCTTTTAGGATTCGGAAATAGACGTCGGCAGGATTAGGCCGAACGCAAGAAATGTTCCACCAGGGGAGGGCCCGGGCAAGCGGGCGGGGGACGGAATGGTTTTCTGCAATGAATCCGGAAATTTATATCTTTTATAAGATAGGTTTGGGCGGTGAACAGAGGGAGCGGCAGAGGGCGTGCGGATCGGGAAAGGGGTGCGGAAATTTCTCGATCGTACTTGGAGGTGCCAATTTTTGTAACCGGACGGCCTGGAAAAAAGTTCCAGGCGGGCTAGAACGGACGAAAACCGAAGAGATCCTCGTGAACCAGAATCGCGCTGACGAAGGCGAGCAAAGCGAAGATCACGAACGGGATTCGCGGTTCACCGGTTTCGAGCCGGTTCCTGCCTTTCAGGATGGCGGCGAAGGGGAATACGCTGGTCTCTTGCTGGAACGCTGCGTAGGGCTCGCCCTTCTCCCGCGCCTTCCGCCGGTCCTGGTGATAGGAGCCGAAGAAGCCGACGACGAAGATGGACCCGAAGAAGGCCACGTCTCCCAGCGACCCGTTCGCGATGACGTGGGCCAGGGCAAAGCTCGCGATGGCCATGTTCATGGGGTGCCGTGTGACCCGGAGAATCCCTTCCGCCTTCATCTTGCCTCCGATCATCATGGCGGGGCTCCGATCACGCATGGACAGGACCAGGAGCAGGAAGGCGACCAGCATGAGGAGGTAGACGACCGGGTAGAGCCAGAGAGGGGTCGTCCAGAGGACGGGCCCGGCCTTCGGGTTGTCCGCGAAGATCATGACGGCGGGGACGAAGGTGGCCAGGGAAACGGCGGAATAGACGACCTGGAATCCTCTGTCCCCAAGGCTCCCCACGAGCCGTGAACGGAGGGGATCGTGGGACATCCCTATGTGGGTAACCGCAAAGAGAAGGCTCATCAGGATCAGCATTGCGAGTTCCATCTTCGCACCTCCAACAGGGGAGAGGAAGGACGCTGCGGTGGATCCCGGAATCGCCGGTCGTCCCGGGCCCTCGATGTTGCAGATTGGATGGCCGGCAGAGACCCGGTGTTTCAGCGGAGCATTCCGGGTTTCGAGCGACGGCCCTTCGGGTCAAACAGAGCGTTTACCTTCCATGTGCTCAGGATCAAGTACATGAAGAGGGTTCGCGTCCGGGCCGATCTCTCCAGCAGGCCGATCATCGAGTCCGACATGTTGGGGGTGTCACGGCAGGGGTGAAGCGCGAGCATCCGTACATAGTCCGGGTCCAGGCCGCTCAGGCGGGCCCCCTCCCGGATGAGGGCCAGGTAGCGGCAGGATGGGCTCTTCTCCCGGGAGACGTACCGGGCCGAGTACACCCGTGCCCGGACCCTGCGCCCGTCGTAGGCGTCCACGTCCAGCTCGAGATGCCGGTAGGCCACGCCTCCCCATTCGTACCGATCGAGGCGGGCGAACTGTGCCTCGGTCAGCCTGTGCAAGACTCCGTGAACGCAGTCGCCGGGGGACGGCTCCACGTTCGCAAAGGCCGGCTCGATCCACGGAAAGCCCCGGGTGTTGAAGGCCAGCCGATGGTCTTCGAGACGGCCCGGCACCGACTCCAGGGGCGAGATCCTCCTGCGCTCGGAGAGCACCCGTCGGTTCATGTTTCCGCCGTAGGCGAAGTTCCAGATACCGCTCGACGCATCCATTCCGCGTTTCCCCTCACATCATGCTTGTGGAGTGCCGTCCCCTGTCCTTCGGTCACTGGACAAGGGAAGGACGCCGCCTTACATTGAAGATGGCATGTTCATCATCTAAGGAAAGACCTATGAACAGCATCCCGGACGAAGTCACCTGCCGCCGGCTGATGGACCGCTACGCCATGCTCCCGAACATCGTGGAACACAGCTACCGTGTGTGCCAGGTGGCGGCGTTTCTCGGAAGGGCCCTCTCCCGCAGACAGAACGGGCTGGACCCCGCGCTCATCGTCGCCGCCTCCCTTCTCCACGATATCACCAAGACCCGGAGTCTGAAAACCCGGGAGAACCACGCCGCCACGGGCGGGGAGCTGCTCGAGGAACTGGGTTGTCCGAAGGTTGCGGAAGTGGTCCGAGGGCACGTACAGGTCCCGGAAAAAGAAGACCTCCGGACGCTCAGCGAAGTCCACATCATCAACTATGCGGACAAGAGGGTTCGACACGAAAGGGTGGTGTCCCTGGAGGAGCGCTTCATCGATTTGATGGACCGCTACGGAAAGACGGATGAGGCGAGGGATCGGCTCAGGCGGATGCGCAGGAAGGCACTCGAAATCGAGGAGAACATCTTTCACCGAATCGACGCCGGGCCGGAGGATCTAAAGGCCTTCAATGCCCTTTCCCCCTTTGACCTGGATTCCGTGCCCTCGCAACTGTCAGAGAGCCTGTCGCATCATTCACAGGAGACTGCACGAGCCTGTGTGAGGGATCAGGGATCAGGGGTCGGGGGTCAGACCCGGCCTCCCAAACCCAAACGAAGACAAGGAGACAAGAATGCGTAACGTGGTGCACACGACCCGAAGCGTGATCGTCAGGGAGCGCGGGCCGACCCGGAAGGCGACGATCGAGGGGTTCCCCGGTGAGATCTACTACGGGGTCCACGGGGGCATCAAGGATTTCTACAAGGCTTTTCATTTCCTGCGCCATTTCTCCCATATGCCGCGAATCAACTCGCCTGCAATCGTGCCGGTCTTCGGAAGGGCCTTCCACCTGGACCGAATGTCGCCCGAATAGAGCAGGAGGAGCAGGGCCTCCATCGCCTCCTTCACCCGGGAGGTCACCGGGTAGTGAAAGAACTCCTTCGAGTAGAGCCCGGTGAACTCGGTTACGGACTTGACGCGGCAGAAGTTCCGGAGGCCCATCTCGCCGTGGTAGACCCCAACGCCCGAGGTTTTCACACCCCCGAAAGGCAGGGAGGGCAGCGCATAGGTGACCAGACAGTCGTTGATGTTCACGGACCCGGTCTCCATGCGGCTCGCATACATCCGCGCCTCGTCCATGTCCTGGCTGAAGACCGATCCGGCGAGGCCGTACTCGGTGCTGTTCGCCATCCGAATCGCCTCCTCCGGGGTGTCAAAGGCAACGATCGGCAAAAGGGGTCCGAAGGTCTCCTCGTTCCATATCTTCATGTCCGGCCCGATCCCCGTGAGTACGGTGGGCGCGAAGAAGAGGCCCTTTTCGGTGTGGACACGCTTTCCGCCCATCTGTACCTCGGCACCCTTTGAGACCGCGTCTTCGATCTGGTCCTCGATGATCCTCACCTGGGACTCCATGGTCATGGACCCTACCTGTCCGGTCACGGTGCCGGACTGGATGTCGTCGGCAATGCTCAGCACCTTGCTGAGAAACGCCGCGTAGATCGGCCGCTGGACGAAGCAGAACTCGATGCCCGTGCAGGTCTGACCGGAGTTGAAGAAGGAACCCCATACGGCGGCGTGGGCCGCACGCCCCAGGTCGGCCTTCTGGCTGACGATCATCGCGTCCTTTCCGCCGAGTTCCATGACCGCGGGCACGAGATGGCGGGCCGCCGTTTCGTTCACCTCGATCCCCACGTCGGTCGAACCGGTAAAGAAGAGCATGTCCAGGTCCCGGTTTTCGATCAAGGCCCTGCCGGTCACCGTCCCGCTGCCCGTGACCACCTGCAGGGCCTCTTCCGGCAGGCCCGCAGCCCTGAAGATGTCCTCCAGGATCTTGCCCGAGGCGGTGGTCTGTGAGGACGGCTTCAGCACCACCGTGTTGCCTGCCGCGAGCGCCGAGATCACGGGGCCGGAGGCGAGCGTGAAGGGGTAGTTCCACGGGGCGATGACGCCCACCACACCCCTCGGCTCGAAGGTGTAGCGCGCCTTGCGTCCGGGCAGGACCATGGAGCCCCCCACCTTCACCGGACGCAGGAACTTCTCGGCGTTCTTGCCGTAGTAGTGAAGCAGGTCGCAGGTCGGGAAGATCTCCGCCAGGAGCGCGTCGAGCTCGGTCTTCCCTGTCTCCAGGCAGACGATGCGGGCGTACTGCTCGGCACGCTCCGCCAGGTGCGCTGCCGCCCGGCGAAAGATCCGGGACCGGTCCGGGAACGGGGTCCCGGACCAGGCGGCAAAGGCCTGCCGGGCCCGGTCGACGGCCGCGGCCACCTCTTCCGGCCCCATCAGGGGGTATTCACCCACCTTCTCTCCGGTGGCCGGGTTGATGATAGAGAAGCCGCCTTGCCCGGCTTCCATGCTCCTGTTTTCGTTTTGATTCGGATTCCGTTCAGCCGCTTCCATCGTTTCAATTCCTTTCCCCGGGAATCGGGGTGCTCAGGTGAATTGCGTCTTTCCTGGCCGTTAGATGCCCGCCGGAACCCCGAAGTTGTCCGGGCCGGGCCACCGGACGGGAAACCCCTGCGGATCACTCGAAATTCCTCAAAGATTGGGCTATGATAGAAAGAGGTCGTTCCTGTCGTGAGAGCGAGATCGAGGTTAGGTCATGGGACTTCTCTCTAGGCTGCTCGGGAATCCTCTTGCCATCAAGAAGGCGATGGAGAAGATCTATATCCCCCAGTTGATGGAGGGGATGGACATCTCTCTTCCGCAGGCCCAGGTCACCTTCATCCGGTTGCTCGAACAGGCCCGGAACGAATCTCTCGACCGCGGAACCGCCAAGCTCCCCGAACGTTACGGGAACCTCCTTCTCGCGAGTGAGGCGGAAGACGAAAGGATCCGGGCCATGCTGGCCAGCAGAAGGCAGGAGGGCGTGCGGAACGAGGATATTCGCTGGTGGTGGAACATGCACGATCTCGAACGCCGGATGATGCTGAAGGTGGACGAGCAGAGAAGGACCACGCAGTATCTTCGATACCGTCAGGCCGGGCTGAGCAAGGAGGAGGCGGGAGCGAAGGTCAGGACCTACTATCCGACCTACGGTGACCCGGACGATCTGCCCGAGGACAAGCCGGAGGACAACCACCTCCCACCCGAACTGAAACGAAGGATCGACCGGTATATCGAAAAGAGGATGGAGATGGACACGGACGGCTTCAAGCAGGACCTGGAGGCGTCTTCAACGTTCAACGCCCTGGTGAGAAGAGAGATCCGGGCCGGAAACCTTTGATTCAACCCTTCGGAAACAGGCCCTCCACGGACAGGTACCGCTCCCCCGTGTCGTAGCAGAAGGTGAGTACCGTGCTTCCATCCGGCACCTCCGGGAGCTTTTTCGCCACTGCAGCCAGGGAGGCACCCGAAGAGATGCCCACCATGATTCCCTCTTCCCTGGCGGAGCGTACCGCGTACTCGAAGGCCTCTTCCTTGGTGACCTGGATCGAGCCGTCCAGGGCATCCGTGTGGAGGTTATCGGGGATGAAGCCGGCCCCGATCCCCTGGATCGGATGAGGCCCGGGCTTTCCCCCGCTGATCACGGGCGACTGGGCCGGCTCTACGGCGTAGACCTTCAGGGAAGGCCATTTCTCCTTCAGGGCCTCCGCACAACCCGTGATGTGGCCCCCCGTTCCCACACCGGTGATCAGGTAGTCGATGCCGTCGGGGAAGTCCCGCAGGATCTCCTGGGCGGTTTCCTGTTTGTGCACGTCGATGTTCGCCTGGTTCTCGAACTGCTGCGGCATCCACGCATTCTCGTTCTCGGCCACCAGCTCCCCGGCCCTCTCGATGGCGCCCGGCATGCCCTTCTCTTTCGGTGTCAGCTCGAATCGGGCTCCGTACGAAGCCATGAGCATTCTTCGCTCGATCGTCATGGACTCGGGCATCACCAGGATGAGTCGGTACCCCTTGACGGCCGCCACCATGGCCAGGCCGACCCCGGTGTTTCCGGATGTCGGCTCGATGATGACGCTCCCTTCCTTGAGAATGCCCCGCTTCTCGGCATCCTCCACCATGGAAAGGCCGATCCTGTCCTTGATGCTCCCTCCGGGGTTGGCCCTCTCCAGCTTCATCCAGACGTCGACCCGTGCGTCATAAAGCCTGCTGATCTTCACGTGGGGCGTGTCCCCGATGGTTTCCAGAATGTTCTCGGCGCGCATTCCTTCTCCCGGCACGGTTGTTGGGCGGGCGATTGATCCGATCATTATAGGAAAGATGCCGTTCCCCGGAGCCGGGATCCAAGAATCCCTGCAACCAAAGCAGATTCGGGGCGGCACCCTGTCCCTGAGGAGGCCGCAAAACGGTCAGATGCAAGGCGCACGAAACTTGCCCCCGCGAAGGCGGGGGTCCTGAGGAGCGAGGCAGGAAAGATCGTCCACCGAGCGACGAGGCCTGCCCCCGCGAAGGCGGGGGGATGAGTGCAACGCGGCAGATGGCCGTTTCCCGGCCTCCTCAGGGGGCGTTTTTGATTTCGGGGGGCGTAGCCGCCTCCAAACCCCGGGACATCTCCGAGAGCACGCCGAAGAGACTCAGCTTCTTGAACAGACGGTATCGCAGGAGACCGACTGCGTATCCGAGTCCGTAGGCGAGGGAGTTGACGACTCTGGCGCCGAACTTCTCGAGACCGGACATCTCTACGAGAGGAATGGGATCCCCCTTGAAAACCTGGTCGCTCATGATTGCCTCCTGTGACATCGGCGTTCCCGGCTGCCGCGAAAAGGTTCCGTAACCGATGTCGGAAAGATGTTCTCTGTAGAGAACCGGGGCGATGTCGAAGAGGGGAATGATCTTGGAAAAGGCGATCACCGGGCCCTTCAGCAGCAGTTCCCTTCTTCCCACGGCCACGCCCGGCTTCTTCCGGTCCAGAAAGACCTCGTGCATGACGTCACTGTCGATCGCGGCATAGACGGTCCCGGCCGTCCTCCCGTTCTCGATCGACACCCGGGCCGGCGACTTGGTGAAATCCATCAGCACCCTGGTTTCCGACGGTCCGCGAAGACGAAACAAAGCGCTCATCGGGTAGTGGGACATCACGATCCTGACGATCTCTTCCAGTCCTTCGAGCCGTTTCAGGAAGGAAGCGAGGATCACCGTGGTTTCTGGCGGGGTCGTAGGGGTCGTCATGTATTCTTGCTCCTCCTCTTAATCACGATATCGCGCAGGCTGTCGCACACCGGCTGTTCGTCGCAGGTGTCACAGTTGAGGTCCTGGCACTCCACCTCGCCGTCCATGCCGAGGGCAAGCTTCTTGTGGCGACCGGCCAGGATGTTCACCTCCGTGGAGATCTGCGACAAGGCGTTCACATCGTCGGCACTCGAGGTGACGAAGACGATTTCCGCCCCCTCGATCCCCTCGAAATCACCGGTATAGGCTGCGATCAGGGCGGAGCCCACGGTCTCGAGGGTCAACCCGGCGGTCCTCCCTGCCTTGCTGACACGCACCCACAGCCGTCCGGGCACGGACCGGACCATGTACCCGGGGAGCCTGTGCATCAGGTACTGGGTGTTGTCGATTTCGAAGGGATCCGGGGTCTGATCCGGCTTCACGGCGAGCATCACCACCTGGGCAAAGGGGTGACGGCCGCCGGCTTCCATCTCGTCGAGATCCGGGCCCACGATCGAGATCCGCCCGGACCGGACGAGGCCGGGCTGATGGCTCAGCAGAACGATGACCTGCGACGCCGTGGAAGGATGCCCCAGCTCAAGGGCCACGTCCTCGCCGAGAATGACCTCGGGGCGACCCTTGCGCTTCTCCGAGAAGGCGAATCTCTCGGATAGCGTGTCTGCATCGAAAGGCGCGTCGAAGGATGCGGTCCTGTCCGCCCGCTCCGACAGGAACTCCCTCACCCGGCCCACCAGGGGCGCCATGTCGGCTACCACGTTCTGCTTCTGCGCAGAGAGATCTACACTCGTCTCGTTGGTGTCCACGGCATCAGACATGGCCCCCACCCCCTCTTCTCGGCAGCCTGCTTCGTGCAGCCCGCCTCGCATGCCCCAAGGACAAAGGTCAAAGCAATCATCACACCCTCTGGAGAGATGCTTGTCCATACCCTATTCATTGAGCACCCCGGCACACCCCTTTGCCCTTTGTCCTTTGCCCTTTTTCCTTCTTCAGGATCCCAATTCCGTTCCTTCCGCGAAATCGGCGGCGATCAGGGCGGCGCCCAGGGCGCCCGCAAGCTGTGGGTCGGCACCGTTGAATAGTTTCATCTTGATCTTCAGCTTCTTCTCGATCGCGTCCTGGACCCCGCGGTTCTTCGCCACCCCGCCGGTCATGACCACGTCTTCCACCACGCCCAGCCGCTGCGTCAGGGACGAGACCCGGACCGACAGGGACTGGAGCAGACCCTTCATGATCCTGGGAAGCTGCACCCCGTCGTTGATCAGGTTGATCACCTCGCTCTCGGCGAAGACGCTGCACATGGACGTGATCGTACAAGGATCCCCGTCCCCGAAATAGTGCTTCTCCATTTCTTCGATCGGCACCTCCATGGACCTGGACATGGCCTCGAGAAATCTGCCGGTCCCCGCTGCGCACTTGTCGTTCATGGCAAAGTCGAGCAGGTTGCCCTTACCGTCCACACAGATCGCCTTGGTGTCCTGCCCGCCCACGTCGATGACCGTGCGGACCGTGGGGATCAGGAAGTGTGCCCCCCGGCCGTGGCAGGTGATTTCGGAAATGTTCTTGGTGGCGAATTCCACCTGGGTTCTTCCGTACCCGGTTCCCACGATGTAGGCTACGTCCGCGGCCTTCACGCCCGCATCCGCCAGGGCCTTGTCGTAGATCTGCTGCGCCGTACGCTTCGGATTGGTCGAGCTCGGCCCGATGATCTGCGCGGCCGGCTCTCGATCGATGAGAATCACCGCCTTCGAGGCGGTGGATCCGATATCCACTCCCGCTGTAATGGCCATCGCGCTTTCTCCGTTGTTCCAACGACCGCCGTCACCCTCGCTGCTTCCGCGGCCAGACGATCTCGTTGACGAACCTCTCTACCTCGAAATAGACATCTTCATAGGATGTGATGCGCGGGTCAAACATGTCGAACTCGAACACCAGAAGCGGGATGTCCGCCTTGCGGCAGGCCTCCTTGAACAGGCCGATCCCGCCCCAGGCGTGCTTGCAGGCGATGTGGCCCGCAAAGATGCAGCAATCCGCGTTGAAGGCTTCGACCATGTGCATGAAATCCTTCACGTAGAAGTCGATGTCGCCCCGGAACTGCCGGGCCATCGGGTGGCAGTTGACCAGCTTGCGCGCCAGCCCGTAGATCATCGTCTCCGGGGTGCTCGTGTCGATGACGCCCTCGTTCGCGTAGAAGCCGAAGATGTCCACCGGAACGGTCAACCCGAGCTCCCGCTCGAACCAGTCGTAGATCTGCAGGTCGGTCCAGACCGCGTCCTGGTACCAGACCGCACGGACGCGCTCCTCGAAGAACTTCTCGCCCCTCTGCGTGCGCTCCCTCGCCTCGCGCAGCCACGCTTCCGTGACATCCACCCCCTTCCGGGATCCGGTGAAGAGGATCTGCATCAGGAGGGTGAAACCGACGATCTTGCTCGACTGGGTGAGCGGAACCTGCTTGCGCCAGTCCAGCCACTCCCAGAGGTTCTCCGCCATCTGGTTGGACAGGTTGCACGCCTCCCGGAGCCGGTCGTAATCCATCCTGCGTCCCGTGTGCTCCTCCAGGAAAGGAATCAGCTCTTTGAGCTGATTCGCCACGTGGAGAATCGTATCCTCCTCGTGGTAGTAGGGCACGTCGATGGCGAAGAAGGGAGCCTCGCCGAGCTCCGCCATGACCTGGGTGCTCAGCACCTGTGCGTCACACGGCGTGTTTATGCCGATCGTGCAGGCGGGCTTCGGATAGAGGCCCCTGTGAATGGCGCCGATGGCGAGCTTGTCCGCCGAGCAGCAATCGGCCGGAACGCCGACGGCCTGAGCACCGTCGATGAAATCGAGCGCATTCTGGCTGTTCCCCAGAACGCTGTGCAGTGCTCCGAGCAGCTCGATCGTGATCGGGTGGACGTCCTGCAGGGCCCAGATCAGCTCGGAGTTGAACCCGAGGTTGTACCAGACAAAGGGCTTTCCCGCGTCCGCATGGGCAAGCAGCTCTTCCATGTAGACGGAGACGTTTCGAATCAGCTCGTTGATGCCGTGACTGTCCGGGTCGCCGCCGAAAAAACCCTGCACCACCGGCAGCACTTCGAACATCTCCCGCCACTCCCGCATGTTGATGATGTCCTTTCGGTTCATCCCGCACCTCCAGCGGCCGCCTTCTGGGCCTTGGCGATTTCGATCTTTTCGAGGAAGGCCTGCACCCGGGTCTTCACCTGGCCCGTGGGCACGATGTTGTACTCCCGGGTGAGGGACAGCACGGGGAAGGTCTTCTCCTTCTCCACCCGGTGCATGATGTTGTGCAGGTCCGCGCCCCACGGGTCGCAGAAGATGATCCGCTCGAAGACCACCCCGTCGCCGCGGACCCTGGCGTACAGCTCCGTGAGCTCTTCCCACCGCTTCGGGAAGTCGCCGATCATCCTCGCGCAGGAAGCGCTGAAGAAGTAGGCCCGGCCGATCTCGTCCAGCGGGTCGGCCGCCTTCTCGTCCATGGGCGCGAGCACCGACCGGCCCCCGAAACAGAGCAGATCGCCCACCACCAGCGCCCCCTGGCTCTCGATCGCCTCGATGTACTCCGGCTCGTCCAGCTCCGCGCCGACCATGACCAGCCGCCCACGGCTCGTGTCCAGGCCCGGCCGATCCTTCAGCGCCTGGATCAGCCGGTCGGCCAGATCCTGAAAGGCCGAAGGCGGCATCACCTGGGAGGCGATGTGAACCGACAGCGCCTCCGCCCCCGTAAGCTTCGGCTTCTCCTCGGCACGCATCTCGTTGAGGGTGCGCAGCCGGTCCCGGTTCGCGTTGATCTGCCGGATCGCCTCCCGCAGCTCTTCCTCCCCGGCCTTCACGCCGAAGTGCTCCTCCATTCCCGCCAGCAGCTTCTTCAACTCCTCCAGGTAGTACCCGTACAGGCTCTCCCGGGGATTCCGCGGGATCGACAGGAACCCGTGGAAGGGGATCCCCGTCTTCTTTCGAAACACATCCGCCGAGCGGCGAACGTGATCGCAGGAGTTGGACGAGACCTCGCCGTCCAGGAAATCGTAGTGGCCGTCGATGGCCAGGCTCATCACGTGGCGGGCAAAGGTGCAGAGCCGGCTGCTCAGGTAGGCATCGCCCGAGGAGGAGTCCTCCGAGCCCGCGCCGCGCAGCCGCAGGGGAAGGGCCCCGGCCGCCAGGATCACCTCCCGGGGGACGTAGTGGCAGAAGTAGCCCACCACCGGCTTGCCCGACGCCTTCCATTCGTCCACGTGCCGGTTGCTGATGCCGCGGATCATGGCGTTCACTTCACGAAGGATGTCTTCCGCCATCTCGCCTCCTATGTTGCCGTCAGCTGCTGACCGGCTCTTGCATGGTGGTAAGGCCCCTCCAGAGCGTCCAGGTCGTCTTCCGCACAATCGACTCCAGAGCCTCCCTGGAGAAGATGACCTGGATCCCTCGGAAGAGCTGGATGATGCCGGTGGCCGTCCCGAAAAAGGCAACGGCCGCCTCCCAGGGATCGATCTTTGGAATGATTCCCTCGTGCATCGCCCGTTCCGACCACTCTACGAGAACCCCCAGACAGGCCCGCTCAACACCGTCGAGCTTTGTCCGGAGCTCCTCCGAGCAGTTCGAGATGATCTCCGGCGTGGCCTCGCTGAAGATCATGCGATAGTATTCCCCATGGTCTCGGGAGAACTCGATGTAGGCCCTTACGAACTGATCGATGGCCGCCTCAAAGGATATTCCGTCCCGTGGGATTTGATTCAGCCTCTCGAACAAACGTTCTCCGCCCTCGGCACAAAGGGTGATGAACAGCTCATCCTTGTTCCGGAAATCCAGATACACCGTCCGCTTGCTGTACCCGGCACGCTTGGCGATCTGCTCGACGGTGGTCCCGTGGTACCCGTGAGCGAAGAAAAGATGGCGCGCCGCATCCAGGACCTCGCTCCGGCGGTCTCTCGTCCTGTTCTTCCGGTGGTTGGATGAAACGGCCACGCCGACCCCCGTGACAATGAAAGGCGTTTTACCTCTTAATGAATAGTTTTTCGGTAGGATTGTCAAAAAACGCATTAATACAAGATGGTTATCAAAGTAACCATGGGTTAGTAACCAGAGGTTACCAGCCAGGCGGATCCCTGTCAAGCGTTTTCGTAACTGGTTGACAACAAAGCCGAAACCACCGTAACCTTTTCACGGGGCGAACCATCTGATAAGAGGATCGAACCGGGTTTCGGCTCGACCCTCTCGTCCGAAGTCCAGACCGTTCCCGTCCCGAGGCGCTCGGGTTTCCCGAATCGAACAACCCACGAAGCAAGGCGAAGGAGGCCAGTTCGTGTCTGCCCCACCCACAGATCAAGGTTCGGCCGCTCGAGCGGCCGTGGTTGCCAATGCAGCGTTTGTCGATGCCCTGTACGAGCAGTGGCGCGCGGACCCAGCCTCCGTAAGCCGGGAATGGCAGATGTTCTTTCAGGGATTCGACATGGCCATGTGTCCTCGCAACTGTGTCGCCTCCGACCAGGCGGGCGACCAGTCCATGGTGGCCAGCCTGATCTACAACTACCGGGACCAGGGACACGTGATCGCACAGCTGGATCCACTCGGGAACAACCCGACGAGCCACCGCCAGCTCGAACTGCAGGAGTTCGGCTTCACCGAGTCGGACCTGGACCGGGTGTTCGACACCGGCCACCTCGCAGGTCCGCAGCGGGCGACCCTGCGGGAGATCATCGCGATCCTCCGGGATACGTACTGCCGGTCGATGGGGGTCGAGTATCTGCACATCCAGGACGTCCGTATTCGAAGGTGGCTCCAGTCGAGGATGGAACCGGTTCGCAACCGGCCCCGGCTCGACCGGGAGAAGAAGATGGCGATCCTGCGATGCCTGGTGGACGCGGAGATTTTCGAGAACTTCTCTCACAGCCGTTTCCTGGGCCAGAAGAGGTTTTCCCTCGAGGGCGGGGAATCGGTCATCGCGGGCCTTCACGAGACGGTGGAGCTCGCCCCGGAACTCGGCGTGGAGGAGATCGTCATGGGCATGGCCCACCGGGGCCGCCTCAACGTGCTGGTCAACATCCTCGAGAAGTCCTACGCAGAGATCTTCTCCGAGTTCGAAGGGAACTTCCTGCCCAACACCGTGGGCGGCGACGGAGACGTGAAGTATCATCGCGGCTACACCTCGGATCACGTGAATGCGAGCGGCAGGACCGTTCACATCACGCTGACCTCGAACCCGAGTCACCTCGAGGCGGTCGATCCGGTCGTGCAGGGACGGGCACGGGCCAAGCAGAGGCAGCGAAAGGACCTGGAGACCCGAACGAAGGTCCTTCCTCTCCTGATTCACGGGGAGGCCGCCTTCTCGGGCCAGGGCCTCGTGGCCGAGACCCTGAACCTGTCCCAGCTCGAAGGCTATACGACGGGAGGCACCCTCCACCTGATCGTGAACAACCAGATCGGCTTCACCACGCTCCCCCGGGATGCCCATTCCACGAAGTACGCGAGCGACGTGGTCAAGATGATCGAGGCCCCGATCTTCCACGTGAACGGCGACGACCCCGAGGCGGTCGTCTACGCCATGGAGCTCGCCCTCCGATTCCGGCAGGAGTTCCACCGGGACGTCGTCGTGGACGTGGTCTGCTACCGGAGGCACGGCCACAACGAAGCGGATGAGCCGATGTACACCCAGCCGGTCCTGTACCGGAAGATCAAGGACCGACCTCCCGTGCGAAAGCTCTACACGAAGCAGCTGACCGAAAGCGGGGATCTGACCGAGGATCAGGCGGAGGCCCTGGCACGCGAGTTCAAGTCCAAGCTCGAGCAGGCATACGAATACGTCAAGGAGGAGAAGCCCGACCTGGGCGTGCAGGCCTTTGAAGACCTTTGGCGCGGCCTGAACAATCCGTATTGCCACGATTGCGTTTCCACAAACGTGAAACACGGGGTGCTGGTCAAGGTTGCCAGGGCGCTCACCACGATCCCGGAAGGCTTCCATCTGAACCCGAAGGTCGCCCGACGACTCCCGGAGGTCTTCCAGGCGGTGAAGGAGGGCGGCGACGTAGACTGGGCCACGGCCGAGCTGCTCGCCTTCGGCACCCTTCTCCTGGACGGCACCCCGGTGAGGCTGAGCGGCCAGGACAGCGCGAGGGGCACCTTCTCCCAGCGCCACGCCGTCTGGCACGACATGCATTCCCAGGAACCCCACATTCCCCTCAATCACCTCGAGCCCGGCCAGCCGAAGTTCGGCGCCTACAACAGCATGCTCTCCGAGGCGGCCGTGCTGGGCTTCGAGTACGGCTACTCGCTCTCCGACCCGATGAAGCTCGTGATCTGGGAGGCTCAGTTCGGGGACTTTGCGAACGGGGCACAGGTCATCATCGACCAGTTCATCACAAGCTCGCAATCGAAGTGGCAGCGGACGAGCGGGCTCGTCATGTTGCTTCCCCACGGATACGAGGGCCAGGGCCCGGAGCATTCGAACGCATATCTGGAGCGGTACCTTGCGGCCTGCGCCGAGGACAACATCCAGGTGTGCAACCTCACCACGCCCGCCCAGTACTTCCACGCCCTTCGAAGGCAGATGAAGCACAGCTTCCGGCGTCCCCTGATCGTCATGTCCCCGAAGAGCCTGCTTCGACACCCTCTCTGTGTATCCCCGACCGAGGCGTTGATCGGGGGCAGCTTTCAGGAAATCCTCGACGACCCTTCTTCCCCCGCCAAAGCGCGGCGGCTGGTTCTCTGCACGGGAAAGGTGTACTACGACCTGCTCGAGCAACGGGACAAGGACGGTGTGGACGACGTGGCCCTCGTGCGCATCGAGCAGCTGTACCCGTTCCACGGGAAGGCGATGGACAAGATACAGTCGAGATACCATGAGGTCGGGCAGGTCACATGGGCCCAGGAAGAGCCGCAGAACCGCGGGGCCTGGACCTTCCTGTTTCCCCGTCTCCTGGAGCGGTTTTCGAACGTGCCGATCCGCTACGTCGGGCGGGAGGCGAGCGCGAGCCCGGCCACCGGATCCCTCCGGATCCACAAAGAAGAACAGGAGGAGATCGTACGACTCGCCCTTCAGCCCGGAGAGGGGCATGTCACCATAGCCAAGTAGAGTTCAACGCACCGCCAGGCGCGCAAGGAACCTGAGTCATGCCGCTGGAGGTGAAAGGCGAAAGGGGAAAGGCGAAAGGCCTCCCCCGACCCCTAAAATTAGGCGCTCCGCCGTCATTCTCGCGAGGGAGATTGCGAGCGGAGCGAAGCAACCCCCTGGCTATTCTACCGTTTAGGGAGGTCCCAAACATGTTGGCCGAAGTGAAGGTGCCGGAGGTGGGCGAATCCATCACCGAAGGAACGCTGGTGCAGTGGTTCAAGCAGGAAGGGGACATCGTCCGGATCGACGACCCTCTGTTCGAGCTGGAGACGGACAAGGTCACGCTGGAAGTGCCTTCCGAGTACGCAGGGAAGATCAAGCCGCTGGTCGAGGCAGGTGAGACGGTCTCGATCGGGCAGAAGGTGGCGACCATCGACACGGACGCCGCTGAGGAAGAGGAGGTTTCCACCCAGCCCCCCCCGCCGGAGGCGACGACCCCACCCGATACACAGGACGACGGGCCGCCCATCTCTCCGCCGGCCGGTGTCGCCCAGGCCAAGGCGAAGGCGGCCGAGGCGGCGGACCGTGAAAGCCTCTCCCCGGCCGTGCGCCGGATGGTCGAGGAGCACGACCTGGACCTGAAAAAGATCGACGGGACCGGCAAGGACGGGCGCGTGACAAAAGAAGACGTCACCCGCCACCTGAAGGCCGTGGAATCTCCTCCGGAAGAGGCGAAACCGGCTGCTCCCGAAAAAGCGCCGGCGAAGGCTCCGGCACCTGAAGCCAGGCCCGCCCCGGCTACGACCCCCACGGGCGAGCGAGAGACGCGGAAGCCGATGAGCCCCCTCCGGCAACGGATCGCCGAGCGGCTCGTGGAGGCGAAGCAGACGACCGCCATGCTGACGACCTTCAACGAGGCGGACATGACGAACGTCTTTGCCTGGCGCGACAAGCACAAGGAAGCCTTCAAGAAGAAGCACGACATCAGCCTGGGCTTCATGTCCTTCTTCGTGAAGGCCTCGGTGGACGCCCTGATCGCCATCCCGCAGCTGAATGCCCGCATCGAGGGGAACGACATTGTCCAGAACCATTACTACGACATCGGGGTCGCCATCAGCTCCGACAGGGGACTCGTGGTCCCGGTGGTGCGTGACGCCGACCGCCTGGGCTTCGCCGGAATCGAGTTCGCCATCGCCGATCTGGCGGAACGGGTGCGCACGAAGAAGATCACCCTGGACGATCTCTCCGGGGCGGTCTTCACCCTATCGAACGGCGGGGTCTTCGGCTCCCTGCTGAGCACGCCGATACTGAACCCGCCGCAGAGCGGAATCCTGGGGATGCACGCGATCAAGAAGCGACCGATCGTGGTCGACGACGAGATCGCCATCCGCCCCATGATGTATCTGGCCCTGTCCTATGACCACCGTATCGTCGACGGGCGGGAGGCGGTCACCTTCCTCAAGCGAATCGTCGAGTGCATCGAGAATCCCGAGAGGATGATGCTGGAGGTGTAGCGGAAGATGGAATCCTACGATCTTGCCGTCATCGGTGCAGGACCGGGCGGATACGTGGCCGCGATTCGGGCGGCTCAGCTCGGCTTGCGGGTCGGTCTCATCGAAAAGGAGGACAGCCTGGGCGGGACCTGCCTGAACGTTGGGTGCATCCCTTCCAAGGCCCTGCTGGAATCGAGCGAGCTGTACCATCAGGCAAAACACGCCCTCCCCACCCACGGGATCACGGCGGCGGACGTGAGCTTCGATCTGGGAAGGATGATGGCCCGCAAGGAGCAGGTGGTCGACGAGCTGACCAAGGGCATCGGGATGCTGATGAAGAAGAACAAGGTCAAGGTCCTGCAGGGAAGGGGCAAGCTTGCGGGAAGAGGCCGGGTCGCCCTCGTCAGGGAAGACGGCGAGGAAGAGATCGAGGCGAAGAACATCCTTCTCGCCATGGGGAGCGTCCCGATCGAGCTTCCCTTCCTGCCCTTCGACGGGAAGCGGATCGTCACCTCCACGGAGGCATTGTCCTTTGACAGCGTGCCGGACCACCTGGTGGTGGTCGGCGCAGGCGCCGTGGGCCTGGAACTCGGCAGTGTCTGGTGCCGGCTCGGCGCGAAGGTCACCGTCATCGAGATGCTTCCGACCATCGTGCCTTTCGCGGACCGGCAGATCGCCAAGGCCCTAGAGAAGGCCCTCACGAAGCAGGGACTCGCCTTTCGACTGGCGAGCAAGGTCGAGGGCGCCGAGGTCGACGGAGACGGGGTACAGGCAAGCGTTCGGAGCGAGGATGGCGGAAGCGAATCGATCCCCTGCGACCGTCTCCTCGTGGCGGTCGGGCGGAGACCCCTGACCGAGGACACCGGGCTGGAAGAAGCCGGGGTCCGGATCGAAGAGAGCGGGCGGATCGAAGTGGACGACCATCTCCAAACCAGCGTGCCGGGGGTCTACGCCATCGGCGACCTGGTGCGGGGCCCCATGCTCGCCCACAAGGCGGAGGAAGAGGGTGTGGCCGTGGCCGAGCACATCTCCGGCAAGCCGGGCCACGTGAACTACCGGGCGATCCCGAACGTGGTCTACACCTGGCCCGAGGTGGCCCAGGTCGGTCGGACCGAAGCGGAACTGAAGGAGGAGGGGATCCCCTTCAAGGCCGGCCGCTACTATTTCAAGTCGAATGCGCGGGCCAAGTGCATGGGCGAAGAGGACGGCCTGGTCAAGGTGATCTCCCACGCGGAGACGGACCGGCTCCTGGGTCTGCACATCCTGGGGCCCCACGCCTCGGAGATGATCGCCGAAGCGGTGACCGCCTTCGAGTTCAGCGGCAGCGCCGAGGACGTGGCCCGCACGGTGCACGCTCACCCCACCCTCATGGAAACCGTCAAGGAAGCGGCCCTGGCCGTCGAACGCCGCCAGATCCACGGCTGACGTTACTCGGCTTTGAAGTGGCATTCCCTGTACACCCGTATTGCCGGGACAGGACGCCCGGAAGAACGCGTCAGACACACCCCCCACGAATTCGTTGACCTGAGACCGGATACTTGTCTATACTGCGCTGGCTCAGGAGAGTCTCCCTCCCCCGCGCAGCTTGCCGAAGGGAGGCTGACGGTCAATCGGAGGCAGAGAACAGGAGGTGACGGGACATGAAGATTCTGGTATGCACCGACGGTTCGGAGGTCGCCCAGAAGGCGATCGAATACGCGGCGGATTTTGCGAACAACTTCCAGGCCGCCCTGACCGTGATGTACGTGATCGACCACGAGACGAGCATGAAGAAGCCCGTCTACGACAAGTACGGGGAGAAGACCCACAAGGCGAAGGAAATCCTCCGGGAGGCGAAGGAGAGGGTCAAAGAGCTGGACGAAGATGTGGAAGTGACCGAGAGGATTGCCGTGGGCCCCGTGTCGAAGGAGATCGTCCGAATCGCAAAGACCGAGGAATTCGACAGCATCGTTATCGGCACCCGCGGGTTGGGGGGCCTGAGACGCATGCTCCTCGGCAGCACAGCCGAAGACGTCATTCTCTACGCTCACTGTCCGGTCGTGGTGGTCAGATGAGCTTCTGAAGGGGAGGATACAGCATGAAGATCATGGTGTGCACCGACGGATCGGAATACGGGGACAGGGCTGTCACGTACGCCGCCCGGTTCGCAGAGAACTACGGTAGCGATTTGACCATTCTGCACGTCATCGAGGACACCACGACGCAGGAAGAGCTTCCCACCTATCCGGGCTTCAAGCCGCAGAAGGAGGAAGCGGAACGCATCCTTGCGCATGCGAAGAAGGTGGCCGAGGAAGCCAGCAAGAACGTCACCTGCCACGAGCGGATTGCTCTCGGACCGATCACCTCCGAGATCGTCCGAATCGCGGCAGTGGAGGACTTCGACGGCATCGTGGTCGGCACGCAGGGGGTGCGGGGGCTCAAGCGGTACCTCGTCGGAAGCATCGCCCGGCAGGTCATTCGACACGCCCACTGCCCCGTCACCGTGGTGAGGTGAGCCCGGTCCGCGGACCGCGACTCACACCTTCAAGCCACCGAAGAAGCGGCGCCGGGCCTTGCGCGTCGAGGGACGGGGACCTCTCGGCACCGCACAGAGTCGAAGCGGTTCGTCGCAGCGGCGGCAGAGATCGAACATGGATCCCTTCTCGAGGATCTCCCTCTTCCGGCGCGCGATCCCTCGAGGTCCGTGTTCCAGGAGATTTCCGAGGCGCGTCGCTCCGGTCAGGTCGTGGCAGCAGGCGAGCACGTCGGCCTGCCATGTGATGAAGGTGTGAAAGGCGAAGAGGCCGCAACGGCCGGAAGGCAGTCCGGGGTCACGGGGCAGGTAAAGATCGGAAGCAGGTAGATTGCCCCCACGGCCGTGGCAGTCCGCCATGGCTGCCTGAACCCCCTCGACCTTCCAGAATCGGACGAAATCCGCCCCTTCGTCGCCGTTGATCCGCGTCCGAATCCCGAATACCCGGACCGGCACCCTGCCGCGGGCCGACCGGATCAAGGTTCGTGCCGCATCCAGCGCCCCTTCGAAGGAGACGCCCGGGCATAGCTTCTGGAAGATCTCTTTCCTCGAGCTTGGGAAGGAGACCGAGATCGCGTTCGGCCCTGCAAGCACGAGCGCCTCGGGATCCGCGTACCTCGCCAGGGAGCCCGCGTTCATCAGGACGCACACGTCCGCACCCCTTCCTCCCAGCTCCCGGCAGAAATCGATCAAGAGAGGATGGACCAGCGGATCCCCCAGGCCGGAAAGGGAGACGAGACTCTTCTGTTCGCCGAGGATTCGTGCGGTCTCCCGGAAGGCCTGCTGATCCATGAAGCCCCCGGGCCGCACCAGCGCGCACCGAGGACAAAGGGCGCAACGATTCTCGCAGAGGTTTGTCAGTTCCAGGTCTACCGAGACGAAGCTCCAGTCACACAAGACGTCTCGCCTCCCGGACGGCCTGGAGCCAGCCCGTTCCGTACTGCTCATCCGGCTCGAGGTAGTGCCCCTCGCTCCACTCGTTCCAGGAGGCGATGAAGGTGAGGGCGTTTTCGTTGTTCTGCAGGCTGAACCGCATCGCGGCAGCCAGGAAGTCCCGGAACCGGTCGGGACGGTTGCCCACGACCACGGGCCACCAGGGATATCGTCTGACTCGACGGCCCCCGTGCATCACCCCCCGGGGCGTTGCGTCCCAGCCGGGCGACACGGAAGGGAAGTACGGGATCCCCGCTTCCTCGAGATGCCCCGGCCACTCGCCGGCCCTGCGCGACGCCAACGCGTCGTAGTCCTGCAGATATTCTCCCTTCCATTCCGGGAGAAGAACGTAGTGGCTCACGCTGTCGAAACCGATGCGGCCGAAATCCCGCACCAACGAGGGCGCCGGGTTCAGGGCCATGAGATGCAGGCCCGGCAGGCCCCGGCCGGCGAGCATTCGTCTCGCAGCCCGGATCACCTCCCGCGCTGTCTCTGCACCCAACTGCCGGACGAAGAAGGTGCTGTCGAAGATCGAGAACAGGAGACGGCCGCCCAGCCGGAAGTAGTTCGACCTGGCGAAGTACCGCTCGGCAAGAAACCGGATCAGGGCCAGGAAGTCGTCCGGGTCGGTGTACACGAGACGCTCCGGATGGATCCCGGAGTCGTTTGCGTGCTTCACCGGAAGCACCTCTCGGGGCATCCGGTTCGCCCACATGACCGCAAAGGGAAAGTCCGCGGACCCGGTACCGAGGAAGCCCCGGTCCAGGGCGCCTTCGAAGACCCGCTTCCCCCTGGACCAGAAGAAACCGTAGACGAACAGATCGACGCCGTAGGCGCGGGCGAGACGAATCTGCCCGGCGGCCGTTTCCGGAAGGGAATCGTCGTACGGGCCGTGCAGAGGGACCCTCGGCTGCTCGTGTCCGGGGAAGCGGGACGCGGCCTCCAACACGAGATCCCACTCCGTCCAGCCCGGCGGGAACCCCCGGTCCCGTTCCGGACAGGCGTGCCAGCCCGGGTATATATAGGCGGCAACCGTTTGTTTCATTGGAACTTCTCTGTGGGTCGTTCCGGAGCCTCTTTCACAGTCCAGTATAGGTCGTCCATCCGGGAATGTGGACCCACCCATATTTTGACTTGACAAGTCATAAATATATGACTAGTATAGTCTTAAATAGTGAAAGGGGAAGATATGCCCACAGCAGCCGTATCGGAACTGAAGGCCCGGTTGAGTGAGTACCTCAAAAAGGTAAAAGGCGGCGCACAGATACTGATCACCGACAGGGGGAAGCCCGTCGCCCGGCTCCTACCCGTATCCCGGTCCGAAACGGCCAGGGAATCACTGGTTCAGATGGAGAAGCAGGGGTTGATCAAGCTCGGAAGGGGCAAGCTTCCAAAGACCTTCTGGTCCATGCCCAGACCAAAAGATCCGAAGGAGTCCGTCCTCGGAGCCCTGCTCGAAGAGCGGAAGGAGGGAAGATGAAATTCTGGGACTCCTCCGCAATCGTGCCTCTCTGCTTTCGCGAAGGAGCGTCCGATGCGATGCGGCACATTGTCCGGTCGGATGAAGACATGGTGGTCTGGTGGGCGACCCGCATCGAGTGCATCTCCGCCATGTCGAGGCGAAGGAGGGAGGGCGCCCTTTCCGCAGAGGCGGACCGAGAGGCGCGGGACGTTCTTTTCGTTCTGTCCGGGGAGTGGTCCGAGTTACAACCGACTGAAGTCGTCCGGGAACGGGCAGAAAGGCTCCTCATGACCCATCCTCTGAGGGCGGCCGACGCGCTGCAGCTCGCGGCGGCACTCGTCTGGGCCGAGGAATCCCCCAGGGGCCTCGAGGTGGTCTGCCTGGATCAGAACCTGTGCGAGGCAGCCGCGCGGGAGGGATTCACCCTACTGCCGTGAAGCGGGGATCGCGGCAGCCCCGCCGACTCAGACCTCCCGCCGACGAAACCGCTCCCGAATCCGTCGGCCCACGCGAAGGCTGTTCGCCATGATGGTCGCCGTGGACGGAGCGCCGCCCGAGGTGGGCATGAAGCTGCCGTCCGTGACGTAGAGGTTCCGCACCTCGTGGGCCTGGCAGGTCGGGTCCAGAACGGATCGTGCCGGGTCCGTGCCGAAGCGGCAGGTCCCCTGCTGGAGGTGGTAGGTCGTGTCCTTCCACGTCCAGGCGGAGATCTCCTCCGCCCGGGGCCGGATCGCCTCGAGCATCTCCATGCCGTGCCGAAGCATCCTCACGTTCACCTCGTCCGCTGCAGGGTGATTCCGCGCCGTGATCCGCGCGACGGGCAGGCCGAACCGATCCTTTCGTTCCGGATCCAGATCCACGTAGCTCCCTTTCCAGGGAAGGGCCTCACCGAAGACCTCGAACTCCACGGTCAGCCGCTCAAGGAAGTGCCGACGGAGCCGCTCCTTCAGGTCCTCGCCGAAGACCCGCCAGTTCTCCCTCGCCGCCAGCCGAACGGCGGCGTTGATCGGGTTCGGGTGCTCGAGGATGAAGTTGTAGGTCCCTCCCTTCTGCATGGCGGCCCCGGCGTCCTCCATCCAGTAGTGGTCCTGGACGGACCGCTGAAGGAAGGGAAGGTCCATGCCCCCGGGTCCGACCCTGGACATGATGGCCCCCCGGTCGAAGACGGCCGTGCCCTTCGCCAGAGTGGAGAAGGTCAGATTCCTGCCCACGAGCCCGTTGTTGTTGGCGAGCCCGCCGGGGAACCGGTTGCTTTCGGACATCAGGAGCAGGCGGGCGCTCTCCACCGCGGATGCGGCAAGGCAGACGACCCGTGCGCCGATCCTTCGAACCTGTCCGTTCGCATCGAGGTATTCCACGCCCTCGACCCTGTCGGATGCATCCACCAGGATGCGGCGGGCCATGCAGCGGGCCTTGACCTGGCAGCGGCCCGTTGCCTCGGCCGCGGGGATGAAGGTCACGAGACAGCTCGACTTGGAGGCGTTCTCACAGCCGTAGTCACCGCACAGGCCGCAGTAGTTGCAGGGCGGCCGCTGCCCGAAGACCCGTGAGGTGATCGCCCGGGGGGTGGGATAGGGGTGAAGGCCCAGGGAACGCGCCGCCTCGTCGAGGAGTGCGGCCGCGGGATGCGGCCGCATGGGCGGCAGCGGAAAGGGGCGTTCCCGGACCTCGAAGGGGTTGCTGCCCGCCCTGCCGGAGACGCCGATCCGCGCCTCCAGCAGATCATAGTGAGGAAGCAGTTCCTCCATGGAGATCGGCCAGTCGGCGACCTCCGCGTTCTCGATTCCCCCGGTCATCTCGGCCAGCCGGAGGTCCGAGGGCTTGAGCCGGTAGAAGAAGCCGCTCATGTGCACGGTCGCGCCGCCCACGCAGGCGCTCGTCCATCCGGACCGGGTTCGTTTCGCCCTTTCCGTGTCCGACCTGCGGATCGTGTGGGGCTCGTCGTCCAGGTACGGGACCCAGAAGTCCCGGCGGCAGAGCTTCACTTCGTCGTGGATGAAGTCTCCGGAGGTGTAGTAGGGGCCTTTCTCCAGGATCACGACGCTCGCCCCGGCCTCGGCCAGGACCGCCGCGACCGGCGCCCCCCCTGCCCCGCTGCCGATGACCACGACGTCTGCCTGTTCGGAAAAGCCCATCCTTCAGAAGTCTCCCGCACGGACGAAGAGAACATTGCGAGGAGCTGCAAGCGACGAAGCAATCCACAGGCTCAGTGGGTGGGCTGCTTTGAGGCTGCTTCGCTTCACTCGCAGTCTTCGATTTCACATCCGCCCACAATTTCCACCATGCATCTCACGGCCGAGGGGTCCAGCTCTAACAGGCCGTTGAAAAAGTGCCTGCCGGAGGCTGTTGAAAAAGTTCCAGATGCAAGGCGTACTTTCTGTACGTCGAATGACGAGGGATGAAGCCGAACGCCGCAGATGGGACTTTTTCAACAGCCTCCTAAGCCTCCTAGTCATTGAAGCCATCGTCCGGTGCCACGATCATCTTCACGCCGTCCGGGTTCCACCAGCAGGAGCGCAGCCCGTCCGGGATGCCGATCCAGCGCCAGCCGGCCCTCCCCCGGTTCCCGCCGTACTTCGGGTCGGAGAGATAGCCCTCAAGGGTCATTTCCATCAACTGCCGGAAGAAGACGTTGCCGTCGAACACGCCCGCCTCGACCTCGCCGGCAGAAAAGGCCCTCAGGATCGCATCCTGCTGCCCGTCGTCGCATTCTGCAAAGGGCCTGCCGTGTTTCTTCCGTGCGATTCCATCGAGATGGCGCGCCCCGTGTGCGAAGTAGTTCCGTATCGGCTTGAACGAAGGTTGCCGCAGCCAGCAGTCGAAGTATTCGGGCACACCGGCCTCCTTCGCCCCGGGAAGCAGCCGATCCACCGCCGCCGCAATCGTCTCGCGCTGCTCCGGGCCGAAGGGTCCCCCTTCATCCGGCACCGGAAGCTCGCCGCTCACGATCCTCGGGATGACCAGTGAGGCGCCCCCCAGTCCGGCCAAGGCTGCGAGCATCTCCCTGCGTGTACATGCCATCGTTCCGACTCCCACTCCGTCTCGGCGGACGGTGCCTGGGGCGAACGGTGCCTGGGGCTTGCCGCGTCGCCTGCGGCTCCCCGCAATGTCCCTCAATTGCGCATATTGCGAAGCCCTTGTCAAAGGGCCGAAGCAATCCCCGAGCACGGTGTCGTTCGCCGTGCAACGAACTCCTGGTAAAGGGTGCAGCAGGCGGCTTCCCTTCTCCGCTCCGCTCCTGGATGTCCGCGTTCGAGGGGATGTCGCCGTTGGCGGGGATGTCGTCGTTCGCGGGGATGCCGGATTCTGCGCCGTCGTGACACGCGGAACAGGATTCGCGATGCTGCTTCATAAGCGGGCAGAATCCTGCTCCCGGACCCGCCGGCGGGACCCCGGGTGCGTGACAGATCCCGCAGCGAAGCTCGCCCGATTTCCTGCGTATGTAGGTGCAGCGGTGCTCCATGCGGCCGCTCGCCACGCCCGCCCGCCCGGCATGGCAGGTGCTACAGGGCCGGAGCACCAGGCTCCTCGACTTCTCCCGTGTGCCGCATTCCGGATACCGGTCGAGCACCAGGCTCTCCAGGTAGATGAGCAGGCTCTCGGTTGCCTCGGGCTCCTGTTCCAGCGAAAGACGGAAGCTCGGCATGGTGGAGCCGGGGAAGTTGTGCGTCGGCTCGATCAGGCTGGTCTTCAGGTAGTCCAGGCCCTTGCGGCCGATCATGGTCAAATCGGGACCGAAATCGAGCCCCCCCCGGCCACCGTCCGTCAATGGATGACAGAGCATGCAGCCGAGACCGAGGTAGAGCATGGCCCCCTGCTCGAGTCGCTCCTGCCCCGGCTGCGCGCCCGGCACGTGACACCTGGCGCAGCTCGCCTGTATGTGGGGTTCCCGCATGAGAGGGTCCGGACGTTCGCCACCGGCGAGACCGTGTGCGACGAGCGGGTCAAGGGCGCGGCCCACCCCCCCGTGGCACGCGGAGCAGCCGATCCGGTCCGGCGGATGCCCCCCAAGACCCGGACCGTGGGCCCGAAAGGGAAGAGGAACGCGTGCCTCCGCAAGATCTGCCCGGCCCATTCCAAGATGGCAGGACGGGCAACGGTCGATCTGCCCGGCGCACGTGAAGTACTGGCGGATGGCCACACCCCGGTCGACTGCCTCGCCTTCCGCATACTGCCCGAGAAACCGCTCCTGCAGCCCCCGCCAGGGCGCCTGCCCGGACCGGATCACGACGAGCCACAGCACACACAGGAGCGCGCACGCCGCCACCAGGAAGGAGACTCTCAAGACGCGGTGCTGGCGCTCCAGTTCGTCAGGGGACAAGGGACCACTCCTCCCAGGGCCAGAAGAAGGCCCACATGGGCCCGCGGCACCAGGCCACCAGGGTGAATCCGATCACCGCCGAGAGCAGGACCGCGATCCCTGCGAGAAAAGCGGTGCGCGTCGATCGGGTCCGGACGCCCGCTGCGGTGAACACCAGAATCGACAGCAACAGCATGCCGGTCGCGGGGTTCAGGAGATCCCGAACCAGCGCCGGCCTGGAAGCGAGCCATGAAACCGCCGCCGGCCGCATGAACCCCCATTGGAGCAGGGCGAACACGCCGATGGCGAGACCGGAGGATAGCCCCACGATCGCCCGCCTTCCGGGACCGCCGAACCACCGCCCCACGCCTTCCTCTTCCCGCTCCAGCAGGGGGAGCAGCAGCAGGCCTGCGAGCAGGAATCCCGGAAAGAGGAATCCGCCCACGGGCGCCGAGTAACTGACCATTTCCTGGATCCAGAGGAAGTACCACGGGGTCTTCTCCGGGTTGGAGGGGTTGTGAATGTCGGGCGCCGCCCCCAGGGGGGCCGAAACGAACGCGGCGATCAGGCAGAGCAGGGTCAAGAGCACGGTGACGAGGATCCCCTCCCGGAGCAGGAGATGGGGCCATGCAGGAACCGTGGGCACCTCCCCGGCATCCGACCGTTCCCGGGCAAGGCCTCCGTCCTTTCGAATGCGCCAGAGGTGGAGAAGGAACAGCACCACCGTGAGTCCGGGCAGGAAGGCAACGTGGAGCATGTAGAAGCGGATGAGCGCCGCCCGGCCCACCTCGGCGCCCCCGAGGAGCAGCTTCCTGAACGAAGCGCCGACCCAGGGGAGATAGTCGATCAAGCTCGCCGAAACGCTCACCGCCCAGAAGGAAAGCTGATCCCAGGGGAGCAGATATCCGGTGAATGCCGTCCCCAGCGTGAACAGGAACAGCGCCAGTCCGAGGGCCCAGTTGAGTTCTCTGCGGAAGTAGCCTCCGGTGAAGGCGACCCGCAGCAGATGCAGAAGAGAGGTGATCACCATGGCGTGACCCGCCCATCGATGAAGGGCGCGAAGGAAGCCGCCGAAGGTCACCGCGTACTCGATGTCCTGAACGCTCTCGTACGCCTCTCCGGGCGCAGGTACGTAGTAGATCATCAACAGGACGCCGCTTGCGGCCAGCACCCCGAAGAGGGCGATGGTCATGACACCCAGGCCGAGCGTCGCTTTCGCCTCCAGCGTTCGCGTCGCGACCCGAACCGGGTGGATGTGGAAGAGGAAGTTGCGACGCATGCGGTGGGTAAGCGTATCATCCGGCGGAACGGCGCCGGGGTGGATGCCGCGCCGCAGGTTGGCAGGAAGGGAGGCCACGTTGGCAAGCAGCGTCGACACGAACTCGTTCACGCCCGGTTCCCTCGTGGCAGCACGATCGGTTTCGTCCCCATGGCGTCGAGGGGCTCGGCCGTGTCCACCCACAAACGTCCGTCCTGTTCAAGCCAGACCTCGTACCAGGGGAGCGGACGGCGCGCCGGTCCCGAAATCACTTCCCCCAGGGGACCGTACTCCGCACCGTGGCAGGGGCACACGAAACCGTCTGCGGTTCTCCGAACCGTGCAACCCAGGTGCGTGCAGCGGCAGGAGAACGCGCCCATTCCACCCTCGTTCCGCACGACGAACAGGTCGCGATCCTGAAGCCAGGTGAGCGTGTTCATCTTGAAATGGGAAAGCCGGCCCAGAGGGAATCTGCGGGCCGGCCCCTCGTCGAAGTCGGGCACGGCGACCCGAACCCCCCCAGCCACAGCGGAGAGCGCACAGACGCCGGCCACGGCGTGGCCCGCACGAGCAAGGAAATCGCGGCGCGACGTGCCGTCCATCCCATCTGCTTCCAGGGCACCGCCCGCCACGGACTCCGTCTTTTTGGTCTTAACGGTGGACTCCTTTACTCACTCCGCTTTTCGGACGTGGGCGGCTCCCTGCCGGGTTGCCCAGCAGGGCTCCGCAGGGCACGAGGCTCTATGGCATACACTCAGGATGAAAATACTAGATGTATCGTGGCGAATCAAGCACTTACGAGGCCGAAACAGAGGGCTTCGTGCAATATGCGGGTCAAGTTCTGCCGGCTTTCGAACGACAAGACGTAGGTGGCCTGGGAAAGGCCGGTTCCGTATGCTGCCTTTCCGTCTCGTTTGAAGGGCCGCAGACGGAACTCGGAGGTGCAAACGGTGTGGGCGCATTCGCGAATCAGCGGCCTTCTGCTCGTCTTGATGCCGCTCCTGATCCTCGCGTCTTTTGCGCTCGTTACGCTGAGGGGAGGGCCGGAATGGGACCCGGGCCATCTCCAGGAGTCCCCTCCCCCGGCGTACGCCTTCCGCCTGCTCTACGCAGTCCTGCACGACGATGCCCACGGTCCCCCTCTGCCCGGGGAGATGTACGAAAGGAGGCTTCGCCTTCTCGAATCGGTCATCGAGAGGGAGTCCTTCGGCAGGATCGCCATCTCTTCGCAACTGCACTTCATCCCTGCGCGGGAAATCGGCGACGACCGCCTGGCCTATGCCAACCGGCGCATCGAGGATTGGATCCCTCTGCTCGATGAATACTGCACGCAGAAGCGGATTGCCTTCGATATCCTCGTCTTCTGCCCGGCCTCCGAGGCCTACGGCCCCTGGTGCACGGACGGGCCGAGCCAGGGTTACCGATACGGCGGGAAGAACTACCTCTGCCTCGAGACCTTTCTCGATCCGACAAAGGAAGAAGAAGACGAGCGGGCGGTCGCGCTCGCCATCCACAAGATCCTTCACGGGTTCGGTTACAATCACATCTCCCAGGAGAACCGGCCCACGAACCTGCTGGAATGGAACATCGGCCTTCCGAAGACGAGGGTCCTGCCCCTTGCGCCGGCGGAAGGAGGATCGCGCATCCTCTTCGACCGGCACATCATGAAGGTACTCGGCTTCCTTCCCAGGAACCGCTTCGAGGAGGAATGCCCGGACCGGCAGGGGTTCACGTGCGAGCCGAAGGAGGGGTTCCTGTGCGAAAACAGCTATGACATTCGCTGCCTGGATGCGGACCGGGACGGTATCCTGGACGCGGAGGACGACTACCTGTTCACCCCTCACGGCTTCGCGGATGAGCCGGACCGGGACGGCGACGGCATTCCGGACCCCCTCGACCTCTGCGGGGAAGCGGAGATCTTCCTCCACGCGAACATCCGGCTGGAGAAGGCGAGGGCGATCGTGGACCGGGCCCGGGTTCGACTCCGCGTGGAGCCGGCTTCACGCGTCAGGGGGTTCAACCTCTACGAGGCGAAGAACATCGGGGGCTTCATCGGCTTTCCGAAAGGGGACGTCCAGCGGGTCGAGGGCAGCGAACTCGCCCTCGACGGGGAATCCCTCTCGGCCATAACCAGATTGCAGGTCTTCTACGTGTCTCCGGAGGGTCCGTTCTACCGGCCTTTCTACCTGTATCGGGAACCGCAGCGGATCGCGTACGTTCACGAGAAGGAGTGGTACTACTTCTCCCGGTTCGGCTGCGACATCCCCCTCGGGGTGCGGTTCTCCGAGCCGTCGACCTATGACCGGAACCTCGACGGGATTCCGGACGAGAACCTCTTCCCCTTTGCAGGCCGGATCACGAACGACTACGACTGGGATTCGGACGGGATTCCGGATGTGGAAGACAGCCTTCCCACCGTGCACGGCCGCTGCAGCACGAACAAGGTGAAGGGGGTGCCCGATTCGGATGGGGACGGGCGGTGCGACCCGGCTTCCTTCCGATTCGTGGCCGGAGGCTCCCGCCTGCTCGAGGGGGATCTTCTGATCGCCATGGAGGAGGATGTCGAGGCGGATGCCTGCCCCTACGTCTACGGGAAGAACGAAACGGGTTGCCCCTGAGCCGCATCCCGGTCGTGCGCCAGCAGAGACTATCCCGTTTCGATCGGGTATCTGCCGTACTTCTTTGCGGCCCGAACCATGGCGATGTAGTTCTCCGCCTTGACCCCCGGATGGATCGTGTTCGAAGAGCTGATGATGTAGCCGCCCCCGGGTGCGGCCACCCGAATCGTCTCCGCCACGGTCTTCTCCACCTCCTCCTCGGTGCCGAAGGGGAGCAGGAAGCTGCAGTCGATGTTCCCGACCAGGGCGGTCCGGCCCTGCGTGCTCTCCTTCACCTCCCCGATGTCCATGCACTGCGGCTGAATCGGGTGGAGGCCGTCGAACCCCACTTCCACGAGGTCCTCCAGGATCGGCCAGAGATTGCCGTCCGAGTGCTTGACCACCTTCAGGCCCTTGCTGTGCGCAAACTCGATGATCTCTGCGGTGAAGGGCTTCAAGAACCGCCGGTATTGATCCGGGCTCATCAGCGTGCTGGTGTTGAAGGCCAGGTCCCCCTGCAGGGTGATCACGTCCGCTCCGCGATCGGCCGCGATGTCGATGGCGGCCCTGTTGAAATCGGTGGCGACCCTGGCGAGGTCCAGGACGAACGCCGGATTTCGGATGTAGGCCAGGAGCAGGGCGTCCATGCCGCCCATGAGCTGCCAGGAGGTGCGGAACGGCCCGGGGACGCCGAAGAAGTGGGCCACGTCCCTGCCCATCGTCTGGATCATGTACTCGAGCATGAGGAAGTCCGCCGGATCCGGCTCGATGCCGGCCACCTTGTGGAGGTCTTCCGGGCCCTGGACAGGCCCGCCCACGGGCAACGGTTCCCCCACCTCGGAGAGCATGTAGGTCGTCCCGTACTTGTCCCGGGCAAGGTCGTCGCCGGCCGGCTCCTTGCTGATGATCAGCACGGTGGAGACGCCGTCGTTGCCCAGCTCCCTGAGGATCAGCCCTAGAAGGTCCACGTACTTGACCTTGTCTTCCAGGGTCATCTTGGAAACGTGCTTCACCGGGGGGAGCTCGTCCGTGAAATGCGCTCCCAGCTTCACGATGCTCGATTCGTTGATGGCCAGCTCGAAGACCGGAACCCGGTCCGGTTCCCGGCATTCGAGGGCCGTGAGAATTCGCTCCTTACCTGTCATGGCCGGTTCCCTCCCCGCCATTGCGTTTCGCCTTTCGGAGATCGGTGCCTGTCCCCGAACTCCGCGAGGCTCACTCGTTGAGCAACACGATCTGTTCCACCCTTGCCAGATCTCTTTCGTACCATCGGGATCCGATGAGAAGCAACCCGGATGCGATCGCCCCGAAGACGGGCAGGGCGAAGAGGGCCTTGTCCAGACCCAAGCGGTCCGACAGGGCGCCGATGAGCATGGGTGACCAGGCCCCCCCGAGGAGGTGCTGGCAGATCACGCAGAGGCCGTAGGAGAGGGCGCGCATTCCCGGGTGGACCACCTCCTGGGTGACCGCAGCCGAAGGGGCCACGTAGCAGACGGTGATGATGCCGAAGCAGATCAGCAGCGGGGCAAAGAAAACGGAGCCGGTGAACAGGAAGGCGGTGGCCAGGAGCAGCGCCGAAAGGAGAGAGGTGAGGCCCGAGAAGACCATCCGGGCGTTCACCCGTCTTCGTATCCAGCGATCCGCCAGAAACCCGCCCAGGGGCGCGCCCACCATGACGAGAAGCATGAGCCCGGCCGCCATGTTGCCCGCCGTCTGCTTATCCATCCCGTGGAACCGGTGAAAATAAGCGGGCAGCCACGTCAGGAGCGCATTCGTGATCGCCGTGTTCATGGCGAAGGCCAGATACACGAACCAGATCGTGGGAATGCGAAACAGCCCGAACACGGAGCCCCTGAAGCCGCCCGGCGCCTCCGGTCCTGCGCCGACTCTCTGGTCGAGAGCGACGCTTCGATAGTCCCGGGTGAACCAGAACAGCACCGCCAGGATGAGGCCGGGAAGGGAGACGAGCCCGAAGGCATGCCGCCACCCGTAGCGCTGGCCGATGTACCCGCCGACCATGAACCCGACGGCGGCCCCGATCGGGATGAAGGCGTTCCACACGCCCATGGCACGGGCCCGCACCTCCCGGGGGTAAGCGGCCGCAAGCGAGGCGGTGCCTGCCGGCGCATAGCCCGCCTCCCCCAGCCCCACGAAGGCGCGTGCCACGAGAAGCTGCCCGTAGTTGCGCGTGAACGCGCAGGCGAGCGTCGCCATGCTCCATACGAAGACCATCAGGGAAATCATCTTCCGGCGGCTCCACCGGTCCACCAGCACGGACAGGGGGAGCACGAAGACCGCGATGGTCAGGTAGATCACGCTCGTCAGGGAGCCGAGGGCCTGGTCCGACAGGCCCCAGTCCTGCTTGATGAAGGGGATGAGGGCCCCCACGATCATGCGATCCGCATAGTCGAAGAGCATGGTGAGGCAGAGCAGGATCAGGGTGACCGCCGCGCCGCGCCGGCCCGGCCGGTAGATCTCGTTCTGCCCGGTCATCGGTGGTTTCATCAGGGATCGCTTGCGCTGTCGTGAAGGAGGACGGGCGGATTATACATGCACATCTCCCGGCGCGTCCATTCCCGGCAAGTGACCCGGCATTCGCGGCTCGATCCCGCTCCCCGCGGAATTGATTTGTACCCGGGTCCTGTGCGACTGTAGGCGCAAAGACCGAGCCGAGGGGGGACTTCCTATGGACCCGGAGCGCCTTCCCGTGATCGTGGGCGTGGGCCAGACCGTGAACAGGCCGAAGACCATGGAGGAGATCCGGGAGCCGGTGGATCTGATCGAAGCGTCCGCCCGAAGGGCTGAAGAGGACAGCGGGGCGGAGGGGACGCTTTCCGGCCTCGAGCTGCTCGGCGTGGTCAACATCCTCTCCTGGTCCTATGAAGATCCTCCGGCCACGGTGGCGGAAAGGCTCGGCGCGAAGCCGGCCGTCCGATGGTACACCGGGGTGGGGGCCTGCGGGCCCCAGTGGCTGCTCGCGGAAGGGGCGGACAAGATCGCCCAGGGGGAGGTGAAGGTCGCTCTCGTCTGCGGGGCCGAATCGTATGCGTCGAGGTCCACGGCGCGCAAGTGCGGAGAGAGGCCTCCCTGGAAGCGGGAGCCGGGCACCCTGAATCTGGTGGGGGACCTGCGCCACGCGACCACGCCCACCGAGGAGCGGCACGGCCTCATCGTGCCGTCCGACATCTACGCCCTGTTCGAGAATGCCCGACGTTACGAAAAGGGCCAGACGCTCGAGGAGCACACGCGGGAGATCGCCGACCTGTGCGCGGAACTGGGGCGGGTCGCCGCGAAGAACCCGTATGCCTGGTTCCGGCAGGAACGGAGCGCCGATGATTTCCGCACGGTTTCCGAGCGAAACCGAATGGTGGCCGTTCCCTACACCAAGCTGATGTGCTCCATGATCTTCACGGACCAGGCTTGTGCGGTCCTGATGATGAGCCTGGCCGAGGCGAGGCGGAGAAGGATCCCGGAAGAGAAGTACGTCTTCCCCGTCGGATTCGGGGAAGCGTCCGACCTCTGGTACGTCACGCACCGCAAGGATCTCCACGACTCCCCCTGCGCAAAGACGGCGGCGGACATGGCCCTGGCCCAGGCGGGCAGCTCCCTGGAGGAGGTGGACTGCCTCGACCTCTACAGCTGCTTCCCGTGCGTCCCCCGAATCGTACGGGACGCCCTCGGGATCGAGCCCGCCGACCCCAGGCACCTGACCGTGACAGGGGGCATGTCGAACTTCGGGGGCCCGGGGAACAACTACAGCCTGCACGCCGTCTGCCGGATGACGGAAATCCTGCGCGAACAGCCCGGCAAACAGGGCCTCGTCCATTCCGTGAGCTGGTTCCTTAGCAAGAATGCGGTCGGCGTCTACCGGAGCGGGCCCTGCCCGGAGGCGTGGAAACGCCCGGACAAGGGGCCGTTTCTCCGGGAGCTCGAGGCGCTCGAGGCACCGGAGATCGTCGAATCCCCGGAAGGCGATGCCACCATCGAGACGTACACAGCCGGCTATCAGGGAGGAGAGCCGGGCTACGGCTTCGTGATCGGAAGAACCCCGGAAGGCGCGAGGTTTCTCGCCCGGGTGGAGGACGACCCCGACACCCTGGCGGCCATGGCTTCCGAGGAGGTCATCGGCCGAAAGGGCACGGTCCGCCCATCCCCGGCCGGCACGAACCTGTTCGGCCTCTAGGAAGGCCGCGGCACACGGGGGTTGCCACGTCGGCTGCGCCTCCTCGCAATATCCCAGGCTCACGGATACCGGGCCTTTCCCCTTTGACCTTCAACAGCCTGTCCCCGCATCCGGCACTGCTTTGCCTTCGCCGGAAGATCCTATTATAATGCAAGGTTCACTCGATCGTCTTCTGATCGAAGTTCCTGTATTTCCCTCTCCGACCATTGGGCCCGATAAAATGTACGTCCCGCGAATGATGTTCCTGACCAAAGGGGTCGGCCGGCACAAGGAGAAGCTCGCCAGCCTGGAGCTCGCACTCCGGACGGCGGGCATTGCCCCGTTCAATCTCATCAAGGTGTCGAGCATCTATCCCCCTTCGTGCAAGATCGTCTCCCGGGCGAAGGCGTTGAAGGTTCTGAAGCCGGGACAGGTGGTGCACACGGTCATGAGCGAGGCCGCCACCAAAGAGCCGCATCGGTTGATTTCCGCCTCCATCGGCATCGCCATCCCGAAGGACCCGGAGCAGTACGGCTACCTTTCGGAGCACCACGCCTACGGCCAGACCGGGGAGGTTGCGGGCGAATATGCAGAAGACCTCGCCGCCTGGATGCTGGCGACCATCCTGGGCGCGGAGGATTTCGATCCGGATCAGGATTACGACGAGAAGAGGGACTTCTGGCGCATCAGCGACAAGATCATTCGAACGCGCAACATCACGCAGTCGGCGGTCGGCCACAAGGCGGGGTTCTGGACGACCTGTCTGGCCGCCGCGGTCCTGATCCCCTGAGGCACCACGATCATGAAGAAGCCGGTCAGTGCAATCGACCTCTACAAGGCAACGCCGAGGACCAACTGCAAAGAGTGCGGGTTTCCGACCTGCCTGGCATTCGCAACCTGTGTCATCGTGGAGAAGAAGCCCCTGGAAAGCTGCCCCTACCTGCCGGAGGGGGTGAGGGAGGAACTGGGCGGAAGGATCCACGAACAGCAGACCGAAGGCGTGTACGTGAAGCGGGACCTCTACAAGATCACCGCGGATCACATCCGGGAGCGGATCGCGGACCATGACTTCTCCGCCATCGCCGAGGGCCTGGGCGCCGAGTACACCGAAGAAGACGGCCAACCCCATCTGCGCCTCTCCTACATGAACCGTGACTGCCGGGTCTCCAGGCAGGAGATCCGGATCGAAGGAAGCCCGGCCGGGAATCACTGGGACAACATCCTGCTCTACAACTACGTCCATTTCTCGGGCAGCGAACCGGTCCGCGGCGAATGGATCCCCATCGACAACATACCGGGGCACATCCCGAAGAAGCCGGAGCTCGAGCACGGCTGCGAGCAGAAGATCGCGGCCCATTTCGAGGGGAAGCCGGAGAGGCTGGAAGGAGCTGCGGGTGCCCTCGGAGGGAGGCAGGCGGAGAACGAATCCGGCGCGGACGCGGCCCTGACCTTTCTCCCCCTGCCGAAGGTCCCCTTCTTCCTCCTCTTCTGGGACGCGGTTCCCGAGGAGGGGTTCGAGTCGAGGGCCAAGCTTCTCTTCGATCGGTCCGTTACGGACTATCTGGACATCGAGTCCCTGGTCTTCCTTGCCGAGAGATTCGCCGACACCCTGATCGAGGAAGACGAACGAACCTCTAACACGAGAGTCTGACACCATGGAATCGACGAATACGAAACTGCTGTCCGGAAACGAGGCGATCGCATGGGGGGCCTATGATTACGGCGTCAAGGTGGCTTCGGCCTATCCGGGCACGCCCAGCACCGAAATCCTCGAAAACATCGCCCGCTTCGACGACGTGTACGCGGAATGGGCCCCCAACGAGAAGGTCGCCCTGGAGGTGGCCATCGGAGCCTGTCTAGGGGGCGTACGAACCCTGGCCAGCATGAAGCACGTGGGCCTGAACGTGGCGGCGGACCCCTTCTTCACCGCCTCCTACATCGGCGTCAACGGCGGCCTCGTGATCATCAGCGCGGACGACCCGGGCATGCACAGCTCCCAGAACGAGCAGGACAACCGCCACTACGCTCTGGCCGCCAAGGTGCCCATGCTGGAGCCTGCGGATTCCCAGGAAGCGTACGAATTCATCGGAGAGGCCCTCGAGATCAGCGAGAAGTACGACACGCCCGTGCTCTTCCGGGTCACCACCAGGATCTCCCATTCGAAAGGCGTGGTCCGGAGAAGGGCGAACCGGGTGCAACACCTCAGAGAGCCGGGCTTCGTCAAGGACCCGCCCAAGTATGTGATGGTACCCAATTTCGCCCGCCAGAGGCACGATGTGGTGGAGCAGCGTGTCGTCCGGCTCCAAGAGCTTTCGGAAACGACCCCGCTCAACCGAATCGAGTGGGGCCGCCGGGAAGTGGGCATCATCACCAGCAGCGTAGCGTACCAGTATGCCAGGGAAGCCCGCCCCCGGGCCTCCTTCCTGAAGCTGGGTCTGAGCTATCCCCTGCCCGAGAGCCGGGTGAGGGAATTCGCCGAGGGCGTGAACAAGGTCTTCGTGGTGGAGGAACTGGATCCCTATCTGGAAGACCAGATCAGGGCCCTCGGGATCCCGGCCATCGGAAAGGAGCGCTTCCCGATCTGCGGCGAGCTCTCGCCCGAGATCGTGAAACAGGGCATGAGCGGAAGGAGGCGGAAGAAAGTCCCCGCTGCCGCAGCGATCCCGCCGAGGCCTCCCGCCCTCTGCCCCGGATGCCCTCACTCGGCCACCTTCTACACGATCAAGAAGCTCAAGCTGAACGTGATGGGCGACATCGGGTGTTACACGCTGAGCGTGGCCCCTCCCCTGGAAACGATGGACTCCACGCTCTGCATGGGGGCGAGCATCGGCATGGCCCACGGCATGGACAAGGCCCTCGGTGCGGACCCTGATTCGCGCTGCGTTGCCGTCCTCGGGGACAGCACGTTTCTGCACAGCGGCATCGCCCCGCTCCTGAACATCGCCTACAACCGGGGGAACTCGACCACGGTCATCCTGGACAACCGTACCACGGCCATGACCGGTTTCCAGGAGCACGCGGCCACCGGCAAGACCCTTCAGGGAGAGGAAGCCCCCGAGGTCGATTTCGAGGGCCTGGGCAAGGCGCTCGGGATCGAGTCGGTCCGTACGGTCGACCCGTACGAGATGAAGGGCCTCGAACGGGCCCTGAAAGAGGAGGTGGAGGCGCCCCGCTCCTCCCTGATCATCGCCCGGAGGGACTGCCTCCTCAAGAAGCGAGGCGAGCGGAAGACGCCCAAGACCGTGGCCCCGGAAAAATGCGTGGGATGCAACATGTGCCTGCTCACGGGGTGCCCGGCCCTCAGCCAGACAGCGCACGGAAAGGCGCAGATCGACAGCGTCCTCTGCAACGGATGCCCGATCTGTGAACAGATATGCAAGCTGGACGCGATCCACGACCTCTCGTACGACTAGGAGACTCCGAGCATTGAAGAACCACGACATCTTTCTCGCCGGCGTTGGCGGACAAGGCATCCTACTGGCAGGAGAGATCCTCTGCCTGGTGTTCATGGAGGCGGGGCTGGACGTGAAGAAGAGTGAAGTCCACGGCATGGCGCAACGGGGCGGGTCGGTCACCAGCCATGTCCGGTGCGGCCGCAAGGTCTTCTCCCCTCTGATTCCGAAAGGCCAGGCGGACATCCTCATGGGATTCGAGGCCCTCGAGGCCCTTCGGTGGGCCGATTTTCTGAAAGAGGACGGGGTCCTCCTGGTCAACCGGCAGAAGATCAACCCGACCACGGTCACCTCGGGCCGCATGGATTACCCGAGCCGCATCTACGATCTCCTGAAGAAGAAGCGGCCCACCACCCGGATCGTCGACGGCCTGAAGCTCGCCCGAAAGGCGGGCGATGTTCGCACCGTGAACAGCGTGCTCGTGGGGGCCATCTCCCGGGAGCTGGACTTCCCGGAAGAGATGTGGACGAAGGCGATCTCCCAGAGGCTTCCGGAGAAGTTCGTGCCCATGAACCTGCACGCCTTCGAACTCGGCAGGGGTCGTTGAGGCGGGAAAGGAGCCGCGTTGTACTGGAACGAAGCGTGCGAATGCTGCGGCCGGGAAGACCTGGAGAGGCTTCAGCTGGAGAGGTTGCAGCGTCTGGTCGACAGGGTCTACCGGCAGGTGCCCTTCTACCGGAACAGGCTCGAGGGAGCGGGCATCGGGCCCGCGGACATCCGCAGCCTCGAGGATCTCGAGAAGATCCCCTTCACTACAAAGGCCGACCTTCGCGACAACTATCCCTTCGGCCTCTTCGCCGTGCCCATGGATGAAATCATCCGGCTACACGCCTCGACCGGCACCACGGGAAAGCCCACGGTGGTCGGGTACACGCGAAAAGACATCGACACATGGGCAGAGGTCATGGCCCGGACGCTGGTTTCGGCGGGCGCGCACCAGGGGGACATCATCCAGGTCGCCTACGGCTACGGCCTGTTCACCGGAGGGCTGGGCGCCCATTACGGCGCCGAGAAGATCGGAGCGGCGGTCGTGCCGGTCTCGACCGGGAACACGAAGCGACAGATCACGCTGCTCGAGGACTTCGGAACCACGGTTCTCTGCTCGACCCCCTCCTACGCGCTGTACCTGGCAGAGGCGGCGGAGGAGCGAGGCGTCTCCACGTGCGCCCTTCCGCTGCGGGTGGGCGTGTTCGGAGCCGAGCCCTGGACCGACAGTCTGCGGAAGGAGATCGAGAGGAAGCTCCACGTATCCGCCATCGACATCTACGGCTTGAGCGAGATCATCGGCCCCGGCGTGGCGTCCGAGTGTGAGGCGAAGGACGGACTGCACATCATGGAGGATCATTTCCTGCCCGAGATCATCGACCCGGACACGGGGGAGCCGCTGGAGGAAGGCGCGGCCGGTGAGCTCGTGATCACGACACTGACCAAGGAGGGAATCCCCCTCCTGAGGTATCGGGTGCGGGACATCACGCGACTGACCCGGGAGCCGTGCCCCTGCGGCAGGACCACGGCCCGCATGGAGCGTGTCACCGGGCGATCGGACGACATGCTGATCATCCGGGGGGTCAACGTGTTTCCGTCCCAGATCGAGAGCGTTCTGCTGGGAATTCCGGAGGCGGCTCCGCACTACATGATCTACGTGGACCGGGAGAAGACCCTCGACACCCTCGAGATCCATGTGGAGGTCTCGGAGGAGATGTTCTCGGACGAGGTCAGAGAAATGGCGGGAATCGAGAAGCGGATCCGTGGGGAAGTGGAAAGCATCCTGGGGATCGGCGTGAAGATCAAGCTCGTGGAGCCCAGATCGATCACCCGGAGCGAGGGCAAGGCGGTACGCGTGATCGATCGAAGAAGGACGTAGGATTCAGGTGGCGGCCGGCAAGCATCCTCGAGTGAGGGACCTTGCGAGGAGGCGCAGCCGACGCGGCAATCCCCCGCATCCTACACGGAGGAGATGTGGCATGGTTGTGAAGCAGGTTTCCGTTTTTCTGGAGAATCGGGCGGGACGGCTGGCCGAGGTGACCGGGATTCTCGCCGATCAGAACATCAACATCCGGGCCCTCTCCCTTGCCGACTCGGTGGACTTCGGGATCCTGCGCCTGATCGTGGACGATGTGGAACGGGCCAAGTCGATCCTGAAGGAGGAAGGGCTGACCGTCCGGGAGACGGATGTGGTTGCGGTGGAGGTCCCGGACAAGCCGGGCGGGCTTGCCCACCTTCTCCAGCTGCTCCGGGGGGAGAAGCTCAACGTAGAGTACATGTATGCCTTCGTAAAGGCCCCTTCCGAAAGCGCGGTCATGATCTTCCGCTTCCACGACCTGCCGAAAGCCCTGCAGGTCCTCCAGCGCAAGGAGATTCGGACCCTCCCGGGGGACCAGCTGTACAATATGTGAGAAGGGTCGGGGATCAGGGCTCAGGGGTCAGGCCCCGCCGCGCAAAGCCGGCTGAGAGAAACTCGAGGGTCGATGGAGACCCGTCACCGCCGACCGAACCTTTCCCGGTAGGCTTTCTCGAGCTTCTCGCCCGCCCCAGCGAGGACCTCGTCGGTCTTGCAGAAGCAGAACCGAACCAGGTTGCGCGCCAGTCCTTTGTGCGCTTCCGAATAGAAAGCGCTGGGGGGTATGGCCCCGACGCCCACCTCCACGGTGAGGGTTCGGCAGAGGTCCACGTCGTCTTCAAAGCCCCAGGAAGAACAATCCGCCAGGATGAAGTAGGTTCCCTCCGGCACGTAAGGACGAAAACCGCTGCGTTCCAGGGCCTGCACCAGGAAATCCCGCTTCTTCTGGTACATGGCCCGAAGCCCTGAATAGTAGTCCCGCGGGCCCGCCTCCTCGAGGGCACGGGCCACAGCCTCCTGGAGGGGCGTGGTGACTGCGTAGGGAACCCACTGGTGCACCTTGCGAAGGGCGTCCGAGAGGGCGGTCGATGCCACGGCCCAACCGATCTTCCAGCCCGTGACCGAGAACGTCTTGCCGGCGCTGCCCAGGGTGACCGTCCGATCCCACATGCCCGGCAGGGAGGCGATGCGAACGTGCTCGAGCCCGTCGAAGACCATGCGGTCGTAGACCTCGTCGCTCACGACGAGCGCATCGTGACGAATGCTCAGCTCCGCGATCTGCTCGAGCTCCGCACGCGAGAAGACCTTGCCGGTCGGGTTCTGCGGAGAGTTGAGGAATACGAGCTTGGTCCGGTCCGTAAATGCCCGCTCCATCTCCGCCGGATCGAACACCCACTTCCCGCCCGGGTCCGGTCTGAGGGGAACGTGCACACAGCTCGCCCCGCAGAGGGCGCTGTCCGCGGGGTAGGCGTCGTAGAAGGGCTCGATCAGCACGACCTCGTCTCCCGGCTCCAGAAACGCCTGGGCAGCGATGAACAGCCCTTCGGTGGCCCCTGTCGTGACCGTGATCTCGGAGAGCGGGGCCAGGTCCCTGGCGAACTCCGGGGACAGCTCTCTCGCCAGGACCTCGACCAGGTGCAGCGTCCCGGCGCTCCGGGCGTACTGGTTCTGATCCTCGTCGATGGCCCTTTTGGCAGCCTCTTTCAGGAAACCGGGGCACGGAAAATCCGGGAACCCCTGGCCCAGGTTGACCGCCCCGTGGGCCACGGCGAGTTCGGTCATCTCGGCAAAGATCGTGGTCCCGAACCCCCGGATCCTCCCGGCCCAGTGTCTGCTTGCATCGTCTTCCGTCATTTCCCGGCCTCTCCCCCGGTCCTCTCGGGTCACGAGACGGAGATCCTAGCAGACTCGGGCGACTTGCCACAAATCTGAGCCTTGGGTTAATCTAATCGTTTCATTCGATCGATAAGAAACGGTGAGGAAGGGGAGAGACGAGAATGAGCACAGCCAAGGATTTCCGTGGCCTCATCCAGTTCGCCATCTGTGAAGAGAAGAAGGCGCAGGAGATGTACAGAGAGCTGGCCGAACAGGCCGGCGACGACTACGCAAAGGCCATTCTGGAAGGACTCCGGGAACAGGAGTTCAAGCACGAGGAGAAGCTCCAGGCCCTCCTCGACTCGATTGACCCATCCAGGGCCTGACCCGACCCCTGTGAGGGTTCCGGTCCGGCCCTGCCGTGTGGATGAATCTTTGGTTCAGGAGACCCGAACGGGATCATGCCGAACACAGAAGACCGCCGCGACCCCTGTGAACGAGTGAAGAGGGCCATGCAAGCTGTCGGCAGCGACCTGCGTGAATCGATGAAGCAGATCCTCGAGGCCCTGGAACAGCGGAACGGAGCCGAGGCCGGGGAGATCCCCACCCGGCTCGAGGACGTTCGTGAAAAGGAGGACACGCTGAAGGAGCTCTGCCTTCAGATCCTCGGGGAAGCGAGTGGAAGCACCCCCGAACTCCGATGGACGGGCTGCGCACACAACATCCTGACCCTGATGTCCAAGGTCTCCAGGGAGATCGGAATCCTTGTTCAACAGATAGGCAGGATCCACCAGGGGCCTGAACTGCCGATCGGTGAAGACCTGCCCGACATGGCCAGACTGGCCGCCTGGATGCTCGACCAGAGCATCCGGACCGCCCTCGACCCCGACGCAGAGAGCGCACGCAGGGTGATGGAGGAGGACTCTTCCCTGGACCAGCGCAAGGAGGATTTCGCAAGGCGCGCGATCCTTCTCGTCAACGAGTATCCGGAGAGCTCGCAGCCCGTGGTTCCCTACGTCCTCGTATCCCGCCACCTGGAGAGAATCGGGGACCACGCCAGCCACATCGCCGAAGAGGTAGCGTACTACCTCGAGGACGCCGCTGCATAGAGAAAAGAAGGAAACAACGTCCCCTGTTCGAGCCGAGTCATGCGAGCAGGGCCTGGAGGGCGTCGGCTGCGAGGGAGACGGCGATGCCGATCATGAGCATGCCGGAGAGCAGATCCGAGGTCTGCCGGTAGCGGCGGACGAATCCGGAGGCGCCCGTGCCGAGCAGGAACAGGCCGGGCACGGTTCCCAGGCCGAAACAGAGAAGCAGAAGGCCCCCCTCGAGGAACCCGCCGCAGGCCAGTGCCCGGGCAAAGCCTGCATAGGAAAGCCCGCAGGGCAGAAGCCCCATCATCAGGCCGAACAGGAAGACCGATGTCGGATTCCCCCTTCCGGTGACGCCGTCCCTCACCCGGCGGAAGCCGGGAATCCTGGACGGAGACGCAACGGCCATCTGGTCCGGCTCTACGAGAATTCCAAGGCGAAAGAGCCCGAGGAAGAGAAGCAGGGCCGAGGCCACCAGGGAGAAGGCGACCTGGACCCGCGCGATCCAGATCATGGGATCCCCCCCGGCCAACCCGGCCAGTGCGGACAGCACCACGCCCGCCCCCCCCATGACCGCGCCCACGGCCGCGTACGTCGTGATCCGGCCCAGATGGTAGAAGACGTGCGCCGAGATCCTGCCGGCCTGCGCGGGAATCGCCAGCACAAGGGGCCCGCACATCCCGATGCAGTGGCCGGTGCCCAGAAACCCGAGAAGGAAGAGGGCATAGAGATCGGCTTCGCTCATGGGCTTCCAGCATACCCGCGATCTTTCGGTTTTCACAAGCCCTTCGATCCGGTATGATGTCGACCGCACGGCATGAATTCCTCCCGGTATCCGCTGCCGCCGCTTTCCGCGCTCAACCCGATTCGATGAAAGGAAGCCTATGCCGATTCGTTCCCCTCGTTCCCGCATCCTTCCCGTGATCTTCCTGTTGATTCTGTTCCCCGCCGGATGCCAGAAGACCGAAAGGGCCGACAAGATCGATCCCGGAAGGGGCCCAACCCCCGCCCTGCGGGGGATCGATGCAGAAGGCACACTTCAGGTGAGCGAGGGCGACCGTTGCCCTGTGTGCGCCATGCAGGTGAAGAACCACCCGAAGTTCGCTTGCGGCATCGAACTGAGCCACGGCCGGACCTTCTACTTCTGCGGCACCGGCTGCATGATCCGGTCCTGGCTCCATCCGGAGCACTTCCTGGGCGTCGAGAAGAGCGCTCTCCGCCGCTGTGTGGTCCAGGACTATTTTGACGGACGGCACGTGGACGGCCTCGCGGTGACGTGGGTGGCCGGCTCCGACGTGGTCGGACCGATGGGGCCGGCCCTCGTCCCGGTGAAGGACCCGAGCGCGCTCGAGGCCTTCCTGAAGCGCCACGGCGGCAAGACCACCTTCCGCCTGGCAGATCTGGACGACCGGAAATGGGAAGAGATCACAGGCAGGAAGGCGGTCCCCCGGGACCCGTGACGGAAGAAAGATGAGCCACAGAAAGCACCCCGACGATCGACTGGGGCTCGCCAGGAACCTGCTGCTCGCCTCCTGGCTCGCAACGGCCTCGGCGCTGGGCCTCATGGTTCTCGACGCCTCCCTGCGATCTTCCCCCGGGGAGGCGCCGCTGCACGGGCTGGCCGAAGGCCTGTCGCTTTCGAACCTGTCGGTCGTGCCGGCCGGCCGGCCCCTTCGGCATCCGGAGACCCTTCACCCTGCAATCGATCTTCGCTTCTCTCCCCTGCTGCCGAAGGCAGACACCGCCCCGGCCGGCCTGCTGCTTCGCCGAGCCGGTTCGCCGGCGCACGGGTACGCCCCATGAGGAAGCCCTTTCCTTCCACCATGCTCGTCTGGTCGGTTCGGGAAGCGATGCGCCGACCCGGAGAAACCCTGCTGCTGGCCGCGGCCCTGTTCGCCCTCGTCGCATGGATCGGTACGGTTCTTCTGCTGACCCACGCCCTGGAGAACACCGCAGCCTCCATCCTTGCGAAGGGCCCTTCCCTGGTGGTGCGGCGCATCTCCCCGGGTGGGTGGGCTCCCATCCCTGCGAGAACGTCGGCCGACATCGCCCGGGCCCTTCCCGGCGTCACGCACGCCAGGCCCAGGATCTGGGGCCTCGTCGCGAGCCCGAGCGGTCCCTTGACCGTTGTGGCGGCGGACGAGGAGACGCGGATGGGGGGAGAGGCTGCCGCCGTCTCGGCCCCGGCAAGAGGCGAAGCGGTTCTGGGTCCCGGCGCAGCCCCGGAAACGAACGGACCGTCCTTGACCCTTCGAGGCGCGCGGACCATGACGTTCAAGGTGGCGGGCAGGCTCCCGCCCGCATCCGGCCTCCTGGCACACGATATCGTCGTCCTCTGTGCGGAAGACGCCCGCCGACTGCTCGGCCTTCCCGAGGGTCACGCAAGCGACCTGGCCCTTCGCGTGTTCCACGAAGAGGAAGAAGAGGCGATCCTGCCCGATCTTTCCACGGCCTTCCCCTGGCCGGTCCGGATCGCCACCCGCTCGGAGACGGTCGGCCTGTACGCAGGGGGGACCGCGCGCAGGGGAGGAATCGCCCTGGTGCTCACGGTCCCGGCGATCCTGGCCGCTGTGCTCCTCGTAGCCGGGTCGGCCCGGGACCGCATCGGCCGGCAGCGGGAGGTGGGGCTGCTCAAGGCCATGGGCTGGACCACCGGGGACCTGGTCCGCCTGCATCTGCTTCGTTCGGCAGCGGTGGGACTTCCCGCAACGGCCCTCGGAATGCTCTTCGCCTATGGGCTCGTCCTCTGGCCCGGCGTGCGCTGGCCCGGGGCCCTTCTCTTCGGATGGCAGGGACCGGCCCCGCTCCTGATCCTGACCCCGGCGGGCGCGTTCCTGACCCTGCTCGAGGTCGGGGCCCTGGTCTTCGTTCCGTGGCTGGCGGCGAACCTCTGGGCCGCCGCAAAAGGGGCATCCGCAGATCCCCAGGACCTGATCCAGGGAGGCGAGTTGCTCGCATGAAGGATGCCGGAATCGAATGCCGCGAGGTCACCTTTGCGCCCCGGGACCGGCCCGAGGGCAACCGGCCGATCCTGGACGGGGTGAATGCGAAGTTCGAACCGGCCCGGCCCGCCCTGATCACGGGCCCCATGGGGGCAGGCAAGACCACCCTGCTCCACGTCCTTGCCGGCCTGCTGAGACCCACCCGGGGCGAGGTGCTCGCAGGGGGCCGGCCCGTCTCCCGCTGGACGGCCGCCCACCGCGATCTGTGGCGACGGGAAGTGGGGATCGTGTTTCAGGCCTCCAGCCTGTGGCCGGAGCTGACGGCCCTCGAGAACGTCCTCCTGCCCGTGATCCCCCGGGGCCGACGAACGGCAGCGATCCGTGCACAGGCCCTCGAGGCCCTGAAGGCGGTCGGGGTTTCCGACCTGGCCGGCCGGAGCGCACGCCTGCTTTCGGGAGGAGAGCGTCAGCGGGTGGCCGTTGCAAGAGCCCTTGTCTCGCGGCCCGCCTTTCTCTTCGTCGATGAACCCACGGCGCATCAGGACGACCACGGTGTCCGCCACGTTCTCGACGCGGTCTCCTCCGCCACCGCACGCGGCGCTCTGCTGGTGGTCGCTTCCCACGATCCCCGGGTGGCGGAAGACCACCGGCTCACGGATCGCTGGCACTTGAAGGCCGGACGGCTGGAGCGGATCCGATGATCTGGCATCCACTGCTCCTCTCCGTGCTGACCCTGGACGTCCTCGCGCTCTTCTTCCTCCTCGCCGGACTGCTCTCGGCCCTGCAGATCGCCGCCCGCTGGTCGCCCGCGTCGGTGGAGAAAGAACAACTCGCTCTCGAAAGGAGAGCCGAGAGCGCTTCCATCCAGGGCCGCACCTGCGCCGTCCTTCTTCTCACCTCCACCCTGATCCTCATCATCGCAATCAGCGGGGTCCTGCCGGATCTCGTCCCCGGGGCCATGTGCGGAACAGGGGTGCTTCAGGCCACGCAGGGCGCAGGGGGGCGGGCACTCGCCCTGCGGGCACTCGCCCTGGGCCTGGTCGCCGCATGGCACCTCGTGGACCGGCTCAACCGGGCACGGCCCGGATCCCCCCTCGCTCTCACCGCATCCCGGGCCCTCCTGCTCGCCGGCCCGGTGGTGTTCCTGGCGGTGTACGACACGTTCCGGGCCGTCCTCCGGCTGGACGTGCACCGCCCCGTGGACTGCTGTTCGGTGGTCTACGATCAGATCCGACCCGCGGGTGAGGCAGTGGGAACATTCGGTCTGCCGGAGGCGTACGGGGTGTGGGGGCTCGCTCTGGGGGGAATCGTGATCCTGTTTCTGGGCGTGCGCCTCCGGCGCTCCCGCCGGCAGCAGGAACCCCGGAGAACAGCGCCCCTCGCTCTCGTCACCTTGTGCTGGGTTCCTTTGGCCGCAAGCGCGCTCGTCCGATCCCTTGCCGCGTATCACTACGGCGTGCTGCAGCACCGATGTCCCTGGTGTCTCTTCCTCCCGGAACACAAGCTGGTCGGCTACCTGCTGTTCGGCGCCCTGACCCTGACCGCCGTGGAAGCAGGCGCCGCCTTCCTCTGCTCGAAGATCGCCGCCACCCTTCCCGCACTCGAACCGGACACCCTGAAACGGTCCCGTGCAGCCGGGCTGCGCATCACCGCAGCAACCGCCCTCTTCCTCGCCCTGTCAGGCCTGCCTCCGCTCCTGTGGCGCCTTCGGTTCGGCGTGTGGATGTGATGCAGCACCCGGCCTGAAGGAGCGTTCCCGGGCAGGTTCTTGATGCGTTCGATCCCTCTGTTGTTCTACGGGATCGTCACCCTGGCCTTGGCGACAGCCACCTTCTCTCCTTCCTGATTCTCAGCCCAGAGGTCCACGACAACGAAACTCTTCGACTTCCGCCTGGGGTGCTTCTCGCTGACGATGCCTCGGCACGTTATGGCGTCTCCCGGCCGCACAGGGTGAATGAATTTGCTCTCCAGTCGCGTTATGAACCCACCGCTTTCATAGCACCAGTCGGTGACCACCGAGGTCATGAAGGAAAACGTGCACATGCCGTGCGCGATGGTGGTTCCCTTCCCCAGCAGGTTGATCCGTTTCGCCCAGGCAGGGTCAACGTGGATGGGGTTGTAGTCCAGGGATGCGGTGGCATTTCTTGTGATCACTTTCTGGTCTACGTACTTGACCTGCGTCGGAAGTTCCATATCCGGGGGAATGCTCTCAAAGGTACCCGTCGCCATTTGTCACCTCCTGCGTTTGTACGGGAATCTGCCTGAATTCAAAACGTGTGCGATTCTTCCCCATGGGACCTCGGCAAAATCAACGTAATCCACCACTTCGCAACCGGTTGGTCGTTCTGGTTGAAGAATTCGGTCTCATACGTGAGGTATCGCTTTCCACGCTTTACCCATTTGTCAAAGAACCTCGACTTGGCCCGGATGGTGTCTCCGAGGCGTATCGGTTCGTAGAATTCAATGACTTGGCCGGGGTTGATCGCTCCCGGTGTACGGACCCAGCTTCCCGGCCCGCTGTCGCCCGTCAGCCAGAAGCCCACAGGGGTCAAGAACAGCGGATGAGCAATGAGACCGCCGAAGGGGCCTTGTTCGGCGGCCTTCTTGTCGTTGAAGAGCGGGTTGTCGTCGAGGATTCCTTCCGAATAGGCCAGGATGTCCTCTTCCTCGACTTCGAAGGTGCGCTCGATCTCGTACACGCCATCGAAATCGACGTCCTCCCATTTCTCGTACTCCTCGGCTTTCTTGAAGAAGTCGACTTCAAAAGCCTTCTGCTTCTTCGTCGTGAGAAAGTCCTCAATGCGAACGTCATCGTCCATGGTCTCTGCCCCCCATCGTTTTAGGGTTTACGGTTCTGCCATATAGAGGAGAGTTTCCCGGCCATTGTCCCGGCTCCTTTCTAGAATCTTTACTTGCCCTCGCCGATGTTCTCGTAGATTTCTTTGGTTAGCGCCGTGAATTCCGACTCGCCGGGGAGAAGCACGTAGAGGGGATCGCGTATCCTTTCTCTATCAAAGCCTTCCCTCTTCAACGGCCCCTTTATGACTTTCATCGTGCCGGTCGTTGGCAGTTCCGACGAAATCCTCAGGAACTTGGGCACTGCAAAATCTGCAAGGTTGTCCCTTAGAATCGCGGTGAATCCACCCAGATCGTTTCTTGAACGCCTTCCATATTTCGGGGCGAAGGCCGTTGCCGACGATGGCTTCCACAGGGTTGGCAGCGTCATCCGGCTTCTCGGGTTGGTTCATGAGGTATTGGCACATCTCCCCGATGTAACCGAACTTCCTGGCGTGGAATTTCCTTATGTCGCTCCAGAACCGGGAAGCACTGAACTTCCTTCTTATCGCTATGGCTGCCCCCCTGTACATCACCGGCGCCCAGGATACGCCTAATGCATGGTTATGATAGAACGGCAGAGGAACGTAGAGCGTATCGTTCGGCTGCAAATCCAGCAGCTCGGAGAAGGCGTAGCCACCCGACAGTACAGCGGCGTGAACCCTGATCTGACTTGGGCCGCTCAGGGACCAGAGCAGAAACACTGCATCTTCACCTTTTTTTGGACATCTACCGTATGTCGTGCGGCATCCCCCTTTCGGTCGTAATTGCGACCAATGCCTGACGGGGTTTACACCAGCTCCTCGAGAAGGGCCTTCGCCTCCTTCAGGTCGCGGGCCTCTTGCTTGCGGCCCTGCTGCTGCCACAGGCGGGCGAGGCCCGTCGCCGCACGAAGCTCATAGGATTTCGCCCTCTGGCGCCGCGCTACCTCGAGCGCATCGCGGAAGGACGCCTCCGCCCCTGCCGGGTCGGCAGCGGTACGAGCGAGGAGCAGCTCGGCCTTCGTGCGGTGCAACTCCGCCTCCGCATAGCGTTCGCCGGTCTTGGTCGCGAATTCCAATCCCTCCGCTACGACGGCGAGGCCTTCCTCCACTTGCCCTGCCTTCCCGTGTGCCACGGCCAGAGTAGCAAGAAACCACGAGAATGCGGCCAACGCGCCCCTAGCCCGCAGACCCTCGAGAATGGAGCGCATTCCCGTGATTCCTTTCTCCAGCTCTCTCCGCTCTGTAAGTGCCGCGAAGCGACACATGGTTCCGAATGCTAGCCAGTATGGAAAACCATGCTCTTCCGACAGAACGATCAGTGCTTCGGTCACCTTCAGGGACGCCTCCGAGTCTCGGCGCAGCAAGTGAACGATGCCAAGACCATTAAGGGCTGTTGCCTCACTGAAGGTATGAGACAGCTCCCGCGCCAGGGCGAGTGCCTCCCGGGCTCTTGTCAGGGCCTGTTCCGGATAGCCGAGCCAGAAAAGCGTCCAGCTCGAGTAGAACAGCGCAAGTACGCCAACATTCGAAGAGGCCGAGAGGTAATCATGGCCCCGGTGTTTTTTGGGGTCGTAGAGGCCCAGCAGTTCTTCGAGATGTTCTCGGGCCTCGCAATGCTCCCCCCGCAAGAAGGATGTCGCGCCCATGGCGACCAGCGCGCAAAGGATTTGTCCCGGATCACCTGTCTGGCGGGCCACACGCAGCAGTTCCTCTGCTAGCAGGCGCGACTTGTCATGCTCAGCACGCATTTGTTGGCCCGCCCGCAGTCCATTCAAGGCTTCGAACAAATGAGAAGCATCCCCAAGGCGCCGAGCGAGATCTCTGGCGCGCGCATACGCCTGCTCCGTCTCCACAGACGCGAAGCCCTCGGTCACGTGCAAGGCCTGGCCGAGTGTGCACTGCAGGACCAGATCCAGTTCGTCGCGCTCCCGGGTCTCGGGCAGAGTCTTCTGCTGTTCGAGAGCCTGCCTGAGGCGATCGATCGCCTCCCCGTAGGCCGAGCGCTCGATGGCCTGCTCTCCGGCCAGCCGGAGGTACTCGACCGCCTTCGGCGTGTTCGCGCTCCGGCCGTAGTGATGGGCCAGTTCCTCGTAGTGGGCGTCGAGTCCCTGAGGGTTGAGGGCCTCGATGGCCTGGCCGGTGCGCTCGTGCAGCACGCGCCGACGCTCCCTGAGAAGGGAGCCGTACGCCACCTCCTGCGTGAGGGCGTGCTTGAAGGTGTACTCCGGGTCCGGAAAGGCCGGCCGCTCGTAGATGAACTCCGCTACCTGCAGATGCGAGAGCCCGCGGGAGAGCTCCTCCAGGAAGAAGGGGTTTCCCTGGGTCTTGGAAAGGATGAGCCGGTCCAGGGCCTCCCGCTCTTCTCCCGCCCCTTCGCCCAGAAGGGCACCGAGCAGCTCCCTTGACTCCTCGGCTCCGAAAGGATCCAGCCTGAGCTGCGTGTAGCAGGTCCTGCTCCCCCAGCCGTGCCCGTACTCGGGCCGGTAGTTGACCAGCAAGAGGAGCCTCGCCGTGGCCACACTGTCGACGAGCACGTCCAGGAAGGCCTGCGTCTCGGAGTCGATCCAGTGGAGATCCTCGAAGAGGAGAACACAGGGCTGGTTGAGGGTCTCCCGCACCAGCACGCGTTTCACCGCCTCCAGGGCCCGCTGCCGCCGGATCTGCGGGTCCATCTGCTCGAGGGAGCCCGTCCTGTCTCCGATGCCGAGGAGGGTGAAGAGATACGGCAGGGTGTCCTCGAGCGTGCGGTCCAGGGCGAGCACGGTCCCGGTGACCTTCTCCCGCCTCCGGCGCTCGTCGTCTTCCACTCGGATTCGGAAATAGCCCTTCAGAAGCTCGAGCAACGGCAGGTAGGCGGATGCCTTGCCGTGGGAGACCGAGAAACCCTCGAGCACGCGGCAGCCGCTCCCGACGAGCCCCTTGAACTCGTGGAGCAGGCGCGACTTGCCCACACCCGCCTCGCCCAGCACCGCCAAAATCTGCCCACGTCCCGCTTGGGCTGCCTCCCACGCCCGCTCGAGCTCTCCCATCTCCCGCTCTCGGCCTACGAAGCGAACCAGCCCCCGCCTTGCCGAGACCTCCAGGGGGCTTCTCAGCGGACCCACGCCCTGCAACTCATAGACACGCAGTGGCTCCGAGGTTCCGGCGATTTTGGACTCCCCCAGGTCCAGGAGTTGGAAAAAACCCTCCACGAGCCGCGCCGTGTGCTGGCTCAGGTAGGCGTGGCCCGGCTCTGCGAGCTGCTCGACTCGCTGCGCTAAACCCACCGTGTGCCGCTGAGCCGTGTAGTCCATGCGCAGGTCATCTCCGATCTTCCCGACCACCACCTCCCCGGAATTCAGGCCGAGACGGACCGAGAAGTTCAAGCTCCGATCCATGCGAAGCTCTTGCGCGTACTTCCTGAGTTGCTCGCAGAGAGCCAGCGCCGCGCAGCAAGCCCTCTGGGCGTGATCCTCGTGCGCGATCGGCGCACCGAACAGCGCCATGATGCCGTCGCCCGTGTACTGGTTCACCGTTCCCTCGAAGCGGTGCACGCCGTCTGCGAGATTCTGGAAGAACCGGTCGAGGATGCGGTGCCACTCCTCCGGGTCGACCTGCTCGGCCAGCTCCATCGACCCCTTCACGTCGGCGAAGAGCACCGTGACCTGCTTGCGCTCGCCCTCCAGTGCGGGCCTGGACTGCAGGATCCTGTCGGCCAGGTGCTTGGGGGTGTAGGACTGAGGCCGGGAATAGTCGATGGGCGCAGCCGTTCTACACTTTAGAAATACGGAGTGGACCCTGTCAAGAGAATCCTTGAGGTCATGAAACGAGGAAAAGCCTATACGAGTCCGGAAGGAAACCGAGGGGCAGGGGAAATCCGAATCTCCTCTGTGTCAAGTCATCTGAGGACCAAAGGGGATTAACGGCCACTTCCCGACGAGAGTCGGCATGCTCCCGATTGACAGCACCCCTCAGGAAGCCTTGAATCACGTCTTCTTCAGGACCGATGCAGGGAGTTCTGCTTGATCGAGGATTGACTTGATGGTTTTGGGAGCGAGAGTTTCCTTGGCATGAACCGGAACCGTAACGTGGAGTCTACCGTCTTCGCTCTCGAAATGGTGGTGACTGCCTCTCACGTGACTCAGAGAGAATCCATGTTTCATCAGGATCCTGCAGAGTTGCTTTCCTGTTACTCTTCCGAGTTTCCGAGTCAAGCCGCGACCTCTATTCTGATTCTCGCATCCGGCTCAAACTCTCTGGGAACAGGCTTCTTCGCCTTCCTGAGACCCTCGATGTGACAGAGGATAGCCTCTCTCGCCCTGTCTATGCATTGCTCGATGTCCTTCCCTTGCGTAACGCAGCCCGGAAGGACAGGAACCGTCACCGTAAACATCTTAGCCTCTTTGTCGTAATACAACTCGATGTTGTAAGTCAGTTTTCTCATATCAAAATCCTCCAGCATCGAGTAATCTGGATGAGGCTCCGGTAGGCAGCAGCCCTTCACGACACCGAAGCCTGACCAGCAACAACCAAATACTACAGAAGGTCCGAAGAAATGACAATTGCGAACCGGTCCCTATCTCGCTTGCGCATTGAAATGATTCAAGATAAGGGTCGTGTGTTCTCCCTGGGGCGCCCATGCCGGACAGACCTGCTTCCGTCCGTTGCCGGCAACTCCGCCAGCTCGTTCCTCACCTTGGCCGGCTCGGTCAGGTGTCCCAGTCGCTCGAAGATCACCAGGGCATCTGTCAGGTATTTTCGTGCCTCCTGCACGTTCCCCTGCTGCTTGTGGTACCGGCCCATGCCGGAGTAGTCAAGGGCCAGTTCGTTTTCGGCCTTGATCTCTCTGTTGATGGATACGCTCTCCCCAAGCTGAGACGATGATTGCGAGTTTGACCCTCTTACCGTCTTTCCTGCCCGTTCTACTCGGTGGACTTTAAAGCCCCCGTAAGGCAAAATCGTAAAAAGGAGGACAAACTTGCTTGAACGACCATAATCCTGTCTTCCTAACGCGGCTTGCACCTCAGAGGGAACGTCAGGATGATCAAGCCCGCCACAAGATGGTCTTGTCGACTTCTCCCTCTCGCTACGAATGTCTACTTCCTGTCGCTCTTGATGGTGCCCAGTGTCTGACGAGGTTCATGCCAGCTCGTCGAGAAGGGCCTTCGCCTCCTTCAGGTCGCGGGTATCGAGGCCCTCGGTGAACCAGTCGTAGACAGGTGCGAGTAGATCGCGGGCCTCTTGCCTGCGGCCCTGCTTCCGCCACAGGCGGGCGAGGCCCGTCGCGGCACGAAGCTCATAGGATTTCGCGCTCTGGCGCCGCGCTACCTCGAGCGCATCGCGGAAGGACGCCTCCGCCCCTTCCGGGTCGGCAGGCGTACGAGCGAGAACCAACTCGGCCTTTACGCGATGCAATTCCGCCTCGCCCCAGTGTTCGCCGGTCTTCCTCACGAATTCCAGTTCCTCCGCGGCGGCGGCAAGCCCTTCCTCCACTTGCCCTGCCTTCCTGTGTGCTCCGGCCAAGAGGGCAAGATACCACGACGATCCCACCACTGCCCCCCTGGCCCGCATACCCTCGATAACAGAGCGCATTCCGGCGATTCCCTCCTGCAGATCGCCCTGCTCAGCGAGAGCCGCGCCGCGAAAGCCGGCTCCGAATGCCAGATACGAAGGAAACCCCTGCTCGCTCGATAGGGCGATCAGCGTTTCTGCTGTCTCAAGGGAGGCCTTCGACTCGCGACGAAACATGTGGACGATACCGAGACCGAGGAGGGCAGTTCCCTCACTGAAGGCATGGGAGAGTTCCCGGGCAAGGGCGAGGCCCTGCCGGGCTCTTGTCAGGGCCTGATCCGCGTACCCGAACGGGAACAGCGTCCAGCTGAAGAAAAGGAGCCCCCATATGCCAACATTGGCTGTGGGCTTGAGGTATTCGTGGCCCCGGTGCTTCTTGGGGTCGTAGAGGCGGAGGAGCTCTTCGAGATGTTCCCGGGCCTCGTAAAACTCTCCCCGATAGAAGGATGCCACGCCCATGCCGAAGAGCGCACGCAGGAGTTGTCCCGGGTCGTGTGACTCGCGGGCCACACCGAGCAGTTCCTCGGCGAGCAATTGCGACTTGTCATGCTCAGCACGAGCGATTTGGACCGTCCGCAGTCCGTTCAACGCCGCAAACAACTGAGAAGCGTCCCCCAGGCACCGGGCGAGATCTCGGGCGCGCACATACGCCTGCTCCGCTTCCGCGGACGCCAAGCCCTCGATCACGAGCAAAGCCTGGCCGAGTGCGGACTGCACGACCAGCTCCAGCTCGTCCCGCTCCCGGGTGTCGGACAGGGTCTTCAGGAGTTCGAGAGCCTGCCTGAGCCGGGCGATAGCCTCGCCGTACGCCGAGCGCGCCACCGCCTGCTCACCGGCCAGCCGCAGGTACTCGACAGCCTTGGGCGTGTTCGCGCTCCGGCCGTAGTGATGGGCCAGTTCCTCGTAATGGGCGTCGAGCGCCTGAGGGTTGAGAGCCTCGATGGCCTGCCCGGTGCGCTCGTGCAGCACGCCCCGGCGCTCCCGGAGTAGCGACCCGTACGCCACTTCCTACGTGAGTGCGTGCTTGAACGTGTACTCCGGGTCCGGAAAGGCCGGCCGCTCGTAGATGAACTCCGCTGCCTGCAGATGCGAGAGCTCTCTGGAGAGATACTCCTCGGCCTCTCCGGCCACGGCGCGGATGAGGCCCAGGGAGAACTCCTTGCCGATCACGGCCAGGGTCTGCAGCAGGTCCTTCTCCCGGGAAGGCAGCCGGTCGATGCGTGCCCCGATCACCCCCTGAACCGTGGCCGGGATGTGGAGTTCTGTCGGGGATCTCTTCAGACGGTAATGACCCGGCTCCCCTGCGAGCACCCCTTCCTCGACGAGCGTCTGCACCAGCTCCTCCAGGAAGAAGGGGTTTCCCTGGGTCTTGGAAAGGATGAGCCGGTCCAGGGCCTCCCGCTCTTCTCCCGCCCCTTCGCCCAGAAGGGCACCGAGCAGCTCCCTTGACTCCTCGGCTCCGAAAGGATCCAGCCTGAGCTGCGTGTAGCAGGTCCTGCTCCCCCAGCCGTGCCCGTACTCGGGCCGGTAGTTGACCAGCAAGAGGAGCCTCGCCGTGGCCACACTGTCGACGAGCACGTCCAGGAAGGCCTGCGTCTCGGAGTCGATCCAGTGGAGATCCTCGAAGAGGAGAACACAGGGCTGGTTGAGGGTCTCCCGCACCAGCACGCGTTTCACCGCCTCCAGGGCCCGCTGCCGCCGGATCTGCGGGTCCATCTGCTCGAGGGAGCCCGTCCTGTCTCCGATGCCGAGGAGGGTGAAGAGATACGGCAGGGTGTCCTCGAGCGTGCGGTCCAGGGCGAGCACGGTCCCGGTGACCTTCTCCTGCCTCCGGCGCTCGTCGTCTTCGATCCGGATTCGGAAATAGCCCTTCAGAAGTTCGAGCAACGGCAGGTAGGCGTATGCCTTGCCGTGGGAGACCGAGAAGCCCTCGAGCACGCGGCAGCCGCTCGTAAGCTGCTCTTTGAACTCGTAGAGGAGGCGCGACTTGCCCACACCCGCCTCGCCCAGCACTGCCACGATCTGCCCGCGGCCCGCCCGGGCTGCCTCCCAGGCGCGCTCAAGCTCTCCCATCTCCCGCCGCCGGCCCACGAAGCGCACAAGCCCTCGCCTCGCGGCTACCTCCATTTTCGTTCGCAGGGGGCCCACGCCCTGCAGCTCGAAGACACGCAGCGGTTCCTGCACGCCCTGCACGTTGAAGCGGCCCAGATCGCTGAGGCGGAGCGCCGCGTAGCACGCCCGCTGCGCATGGTCCTCGTGGGCAATGGGCGCACCGAACAGCGCCATGATCCCGTCGCCCGTGTACTGGTTCACGGTTCCTTCGAAGCGGTGGACCCCATCGGCCAGGATCTGGAAGAAACGGTCGAGGATGCGGTGCCACTCCTCCGGGTCCACCTGCTCGGCCAGCTCCATGGACCCCTTCACGTCGGCGAAGAGGACGGTCACCTGCTTCCGCTCCCCATCCAGTGCGGACCCGGACTGCAGAATCCTGTCGGCCAGGTGTTTGGGCGTGTAAGACTGAGGCTGCAAGTGGTCTATCGTGGCGGCTTCAACAGGCTTTCTCAGGTCGTGGCCGCATCTATCACAGAACCTGCTTTCCGGTGTATTCAGGTTTGCGCATTGAGGGCAGGAGAGTTCCAGTTTGCTCCCGCACGCCTTGCAGAAGGTGGCCCCCTCTCTGTTTTCGGCGTGGCAAGTGGGGCACTTCATCCAGGTCCTCCAAGCCGATTCAGGCGAATCGATGCCCTATAGCAATTTCACCTGTCTCAGGGCCTTGACCTTCCTGTGAAGCTTCTTGTCTGACGTGACGAGATCACACGCAAGCCGCCTTGCCAGCTCGACATATGCGGCATCGTAGAGGGTGATTCCATAGCGTCTGGACAATCGGATGGCGCTCGAGAACTCCTCGAATCCAAGGTCAAAGACCTGGAGGTCAAAATTCCACAGCATGGAGAACACCTCGGAGACCGCCCCTGCATCCAGCCTTGTCCGCGTTAGGAGCACGTTGGCCGCTTCATAGAAGAACAGGTCCGGCACGGCGATCGGCTCTTCTCCGGAAACGTGCACGTCCCTGTAACGAAGGGCTCGATCACTGCCTTCCTCGTTCTCAAAGATCCACTTGAGGACGACCGATGCATCCAATACGATCATCTGCTGTCTCTCATCTCGCGGATTGCCCCCGTCACATCCGTTCGGCTGGTCTCTTTCCCATGTCGCTCTTTCCACTTCTCCATGCCTGCACAGATCTCCTGAAGTTTCCGGCCCCTCTCCTTTTTCAGTATCCTCTCCTCATACTCATCTACGGAAATGATGACCGCGAGGGGCTTGTTTGCCCTTGACACGATGAAGCGCTCCTTTCGGTCGTGAACCTCGTTCAGAATGCTTCCGAGCTTCTTCCTTAGGTCCAGCGCAGTCAGTCTCTTCATTGTCTTCTCCCTTCTGGGTTCAACTATACTATGAGCTATCATAGTCACTATGTCAATGAGATCTGGCCTGGGCTCCCTCCGAATGCGCCCTAAGACGTGATGCACGCGAGGGCCTCCCGGGCGCGGGTGAGCCAGTAGCTCCAGGGGGCGTTCATTTCCAGGCATACGGCTTCCGCTTTTTTCAGGTTACCCACGGCTTCTTCTCTTCTCTCCGGATCGGCGAACAGCCCCCCGAAGCGGTAGGGTGGATGAAGCGAAGCGAATCCGCCACAGTTCACGTAAGCTCCTCGAGAAGGGCCTTCGCCTCCTTCAGGTCGCGGGTGTCGAAGCCTTCCGTGAACCAGTGGTAGACCGGTGCGAGCAGCTCGCGGGCCTTTTGCTTGCATCCCTGCTGCTGCCATAGGCGGGCGAGGCCCGTCGCCGCTCGAAGCTCATATGATTTCGCGCTCTGGCGCCGCGCTACCTCGAGCGCATCGCGGAAGGACGCCTCCGCCCCTACTTGGTCGGCGGGTGTATGACCGAGAAGCAACTCGCCTTTTACGCGATGCAACTCTGCCTCCATCATGCGCTCGTCGGTCTTTGTCACGAATTCCAATCCCTGCGCCACGAGAGCGACACCTTCCTCCACTTGTCCTGCCTTCCTGTGTGCCCGGGCCAAGAGGGCAAGAAACCACGAAGATCCCAGGACTGCGCCCCTGGCCCGCATACCCTGGAGAACCGACCGCATCCCGGCGATTCCCTCCTGCAGCTGTCCCTCCTCGGTGAGCGCCTCGAGGCGAAGCCAGGCTCCGAATGCCAGATAGTACGCAAACCCATGCTCGCTTGAGAGATTGATTACAGCCTCTGCTGTCTGAAGAGATGCCTTAGAGTCGCGCCGCTCCAGGTAGATACGGCTAATACAGAATAGGGCAACTGACTCACTGAAGGGATCAGAGAGCTCCCGCGCCAGGGCGAGCCCCTCCAGGGCCCTCTTGAGGGCCTGGACCGGGTAACCGAGGGAGACAAGCGTCCAGCTGAAGAAGAAGAGGCCCCATACGCCAACATTCGCTGAGGCTGAGAGGTAATCATGGCCCCGATGTTTCTTCGGGTCGTAAAGGCCGAGGAATTCTTCGAGATGCTCTCGGGCCTCCGAAAACTCTCCCCGATAAAAGGATGTCCCGCTCATGGCATGCAGCGCGCGCAGGAGTTGTCCCGGGTCGCGTGACTCGCGGGCCACACGGAGCAGTTCCTCGGCGAGCAGACGAGCTTTGTCATGCTCAGCACGTACCTGTTGGCCCGCCCGCAGTCCGGTCAACGCTGCAAACACCTGAGAAGCATTCCCCAGGCACTCAGCGAGATCCCGGGCGCGCAAATACGCCTGCTCTGCTTCCACGGACGCGAAGGTCTCGGTTACGTCCAAGGCCTGGCCGAGTGCGGACTGCAGGGACAGCTCCAGTTCGTCCCGCTCCCGGGTCTCGGGCAGGGTCTTCAGGAGTTCGAGAGCCTGCCTGAGCCTGTCGATCGCCTCCCCGTAGGCCGAGCGCGCCACCGCCTGCTCACCGGCCAGCCGCAGGTACTCCGCGGCCTTGGGCGTGTTCGCACTCCGGCCGTAGTGGTGGGCCAGCTCCTGGTAGTGCTCGTCGAGTGTTTCGCTGTAGACCTTCTCGATCGCCTGACCCACCCTCTCGTGTATTGCCCCGCGCCTCTCTCGCAGCATGGACCCGTACGCCACCTCCTGCGTGCGTGCGTGCTTGAACGTGTACTCCGGGTCCGGAAAGGCCGGCCGCTCGTAGATGAACTCCGCTGCCTGCAGATGCGAGAGCTCTCTGGAGAGATACTCCTCGGCCTCTCCGGCCACGGCGCGGATGAGGCCCAGGGAGAACTCCTTGCCGATCACGGCCAGGGTCTGCAGGAGGTCCTTCTCCCGGGAAGGCAGCCGGTCGATGCGGGCCCCGATCACCCCCTGAACCGTGGCCGGTATGTGCAGCTCCCCCGGGGATCTCTTCAGACGGTAATGACCCGGCTCCCCTGCAAGCACCCCTTCCTCGACCAGGGTCTGCACCAGTTCCTCCAGGAAGAAGGGGTTTCCCTGGGTCTTCGCCATGATGAGCCGTTCGAGCTCGGTCCGATCTGCGCTTGCCTCATCCCCCAAGAGGGCTGTTAGTAGCTCCCGAGCCTCCACATCCCCCAGTGGATCCAGCCGGAGCTGTGTGTAGCAGGTCCTGCTCCCCCAACCGTGCCCGTACTCGGGCCGGTAGTTCACCAGGAACAGGAGCCTGGCCGTGGCCACGCTGTCGACGAGCACGTACAGGAAGGCCTGGGTCTCGGAGTCGATCCAGTGAAGATCCTCGAAGACGAGCACACAGGGCTGGTCGAGGGTCTCCCGCACCAGCACGCGCTTCACGGCCTCCAGGGTCCGCTGCCGCCGGATCTGTGGGTCCATCTGCTCGAGCGGGCCGGTCAGGTCTCCGATGCCCAGGAGGGTGAAGAGATACGGCAGGGTGTCCTCGAGCGTGCGGTCCAGGGTCAGCACGGTCCCGGTGACCTTCTCCCGCCTCCGGCGCTCGTCGTCTTCTAGGCCGATTCGGAAATACCCCTTCAGAAGCTCGAGCAACGGCAGGTAGGCGTATGCCTTGCCGTGGGAGACCGACAAGCCCTCGAGCACGCGGCAGCCGCTCGTAAGCTGCCCCTTGAACTCGTAGAGCAGGCGCGACTTGCCCACACCCGCTTCGCCCAACACCGCCACAATCTGGCCGCGGCCCGCCTGGGCGGCCTCCCACGCCCGCTGGAGCTGCTCCATCTCCCTCTGCCGGCCCACGAAGCGCGAAAGCCCCCGTCTTTCGGCTACCTCCATTTTCGTTCGCAGGGGGCCCACGCCCTGCAGCTCGAAGACCCGCAGCGGTTCCTGCACGCCCTGCACGTTGAAGCGGCCCAGATCGCCCAGCCGGCAGAGGCCCTCGACCATCTTGGCCGTGTGCTCGCTGAGATAAGCCTTTCCCGGCTCCGCCAGTTGCTCCATGCGCGCCGCAAGGCCCACGGTCTGGCCCTGGGCCGTGTAGTCCATCCGCAGGTCGTCGCCGATCTTACCGACCACCACTTCGCCCGAGTTGAGCCCCATCCTGACCGAGAACCGAAGCCCCTTCTCCCGTTTCAACTCTGCCGCGTACCGCTGCAGTCCCTCGCTCAGGCGGAGCGCCGCGTAGCAGGCCCGCTGAGCGTGATCCTCGTGAGCGATCGGCGCCCCGAAGAGCGCCATGACACCGTCGCCGGTGTACTGGTTCACCGTTCCCTCGAAACGGTGCACGCCGTCCGCAAGGATCTGGAAGAACCGGTCGAGGATCCGGTGCCACTCCTCCGGGTCGGTCTGTTCAGCCATTTCCATCGAGCCCTTTACGTCTGCGAAGAGGACGGTGACCACTTTCCGTTCGCCCTCGATCGAGCTGCGGGTCGTGAGGATCTTTTCGGCAAGGTAGTTCGGGGTGTAGGACCGAGGTTGGGAGTAGTCGACGGCGGGCGTTGCTACGGGCTTGGTCAGGTCATGGGCGCAATCGCCGCAGAACTTATCGTTCGGAAGAACTTCAGCCCCGCACTGAGGGCAGGCGAGGACGAGTCTCGCCGCACATGCCCGGCAGAACTTCTTGTTATCCGGGTTGTCCGTCTGGCACTGAGGGCATTTCATCCCGGCGCGTCCCGCATGGAGGATGGGTGGGAGTGACTCGGGGTGCTCGCGCTCGGGGGTGTTCTAAATGCTAGAAAATAAAGATAAAGGAGTCAATAATTGTTTTGCGTCAGGTAGGGCGGGGGCCGTCTCGATGTGAGATGATGGCAAATTTCAACCGATTTGTTTTTTCCCGTATGTTTCAAATACTTGTGTTCATCTTGATGGATTGGCACGGCCGTTGCTCTACCCTGATCCAACAACACCCTCTTCTCGCTGAACGAGGCGATGGAGCACTCCATCCTCCTGGGATTCTGAGCATTGGAAGTTCCCCCGGGGCCTTCCGCCGATTCACCGCAGGGCGGTGGATCGCGTTGACACCGGATTCCGGACTCCCCTATACTTCACCCCAGGCGGGCACCTCTCATCTTCTCTCAAGAAGATGGAGAACGTATGGACCGATTCTACGGTTGGATCGTCCGCAGGCCGAAGCTGATTCTCCTCCTCCTCGTTCTTCCCACAGCATTCCTTGCCCTTCAGGCGCGACACATCCGGTTGGACAGCTCCATCGAGAGCCTCCTGCCGAGGGAAGACCCTGAAAAGAAGTACTACGAAGAGATTCGTCAACTCTACGGCAGTGACGAGATCGTCGTGATCGGCCTCATGGCGGACAACGTCTACAGGCCGGAAACCGTTCAGAAGATCGAGCGGATCACGGAAAAGATCCGAGAGATGCCCGAGGTGAAGAGCGTTGCGAGCCTCACCAACGCGCAGGATGTGATCAAATCCGTTGCCGAGGACACCCTGCTCATCCCGGAGATTCCCACCACCGAGGAAGGATGGGAAGAGGTCAAGGGCAGGGTCGCCGAGCACCCCGTCTATCTGAAGAACCTGGTCTCCCCCGATGGTCGCGCGGCCGCGATCAACGTCACCTTCCTGGAGAGTGTGTCGGACGAGGCGTTCCTGCGCCGCGGGATCGACGAGAGAATTCAGAAGATCCTGGACGCGGAACAGGGGCCGGAGAAGCTCTACTACACGGGGCTTCCTCGCTTCAAGGTCCACGTGGTCCAATCCATGCGGGGAGATTTGAAGTCCTTTCTCCCCCTGGTGCTGCTCTGCATCGCTGTCGTCATGTTCGCAAGCTTCCGCTCTCTGCGTGGGGTGATCCTGCCTGCGGTTACCTCCGTCGTAGGCCTGACCTGGACCCTCGGGATCATGGTGCTGGCCGGAAGTTCCCTGAGCCTGGGGAGCATCACACTTCCCCCTTTGCTCCTCGTCCTGGGCACGGTCTACTCCCTGCACGTGGTGGCCGAGTACTACGAATTGGCCCGGCCCGGCACGCCGGCGGGCGAGGTGGTCCTCGAGACCCTCAGAAAGACCGGAATGCCCGTCCTGATTACGGCACTGACCACCGCCCTGGGCTTCGCGGCCCTGGCCGTGAACCGCATCGTCAGTATCCGGGAGATGGGCCTCTTCTCCGCAGCAGGCATCCTGTTCGCCTTCCTGCTCTCGGTGACCCTTGTGCCGGCGATCCTCTGCCTGTTGCCGCTGCCCAAGAGGCGGGCAGACCGGTTTTCGCCCGTGTTGACCTCGACACTTCAACGGATAAGCCGCCTGGACATCCGATACCGCAGGCCGATCATCCTTGCGGGAATCCTCATTGCGGTCCTCGCAGCCTGGCAGATTCCCTCGATCATGGTGGACTCGAACTTCCAGTCCTTCTTCCGCAAAGACGACCCGATCCGCAAGGCCAGCGATGTCATCAACGAGCATCTTGCCGGAAGCTCTGCCTTCTACGTCACCATCGACGGCGAGAAGACGGGCCTCGTGAAGAAATGGGACACCTTGAAGCGAATCAAAGAGCTTCAGCTCTACATCGACGCTTTGCCCGGAATCGAGAAGACGATTTCCCTGGTGGACTACTGCGAGATCCTGGACAGAGGGATTCAGGCCGTGCCCCCCTGGGAGGAACCGCCCGAGCCGCAGGAGCCGGAGCCCCAGACGACCTTCTGGGAGAATCCTTCCCAGCTCGACGGCGTCATGCAGCTGGTGTTCCTGAATGCGAAGAGCATATCCGGCGTTGCGAACCATCCCGTGTTCTCGCGGACGAACATCATCGTTCGCACCTCCCTCACCCACGCCAGCGATGTGGCCGCCACGGTGGAGAAGATCGAGGCGTTTGCCGCCGAGACCTTTCCCCCGGAGCTCACCGTGAGGACCACCGGCGAGTTGATCCTTCACACTCGCACGAGCGGCGACATCGTGAGGGGGCAGATTCAGAGCCTGGGGCTTGCCGCCGGGATCATCTTCCTCGTCATGTCGACCATGTTTCTCTCCGTTCGGATCGGCCTGATCGCCATGGTTCCGAACCTCTTCCCGATCATGGTCTTCTTCGGGCTCATGGGCGCCTCAGGGGCCGTCCTCAGCCTGAGCACGAATATCATTGCCGCGATTGTCCTGGGGATCGCCGTGGACGATACCATCCACCTCATGTCACGCCTGAGTTCCCAGGTCAGGGCAACGGCCGACCGGGAAGAGGCCCTCCTTCACACCTTCTCCACCGTGGGGAAGCCCGTCTTCTACACGTCCGTGATCCTGTTCCTGGGCTTTCTCACGCTCTGCGTCTCCTCCTTTGTGCCGATCCGGGAATTCGGCATTCTGGCCGCCTTCACGATGATCGTGGCTCTTGGCGCAGATGTGGTCTTGTTGCCCGCCATCCTGTCGACCACGCGGTTCATCACCCTGTGGGATCTGCTCTATCTCAAGCTGGGCCGGGATCCGCACAAGGTCATTCCCCTCTTTGACGGACTGAGGCCCTTGCAGGCCAAGATCGTCACCCTCATGGGCGAACTCAAGACCTTCACCCACGGCGATGCGATCGTCCGTCAGGGGGATATGGGCAATGAAATGTTCGTTCTGCTCAAAGGCACGGCGGAGATTCACATCCAGGCCGAAGGCCGGTCCAGACGCATTGCCGGGCTCGAGAGAGGGGACGTCTTTGGAGAAATGGGACTGCTTCGCCATCATGAACGCACGGCAGACGTCGTTGCTTCCGAAGATGTGGAAGTCCTGGCCGTAAACGAGCGCTTCCTCTCGCGCATCAAGCGCCGGTACCCGCGAATCGGCGCCCAGATCTTCTTCAATGTGGCAAAGATCCTCAGTGACCGCCTCGAAGAGGCAAGAAAGGTCCCCTCGGTATAGAGCGAGTTGCCCGAACAGCCTTGCCGGGGAACCAGGGAGGCAGAGATGAAGATCACCTTCTATGGCACCCGAGGCTCCACGCCCATACCTGAACCGGATTACTTCCAGGTCGGCGGCAACACACCGTGCGTCCTGTTCACTTCCGACAACGGAAGAATCGCCATCTTCGACGCGGGCACGGGAATCCGCAAGCTGGGCAACGAACTGCTGGCTCGCGGGCACCAGCAGTTCGACAATATCTTCATCGCCCTCTCACATACCCACTGGCATCACATTCAAGGGTTCCCCTTCTTTCTCCCCGCATACGATCCGGCCCGCCACTTCACCATCACCATTATTGGAAGAGAGCGAGAGACGAAGAACCTCGAGGACATCTTTTCGACGCAGATGCAGCGCGAGTTCTTCCCCGTTCCCCTGGAGAAGATGGGGGCGAAGATGACCTTTTCCACACCCGAGACAACCCGTTTTACCACGCCGATTACAGGAAACAAGGTGATTACGCTCAGGCACAACCATCCTGGTGGGGCCTACAGCTACCGCGTCGAGGGTTCCGGAAAGACCTTCGTCTACTGCACGGATGTGGAACACACGGATGGGATCGATCCGAACATCGTCGCCCTCGCCAGAGAGGCCGACCTTCTGGTCCATGATGCACAGTTCACCCCGGAGGAGCTGAAGGAGAAGAAAGGCTGGGCCCACAGCAGTTGGGAGCAGGCGGTGGAGGTGGCGGAGCAATCCGGCGCAAAGAGACTGGCGCTCTTTCATCACGATCCGGAACACAGCGACCCCTTTCTCTTCCGAATGGAGAAAGCGTGTCAGAAGCGGTTCGCAGAGGCCTTTCTTGCCCGAGAGGGAATGGAAATCGAGTTATAGATCGTCGTTTTCCAAGCGAGGTGCACGTGTGTAAGGATGTCGTCCAAGCCCCCATGCGGCCATGAGGCAGGGTTCGATATCATTGTGGAGAGGCCACAAGAACTTGACCAGCTCCGCAATTGGAGAAGTAGCGTTTTCGGCGTGGCCCTTCGTGAAGGCAAGGTTCTCCATGAAGCGGCGTGGTGATCCTGAAGTGGCGGCCTGGCTGAAGAAGGCACAGGGTGATCTCCGTATGGCTCGTCCGGCCATCGAGACGGAAGATCCGCTTTAGGACCAAGCGTGAATTCGGCGGCATTCAGAATGGAGTCGTCGCCTGCCAACGGCCTGAATTCCTTATCCTTCCGAAGGTAAATCTGCCAGCTCCTTCCTAACCTTCTCCGGCTCAATCAGGGCACCCAATCGCTCGAGAATCTTCACGGCATCGGCCAGGTATTCGCGGGTCTTTTCCATGTTTCCTTGCATCTTGTAGAAGCGGCCCATAGACGCGTAGGCTAGGGCGAGTTCATTCTCGGCCTTGTTTTCCTTTGCCAGTTCCACACTTCTCTCAAAATGGGGAAGACCTTCTTCCGAACCGGTTGCCACGGCAATTTCTCCAAGCAGTCGGTAAGCCCATGGGAGGAACACGCGCCCGTTGCGGCGGGATTGCAGTTCAAGATGTACGTCAAGCATTTCCCTCGCTTTATCGTGCTCTTGTTCCGAACAGAACACTTCTCCTAGAATGGCGGTGGAGAAGAGTTCGGCCACTACGAATCGCGAGCTTCTGAACAGAGGGATAAGAGTCTCGATCACCTCCGGTTCTTTCCCTACATTGCCCGTTCGGCAACGGGCCCAGGCCAGGCATGTTATCGCCAGAGCCATGTCTCCCGGCGTGGAAGCCTTTTGCACCGCCAACTCGCCATATGCTATCGCTTGCTGGAGATCCCATTTGAACGTGTGCGATACGCATAGTGTGAAGTAAGACCATGAGCTGTTGCTGTTATCCGCGTAGTTCTCAGCGATCCTGCATGCCTCTTCACCCAGCTTTTCCGCCTCACTCCACCGTCCGAGAAATGCGTTCGTCCATGTTGCTGCATTCAACGCCCACACCGAAGTACGGAGGTTGAACTGTTTGTCCATCTGGGCGAAGCACTTCTCCTTCAATGAGGACACCGCCTCCAGATCGCCCAACCACATATGATCCCATTCCATAATGCAGTACGCATACCCTGCATCTTCAGCATTTCCCGCCGACTCACACAGTTCGGCCGCTTTACTCAGTGTAGATATGCCTTGCCGTGGGAGACCGAGAAAGCTTCCAGTACCCGGCATCCCTTAGCCAGAGGTGTCTTGAACTCATAGACAACGCAACAGGCCTCGTTTCGCCGACACCTCCAAGGGGGTCCTTATCGGCCCTACGCCCTGAAGCTCGTATACACGCAGCGCCTCCGAGGTTCCCGCGATTTTCGACTCCCCCAGGTCCAGGAGTTGGAAAACCCCCTCCACGAGCCGCGCCGTGTGTTGGCTCAGATAGGCGTGGCCCGGCTCTGCGAGTTGCTCGACTCGCTGCGCTAAACCCACCGTCTGCCCCTGAGCCGTGTAGTCCATGCGCAGGTCATCTCCGATCCTCCCCACCACCACTTCCCCGGAATTCAGGCCGAGACGGGCCGAGAAGTTCAAGCCCCGCTGCAAGCGAAGCTCTTGCGCGTACTTTCTAAGTTGCTCACAGAGTGCCAGAGCCGAGTAGCAGGCCCTCTGCGCATGGTCTTCGTGCGCGATAGGCGCACCGAAGAGCGCCATGATCCCGTCACCCGTGTACTGGTTGATGGTCCCTTCGTAACGGTGGACCCCATCGGCCAGGATCTGGAAGAAACGATCAAGGATCCGGTGCCACTCCTCGGGGTCGACCTGTTCGGCCAACTCCATGGACCCTTTCACGTCGGCAAACAGCACCGTCACCTGCTTCCGTTCGCCTTCAAGTGCCGACTTGGTCTGGAGGATCTTGTCGGCGAGATATTTGGGGGTGTAGGACTGAGGCTGAGAGTAGTCGATCGAAGGGGCCTCCGCGGGCTTTCTGAGATCATGGCCGCATTTCTTGCAGAATTTGCCATCCGCGGGCGTCTCCGACCCGCATTTGGGGCAACGGTATTCGATGGGATTCCCGCAGTCGATGCAAAACTCAGCATCGTCAGGGTTCTGTTTGACAAAGCCCGTCTACTCTCCTGACAGGGTTTTCGCTTTGAGGGTTCTCTTGTCTACCTTTCCTGTGGGATTGATGGGCATGGAGTCAAGGAATCGGATATCCCGGGGACGCTTGTAGTCGGCCAGTTTGTCCTGGGTGAAATCGTGGAGTTCTTCGGCTGTGACCTTCTCGCCCGGCTTCAGTGCCACGAAGGCCAGTACGTCTTCGCCGAGCTCCGGATGGGGCTTTGCAACCACCGCGCACTGTCCCACAGCCGGGTGTTCGTACAAAACACTCTCCACCTCCAAGGAGTAGACGTTGAATCCCCCGCGGACGATCATGTCCTTCTTGCGGTCTGTGAAGTAGAGGTAACCCTCGTCATCGCTCCGTCCCATGTCTCCGGTGTAAAGCCAGCCGTCTCGTAGGGTCTGCGCGGTAGCTTCCGGGTTCTTGTAGTATTCCTTCATGACGTTCGGCCCACGGAGGACGATCTCTCCCACGTCTCCAGGGTCCAGGTTGTGTCCCTGGTCGTCCACGATCCGGAATTCCTGTTCCGGTGCCCACGGATGGCCCACCGATCCAAGCTTGGTGTGTGTTTCAGCCGCATTCAGGGTTGTCCCACCGGTCCCCGCCTCTGTCAGGGCATAGGTCGTGTATACCTTGATACCCGGCCACGCAGCGTGCACTCTCCGGATGACTTCCTCGGGCATGGCCGCAGCGCCCGAGATGAGCGACCGAAGGGAGGAGGTGTCGAACTCTCTGAATCGAGGGTGATTCAAGAGGAAGACAAACATGGCGGGTGCACCGCCGTAGCTCGTGGGCCGTTCCTTCTCGATGGTCTCAAAGGTCTTCACCGGGTCGAAGGTTTCCTCGAGGATGAGTACCGGCGCGGAATAGAGCCACAACATCATGACCGAGCTGCAGCCGCTCGAGGTGAAAAAAGGGTAGCAATTCTGGGTGCGGGGCACTCCGTGATGAAGGCGTGACAAACCTAGGGAAGCGCCGATCAATCGGCCACAGGCAACCTTGTTCGCCTGGGTGAGTACAACCCCCTTCGGAAGGCCCGTGGTCCCGCTTGTGTACAATATGTCGGCTTCATCGTCCGGGCCGATGGAGACTGCCGGTGGAGAGCCCGAGGAAGCCATCCGCTTCGTGAACGATTCGACCCAGTCCGGCAGTTCCTGTCCCTCCTTTTCGATTCCCACATAGCCCTTGATGTTCAGCCGCTCCCGTATCTGATCGACCAGGGGAAGGAAGTCGTGCCCTCCGATCATCCAGTCCGCGTCCGAGTGCTCCACGATGTACTCCACTTCCCGCGGGACCAGCCGGACGTTGATCGGGACGAACACGGCACCCAGCTTGTGGATCGCGAGGTACGTGTAGTAGCACTCGACGCTGTTGGTGAGCATGAACGCGACCTTCTCACCCTTCTTCACACCCAGGTCTGAAAGTCCGGCCGCGAGCCGTGTCGACTGCTCGTCCATCTCCCCCCAGGTGTGACGAAGCCACTCCCTGGTCCGGTACGAGAAGGAAACAAAGGCCTCCCGGTCCGGGAAGTCGTCCACGTTTCGCTCCAGCAATTCGCGAATGGTCTCCGGTGCTCGCCACATAGTGCTCCCCCATTTCTCGGTGATGAAACCGTTCTAAAACATAGAAAATAGAGATAAGAGTGTCAATGATTTCTTTGTGTTCGGAAAGGTGTGGGCGCCGTGAAGGGGGATGGCAGCACATGTCAATCGAGTGGGCTTTTGGATAGTTCCTTTTTGCTCGTAAAGAAAATATACGAACCGTCGGCAGTTGCAGGCTCCTCCGCATTCTTCTAAAAGCTATACACTTTGGGGGTTTATGTTTGGCCTGATGGGATGGCACGTCCGTTGCTCTACCCTCTGATCAAACAAGAAACCCAAACACGGAGGACAGCATGAGAGAAGGGAGGGTGTCACAATGAAAGCGAGTAGAAACACCATCCGACTCCGAGGGCCGGCTGATGTTTCGTCGCCCTGGGAAGAGGTGAAGGAGTGGGCGAGAAGGAACGTCACGAACGATAGGGTTGCTGAGGTCAGCCTGTCACTGGCGGCCGCTGCTTCGCTATGCTATCTGGGAGCCAGGATCTTCGTGGGTGTGCAGAACTACGTGATGTATGCCTATTAGGCGGGTTACGTCTGAGCTGAGGGATTCCCGCCTACGCGGGAATGACTGAGAAGTGAGCGAATGAACCGCACCTCCAAGCCACCCCTGGATTCCGGCGAGTGCGGTAATGGCGGGTCCTGCTATGATGTGCAAGAATAGACGGCCCCTCAAAACCGAAGGCTTCACGCTCACTCCTTCACTTCGGCTCTCCCCCAAAAAGCTTCTCCCAAATGTAGAATCCATTGTTCTCCCCCCTGCAATTGCAGAAAATCTATTTCCTTGACAAGATAATTTTAATTTATATAAAGTTTATTTGCCGCAGAGGTCCTGTGCCCCCAAGGACTACTCGCCCTTACGTTGCTCTCTCTGGTGCTCATCCTGCCCCGGAGGGGGACACTGTTTCGCCTTTTGGAGCGAGAAGCTGACATGAAAGAAACGGACTGGACGAGAGAACAGCTCATGGAAGAATTGCATCGTCTCCGGAACCGTGTTTCAGAGTTAGAGCAGATTGGAATCCAATCAAAACGAGATCAAGAAGATCTTCGCGAGAGCGAAGAGCGATTTCGTGCGATTTTTGAGGGTTCCCTCGACTCGATACTCCTTGCGGATCCTGAAACGGGTGAAATCCTTGATGCAAATCCAGCATCAGAACAGCTGCTCATGATGTCCCGAGAAGAAATCATCGGCCTTCACCAGACTCAGGTACACCCAATTCGTTTGAGAGAGACTGCAAAAGCTGCTTTCTTGCGAATTGCCTACGAAGCGGATCATCAGGTTCCAGCTGAGACCGTCTTACAGCGTTCGGACGGTAAAGAGCAGTCCGTCGAAATCCTGTCACAGGTGATTCAAGTAGACGGTAAGCCTGTCATGTACGGCGTCTTTCGTGACATCAGTGCCCGGAAGCGAGATGAACGGGTCATAGCTGAGTCACGGGAACTACTTAGAAAGGTATTCATAAGCCAGTTGGATGCCATTTTCGTGCTCAATTCAGACAATCCCCCGAAAATCCTGGACTGCAATCCAGCAGCTACAAAGATCTTTGGATATAGCCGTGAGGAAATGCTGGGGCGCACTGCAGACTTCGTTCACGTTACGGAAGGAACCCTTAGAGAATTCCAACACCTTGTGCACCTCGCAATATCGGAAAAGGGTTTCTTACATCTGCCTGAATTCAAAATGAGGAGAAAGGATGGAACGATCTTTATCAGTGAGCACAGCTTGGTTCCCCTGCTGGACGGACAAAACGACCGGATTGGCTGGGTCAGCCATGTACGGGATATCACCGAAAGGAAGCAAAGTGAGGAGGCGCTGCGACGTAGTCAGCAGAGGTTTCGCGCAATCTTCGACCAAACGTATGAACTCATCGGACTGATGAGCACGGATGGGATTCTCATCGAGGCAAACAGAACGGCCCTCGACTTTGCAGGACTCCACGAATCAGACGTAGTGGGAAAACCCTTTTGGGAGACCGCGTGGTGGACCCACTCGGCTGAATTACAGCAACGACTGCAAGACGCCGTGTCGAAAGCCGCCGCAGGACAGTTCGTTCGCTTTGAAGCGTGTCATCCAGACCGGAATGGTGAGATTCATTTGGTTGATTTTTCCCTAAAGCCAGTGAAGGATCGAGAGGGAAATGTCATCCTTCTGATTCCCGAAGGTCGAGACATAACGGATCGTGTACGAGCCGAGGAAGCCCTGCGGCATTCCGAGAGACGGTATAGAACCGTCGTTGAACATGCGCGGGACTTGATCTATACAGTTTCTACGGACACCCGGATTACCTCCTTGAGCCCTGCATTCCAGACTGCTACCGGTTGGCACATGCGTGAATGGATTGGTAAGTCCATAAAAGAGATCGTTCATCCAGATGACTGGCCATTGGCCCTCGAGATGGGAATGCGTTCCTTGAATGGGGAGAAACCGCCGATCCATGAGCTGCGCATAAGGACAAAATCTTCCGAATACATTACGATGGAATTCAGTATCGCAGGTCATATGGAGCATGAAGGGTTGAGTGGTATCATCGGTATCGGACGGGATATTACGGAACGGAAGCTCATGCAACAAGAGCTCCAGAAAGCACAGAGGCTCGAGTCACTGGGGACTCTTGCAGGCGGTATCGCTCATGATTTCAACAACATTCTGACACCCATTCTTGCAAACATATCGATTGCGAAGACCTTCGGAAACCTGGATGACGATATTGCAGAAGCCCTGGCAGATGCAGAAAAGGGTTGCCTTCGGGCGCAGGGCTTGACGCAGCAGTTACTTGCGTTCTCAAAAGGCGGCCTCCCGATAAAGGAATTGGCCTCAATTTCTCGTCTGTTGATCGAAGAAGCCCGATTTGCTTCGAGTGGCTCGAATGTAAGATGGGAGTACTCCATACCGGCAGATCTTTGGCAGGTGGAAATAGACCCGGCCCAGATAGGACAGGTTATTCGGAATCTCATCATAAATGCAGATCAATCGATGCCCGAAGGAGGAACGGCCAGAATCGAAGCCGCAAATGTAACGTTGGGGTCGGATACAAACATATCCCTGGAGGAAGAGAAGTTCGTGAGGATCGTTATTTCGGATAATGGAGTGGGTATACCACCAGATCATTTGCCAAAAATATTCGATCCATTCTATTCGACGAAAGACAAGGGGAGCGGCCTCGGGCTCTCGATCTCGCATATGATTATAGAACGACATCACGGATCGATTGATGTTCAATCTGAAATGGGAAAAGGGACCACTTTTAGCATCTACTTGCCTGCATCGGAAAAGGATGCAGCTGCAGATGATGAAAAACGTACCGAGACGTTGAAGGGTAAAGGTCGCATACTCGTGATAGATGATGACAGAGCAGTTCGAAGATCCGTTGAGGAGATGTTGAGACGTTTGGGATATGATGTCGAGTCTGCAAAAGACGAGCACGAAGGATTGAGACTCTATCGAGGTGCCAGGGAATCGGGCCGGCCTTTTTCCACCGTCATCATCGATTTGACTATTCCGGGGGGGATGGGAACACGGGAAGCAATTAACAGACTGAAGGAGGTGGAACCTGGGGCGAGGCTAATTGTCTCCAGCGGCTATTCTGATGATCCGGTAATGGCTGAGTTCAGACAGCACGGTTTCGAGGCTGCCCTGAAGAAACCCTATTCCATTCAAGAACTTGCCGAGATCGTCTACAAGGTTGTGATGAGATAGGATAACCGACTTATCCCTGGACTCGGCGGTTGAGAAATCTCGTTGCCGCACCCCCGGTGCAACTTCGTGAAATGGCTCCTTCCCTTCCTGTTTCTCTTTCCGGGCTCAATGGGGTGCCGGGTGGATCGGTTGCATTCGGCGGCTTCGGTCCTCTTGCCTGGCCGATGATGGGCGCGGGGCGCTGCTCAGGAGGATCTTCCGGCCGACGACTGTGAGATCTCCAGGCCCACCAGCCGTGCGACGAGCACCACGAGATAGATCTGGCCGATGATCGCTTCCAGGACGGAAAGGTTCTTCGCGACCGCCGTCCCTCCTGTGAGGTCACCGTACCCGAGGGTGGTCAGGGTGGTGAAGCTGAAGTAGAGGGCCTGGCCGGCGCCGGTTCCGTAGAAGGCCCTCGGGTCTCCCTCCGGGATGACCTCGCCGCCCGCGAGGAATGCCCCCGGATCGAGGAACTCCAGCAGGGAATAGAGGGTCGCGAAGATCACCCCGAGAAGGAGGTACGAACAGAGGGCGGCGCAGATCGTGTCGAAGGTCACCCGCTTCGCCTTGAGCACGTAGGAGAGGATGGTGCCTCCGATGTAGAGGAAGAAGAGGATGGCAAGGATGTGTCGCGCCTCGGCATAGGAGGCGGCCGGGTCGAAGTGGTCGAGCCAGATCAAGGCCACCGCAGGCACCAGGAGCGCAAGTGCGGTCAAGAGAGAGGACAGCTTCCCGCTCCCCGAGTAAGCGCCCACGATCAACATGGCGGTGGCCAGAAGATCATAGAGGGTGAAGCCCCGATCATCCGATCCCAGGAAGGGGCCCAAGAAGATGAAGACCATCAGGAAGACCAACAGAAAGAAGAAGCGCCTTTCTCTCGAAAACACCCAGTTCTTCACGATCGATCCGAACGGCATGGGTCGCCCCCGGGGAAGTTTCGTACAGAACTGTTAGCGAAACCGGCCGGAAATGGCAAGTCCTTTCCGGTTCGGAATCGGTTTGACCCTGCAAGCCCCGGGTTTCTATACTCGTCCCGTGGTCGCGCGAGGCAGTACCGCAGGATCCTTCCGTGGAAGGCACAGCTGTCCGGATTGACGACGATCCGCTTTCGGTCGCAGGGGAAATGAAACGCACAGAAGGCAACCCACGCATCGGGATACCGGCCTACTTCACCTCTCACGCCTGGGTGGAGGCACGATTCGAAAAAGCGGGCCTTTTCGATACGAGAAAGGGCCGGTTCCTGTTCAGGGCCCTGGGGCCGTTCTTCCGCGGCCTCGGATTTCTGGGCCCTGCGGTCCGGTTTCACAACGAGTACCTGTTCGTCCGTCACTACGCTGTGGAGGCGAGGCTGCGGGCGATTCGGCCTACCAGCATCGTCGAGATCGGGTCCGGACTTTCACCCCGGGGGGTCGCCTTCGCCTCGGCGGATCCGGATCTCCGGTACATCGAGGTGGACCTTCCAAACATGGTGGCGGCCAAGAGGAAGGCGCTGCATGGCTTACAGTGTCCCCGGAACTACTTCCTCGGCGCGGCGGACCTCTTGGCCGAGGATTTCCTGGAAGCCCTGCCCGAGGCACCCAGGCCGGGGGACCGCCTGGCCGTCGTCACCGAAGGGGTCACCGACTATTTCAACATGCCGGAGAAGCGCAAAGCCTTCCGGAACATCCGCTCCCTGCTGGAAGCACACGGGGGCGGCCGCTATCTCCTGGACATCTATGCCCGCGAGCACTTCCCTCGTCCCGCCTGGCTCACGAACGCGTTTGTCCTTACCTTGGGTCGCCTGGTGGGTCGCTCCTTTGACGATCAGCTCTTCGACCGGGTGGACGATGCCTGCCGGTTTCTGACCGGCTGCGGCTTCGACGAGGCCGGCGAACTGGACCTCGCGGAGCTGAACACCTCGGCCTACCAGCCGCCCCTCGCGGACTGCACCTGCCGGATCGTGGAGGCGACGGTCCCTCACTTGTAGACCTTGCACAGGAACCCTTTCCAGGGCTCGGAGCCCCAGACGGCGTCCGCGGGCTGCGGGTCGAGGAGCAGGCTTGCGCTCGATTCCTTCCAGCCGTATTCCGGCGGCTCGCGTTCCGGAAACCACCAAGCGTGCTGAATCGACACCACGCGAGGGGCGATGCCGGGGGTCAGCCTGGCGCGCTGGCGGATTCTTCCCCGGGGGGACTCGATCCAGACCCAGTCGCCTTCGGCGATCGACAGCCTCGCGGCCGTCTCCGGGTGCAACTCCACGAGCGGGTCCGGGTTCCTCTTCCTCTGGGACGGGAGCTGTCGCAGCTCGGTGTGGAAGAATGGCTCGATCTTGGCACCTGTAATGGCGATCAGCGGGTACCTCTCGGCCAGGTCGGGTGTGCTGTAGGGGCTCTCCGGGGGCTCGAAGTAGTTCGGGAGCGCGTCGTGTCCCATCGCCTCGAGGGCCGAGCAGGCGATCTCGAACTTTCCGGACGCGGTCGGGAACCCGTCTGTCTCGTGCTTCCTGTACTGCATCTCCCCCCGGAGCAGGCCGATCTCCTTGAAGGCCTCGAAGTCGAGTCCCGACCCTTCGAGCACGTAGTCACACCACTGACGCACGTCCTTCCAGGGAAAGAACGCCTCGAGACCGACCCTCCTGGCCAGCTCGATGAGGATCTTCTTGTCGTCCCAGCACTCCCCCACCTCCGCCACCTTCTGGCGCGCGGCCACGCACCAGATGAAATGGAGGTCCGCCACATCGTCCTGCTCGAGCCAGCTCGCAGCGGGCAGCACGATGTCGGCCAGCTGCGCGGTGGGCGTCATGAAGAGGTCGACACAGCAGGAGAAGTCGAGTCGCTTCAGGGCCTCCTCTCCCCTCAGGGGGGCGCTGCTCGTGAGCAGCGGGTTCGTGCCCATGATGAGAAGGGCCTTGACCGGGTAGGGCTTCTGATCGAGCACCGCATCCCAGAAGACGGGGTGACGGACCCCGGGGTTCAGAGGAATGGACTCGCCGTAGCCCAGCTTCCTCGCGGCCGCCTCCGGTGTCATCCTCCCGAGCAGGGTGTTCTCCGGCTCCACGAAAGGGGAGGTCTGAAAGACCTTCTCGGGAGGAACCCAGAAGACGTCCCCTCCCGGCACGTCGATGTTCCCGGTCACGGCGCGCAGGATCATGAGGGCGCGGGCCGTCTGGAAACAGTTCGGGCTCTGATCCAGGCCGTTTCCCCAGAGCAGGCAGGCGGGCTTGGTCGTGGCGTACAGACGGGCCGCCTCCCGGATCGTCTCCTCCGGGACCCAGGTGATCGCTTCCCCCCGGGAGGGCGGGTATGCCCTTACGCGGTCCGCCAGCCGGTCGAAGCCGACCGTGTACGTCTCCACGAATTCCCTGTCGTAGAGCCCCCCCTCGATGATCACGTGGAGCATGGAGAGTGCAAGGGCCGCGTCCGTGCCCGGACGAACCTGGAGCCACAGGTCGGCCCTGTCCGCGGGGGGCGTTCTTCTCGGGTCCACCACGATGGAGCGTGCGCCTTTTCGAATCACGCGCGTCGCCATGGGGCCGCACATGCCGTCCGCCGCACCCGTCTCCTGGATGTTGCACCCCCAGACGAGAACGAGGGCCGGCTCGACGCCCCCGAACCCGTAGAAGTCGCAGACCGGCAGGTGCATGCCGCAGGTCACGGCCGCCGCCATCACCCTCGGCAGGTAGCAGGCGTGGGCATAGCTGACCACGTTCGGCGTGCCGAAGGCGTTCGCGAACCGGAGGCTCATGAACATGTAGGGCCGGCCCGTTCCCAGGGCGAGGGCCACCGACTCGGGGCCGTGCTCGTCCTTGAAATGCAGGAGCCGCTCGGCGGTCGTGTCCAGCGCCTCGTCCCAGCTGATGCGCTCCCACTTGTTCTCTCCCTTGCCCCCGGCCCGTTTCAGGGGGTGGAGCAGCCGGTCCGGGTGGTAGAGCAGTTCCGGCGAGGCCCTCCCCTTGGAGCAGATGTACCCCCTGCTCATCGGGTGGTCCGGGTCGCCGGTCACCTTGACCACCCGGCCCGCTTCCAGGTGCACCTTCACGCCGCACACGCCGTGGCACATGCGGCAGATCGATTTCACCACGGTCCCGGAGGCGCCCATTCCGTCAACCCTCTGCAGCGGCGATGGATGTGTTCATGACCACGGCAATCACGCGATCCTCCAGGCCCCGGTCGATCACGTCCACCCGCGTCAGGGACGTGTTGCCCGTTCTGCGGATCATCCGCGTTCTGGTCCGGAAGGGCCCTTTCTTCCCCTGGGAAAGATACTGGATCGCCAGATCCTTGGTGATCATGCCCTTTCCCAGAGCGGCGCCGGCCGCAAGCTCCCCGGCCGTGTCCGCCAGGACGCCGATCATCCCTCCCTGCAGGACCCGGAGGCTGTTGCGAACGTACGCTTTCAACTCGAGTTCCACGACGCCAGCCCCCGGGTCGAGGACACGGATCCCTGCCGCGTCACGGTACGGCCGCTTCAGCCCGGACCCGTCGATTCCGAAGTCGACCGTCTCGTTCGCCTCGAGGGCCGGCTCGAACACGGGGGTGTCGTCCCTTCGGGGGAGCCGAGAGAAGGTGGTCATGCCGGTCCCGATCGATGGGGCCGATCCGTCCGCGCCGCTGCCCTCTTCCCGGATGTCCACGTCGATGATCGCCATCGTGCGGCCCGACCGGATCACCTCACCCGCGGCCACGAGCGTTTCGCAGACGGGCCTGCGGGCAAGATGGACCGAAAGGCTGGCCGTGGCGATCCAGTCGGGATAGACGGCCCGGAAGGTCAACGCTCCGGCAAGCACATCGATCATGGTGGCTACGGCCCCCACCTGGACGGATCCGTCCGGGGCACGGATTTCCGGCACCACCGGGGCACGGACGACCGCCTTCCCCTCGCCCTGAAAGGTCAGGCAGACGCGAAGGTCCCGCAGGATGTGGTTGTGGGGTGGGTACTGGCCGTTGTCGCCGCTTTCTTCTCTGTTCTCCCCCATGCCTCGTTCACCCGTCGCAGAATTCTCCCTCTGTGAGGTAATCCGGCTTCGCGCCGCAATCTTCACAGAACACGTGGGGAAGCCCGGCGAGCCCGGTCTCGACCATCTGGTTCAGCCACTCCGCCACGGTGTACCCGCTCGTCACTTCCTCGTAGAACATGGGGTTGCCCAGGATCGTGTGATTGCATCCCGGGCTGACGTAGTACCGGATGTTGTCTTCCTGGTTCAGGGCGATCGCCTCGTCGATGATCGCGTACATCTTCGGATTCCACGCTTCGGCCGTTTCGTTCACAAACCGCCAGTAGTCGACGCCCTGCAGCAGCAGGGAGGCGTAGTCCATGTTCAGCATGGCCCAGTAGAAGAAGATCTGGTTGTGGTCCCACGCCGCCGTGTAGGGCGCGATGATGCTGTCCGGGTAATCCTTCGCGATCTCGGCGTACATCTCGCCGGTGCTGAAATCGGTGAAGTCGGTCGTGCCCTCGATGAAGGCCTCGACCTGCCACGGAAGCTGAAGGTCCCACTGCCTCTGGGCCAACGCCTTGAAGACCGCGTCGTTGTCCGGCATGATGCCGTTCCCCGCGTCCGGAAAGCAGTAGGCCGAGGAGGTCGGGAACGCGTCCCTCACATCCGGGAAGTTCAGGATCGCCCCGTAGGCGCCCGCGCTGCTGCCCGCCACGAAGACCTTGTCCGGCGAGACGGTGAAGGTGTCCTGGATCCACTGCAGCACGACCCGGAAGTTCACCTTCCCCCGGTGCCGGATCCTCCAGTAGTTGAATTCCGGGATCAGATGGAACCCCAGGTCGTCCGGGTAGTCGTAGTCGTTCGCCCCGGCGTGCACATCGCCGGTGCAGTAAGGAATGTAGATGAAGTTCCATTCCCGGAAGGGGTTGTCCGGGTTCTCCACATCCCCGATCCCAGCGTTCTCTCCGAGGGTGTCCACACGCGCGCTCACGCCGGTGTTCGTCGTGGAGTAGTAGATGCAGTTGATCGTGTGCCAGCAGGCGCCTCCTCCTTCGAAGTAGACGACCAGGTTGTTGACGGTTCCTCCCCGGGCGAAGAAGTAGAACTGGGACTCGCACTCGTCCATGGGGCAATGGGTGCAGCTCGGTGAAAGGCCTCGGTAGGTGAAGTCGGGATAGGAATCCCGCCAGTCCACCTTGTTCCATCCTTCCGGGATCGGACTCGTGTACGTTTCGGCGGCCGGATCGCTCGAGCCGCCCGGTGCTCCGCCGGCGCCTGCAGGATCTTCACTGCTGCATCCTGTCCACCCCACCGAAAGGAGCAGCAGGGCAACGAGCAAACCGCATCGTTCTGGTTTCATCCGGATTCCTCCTCTGTTGTGCCTCGTCCGACCCTGGCCAGCCCACGGGACAGCGATGATGTCTGTGTACCACAGACATCACGGCGATAGCAAAGCATCATGGAAGAAAGAACCGTTCGATTCGCCCGGTTTGACACGCCCCTTTCACCTGTCTATAGATCAACCTGATCCGAGGCAACATCCAAGGCAGGTAGAATCCCTTTCCTGGAAACACGAACGGTGCTCAGCACCGATGGCTGCAGCACATCAAGGGCGATGAAATGACACCCTCGAACCTGGACCGAAACATCTTTTCCACGCTGCGCCCTGCGTCCCGGCTGGCTCTGTCTCTGTTGCAGGTGAGCGTACTTGCACTTGCCGCATGCGGCGGCGACGACCGCGCCCCGGCCAACGGAACCGCCTCGGGAAGACTGATCGTTCCTCCCGGCCAGGTCCTGGAGGAGGAACCGAACCAGACGATCGACCGGGCACAGAGGGTGGAGGACACCTGGCTGGTCACGGGAAGCGCCTCGAGCGACGATCCGGGCTTCTCGCCGCCCGGATTCCCGGACGTGGAAGTGGAGGACCTGTACCGGGTGAGCTCGAGCGGACGGATCCAGGTGATTCTCACCATTGCGGAGGACGATCTCCTTGCAAACGACCTGGACCTGCTCCTGCTGGATCTCGCGGGCAACCCTCTGGACGGATCGGAAGGGGTGGCCTCCACCGAGATGATCGACACCACGGGACCCGGGGAATTCCTGATCGGCGTCCGCGGCTTCCAGGGCGAGAGCGCCTACTCGCTTTCGTTCACCCCGCTCGAGGCCCTCCCTGCGGGGGACCGCGGGATCCTTCCGCCGGGTGCGGATTTCGTGCCCGGCGAAATCCTGGTCCGGTTCCGGTCGGAAGCGCCGGGCGCAGCCCGAAGCGACCGGGCCGTCCTCTCGCGCCTAGGGCTCGCCGCGAAACGGTCTTTGCCCCGCGGCGTGCAGATGCTCGCCGTATCCCTGCCGGACCGGCTCCGTCAGGACGCTTCCGGCGTACGGAAGATCTTTCAGCACCGGAGCGACGTCGCTCTTCTCAAGGCGCTGACACTGGACCGGATCCGCGATCTGCGAAGGGACCCGCAGGTCGCGTATGCGGAGCCGAACTTTATTCGCAAGCCTTGTCTCGCACCGAACGATCCGGGCTTCGAACTCCAGTGGCACTACCGGCTGATCAACCTCCCGGAGGCGTGGGACATCAGCACCGGGTCGGAGGAGATCACCGTCGCCGTGCTCGACAGCGGGGTCCTGTCGAATCACCCGGACCTGACGGGCCGGCTGACAGAGGGCTACGATTTCGTGAGCCGGATCGACAACGCGAACGACGGGGACGGAAGGGACCCGGACCCGGAGGACCCGGGGGACGATCCGGAAGGAGAAAACAGCTCCTTTCACGGAACCCATGTGACCGGGACCGTGGGGGCCGCTACGAACAACGGGAACGGTGTGGCCGGCGTGACCTGGAACACGAGAATCATGCCCCTTCGTGTGCTGGGCGTGGAGGGAGGGGCGGATTCGGACATCCTGGAGGCGATCCGCTATGCGGCCGGCCTGAGCAACAGCACGGGAACCGTACCGGACAGGCCGGCCAGGGTGCTGAACATGAGCTTCGGCGGTCCCGGCTTCAGCCAGACGGTGCAGGATGCCGTCCTGGACGCAAGGGCGGAGGGCGCGATCCTGGTGGCTGCGGCAGGGAACGGCAGCACCCGGAGGGCGTCCTATCCGGCATCCTTCGACGGGGTGGTCTCGGTTTCGGCGGTGGACCTCAACCTGCAGTTGGCCCCCTACTCCAATTTCGGCTCCGGCATCGATGTGGCCGCACCCGGCGGCGACACCGGCGTGGACCTGAACGGGGACAGCTTCGGGGACGGGGTTCTGAGCACCCTGGGAGATGAGCAGGGCGACTTCTTCTATCGCTTCTTTCAGGGCACGTCCATGGCGGCGCCCCATGCAGCCGGGACCTTTGCCCTGATGCTCGCGGTCAACCCGAACCTGACCCCCGCGGACATCGACGATCTGCTGACCGGGACCCATCCGGACACGACGGTTCGGATCACGCAGGACCTCGGGCAGGCGGGCCGGGACGACCTGTACGGACACGGAATGGTTGACGCAGCGCAGGCCGTCCTGGCCGCCCAGTCCATTCCCGGAGGCGGAGGCACACCGCCGACGGGTTCGATTCTCGCCGTGTCCACGAACCTGCTCAACTTCGAGAACTTCCTCGAGCAGCTCACCTTCAAGATCACGAACGCGGGCATCGGTACGTTGCAGGTCACGAGCATCACGGACAACGCCCCATGGCTCACCCTGTCCCCCGCATCCGGCGGTGCGCCTCTTGCCGTGAAGGCAACCGTGAACCGTTCCGGCCTTTCGGACGGCGAGCGCTCCGCAACGATCCAGGTGTCTTCGAACGCGACCCAGGGAAACCGGATCGCCACCCTCCAGGTCGAGATGCGGGTCGGCGGCAAGACCATGGGCGACGTGGGCGAGGTCTTCGTCATCGTGCTGGAACCCACCTCGTCGGACCCGGTGGCGCAGGCGGAAACGGACGCGTCCCAGGGCTACGCCTTCACGACGCCAGGACTGGCGCCCGGCAGCTACTCGTTGATCGCCGGAACCGATCTGGATGACGACGGCTTCATCTGCGACATCGAAGACGCATGCGGCTTCAGTCAGGGGCTGGTGACCATCAACGCCGGACAGAACACCCCCGGCATCGATTTCGTGCTGGGCACGATCGTCTCGCCCCAGAGTGTTCCCCTCGGAGCCACGGACCTCCGGGAGAGACGGCACCCCGGAATTCGCTGAGACTCGGTTCAGCGAGAGGCAAGCAGGTTCAAACCGATCGATCCAGGGAGGATGAACATGAAAGCTCTGCTGAGTGTAATGGGCTGTCTGCTGACCGTCCTTTTGTGTGCAGGCCTCGTTCAGGGGCAGGAGCAAGGAACGTCCGAAAGAAAGTGGGTGGTCGGCACGAAGCATGCCCCCCCCTTTGCCATCAAGAACGAAGACGGGTCCTGGAGCGGCATCAGCATCGACCTTTGGGGCCGGATCGCGAGGGAGCACGACGTGGATTATGAACTCAAGGAGTTCGATCTGGAAGGCTTGTTGCAGGCCGTCGCGTCCGGCTCCGTGGATCTGGCCGTGGGGGCGCTCACCATGACCCCGGAGAGGGAGAAGCTCTTCGACTTCACCCACCCGTTCTACACGACCGGGCTGAGCATTGCGGTCTCTTCGCAGGGGAAGAAGAACTGGCAGAAGGCCCTGGAGCGTGTCTTCTCCCCACGGTTTCTCCGCGCCGTCGGCGGGCTGGCCCTCCTTCTGCTGGCCATCGGCGTCCTGGCATGGCTCGCCGAACGCAAGCGAAATCCGGATCACTTCGGTGGAAGCGCCCTGCGCGGAATCGGGTCCGGGTTCTGGTGGTCCGCAGTCACCATGACCACCGTCGGTTACGGGGACAAGGCTCCGGCCACCTTTCTGGGCCGCCTCCTGGGAATGGTCTGGATGTTCGCAGGCATCATCATGATCTCCGGTTTCACGGCGGCCATGACGTCGGCCCTCACCCTCACGCAGCTCGAGTCAAAGGTGAGCGGCCCCGAAGATCTCCCCAAGGTATCGGTGGGGTCGGTCCCCGGATCCACGAGCGCCTCCTATCTCGGTCGAGCCGGCCTCTCCTTCAGGGAGTACGACTCCCTGGAAGAGGGCCTGGGCGCCATTGCCGCAGGAGACCTGGACGCCGTGGTCTACGACGCCCCGATTCTTCGCTACCTGGCGACCAAGGATTTCAGAGCGTCCGTGCGGGTCCTGGAGACGACCTTCACACGCCAGGACTATGCCTTCGCCCTGCCTCGCAAGAGCCCTCATCGCGAAACCCTGAACCTGGCCATGCTCGAGGTGATCAAGACCGACGCGTGGGAGGACCTTCTCCGCACCTATCTGGGGGAATGACCCCTGCACGGGCGGAGGCCCTGGCGCCTTCCCGTGCGATGCCCGGGGATTGCCGCGTCGCCTTCGGCCCCGCGCAATCTCCCGCACCGAGTTCGGGGACAGCCGCCGAACTGCCAATATTTGTTCACAGTTCCGAGTTCGGTGGCTGTCCCCGAACTCCCCCCCGAACTCCCCCGAACTCCGCATTTCTATTTTTTCCGCTATGCTTCCTGCTCTTGCCTTTGCCCTGTCAACGTTGACCTTTCGCAAAGTGTGATTACTTTATCTTCAGTTTACCTTTGTGAGAGGGTTCGCAGCAGAGATGAAGAGCACAGACTATTACAAGGACCTGGGCGTATCCAAAAACGCCACCCAGGACGAAATCAAGAAGGCTTACAAGCGCCTCGCCAAGAAGTACCACCCGGATCGAAATCCAGGGGACAAGGAGGCGGAGAACCGGTTCAAGCAGATCTCCGAGGCGTACCGCTGTCTGTCCGAGCCTGAGAAGCGAAAGCAGTACGACATGTTCGGTCAGACCGGCTTTCAGGCCGATCCGGGCTTCTGGGGAAGGGCTCCGGGCAACGCGTCGGGAGGCACCTACACATGGTCCTCCGACGCCGGATACAGCGGATTCGACCTGAAAGACCTCTTCGGCCAGATCTTCGGCGGAGGCGGCAGGAGCCGAGGCCGATCCGAGGGCTTTGCCGGCGGCAACCCCTTCGGGGCCGGAACGGGTTCTTACGATTTCGGTTTCGGGTTCGACCCGGGCCCTGCACCGGCCCGCGACCTGGAAGCGGATGTAACGATCGGTTTCGAGGAAGCGATCCGGGGCGGAACGCACCGCATCTCCCTGCAGAGAAACGCGGGGGCCGGAACGGAAAGCCTGAACGTGAAGATCCCGGCCGGTGTGGCCGACGGCGGCAGGCTGCGAATCCCCGGAAAGGGGGCCGCCGGGCCGGAAGGCAGGAACGGGGATCTCCTCCTTCGCATTCACGTGATCCCCCACAAGGTGTTCCGAAGGGAAGGAAAGGACCTCCACATGGACCTTCCCGTGACGGTAAGCGAGGCCGCACTGGGGGCGAAAGTCGAGGTGCCGACCCTCAACGGGAAAGCAACCGTGACGATTCCGGCCGGAACGCAAAGCGGGGCCAAACTCCGCTTGAAGGGAAAGGGTGCACCGGACCCGAAAGGAGGAACCCCGGGTGACATGTACGTGCACACGCGGATCGTTGTGCCGAAGAGCACCGATGCAAAGGAGAAGAAGATCTTCGAGACCTTGAAGGAACTGGAAAGCGATCCGCGGGCGGGGATGTTCTAAAGGAGACCGAGCATGCGTATTCCGATCACCATAACCGGCCCTGAAGACCGTTCGAGCCGCAAAGAGCCGGGTCAACCGTTGCGGCGTCATCCGCGATATCGCGATTCGCACGGAAACCTCGTGGACGACGAAGGCATAGGTCTCACCGGCCCTGTCGTGCGGGGTCCGACGAACCTGGCCGTGGAACAGGAGCCCGAGAGGGAACGTGAAGTCAACGCGCCCTACGATGAGCCGCCCGTAGAGAGCGAGCCCGCCCCGGAGCCGACGAGGCACGTGAAGCCGGATCAGGAACCGAAGGAAGACTGGAAGGAGCGCTACCTTCGGCTGCGCGCTGATTTCGACAACTACAAGCGACATGCCGAAGCAGAGCGGGACCGGCTCTCAGGAATGGGCCGGGAAAAGGTTCTGGAGGATATCTTCCCCGTGGTGGAGCACATGGAGAGGGCGATACGGGCGGCAAAGGACGCACGCGACCGGACCGGCATCCTGGAAGGCATCGAGCTGGTCTACCAGGAGTTGCTCAAGGTGCTGGAGAAGAACGGTGTGGAAAGGATCCGGACGGTGGGAACCGCCTTCGACCCGGAGTTCCACGATGCGCTCGCGGTGTCCGATCACGCCGACTACCCGGCCGGTACGGTGGTGGAAGAGGTCCGGGCGGGATTCAGGAAGGACGGCAAGCTGCTCAGGCCGGCGTCGGTGATCGTTGCCCGTTAGCCTGCGCCCGTTGACGATCCTGTCCCAACCACCTGTCACTTGTATTTCTTCAAGAGGTCCTTCTTCGCCCTTTCGTACTCCCTCTGGGTGATGACGCCCTGCTCATAGGCCTCCTGCAGGTCGGTGAGTTCCTGACCCAGGGTTGCATTCGACTGCTTGACCTGGGCACCCCCTCCTCCACAGCCCGCGAAAACACCGCCCGCGAGTATCGTGAAGACCAGAACACCCACAACCACTAACTTGCTGAGACGCATACCCCTCTCCTTGTCTGATTGTTTGACGATTCAGATGCCGCCAACCGGATATCTGTTTCAACCCTCCCCTCCTTCGCCCTCTCCGGGTTCCGCCTCGATCTCCCCTTGTTCTTCGGGCACCAGACCGGCCGCCTCGACCTTCTTCGCCGCCTCCTCCATCCTGGCGAGTGCCTCGGCATGCCGCCGCGCCGCCCTGTCGGCAAGCTCCATCACATCCAGGGAGGCCGACTCGATGTCCGAGCCTTCCTCGTGGTCCGCACCGGCATCGCCCGCTTCCTTCCACTCCCTCAATTTCTCCTCTGCGTACCCACGGGCCTCGGCCGCTTCCTCTTCCGCCTTCCGGACCTCCCGCTTCGCCCTGGCAAAGGCATCGAGCGCCGCGGCGATCTCGGCGGACTTCCCCTCCTCCGGTTCTGCATCCAGGGGGATGTCTTCTGCGGCCAGCCCGATGGCGGTCACCGGCAGGGGAGCGAGAAGATCTTCGATCCGCCCGCCAAAGGGTCCGACCAGGCGGTTTCCGCTCAGACGGAAGGGCAGGAAGACGAGGGCGGCATTTCCCGAATGCTCCGCCACGGCCTCCAGGGTCGTGCCGACCACGACCTCCGGTTCCGCCGTGATCCTGAACTCCTCGAGGGTCTTGCGCAGATCCTCGACCGTGGATTCATATTGCGCGTCCGTCTCCACGGACCCCTCCCCAGCCCCATCGGTTTCGGCACCCTCCTCGGCACCCGATTCGGCAGCCAGGACACGGAGCCTTGCACCGCTCCATTCCGGACACTTCGTCATGAGATAGGCAAGAAGGAGCATCAGCCGGGAGGTCCGGTCTTTCCACCACCACACATCGATCCGTCGCTTGTCCGGGGGGAGTTCCGCCAGGGATGCCCAGGCGTCTTCCTTTGCGTTCAGGATGAGAATGTTGCAGCCCAGCCGGAAGAGGGCCCGCAGGTTGCGTCCATAGATCTCCGTGCTCTGGGGCTGCGCCTCTCCGGGAAGCTGCTCGAGCCAGTTGAGAAGGATCGTATTCGCACGAATCGGACCGATCCCGTAAGCTTGAACCAGCGTACTCGCCCCCACGCTCAGATTCGGAGCGGCCACGGCAAGCGAAAAGGCGCCGGGATGAAATCGTGCCAGGTCCTTGCGAAGCTCCGCCTCCACCTCCTGCCGGCGCTTCATCATCTTCACCCCCTCTCCCTCCAGGATCTTGACCAGTGTGGTCAGCCCGCTCGGGCCTTCGAGCCAGGAGGCGAACCGAAGAAGGGGCGCCCGCCGTTCCGGATTCTCCGAAAAGACGAGCAGCTCCGGACGCCAGTCCCTCGGATGCTCCTGCTCCCTGGCCGCGCCGAGGAGGTGCTCCCGAACCCGCTGAAGATGGTACGACCGTCGGCTGTCGGCCCAGCGTGCAGGTCCTGCCGTGCGCTTGAGGTACTGGTAGATGGAGAAGAGGACGGCGATGGCGACCAGCCCCGCCGCCACGTCGATGGCGAGCATGGCCCCGAGGCAGGCGACCCCGCCCAGGAGGCTGAGCCTCGCGTCGAACCAGCGGAATCGGGGGCGAAAGGAGGGGCTCGCCGCCCTGGCCTCGTAGAAGGTCGCGTAGTTGAGGAGACCGTAGGAGATGAGGAAGAACATGGAGACCACGGGCGCGATCAGGTTCAGCTTCCCGAGGGCGATCGTTGCGAAGGCGATCCCGCAGGAGAGCAGCACCCCCCGCCGCGGGTTTCCCGCGGCTCCGGCCCCCTTGGCAAAGGGCAGCAGGAAGGGAAAGATGCGATCCTGCGCGAGGGACTGGAGGATTCGCGGCGCGCCCAGGAAAGAGGCCATGCCGGAGGACAAGGTCGCTGCGATCACCCCCGCGTCGATAACGAAACCGATGCTCGCCAACCGCTTCATGGCCGTGTAGTCCCGGCTGAGCACCTCCCGGGGCAGCCCCCCGGCGAAGAGGAGGGCGACGATGAGATAGACGAGGGCCGAAAGCCCGACCGCGAGAAAGGTGCCGAGGGGCAGGCTCTTGCCCGGGTCTTTCAGGTCGCCGGACATGCTGACGCCCTGCGTGAATCCCGTAACGGCGGGGAAGAAGATGGCGAAGAGCACCCAGAAGGGAGGCCCGGACTCGGGCGCGCTCCAGTTGCTCACCAGCAGGCCGGAGTCCCAGCGGGTGAAACCACCGACGAAAACGGAGACGAGGGCAAGCACCAGGATCGTCATGACCGCGTACTGAAACCTCGTGGCCCAGTCCGCGCCCAGCCACGCAAAGACGAAGAGCAGGGAGGCGGCGAGAGCCGCAATGATTTGAGGAACGTACCTGCCCGAGAAGGGAAGTACGTCGGTCAGGGCCTCGCCGAAACCGATGCAGTAGAAGGCGATCGACACCGATTGGGCCAGAAAGAGCACGATACCGATGGCCCCTCCGAACTCGAGCCCCAGGGTGCGGGAGATGAGGTAGTAATCTCCCCCCCCCTTGACCTTCAGGTTCGTGGTGATGGCCGAAAGGGAAACGCTGGTCAGGACCGAAATCGCATTCGCCAGGCCGATCATGATCAAGGCGCGGCCCAGGCCCGCGTTGCCCACCACGTACCCGAGCCGGAGGAACAGGATGATCCCGAGGATCGTCAGGATGCTCGGCGTGAAGACCCCGGCGAAGGTCCCCAGCTTGCCCTCCTGCGACCCGGACCCCGCCTTCTGGCTCGTACCTTCCACCATCCCTCTTTCCTCACTGCATGTAGAAACGCAACTCGATGAAGAAGGTGAACGGGTAGGTCCCGTATTCGCTGTTCAACCGAAAATCCGACAGGGCGAGCCCTCCCGGCGCGAGAACGAAGGTGGGCGCTTCCCCCACGGGGATCGTGCATCCGGCCGTGGCCACGGCGTTGTCCGCGACCGAGTATTCGAGAACCGGGTTCAGGGTTGCGGACGGGTCGGTCAGGTTCACGAGCACGTTGAGCATCCCCATCAGGATCGGGAAGATCTCGTAGCTTGCCCCAAGGCCCAGGTTGTGGCGGCCGAGCAAGAGGGTCCCCCGCGAAAGAAGCCGGTCGTCGATCAGGGACTGGTTCAGGTCTTCCACATTCACGGCGCCCGCACCGTAGTAATAATACTCTCCCAGCAGGTAGGGGCCCTTGCCCGGAAAACGGTAGTCCAACCCGACGAGGACATCCACATAGTCGGAGCTGTCCTTCACGTGGTTGAACAGGATCTCGCCGTGAATCCCGATCCCTGAACGCCCGAGATCTCCGGCAAAGTCGCCGCCTCCGACGATGTCGGTCTGCACCCAGCCACCGAGGACGGAGATGTCGTAGTCCTCGAACAGGGTCTTGAACTTCCCGACCCCGGCGGACCGGTCCGGGTCCGCATCCGGCCCGAAGGCCCACACGAACTCCGCCTGCGTGAAGGCGCCCAGTGCGAAAAGGAGCCGTGCCGCGTCGTTTCCCGCCTTGAACTCCCGGTCCACCTGAAGCGGACCGAAGGGGCTGAACAGGTCGACGGGCTGCCAGAACCGGCCGGTGCCCCACGTGATCGCCTGGCGGCCGAAGACGAAGTCGAGTCCCCACAGGGAAAAGGTGGCGGCGAGCCGGTCGAACGCGTGGGCCCACAGGAAGTCCTCGGTCTCTTCGATGTCCCAGGAGAGCGAAGTGTATCGGTAGAGGCTCCCGGTGTCGGTCACCGTGACGAACCCGGTCAGGCCCAGGGCCGTTTCCGGCGGGTTGATGAAGGCGAAGTGCTGATAGTGGACCTCGAGGGCAAGTCTTTCGTAGAGGCCCAGGTCCAGCATCATCCGGCCGCGGGCGAAGTTCGCGGCCTGGGTGCGATCCTCCACGAAGGGAATCTCATAGTAGCGGTTGCCCAGGAAGAGGTTCTTGAAGGTGGCTCCGAGATCCAGGAAGAGGGTGTCCGATTCGTAGAGCTGCCTGGCTTCGGACTCGGGGGGCAAGAGGAGAGCAAGGCTCCCGAGAAAGATCAGGAGCGGGAAGCGACCCCGGCTGAATCGGAAGACCCGCCTCACGGTGCCCCCTCTCTTCTCTCCTCTTCCTTCTCCCCCGAGACGGCTGAGGCCGTGTCCTCCAGGACTTCGCCGTCCCGAAGCCGGATCGTCCTCGTGGCGCGCTCCATGACCAGAGTATCGTGGGTCGAGAAGAGGAAGGTGGTCCCCTCCTGTCGGTTCAGCTCCCGCATGAGGTCGAGCAGGGATGCGGCCGTCCTGGAGTCCAGGTTCGCGGTCGGCTCGTCGGCCAGGACGATCCTCGGCCCCGAGGCGATCGCCCTTGCCACGGCCACCCGCTGCTGCTGTCCGCCGCTCAGCTCGTACGGCCTTCGGTGTTCCATTCCCTCCAGGCCGACATCCTTGAGAAGCCGCAGAACGCGGGTCCTTCGCTCCTTCTCGTCGACGCCCTGGAGGAGAAGAATGAACTCGGTATTTTCATAAGCGGACAAAACGGGAATCAGGTTGTATGCCTGGAACACGAATCCGATGTGATGGAGCCTGAAGCGGCTCAGCTCCCCCGGCCCGAGGCCGCTCACTTCGGTCCCGTCGAGCCAGATGCTGCCGCGGTCCGGGCTGTCCAGTCCGCCCAGCAGGTTGAGCAGGGTCGTCTTCCCCGAACCGGAGGGACCCACCAGGGCGGTGAACTCCCCCTGCTCGATGGCGAGCGATACGCCTTTCAGGGCCTCCACCGCGACTGCGCCTTGCTGATAGATCCTCCAGACGCCTTCCGTACGGATGATGGTTTCCATGGGGCCTCTCCTGCTCGTTGATCCGCCCTACTGGAACTTCGTGATGGCACGCACCGGATCCACCCTCGCCGCGCGAACCGCCGGGTAGATCCCCACGGCCAGGGTCACGCTGAAAACGATTCCCACCAGGACCAGAACCCGGTCGGGCGCCAGCTCCGAATAGAGCACGGAGTCGAAGACCGCGCCGGCCGCGCTCAACTGCCGGTCGCTGCCGAAGCCCATGTCGAAGCCGTGCTCGGCGAAATAGAGGTGGGCGCCCAGCCCGAGGACGGCACCGACCCCGAGGGAGACGAGAGACAGGAACATCGTCTCCAGCACGACCAGTACCAGCAGCCGGCCGGGTGCCATGCCGAGGGCGACCATGAGCCCGAACTCACGGGTCCGCTCCAGCACACTCATCAGGATCGTGTTCAGAATGCCGAGGGCCACCACGACCATGATGATGCCCATGAAGATGTAGGTGCCCGCGTTGTCCATCTGCACGAAGAGAACCAGGTCGGGCATGACGTCCTCCCAGTCGAACACGGCCGCCTTCGATGCCGAGAGCAGGGGCTCGATCTTCTGCTTGATGCAGGCCTGATCTTTCTCCTTCTCCAGGAACACCGCCAGCTGGGTGGCTCCCTCGGATATGCCCAGCAAGGCCCGCGCCAGGGGAAGGCTCACCTGGGCGAAGTAGCCGTCCATCTCCTGGATGCCGGTCCGGAAGATCCCGCGGACCCGGACGAGTTGGCTCGAGATCTGCCCCGAGGCATCCTGGGCGGTCACCACCGCCTTGCCACCCAGCGAGGCCTCGAGCCTGCGGGCCAGGTCCTCGCCGATGAGGACTCCCCGCTCGTCCTCTTCCCGGAGGTACCGCCCCTCGGTGATCTTCGGCTCGAGGGTTCGGCGGGTCATGTCCGAAGCCGGATCCACGCCCATGATCGCCACGCCCGCCGAGTTCTCCGCCGTGTAGAGGAGCCCCCTCACGATGATCCGCTCCGAGACGTTCCGGATGCCGGGAAATCCGCGGATTCGGTCCCGCAGTGCGGAGGCGCCCTGAACGAGCTTGTCGTTCGTCGGCTCGTCCGGGTATTCCTCGTGCTCCACCGTGAGGTTGCCGGAGCCGAGGCGGACGGCGTTCCGGATCAACTGGTTGTGGAATCCGTCCGCCAGACCGAGGAAGATCAACGCCAGGGCGAAGCCGACCGCGATCATCGTCAGGGTGATGAGCGTACGCCTCCGGTTCTTCCAGAGGTTGCGCCACGCGAGCTTGAGAAGAATGGCACCTCTCCTCTTTCGAGGCTGTCCCGCCAGCCTCCTCAGGTTCGCATCACCTCGACCGGCTTGAGCCGTGCCGCCTTGACCGAAGGGTAGAGCCCTGCCAGGGCGGAGATGATGAGCATGATTCCCATGCACTGCAGCATGCCCGCGGGCCAGAGGGCGGCTCGGAGCACGTTCTCGATGGCGAACCCCGTGTACTCGAACCCCTCTCCGAACAGACCGGTGAGATCCCACCCCTTCACCTTCAACCGCCAGCTCCAGAGCAGGCCGAGGCTCAGGCCCAGGATTTCGCTGATGCCGGCGAGCATGAGCGTTTCGAGGAGAATGAGGCGGACCAGCCGCACGGGCTTGAGGCCCACGGCGAGCATCAGGCCCAGCTCGTACATCCTCTCGAACACGGCCATGAGCATGGTGTTCAGGATGCCGAGGGAGGCAATCGAAAAGACGATCAGGAGCATGATCGTGGTCCAGGCCTTGTTCAGGGCGAGCGCCTCCCGGAGGGTCGGTGCGATCTCCTTCCAGGTCCGGACTTCGCAGCCTGCCCCCTGAAGGAGCGCGGCGACCTCCGGCTTGTAGCGTTCCACCTCCACCGCGTTCGGCGTGCGGACCGCCACCTCGTGGATCCGGCCGGGAAGGACGAGCAGTTCCGCAAAGTCCCCGAGGGACATGATCACGGCGGTGCGGTCGGTCGTCTCGTCCAGGGTCTTCAGGACACCCACGACCCGGTACAGATCGTTCCCCAGGCTGCCGTCCGCGGCCTGGGTGATCAGGGCAAGCTCGCTGCCGGGCCGCGCGCTCAGGGTCTCGGCGATCTTCCTGCCCAGGAGGACCGTGTTTTCATCTCCCGGTCGGAGGTAGCGGCCCTTCAGCATGTGCTTCCAGAGGTCCGTGACTTCCCGCTCCTGCTGCGGGTCGATCCCACGGATCTGCACCCCTGCGGACTGGTCCCCAAGGCTTGCCAGGCCGTACGCGTAGGCGCGCGGCGCCGCCTGATAGCGGGTCTCCTCGAACCGGTCGAGAATCGAACGAGGCAGGGTGCCGTGAAGCCCTCTGTCCCTGTAGTAACCCTCTGCATGGGCCTGCACGTGCCCGAGGGAGCGGTCGGCGGCGTAACCGACCATCTGCCGGTTCATCCCCTCGATCAGGTTCGTGGCGACGATCATCAGGGTCAGGCTGAAGGTCATGGCGCACAGGGTGATCAGGGATCTGCGCGGGTTCCGCCAGATGTTGCGCCAGGCGATGCGGACCAGCATCCTGTCGTATCCCCTTGCGGGTTTGCACCCCTAACGCGTCTTTCGCAGGGAGCGAAGACCGAACAGATCCGATTTCAGATCCACGTCGAAGTCGATGTCCAGGTACTTCACACGGGTGTATTCCTTCGGCTTGTCCAGGGGCTGCATCTTGAGGACCGTCGGAAGGGTCCGGTCGTCCATCTCACGGATCTCGCTGAAGCCGAGTTCGCGAACCGCTTCCCCGTCCTCGTCGAAATAGGTCATCTTCAGAGGGATGTAGTCCTCGGCCCGGACGATGGAGAGGATCTTGCCCCAGACCACGGGGGCCTCCGGCTTCGGCAGGAGCGTGAGTTCGATGATCTTGCGGCCCTTCCGCTCTCCCTCGAAGGTGATCCGGGTATCGTAGTCCCTGGCGAACTGGCTGTCCTTGACCAGGTCGTCGTTCGTGAAGTGGCTTCCCATCCAGGAGCCGAGCATCATGGAGGCCGGCACCTTGGTGACCCGCTTGATCTTCGGAAGGTAGTTCCAGATGTTGTCTTCCACCTTGAGGGTGGCCACGCCCTCCTCTTTGGCCGGGTAGGTGATCCGCACCAGGGAACGCTCCAAACCCTTCGTGTAGACCTTCATCCGGAGCGTACGGCTCCAGTGCTCGGTGACCACCTCCATCTCCATCTTCCCTTCGGAAGTGGATCCGCGCCACAACCGATCCACCTTGTCGAGGATCTCCTGGACGAGCGCCTCTTCCGACTCGCCCCGGGAAGGAGCGGCTTCGTCGGTCACGGCCAGGGCCATGCCCGCCCCCAGAACGAGACAGCCCACAAGCCAGCCCTGCGTCCAGACGGCCCTTCGAGCCCGGAACTTCATCCGTTTCTCCGTGAAAGAAACCCTCGCTCTTCTTCCGGCTCATTCCATGAAAGGGGCACCCGTTCCCGTCCTACGGAAGGGAACTTGAAGCCATAGAACTTATCAGGCTATAATGAAATAAACAACCTTTTTATTGCCCATCCATTGCCCTGGGAGGCCCGGCCATGAAAAGATGCCTCGCGACCTTCTTCGTCTGTGCGGGAATGGCGGTGTTTTCCATCAACCCCGCAGGCGCCGTCACGATGGACGAGTACGGGGACCTCTTCGACGCCGTGCTGAACAACATGCTGGACAACTATGCGTGGGAGCTCGACGATCAGGGCAACCCGATCGTCGGGAACTGGGATGCGGACGAGATGTACGATTCCACCCTGTTCGCTCCGGACATCCTCTACCGCCTGTCCAGGGATCCGGACTACGGGGACGAGGCGGCCCGGGCGCGTGTCCGCCTCCTGGCGAATCAGACCGTGGAGTACGAGATGGAAAAGCTCGGCCAGTATCTCCTCGGCGACGACTCGGTCATGCTGGAGGCCTTTGCCGGGGCGCCCTGCCTGATCGACGCGTACCGGGAGACCCGGTCGAGCGGCCACAACCTGACGCTGACCGCCGCGCTCACGATCGTCGAGGGAATGATCGCAGAGGAACCGAACTTCCTGGGCGACTACATGGGCTATGTGTGCGCCAACGGCCTCGTTGGCTTCTATGCCCTCTATTTCGCAGACGTGCAGGGCCGCATGACCGGCTATCTCGCCAAGGACATCGGGCTCCGGGTGCTGGAAGATGCGGTCGCCAGGTACTGGGACCCCGTGGAGGAGCGCTTCTGGCCGATCTACAACCTCTACGAGGACGGCTGGATGCTCATGGGGCTCGCCTACGCCTACGGCACCACCGGGGATGTGGAGTACAAGTACATGGCCGACGCGGTGATGGCCGAGATCGACACGAATCTCTGGGACGACGTGACGGGCGACGGCGGTTACTGGGAGTACACCGACTTCATGTACAAGCCGGAGCTGGGCCCCTGGAAGAAGCTGTCTACCCACGAGAGGCTCGCCCGGGCCATGCTCCACTGGTTCGAGTTCACGGGGGACACGACCTACCTCGACCAGGCGCGGAAGATGCTCGACTATGTGGAGGCTCACCTCTGCACCGAGGACTGCTACCAGCCGGGAGAGACGGTCTGCTACCATCACTGGACCACGGTCTCCGGGCTCCCGCACCGGATCTCCGATCCGGAGGATCCCGGCTACGACCCCTACTACGAGTATCCCTTCTGCACCGGGTGCAACTTCAACCTGCTCATCGACATTTACCTGCTGAACAAGTTCGTCCAGCAGTCCGGGAACTACCCCCGCACGGCAGGCCCGTGCGGCACCGTGGTGACGGGCACAGCATCCGCCCCTGCGAGGGCCGTGGCAGGCATTGCACTGCTCTCTCTGCCGGGTGCATTCGTCCTGATTCGGAAGCGGGCCGCAGGGAGAGCCTGAGACGCGGGCCACGTGAAGCCGTTCTTTCATCTCAGAGCCGCATCCGTTGCACGAACTTCCTCTGCTCGAGGCTCAAAAGAAAGGAGGTGGGTTCCATGCAAAAGAAGGAGCGACGTTCCGGAAAAGACCGTAGATCAGGTTCGGACCGAAGGAAGTCCAAGGATGCCGACTACAGAGGACAAGAGCGGAGGAGCGGTTCGGACAGGAGAGGCGGAAAGGACAGGCGGAAGTCCTCTTGAGCGGAAAAGGAGATGATGATGCACGTCTTTGTCGAGCTGTGGAACGCCCGCCCGGAGTGGCGCGCCCTTTCTGAAGAGGAGCGGGGCAACTACATGCAGCAGGTAGGGGCCGGCATGGGGGAGCTGGCCAGGGCGGGGATCGAGGTGGTCTGCTGGGCCGCCAACGACCCGCACACGTCGCACCGTTGCGGTTACGACTACCTGGCCGTCTGGAAGATGCCCGACGAGAAGGCGGTGAAGCTCTTCCAGGAGACCGTGGAGCAGGCGGGCTGGTACGACTACTTCGAGCAGGTCAACGCCGGGGGCGCCATGTCCACGCCGGAGGAGATCATCGGCCGGATCATGCAATTGCGATGAACCTGCAACGTGTGACGACCGCCTTGATCCAAGACCTTCGACCCCTGCGCTTCGGGCCGCCCGTCACCCATGTCTACAACCCCCTCGAATACGCCGGCAAGCCCTACAGGAAGTATTTGAAGCTCTACGGGGACAGGCCCAAAGAGGTCGTGCTGGTGGGGATGAACCCCGGCCCCTGGGGGATGACCCAGACCGGCGTCCCCTTCGGCGAGGTGAATGCCGTGCGGGACTGGATGGGGATCGAGGCCCCGGTCGGAAGACCCCCCGCAACCCACCCGAAGCGCCCGGTCCAGGGCTTTTCATGCGGGCGGAGCGAAGTCAGCGGCAAACGCCTCTGGGGCTGGGCCGCCCACGTCTTCGACACACCCGGGAGCTTCTTCGCCCGGTTCTTCGTGGCCAACTACTGCCCCCTCGCCTTCTACGAGGAGACCGGAAGGAACCGCACCCCCGACAGCCTCCGGGCGGCGGAGAAGCGACCCCTTTTCGCCGCCTGTGACCGGGCCCTGAGAGGGACCGTCGAATGGTTCGAGCCGGATCATGTGGTGGGAATCGGGGTCTTCGCAGAGGCGAGGGCCCGTGCGGCGCTGGCCGGCCTGGACGTCGCGATCGGCCGGATCACCCACCCGAGTCCCGCCAACCCGAAGGCGAACCGGGGCTGGGAGCCCCTCATCGCCAACGAACTCGCCTCCCTCGGCATCCGCATCCAGGGCACGCGTTTTTCGTAGACACGACCCGCCGGCGGCGGTATGGTGTCCCCGTGAGACGAACAAGAGACAGGAGGTGCCGTCATGAAAGGGTTGTTCAAATGGGTCGGGATCCTGCTGGGCGTCCTGGTGCTCCTCATCCTTGCCGCCGGCATCGTTCTCATGGTCGTGGTGGACAAGGAGATGATCGCCGGGCAGATGGAATCCGCGCTCAACCGTCATGTGAACATCGACTCCATCGACATCGGCCTCTTCTCGGTCGTCTCCGGCGTACAGGTAACCGGGGTGCGGATCTCCAACTTCAAATCCCCGGAACAACTCGACGCGCTGAAGGGAAAGCCGGTTTCGGACGAAGACCTCTTCGCAGGGCTGAAACGCATGAGCCTCAGCCTCCGTTTCCTCCCTCTCCTTTCGGGGAGTGTTCAGGTAGGCGAGTTCGTGATCTACGAACCGGTCATTCACCTCGTGAAGTACAAGAGCGGCGCCTTCAATTTCTCCGATCTGCTCCAGCCGCAAACGGAGGAAGAGAGGGAGGAGAAGAAGAAGCCGTCCGAGCCCCTGTCGGCCGACGACCTGCCGGTCAGCCTTACCGTGGGAAAGATCGGCGTGGAGAAGGGGACGCTCACCTACCTGGACAAGAAGCTGAACCAGACGCTCCAAATCTACGATCTCACGTTCCTGGCACATTCGGCCGACATCGACCCTTCCAACCTCGAGGCGAGGAACCGGGTGAAGATCCGGTTCGAACTGGGCGTCAAGCCGGAGGTCCGCTGGAAGACCGGGGCGGTGCGGTTCTTCGACATCGGCCTGGACGGACAGGGCACGGTCAAGCCCTTCGACCCGAAGACCAGGAGGCTGAACCCGGAGGTCACCCTCCAGGCGGGTTCGCCCAGGGGAACCCTCTCCGGCGTGAAGATCCTGGAGGCGATCCAGTCCGTGAAGGCGATCGAGCAGTACACGGGCAAGCTCTCCTTTCTCCAGGATGAAGTCACCTGGGAAGGGGCGAACGTGGACTTGCGGTACAAGGACGGCAACGTGAACGTGTCCACCGGCAACATAACCGCCAGAGACTACGTCCTCGACTTTTCAGGCTCCACCAACCTCGACACCCGCGCGATCGATCTCGAGCTCGGGATGGAACTCGGGGAAGAGCCGACCCGAAACGTGCGGAATTCCATCGAGGAGAGAATGCAGAAGGAACTCGAGGGGGATCTGGCCAAGTACGTCTCCTCGGAACAACTCGCAGATCTGGTCATGAAGCGCCTGACGAACGCTGAAGGGAACGTGTTTCTCAAGTACAAGGTCGCGGGCACCACGACGTCCCCGAAGCCGACACTGGTCGAGCCGACCGTGCCCCCTCTCCAGGCACTGCTGAAGGAAATGGGCGCCGACGTAGCCGACATCGCCAAAGAGGCGGCAAAGAAGGAGGCCCAGAAGGCGATCGAGGACGCGACGAAAGACTTGGGGGAAGACCTGCGAAAGAAGCTCAAGTTCTAGCCCGCATGTTGCACGAAACTTCGTCGCGAGAGCGGTGGAAGCGCGGAAGATTCGGGCCCTTGAGGGCGAAGTCGATTCTCGGGGTTTGGGGACGGATCGTACTGAAGTACATCCGGGTCCGAACCTCGAGAATCGACCCGAAGATTCCGTGCTTACGCAGCTCGGAGCAGAAGGCTTCGTGCCATATGCGGGCTAGCCCGCAGATGGGGCTTCTTGGTCAGCCTCCGGCTCAGGTGTATCGCTCCAGCAGGTACCTTGCCCCGGCAAGGCGGAGCGTGTCGTTGTCCCCGTCCTCGATCATGGCGGCCCGCGCGTCGCGGAAGATCCTCTCCACCGGGTATTCCCTGCTGAGCCCGCAACCGCCCAGGAGCTGGACGGCGTCGCTGGCGAGTTCGAAGGCGGTTTCCGTGTTCTGCACCTTCGCCGCGACCGCATAGTGCGGCTCGGGCGGCATGGCCTGCGCATTGTACGTGTTGACGGCTCGCGCGAGGGCTCGAGCGCTTTCCACACGGGTGAACATGTCGAAGAGTTTCTTCTGTACCAGCTGGTGCTTCGAGATGACCTTCGCGCCCGCCACGCGCACCCGGCAGTACGCGAGCGCCTCCTCCAGGGCCGACCTCGCCACGCCCGTGAAGGTGGTGGCCATACCGCCGTTCGCGGTCGCAACGATGATGTCGGTGACCATCTCGTACATCTCCGGCTTCACGAGGATGTAGTCGGCCGGAACGCGGACACTGTCGAAGTAGATCTCCCCCTGGTTGAGATCCCGCTGCCCGATCTTGTCGAGGGGCTTTCCCCGGGTAACGCCGTCGACGTTCAGGGGAACAAAGAACATGCCCGCGTCACGTTCGTCCTCGGTGCCGTCGATGCTCGCGTGCAGGAGAGCATGGGTGGCGATCGTTCCGTTCGAGACCCAGGCCGACTTCTGGCCGTTGATCACCCACTCGTCACCCTCCAGCCTTGCGCGGGTGCCGTGGCGTATCAAGGGGATGTCCTCTCTCCTCGAGCCGATATAGACCTGATCGCCCCCCCCGTGCTCCGGCTCGTTGATCGCCCAGCAGCCGATGTACTCGGCCTTCGTGTCGTCCCGGAAGGGAATCACGTGCTCTTCGACGAGCCCCGGTGGACCCAGCAGGGCGGCGAAGACGAAGGGCATGCTCGAAGCGCCCATGCAGACGGCCAGCCCTGCGCTGCCCCACCCCATCTCCTCCGCTATGATGCACTGCTCGATCGGGCCAAGCCCAACCCCCCCGAGCTCCTCGGGCAGAGCACGGACGTGATACCCCAGCTCACGGGCCCGGCGCAGCACGTCCCAGAGGACCGAATCTTCCGCAATCACCTCGGCCGGGTCGGAGAGCTTGTCGAGCTTCTCGGCGGCAGGCCGCATGACCTCCGCCGCGAACTTGTGGGTCTGCTCCTTCAGGGAACGTTGTTCGCTCGTCAAATCCGCGTTCAGATCGAGAAACATGGACGAAACTCCCTCATTGCAACACCAGTCGTGCCAGACTCCGGATCACCCGGGGGATGATCTCCTCGGGCGATTTGGACGGATCCTGGAAACAGGACTGGCGCACGGCTTCCTTGAGCGCCCCGAAAGCGGAAAGGGCGATGGTTTCCACGTCGAACCTTCTCAACAGACCCATCTGGATGCCGTGACGGAGCATCCGCCTGATCTCGTGGATCACCCCCTCGGAAAAGGCATACGAGTCTTCAGAGAACTTGGACCCGATGGTCTCCGCCTCGGCGATGAACAGTCGCATGAAGGTCCCGTGCGTCTCGATGTGGTCGACGAGGAAGACGGCCACGCGGTCCGCCATCTTCAGCCAGTCGTTCTTCGTCCGCACCGCAGTGAAGTCCGTGTTCAGGAGACCGGAGATCATCAGCGTTCGATACTCGTGGAGAAGCTCGGAGAAGATATTCTCCTTGTTCTTGAAATAGAGATAGAAGGTTCCCTGGGTCACGCCGGCCGCACCGACGATGTCGGAAATGGTGGTCGCGGCGTATCCCTTGTCCCCGAAGACTTCGAGGGCGGCGCCGAGAAGTTCCCGTCGCGTGGCCTCTCGCGCTATCAGGGCGGCGTGGGTGCGCGCCATCGCCTCCTCCGGTCAGCAGGCCGCCGATCCGGCGGATCCCATGGGAATCGACCCGGCATCATCGAACACCTGGTAGGGCACCGGCTCTCCCGCATCGCGACCCTTCCTGACCATCGGCACCGAGCCTTTATCCGGATCGTAATAGGTCCAGCGCACCGGAGGGTCGAAGGGTTCCTCCGATTTCGGCTTCTTCAGCTCCTCGACCCGCTGGCCCACGATATTGCAGAAGAGATCGGACACCACCCCCTTCTCCTCTTCCGGCTCACCAAAGAGGCGAAGGTACTTCTCCTGCGCCGCCCTGACCTTCTCGCGAACCTTTTCGGTGGGCGCATACACCGCCATCGCCTCGGTGAGCGGGTAGGTGTTCACGCACCGCTCGGCAAAGAAGGCGGCCTTGTCGTTTCGGAGCAGGGGGCGGGAGGATTTCATGCAGGTTTCGTAGCCGTTCAGATTGATCTCGAACATGCGGAACAGACCGGGGCCGTTGTTCTCGTAGAGCCTCGTGTGGGCAAGCTCGAAGTAATGCTTCAGGTCGCCCGGAGCGAAGTGCTTCGCAATGAACGTGGCGTCGTTGCATTGTTGCACGTCCCTGTACGTCATGTTCGGATAGAGCCTTCCGGCCTTCTTCATTCTCTTGTACAGGGCCGTGCCGGGACAGGCGGTCAGGAAGGTCATCTGGTAGGCGGACGGCTTCAGGTCGACGAAGTAATCGATATCCGCCCCGATGTTCCCGGGCGTGTGGAAGTCCCACCCGAGGACCATGGATGCGGTGGCCGCGATTCCGTGTCTTTCCATGGTCTCGAAGGTCGACTTGACATCCATGCAGGCGCGCTTCTCGATCTTGTGATCCGAAGTGACGACATCATCGAGGCTGGACTCCACGCCGACCCATATCGAGTCGACGCCGAGTTCCAGCAACTCCTCCATGCTGAACTCGGACAGAGAGCGCAGGTCTCCGAAGCAGAAGTAGCTCAGCTTTCGCAGGCCGAACTCCTTGTCTTCTTGTATCAGCTTGCCGAGATCCCTCATGTAGTCGGGATTGATCAGGAGATCTTCGTCGAGGAGCAGCGCCACGGAAGCCTGGCCTCCGTTCCGGCGACAGTTGTGCTTCATGGTTTCAAAGGTTTCTTCCGGGCTCAGGACATAGATCTTCTCTTTCTTGAACATGGCCGAAGTGCAGCAGAACTCGCATCCGTTGGGACAACCGAGGGCCACGAGGATCATGGACATCGATCGGTCGGCTATGCCGTCCACGCCCGGGTAGCTGTTGGAGCCGCGGGGAAGAAAAAACTGCGTGATCGGCCTGTCGACAGGCTCGTCACCGAGGAGCTTTCGCATGAACTTCACGCCCTCTTCTTCACAGAGGTAATCGCTCTCTGCCAGAAGGTACTCCGCGTCCCCGCTCTTCTCTCCCGGAGGGGGATCGTAGAGATTCATCACGCCGTACCCGCCGAGGATGATCTTTGTCTTCGGGGAGATCTCCCTGGCCATCCGGACCATGCGGGCGACCTTCCCGATGTTGATGGCGATGAGCTGAAACCCGAGGTAGTCGTACCCCTTTCGAAGCTCCTCTTCGTAGTCCTCGATGTGCGGGCATTCCAGAACGGTCGTCTTCGCGTTGATGTTTTCGGCGATCAGGTAGAGGGCAATACAATGGGTATGGGAAGAGAGTGTGAAGGGCCCCTGCCCCCTCTGCAGTCGCGATTCCAGGATGTCCAGCTGGTTCTCGCCCCATTCGAGGTCGTACGGGCCGTAAGGATTGCATAGAAGGACGCGTTTCATGGCAGTCACCTCCTTTTCTCGGATGGACCGGTCCGGGCTCACTGACTGATCTGTTAGTCAGCTTAAGGCAGGACGCTGAGATGTGTCAAGAAAAAAAGGAGGGCTGCTCTAATACTCCATGGCGTCCCGTGCCGTCTCCTCGGCCGCTTCCTTTGCGTCCTTCGCGGCTTCCTCGCCCTTGGCAGCCAAATCGCCGACCGCGGCCTGTGCGCTCTTCACGGCCTCCTGCACACGCTCGTTGGCAGGGTGATTCTCCAGAGCATCGAGGCAGACCGGAAGGGCGTCCTCGAACTTGGCCTGGCTGACCAGGTCCAGACAGCGTGCGACCTCCGGGGCCTCTTCGGTCTTGGCCGCTTCCTCTGTCATCGCCTCTTCTTTTGATCCCACCGCCGCCTTCTCCGCGGCGGCCTTCTCCGCCTCTTGCGGTGCACTCTGATCCGCCTGTTGCGTGCACCCTCCGAGCATCAGAACAAGAACCATCGTCGTGGTGAGCACTGCTTTCATGGTCTGCCTCCTTCTTGAAAGACGTTGCCCGATACGAAACCCCGTCACACCGGCGCGGGGCTGCAGGATCTTGACGCAGGGCAGGAGCCGGGCCGGCACTACGAGTCTTACAACCCACCTTCTCGAGAAGTCAAGAAGAATCCGGCTCATACCCGCACCGCCGTTACGATCACGCGCTGGGTCATGAAGCCGTAGTCTCCCGGGTTCTCGTGGGAGGAGAAGTCGCGCTTGAACGCGATCCGGCCGAACCCGGCCCGCTCGAGCAGGCCCGCGAGTTCGTCTTCCCGGTAGAGGCGCTCACAATAGGTTCCTTCCCGCAGCAGGCCTCTTGCCCCGGAGACGACCGTTTCGCGGACCCGGATCAGGTTTCCGGCCAGCTCACGTTCCCGTTTGACCGTGATGTCTTCGTTCGCATTGTGGAAGGACAGGGGTCGGAACTGCTTCTTCACGTAGTTCGAGTCGATGAGATCGAGGAGGAGCGTGCCCCCCGCACGGCAGAGCCGTCGGGCCTCACAGAGGATCCGAAGGTTGTCCCGGTCGTCCGGAAAGTAGCCGAACGAGTTGGCCAGGACGATTACGAAGTCGAACCGCTCTCCTGCGAGTCCGGTCCGGCGGGCGTCCGCCTGGACGAAAGAGACGGGCAATTCCTGCTCGCAGGCCCGGGCCCTGCCGAGCTGCACGAGGTAGTCGGAGTAGTCCAGCACCGTTGCGGCCCGGTAGCCTCTCCGTGCAAGCTCCAGGCTGTGCCGGCCGTGACCGCCGCAGAGGTCCAGGATGCGGTCGGCTCTTCCGATCGGCAGGTGGGCTTCGAGAAAATCGACCTCCCGGCGGGTGAGCTCTTCGTTGCAGACGCTCCGGGCATCGGTGATCAGATACACCTCGTCGAAGAGGGTCTGCCACCAGAGGGGGTCTACGGGTATCGCACCCATAGTCTCACCGGTTTCTTACGCCGTCTGCGCCCCGAATCCGAACAGCCCGTCCGAGGCGATCAGGGCAGGTTTCCCCTGCCAGGGCTGGAGACGGAAGATCTCCCGGGCTTCCTCCTTCTCATCGAGCATGTCGACGATCTCGCCCCTTCGCCACGCCTCTTCCAGAACCTGGCAATCTTCCCAGAGGTTCCGGCTGTAATGCTGGAGCGCGTCGAGCTGCTCCGGCGTCACCAGCCGGGGCCGCAGGGCGGTCATGATCGGGCCGAGCAGGTACGTGAGCCCGTGCTCCACCGCCATCCGGTTCGTCCATTCCCGGATCTCGCCGACGGTTGCGGTCCCCAGGTTGTAAACCGCCTCATTGATGCGGCGGGTCGCCGCCCCCACGGGTACGGGGCTCCGCAGCACGGCGATGGCCTGAACCCCTCCGCCCGAGCCCACATTGGTCGGAACGTTCCCGAAGCGGCCCACGAACCCGATCAGCCCCTCGTCCGTGATGAAGCAGCGGAAGTCCGTCTGCCATTCCCTCAGGGTGAGTTCACCGGAATCGCGGTCGAGCCAGGGCTGCTCTTCCGTCCACAGCCCCAGGGGAATGAACTCCTGGACGATGTAGTCTCCTTCCCTGAGCGCCTTTTCCACATCCATGTTCCAATCGTCCCGGAGAGGCCCCACGAAGACGCCGTGGCCGGAATAGCCGTGAGCCGGTTTCAGCACCACCGTGTCCTGGTTCTGCCAGGTCCACTCGACGAGATCCCGGATCGGAGACCCGTCCGGCCCGGTGGTCTCCCGGGGAAAGAACCTCCGGGTCCAGGGGGTCCTCTCCACCGTGGTCCGGGACAGGCGTTCCCTGTAGGGGCCGGTGACCACCTCGAAGATCCCCTTCGGGTTGATCGACTCCATGCCCCTCGGGTTGACCAGGATCCCCTGCCGGATCGCCTCGAGGAGGCCGGAGCAGTCCTTGTCCCTGTGGATGTTGAGCAGGGTGTCGGTGTTGAAGTCCATGAAGATGAGGGTGGCCTCTTCGCCCTTGTGGCAAACCCTTCCCTGCGACACCTCGACCTGGTGGGGCGCGCAGAGAGCCGCCCTGACCCCGGCCGTTGCATGGAGGGCCTTTGCCAGATTCTGGTTCTCCACGACCGCGTCGAGCGTGTCCTCCTCCGCCACCACCAGGATGAAGGCCTCGTCGGACCCGTGTCGTGCACGCTGCGCCCGCAGGAGCATCTCGACGAAGCCGGGCAGGGGGTTCAGGAGGGGGTGATCGAAGTCCAGCTCCAGGTCGATTCCGGAAAGGGCCCGCACCCTTTCCCAGCACGCCTTTCCGATCTCCTGGGTCATGCGCTGGTAGTCCCATCCACCGGGACTTCCGAGGTTCCACTCGGAGTGAACGCCGTTGAAGGCCTCCATTCTCACCTCCTGGCAGCCACGTTTTCGCCGGACTGCCGTCAACGATTCAGCACCACACCCCACCGAAGGGACATGAAGAGCCTCCATCATCCGTTTCCGTAGGCGGATGCGTCAAGGGACCGGTCCAGGCGTTCGAACGGAGCCTGTCCCGACCCGAGAACCACATGGTGAAATTCCTTCAGGGACAGGGGCGGAACGTAACGGCGGCGCAATTCCAGGAAGCCTTGCTTGCCGAGCGTGTAGCACAGCTGATATCCCGGGGTCAACGTGATCCGCCTGACCTGCTTCTTCGCGTCGCTCGGGGCGTATCCGAGTGCCTCGAGCCTGGCGGCGCCCTGCTCGAGGGAGATGGACCCCGCGTGGAGCTCCAGGTCCAGCCTGCCGCGAACCGCTCTCCACAGCTCGCGTTTTATCCGAATGAGGCGCTGCCTCGAATCCGGATCGTATCCAAGATCGTCGACCAGCTGCTCCGCATAGCACGCCCACCCCTCGTAGAACAGGGCCGACTCGATCCTTCGCCGGATCGGATCGGGCTGGCGCAGCCGGACCCAGTCGAGCAGGTGATGTCCGGGATAGGTTTCGTGGGCCGAAAGGTAACGGTATTCCCGGTGCACCGACGCGATCCGTCTGCGTCCCGGATCCGAAGTCCCCTCGTCGCCGGAGACCTGAACGAAGAAGCAGCCCGGTTGCATGCGGTCTTCCAGAGACGGGGGGGCGCTGTAGGATGCGGTCGCGCGAATCGGCTGCAGGTAGGAGGGAGTGGGCGCGATCCGAACCGAGCCCTCCTCGGGCATGGGAAGGACCCCTTCCCTGCCGAAGAAGGCCTCGAGCCTTTTCACCTCGTCTCTGTAAAGGGAAACCGTGTCACGGTAGGCCTTCCGGGGCAGGCCCGTGTCCGCATAGATCCCCTCCCACCCCTTGTTCGGGTCGATCGTGCGTGCCAGTTGCTGCAGGGCGTGCTCTTTTTCCGAGGCCTCCTGCACCAGGATGTGCAGGGCTTCCTCGATGCTGCCCTTCCAACCGTATCCCGCCGAAAGGATTTCCTGAAACAGACCCGTGCCGGGCGTGAAACCGACCGGACCTTCAAGCTCCCGAAGAAACGCCTGGAAACCCTCCACGGCCTCGAAGGCGGTCCGCTCAGCCCTTCCGAGCTCGTCTCCTGACAACCCCGGCTCCTTGGCCCGTTCGGCCGCGGCCCGCGAGAGGAAATCCCGGCAGGTGTCCGCCATCTCCAGGGCCGCCTCCCGGGCCGGCTGCGGAACCTCCTCGAGCTGGCCGGATCCCCACGCGAGGAGGCGGGGGATCGCACCGAGCCGTGCACGGTAGAGGGCGCTCCTCTCTTCCTCGCTTTCGCAGGGCCGGCTCAAGGCCTGATCGAGGCCGATGAAGGCGACCTTGAGGTACAAGCCGGGATCCCTCCTCCACAACCCGAGGGTCTCCCCGTGAACCAGGAAGGCATCCATGCTCTGAGCCAGGAGGCCCACGAGACAGGGATCCTCTTGCGGAGCGAATTCCTGCAAGCCCGCTTTCCATGATTTGACCCGGGTGAAGGCCTCTTCCAGGAACGCCTGTTCCAGGCAATCCGTTTCGGTCGCGTGAAGCCGGGCCGACTCGACACGCGGCAGGAAGTGAAACTCGTCGCTGAGACAGCAGACCGGCAGGAAACGGGCCAGGAAAGAGAAGTACTCCTCCGAAAGGCTAAGCAATCTTGCGGACGGCGTCGGCGCGGGCTTGTCCATGCCCAGAAAACCTAGTCGAGCGTTCCGGCAAATGCAAGCAGAGACAACGGCTTGACACGTTTTCTGGAATCATCGGACACTTGTCGCCCATCTTAAACAGGAAATGCTCCACACCGAAAGGAGGAGGATCGGATGAGCGCGAAACAGTGGGACAAGCCGCCGGAGATGCAGATCGATCCGACCAAGAACTACAAGGCGGTGATCGAGACGAGCAAGGGAAATATCGAGCTCGAGCTCTACCCGCAGCAGGCACCGAAGACGGTCAACAACTTCGTCTTCCTGGCCCAGCAGGGATTCTACGACGGCGTGCCCTTTCACCGTGTGATCAGCGATTTCATGGTCCAGGGCGGCGACCCGACCGGATCGGGGCGGGGCGGCCCGGGCTACCGGTTCGAGGACGAGGTCAAGGACAACGCCCTGACCCACGAGGCGAAGGTGATCTCCATGGCGAACGCCGGCCCGAACACGAACGGCAGCCAGTTCTTCATCACCCATTCGCCGCAGCCCCATCTGAACGGCAAGCACACCGTCTTCGGAAAGGTCGTGGACGGCAGCGACGTGGTGGACGCCATCCAGCAGGGCGACACCATGGTGAGCGTGACGGCCATAGAGATCTAGGCCAGGAGGGGTCCATGGAGAGTTCAAACGATACGCACCTGAAGTCGATGGGCTACATCCTCTGGCTTTTCGGTTTCACCGGCTCCCACCGCTTCTACTATGGAAAGCCGGTCACGGGAACGATCTGGTTCTTCACATTGGGCCTCCTTTTCGTGGGCTGGCTCATCGACCTCTTTCTGATCCCCTCCATGGACCGCAAGGCGGACCTCAGATTCCGATCGGGCCGCATCAACTACTCCGTTGCCTGGATCCTGCTCACCTTCCTGGGGTTGTTCGGGGTCCACCGATTCTACATGGGCAAGTGGATCACCGGCCTCATCTATCTGCTGACGGGCGGCCTCTTTTTCCTCGGCTACCTGTGGGACTACTGGACCCTGAACGACCAGATCACGGAAATCAATGAATCCCGGTAGTCCCCGGCTCGCGCGAAACGGATCGGCCCGCACCGCGTAAGCGCGGCATCTTCGTGCACCCTCGTTGAAATTGGGGACAGCCACTCATTTCCTGGCGAAATGAGTGGCTGTCCCCAATTTACGGCGCGCCAATTTACGGCGCTCTATAATCGTCGGCAGTTCGGTGGATGTCCCCGAGTCGTGCGGTGCCTGTCCTCGAACTCATAATCCGAAACGAACACTTTTCCCCAAAAAAGGCTTGACATGTCACCTTTCGGTGACTATTATGATTCTTGGTCACCCACTGGTGACATTAGAGGAGAAACCGGCATGAGGCGAAACAGGGAAGAAACCAAAGAAAGAATCGTCGAAGCGGTCGGAAGGCTCCTCGCCCGGGGGGGATTCCGTACCCTGGGTGTAAACGCTGTCGCCAGAGAGGCGGGCGTCGACAAGGTGCTGATCTATCGGTATTTCGGAGGCATGCCCGAGCTGCTGCGAGCCTTCGGTGAGTCGGGGGATTTCTGGCCCACCTTTGACGAGCTCACCGGAGGCGACCCGGATGGGCTTCGTAAGAGGCCGGTGCCTCAAGCGGCCGCCACGGTGCTTCACAACTTCGCCCGGGCGCTCAGGTCCCGGCCCCTGACACAGGAAATCCTGGCATGGGAAACGGTCGAACGGAATGAGCTCACGGAAGTGCTCGAGACGGTAAGGGAGGATGCGGCAATGCGCCTTCTCTCCGAGATTGCCCCTTCAACCGAAGGGGTTTCCGTGGACCTTGCCGCGATCACGGCCCTGCTCGGAGCGGCCATCATGTATCTCGTCGTTCGCGGCCGGCATGTAAGTCTGTTCAACTCGGTGGAAATCGGCAGCAGCGAGGGGTGGCGACGGCTGCATGAAGCGATCACCACAATCTGTGAGACCAGCCTGAAACCGGATTCGCCCACAGAGCGATAGGAAGCAACTTTTTTTGGCCACAATGTCACCAAAAGGTGACAAAAGGGGAGGAGAAGATCATGCAGACGAACCGAAGAAACTTCCTCAGGATGCTCGGTGGGTGCGCCCTGGCGGCGGGTGCGGTTCCGTTTCTTCCCGACGCCGCAAGAGCCGCAGGTTCCGCCACTCGTTACGGACTGAGAACGCCGTCACCGGTGGCGGGAATCGACCCGGAAATGAACCGCATGCTCCACTACGCCTCTCTGGCACCGAGCGGCCACAACAGCCAGCCCTGGTATGTGAGAATCATCGATCCTCGCAGGATGATCATCGGCGCGGCCCCGGAGAGAAGGCTGCCCGCCGTGGACCCGGACAACCGCGAGATGATGCTCTCCCTGGGAGCCTTTGTGGAGAACTTCCACCTTGCCGCCGGCGACATGGGGTACGAGGCCCGGGCAAAGGTCAAGGCAGGAAACCCCTTCGAGGAGGAGATCCTCGAGGTGACCCTCCGGAAGGGGAAGCCGACCGGCTATCCTCTCGGGCGAATGAAGATGCGCAGGACCGTAAAACAAAGATTCGATTCCCGGGAACTCAGGAAGAAGGACGTCGAGGCCCTTTCCGAGCCCTTGGCAGGGCACCTGTTCTACTTCCCACCAGGATCCGAACATGCCCTGTGCATGCAAGAGGGGACGGTGGAGGCCTTCCGGGTGCAGGCCGCGCGGGACGAGGCCCAGCAGGAGCTGGTAAGGTGGCTCCGGCTGAGCCGGGAGGCGGAAGAAAGACACCGCGACGGGCTGACCACCGCAGGGATGGAGATCTCGGGCCTGAAGGGATGGTTCGTTCGAAACTTCACCAAGCCCGCAGACTTCATGAAGCAGAGCATGCGAAGGAGAGGCGTCGAGCAGACCGCCGAACTGGCGGGAGAAGGAGGCGGCTGGTTCGTGATCACGAGCACCGGGAGCTCGGTGTCCCACCTCATCGAGACCGGTCGCGCCTTCGAAAGGATGGCCCTGCTGGCCCGGGAGAGAGGGATCGCCCTTCATCCGATGACACAGATCCTGGAGGAAGAGGTCGGGCGCAGGGAGATCGCGGCCAACCACGATGCGGGCATGATTCCCCAGTTCGTTCTCCGCGCGGGCTATCTGGATCCGTATCCGGACCCGGTCAGCCCCCGCCGGCCCGTGAGCTGGTTCGTCAGAGACTGGCCTCCAGGCTGCGGACGCCCATCCGGATCGGGATCACGCAGACCGCCAGGCTGAGAAGGGCAACCAGCGCCAGGGCACCCACCACCAGAACCCAGCGGATCGGCTCTATCTCGATCCCTGCAAAGCGGGACATGAAGATGGCATTCACCGGCCACGCTTCCAGGAAGACAGCCAGGGCGACGAAGCCCATGGCCAGGATCATGTAGAGGATCGCTCCGTAGCCGGTGGCGACCTTCGCCACGTTCTCCACCAGGAACCGGGGATAGACCGCCCCGAGGCCGATACCGAGACCTACGATTCCGGCGGTGAGGAAGACCATGGTGACAGCAGAAACGGCCATCATGAAGCCGGACACGTTCAGGAACCCGTTGGACAGGACGATCAGGATCTCGGAGAGCAGGAGCAGAGGCGCCAGATACATCCAGAACTTCGACCAGAGGAACTTCCGGATCGAGATCGGCGCGCTGCGGACGAGCCAGAAGGATCTTCCCTCGATGCTCACCGCCGGGAAGACGAACCGAATCGCAACGGCGGAGATCACGAACCCCGCCAGCCCCATGTTCAGAAAGGAAAGCAGATTCTGCAGGTAGACCGTGGACATGGGGATCTTCTTCAGATCCAGAACCCTGAAGTTGTACAGATAGACCACGACCAAGGCCCCCAGGAGGAGAAGTTGTGTCCACTGGGTCGTGTCCCGCAGGAAGAGCCGGATGTCCTTCCTGACAATGGAACGGGTCTGTGCCCCGAGCGGCCGGGTCACGAAATCGGACGCCCGATGCAGCCAGGAGGCGGCCGCGAGCGGGCCTCCCCCTCCTTCCTGGGACCGCATCCAACCGTCCATGTAGATGCGTCCGCTCACCCACGTTCCGATGGTCACGGAAGCCATGGCCGTGCTCAGAAGCAGGAGGAAATGGAAGGTCGGTGCCCCGGAGCGGTCGAAAAGAAGCGGCACCAGAAACTCCGTGAGCCAATGGCTCGGGAGGTAGACCGAAGAGGGGGTCCGGATCACGGCGAGGAACTGAACGAACCGGTCCAGCTCCGCCTCCTCGAAGAGCCTCTCCGGCTGGAGGAACCGGAACAGCAGATAGAGGCCGATGAGAACGAGGATGGAGAGCAGAACGAGGATCTCCTTGGTCCGCCGCGCAGGAAAGAGGCGGACGAGGCCCATGGTGCAGATGATCCCCACGGCCGCGGCGATGACCAGGAGGGGAACGAACCCGAGAAGAACCGCTGCGTAGTACTCCCAGGAAGCGCTGTAGACCACTCCGTAAGCGCCGAACACGGGCAATCCGAACAGCACGATCATCCAGGAGGAGCTGATCAGGGTCTCCATGAACTTGGCCTGGTAGATGCGCTCCAGGGGAAGGGGCAGCGAGTGGAGAAGCACCAGCTCGTCGGACAGGTAGAAGGCGGACAGGGCCGTGACGATGTTGCTGAAGACGAGCAGCGAGAAGAAGACGACCGTGATCATGGTGAGCAGCTTCACGGCCAGGATCACGCCGATCCCTTCCACGCCCTGGAAGTAGGACAGTACGCGGTAGAACAGGTAGAAGATGCCCACCCAGAAGAGAACGCCCAGGGTGAAGATCACGGCGTTCTTGATCGTCCCGGAGCCCCGGCTTCCCGTCTCTCTTTTCAAGAGGGACCGCCAGGATGGGTGCAGAAGGTGGAGAAAGGATTCTCTCATGATCGCAGATACTCGACCACCCGGGTCATCTCCTCACCGCCGGTGAGCTGGAGGAAGATCGACTCGAGCCGCTCCGCGCCGCCTCTGGCCTGCTGCTGCAGCTCTTCCCGGGTTCCCAGGGCAATCAGCGCCCCCTTGTGGATGATACCGATGCGGTCGCACACCTCCTCGGCAACACCGAGGGTGTGCGTGGACATGAAGACGGTCCTGTCCCTGGCGCAGTATTCCCGGAAGATCGACTTGACCAGCCGCGCCCCCTGCGGGTCGAGCCCCACCATCGGCTCGTCCACGATGACGACCTCCGGGTGGTGAAGAAAGGCGGCACCCATCACGAGCCGCTGCCGCATTCCGTGGGAATAGCCCTCGATCAGCTCCCTCCGAAAATCCTCGAGGCTGAAGAGCTCGAAGGCCTCATCCATCCTCTGCTCGAGCCGCCGGTCGTCGATCCGGTAAAGCCCCCCGATGAACCGAAGGAACTCTTCCCCGGTGAGCTTCTCGTACAGGAACGGACGGTCCGGAATGAAGCCCATCCGCGACTTCGCACGAATCGGATCCGCCACGACATCGGTCCCGCCCACGAGGATGCTGCCTTCGGAAGGCTTCATCAGGCCGGCAATCATCTTGATCGTCGTGGTCTTCCCGGCGCCGTTCGGCCCGAGAAACCCGAAGACCTCGCCCCGGCGCACGTGCAGGGAAAGCCGATCGACCGCGACCAGCTCCCGGTATCGCTTGGTCACCGCGCGCAGTTCGATCATCGGACCTCCAGGACGTCCATGGACAGCCGGCCGATCACCTGCGCCATCCGCATCTGCTCTTCGAGGCCCCCGTCGATGAACTTGACATGGGTCACATCCGCGGGGAACTGCCCCATCACGGGGTCGAGGCTGATCCAGTCACCCACCCACACCTCGTTCCAGGCGTGATAGAAGAAGCCTTCGCCCATGTAGACCAGTCCGACAACGATCCGGGCCGGGAGTCCCGCCGCACGGGCCAGCGCGGCCATGAGGGCCGCGTGCTCGTTGCAGTCTCCGGCCCCGGCCTCGAGCACCTCGAGGGCACTCGGCAGGCTCAAGGTCGGGCGTTTTTCCAGGTTCCGGTGGACCCAATTCATGAGGCGACGGGCCGCGGTCGCCGCGTCCCTCTCCTGCCCGACGATCTCGAGGGCCAGTCCCTTGATCCTCTCGTCGTCGCGCTGGAGGAAGGCGGTCTCTTCGAGGAATTCCGCCAGAGCCTCGTCCCGGACCGGGATCAGGGTCTCGGGCAGCGAGGCCATCTCCTCTTTCACGATCTCCAACGTGGCGCCATGCAGGGTCTGTCGTCCGGCATCCATCTCGAAACCGGCCGGATCGATCCCCTGGAGCCGGACGCGGAGAGTCTGAAGGCTCTCCGGGGCGTGCAACCGCCCACCCACCGAAACCATGGTGGAGGTGGTGATGTCCAGTGCGTCTTCGTCCCTCTTCATTCCCTTGCGGGCGCGGTCGGCATCTTCCCGCACCACGCTGAGCCCCATGGGCCCGATCCCCTTGAGAACCCGCCCCTCGCGGTCGTACCAGAAGGTTGCCTCCAGGCCGGCATAGGTCACCTGGATCCGGAAGGCCTTCCGGCTTCCGCCGTTGAATCGGATTTCCTCCTCCTCTTCAATCGTGAGCACCGCATCCGCTTCGCTCAGGGTCGAAGGAAGAACCACCGGGATTCGAAACGACTTGCCTGTCTCGAGGCCGTGGCTCGCCAGAAAGGGCCTCAGGTTGAGAAAGAGATAGGGCGGCCGGCGAAGGCGCAGGACCTTCTCCCGGGTCCTGCCCGCCGATTCGATCGTCAGGTGCACGGTGCGCCCTTCCACTTCGCCCAGCACCTCCATGGACACCAGGTCGGAGCGCATCTGAAACAGGAACGAAGTGGGCGCAAAGGCCCGGTCGGTCTTGCAGGTCGTGGACACCCACACCTTCTGGGGGCTGTCCATCATCTTGAGATGAGTCAGCGACTCCTCCCGGACCCGGTACCCACCGTTCTCCGGCCGGCAGGAGTGATGGATCCACCCGACCTTGCTCCCCTGGTAGTAGACCCCCATCCACGCTTCTTCCGCCACGAGCGGCTTACCCGCACCCCGGCTCAGAGCTCCGTCCACGTCTATGTAGGGAGTGCCTTGCGAGGAGAAGTGCTCGCGGTGGAGCATCAGACCGAGCATGACCAGCCAGAAACCGACCGTTGCCCCTGCAAGGATTCGTCTCAACAGGTTTCCCTTCTCCACCCGATCAGCACCTCTCGGTTCGATCCGCTTCTTAGATGCATGGAGCCACCAACATCTTCAAGCTTTTTCGTCCTTCCCTGCAATTTCCTTGAATTGCAACGATTTTGGGCCGACTCCACCCCACTCGAACAGTAGACGCTCTCCGGATCCGAGGGTTCTGGAGGGCCCGGGCCGCCTCGGAGAAATCCTCCGTGAAAGCGTGTCCGGGATCGAACTGAGCGAGTTGTCGCAGAATCGTGAGAGCAGGCCCCGAGGATACGATCCCGACCAAAATAATCATTGACAATGGAGACCGAACAGTGATATCAGAATTCCATGTTTCCTGGTAGAATTTCTTCATAAGATCGCGGCGGATTCCTGTACGCTTTCGCCCAACCTTGTTGGAAATCTTATGTTTTCCCCCTCACCGCTTGTTCGCTTAGAGCCGACCTCAGCAAGATGTAGATGTAACAGAAAGAGGCGCCCTCCGTAACCCCACCAGAGACCTCCTGTTTCCTACGAGGGAAAAGAATAGGGCCGGACGTATGGCTGTTTTCCAACCCGAGCAGAAGGAGGAACGAAATGCTGCGAAAGGGTTTGATACCGGTATGGGTGGGAATCCTGGCTTTGAGCGGGATGTTTCTAATGGGGCAGGATACATGGGAGCCGGAGCCGCCGCCCCCTCCCGAGACGAAGTCCATCGACCTTTGCCAGAAAGATCCGGGCACGTGGGAATGTCTGGTGGACGGAGCGAGCGGAACCGTGTCCTACCAAGTGACGGGCCAGCCCGAGTTTGTCTTTGAGCTCGCAGCGCAAGGTCTGGATCCGGAGATGGATTACCGACTCATCTATTATGTTGACACGTACAGTCCTTGGAGATCGGGAAAGCCGGTGGGCATTTGCTTGTCGAACGTGTTGACGCCGGAAACCGATGGTACGCTCGATTCCAGCGGCTCGGTGGTGACCGGAGACCTTCCCTGGCCGGACGATCTGAACTGCCCGGACGGAGCCAAGGTCTGGCTCGTCGCCGACGCGGACGCGGACTGCACGGGTCCGCGGATCCTTACGGCTTGGAATCCTGCTTCCTACCTTCTTGACGCGGTCGATCTCGACGACTGGGTGCAATTCGATGACCTCACGCAGGTCGTTCTGCCGTGCAACGAGGCACCGGTGGCGGACGCAGGGAGCGACCAGGCCGTCTCCCTGGCCGACCTGGTCACCCTGGACGGCAGCGCCAGCTATGACCCGGAATCCGAGCCCCTGACCTACACCTGGTCTCTTGTCACCAAGCCGTCCGGAAGCGCCGCAGCACTGGACAACCCGGCAGCGGCGGACCCGACCTTTACGGCGGACAAGGAAGGCCTCTACGAGGTGGAGCTCGTGGTGTACGACGGTGTCAAGGACAGTGCACCGGACACGGTCTCCGTGACAGCCACCGCGCCCACCGCTACGGTCGACCTTTGCGAAAAGGATTCGAGCTGGGTGTGCAAGGACCCGCCGGGCGCAACAGCCACGCTCACGTACAACACGCTCGGAAACCCGGACCTCAACTTCACATTGAACGCCCAGGGTCTGGCAGCCTCCACGGACTACACGCTGATCTACTACCCCGACCCATGGCCCGGAAACGGGCTGCTCTGCCTGGCCAATGGCGTCTCGGAAAGCGACGGAACACTTGTCCTGGCGGGATCCGCAACGCCCGGCGACCTGCCTCTGATCTGCGATGACAATTGCGGAACAGGGGCCAAGATCTGGCTGGTCCCAACTGTGTACCTGGACTGCGGCGCCAAGACGATGCCGACCTGGTGTAACGCCGGGTCCAGCTGTACGCAGCTTCTCTTCGACGCCACGGACAGCGATTGGATCAACTTCGACGATCTTTCGGACGACCCGGGGGCGTGCACAGGAGGAGGGTGTTAGTAGCAGAGGAGTTCACATGGAAGCATAGGCAGACGCCCCACACGAACGGCAAGAGAAGGGCGGAGATTTTTGGCCCCGCCCTTCTCTCTTGCGCCGGACCCACGAAGAGTTTACAGCATGAGAAAGGACGTGAACATGAAGACTGGCATCGCGACTGTGACGGCGCTTTTGCTTTTCGTGTCGGCCGCACATGCCTCCGCCCTGATCCTCGCGCCTGTGGAAAGGGGCGTTGAGTACATCTACCCGGAACCGGATGACTACCAGCTTGCCGTGGTGACGCTGGATTACGAGGTCATCAACCACAACTTCATAGCCCACCTGTCCGGAACGGGACTCAAGCCGGAGTTCACCTATCAGGTGAAGCTCGAGGGGATTCCGGCCTGCGCAGGCGGAAACGACGAGACGAACGAGCGAATCGGGTATGCGGGAAGATGGACCTGCCTGGACTGCGAGGCTTCGCCGGCAGGGAACAATCGGTCGGATGCCCAGTACGAGGCGAACAAGCTCCTGCCCGACGGGGACCCGGACAAGGAGTGCATCGCCGGGTACCTGGTCTTCGACTGGTTCGTTGCCGATCCGAACGGAGACGCAGACGTCTGGGTCGAGACCGATGGAAGCTATCACGTCCTCTGGTGTGGGCCCACTTCGGGAAGCAACGCCGATCTCCATTCCGGATACACGCCGCCCACATCCTACTGTGACGACGGAAAGTACTGTGCCGACCCGAACATCACACCCGAGATCGAGCGGCCCGCCTTCCAACGACTACCGGACGGGCAGTATACGGACGTCCGGTTCGTCCTCACCGAGGAAAGCTTCCACCAGAACTGCGGGACGTGGTGCTCCGTGCTGGCAAGGGAGATCCTCTTTGAGATCCAGGGGGACTACGACGCGGACGCGGACGGCTGCGCAAACCTCATCGACCCGTATCCGAATGTGCGCAGTACGGATGCGGACGAAGACGGCTATGGGGCGGACTGCGACTGCGACGACCAGAACGACGGCGTCCACCCCGAAGCCCTGGAGGGATCGGACCACGGGGGCACCTGCACGGACGACTTGGACAATGACTGTGACGGGTTCACGGACGAAGAGGACGAGAGCTGTGAACCGGCCGGGTCCTGGGGTGAAGCCGCGGTCGTCGAGGCCTCCGCTCTCAAACAGATCCCGGTCGAAAGGTGCTCGATCATCAATCGGTTCGTGTCTCTCCTCTTCCCGATCGGCGTGATTCTGCTCATGCGCAGGCTTTCCTCGGGCAGGAAGAGGTAGAGAAACAACACGAGAACGGAGTCTTCAGCAAGAAGGGGGCGGCCCACGCCCCCTTTCGCTTGTCAAGAGTGCAGCAAGCCGGCGTCATCCGACTCGCGCAGCAGCGGACCCGTCACCCGTAGCCGTACCGGTCCAGGACTTCCTCGTCGATGCCGAAGTGGTGGGCGATCTCGTGGACCACCGTGATCTCGATCTCTTCGGTCAGCTCCTCCACGGTTTCGCAGTACTCCTCGAGGGGCCGCTTGTAGATGACGATCACGTCCGGCTCCACCGTGGTGTCGAATACGCTCTTCTCACCGGCGGGAACGCCCAGGTAGGCACCGAAGAGGGTATCTCCCTCCGGCACTTCCAGATCTTCCAGCACCTCGGGAGAGGGCTCGTCCTCCACCAGGATCGTCACTTCCCGGATGTGCTCCAGGAATTCCTCCGGTATGCGCTCGAGTGCCTGTTCGACCGCCTGATCGAACGCTCCCGATGAGAGTCTGGGCATGGTGTCTGCCTCTCTTTGCCGGAGTCGAGAATCCGTTCTTTGACGTTGAAGGGGTTCAGGTCCGCCATGTTCATCCCGAACACGTGTTCCATGGTGTCGTAGACGATCTTGGCGCCGCTTCCGATATGGGTGTAGGAACTCGGCACCTTCTCATGATCTATTCATCCTGCTGCCGGGCGTCCTTGATTCTTCGCTTCGTGTGATTGATGTGCTTGGTGATCTTGATTCCCCGTGGACATGCGCGGGTACATTCGAAGTGGTTCTCACAGGCCCACACCCCGTCCGGATCGTCCAGTACGGGAAGCCGGTCGGCGAACCCGGCGTCCCGGGAGTCCTCCAGAAAACGGAATGCGTTCGCCAGGGCTGCGGGGCCCAGAAACTGCCGGTTGTTGTCGAGGATCGGGCACGCCGAATAACAAGCGGCGCACAGGATGCAGTTCGTGGCGTCTCCGAAGGTGTCCCGCTCCTCCTGCGACTGGACCCTCTCCTTCTCCTCGACCGGCTCTTCATTGATCAGGAAGGGCTTTACAGTGCGGTACTTGTCGAAGAACTCGGTCTGGTCGACGACCAGGTCCTTGACGACCGGGAAGTGGCGCATGGGCTCCACGCGAATCGTTGCCCCCTCCTCGTCGGCCACGTCCCGGACCAGGGTCTTGCAGGCAAGGCGGTCCTTCCCGTTGATGCGCATCGCATCGGAGCCGCACACGCCGTGGGCGCAGCTCTTGCGGAAGGCAAGGGTCCCGTCCTGGAACTGCTTGATCTGCATGAGAACATCCAGGAGCCGATCGGTCGGTTCCGCCTCGACCTGGTAGCTCTGAAGAGCCGGCTCCAGGCCCTTTTCGGGGTTGGAACGCTGAATTTCGAGCGTGATCTTCATCCTCTTCTCCTTGTTCAATAGACCCTCGGCTTCGGTTCCCAGCGGGAGGTGTCCACCTCCTTGGAGTCGATCTTAACCTCGTCTCCGTCCAGCCTGGCAAGGGTGTGACGAAGCCAGTTCCCGTCGTCCCGGTCCGGATAGTCCTCCCTCGCGTGCGCACCTCGACTCTCCCTCCGGTTCTCGGCGGAGGCGGCGGTGAGGAGCGCCAGGTCGAGGAGATTGCCCAGCTCGATCATCTCCAGCAGATCGGTGTTGAAGGTGCCGCTCCTGTCCTGGACGCGGACGTCCCGGTATTGCCCGCGCAGCTCCTGCATCTTCCCGACCGCCTGCTTCATGTCCGCTCCGTTTCGGTAGATCCCCACCTTCTCCATCATCTCCACCTGCATCTCTTCCCGGATCGTGCCGGCCTGGGGGCCCTTCTTCCCATCCGTGAGCTCCCGAATCCTGGCCGCCGAGGGCTCCGCAGGGTCTTTGCCCATGGGGGGCGCGTCCGCCCCCTTCACGTATTCGGCGATGTGCTTGCCCCCTCTCCTGCCGAAGACCACGAGGTCGAGCAGGCTGTTCGTTCCCAGCCGGTTCGCCCCGTGGACGGAAACGCACGCACACTCCCCCACCGCATAGAGCCCTTCGTAGAGGCCCCCCTTTCCGTCGGATACCACCCGGCCGTCGATGTCCGTGGGGATGCCGCCCATGGCGTAGTGGGCCGTGGGCTGCACGGGGATGGGCTGCTCTGCCGGGTCCACCGCCAGGTAGGTCTTGCAGAACTCGGTGATGTCCGGAAGCTTGGAAAGGATGACCTCTTTGCCCAGGTGGCTGGCATCCAGGTGGATGTAGTCGTCGATCCGCTTGTCCCCTCGGATCCCTCGGCCCGCCCGGATCTCGGTGAGGATCGCCCGGGCGACCATGTCCCTCGGGGCGAGGTCCAGAAGGGTGGGCGCGTAGGTCTCCATGAAGCGCTGCCCCTCCCGGTTGAAGAGCCGGCCGCCTTCGCCGCGGACCGCCTCGGAGATCAGGATGCCCAGGCCGCGGATGCCGGTGGGGTGAAACTGGTAGAACTCCATGTCCTCCATAGGCACGCCCCGCCGGGCGAGGACCGCAGGCCCGTCCCCCGTGTTCGCGTAGGCGTTCGACGTTATCTTGAAGATGCGGCCGAATCCGCCGGTGGCAAAGAGCACCGCCTTCGCCTTGAACACGTGCAGTTCGCTCGTCGCGAGCTCGGCGGCGACCACACCGCCGCACCGGTTGCCCTCGAAGATCACGTCCACGATCTGGTACTCGTCGAAGAAGGAGACCTGGTTCTTGATGCACTGCTGGTAAAGGGTCTGGAGGATCATGTGGCCCGTTCGATCCGCCGCGTAGCACGCTCTCCGGACCGCCGCCTCGCCGAAATTCCGCGTGTGGCCCCCGAAGCGCCGCTGATCGATCCGTCCCTCAGGGGTCCGGTTGAAGGGCAGGCCCCAGTTTTCCAGCTCGTAGACTGCCTGGACCGCATCTTCAGCGAGCAGCAGGGCGGCCTGCTGGTCCACGAGATAGTCTCCGCCCTTGACCGTGTCGAAGGCGTGCCACTCGGGCCTGTCCTCTTCAACGTTGCCCAGCGCCGCGCTGATCCCTCCCTGGGCGGCCCCGGTGTGGCTGCGTATGGGGTAGAGCTTGGAGATGACGGCTGTGCGGGCCTGCTTGCTCGCCTCCAGGGCCGCAAACAACCCGGAGCCTCCCGCGCCTACGATCACGGCCTCGAATTCGTGTACCACGTCACTCCTCCCGTTCTAAAGTCTGCTCGGTTGGGCCTCCTTCGTTCCGCTTTCCAGGAATCACGGTTCTAGACATTTGATTTCCCCTTCAGCGAATCCGTTTCATCTTCCGGGCGGGCACCCTTTCGGCCGCCTGCGGTGCCGGCCGTCTGGTGTCCTGTCTCGGAGATGGCATGACCGAGCGTCGTGCTGTAATCGGGGACAGCCACCGATTTCCTAAGCCGGATGGACGGTCGACGCAGAGAGGAAATCGGTGGCTGTCCCCAATTACGCCCCGGCGTTCAGGTGGCACAGCTGTGCACCCGTATCTCTGGGACAGGAAACTGGCCTGATCCGAAGAGGTGGTGTATGCTGTGCGGAGGTCATTCCCGGAGTGGGACCATGTCACCGAGAGATTCCCTCAGACTCCAACCCCCCAGGTTGCACCTATCCCTGGCGCTCTTCGCAATCCTCTCCACCTTCGGCTGCCGTCCGGACGAAGGTCCGCGCCCTTCCAGGGGACGTTTCTTCGAGGTGGCTGAGGTCGTGGGCGTCGTCACCGATTCGTCGGCCGAGGTGTTCCTCCAGCTCGACGCCGACGCCTCCCCGGGCTTCTCCTTCAAGATGGGCTACGACACCTTTCCTCACCCTTACGACCGCAGCTACCCTCTGGAAACACCGGTACAAACCGGCAGGGGGCCGGGCGAAAAGGTCGTCTTCTCCATCCCGGACGGACTGAATCCGGACACGAAATACCACTACCGAATCGCCTACCGGCGGTCTTCCGGTGACCCGTGGGTCTGGCGCCCCGAGGGAGGCTTTCACACGCGGCGGGACCCGGGGTCGCCTTTCCGGTTCTGCGTGATCACGGACTTCCACGATTCCACCCCGCCTGCGGACCCCCGTGTCGTTCGCATCGCCCGGAACGTGGCCGACGACGAGCCGGACTTCGTTGTCTCCCTGGGGGACATGATTCCGGTGAGCGACCAGGGCACGGGCAATCCTCCGAACTGCGGCCTCACCTATCTGGCGTATTTCGGCTTCGGCGAGCAGGCGGCCTCCTGGGCTTACGTGCACGCACTGTCCCGGATTCTGAACGCCTTCACCCCTTCCGCCATGCTCGTCTGGGTCAACGGCAACCACGAGGGCCTGGCCGGATACCTTTCCCGGTGTGCCGAGTACGGCTGGACCCTCAGGGAAAGGAAGAAATACATTCCCCTCCTGGACCACGCGGAGCCGAACGGATTCTTCGGGGACCTGGTCTGGGGGGATGTCCACATCATCTGGCTGGATCCGCTGGCCTTCTCGACCTACGATCCCTACATGTCGAACCGTCCGGAAGGCTATGCGCTCGGAGAGGAGCAGCAAGACTGGCTCGAGGAGACACTCGCCGGGTCCACTTCGAGGTGGAAGATCCTCTTAGCCCACACCCTCTTCGGCGGGGGAGGCCCGAACTTCGGCTGCATGCCCGGCAGGTCATACGCCCGCGGCAACGCCAATTACGTCGATGTTCCCGGCACCGACCAGATCCACATCCAGTCCCTGATGGAGGCATACGGGGTGAATGCCTATTTCTACGGGCACGACCACATGTACTCCGTGTCCGAGTACGGTGACAGCGGCGTGAAGTACGTCCTGGCCGGAACGGGCCATGAGAGCGAGTGGACCGAGTGTCTGGAGGACCGCTACGCGCCCTGGGAAGTGATCCTGGACGAGGTCGGGCACCTGCGGGTGGATGTGAACACGGATTCCATGGTCATCCACTACATCCGGGCGGCGCTGGACGAAACGAACGCCGAGCTGCTGGCCACCCACGAAGTCGTTTCCTCCCCCTGACCCGCACATTGCACGAAGCCTTCCGGTACGACGGCATATTCTCGCCAATAAAAGTTGTTCACCGAGAATAAAATGTGATATAGAACCGTATCCTCCTGACGGATGCAGCATGCCGGGCACCGCCGGGACAGGGCACTCCATGAATCGAGATAGAAGGCGCGAGGAAAGAAGGATGGAACGAGGCGAAGTGCGGCGGTTCTTCTGGTCCTGCTTTTCCTTTTCCCTGCTCGGCTTACTGCTGTCGGGCTGCCCCCCCTCGGAGGTGCCGATCCCGGTGGGCGAGATCGTCGGCATGGTCACGGACACCTCGGCCGAAGTGTACCTGCAGGTGGGCGCCTACTCGTCGTCCGGGGCCTATTTCAAGATGGCCTATGACACCTCCTCCCACGAAACCGACCGGGACTACCCCTTCGAGACGCCCGTACAGCCCGGCATCCGCAGCGGGGGGAGGATCGTCTTGTCCGTTCCGGACGGATTGACGCCGGACACCCGGTACTATTACAGAATCGCCTACAAGAACTCCGTGGCAAGTGACTGGATCTGGCGTCGGGAAGGCTCCTTCCACACGCGCCGGGACGCGGGTTCGCCTTTCCGTTTCTGTGTCGTCAGCGACTTTCATCTGGTCACCCCCCCCTTCGCGGAGGTGAAGTCCCGGATCGCACAGAACGTGGCGGCGGACGGTCCCGATTTCGTGGTGAGCCTGGGGGATATGCTGACCTACTGCAGTCAGGGCGCCGGGAACCCCTTGCAGTGCAACCTCGCATATTTCCAGTTCGTCCTGGGCGGCCGAGAGGCCACGTTCCTCGCCTATGCGGATGCGATTTCCCAGGTCCTGAACGAGTTCACCGCCTCTTCGATGCTCTTGTGGGTAAACGGCAACCACGAAGGGCTGGCCGGATACCTGATGCCGTGTCTCGAACGGGCATGGATCCTGAATGCCCGAAGACACTACCTACCCCTGTTCGATCATGCCGACCCCTACGGATTCTATGGGGATCTCGAGTGGGGAGACGTCCATATCCTTTGGCTGGACCCGCTCGCCTTCTCGACCTATGACCCCTACCAGGCGGACCTGCCGCAGGGCTACACACTGGGAATAGCCCAGAGGGAATGGCTGTCGGACACGCTCGCCGCGTCCACGTCCAGGTGGAAGATCATCTTCTCGCACACCCTGTTCGGCGGTGCAGGCCCTGACTTCCCCTGTGCGCCGAGGGGAAGCTATGCCCGCGGGAATGCGAATTTCGTCGACACGCCCGGCACGGACCAGATCTACATCCAGTCGTTGATGGAAACCTACGGCGTAAACGCCTTCTTTTACGGGCACGACCACATGTACTCGGTTTCCGAATACGCGGACAGCGGCGTGAAGTACGTTCTCGTCGGAACCGGAACCCTGAGCGGGTGGACGAGTTGCCTGGCCCCCTACTACCAGCCGTGGCCCGTGATCAAAGACAGCGCCGGGCATCTTCGCGTGGATGTGAATGCGGATTCACTGGTCGTTCACTACGTGAGGGCGGCCATGGACGAAACGAACGGCACCATCCTGGCCACCCACGAGGTCGTTCTGCCTTCGGCCTTTTAGGGGTGCCCCCAGATGGCACAAGGCCTCTCAGGCCCTGCTCTCTAGGAATAGGTGGGCTTCTTCTTCTCGAAGAAGGAGGCGACCGCATTCGCGAAATCCGGCTGGGTAAGCAGGTGGGCCTGCCTGAGGCTTTCCATGTCCAGGGCCTCGCCCGCGCTCATCTGGTAGGCGTCGTAAACCGTCTTCTTGGCAACGCCCATGGACCGGACCGGACCGGCGGCCAGCTTGCGGGCCCACGCACGGGCCCTGTCCATGAGCTCATCTGCAGGGTAGATCCGGTTGACCATGTTCAGGCGGAGGGCCTCCTCGGCATAGACCGAATCGCCCGTGAAGATCATCTCCATCGCCTTCTTCAGGCCCACGATCTTCGGCAGGATATAGGTGGAGCCGCCGTCCGGAATCAGGGCGATGTTGATGAAGATCTCGATGAACCGGATCCTGTCCGATCCGAGGGTGATGTCCGCGTTCAGGGCGAGGCTGAGCCCGAAGCCGGCCGCAACACCGTCGACAGCGGCAATGACCGGTCGGGGAAGGTTGTACACGGCGTTGGAAAGCCGGTGGTAGGTGGTCCGGATGTTTGCGTCCAGTTCCTTCTCGGTCTGTGCCCCTCCCCGTAAAATCTTCTCGTGTCCTGTCTGGGAAAGGTCCGCCCCTGCGCAAAAGGCCCCTCCTGCACCGGAGAGGATGACGACCCGGGTTCCGTCTTCCTCCGACGTCTCGAGCTGTTCGGCCATACGAAGGGCATTGGCCGAGCTCAGAGCATTGCGCTTGTGCGGCAGATTGATCGTAATCGTCTTGATCCCGTCTTCAAAAGAAACCAGTATCTCGTCCTTTTCCCTCATCTTACGGTTCTCCCCTGGACTGCCGGTGCGTTCTCGAGGTATGTAATTCTTGTAACCTTTTGGTGGGTCCGAATCAAACGGATGGACCCCATCGACGGGGGAGGATCCTGTGACGAGCGAAGGAGAGGGGCACGCGAATCCGCTGCGCATCCTTCTGGCCGGAAGCCGGAGATCGGGCAAGACAACGTGCTGCATGGCCGCCGCCCGCATGCTGCGTGCGAAAGGGCTCCGCCCGGGAGGGGTGGTCTGCCCGAGGCTGGTGGACGATTCCGGCGAGGTCATCGGCATCGAGGTCCTGAATCTGCTGGAAGATCCACCCTCCCGGGAAACGCTGGCCCGAACCGACCGCAGGCTGGACGGCCCGAGCACCGGGGCGTATCACTTCTCCGAAAGGGGCCTGTGCTTCGGGCGGGAGGCCCTGGAGGCCGGGGCGAGACTGGGGGACGTGGTCTTCGCGGACGAGCTCGGCCCTCTCGAGATGCGGGGCGAGGGGTTCTCGAACCTCATCGGGCTTTCCCGAAGCCCTTCCACCCCTCCGATGATCATCGTCGTCAGGACGGATCTGGTCCCGGCTGTGCGCAGGGAACTGGCTCCGTTGCCGGCCACGATCATCCCCTTTGCGTCTTCGCACCCCGGGGAGACCCCTGCCCGGATCCTGGAAGCCCTGGAAGAATCGTCGCCCACTCCTTGACAGCAGCGCTATAGTCGTGTAAGCATAACGCCCTGCGGCCCGTACGGTGGGCGCCTCCTCACCAAGAGGGCTGCCCGTGAAAACGAACCCGAGCATGCCGAATGGGTGGAACCAGGGACGCGACACAGAAGGTCCGGGAAGGTCCGCGCACAGACTCCGAAGGCAGCAGTGAAGGCCTGGAAGCACTGGGCGAAGATCTCGAGATACGTGCAAAGGCATGGATCACGGCCGGAGACGAGACCTTCCTTGCCTACGGCAGGATCGTTCTTCTCGAGAAGGTTCGTGAGTCAGGTTCGATCTCGGCCGCGGCCCGGGCGCTCGGGATGAGCTACCGCAGAGCCTGGTGGCATATCGAGACGATGAATCGCCTGGCGAAGAGGCCACTCGTCGAGACGGCGGTCGGAGGGAAAGGGGGCGGGGGAGCACATTTGACGGTCGAAGGAGAGGAGGCGATACGCCTTTACCGCACCCTTGACCGGAGTGCCAAGTCCTTTGAGGAAGAAGTCAAGAAGAAGCTCAGCGGCTGACGAAGGGGGCGTTTTTTTTGGCATCGTTATACCCGAAAGGACATAACCTTGTGCCACGGCGGGTCCTGAGATGACCGAACCGGCCGTTCTGCTCGACTCGTTCGGGATGCGATATCCCGACGGGAACTCCATCGGACCCTGGAGCTTCCGCCTCGACATGGGCAGCACCGGCGCGCTCTGCGGGCCTTCGGGAGCCGGCAAGACCAGCCTGCTCTACAGCCTTGCCGGCCTCGATTCGGGCGCCTTCGGGCCTGTGAGGGTGGAGGGCCGGCAACGGGTGGCCGCCCCCGTGGACATGCTTTTCGAGAAGCCCTTCCTGCAGGTCCTCGGGCCTCTGGTAAAGGACGAGATGGGATCGGCCGAGGCGGGCTCCCGGCTGCCGGCCCATGCGAGGAAACGAGAGCGGGAATGGCTCCTCGAGGCCTTCGGCCTGGACGCCCTCTGGGACAGACCCGTTCGTGAACTCTCCGAAGGGGAGCGACAGAAACTCGTCCTCGCCTGTCTCTTCCTGCGGTCCCCCGCAGTGCTCCTGCTCGATCAACCCGCCTCGTCGCTGGACCGCTCAGGACAGGCCGCACTGAGAGCGGCCATCGAGCGGATCACGGCCAGCGGCACGGCCGCCCTGGTCGCGGATCCGGAATGGCGGGGCTTCTCGCCCGGAGACACGAAACGCCTCTCCCTTTTTCCAAAGGCCTCCAGCCTGCCGAGGGAAGTATCCATGGACCGCCTTTTCGACGGACCGGGGCCCCAGCACGCGGGGGGCGAACAACGGATCCTGGAATTCGATGGCCTGGAGATCAGAAGGGGGGGCCGCACCGTGCTCCGAGACGCCTCGGGCCGGGTGTCCAGAGGAGAAATCATCGCCCTGGTCGGAGACAACGGAAGCGGTAAGACCAGCCTTCTGCTCACGCTTGCGGGGATGCTGAAGCCGGCGGGCGGGCGATTGACCCGGTTCCATCCCGGCCGGCACCGCCTCGGACGGCCCGGTCCGGCCTTGATGCTTCAGGAGTCGCTCTGGCACCTGAGCGGAAGACCCGTCAAGGGCGAACTCGCATGGGCAGGGCGGGGTCCACGGCACCGGAAGGGCCTTCGACCCGGCACGCTCTCCTACCTGCTCGATTTGGAGGGCCTCCTGGAAAGGCCGGGACACATTCTCAGCCGGGGCGAAATGCAGCGTGTCGCCCTTGCCATGGCCATGCTGCGGAAGGCCCCTCTCGTGTGCCTGGATGAGCCGCTCCGATTCCTGTGGGATCAGGAGAGGAGGACGATCGGCAGGATCTTCCAGGCAGCGAGGGAGTGGGGCCTCTCCCTGCTGATTACGAGCCCTGTGGAAGAGATGTTGCCCCGGCCCGACCAGGTCTGGCGGCTCACGAGAGGAAGGATGGAGATTTGCAGGAACACGACCGCTTGCGAAAGCTCAGCTACACCGTCGTCTTCGGTACCCTCTGGGGCACCGTAGAGATGACGGTGGGAGGGCTTCTTCACGCCCTCCACGTCCCTTTCTCCGGCATCCTGCTGGCTGCTGCGGGTGCGGCGATCCTGGCCTTTCAGCGCTCCCTGTGCCCGGTTCGGGGCATCACGCTCACCACCGGGTGCCTGGCCGCCGGGATCAAGGTCTTCTCCATGGGCGGGGTCTACCTGAATCCCCTCCTCGCCGTGCTGATGGAGGCGCTGCTTGCAGAGGGCGTCTTCTGTCTGCTGGGGGCGGGTTTCATGGCAGCGGGATGTGCTGGGTTTCTCATGGGGCTGTGGAGCTTTTTACAGGGGCTTCTGACGCTCATGCTCCTGTACGGCGTGCACTGGATCGAGGCCGTATCGACCGCCCTTTCCCGTCCTGCGCCTTCCTGGCCCGTGTCTCCTGCGGGGCTCCTCCTCCTTGCGGCGCTGCTCCTGGTCGGCCTCCCCGCTTCCGGAGGCGTGCTGGGGGTCTGGTCCTCGAGGAGGCTCCTGGGGACGGTGGACGGCAGGATGTCGAGCTGGACGACGAGAACGATCGAGGAGCAGGGAGAAGGGTATTGAAGAGAAAGCCGGGTCGTCGATACGAGCGCTGGCACGAAGTGCTCTGGATACTTTGGCTGGGAGTGGGGACGATCCTGTTGCTGGCGGGCCGGGAGTTGTGGATTCCGGCCATCGGGTTCGTCCTCACGGGTACGGCCTTCTTCGGGCGGTTGAGCGAGCCGCGGAAGATTCGATCCCTGATCAAGTGGATGATTCCCGTTCTCCTCTTCCTGGGTGCCTACGGGCTGGTTCTCAGCGTTCCAGAGCCCTCGAGCGTAGCGGCACGCGGTTCCGCATATGTGCCCGGAAGGGTGGCACACCTCTTCTTCCGGTCTGTCGGATTGCTCTTCGTCGTGTTCTCCCTCGAGGAAGCGTTCCGTCCGCTGGCAGCCCGGGCAAGGGGCGGCGCAATGAGCGGGGGCAGGACGGCCCTCATGCTGGGCTTGTCCTACCAGCTCGTTCCGGTCTTCCTCCAGTCTCTCGAGGGTGTGGCCCTTGCGCAGCGGGCCTGCTCCAGGTTCTGGTGGGCCAGGCCCTCCGGACTCTTTCGGGCCTGCTCCTCCCTCTTCCTTCTCTCCCACAGGCTCTCCGAAGAGATGGCCCTTGCCCTGTCGCTTCGACTCCGCCCGAAGGACCTCGAACCATGAAAAAGGCGTGGTTGTGCTCCATCGCAGCGATCGTCTGCCTGGGATGCGGCCTCGAACAGGATATCAGCTTCGATGAGCCGGAGGCGTCATCCCCTGAGAGCCCTTCGGTAACCGTACTCTGGGACGACAACGAGGGGGAGGTGTTCCTGGACGACCTGGACAAGAGCCAGGTCGGTGACACCCCGGCATGTCCCCTCTGGTACATCCTTCGGGCCGCCGGTCTGGAGGAAGAGGACATTCTCTCCATGCTCTTCGACTTCGAGGCGGAGGACGGCTTCCGCCCCACCTCGGTCGGATGCGACCCCCTGGAGGGCGAGACCCTCGAACTCGGCTACCTGGATCCGGAGACCATGGCCCTGGTCTGGGACTCCTCCCTGGGGCTCAGAGGCTGTTACCGGGTGACCCTGCTGGCACGGATCCTGGGCGAATCCGCCTGATGGTGTGTCGGGAAGAACCGGCTCCACGAGGAACAGAAAATGACACACCCGCCCCTGCCCCATAGCCCGAAGAGGCTTTGCGGAACCTTCTGCCGGTTGCTCGCGCTGATTCTTCCCCTGCTTCTGCGTCCCCTGCCTCTGGATGCCGTGGAAGGGGATCCCCCGGTCGAATCCCGGCAGATGACCGCATCCGTCACCCTGGATGACATCATCGTTGAGGCAGAGAGAGAGGGCTACCACGAGACCGACACCTCGCTCAACCGGATCGAACGCGAGGACGTGACCGCCCTTCTCAGCAAGAGCGTCTCCGGGGCGCTGGAAAGGGATCCGAGCATTTTCCGGTTCCGGAACGCCAGAGGAGAGCAGTCGATCACCATGCGGGGGTTCGACCAGCGCCAGCTGCTGGTGCTGATGGACGGCGTTCCCCTGTACAACGCTTACGACCGCGTGCTCGATCTCGGAAAGATTCCCATGGGACCCGTGAGCCACATCACCCTTGTGAAGGGTGCCGGCTCGGTCGCCTACGGCCCGAACGGTCTCGGAGGGGCGATCAACATCACGACGAGGAGACCCGGCGAAGGGCCGCTCTTCGAAGGGGAATTCGCCTCCTCGCCCGAAGACGAGGCGTATCGCTTTCGTCTCGGCAGCGATGTGAAGATCAACGCCCTCGCCTACCACCTGGACTTCGGCGGGGTCATCGAGGACGGCTATCACCTGTCCGACCGCTTCGACCCCACGCCGAACGAGGACGGCGGCCGCAGGGAGAACAGCGATACGGAATCCTATCACCTCTCCGGCAAGATGGCGTGGGATCTGTCCGCTTCTCACCGGCTCCAGGCGGGCGGCTTTGTCCTGAAGGGAGACTGGGGCGTTTCGCCGAACGTGTTCAGCACGAATCCCCGATACTGGAGGTGGAGTCTCTGGGAGGACGTCAACGGACACGTCGGTCACGCGGGCCGATACGGCGCCTTCTCCATGGAAGAAACGCTCTACGTGAACTTGAACAACACCGTACTCGACAGCTTCGACGATGACTCGTATACCACGCAGGAGACCCCTCGGGCCTTTCACTCCCGGCACGAGGACGCAACCGTGGGGGCGACCCTCCGGCCCGCGTTGCGAATGGACCGGTTTCCGCTGATCGGCGGCGAGGCGGTTGCCCGGGCCTGGGTAGGGGCACGCTACGACCGCCACGAGGAAAGGCCGGCCGCGGATGAGCCGGAGACGGCCTTTTCGGTCTACACCCTGACGGTGGCCCCTGAAGTCGAGCTGGAGCCGTGGGATAAGGTAGCCCTCATCGCCGGCCTGCAGGCCGATCTGGAAATCCCGGCGACGATCGAGGGGTTCGACCCGGATGACACTTCCCATGTAGGCCCCCTCTTCCAGGTCTTCTGCCGGCCGGAGCAGGACCTCTTCCTGAAATTCCAGGCCACCCGGAGGGCGCGCTTCCCGACCCTGAAGGAGCGCTACAGCAGCACGCTGCGCGGCAGGATCCCGAACCCGAATCTTCGGCCCGAGAAGGCGTGGAATCTGGGGCTGGACACGGGGTTTCAGAGGGGGCCGCTCCGGGTCACGGCAGGCACCTTCTACTCGGACGTAACCGACCTGATCCAGCAGTTCGTACAACCCGGGGGAGAAGAGCAGATCCAGAACGCCGGAAGCGTGCGGCACCTCGGCGCAGAGGCCCTGTTGGAGTGGACACTGGGACGGGGTTTCCTGCTGCGCGCGGATTACGCCTTTCTCCACTTTGAACGTGACGACCAGGAGGATCGCCTCTCCTACCTGCCCGCCCACAAGGGAAGCGTGAGCCTCGGCTATGCCCGGAGGGAATGGCTGGACGCGTCCACCATGGTCCGCGCCGTGAGCGCCCAGTATTTCCAGGACCCGGATACGGGGCGCTGGGGCCGGCTGGGCGCATACGCCGTGTGGGACGCATACCTGCAACTTCGTCCCCTCCGGAATCTGAGCGTGTGGATGAACGTGGAGAACCTGCTCGACGCGGACTATCAGAACGCGTACGGCTTTCCCGAACCGGGAAGGACCTTCTGGGTCGGTCTCCGAGCCCATGTCGACTAGCCCCCTCGAAGCCTGCCACTGTCTTCCCCCCCTCACGGGAATTTGCACTTGTGTCGATGGAACAGATGTAATACATAGGTGTCGAGGAAGTTGTGCCCTGCCGGAATCGAACATGTTCATCGAGGAGGGGGAAATGGATCCCAAAGCCATGGAAAAGCGGAATCTTGTTGCGCAGTGGGCCTTTGACACGAGTCCGATCCTGGGAAGATTCCACCTGTGGTTGGAGGACGTCGAGATCGATTGGCTCAACGGAGACCGTCACTCCGATTTCGACAGCAGCGTTTCGTTCGTGGACGCCAGGATGGAGAGGATGTTCACCATGACGGCGGCCGTGACCGCCCTGGGCACCCAGCTGTTCGGGCGCTACGGCGAGGGACAGAACCAGGACAAGCAGGGCCTGAACCAGGTCAAGAAGGACGCGGACGCCATATCCGCCTATGCGATGAGCGAGTCTCTCTGGTACCTTTCGCGCTACCTTCCGGAGAATCACGCGATCATGGTCTGCCTGGGCGAGGGACTGATGCCGAAGGCGGGAGAAACCCCGGAAATGGGCTCGAACCCACTTCTCGGCTTCGGGAGGATCTACGCCAGGCCTCAGGTCGCCCGTTTTCTCGAGGTCAGGGTTCAGAAGCTGATCAATCTGGATGACTATACCTGGGAGGATTTCGAGTACGAGCTCCAGCACGAGGGCATCACCGTGTGGGGCGCCGCCATCGACACGCTCGAGAACACCTCCCGCTTCGCCCAGGGCGCCACAACCGGTCCCATGACTGTTCTCCACGTCTTTGATCAACCCCTGTGCATCACCAAGCCTTACGAGGGATACATCGGGAACCTCGTGCTGCCCCGGGCGGTCACCGAGGCTGCGGCGAAGCGGTCCCTGCTCGTCGATTTCTTCACGCCCCGGGCAAAGGTCCTCGAAGCGATCCAGATGGCCTACCCGGAGATCCGGAGTGAAAACGCACACGTGTGGACTCTGCGGGGCAAGGGCCGCGACCTGCGCATCGGGAAGATATGGGAGGAATGGGAGGCTGTGGGCGCCCATCTCGTGGAGGACGGATGGGCGTTGCCGAACGGGGGCAGGGCTTTCACCGATTCCGGCACGTACGCGCCCACTTTCCTGGTCGGCACGTGGAAGGACGGCGAGGGCGACCGGCACCTTTTCCTCGTGGACGGGTACGCGGCATCGGCCGAGGCGATTCAGGCGGCCAGCCTCTACCCGATATTCGACCTGGATGTCTCTCTCGCCGTCTTTTCATCCAAGTACGAGCTCGGCCACGATCGCGAGCCGCTCATCATGCGACTCGACCCGGATGCCGAGGACTTTGCCGGGAAGCTTTCCGCGATCTTCGAAAAAGAGCTGGACGAGAAGACGGTCGAACGGTACCGGAAGGATATCCTTCAGGCCAGAACCGCGGGGGTACCGCTGGACAAGAAGATCGTCAGGGCGGACGATTTCCTTCCGGGAAAGAAGTGGGACGTAATGGCCATCTCCGGGTACATGCTGCCCGACCCTTACACCGGCGCGCCCGGCGTCAAGCAGGTGGAGGACGATACCTATGAGGTGACCGTCCGTCTGTCGACCCGGGAGGGCGACAAACGGACGACGATCCGTCTTCGGCTCGTAGAGACCTTTGAAGAGAGCCGCCTGGTCTTCAACCCTCTGCTCAATCGATTTCTCCGAGGGGAGGACTACACGGAGAGACGCGTGACCCTCTCCGACTCAGGACGGATACGAAACGAGCTGCAAACCCTCTGCACCGAGGCCCTGGAGCATTTCGGTGACCACCACATCCGGCTCCATTTCGACCACATCCCGGAAGACGTCATCCCGCCCGCTGACCAGGTGAAGATCCGGGAGATCCTGGAGTGGTACAAGGCGAATCACCCGATCTGGTTCAGGTGGCTCGAAATCGTCTGAGTCTAGCGCGCCAGCTCCGACTTGATGACCGCCTCAAACTTCTCGAAGGGCTGTGCTCCGCTGATCATGATCCCGTTGACGAAGAAGGCGGGAGTCCCGGAGACCCCTACACTCTTGCCCTTTTCAACGGACTGATGGACGCTTGCGGAGGTCTTGCCTTCGTCCAGACAGGCATCAAAGGCCTCCGACTCCAGACCCAGGTCTTCCGCATACTGCTTCAGTCCCTCGACGCCCAGATTCTGCTGGTTCTCGAACACCTTGTCGCTGTACTCGGCGTATTTCCCCTGCTTGCCGGCACACCGGGCAGCCTCGTGTGCCTTCATCGCGTTCTTGTGGAAGGCAAGGGGAAAGTCGAAGAAAGCGTACCGGATCTTCCCCTCGTATTGATCCAGGACCTTCCGGACCGTCGCCCGGGCCCTCTTGCTGTAAGGGCACTCGTAATCCGAGAACTCGACCATGACGATCTTGCCCTCTCCGTCTCCACTCGTGTATGCCGCCCCCTCCAGCGAAACCTCGGTGCGGGGAGGCTCGAGCATCACCTTCACGTCCGCGTTCTCCTTGAGCCGGGCGATCATCTCCTGCCTCTTCTCGGCCGTCCGGGTCTGTTTCAGGTGCTGGGCGATCCGGTCCCTCACACGTTCCAGCGGGGCTCTGATCCGGCCCTTCTGGCTTTCGTAGAACGCCTCGATATCTTCGTCCGTGGGCTCGGCAACCTTCGCATCGACGCGCTCGGCCACGTATTCCTCAACGCTCACGCCCTGCTCCTCTGCAGCCTTTGCGATCAGCTTCTCATCGATCATCGTATCCAGCGTCCTTTTCTTCGCCTCGTAGATCTGTGCCCGGATCTTCATGAGCTGACCCCTGGCCGCCTCCTCCAGTTCCGCCTCCGAGATCGCCACGCCGCCTACGGAAGCCACGACCTCCTGCTCGGGGGGAGGGGTATCCCCTGCGGCGGGTTGCCTGGTGGCTGTACCCTGATTCTCACAACCTGCCCATATCAACAGGCCTGCCAGGATGACCAGGATCCATGTTGCTCGCATCTTCATGAAACCTCCTTTTCTCTGAAGGTGTTTGCTGCAGAAACGGTGCCCCCTCCGTTCGCCATGTGGTTTCCGTCCGGCACCGCCTGTTACCGGTATACCGGAAGACGGACCGATGGCGCAACCTGGGGTGCGCACGGGCATCTCACCCGGATGCCGAACCAAACCGGCTGGTCACACGGACCGGGCTCCGGATGGGCTCATTGACACCCCTCGATCTCCTTCCCTATACTCCTGTTTCAAACATCCTCCCTGCTGCTTCGGCCTTGAACGAAGCGCTTCGCCCCAGGGAAGACGAGGATCGAAAGAATGCGAGAGGCCCCTCCCCGCTTTCTCTTCCTGGACATGAATCAGCGGTGCAATCTGCGCTGCAGGCATTGCCACTACTGGCGCAAAGACGACGAAGATCGGCGAAACTACACCCCGCCCTCGCGCAGACGGGAAATCCTGCAGGAGTTCGCGGCGCTGAATCCATGTGGAACGGTCGTCATCTGCGGCGGGGAAAGCATGCTGGACCTGGACGACTACTTCTCCATCACCCGAGAGTGCATCCGGCAGAGTCTCCGATGCTTTTCGGTGATCAACGGAACCCGGGTTCAATCGCAGGCCATGGCGGACCGGATGATTGCGGAAGGGCCGAGCGAAATCACCGTTTCCGTCAACAGCCACAAGGCGTCGGTGCATGATCAGAGCAGAGGTGTCGAGGGGAATCACCGTCAGGTGGTCACAGCGCTGCGGCTCTTGATCGACTCGAGGGATCGACAGAAGGTGAAGAAGCCGATCTATGCCATGGCCGTCGTTTTCAAAGGCAACTATCGGGATCTCGATCCCTTCTACGCGTTCATCTTGAACGGTGTGGGGGCGGACAAACTGAAACTGAACTTCCTTCAGCCCTCCTTCGGATTTCCCAAGTGGAAACTGGTCGACCGCTTCTTCAGGGAAAACGTCGTCTCGGACTACGAGGAGCTCGCCTCGTTGATTCAAGCCTGTGATCGAAAATACGGGCTCAACCTCAACCCTGCCTGGATCGAGAATGTGAAGATGTACCACCGGTCGATCCGGAAGAACCGGAACGCGGGCCTGGGTTGGCTGCATCGGACCGGTACGGAGGAGCACATCTGCAATACCTACGACCGGAACATCATGGTGGACCTGTACGGCAACGCGGGCCTCTGTTTCAACAGTGCCTTCCCCTCGTTCCCTCTGAGAGCCGAAGGGGATCTGGAGGCCTTCTGGAACGAGCGAAGTCTTCCGGTCCGAGAGAAGATGAGGAAGTGTAATCGATACTGCGGGATCAGCCACAGTGTTCGAAGAGAGAACGCCACGTTGAAGACAGGCGAAGATCCCTGCCTTGCCGCGGAATCCGTTCCATGAAGCCGTGCCGATTCTCGGTCGTCATACCGACCTACAACCGTCCGGAACAGCTCGACGAATGTCTTGCGGCGCTCGAGAGCCTCGATTTCAACAAGGATGCGTTCGAAATCATCGTGGTGGACGACGGCAGTCACGCGCCCTTGACAGATCGGGTGGGCGGCGCCGAAGGGTCTCCACGAAGGCGCTGCATCCGGATCCCGAACAGCGGGCCGGCCACGGCCCGAAACAGGGGGTCGCGTGATTCCCGGGGGCAATACCTGGTCTTCATCGATGACGATTGTATTCCGCCCCCGGACTGGCTGGCGAATGTAGACCGTTGCGTGCAGATGCATCCGGATTGTCTCATCGGCGGCCGTACCCGGACCCGGCTCTCCCGGAATCCCTACTCCACCACGAGTCAGGTCATCCTGGACGCGGCGTACCGGTTCTACAATGCCGATCCTCTGTCCGCACGATTCCTCGCCTCCAACAACATGACCGTCCGGGCCGATCTGTTTTCCCTTGCCGGGGGGTTCGACGAGAGCTTCCGAGTCGCCTCGGAAGACCGGGAGTTCTGTGACCGATGGCTGCACCAGAGACACCGGATCGTCTTCTGTGAAGAGATCGTCCTTTCCCACGATCACCTGCTCGACTTCCGGTCCTTCTGCAGTCAGCATTTCAACTACGGCCGGGGTGCCTTTCAATACCATTCGCTCCGGCACAGGAGGGGCACCGGCAGCATCGGCCGGGACATGCGATTCCACGTGCGGCTGCTCTCGCTGGTGGGGGATCCGCTCATGAAGCTGGACCGACCCATGGCGGCACGGGTGTGCTCCCTGCTCGCAGTGTGGCAGATCGTGAACCTCTTCGGGTTCCTTTATCAGGCATCCAGATCCGGCAAATGAAGGCCCGCCTCTCAGTATTCGTGGCGGAAGGAAGAGAAGGGATCCCCGGTCAGTCTCCTCAAAGACTCGATGTCCGGTCGGAAATAGTCTCGCAATCGCTCCCTCAGGGCTTCGTCCAAATCCGGCGTCTCGATTCTCTTCGAGAAGGGGCGAAAGAGCATCTTTTCGACGAGCCCCCGAACCTCGAAGGGCAGCTTCTGAATGAGCGGCTGCAGAGCCTGATTCCGGCGTCTTTTCTCTTGCCCTCTTCTCTTGAAGCGCGTTTGATGAAACTGCAGATGAAATCGAGCTGCGCAGAACGTCTCGTCCACGCCGAGGTAGCGAAAGACGGTCCTGAGCGTGTGGGAGCGCTTCGTCTTCAAATCCTCCATGCAGAGAATCTTGATCCGTTCCGGCCCGTATCGTTCCAGGTACGGCTCCAGCTGGAAAGCATACCGGCTCACGAGCAGGTAGGGGTTCCGCTCCCGGTCCGACATGGCGGCTCGAAAGGACCGCCCCTCAGAACCCGCCGCAACTTCGTGCACATAATGAGAGAGAAGGCGGTCGATCGGGTCCCGGACCACGTAAACGAGTTTCGCCTTCGGGATGGTTCGGACCATTCGCTCGGCCACGCCGTTGAAGAAGGGGGCATAGGCATAACCCGGCGTCGCCTCTCCGTGGACAAGGGCGGGATCGGGGAAGTGGGAGGCGTACCAGTCGATCCCTCGCGCATAGTTCTCTTCCGTGAGGAAGAAGCCGACCTCCTTTGATGCGGACATCTGAATGTCGGGATGAAGGCCGAGGTAGTAGTGCAGGCTCGTGGTCGCGCATTTCATCGCCCCGATGATCACCAGATTGGGAAGACGCGGTGTCGTTCCCTTCAACGGGTCGAGACCGTCAGCCATCACGGAGCCTTGGCCGTCGTACGCCGCAGAAGGGGAAGATCGATCAGCTCTTTCCGTGCGCGGATGACCGATGTAGCGCCCCCGTCCAGGAGCGCTTGCGCGGAGAACATCCTGTTCTCCACACCGATGCCACCCATGCCCGCGTTTCTCGCCAGGGTCATGTCCTGCGGCATGTCTCCCACGTACACGCACTCTTCCGGCTCGAGCCCCAGGCGGTCGGCCATGTAGAGCAGCGTGTCCGGAGCGGGCTTCGGCTTGATCGCCTCCTCGCCGGCCACGATCAGCTCGAAGTGGTCGAGGAAATCCCCGAGCGTGTCCACCTGCTTCCGCGTGACGCCGGTGAACATGCCGATCCGATAGTTCTCCTTCAAGGCGGAGAGGGTTTCCCTAACGTCCGGAAAGAAGAGATCCCGCCCCGCGGTCATCTTCATGTAGTTGCCCACCTTTTCGGAAGCGAGGGTCGGATGGTCCGCCTCGATTCCGTTTTCCCTGAGCACCACTTCGATGATGTGAGAGGTGGGTTTGCCGAGAAGGGCATCCAGCCTTTCGTGGGGGATGGTCAGGCCGAACCTCTCGAAGACCTTCTGAAAAGCCTTGATGTTGTACTCGTAGTCATCGAGCAGCGTGCCGTTCAAGTCGAAGATGATGCATCGGATCATGGCGGCTTGTCCTGCTCCTCTGAGATGCCGTGCAAAGATTCCTCTTCCCAATGGCCGGTCTTGCCCGTCGTCGCCTCGCCTGCTTGTTCGGCTCAGGGATTCCCGCCTTCCCGGGAATGAGGCAGGGGTTTCGCCTTGGCCGGGGTGGCGGCGAAGGGCTTGAAAAGTACACGGGCGAGCCGGGGGTCGTCGCTTGCGTGGTGAATGGACGCCTCGATCGCTTCCGGCCGGGTCGTTCCCCAGTAACAGTGAGGCGCCGTCAAAGGCGGACGATCCGCCGGGTTGGCATTGTAGAGCTGGCTGCCTTCGTTCCCGAAGATCTGATTGTATTCGAAGATCATCGATCCGTTCAGATAAACGCCTCCGTTGTCCGCCTGTGTGGCCGCCGCGTTTCGGGAGACCAGGTTCCCGCGAAAGACCTCGTTCTTGATGCTCATACCCCAGAAGTTCATGTACACGCCGCCACCGTACGCGCCCCTGCAGCGGTTGTCCGTGATGCGGTTCCCCTGGAGGGAGCTGTTCGTCTCGGCATAGACCCCGCCTCCCTCACCGGCGCTGTTTCGGGCCACTTCGTTGTTCTCGATCAGGGCGAAGGTCGCGAACAGGCCGCCCCCTTTGCCCTCGGCCCGGTTGGCAAGAATCCGGTTCTCCACCAGGGCGGACCGGGAGAGCCACACACCCCCGCCGTCGCCCCCCGACGCGTTCCCCTCGATCCGGTTTCCGGAGAGGTTCACCGCCGTATTCGACCGATAACCGTAACCGAAAACACCCCCTCCGTCCTCGTCGGCCGTGTTGTTCCGGATCTCGTTGTCCATGATGTAGATGAGCCGGCTGCCGTAGGCGTAGATCCCGCCTCCGTTCGAAGGGCTCCGGTTCTCCAGGATACGGTTGTTCCGGATCCTTGCCGCGGCATTCCGCACGGCGATCCCGCTTGCGCGGTTCTTCCGGATGACACAGTCCGACACCAGGGATTTCGCCTCCTCGATCAGAACCCCTTGACCGTGTTCGATCACGCAGTGCTGCAGGACCGCACTCTCGTCGCCTCTTTCCTCCTCCCCTTCAGACCCCTGAGCGGGCAGTTCCTCCCCATCGAAGAACAGGTGCCCCCAGGGCGATTCCGGATCGCCCGTGAAGACCACAGGCCGGACCTTCTCTCCCCGGGCGATCCACTTCCCGCGCACCCGGAAGTTCACCTCGGGCGCGATCTCCATCTTCGTACCTGGAAGGACCTCGACGGTAACGCCCTTCGGGACGAACACGTTTCCGGTCACCCGGCAGGTCATCCCGGAAGGCCGGCCCAGCACGCGATCCTCGCGCAGCGGCCCCCTCACCACCTCCGGGGCGGCCTGGGGGGTGCAGAACCTTGTGACAGAAGACCAGTCGGTCCAGCTACCGTCCGCCCCCTGAAATGCAACCCGCCAGGCATACTCCCTTCCCGGCTGGAGAAGCCCGTCGGGGACGGGAAAGGACTCATCACCCTCCACCGGGCCGCTGTCGAACAAGGGCGTGGAGAAATCCACGGGCAACTCGCTGATCACCCACCGGGCCCGGACCCGGGCTTCCCCTTCGACGGCAGGATCGACACGGAGCAGGGACACTTTCTCCAGGGGAGCGTCGCACCTCCCCGGCTCGGCCGGACGTATCCCGGCGGATCGGCTCCCGGCCGGGGCAGAGCCCCCGGCACGTCCGGCCGGAGCGGGGATCAGGCGCGAGACGGCACTCTCCAGGACCTCTCCCTCTTCCCCTTCCCTGAAGGCGGACAGACAGAAGAAGGCAGCCTCGGGGTTCGGAGGGTCTCCGAGCCGGAGGGAACGTTGTTCTCCGTCCACACGTTGTCCCCCGGTCATGGGAAAGCCGGTCTCACCCGCCCAGTAGACGCGAAACCCGCTCACCGGCACATCGCGGGGGTAGGTCCAACAGAGGATCCACTCTTCGCCGTCTGCACGATAGGTCAGGAAATCCGGAGGCGGTGGCGGCGCCTCGGGACACCAGCGCACTTTCGGGTTCCGCCAGTCCACGAGCCCCCGCTCCGCGTCGTCGAGCCAGTCGTAGATGCGGGCGATCACCACCTCCGGGTCGCGGCTTCCCCAGAAGTTCTCTGCCGCATCCAGATCAGGGGCCAGGCTGTGGGTCTGCACCCGAAGGGCATAGCCGGCGCCGGCCGCAATGTTGTTCCGCCGGAGCACCGGGCCACCGGAAACGACGATCGAATCACCGGGCGCTTCCCCTTCGGCTCCGTTTCGGTAGAAGGTGTTCTCCTCGACCTTCCCGTCCGAGTAATAGAAGAGCCCGCCTCCCATGAAGGGCTCTGCCGTGTTGTTGGCGATGCTGTTGTTGCGAAGCAGACTCGCCTCCGTGTAGAGGCCGCCTCCTCTGCCTGCACGGTTTCGCTCGATCCGGTTGCGCTCCACCGTCCCCCCCAAGGCGAAGATCCCCCCGCCCGAGTCTTCCGCCACGTTGTCCACGATCCAGTTGCCCGCGACCCGGCATTCGAACGAGACCAGCCCGCCTCCGTACCGGTCACTTCGATTCCGCCAGATGCGGTTGTTGAGGATCGACACCCTCCCCTTGTCGTACGCGTAGGCATAGATGCCACCCCCGCCATCCCGGCCGCCGTCGGAGACGTTGTCGTGTACGTCGTTCTCCTCTACGACCACCTCCCGGTCCGAGTAGACGACCATGCCGCCCCCGTTCCCGGACGCGTCCTCCGGCTCGGTCGAATTGTCGTAGATCTCGTTGCGCGCGATTCTTCCGGAGGAGAACTCCAGGCTGATCGGGGTGTCGACCATGTTCCGCAGTTTGCAGTACTCCACGAGCAGATCCGCATCCCGCGCCTTGAGCCCCCGTCCCCCTTCGATGATACAGTGACGGAAGATGTCCGGGAGAACCTCCCCCTCAGCGGACGTCTTGCCCCCGAAGCAGTCGATCTTGTCCCAGGGCCCGCCGCCCTCCAGCGGGCCGAACCGGATCGGCTTCTCCTCGGTCCCTTCCGCAACGATGCGCCCGTAGCAGTGGATGGTCACGTCCGGGCCGAGCAGCACCTCCACGCCCGGCTCGATCGTCAACGTCGCATCGGCCAGGATCGTAAACGTCTCGGTGATCCGATAAGGGCTCTTTCGCTCTTTCCAGACCGTATTCCGGTCCATGGTCTCTTCGCCCAGGTCCGGCGGATCGAGCATGAGGGAGATCTTCTCACACCCGGCACCAAGGACGACCAACAAGACCACCGTCGCCACCGCACACAGCATCTTCCTGCTGCGGCAAACCCTATGCCGTGTCATCGCATTGTCTCCTTGCGAAGCTCGAGTGAGCGTATCGCAGATGGGCATTGATCAGCATTCGTACCTGCTCATTCTCCTACCACCGTGAGAGGCTGGCGAGAAACGGTCAGATGCAAGGCGCACGAAGCCCTGAGGAACGAGGCGTACATCGTACGCCGCAGTGACGACGGGCGAGTGCAACGCCGCAGATGACCGTTTATCGCCAGCCTCTCCGCTATTCGTAGGTGGTCCAGTCTACATCCGCCCCCGGTCTCACCTCCTCGATCGCCCTCTCCTCGGGCATTTCAGGAACCTTGTCCATGAACATGAGGAACAGGCTCGCATACTCGATCCACATCTCGGGATCCGGCATCCGGGCGACCCCGTCGGGCGTGTAGTAGACGTAGGGCATCTTCGTGCCCTGGCCGGCGTACCGGTCCGGGTCGCGAAGGAAGTTCTTGATCCAGTCGAAGCGCAGCCGGCTCTTGCTGAGCATCAGGTTGATGGACAGATCCTCCAGCTTCACCCCCTCCGGCAGCTCGCCGTCGAAGGAGACCGGGTGGCACTGCATGCACTTGTCGGTCTTCACGCGGTACTCGCCCATCTCCACGACCTCGGGGTCAACGTCGTCCCGGACCGGAAGCGAGACGTACGGGACCTTGACGGTCGCGCGGAGCCCGGGGTCCAGGATGAGCCGGAAGTAGGCAATGAGGTCCTCCCGGTCCTGATAGGACCACGCGAACGCGGGCATCCGGATCTCGAGCCAGGGCCGCAGCTCGACAGGATTGCTCAGGTACTGGAAGAACCACTGGGGCTGCACCCGTTCCGCCTGGTTGATCAGCCGGGGGGGAACCATGGACTTGCGACCGATATGGGCGTCGACGCGAGGCTTCACATTCTCCTCGAGCTGGTGGCAGCCTCCGCAGTTGTAGTGGTTCACCATCCACTCGCCCCGCGCCAGGGTCGCCTGCTCCGGACGGATCCTGCAGAGATACGATTCAGGAATGTCATAGTCCTCGTTGTGGAGGTAGTAGACCGTCAGGGACTCGACCTCCTGCTCGGAAAGGCGGTGGTCCGGCATCTTCAGCGGCATGTCCTCGGTCTGAAAGATGTCCGGTTTTCGGATCTTCTCGAAAAGCCAATCCCACTTGGTGTGAGGCACGTCGGACGAGCCGAAGGGCAGCTCGTCCAGCCTCTTCCCGGCCACCTCCCCCACCTCGACGCCGGGGAGAGGCAGCCGCTCCATGTCCTCGACGAGGTGGCAGCCGTAGCAGCCCATGAGCTGGACCAGCCGCTTTCCCTCTGCCGGGTCCGCCCCTTCCGGCAGATTCGACGGGGCCTGTCCGAGAAGGTCCTCGATCTCCTTGGGCCAGAGGCCCTTCAGATAGCGGGTCAGGTCCCTTCGCTCCTCTTCCGTCAGCATGAGCCGGGGCATGGCGGTTTGCCCGTTCAGGTCGGCGGGGCCTGCCAGCCAGGTCGCGATCCACCGGCTGGAAAGCTTCAGGCCCGCGTTCGACAAATTGGGCACGCGGTCCGTCAAGCACGCCTCGCTCCGCTTCACGCTGTGGCAGGCCACACACCCCTTCTCCGAGAAGAGATCCTTTCCCCTCCTGTAGGAAGCCTGCTTTCGGCGGTACGGGGCGAGGGGCTTCGGCATCTTCTCCTGCCTGTTCAGGTAGGCCACGATGTGGAGGATCTCCTCGTCCTTCAGGCGAAAGGTGGGCATTCGGGTTCTGGGCCGGAGCGCCGCAGGATCCTTGATCCACTGAAACATCCACTCGGTTCTGAAGACTTTCGTAGCCATGCCTTCGAAGGGCGAGGACATCGGCGGAAGCCCCCCGGTGGTGCGGGCCTCGTGGCACCCGTAGCAGCCGTGCTCCACGAAGAGCACCCGGCCCTCCTCCGCCTTCTCCGCTCCCTCCAGACGATGGGGGCTCTCGTGGCACCCGAGGCAGAGTCCCTGCACGAAGCGGGAGGGGACACGCGGCAGCGGCCAGTTCTCCTCGAAGCCGTGCGCCTTCCCCACGCTCAGCCCGACCCCCTGTCCGTGATGGCACAGCGTGCACCCGAAGCGGTTCGGCTTGTGGTCTCTGAGAATCCCGGGAGGGTGATAGGCGAGGGGATTCGCCGCATCCCGGAAAAGCGGATTCTCCACGGCAAGATGACAGGTCCGGCAGAGATCACGAACCCCGGCGTCGGGCAGGAACACCTGCTCGATCCGGGGACCCCGTCCGTTTTCTGCCTGGTCCAGAAGCCGGGTCCACTTTTTCAGGGCCTCCTCGTCCTCCTCCTCGGTGGCCGCCTGGAGGTTCTGTTCGACCCGCTCCTTGAACATCTTCTCATAGTCTCTCTGGATCCCCTTCCACTCCTGCCTGCCTTCGGAGCGGAAGACCACCAGGGCGGCGATGAGGCAAGCGACCACCAGGACGACAAAGATGAGCCGAGATGTGAGACCTGCTCGAATCGTTGCCATAGATCCCGTACGGGTCTGCCCGTCGTTCCCGCGGAGCCTGTCCCCGCGAAGGCGGGGAGCGGGAATCCCGGGGCTCCCGTTCCTCCTATATCGAAAAATACGGCGTCGTGACGATGTACTTCACGTGGAAAAAGATCCTCAGGACGATCTTGCCGACCACCCCGAACATGAGCAGCACAAAACTCCAGGCGATCAGGTGCCTCGCAAGGCCCATCTTCCGGTAGAGCTCACGATGGGCCAGGGCCGGAAGAAGGAGTCCGATCACGAAATAGGCCGCCAGCAGTGAAATCCCCACCGCGTTGGGGAGATTGACCAGGGCCTGCTCCGCGACCTTTTCTACGGCCCAGTCCTCCCAGGGCCAGTAGAAGTGCCAGTTCGGGCCGCGAAGGAACTGGCCGATGAAGATGAGCACGAACCACATCAGGTACCCGAACAGGAACAGGGGGACCACGAGCGGTCGGTCGCGCAGGGAGTACCTCCCGACGCCCCTCGGGTTCGGGTCGAGATAGGGGAGCAGGGCCAGGCCCAGAATGATCAGCAGCGGTGCGCCCACTCCGGCAATCCAGGGGTCGAAATAGACGAGGAGGTCCTGAAGTCCGACGAAGTACCAGGGCGCCTTTGCCGGGTTCTCGGTCCAGTTCGGATCCGCAACCGCCTTGAGCGGCGCGTCGATGGTGAAGGACCAGACGATCAGGACCAGCGTGGCCACCAGAACGGCAAGGAACTCCTTGAACACGAGGTCCGGGAAGGCGAAGACCTCACCCCCATCCGCCCCTTTCTTCTTGTCAGCCGAGTTCATGCTCTTTCCCAACGCCATTACCGGGAAGCCGGCATCCCCCCGCAGGTCAAAGGTGAAAGGTCAAAGGTGAAAGGGCCGGTTCCTGTTCTGAAGAAGGCACTCTTAAAGGCAAACCAATCAGAGTCTCGATTCCGTGAAACTACTCCTTCCTCTCTCGATCCACCCCTTTCACCTTCTTCACAACGGTCTCGATATCCCCCCGTCCTTGCGCACCCGCCAGAAGTGGACGAACATCAGCACGCCGGCCACGACCGGAAGCAGCACGCAGTGAAGCACGTAGAACCGAAGCAGGGCGTTCGCCCCCACGTCCGAATCCCCCAGCAGGAGAAAGCGCATGTCGTTGTCCGGGTGTATGCCGAGGAATTCGTGAAAGGGCCCGTCCGCACCGAGGAAGGGGGTCGCCGCCGCCATCTTCGTTCCCACCGTGATGGCCCACAGTGCGATCTGATCCCAGGGAAGAAGGTATCCCGTAAAACTCAGCAGCAGGGTGACCACCAGCAGCATCACCCCCACGACCCAGTTGAACTCACGCGGAGGCTTGTACGAGCCGGTGAGAAAGACCCGAAGCATGTGCAGCATCACCAGGAGCACCATCGCGTGGCCGGCCCACCGGTGCATGTTCCTCAGGAACATGCCGAACCGGACCGTGTGCTCCAGCAGCTTCATGTCCAGGTACGCGTACTCGGGCACCGGCCGGTAGTAGAACATGAGCAGGATGCCGGTGACCGTCTCCACGAGAAACATGAAGAAGGTCAACCCCCCGAGGCAGAAGGTGAAACGGACCTTCAGGGCGTCCCGGGGAAGGGTGACCGGATGGAGGTGCAGGATGGAGTTGGAGACCGTGGCAAGGGCCCGGTTCCGGGGTGTGTCCTCGAACCGGTGCCGGAAGACGGATCGCCAGAGCTGGCTCTCGGTTATTCGTTTCCAGGCCATGGCCACACCGCCTACGCAGACAGCAGGGTCTGGAGATAGGCCAGGTCCGCGCCGAGGTAGCGGCAGGTCAGCCTCACCAGTTCCCGGTAGAAGACGACCGCCTCCCGGCACGCATCCCCGGGAAGCCGTTCATGGATCTTCTCCAGCCTTTCGGACACCTGTCCCATCCAGGTGAGGGGGTGCCTCTTCAGGAAGTCCTTCTGGGCCCGCCGATAGCTGACGGGGTCCGCATCGGTCTGCATGGCCAGGAGCTCTTTGAACGTGAGGTAGTGTAGAAACTCCATTTCCAGGCAGATGTGGTCCGGCCGCTCGTCCTGGGCGCCCTCGGCATAACTCAACCCGAAATGATTGTAGAAGAGGATGAGCTCCTTCAGGACCACCTTCCGGTCCTCCCTCCAGGCTCCTTCCACGAGTGCACAGGGCGGCCCGCCGGGACCGGACTCGAAGAGACGGACGAATTCCACCTCGATCCCTTCTTCTTCGACCTCTCCGGCCAGTGTGAGGCCCGTCCGCTCGCTCTCCTCCAGGGAGAAGCCGTAGGGGAGTTCGGCCGTCAAGGTTTCCAGGGCCTGCAACAGGGCCCCCTCCCTCGCCTGCTTTCGAAAGGACTCGTCCGGGTACCGGTACACCTCTGCCAGCACCGAATAGAGGCGGCTCCGGTTTCCGGAGCGCCTTTCCTGCTCCGTGCTCAAGGGCTTGCTCTGGATGTTCTCCATGTTTTCTACGCCTTGGTCTGTTTTTCAGGGGGCCGTTCCAGCAGGGCCGGATCCTTGGTGAAGGGCTTGAACATGCCGGCCCATTCCCGTGCAATCAGGATGTCCATCAGCTCCGACTTTCCGCCGTTACGCACCTTGGTCATTTCGGTCTGCATGGTCTCCATGGCCTGCTCCACCTCGGGACCGAAAAGATAGCGCAGATAGGCCATCGGAATGCGGGGCTTGGACGTGTCGATCTTTCCCTCTTCGTCGATTCTCGGGGGCGAAAGAGGGGGCACGTAGAAGACGTTCGGCTCGGTGCCGTATTCGAGATGCAGGGGAAGGGCAACCTTCCAGACCTTCACGAGCTTGTGGATCGGCCCCTTCTCGTCGTCCAGGAAGCCCAGGAACCGGACCCGCCCGGTGCACTGCCTGGCACAGGCCGTTGCCACCTCCTGCTCCAGCCGGGGGTAGCAGAAGATGCACTTCATGCTCGTCTGGGTAATGAAGTTGAAGTAGATCACCTTGTACGGGCATGCCTCCAGGCAGAATCGATAACCCTTGCAGCGGTCCTGGTCGATCACGACCGCACCGTCCTCTTCCCGCTTGTAGATCGCGTTTCTCGGGCACGCATCGATGCAGGCCGCGTACGTGCAGTGGTTGCAGATACGGGGCAGATAGAAGTAGAAGGCGTTCGGGTATTTCCCGCCGCCCTGGTCCTCATCCCAGTTCATGGCCCAGTCCGGCTCCGTGCCGTCCGGGTTGCGGGCTTCGAGGTGCTTGTCCCCCGCCTTCGCGGAGAAGACCTCCTCGAAGTTGAACTTCCACATGTCCCCGAAGTCCTTGCGCGTGGGGAGTTCTCCGCGTACCGGATCCCGCACCTTGCCGCCGAAGAGCACCTGGTATCCGCCGCCCTTGCGCTCCCAGTCCCTGGGGGAGCCTTTGCCCGGCTGCGTGTTCACCTTGTTCCACCACATGTATTCCCGGCCTTCGATCTGGGTCCAGAGGGTCTTGCATGCCATGGAGCAGAGCTGGCACCCGATGCACTTGTTCAGGTCCATCACCATGGCGACCTGGCGTTTGGATTCGCGGAGCTTCTCCTTGGAGGCCTGAAACTCGAGGGCAAGTTCCTTTTCCCTTTCGGTCAGATTCTTCTCGTCAACCGGCATTTTCTGTCTCCTGTCCTGACCTGCCTGAGGTCCCGATTCCGGTTTTGCTCACCTCAACCTTCCATCACGAGGCCGATCCACTCCTTGCTGAAGGACTTGACCCCGCCCCGCTCTCCGTTACCGCCTTCCCATGCAGCAAACCCCACCGTGACGGGCTTCGTGCCCGGCACCAGATTGACCGCCTCCTCAGCCACCTCGAGAGGACGTCCCAGAACCACGCACCAGGTGCCGTTCTTCCATTCCGAGCAGGAAACCAGGGAGGAGCGGTCGGTGTACAGGGAGGTGGAGAGGCCCTGGGCGACCTGGTTCTTCGGCTTCTCCTCGAAGTCCGGTCGCCAGTACCAGCTGTTCGTCGGGTATTCCTTGGAGCCCATCTCCTTGATCTGGGTCTTCTCCGGGTCCTTGAAGGGGAACAGAACGGCGATGCCGTCCGGGAAGGTGCCGATGTCCCCGATTTCGTAGTTCGGTTTCTCGCTCTTCCACGAGAACCAGAAGAAGACGTCCTTCCCGTTGTGGGCCCCCTTGACCTGGATCTCCTTCACGGCCCCGATCTTGTTCTCGTCAAAGGTGGCCTTGATGTAGGGAGACGGCTGGTTGGCCAGAGGCGTCGCAGACATCTCGATGCTCTTTGCGTCCAGGCCGGACCAGACGGCAGACCCGCATTGGAGAAGCTCCTCGCGGGAAGCGGATACCTTCTTGACGATCACGCTTTCCATCTTCTTTGCTTCCTCCGGCATTTTCCCGTGCCTCCTTTCCATTGCTTGTGCTCGTAAGTCGGCAGGAAACGGTCGCTATGACTTCCTGACCGAGGCGCAGAGGTTCGGAGCTGTCCAGGGGTCCCTCTCCGATTTGCTTGGGCTCCGTCTCTCCCTCCCCCTACAAAGTCGCCCGGCACAAATCTCCGAGGGACCCCTGGACAGCTCCGAACGCTAATACTTCGTGAAACATAGCGACATTTCCCAGTCACGCCACTAGACCTTCTGCACTTCTACCGCTACAGCCCGATCGATCGGCTGCAGACACCAGTTCCACCGGTAGTAGTTCAGGTGGCCGTACCCGGCCGCCAGATCCAGCCATTTGATCATGCCCGGAATGGCCGTATCGTAACTCTTCCACCCCTTGAACTGGAAGGGCTCCCAGGCATGGTAGACGATCACCTGCCCGGGTTGCGTCCCCTTGCCGGGCCTTGCGGCCGGGCTGATCTTCACGTGGATCTGGAAGTCATCGAAGTCGTTGTACACCTTCACCAGATCCCCGTCCCGGATGCCCCGCTGCTTCGCGTCCTCCGGGTTCATGAACATGAAGGGACGACCCTGATGGGTCCGAAGAAGCTGCTCGTCCGTGATCCAGATCGAATGAACGCTCCAGCGCTGGTGTCCGCTCGTCAGGGTCAGGGGATAGTCGCCGCCCATCTTCGGATTCGGCTTGTGCATGGGCATCGCTTCCCCTGCCTCGATGTACCAGGGGTGATCCAGGTAGAACTGCAGCCGGCGGTTGTACGTCGGGTAGGGGATCTTCTTCGAACCCGTGTGCCACGTGAGGGGCACGATCGGCTCATCCGGCTTGATGTCCGTGGAGAGATGCATGGTGATCGGGTCGAAGAGCGAGAGTCCCACGAAACGCACGATGCCCTCTTCCCGCATCTTCGCAAGATCGGTGCCCTTGGGCAGATTGCCCATCATGACGCTCGTCTCCAGGGCATCCTCCATGATCTCTTCCAGGTTCTCGCACCCCATGGCCTGCTTCTCCTCCAGGTCATCGAGGTCCACCTTCCGCCCGGTCCGCAACTGGAACTCGGCCCTGCCCCTCCGGGCCGCCTCCTGCTCGATCTTCCCGGCGAGCATCACGCAGATCTCCCACTCGTTCTTCGCCTCGCCCGGCGGTGCCACCGCCTGATCGGTCAGGGTGAGCCAGGGAACGTGGGGGGTGGGGAAACGGGTGTCGAGCTTCTCATAGAAGCCCGCGCAAGGCAATACGTAGTCGGAGTAGAGGGCGGTTGTGGACCAGCGTGTCTCGAAACCGAAAACGAGCTTGTACTTCTTCCAGAGGCTGGGAAGGATGTTCTTGTTCCAGCCCCGGTTCTTCCGGGCAGGGCTGGTACCGATGTAGAAATAGACCGTCGGTTCCTGATCCTCGTAGGGCAAAGCGAAGCCGTCCCACCATTTCTTGTCCAGCGCCTCTTTCATGTACTCCGGAAAGGCCCGTTTCATGGTGGGGCAGTGCCATTCCTTCCTGTCCCAGGCATCCTTGTACCCGGAGTGGAAATAATAGAGGAAGGCGGGCGGGACCATGGTGTACTCGTTGCGATTCCGGTCGCGCTCCAGCAGGACGGAGAGCATCTCGTCCGTCCGGGTGGGGTCTTCGTTCTTGTAACGGTTGATGATCCGCTTCTCGTTGGCCAGCCGCAGGGTCGCCCCGAGGGGGCCTTTCCGGGTCTTGAGGGTCTGGAACAGGGCCCCCTCGAACAGGGACTCGTTCCAGCCCCGGATCCCGCTGCCCTTCTTGCCGTAACTCCCGGTGAGGGCAAGCAGCAGGCACATGGACCTCTCGATCAGGTCCCCGTGGTAGTACTTGCAGGCGTTCCAGCCCACCAGAACCTGAATCTGCCCGTTGGCCCTGGAGCACCTTTCCGCCAGGCGACGGAGGGTGTCGGGGTGGGTGTTGCATTGCGGGGACGCCTTCTCCGGCGTGTAGTCCCGGTCGAGCCGTTCCTTGAGAAGATCGAAGCAGGGCCGTACCTCCACCTGCTTTCCATCGAGAAGGGTTGCCTTGAAGGTCCCCTCCAGGGCCGGGTCCACGGGAAGCGCGAGGGTTTCCAGGGGCGCCTTTGCCGGCTTCCCGCCGGCCGCGTCCCAGAAGTAGAATTGATCGTCCCTTCCGCCCTGCTCTACATCCGCGACCCGCAGGAACCGGCCCGTGTCCGTTCGGACGAGCAGGGGCAGGTCGGTCTGCTCCTTGATGAAGGGCACATCGATCCAGCCCTTCTCGATCAGCACCTGGCAGACGGCGAGGCCCAGGGCGGCGTCTCCGCCCGGCTCCACCGGGATCCACTCATCGGCGTGCATGGCGCTCGGCGAGTAGTCCGGCGCGATCGTCACCACCTCGGCGCCGTTGTACCGGGCGGATGCGATGAAGTGATAGGACGGAATCCGCGTGTAGACCGGGTTCATGTGCCAGATGAGCAGCAGCTTTCCGAAGAACCATCCGTCCACCGAGTCCATGAACTGGAACTTGCCCACGCTCTGGAAGATCCCCCGGTTGAAGTCCCCGATGGTGGAGTCCAGGTCCAGGGAGGTGCCGCCGAGGAAATTGAGGAGGCGGGAGGCGGGAATGATGTTCAGGTAGCCTCCGTTACCCGGGCCTGTCTCGTTGATGATCGACTCGGGGCCCTGGGCCTCCAGGCCGTCCAGGATGCCGGAAGCGATTCCCTCGAGGGCCTCGTCCCAGGTCACCCGCTTCCATTTCCCGCTTCCGCGCTCACCCACGCGCTTCATCGGATACTTGAGGCGGTCCGGGTTGTACATCATGTGGCTGTAGAAGGCCCCCTTCTGGCACCCCCGGGGGTTGAAGTCGGGGCCGGTCGGGTCCACCACCGGGTACTTGGCCGCCTGTTCCTCCCGGAAGACCACGCCGTCCCGGGTGTAGACCCGCCACAGGCAGTTCCCCGGATAGCAGTCCACCAGGTGGGTTCCGTAGGTCACCTTGTCCCAGGCCCACTCCTTCCTGTGCAGATCCTCCCATTTTGCATAGTCCCACTCCCGGATCACCTTCTCGGTTGCATGGGCCCTGCCTCCCAGGAAGCCGAGGGAGTGCAGAGACAGCATCAGCGCGGATGCGCCGGACGCCTGGAGAAATTGTCTGCGATCGAGCCTGAATTCCTCCATCAAGACCCTCCTTTCCAATGGGTTTCACCCGGAACCGAACCTCAAGAAGCTATTCCCCCACAGCCTCCTCGAGGGCTGTCAGGCGAATGGCGTCCCAGGGACACCCGAAGACGCGGGACCCGTTGGGTCCCCGGGCCACGCACGAACCACAGCCGGTGCAAAGGGCAGCGTCCACCTCCACTCTCTTGAACGGGTGATGGCCATGGTCATCTACGAGCCGGAGCGCACCGCAGGGGCAGTAAACCCGGCAGACCGGTGCGCCTCCGCAGCCCGTGCATTTGTCGGTGACGAAGGCAATCCTTGTCGGCATGGCGGCCCTAGGCTACATCGATGTATGCCTTCTTCTCTTCGAATTCCCGGGCGGTCAACACGACCCGGGTGTCCACCAGGATGTTGTTCTCACTGTCCAGGCTGATCATCAGACGGTCCAGGGGTCGCGGCGCAGGGCCTGCGAACTCCTCTCCGTCCGAATGGAACTCACTGCCATGGCAGGGGCACTTGAAGATACGGAGCCCGGGAAACCAGTTCACCGTGCAGCCGAGGTGCGTGCACCTCGCATACAACGCGTAGATCCTGCCGGCTTCCCGCACGACGAAGAAACGAAGGTCCTGCTTGAATCGACTGTCCACAGAGATCACGCCGTGCACGTCCGGGGCCTCGGTGGAGAGGAAGTCCTCGATCCGGCCGATCCGGAAGACGCTGGGAGGGTGAAAGACCACGGAGGGAAAGAAGAATCGAACCGTCTGAAAGCCCCCGGCGGCGAGACCGATCGAAAGGGCGCCCCACCCTGCGACCGAAATCCCCTTCTGGAGAAAATCGCGGCGGGAGGAGCCCTTCGGCTCTTCCGTGGTGCCCGGCCCGACGGAGGCCGGCTCAGGTGCCCGGGCATGGGCGGGTTGGGTCGCGTCTCTCTTCATCCCAGCTCCTGGGTGATCTTCCTCACCATGCGACGGTGCAGGATCGGGAGGATCTTGTTCAGGCCGTCGATTGCGTCCTGGGCGAGGGTGTGGATCTGGCCGGGGCTCATCCCCTTACGGACGATTCGTTTGGTGAAGATCTCGATCTCCTTTCGTGCCAGGAATTCCATGAGGTCGAGATGGATCTGCAGGTGTTCCACCTGGAAGTCGAGCTCCTCGTTCAGGCCGATCTCGCGAATCTCGACCAGGATATCCACGATCTGGACACACTCCTCGTCGAACCGGCCTTCTTCGTCCGCCTCGATCATGCCCATGGCTTCCAGGGCCTGGAGTTGATCGAGCTCGATCCCGTTCCGTGCGGCAAGCTCCTCGCGGCTCATGAGCCGTGCGTCGCTCCGCAGCAGGGCGTCGGAGAACAGGGGCTTCTCCATCTCCTTCAGGATCTGTCTCTGTTCCGAATTGATGGAGGGGCCTCTGGAGCCAACGATCAGCTTGATGACGTTGAGGGGGAGGAATCGTTTCTTCTGAAGGTCCTTGATCGCCCGGATGCGCTCGATGTAGCTTTCGTCGTAGTAGGCCATGTTCCGGTGGGTCTTCAAGGGCTTGGGCAGGATTCCTTTCTGGACGTAGTACCGGATCGTTCCACCGCTCACCCCGGTGGCCTGGGACAGCTCCTGCATCTTCAGCAGCTTCTTTTTCACGCTCGGCCTACCAGCAAGAGTTAACAGTGCTGCTGTTTACTTATCAAGGTGTACCTCTTTCCGCGTCGCCTTGTCAAGAAAAAACCGACCGGTCCGCGCGAGGCGAGGAACATGTGCGTAAGCCACTGTAGATACGAAGTTTTGTAACCAACACGAACGCCTTTCGACCCGGAGTGCCGAAAAGAGAAAGGGGGGATTCCAGCGGGAGCGAGGGCGGCAGAATTTATTAGTTGACAGCATAACTTCTTATTCAATAGGATACCCCCGATCACACAGCCAAGCCGTTTGGCCCGCACCTTGGCAAAAGGAGAGTAGCGTGCGGGCGGATGCGAAGGCGGCCCCAGAGCCGAGGGAGGATTCAGACCATGGCCGGAGACAGGGTTTCCTACCGAAATCCGTTGTTGTCTGCTCTTCTGTTTGCCCTGCTGTTCTTCATCATCACCAACATCTTCTACTGGGTCTTCAACGAGAAGTTCTACTTCGAGGACTACCACTACTTCGAATGGATGGAGTACGTGCTGGGCACGATCGCCATGTTCTTCCTCGTCCTCGTCGTGGAGTTCGTACGCAATCTGATCGGAAGAAGGGGCGCCAAGGAACCTGAGTAGCCGATTGACCTGAACGGAGAGGCGAATGGGCAAAGTCGTCTATGTAGAGCCCCTCTTCGGATCGTAGACCACCCCTTTACCCTTTGACCTTGACCCTTTCGCCTTGGGTGAGGGGCAAGCGCGGGCTGGGTGGTCACAAAGAGCAGGGAGGAGACCCCGCCCTCAATCGTCGGGGGAAAAAAACTTCGCCTTCAGGAACTCGCGGTTCAGCCGGGCGATGTTGGTGATCGATATTTCCTTGGGACAGGCCGCTTCGCATTCCGCTTCGTTGCTGCAATTCCCGAACCCCAGCTGGTCCATCTTCCTGGCCATGGCCTGCACCCGTTTCGCCGCCTCCGGCCTGCCCTGGGGAAGAAGGCCGAGGTGGGAGACCTTGGCCCCCACGAACAGCATGGCCGACGCATTGGGACAGGCAGCCACGCAGGCGCCGCATCCGATGCAGGCGGCCGCATCCATCGCCTTTTCCGCAACCTCCTTCGGGATCGGGATCGCGTTTCCATCCGGGGCGCCGCCCGCGTTCGCCGAGATGTAGCCCCCCGCCTGGATGATCTCGTCGAAGGAGCTTCGGTCCACCACCAGGTCCTTGATCACCTTGAAGGCCTTGGCCCGCCACGGCTCGATGACGATCGTGTCCCCGTCCGAGAAGTGTCTCATGTGCAGCTGGCACAGAGTGGTTCCCTTTTCCGGGCCGTGGGCATGACCGTTGACGACCGCGCCGCACGTGCCGCAGATCCCTTCCCTGCAGTCGTGGTCGAAGGCGATCGGCTCCTTTCCATCAAGCGTGAGCTGCTCGTTGATCACGTCGATCATCTCGAGAAAGCTCATGTCCGTGGAGATGTCCCTGGCAGGGCAGGTCTCCAGCCGACCCTTCTTCTCGGGGCCCTCTTGCCGCCAGACCTTCAGGGTCAGGTTGATGGTCTTGCTCACTTGTAGCTCCTTTGCGTAAGCTCCACGTTCTCGAAGACGAGCGGTTCCTTGTGAAAGGCCGGTTCCTTGTCGTCCCCTGCGTATTCCCAGCAGGCGACATGGCAGAAATGCTCGTCGTCCCGCTTCGCTTCGTTCTCCTCCGTCTGATACGCCTCGTTCAGGTGACAGCCGCAGGATTCCTGGCGGGCCAGGGCGTCCGTGATCATGAGCTCTCCGAACTCGAGGAAGTCCGCTACGCGGCCGGCCCTCTCCAGGCTCTGGTTGAAATCCCTGTCCGAGCCGGGCACGGTCACGTTCTGCCAGAATTCGGCGCGAAGCTCCTGGATGAGCCCCTTCGCCCTGGTCAGGCCGTCGTTGTTGCGGGCCATCCCGCAGTACTCCCACATGATGTGCCCAAGCTCGCGATGGAAATCGTCCACCGTACGTTTTCCCTTCACGGACATGAGCCGCTCGACGCGGGCCTGCACCTCCCGGGTGGAATCCCTGAATGCGGCATGATCGGTCGAAGCCTCCGGGAAGGATTCCGAGGCGAGATACCCGCCGATGGTGTAGGGCAGGACGAAGTAGCCGTCCGCCAGGCCCTGCATCAGCGCGCTGGCGCCCAGACGGTTGGCACCGTGGTCGGAGAAGTTGGCCTCGCCCAGGACGTAGAGCCCCGGGACCGTACTCATCAGGTTGTAGTCCACCCAGATGCCGCCCATGGTGTAGTGCACGGCGGGGTAGATCATCATCGGGGTCTCGTAAGGGTTCTCCCCCGTGATCTTCTCGTACATCTGGAAGAGGTTGCCGTATTTCTGGGCGATCACATCCTCCCCGTCCCGCTGGATCGCGTCCTCGAAGTCCAGGTAGACGGCGAGACCCGTTTCGCCGACCCCTTTGCCCATGTCGCACTGCTCCTTGGCGTTCCTGGAGGCCACGTCTCGTGGCACGAGGTTGCCGAAGCTCGGGTACTTGTTCTCGAGGTAGTAGTCGCGCTCCGACTCGGGGATTTCCCTGGGCGCCCGCTTGTCGCCCTGCTTCTTCGGAACCCAGACGCGTCCGTCGTTCCGCAGGCTTTCGCTCATCAGGGTCAGCTTGGACTGGTAGTCGCCGTGCACCGGGATACAGGTAGGATGGATCTGGATGAAGCAGGGGTTGGAAAAGAGGGCGCCCTTCTTGTAAGCACGATAGCAGGCCGTCACGTTCGAGGCCATCGCGTTCGTGGACAGGAAGAACACGTTTCCGTACCCGCCGGTGCAGAGGACCACGGCGTGGGCCGAATGGCTCTCGATCTCACCGGTGATCATGTTCCGTGCGACGATTCCTCTTGCCTGGCCGTTGACGAGAACCAGATCGAGCATCTCACGGCGGGGATACATCCGGACCTTGCCCGTTCCCACCTGCCGCATCAGCGCGCTGTAGGCCCCGAGCAGGAGCTGCTGCCCGGTCTGGCCCCTTGCGTAAAAGGTCCTGGAAACCTGGGCCCCGCCGAAGGAGCGGTTGGCAAGGAGCCCGCCGTAGTCACGGGCGAAGGGGATCCCCTGCGCGACGCCCTGATCGATGATCTCGGTGCTCACCTGGGCGAGCCGGTAGACGTTCGCTTCTCTCGCCCTGAAATCGCCGCCCTTGACTGTATCGTAGAAGAGACGCCATATGCTGTCGCCGTCGTTCGCATAGTTCTTGGCGGCGTTGATTCCGCCCTGGGCGGCGATGCTGTGCGCCCGCCGGGGGCTGTCCTGGATGCAGAAGGTCTTCACGTTGTAGCCGAGCTCGGCGAGCGTAGCGGATGCGGAGGCCCCGGCGAGGCCCGTGCCGACCACGATGATGTCGTACTTGCGTTTGTTCGCAGGATTGACCAGCTTCAATTCGAAACGATGACGATCCCATTTCTCTGAGAGAGGGCCGCTCGGGATCTTTGCATCAAGCTCCATGTCGTATCTACTCCCTTTTCATCCTTCCCATGCTCAGGTGAAGGCCATATACACGTAGACCGGTAGCGTACCGAACCCGATGCCGACCATCAGGCTGAAGAGGATCCCCACGGTCCGAACGAGGGGCATGTACTTCGGATGGCTGGCCCCGACCGTCTGGAAGGCGCTCCAGAATCCGTGACTCACGTGGATCGCCGCCACGACCATGGCGAACACATAGACGGCGACATACCAGGGTTGGGCAAAAGCGCTGGACACGATTTCGAAGACCGTCCGTTCCGTCATGTCCACGAAGCGGAAGGTGATCAGGTGCAGCGTCACGAAGGCGAGGAGAAGGATTCCGGTGTAGGGCATCGTGGCCGAGCCGAGGGTGCGCCCCCCCGCCCGCTTGTTCACGCGATACCTGACCGGTCTTGCGCGCCAGTTCTCGTAGAACAGGGTGAGCCCCGTCAGGACGTGCACGATGGCGAGGGCGAGCAACCCGAGTTCGAAGAGAGTCACCAGCGGTCCGAGCGAATGCAGATGCTCGGCGTAGGCGTTGAAGAGGTCCCTTCCCCCGTAGAGGGTCAGGTTTCCGATCAGATGGACGACGAGAAACCCGCAAAAAGCGAGGCCGGTCAGGGCCATCATCAGCTTCTTCCCGATCGCGGCCGTCAGGGTGTTCACAACCCAGCTCATCTTCTCCTCCGATTCCGTAGCAGGCCGTCTACGGGCCGCGGCCTTCGCGGGTCCGCAGAGGATAGGCAAGAGTGCCGCCCGGCGAAACCCCGATTATACCCAAGTTGTCAGAAACAATCAAGATTTGAGGCTGCGGGCACGTTGTTGCACACGGTCGCAATAGGGTGTGGCGAGGGGGTCCGGTGCGGCCCGAAGGACTCAATGAATCGCGCACGAGGCGTTCGATTCACGTTTCTTGATGCCCGAAAGAACGGCGAGGATCTTTTTCAGCTTCCCGGGGTCCCTGCACGACGGCAGGTCGTCCGTACCACAGATCTTCTCGCAGAGCCCCTTCAGCCTTCGCTCATTACGGTCCTCGAGCTGCGAGAAGGTCTCGCGGACGCGGGCCTGAAGGGCAAATATCTGTTTCCGACGGCGCATGGCGGCGAGGGCCGCCCTGACCTGGTTCCGCCCTTCGGGCTGCCATCCCAAGCCGACGAAATGCTCCAGAAGTCTCTCCATATCTCCTATGGAAAGCGAGGATGCCGAGGGGACCCCGAACTCGCCCATCAGATGGGCACGGTAGTCTGCCGGCGAGATTCCCAATTCCTTGGCTGCGATGTGCACCTTGGCGAGCAGGGCGCGTCTTCGGGCCGATTCCGGTACCGTTGACCTCGGCTGTTTGTTTCTTCCCTCCCGGGGATTCATTTCTTTGCTCCGGTCACCTTCCATACATCTCCCCGTTCTGACCTTCTATCGTTTAGACGCATTGTCACCTGCCGCGGTTCTCCGGCCGCCGGGCCTCCCCGGGTCGATGCATCGCCCGATCCACGCCCCGCCTCTCGCGCTGGCTCCGCCCCTTTTTCATCCCTCGGGTCCGACCTGTGCCGAATTCGGTCGAGTTCGAGTCGGTCGAGTTCGGGTCGGACCCGAATTGCGGGACTATCTGAATACCATTCATTAAAAAGAATCTTCTTGACACTCCATTTCAAAAATTCCATAATCCAAATGAATGGCATTCATATAAAGTGAGGTCTTAGAGCATGGCTCAGGCCCGTTTACAGAGCGCCCGGGCGCGCAGCGAGGAGGACAAGGAGCAGAGAAAGCGCCTGCTCCTGGATGCGGGCAAGGAGCTCTTCTTCACCCGCGGCTACCGCGACACGACGATCGAGAAGATCACCGAGCGGGCGGGCGTGAGCACCGGGACCTTTTACCTCTATTTCAAGAGCAAGCGTGAAATCTACACGACCCTGTATGCGGACGGCATCGACCTCTTCCGCGGCATGGCGGAGGAGGCGATCTCGTGGCCCGGCATGAGCGCCCTCGCGCGCCTCTCTGCGATCGCCCACGCCTACTATCGCTTCTACAGGAACCACACCGAGTATTTCGAGATTCTTGCCTTCATTCACATGCACCAGGCGGAGCTCAAGGGTCGGAGCGACATGAGCGCCCTTCTGGACGCAAAGGCGATCGAGCTGCTGAGGATCATCGAGGGCGTCATCCAGGGCGGAATCGAAAACGGCGAACTCACCCCCATGGACACATGGAAGGCGACCAATGTTCTCTGGGGCCTGATGGACGGACTGGTCATGCTTGCCGCGAGAGAGAACGTCATGGTCGTGGGCGTCACCCTCGAGGACCTGATCAAGCAGGCCCTTCAGATGATGTTCTACGGGATGGACGCCGTAAGAGGCGCGCAAGAGGACGACCCGGACAAGGAGATCGTGCAATGACGGCAACCACCACGGTCGAATGGGCGGAAGGCAAGGGAACCGAACGGCGCTCCAGGTTTCTGACGGCCCTGGAAGAGTCCGGCGGCAACGGGAATACCGCCTTCGTGAAATGGATCGCCGAACAATCCGGACCCTCCACGGAGCGAAACAGGCGAAGGCGTGAGGCCTTCTTCAACACCCCCTTCAGCATTTGCATCGAGCGCGCCCGTTATTTTACCGAGAGCTTCGAGGAAACAGAAGGGGAGCCACAGCTCTTACGGATGGCCAAGGCCTTCCGCAACTACATGGAGAAGGTGACGCTCGTGCTGGACGAGAGTGACCTGTTTGCAGGGTATGCGGGCGGCAAGATGCTCTGCTCCCAGCTGTATCCGGAGCTCTCGTCGACCTATCTGGACGAGGATGCCTGGGACGAGGCGAACACGTTCGACATCAATCCGGTCGAAATCAGCGCCCATGAGATTTCCGAGCTCAAGAGAATGGCGAAGTACTGGAACGGGAAATCCCTTCAGGACGACTACAACCAGACGAAACCCCAAAACGACGATCTTGTTCACCAGCATGGTCTCATCTTCGCCTACAACATGCTGGCCGGCATCGGGCATGTGATCGTCGACATCGAGAGGGGTCTGAAGCGTGGCCTCGGCGACATCCGCAACGAGGCCCTCCGGAAAGGAGCGCAGCTGGAGGCGCACCCTGAGGAGGCCCTCGCGCCCAAGAAGATCCTCTTCTACAAGGCCGTCGTCATCGCCATCCAAGGTGTGATCGCCTATGCAAACCGATATGCCCACCATGCTGAAACTCTTGCCGGGCAGGAACAGGACGAGAAGCGTCGCGCCGAGATCCTGCGGATCGCAGAGGCCTGTCGACGGGTGCCCGAGCACCCCGCACGCAATACCTTTGAAGCCCTCCAGTGCATGCTCTTCATGCTGGTGGCGAACCAGATGGAGTCATGCGAGATCTCGATCTGCCCGGGCCGCATGGACCAGTGGCTCTACCCCATCTACCAAAAGGATGTAAACGAGGGCGTCTTCTCGAGGGAGGAGATCGTTGGGCTTCTGGAAAACATGATGGTCCGGCTCGGTCAGAGTTCCTGGCTCTACAGTGGACGGCAGCAAGGGCTCCTGTTCTATCCGAAACGGGGCAACCTCGTGACCATCACGTTGAGCGGCAAAAACAGGGAAGGCAGGGATCTCACGAACGAGCTCACCTACCTGATCCTGCACGCTCACGCGAACAACCGGCTGGGACACCCGACGCTTGCGGTCAGGCTTCACGAGAACTCCCCGGACGTACTCCGGGAGGCGTGCGCCCGAGTGATAGGAACAGGCAAGGGCCAGCCCGGCATCATGAACGACGAGGTGATGATTCCCGCCCTCATGCGGCTGGGTTTCGAGGCGTCGGACGCTTACGACTACTCGAACATCGGGTGCATCGAGATGGGCAATGCCGGCACATCCATCGGCCCTTCGAGCATCGGCTTCGTGAACCTGGCCAAGTGCCTCGAGCTGGCCCTGCACAACGGCCGGTGCTCGGTGTTCAAGACCCAGGTCGGGCCGGAGACGGGGGAGGCGAGCTCCCTTGCCGGTTACGCCGAGTTGCTCGAGGCGTATGCAAAGCAGGTCCACTTCGCCATGACCCAGTTCAACCGGTCCGTGTCGGCCATCGAGCGGGGTCACGAGAAGCTGAGGCCGATTCCCTTTCTCTCCTCCATCACGGACAACTCCGTGGAGACCGGCCTGGATCTGACCAGCGGCGGCTCCAAGTACTACTTCGCCGGCATCGAGGGCATCGGCGTGGCCGACGTGGCCGATTCCCTCGCTGCGATCCGGAAGCTGGTCTTCAAAGAGAAACGCGTCACCATGGCGGAACTGATCGAGGCCCTTTCCAACGACTTTTCCGACAACGAGCGGCTGCGCAGCATGCTCCTGAACGCACCAAAGTTCGGAAACGACGACGACGATGCGGACGAAATCGCCCGGGCGAGCTCGACCGTCTTCCTCGAAGAGGTCAAGAAGCACCGGGACTACTGGGGGAGCGTCTACAATCCCGGGATCTGGTCCATCGAGCTGGCCATGATCCTCGGGGGCCTCGTCGGCGCGCTGCCGAGCGGGCGTCGCGCGGGCGAGTCGCTGACCGAGGGAGTGTCTCCCTCGCGCGGTTGCGACCGATGTGGGCCAACCGCCACGATCAAGTCGGTGGCGAAGCTCGACCATCACTTGATGGAGAACGGAAGCATCTTCAACCTGAAGTTCAACCCCCACATGTTCGAGGAGGAGAACCTGGGCAGGTTCACGGACATCATGAAGACCTACTTCGCCCTGGGCGGGTTCCAGCTCCAGGTCACGGTGGTCGATAAACAGACCCTGCTGGATGCGCGGGAGAAACCGGAACAGCACCGCGACCTCGTCGTCCGGGTCGCCGGCTACAGCGCGTATTTCGTCGAGCAATCCCCCCGCGTGCAGGAACACCTCATAGAGCGTACGGAACACAGATAGGGGCCGGGGATCAGGCCAGGGTAGGTCAAATATGTCGGGGTCTATGTCGGGGTCAGGCTTTGTCGGGGTCAGGCTTTGTCGGGGTCATTTGTCGGGGTCAGGCTTTGTCGGGGTCATTTGTCGGGGTCAGGCTTTGTCGGGTCATTTGTCGGGGTCAGGCTTTGT
>CAYZMM010000005.1:0-191213 GCA_964479535.1 uncultured Thermodesulfobacteriota bacterium
CCATCTGCGGCGTTCGGCTTCATCCCTCGTCATTCGACGTACGAAAAGTACGCCTCATTCCTCGGGATTTCGCCTGCCTTGCATCTGGAACTTTTTGAACAGCCTCCGGCAGGCTCTTTTTGGGCGATGGGGCATTCATGGTGCTGTGTGAGATCGGGGGCTGTCCCCGATCTCACACGCCAAGATCCCTGCGCAGCCGGCTTCCGTCCAGCACAAGGGTTTTTCAACAGCCTGCTAGGAGGGGTGCTCGGATTCTCCCTCGAGGCGCGCTGTAAACAGGGCGCCCACCCAACCTGGAAGGAGAACAGGAGCGAGGGCGAATCGATTTACCTGCTCGACCCGGACGGGCACAAGCTCGAAGTCCACGTGGGCTCACTGGGATCCAGGCTGGCTGCTCTGCGCAAAGAAGCTTACGAAGGGGATGAATCGGTCCGGATGGAGGGCCCTCAGAGCGGGCAGGTCCAGATAACGCATTGAACAACGTCCCCAACATTGTTACAGCGTTCCCGGGTCCGGACCGGAAACAAAGCCGTAGGGCCAGCGAATGGAAGCGCCGTAGTTCATGAAGCAGGTGTAACCGTTCGGTTCGAGAACGTTCTCGATGACGGCCTGTGCTCGGGGACCCGTTTCACACATCACGATGTAGCAGTCTTCGAGCGGCAGTTCGTCCAGCATCCCGGCAATGGATCCGGAGGGATAGTTCTCTGCGGTCGGGATATGCCACTGTTGGTAGGCCGCGGCCGGCCGCACATCGATGAGACGGATCAGGCTATCATCGATGTAGCCCGGTGGATTCTCGACGATCTCGAGGAGGTTCTCCGGAGGCAGATAATAGAGCAGCGGTGCGCCATCCGGTCCGATGTAGCCTTCGTTACAACCGATCATCACGGCGCTGAGCATGATCAGGAGCGCCAACGACCTATGCCTATGCTTGCCACGGACCTTCGAAAACCTTGGTGTGTTCATTTTCATCCCCCTAGCTCTGCCTTTCGATTCTTTGTTGGTCAGCTCCCGGTTGCATGCTCTTACCTGAAGGCTGGGCTTCTGACCATTTCAAACACTGATCTTTTGACGGCCCCTCGCCCGATCAGGATTCGGCCGAAGATCGGGGGCTAAACAGGAGGCCGAAACTACCATTTCTTTGTGGCGTCCACCTCGGGAGACCTCTCCCTTCTTTCCCGGATTCCGGGTGTTTGGTGGCTGTCGGCCTTCCAAACCCGGCCTGCTTTCGATATACTGGGAATCCATGAATCATCATCCCCCCTTTCCACCCCAAAGAATCGCTCAGGAGGTTGCCGATAATGCAGGTCTTTGGACCGAACGAGCTGGCTGAAGATGTGCTCAAGAAGGATTTCTGCATCGGGTGCGGGGCTTGTGTAAACCTTTGCCCCTACTTCAAGAGCTACCACGGCAAGACGGCCATGCTCTTCCCCTGTACCTTGACCCAGGGTCAATGCTTCGCCTACTGCCCGAAGGCCGAGTTTGACCTGGATGCGGTCTCTTCCCATCTGCTGGGGCGGCCCTACGACGGAAGCGACCTTGGAAGCCTTCAGGAGGTTCTTGCCTCCAGGGCCGGCGAAAAGGCCGACGCCGGGCCTGTTCAGGCGGGCGGGACGGTCAGCGCGCTCATGGCCTTCGCGCTGAAGACCGGGCGAATCGATGCCGCCGCCCTGACGGACCGGGAGGATCTGATTCCTGTTCCTCGCCTGGTCACGGATCCGGAAGAAGTCCTGAAATGCGCCTCGTCGAAATTCACGGCCGCCCCGACCCTGTCGGTCCTGAACCAGGGAAGGCGGGACGGCTACTCGCGCATCGGCGTTGTCGGGACCCCGTGCCAGGTCATGGCGGTCGCCCAGATGCGCATGAATGTGCTGGAAAAGGAAGGTTTCCAAGATGCGGTCGGGCTGGTGGTCGGCCTGTTCTGCACCTGGGCGGTGGACACGAGGAAGCTCGCAGCCCTCCTGTCCGACCGGTTGGACGCGAGCGGTATCCGCAAGATGGACATGCCTCCGCCGCCCTCCGAGCTGCTGGTGATCGACACGGGCCAGGGCAAGGTGGAAGTCCCGCTGGATGAGATTCGGCCTCTGGTTCCCACCGGGTGCCAGATCTGCCCGGACATGACCTCCGAATGGGCCGATGTGTCGGTGGGGGTCATGGAGGGCAAGCCGGAATGGAACACCCTGATCATCCGAACCGACAAGGGGCGTGAGCTGGTCGAGGAGGCGTGCAAGGCGGGCATGCTCGTCACCGAGGAGATGCCGGAGAAGAATCTGGGCCAGCTCAGGACGGCCTCGATCAACAAGAAGAAGAGGGCGCTCGCTCTGGCCAGGGACCGGCGGGTGCTCAACACGAACGACGACGGCAGCCGGTCTGCGCTCAGAATCCAGGACGAGGTCCTGAACAAGATTCTCGAATAAAATCCTCAAGGGTTCAGCACAGGAGGTAACATGTCACATCTTGTCGAAGGGGAACCGGGATCCCGGTATCTGCTGATGGGCAACGAGGCGATCGCCCGAGGGGCCCTCGAGGCCGGGGTGAGCGTGGCGGCAGGATATCCGGGCACGCCCTCCTCCGAAATCATCGAGACCCTGGCCCGAACCGCAGAGGCCAGAAACGTGTATGTGGAATGGTCCACGAACGAGAAGATCGCTCTCGAGGTGGCGGCAGCCGCATCCTTTGCCGGCCTGAGAGGCCTGGCCGTGATGAAGCAGAACGGCGTGAACGTTGCCTCCGACTTCCTGCTGCACCTGGCAGGGTCGGGCACGCGGGGAGGCATGGTGCTCATCCCGTGCGATGATCCCGGCGCCCTGTCGAGCATCAACGAAGGGGAATCGCGCCACTTCGCGCGGCTCGTCGAGGTTCCGCTCCTCGAGCCGGGCGACTTCCAGGAGGCGAAGGACATGGTCAAGTGGGCCTTCGAGCTCTCCGAAGAGCTTCAGTCGCTCGTGATGATGCGGAGTGTGACGCGTCTCTCTCATGCCAGCGGTGACGTCACGTTCGGAGAACTCCCGGAGGGGAAGCCGGAGGCGGCCTTCAAGTTCGACGGCTTCATCCTCGACCCGAACGAGGGCACCGTCATGAGCGCGCCCGTGAATTTCAAACACGCTCAGCAGCACGCAAAGCTCAAAAAGGCCGAAGCCCTGTTCGAGGAGTCGCCCTTCAACACGTACACCGGGCCGGAGAAGCCGGAGCTGCTCATCATCACGAGCTCTGCCTGCAACCTGTACAGTAAAGAGGCGATTCAGATCCTGGGGGTCCAGGACAGGGTGGGGCTTCTCAAGCTGGGCACCACATGGCCGATTCCGCCGAAGCTCGTGGGCAAACACATGGGATCCACGGACAAGATTCTTATCGTAGAGGAAGTGATCTGCTTCCTGGAGGACCAGGTCAAGATTCTCGCAGCCGAAACGGGCACAGAAATCGGAACCAAGACCTTCTTCGGCAAGCGGGACGGAAGCCTGCCCATGGTGGGCGAGTTGAACCCGGACCACGCGGTGGCCGCCCTTTCCAGGATCCTGGGCGTGGAAGCGGAAACCGTGCCCGAGGATTACACCCAGCGCACGCAGGAAGCGGGGTTCGTGGGCGCGCCCAACCGCGAGCTCACCTTCTGCCCGGGATGCCCCCACCGGGCCTCCTTCTGGTCGATCCACAACGTGCTCGAGCTGGACAACCGCCAGGGCTTCGTGTGCGGAGACATCGGGTGCTACACCATGGCCATCCTTCCCGCCGGCTTCAGCACATTGAAGACGGTCCACGCCATGGGCTCCGGAACCGGCGTTGCCAGCGGCTTCGGAAAACTCGCCCCCTTCGGCATGGACCAGCCGGTCCTGTCGGTCTGCGGAGACTCGACCTTCTTTCACTCGGCCATACCGGCCCTGATCAACGCGGTCCACCACCAGTCGGACATCACCATGGTCCTCCTGGACAACAGCGGTACCGGGATGACCGGGTTTCAGTCCCACCCGGGACTGACCACGGACGCGCTCGGGCAGGAGGTCCCGGCCATCGACCCGGCCGAAGTGTGCCGGGCCATCGGCGCCCGGGTGGAGATCGCAGACCCCTTTGACATCGAAACCACCCAGGCGACCCTTCTCGACCTTCTTCAGGACAAGAAAGGGGTCAAGGTCCTGGTCCTGCGGCAGATCTGTGCCCTGAGCCCGGAGAAGAAGGGCAGGAAGCTCTTCGACATGACCCTGGACCAGGAGGTTTGCCTGGGCGAGAACTGCGGGTGCAACCGCTTGTGCACGAGGATCTTCCGGTGTCCCGGCCTCGTCTGGGACCACGAGAAGCAGGCGGCCAAGCTCGATGAGGTCATCTGCACGGGCTGCGGCGTGTGTGCATCCATCTGCCCCGCCGGGGCGATCCAGAGAAAGGAGGCTGCTTGAGAGCCATGGGAAACGGAAAACTCACAAGCGACCCGTACAATCTGATCATCGCCGGTGTGGGCGGACAGGGAAACGTGCTCGCCTCCAGGGTCCTGGGGGGCATGCTCACCGGCAAGGGCTACCACGTGACCATCGGGGACACCTTCGGGGCTTCCCAGCGGGGAGGCTCGGTCATGAGCCACATCCGGATCTCGGCGGATTCGAGCTGGTCTCCGCAAATCCCGAAGGGCAGGGCCCACATGGTGATCGCCCTGGAGCCCACCGAGGCGGTGCGCGTCCTGGGCAACTACGGCAACCCGCAGGTCCAGATCCTCTGCAACACCCGGCCGATCCACTCGGTCGGGGTCATCTGCGGAGAGCTCGACTATCCCTCTCTGCAGGATCTCGAGACGTGGATCCGTGACCTGTCCGGCAGGTCCTGGTTCCTGGACGCCACGAACGCGGCGATCAAGCTGGGCAACCCGATCTTCGGCAACATCATGATGATCGGCGCACTCGGAGGGACCTCCGCGTTGCCCATCGACCGGCACGATTTCGAGGCCGCTGTCTCCCGCGACATGACCCCGGACAAGGTGAAGCTGAACCTTTCCGCCTACGACATGGGCGCAGAGATGGTAAATGCAGGCCGTTGAAAAACGCCCATCTGCGGCGTTGCACTCATCCTTCGTCACTGCGGCGTAGGGTTACGGTGTACGCCTCATTCCAAAGGATTTCATGCGCCTTGTATTTGGACGTTTTTGAACGGCCTGCAAATAAGTATACTCAAGGCTGTTGGGAGATTCTTAGCCCAGACAAAAGGAGGTTGCGATGGCTGTTGAAGTGATGCCCGTGGAGAAGATGCAGGAGCGCGTCGGCCAGGAACTGGGTGTGACCGACTGGTTTCAGATGGACCAGGATCGAATCGACAAGTTCGCCGACTGCACCGAGGACCATCAGTGGATTCATGTGGACAAGGAGAAAGCGGCCCAGGGGCCTTTCGGGCAGACCATCGCCCACGGCTATCTCACGATTTCCCTTCTGCCCCATTTCTCGTCGGACTACGCCGTCCTGCCGGAGGGCACGATGATGGCGATCAACTACGGGATCAACAAGCTCCGGCTCATCAATCCCGTGAAGTCGGACGCCAGGATCCGGGACCGCATCGTGCTGAGCGAAGTCGTTGAGAAGAAGGGGGGCAGGATCCTGGTCACCACCACACACACGATCGAGATCGAGGGCGAAGAGAAGCCGGCCATGATCGCCGAAGTGCTCAGCATGTTCTTCACCCAGTGAGACCCTTGCCCGGTCCGCCAACGTCCCCTGTTTCCTCGACCCCTGACCGCGAATCGCCTGCATCCACCGCGACGTGAGGGTGGAAGGGAGTACCAGGGGAGAACGAAACGAGGGAGAGATCGGGGCATGCTCGCAACGCTGAAGGAGGTCTTCGGGTTCCGGGAATTCCGGCCCAACCAGGAGACGATCGTCTCCCACATCCTGGCGAAGCGTGACGTCTTCGCCGTCATGCCCACGGGCGGGGGCAAGTCGCTCTGCTACCAGCTGCCCGCCACCATGCTCCCGGGAACCACCGTCGTCATCAGCCCGCTCATCTCCCTGATGAAGGACCAGGTGGACATCATCAACAGGCTGGAGCTCCGGTCACCCCACACGGTTCGTGCCTCCTTCAACCGGCCGTATACGCCGGATGGGACACGACAGGATCAAGACCTACGGCGCAGGGAGCCACCGAGGCCGGAGACACTGGCACTTCCTGGTGGATGAGCTTCTCGCCCAGGGGCTCATCGAGCAGGAGGGCGCCAGGTATCCTACCATCCGACTCACCGAACAGGGACTCGAGGTGCTCACCGGAAAACACGGCGTGCGGGGCATCAGGCGGGAAGAGACACGACCCCGTCAAGAACGCCGCCGGCCCCCGGCACCCGCCACGGAAACCGGAACCTATGATCCCCTTCTCTTCGAAAGGCTCAGAAGTGTTCGCATGAGCCTCGCACGGAAGCAGAGCATCCCCCCCTACATCATCTTTTCGGACAGGACCCTGCGAGAGATGGCCTGCCGGCGTCCCCTGACCCCGGAGGCGATGAGAAGAATTCACGGTGTGGGCGATCGGAAGCTCGAGCGGCATGGCAATTCGTTCACAGAAGAGATCGAGGCTCACCTGGAAGAGACCGGCCGCGATGCAGACAAGACGAGACCCGCGGCCACGAGGTCCAGGAGAACGAAGATGCCGTAGGCCGTGTCGTACGACCCGGTCCGGTCGAAGCTCTGCCCCATGAGCATGTACCCTCCGCCCTCCAGGATGATGAACAGGCTCATGAACCTGGACACCGCGGCAAAGGACTCCCTTCCGTAGAGGTCCGCTACCAGGATCGGCAGGATGGCCCCGGAAAGGGAAATGCCCGCCGTCGCCAACCCGAGTGCCCTGCCTCTCTTCTCCACGAACCAGTTGGAAACGGCCGTGTTGGAAACGATGCCGCTCATGAGGGCGTTGAAGATATAGAAGCCCGTCCCCGTGGCCATGAAATTGGTCATGAAGGCGACCGCCACCACGTACCATCCGTAGAAGACCCTGTTCTCGTGGGAGTTCATCCAAAGCCCCACATCTGCTCATTTCCGAGGTCACGCCGTTTGCGTGTGACAGGTGCGAGTGGACAGTATACCCGGTGCGCTCCGAAAGGAAAGCGGCAGGAGAACACACACGCGGAATCCATCCAATACGGTCTCGGGCCTTTTGCCTTGACTTCCTGGTCTGGTCTGGTCAGACTATAAAGGAGGAGGAGAAACAGATGCTCATCACCAACATTTCCGAGGCGAAAGCCCAGCTCTCGGCGCTCATAGAGAAGGTCCGGGCAGGACAGGAAGTAATCATCGGCAAGGCAGGGAAGCCCGTAGCCAAGCTCGTGCCTTACGAACGAATCGAAAGACCGCGCAGGCCCGGAGCCCTGCGGGGAAAGATTCGAATCGCAGAGGATTTTGACGAACTCCCGACGGATATCGCCGAGGCATTCGGGATGGTGGATCGATGAACGTTCTGCTTGATACGCATGTTCTCCTCTGGTGGCTTGACGATCACCCGACCCTGTCGGACCAGGCCAGGGCCGTCATCACAGACGGAACGAACCTCGTGCTCATCAGCGCAGTCGTCGTTTGGGAAATAAGGATCCAGCAGGCCCTGGGAAACTTGAAGCTGCCACGGAACTTCAGACGTGTTCTGGAAGGGGAACCCTTCGAGATGCTGGATGTAACGGTCGATCACGCACACACCGTGGGGGACCTTCCTCCACATCATCGTGACCCTTTCGACCGGATACTGATCGCTCAGGCGACTGTGGAAGGCCTGACCATCGTGACGCGGGATCTTCGCTTCAAGAAGTACAAGGTGCCGATGATCCATGCCTGAGGCAGCCCGGAAGACAACAATGAAATGAGAACCCTCCTCCTTCTGGCCTTTGCGGCCAATGTGTTGTTGATGGTCGTGTCGCTCGCGATCCTTCCGGATCAGGTGGCGGTCCACTTCGGTCGAGGCGGTGTACCGGACTCGTGGGCTTCCAAGGAATGGAACGCTTTCCTCTTCGTCCTTCTGGAAACGCCGCTGTTCCTCCTCTTCTGGTTTGCCCCCTCTTTGCCTCTCACCGTGCCGCCGCGGTTCGTCAGTGTGCCGAACAAGGACTACTGGCTGCGAGAGGAGAACCGGTCTGCCTTCAAGCGCAGATTTCAGCGGCACATGGACCGGTTCGGCACCGCATTCTTTCTCTTCTTCCTCTGCATCGGCGTTCTCACCCTCCAGGCGAATCTGTCCGAGCCGGTCCGGTTGAACGAACCGATCTTCCTGGTGGCCCTGGTTCTGTTCCTGGCTTACACGGTCTTCTGGACCGTCGGTCTGTTCCGATCGTTCCGGATTCCGGAGAATTGAAACTGCGGGGGGCGTTCATGGTTGGGGCGGAAACGCTGCATCTCTTCGACCGGGATCTGAGGCTCACGAGAACGGCATCTTGCCGTTTCCAGAGCAGCGTGACGGACAACTGGTCGATCAACGGGATCCCGAACGGCGGATACCTGATGGCCCTGCTTGCCCATGCCATGCTCCAGGAGAGCCCGAAGAAGGACACGTTGATCGTCACCGCCAACTACCTGCACCGTTGCGATATCGGAGGGGCAGAGATCCTCGTGAAGAACATTGCCGCTTCCCGGCGATTCGACCGGTGGCAGGCCGTCCTGTCCCAGAAGGACCGTGAGCGGGTTCGGGCCCTCGGCACATTTGTTCAACACGGCGGAGACCCCTCTGAAAGACGATACGATTCCTCTCCGCCCGAAGTCGCGGATCTGGAGGCCTGCGTGCCCATGCCGTTCCTTCCGAAATTCACCTTCTTCGACCAGATGGATGTGCGGCTGGACCCGGAGAATGCGGGCTGGCTGAAGGGTGAGCTGACGGATCGCCTGGAGCAGAAGGGCTGGGTGCGGTTCAAGGAACCCCGACCCTACGATACGATCTCCGCGCTCATGATCGCGGACGCCTTTCCTCCACCCGTGTTCGTGGCCTTCGGCCCGATCGCATGGGTGCCCACCATCGAGCTGACGGTGAACGTGCGAAACCTCCCCACAACCGACTGGCTCCAGTGTTCCTTCCGTACGCGGTACATCGAAAACGGGATTCTGGAGGAGGACGGCGAGGTGTGGGACGGAAACGGCGAACTCGTGGCCCTGTCCAGACAGGTGGCTCAGTTCCGGAAGCTCCAGAAGTAGCGATCCCCGAAAACCGGCGCGACCGGAGTCCATTCAAGCCGAGTGACTCGGAAACATCGCTATTCCTCCCTCAAGGAGCTCGAGTGGTCGGGTGCTGCCCGCTTGTGAACACAGCGATGTTTCCAAAACGCGCCACTAAGGCGTCTTCCCGGGCTTGGTGAAGCCGGGCTTCAGAAATTCCGGGTCGCTCCAGTCGTAGAACCCCTTGCCGGACTTGAGTCCCAGATCGCCCCGATCCACCATCTCCTTCAGGGCCCCGGGGGGTTGGTCCTTCGGGTCGCCGCTGTCGAGGTAGTAGGACATCTCGATGTCGCAGACCACATCGAGCCCCACGAAATCCATCATGCCGAAGGGGCCGATGATCATGCCGGACCAGATCATCCAGGCCCGGTCGATGTCCTTCGGGTCTGCGTATCCTTCCGCCCACGAATGAAGGCACTCCCTCTTCACCGAACGCCAGATCCGGTTGAACACGAATCCCATGCATTCCTTCTTCACCACCAGGGGCAGGCAGCCGATGCATTCGACCCATTGTCGGGCCCTGCTCAGGGTTTCCTGACTGCTCTCCGTCCCTCCCATCAGGTCCACCATCGAAGTGAGACCGGTCCACCGGGCGTAGAAGTGGATGTTGACGACCCTGTCTCGACGCCCTACAGCCCCCTCGATCTTCGACACCGGGATCGAGGAGCTGTTCGTGGCGATGATCACGTGCTCTGCGGCCGTCCGGTCGATTTCGGAAAAGACCTTCTTCTTGAGATCCAGGATCTCCGGTATCGCCTCGATGACCAGATCCGCGTCCTCCAGAGCATCGCTCAAGGTATCGTGGAAGGTCACCTTTTCGAAGGCCCCCTGAAGGGTCTCGCTGCCCATGCCGTCATCGCAGGTCGCCTGAATCTCGGCCCGGACGAGATCTCTCGCCCTCTCCATCACTTCCTTCGAAACATCACAGACGCGCACTCCAAAGCCGAAGGCGGCTGCCCGGGCCGCGATCTTCACGCCCATCTTCCCTGCGCCGACGATCGTCACGGTTCGTACCGGTTCCATGAATCCTCCTCCGTGCCGGCTTGATCTCTCCATGCTTTCTCAGGACTTCTGCAGGACAAAGAATACGTGCCCGTACCACTCGCCGAACCTGCGGTACAGATCGATTTCCTTCGCCTCCTCGGGCAGGGCAAACAGGCCGATTCGCTGATAGCCGCAGGCGGTAACCCGTTCCAGATTCTCCGCGACCGGCCGCATACCGGGGTAGCTTGCGTTCCAGAAATCACGGATCTCCCTTGGGGGGGTCCGACCGCAGCCAGCACGCTTCGGACGCCACGAGATAGCCCCCCGGTCTGAGCAGCGGACGCCACTCCCTGAGCCCCCGTTCGAAGCCGATGATGTAGATCGATGCTTCCGCCCAGAGGATGTCCAGAGAGGACTCGGGGAAGTCCAGCTCGAACATGGAGCCGTGAGCCGCCTTCACCCTTGAGGAGAGCCCGGCCTCTTCGATCTTCGCCCTGAGCTGCTTGACGAACGGAGGGTGGAGATCCAGACCGGTCACGCAACCGTCGGTCAATCTTGCAAGCTCCATGGTGGACGCCCCCGGCCCGCAACCAATATCCAGGATCCTCGGTCGGTCCATCTCCGGGAGCATCTGGAAGGCCTGTCTCGTGTAGCAATCCCCACCGGGGGCCTCCCGCTCCAGACCTGTGTGGATTTCGAAGAATACCTCCAGTGTGTCCATTCTCTCGAACTGTCCGCAGGGGAGATCCGACTCGCTGCAACGTCTAGATCGAGTTCCGGCAAGATAGACGAGGGCACGCCTCCGGGTCAAGCAGGACCCGCCATTCTTTACAATCCGGGGGCACCGTGCTACTAGCTGGGTGCATGAATTCACCGCTTTCCGTTCCGGACGGGATCTATCGATCGACCCTCGCGGTCGTCGATCTGGATGCCATCGCCGATAACCTCCGCGCCCTTCGAAAGCTGCTGCCCCGCTCCGCGGCCGTCTGCGCGATCGTCAAGGCGAACGCCTACGGTCACGGGGCCGTCCCGGTGAGCCGGGAGCTGCAGGCCCGGGGGGTGGAAGCTTTCGGCGTTGCCACCGTGGAAGAAGGGGTCGAGCTGCGGCAGGCCGGCATCGAAAGGCCCATCCTGGTCCTGGGGATCGGCTTTTCAGGGATCGAGGCGGCCCAGGAACACCGACTCGCGCCTTTGGTCTACTCTCCGGGCTCGGCCGAACGGATCTCCAGAGCGGCCCGCAAAATGAAGAAGCCCTTGTCCGTGCATTTGAAGCTCGACACCGGAATGGGCAGGCTCGGGCTCCTCGCGGACGAATGGAAGGCAACCCTCGGAAACCTGCTGGAGAACCCCTGGGTCGAGGTGGAAGGAATCGCAACCCATTTCTCTTCCGCAGAGTCGGACCCGGCCTACACGACGAACCAGCTGGATCGATTCCGGGAGGCGGTCGACCTGGCCGGCGGCGTCCGCCAGCCTCCCGCGAGCCGGATCCATGCGGCCAACAGCGCAGGCATCGTCCATCACCCGGAGAGCGCTCTCACCATGGTACGGCCCGGGCTGCTGCTCTACGGCTCCTATCCGGACCCTTCCCTCAGGGAAAAGGTCTCGGTGAGGCCGGCCATGACCTTCCAGACGAATGTGGTCTTCGTCAAAACCCTGCCCCCCGGCAGCCCGGTCAGCTACGGCCGTACGTTCACCACCCGGCGCCCTTCCCGGATCGCAACCCTGGCCGTCGGCTACGCCGACGGTTACCGGCGGGACCTGTCGAACCGCGGGTGGGTGCTCGTCCGGGGCCGCAAGGCGCCCGTGGTGGGCCATGTCACCATGGACCTGACCATGATCGACGTCACCGACCTCCCGGACGTGTCGGAGGGCGACGACGTCATCCTGTTCGGCCCGGGCAAGGAGGTTTGCCTTCCCGTGGAAGACCTTGCCGAGCGGGTCGGCACGATCTCCTACGAGCTTCTCTGTGCAGTCAGCAGCCGGGTCCCTCGCGTCTACACCCGCGGCGGGAAGATCGTGGATGCCCCATGAACGGATCTCCCCGGGCACCGAGAGCCATCCTGTTCCTCCTGCTTCTGAACGCCGGCGCCCTCATCCAGGGTTGCGCGCTCACCAAGGAGAGGACCGAGATCGGCCCCTTCTACTACCGGCGTGCGCTCCCTGTCCCGGAGACCACCGAATCGGCGGTCCTCTGGCCCTTCTTCCAGAAGTACGAGAGTCCCCGGATCAGCCAGTTCGCCTTCCGACCCGTGCTGAACGTTCGTACGGAAGACACCGGCTGGGACCTGCGGGGAAACGTACACGAGATCCAGGCTTTGTGGCCCCTCTTCCTTTATCGGCGAACCGAAGGGCCCAGCCGCCTGAGGATCCGCCTGCTGCCCGTCTTCTTCCACCGCCGCTATCAGCACGAGGCGGGGCCCGAGGAAGTCGACACGCACCTTCTGCCCTTCATCCTGAGCGGCCGTTCCGAAGACGGAGAGAACTACTTCGCCTTCTTCCCCTTCGGCGGCACCCTGCGCGGCTTCTTCGGAAGGGAGCGGATCCGGTTCGCCCTCTTCCCGATCTACGCCGACACGAAGCTCGGGGAACACCGCTCCCGGCACATCCTCTGGCCCTTCTTCCGCTACAGCCGTGGTGGAGGAAGATCCTCGTTCCGCTTCTGGCCGCTTTATGGCTGGAAGAAGAAGGAGAACTGGTACAGGAAGACCTTCGTGCTCTGGCCCTTCTTCGCCCGCGTCCAGCTCTACCTCGGCACGGACCGGCCCACCGACTCCTGGTTCTTCCTCCCCTTCTATGCGAACCAGCAGACACCCTTCGGCAGGATCCGCTACTTTCTGTACCCGTTCTTCAGCTACCAGCGCAACGAGCGTGCCGGCAATCGATTCCAGGAGTGGAACCTGCCGTGGCCCCTTCTGACGATCACCCGGGGGGACCGGGAGTGGCGCACGTCGGTCTGGCCCGTGTGGGGGAAACACAAGAAGCCGCACCGCTCCAACACATTCCTGCTCTACCCGATCGGTCGCCACATGCTGTACGGGGAGGCCGACCTTCTCACGCGCCGGCTCTATGTGCTGCCCCTGTACTGGTCCTGGCGCGTGACCGAAGACGGGGTAAGGGCCCGGGGACGGACCAAGGGATGGCCCTTCTTCGACTATTCCTGGCAGGGCGAGCAGGAAAGACAGTTCCGGCTATTCTCCCCCCTCTGGTTCTGGCGTCCCACCGGAGGCTTCGAGGCAAACTACTCGGACTTCTGGAAGGTGTACGAGTCAAGGCGCTGGCAGAACGGTCTCAGGGAGAGGAAGATCCTCTGGTATCGCTGGTTCTCGATCGGCCGGGCCGAAGCGGAAAAGATCGGGGAGGTGCCGGCGTCCCTGGAGATGCCCGCCGTTTCGGCCACCGACCCGGACTTCACACAACCCTGGGATATCGGGGTTCTGGGTGACAACCCGATCCTGGAGGCCGTTCCCCGGCCGGCCGGCCGGCCCGATTTGCAGTAAGCCCCGGTCGCGAATAGCATAGGGGCTTGGCAAGGCAAATACGAACGAGACCGAGGAATTCTCCGTGGGCCCTGTAACCCGATTCGGACTCTGGCTCTTCGCCCAGGTGGAGGGGCTGGGCCGCCTCATCGTCGTCTTCCTGGCAACCCTCTACTGGTTTCTGCGTCCCCCCTACCGGATTCACGAGACCTTCCTGCAGATGATGCACGTGGGAGTCAAATCCTTCTTCATCATCTCCCTCACAGGCACGTTCACCGGAATGGTTCTCGCACTCCAGACCTTCTACGCTTTCTCGACGTTCAATGCGGAAAGCCTCGTCGGCGCAACGGTCGCCCTGAGCATGACCCGGGAGCTGGGGCCGGTCCTGAGCGCCTTGATGGTGACCGCCCGCGCCGGCTCCGCCATGGCCGCACAGCTCGGGACCATGCGCGTGACCGAGCAGATCGACGCACTGCAGACCATGGCGGTGGACCCGATCGAATATCTCTTCGTGCCCCGAATCACGGCCGCCGTGATCATGGTTCCGGTGCTGACCGTCTATTTCAACTTCCTCGGGATCCTGGGCGGATACTTCGTGGGCGTCAACTATCTCGGCGTCCCTCCGGGCCCTTTCATCAGCTCCATGGTGAACCTGACCAACTACGACGACCTGACCAACGGATTGATAAAATCCTGCTTTTTCGGTTTAATAATCTCCTTTATAAGCTGTTACAAGGGCTACACGGCCGGAGAAGGGGCGGAAGGGGTCGGCCAGGCCACCATGCAGGCGGTCGTACTCTCCGCCGTTCTCATCCTGGTGAGCGATTACTTCCTCACGGACTGGCTCTTCTGAAGGGCAGGGGAGCGCCTTGATCCAGGTCCTCGAAATCCACAAGCGGTTCGGCGAGCAGAAGGTTCTCGACGGCGTTTCTCTCAAGGTGCCGCGGGGTGAAATCGTTGTCATCATCGGCGGGAGCGGTACGGGAAAAACCGTCCTCCTCAAGCATCTGATCGGTCTGCTGCGACCGGACCGTGGCCACATTTACGTGGAAGGCGTGGACATCTGCCATCTTCGCAGCTGGGAACTCAAGGAGACGAGGAAGAAGTTCGGGATGCTCTTTCAGGGCGCCGCCCTCTTCGATTCCCTGACCGTCGCGCAAAACGTGGCCTTCCCGATGCGGGAACACACGAAGCTCAAGGACAGGGAAATCGCCTCGAGGGTGAGCGACAGGCTGGAAGAGGTGGGGCTTCAGGGGATCGAAGACAAGTATCCCTCGGAGTTGAGCGGCGGCATGCGCAAGCGTGTGGGGCTTGCCCGGGCGCTCGCCCTGGAGCCGGAAATCGTGCTCTTCGACGAGCCGACCACCGGACTGGACCCGATCATGAGCGACGTGATCAACGACCTGATCCTGACGACGCAGCGGAAGCTCGGGATCACCTTTTTCATGATCAGCCATGACGTGAAGGGCGCATTGAAGACGGCCCACCGCATCGCCATGCTCTACGAGGGAAGGATCATAGAGGAAGGAACGCCGGAAGAGATCGAGGCGAGCGAGAACCCGATCGTGCAGCAGTTTCTGTCCGGAAGCTCAGAGGGACCGATCAGCGTCCACTGATAGGGAATGGAGCCTTGCGTAAATACACCACCGAATTCTGGGTCGGCCTGTTCACCCTGATTTCGCTTCTGATCGCCCTGTACATGGTCTTTCGAACCGGGGACCTCCGCCTGGAGCGTCAGCCCGGGTACAAGGTCCTTGTGGACTTCGAGGATGTGGCAGGCCTGGATGTGGGGGATACGGTGCGCGTCGCGGGCGTCGAGGTGGGCAAGGTGGAGGCGATCCGCCTGGAGGAGAACCTTGGCAGAGTCACCCTTTCGGTCGATCATCGTGTCCCGCTGTACGAGGATGCATCCGCACAGGTGGAGACCTACGGACTGCTGGGCGATCGTTACATCAGCATCGATCCCGGACACTCGAAGCGGCCTCGCGTGTCTCCCGGCGGTGAAATCCATTCCGCGGTCTCGCCGGAAGCCCTCGACGCCCTGTTCGGCAAGCTGAGCGAGGTGGCGAGCGACATCAAGACCGTGACCGAGACGCTGAAGAACGTGCTCGGAGGAGAAGAAGGCGAGGTGGCCCTCCGCGAGATCCTGGAGAACTCGAGGGACCTGAGCAAGGAACTGGTCGAGACGGTGCGTCAGAACCAGGACGACTTCCGGCAGATCACCCGGCAGGTCGCCCAGTTGACACGGGAAATGCAGCAGATGGTCTCCGAGAACCGGGAGGCCGTGAACAAGACCTTTGCCACCATGCCGGAGACGGCGGAGAACGTGCGCGAAATCACAGCGGATGCCCGCCGGCTGCTCCACGACCATTACGAAGACATCTCCGAAACCCTAACGAATCTCCGGGCCGCCTCCCTGCAGCTCGAGGCGTCGCTGAAGGCGATGGAACAGATATCGGGACAGATCCGGGAGGGGGAGGGAACCCTGGGCAGGCTCGTGCAGGACGATTCCCTGTACGTGGAGGCCAGAAGCACGCTGAGAGAAATGAGGAACCTGATCGAAGACCTGCGGGAACAGGCACCGATCTCCGCCTTCATCGCCGTGGGCGGAGCGGCCCTGTTCTAGTTTTTTGAGGAGAAGCAATGAAGGTTCTGTTGATAGGAGGCGGAGGCCGTGAGCACAGCCTTGCATGGAAGATCAGCCAGAGCACCAGGGTCGAAAAGCTCTTCTGTGCGCCGGGCAACGCAGGGATCGAGCAGGTTGCCCAGTGCGTGAAGATCACGGCGGACGACATCAACGAGCTCGCCCGGTTTGCCAAGCAGGAACAGGTCGACTTGACCGTGGTAGGCCCCGAACTCCCCTTGACGCTCGGCATCGTGGACACCTTCCAGGCCGAGGGCCTGCGCATCTTCGGACCCGACAGGAATGCCGCCATGCTGGAGGCGAGCAAGGCGTTCACCAAAGAACTCATGAAGCAGAAGGGTATTCCCTCCGCTTTCTTCTCCACCTTCACGGACGCGAAGGACGCCGCCCGCTACATTCAGGAAGTGGGCGCACCGATCGTGGTGAAGGCGGACGGCCTTTGTGGCGGCAAAGGGGTCATCGTCTGTCAGACCGTGGAGGAGGCCCTGGACGCGGTGAACCTGATCATGGTCAACGAGGCCTTCGGGGACGCGGGTCACAGGGTCGTGGTGGAGGAATGCCTCGTCGGTGAGGAGGCCTCCTTCCTGGTGTTCACGGACGGCGAGCACATTCTGCCCATGCCTTCATCGCAGGACCACAAGCCGATCTATGACGGGGACCAGGGGCCGAATACGGGGGGGATGGGAGCCTATTCGCCCGCCCCCGTGGTGACCCCCGTGATGGAGGAGCAGATCCTCGAAGAGGTCATGAAGCCCACCCTTCAGGCGATGGCCGAGCGAGGACACCCCTATCGGGGCGTGCTCTATGCGGGCCTGATGATCGAGGACGGCCGGGCAAAGGTCCTCGAATTCAACTGCCGATTCGGCGATCCGGAGGCGCAGCCTCTACTGATGCGTCTGAAGAGCGATATCGTGCCGGTCCTCGAAGCGATCGCGGACGGAGACCTTGCCGGAATCGACCTGGATTGGGATCCGCGGGCCACCGTTTGCGTCGTGATGGCCGCCAGGGGATACCCGAAGAGCTACAAGAAGGGAATGGAGATCTCGGGTCTCGAAGAGGCGGGCGAGGTCCAGGATACCGTGGTCTTCCACGCCGGAACCAGAAGATCCGGAGGAAAGATCGTCACCGACGGCGGTCGGGTCCTCGGCGTCACGAGCGCCGGCAAAACGATCGCCGAGGCGATCGACCTGGCCTACATCGCGGTGGAACAGATTCACTGGGAAGGCGTTCATTATCGAAAGGACATCGGCAGGAAGGCTCTCGAGCACCGTCACAGGACGATGGACTGAGTCTGCACCCGGCGCCTTTCGACCGACCGAACGGCCACGAGCAGGGAGGACAGGCGATGGCAAAGGGAAAGCCCCTTGTGGGCATCCTGATGGGTAGCGACTCGGACAGGGCCGTCATGCAGGAGACGGCCAAGATCCTCGACCAGCTCGGCATCCCCTGGGAGCTCAGGGTCTCCTCGGCTCATCGAAGCCCGGACAAGACACTGGCGTATGTCAGGGGCGCGGACAAGAGGGGCATCGAGGTCATGATCGCGGGTGCAGGGTGGGCAGCCCACCTGGCCGGTGCGGTCGCTGCGGCTACGCCGTTGCCCGTCATCGGGGTGCCCATCGACTCATCGGCCCTGCAGGGCCTCGACGCACTGCTTTCGACCGTTCAGATGCCTCCGGGCGTGCCGGTTGCCACCATGTCCATCGGCAAGGGCGGCGCCCGTAACGCAGGGGTCCTGGCGGCGCAGATCCTCGCCTTGAAACACCCGCAAATCCGCAAGAAGGTCCTTCAGTTCAAGAAGAAGCTGGCCCAGGAGATCGAGCGAAAGGACCAGGCCCTGCAGCGGGAGTTGAACAAGTAGCCCATGCCCCCCCTCCCGTGTGGATGGTGAGCCTGCCCGCCCCCAAGGTGAAAGGTGAAAGGGTGGCCCCTGAACAAAGAAACAGGGGCCTTCCTGATCCCCCTGCACCACGAGCACATGGGGAGCCTTATTCGAGCCTTTTCCCTTTGACCTTTCACCTTTGACCTGAAGACGAACAGGGAGTACCCAAACATTGTCCGTACTCCTGCCTATAGACCCCCTTGACCCGGATCCTGGGGTGTTGTCCCGGGTGGCCTCAGCCCTCCGAAAGGGAAACGTGGTCGCCTACCCGACCGAAACCCTGTACGGCCTGGGTGTGGACCCCTTCCAGGAGGCGGCCCTGGAGCGGCTCTATGCATTGAAGGGCCGGCCCGCATCCATGCCGGTTTCCATTTTGGTCAAGGATGCTGCCATGCTCCGGGAGGTGGCATGTGATACGACCGAACCGGCCCGCCGCCTGATCGAATCCCTGCTGCCCGGGCCTCTGACCCTCGTCCTGCGCGCAAGAACCGTTCTGCCCCCTCGGCTCACGGCTGAAACCGGAAAGATCGGGGTCAGGATCTCCGCCCATCCCCTGATGAAGCACCTCTTTTCGAAGCATGACGCACCCATCACCACAACGAGCGCCAACCCAACAGGAAGGCCGGACGCGACGAATGCCCAGGACATCCTGGACTACTTTCCCCGGGGAATCGACTGCATCGTAGACGGCGGGCCCGTGACCGGCGGACTTGGCTCAACGGTGGTGGACGTCACGGGCGACACGTGCGTGATTCTGCGTGCGGGCGCCGTCTCCGCAGACGAAATCGCGAAAGCCCTGCGATGAGAGGGAGAAGTCGAAATGAAGCTGAAAGACATCGGTGAGTTCCGGTTCATCGATCGCATACGGCCGGAGACCCTCGTGCGCCCCGAACGCGTCATCAAGGGGATCGGCGACGACTGCTCCGTTTGCAGGTCCTCTTCCGACAGGGTCCTCCTGCTGACGACCGACCTTCTCGTGGGAGGCGTGCATTTCCATCTCGACCAGGTTCCTCCCGACCTTCTCGGTCGGAAGTCCCTCGCGGTGAACCTGTCCGACATCGCGGCCATGGGAGGAATTCCGAGGGAAGCACTCGTTTCCATCGCGATCCCCGATACGGTGCGGCTCGAAACCCTGGATGCAGTCTACGAAGGCATGAAATCCATGGCCCGGGAGTTCGACGTGAACCTGGTCGGCGGCGATACAACCGCTTCCCCCGGCCACCTGCTGATCAACGTCGCGCTCGTGGGTGAGGCCCGAGAGGAAGAGATCCTGTATCGCTCCGGGGCGGAACAAGGGGATTGGATCTTCCTCACGGGACCGGTCGGGGATTCGGCGGCAGGCCTCGACATTCTGCTCGGAAACCGGTCCCGTGAGGCACAAGATGCTCTGCTGCAGGCCCATCTGAACCCGTTCCCGCACGTGAAGGCAGGCCGCATCATCGCAACACAGAGGGCGGCACATTCACTGATCGACGTGTCCGACGGCCTGGCCGGGGACCTGGGGCACCTATGCACGGAATCAGAAGTAGGAGCCGTCCTCGAAGAAGACAGGATTCCGACCACCGAGCCCTTCCGTGCCTATTGCGGCCGATTCGGTCTGGATCCCACGAGCATGGCGATCCGGGGAGGAGAGGACTACGTGCTGCTCGGGACGGTTCCGGAGAAGTCGGCGGCTCTTCTCGAGAAGGCTCTCGTGTCGGACGGATGTGAATTCTTCCGGATCGGCAGGATCGTTGAACAGCCCGGCATCAGGCTCCTTTGCCGGGACGGCTCCACGCGGGATCTCGAAGCCTCGGGCTGGAATCATTTCAAGTAGCGGTCTGTTCAGGGTTTCGTAGAAAGCAAGTAGTCGACGACGCTCGGGTCCGCAAGCGTTGTCGTGTCTCCCAGCCGCTCCTTGTCGCTCTCGCCTTCCGCGATCTTTCGCAGAATCCGGCGCATGATCTTGCCGGATCGTGTCTTCGGGAGGGCATCGGCGAAGTGGATCTTGTCCGGGGTGGCAATCGGTCCGATTTCGGTGCGAACATGGCCGAGCAGCTCCTTCAGGAGTTCATCGCTCTGCTCCACCCCGGCCTTCAAGGTCACATAGGCATAGATCCCCTGGCCCTTGATGTCATGGGGAAAACCGACAACGGCGCTCTCGGCAACCTTGGGATGGGACACCAGGGCGCTCTCGATCTCGGCAGTGCCCATCCGGTGCCCGCTCACATTGAGCACATCGTCGACCCTTCCCATGAGCCAGAAATAGCCGTCCTCATCCTTCTTCGCCCCGTCCCCGGTGAAGTAGAGGCCCGGAAACATCTGAAAATAGGTCTCCCCGAACCGCTTCGGGTCGCCGTACACGCGCCTCATCATGCCCGGCCAAGGCTCGTCGATGACGAGCAGCCCGCCCTCGTTCACGCCCGTCTCGTTTCCGTCCTCACGGAGGATGCGAGGCTTCACCCCGAAGTAGGGCAGGGTGGCGCTCCCGGGCTTGAGGCGGAAGGCTGCGGGCAGCGGGGTAATCAGAATGCCCCCGGTTTCGGTCTGCCACCAGGTGTCCACCACCGGACACCGGCCGTCCCCGACCACCGAGTGGTACCATACCCAGGCCTCCGGGTTGATCGGCTCGCCCACCGTGCCGAGGAGCCGGATGCTCGACCGGTCGTGCTTCTTCACCCAGGAATCGCCTTCCCGGGCAAGGGCGCGGATGGCCGTCGGCGCGGTGTAGAAGATGGACACCCCGTATTTCGCCACCACCTCCCACCAGCGGCCCGGGTCCGGGTAGGTGGGGATCCCCTCGAACATGATCGTCGTCGCACCGTTGGCGAGGGGCCCGTAGACGATGTAGGAATGGCCGGTTACCCATCCAATGTCGGCGCTGCACCAGAAGATGTCCTCTTCGTGGTAGTCGAAGACGTGTTTGAAGGTGTGGGCCGTGTAGACCATGTATCCGCCGGTGGTGTGCAGCACACCCTTCGGCTTCCCCGTGGACCCGGACGTATAGAGGATGAAGAGCGGGTCCTCGGCGTCCATCTGCGCCGGTTCACAGTCCCCTGAGGCCGGTTCCATCAGATCGTGCCACCAGAGGTCCCTTCCCGCCTTCTCGGACACGTCGAGGCCGGTCCTCCGGATCACGATGCACTTCTCCACGTCAACGCCGCGCTCCCCGGCAAGCTGCATGGCCCGGTCCGCATTCTTCTTCTGCTGAACGGCCTTCGCACCCCGGTAGACGCCGTCACAGGTGATCAGCATGTGGGACTCCGCGTCTACGATCCTCTCGGCCAGCGACTCTGCGCTGAACCCGCCGAAGACGATGCTGTGAATCACTCCCAGGCGGGCGCAGGCGAGCATCGCAATCGCCAGCTCCGGGATCATCGGGAGATAGATGGTTACACGATCCCCCTTCCTGGCGCCCTGGGCCTTCAGGACGTTGGCGAATTTGCAGACTTGCTCCAGGAGCTCCCTGTAGGTGAACCGTCTTTCCGGCTCCTTCGCGTCCCCGGGCTCCCAGATGATCGCCGTCTTGTCTCCCCTGCCCTCTTCCACGTGCCGGTCCAGACAGTTTGCGGTGATGTTCGTCTTGCCCCCTTCAAAGAATCGAACCAGAATCGGGTCCGCCTTGAAATCGTAGGAGCGAACCTTGTCCCATTTCCTGTACCAGACGAACGCCCGGGCGGCCTCATCCCAGAAGCCTTCCGGATCCTCGACCGAACGCCGGTACATGGCCCTGTACTGATCCATGTCCTTCACCCAGGCGTTCTCGAAACCTTCCTTCGGCGGTTCGAAGACCCGATCCTCCAAAGATACGGACACAATCCCCTTCTGCTTGTCGCTCATCTGCATCTCCTCCTCCAGAGGCCGTGAAACCTCCAGCACTCTGCTAGATCGGGTGTGCGCTCGCGAACAGCCCAGGAATAAACCGATTCCATCCGCAACGTCAAGTAACCGGCATCCACTGTAATTCCCCGAACAGCGGCGGGGCTCCCGGAAATCCCCGCCTTGACTTTTTTTGTCGTACGTCATCATACTAAATGGTTATGCTTCTTGCTCTTCTCCGCGACGGGGACGCTCTTGGAACCTTCTGCGAGTACGATCCGATCGAACAAGCTCATTCTTCCACGGTTGTACCGACTCTTCCCGGATAATCCCGAAAACGAGGAGGCAGGTCGATGAACGAGGTTGTAATCGCCGGCTATCTCAGAACCGCATGGTCCCGCTCCAGACCCCGGGAGCCGGGAAGAGACTGGTTTCACAAGCTGCGGGGAGATGAGCTGCTTTCACGCCTGATGCCCGCTCTCATGCAGAGGCTGAACCTGCATCCGAAGGATCTGGACGATTTCCTGACCGGTTCCGCAATGGGGGTTCATGAGAACTGGACCTATGGCGGGCGGTTCCCGGTATTCCTCGCTAACTTTCCTGAAACGTTGCCGGCCAAGTTCGTGGACCAGCAGTGCGGGTCTTCCATGGCGGCCATCCACATCGCGTTCATGGAGATCGCCACGGGCAATGCCGAGATCGTCATGGCGAGCGGGTTCGAACACATGACCCGGGTCCCCATGGGGGCCTCGCCGGAGGCCATCTCCCTCAACATGTCGTTCATGAGCGAAGAGAAGTACAAGCACTGGGACTTCGCCACGACCATGAGCATGGGCCTGACGGCCGAGAAGCTCTTTGCACAGACCGATTGCACCAAGGAAGACATGGATGCCTGGGGTGCACGGGCTCATCAGCTCGCCACCAAGGCACAGGAGGAGGGCTTCTTCGACGATGAGATCCTGCCCGTGGAGGCGGAGCAGGCCGACGGAAGCATCGTTCACGTGGACACGGATCAGGCCGTGCGCCCCGATACGACCGTTGAGGATTTGAAGAATCTCAAGCCTGCCTTCAAGCCGGAGGGCGGGGTGATCACGGCTGGAAACGCCTCACCGCTCAATGCCGGCGCGAGTTGTATGGTCCTCATGTCGAAAGAAAGGGCGAGGGCGAAGGGCATTCAGCCTCTCGCCACGATCCGATCCATCGGGTTTGCAGGTGTGCACCCGACCATCATGGGCAGGGGGCCTGTTCCCGCCTCCGAGAAGGCGCTGAAGCTGGCAGGGTTGTCGGCCCGGGACATCGACTACTGGGAAATCAACGAAGCTTTCTGTGTCGTGGCACTGCACTGCATCCAGGAACTCGGCATCGAGCCGGACAGGGTGAACGTAATGGGTGGAGGAACGGCGATCGGCCACCCCCTCGGTGCAAGCGGATGCCGTCTCGTGGGCACCCTGGCCCGGATTCTGAACGTGAAGGAGGCCCGGTACGGGTGTGCCAATGCCTGTTGCGGCGGTGGTCAGGGTGTAGCGACGATCATCGAGCGCGAAGAGTACGATTGGTAGGCGCGAGATGACCTGGGCCCTTCCCGGAGCCATTCTGTTTCTGCTGGGGCTGGTGCTTCTCCTCGGGTACTTCCTCTCCAGGAAGGTCTTCCCGGCCGAACAGTCGGGTTTGCCCGGTGCAGGGACCTCCGGACAGTCCCCCTGCGATGGGTGTGGCGAGGCCGGATGCGGCGGGTTTGCGAAGGCCCTGGTGAGAGGCGGCTCCGACCCCGGCGTAGATCCCGCGGGAGCCGCCAGCGCGGTCGCGTGCGACCGTGACAGTGGGGAAGTGGGGAAGCGGCACGGACAAGGCAACAAGGCCCTGGTTCGATGCAAGGGACGCCGGGTCCCTGTCCGGTACCGCTACGCGGGCGCTCCCTCCTGCCGGGGGGCCGCCGGCATGGCGGCCCCTCCGAAGGAATGCGGCAACGCGTGCCTCGGGTTTGGGGACTGTCTGCCCTCCTGCCCGCATCGTGCCCTTCGAATCGAGGATGGGGTCGCCCGGGTGGATGCATCCCGCTGCGACGGGTGCGGGGACTGTCTGGGCTCCTGCCCTCTGGACCTGATCACCATGATCCCTGCGGAAAGAGGCTTCCACGTGCTGTGCGCGGGACCCATGGGGCCTTCCGGTGACTGGGCCTGTCCGGACGGTTGTATTCTCTGCGACCGCTGCATCGAGGCCTGCCCGGAAGGAGCGCTCGAGCGAACCCGGAGCGGCCTGCCTCGATGGATCGAAGACCGCTGCAATGGATGCGGGTCGTGCCTGGAAGCCTGCCCCCAGGACGTGGTGTTGCTCTACGGAACCGGATCTACGCCGCGCTCTTCCCCTCTTCATACCGGGGCTGATCGTCCCGCCAGTAGCAGCTGACGCCGCACCGGAGACAGCGGGCCGCCTCCTTCAGGGCCTCTTCCTCGGTCAGGGTGAGCTCGGACTCTTCGAATGTGTGGATCCTCTCTTCCGCCGGAAGCTCGGGCATGGGAGGGCGACCCTTCTTCTCGATCCCCTCCAGGTCCGTGAACTCGCTCTCCGGAATCCGCTCCTTCTGCATGTTCTCCGGGATGTCCACTTCCTGGCCGGTCAGATACAGGTGGATCGCACGCGCCGCCTTGCGGCCGCCGCCGATCGCATCCACCACGAGGGCCGGTCCGGTGAGGAAGTCGCCTGCCGTGAACAGGTAGGGCAGGTTGCTCTGTCCCGTGTCCTCGTCCGCCTCCACCGTGCCCCAGCGTGTGTAGGTCAGCTCCTCGAGTCTCGGGCTCTTGTCCTTGTCGATGATGCCCGTTTCCGCCTTCTGGCCGATGGCGGCGATGATGGTGTCCACGTCCAGCAGGGTCTCGGAGCCTTCGATCGGCACCGGCCTTCTCCGTCCCGACGCGTCCGGCTCGCCGAGCTCCATCTTGATGTACTCCAGCTGCTTCGCCCGGCCGTTCTCGTCCCCCAGTATGCGGCTCGGTGCGGCCAGGAAGTGAAGCTGGACGCCCTCTTCCTCTGCGGCAACGACCTCCATCACATTGGCCGGCATCTCTTTGCGGCTTCTGCGATAGAGCAGGGTGACTTCGGCGCCGAGTCGCCGGCTGGTACGGGCGGCGTCGATCGCGGTGTTTCCGCCGCCCACGACGACCACCTTCTTGCCCACGTCCACGTGGATTCCGAGATCACGCATGCGCAGAAAATCGATCCCGCCCCAAACGCCTTCCATGTCCTCCCCTTCGGTACGCATCTTGGAGCTCACCCACGCTCCGGCCGCCAGGAAGATCGCGTCGTATCCGGAGGCGAGCAGGAACTCCACGTTGAAGTCCGCCCCGAACTTCACGTTCTTTCGGACCTCCACGCCCAGGTCCAGTATCCCCTGAATCTCCCAGTCCAGAACCTTCTTCGGGAGCCGGTACTCCGGAATCCCGTAACGGAGCATACCGCCCAGGTTGGGCATGGATTCGAAGAGGGTCACCCCGTGGCCGAGGCGACGGAGGAAATAGGCGGCGCTCAGTCCGGCCGGCCCTGCACCGATCACCGCCACCCGCTTGCCCGTGTCCGGCCCCTGGGTTGCCTCGACTCGCTTGCCCGAGTCCATCTCCCAGTCCGCCACGAAGCGTTTGAGCATGTTGATCGCGACGGGGTCGTCCTGCCCGCTCTCCCCGCGGCGGCACCAGTCTTCACACGGATGCGGGCACACCCTTCCACAAACCAGGATCAGAGGATTCCGCTCCTTGAGCACACGAACCGCCTCTTCGTAATCGCCCCTGCGAATCGCGTCGATGTAAGAGGGGATGTCGATCTGCGCCGGACAACGCTGACGGCAGGGAGCCAGGCACTCGTCCTCCTGGTTCAGGTGGATGAGCTTCGTGGTGTTCGATATGAGAGAGATGATTCCCTTGGGGCACGTCTTCACGCAGGCGCCGCAGCCCACGCATTTCTCCGGCTTGAAGATGGGCAGCCCGTGGTCTCCCATCTCGATCGCTCCGAAATTGCAGGCGCGAACGCAGCTTCCGAAGCCGAGACAGCCTATCCGGCAGTCCTTTTGTCCTCCGAAGAGGAGGTGGGCGGCCCGGCAGTCCGGCATCCCGTCGTAGACGTAGCGGTCGTGGGCGCGCTCACCGCCCGTGCAGGACTGCTTGGCCAGTTCCGGCTCCTTCAGGCCGACGGTAACGCCCATGACCGCCCCGACCCTGGCGGCCACCGAGGGCCCTCCCGCAACGCAGACATCGGCGGGAGCGTTCCCCGACACGATCGCCTCCGCGGCAGAAGCGCAACCCGGAAATCCGCATCCCCCGCAGTTCGCTCCGGGAAGGACGTCTTCCACCTCCGCAATCCGGGGGTCCTCTTCGACGTAGAACACACGGGAAGCCACACCCAGGCCAACGGCTGCGACGAATCCAAGGCCGAACAGGCAGATGAACGCGATGGTCATTGTCTCACCTCGTATGTTGAACCCTTTCCGGGTACTGTTGGGATCCCTTCCGTAAAGTTTAGCACCATTTCCGAAAATTTCTCGGGTGCTTCCATCCCTTTTTCGGCTACACCATGCCCGTGAAGCCCAGGAAGGCGAGGGCCATCAGGCCGGCGGTGACCAGGCCGATGGCGGTGCCCTGGTAGCTTCCAGGGGTCCTGGCCGTCTCGAGCTTCTCCCGGATTCCGGCAAAGAGCACCAGGGCCAGAGAGAACCCGAGGGCGGACGTGACGGAGAAGACGAACATGTGGGCGAAGTCGAAATCCTTCTTGATGTTCAGAAGAGCCACGCCGAGGACCGCGCAGTTCGTCGTGATCAGGGGCAGAAAGATGCCCAGAGACCGGTAGAGGGGAGGAATGCTCTTCTTGAGGAAAAGCTCGATGAACTGCACCAGGGTGGCGATGACCAGGATGAACACGATGGTCTGGAGATACTCCAGCCGATAGGGAACCAGCAGGTTGCGATGGACCACCCAGGTGATCATCGCTGCGATGGTCATGACGAAGATGACGGCGCCGCTCATCCCGACGGCCGTGTCCATCTTCTTGGACACGCCGAGGAAGGGGCAATTCCCCAGGTACTGCATCAACAGGATGTTGCTGATGAAGATGGCGCTGATTGTGAGCGTCAGGAACTCCATTGCCTTCTTCCCTTTCTTTCTTGTCTCGTTCCCTGTTTCCTCAGCGGGTTCGGATCGCTTCCACGACGTTCATCAAGCCCAGCAGAACACCGAGGCAAACAAAGGCGCCCGGGGCCTGTACCATGAAAGTGAAGGGTTCGAAATTCGAAGGCATCACAGACATGCCGAAGACGGTTCCCTCTCCAAAGATCTCCCGCAGGGCGCCCAGGAAAGTCAGAGAGAGCGTGAACCCCAGACCGATACCGAGACCGTCGGCGGCGGACAGGAGCACCGGATTCTTGCCTGCAAAGGCCTCCGCCCTGCCGAGAATGATGCAGTTGACCACGATCAGGGGGATGAAGATCCCCAGGGCCTGGTAGAGCGGGTATGTATACGCCTGCATCACCAGCTCCGTGACCACCACGAATGTGGCGATGACCACGATGTAGCAGGCGATCCTCACCTTGTTCGGGATGATGTTACGGAGCATGGAGACGATCACGTTGGAGAAGACGAGAACGAAGGTCGCGGCGATCCCCATGCCCAAGCCGGTGTCCGCCGCCTTCGTCACGGCGAGGACCGGGCAGAGCCCCAGGACGAGGCGAAAGGGCGGAAGCTCCTCCCAGAGTCCCTTCTTGAATTCCTGCACCAGGCTGCCTTCCATCTTTCTTGCTCCCCTGTTCTAGGTTCGGCCTTCCCCTCGGAACGGACGGCCGACGGCATTCCTTCTACTCACCGGTGGCCTTCGCCTTCGCCAGGATCTCTTCCTTGTGATCGCGATAGAAAGCGAATGCCTGGTTCACCGCTTCACAGACCCCCTTGGACGAAACGGTGGCTCCGGAAAGCGCATCCACGTCGCCCCCCTCCGCCTTGACCTTCGCCTCGCCGCTCAACCCGATCCCCTCGAAGTCGCTTCGGAAGCCCGCCTCCTGGATGCGGGCCCCGAGTCCGGGGGTCTCCTTGTGGGTCGTGATCCCGATGCCGAGCAACTCCTCCGCATCGACGTCGATTCCTACGATCACACCGATCTCCCCTCCGTAGCCCTTGCCCGTCGTCTCGAAGGCGACCGCCCAGAGTTCCCCGTTCTTGTACGCGGGGAAGATGTCGACCACCCGGCCGGCGCCCTCGCCGTCCGGCGTCACCTCCATCTCCCGGACGTCCTCCAGGGGCTGGTTCTCGCTGCCCATGAGGACATCCGAAACGGCCGGCCCCTTCACGTACTGAAGGAGCTGCTTCTTCCGCTGGTCTCTGGTTCCCTGATCGACCCCGGCCAGCAGGAGCCCGCTGGCCCCGGTGATCACGGCCAGGACGACAATCATTCGAAGGATTTCTCGCATGCTTATTCCCTTCCTCTTGCCTTCGGTCGGATCTTGTCCAGCAAGGGGCTGGCCAGGCTCACGAGGAGGATCCCGAAAACGACCCCCCCGTCGTAGTAGTTTCCCCAGACCCGGATGGCCATGGCAAGCAGCCCGGCTCCGGCCCCGTAGATCCACATGGCGACCGGCTGGCTCGGCGAGCTCGGCGTGTCCGGGGCGAGGAAGAACGCCCCCAGCATCACGTTGCCGGTGAAGAGCATGACGAGCGGATTCACGGTCGCGTCCGAGCCCTCGGGCAGGATGTTCGAACCGAACAGAACCGAGCCGGCGAGCACGCCTGCCAGGAAGCCGATGCTGACTTCCCACTTGATCACGCGAAGGGCCGCCAGCACGAGGCCTCCGATGAGTACGAGGAGACTTGCAGAGCCGATCGGTCCGATGGTGTTGCCGAGCCAGACGTCCTTCAACGACAGGGCCTCGACGTATCCTCCGCGCAGGGCCGCCAGGGCGGAAAGCCCGGAGAGGTTCGGGAGATCTGCCAGAGCCCCGTCCACGTCCATCTGGATGCCCCAGGAAATCCGAATCATGACCCATCCCACGAGCGTGGCGTTCAGCGGGTGAGAGCCGATCCCCCCGTAGATCTGCTTGCCGATGATGATCGCGGAAAACGAACCCGCCACGACCAGCCACCAGGGGACCCCGGCGGGCAGCAGGAGGGCGAGGAGCAACCCGGTCAACGCCGCCGTTCCGTCCCCGATCGTGAGGGGCCTGCCCATGATCTTCTGCATCAGGGCCTCGGCCAGCATACAGGAGCCGATGCACAGGCCGATGACCGCCAGAGCGCCGACCCGGTAGTGAATGACGCCGAGGACGGTTGCCGGAACCAGGGCGGCCATGGTGATCAGCGAATTCCGGGTGATGCCGGCCCCGGAGTGCCAGAAAGGCGCGACGGATACCGTTAGAACATTCTCTTTCATGCCGATTGCCTCGCTAGCTCAGCTTTCTGCTGCTCCTTCTTTGCGAACTGGATGTACTGCAACAACGGCCTTCTTGCCGTGCAGACATAAGCGCAGAGTCCGCACTCTATGCACGAATCCAGATCGTAGTCCACGGCCTCCTGGATCCGGCCGAATTCGCAGTTGCGGGTCATCATGTTCACCGGGACCTTCGTGGGGCAGACCTTGACGCACTCTCCGCACCCGATGCAGGCCACATCATCGTAGCGGACCACCCCTCTGCCTTTCTGTAGAAAGAGGCCGTCCGTGCCCTTCGTGACCGGTGCCTCCGGGTCAAACTGCGCAACCCCGGTCAGGGGACCGCCGGTGAACAGCCGGTCTCCGTCCTCGGCCTGCAGGCCCGCGTGCTCGAGGACCTGCGAGAAGGGAGCGCCCAGCGGAACCCGAACCACCACCGACATGGCCCCGTCCTGGCCGACCGTGAGCGTCTTCTCCAGGACGGGGCGTCCCTCCCGGATCGCACGGCAGGCGGCCATGGCCGTCTCGGCGTTGATCAGGTACACGTCCTTCCTGGGCCTACCCTCTTCGAAACGATACCGTCCGGTCACGCCCGCCATCAGGATCTCCGGGTGTCCGGAAGGAGCCCTCTTGCCGATGTTCACCGTTTCACCGGACACGAGGTTCGTCTGATCCCCGGAGACGGCGAAGACGAGTCGCCCGGCTCCCACCGCCTTCTGGAAGAGGGTCGCCCCTTCGATCACCTTTTCCGGAGCCTCCCGGAGGATGTGGCGCTGGGTCTGGAGGAGGGGCTCCTCATCCGCGCACAGCACCATCAGGATCTCAGGCGGTTCCTCCGCAGGCTTGAGGGATGCATAGGCGCGGTGCTTCCCGTTGCCTCCCAGAGGACTCACGCCCGCTTCCTGAAGCCTTGTGCGAAGCGTCTCGGCCGAGATGTCGGCTGCATCCTGCGTAAGGGGTTCGAGTGTCTCGACATCGCCCGAAGGTTCCCCTTCGATGACCAGCGTCTTCGCAGAGGCACCCTCCCGGGTCACCATCTGTGAGATGGACTTGACCTCCCCGGCCAGCGGGCTGTGGAGAAATGCATCCTCCGGTGCTGCCGCCTTGGCTATGCACTGGCCTCGGGCCACTTTGTCCCCCATCCCCACGCAGACGTCCAGGTCCGCGCCTCCGGTCTGGACGAGGGGAAGAAGGAGGCGGCCTGCTCCGGACAGTTCCTGAATCTCGGAAACCAGGTTCTTGTATGCGAGCCGTTTCATCTATGGGATTCCTCGGATGGTTGGGAAGCCTTGACGGGCATGACTACTTGTGACACCCGCGGCAGTTCTTCGGATCATGGCCGTTCTCTTCGTGGCAGCTCATGCAGGACTGATAGGTGTCGTCATCGAGATAATCCTCTCCCTTCTCATGGTAGGCATGCATGATCGGGATGTCGTTGTACTCGTGGCAGTCGACGCAGTTCTCTTTCTCCTCCTCGTCGCCGTCATAGTGGTGGCAGGCCCAGCAGTCGTCATCCATTCGGCTGGTGTGGGCTGCGTGATCGAAGACGACGAGCCCCCCCTTGCTGTCATAGACGATCCGTACCGGCTCCTCCGGAGGGGCTTTGGACTCTTGCTGGTGGAAGGCGAGGACGCCCACGATCAGGCTGACGACGAGAAGGAAAAGCGCTACTCGATTCGACCGGGTCTTTCCCATATTCTTTTCCTCGATCACAACATCTCGGCTCAGGAAATGCCAGGTATTCCAGCGACGGGTCTTCTGGCGCTGAACGATGGAGTTGAGGCTGGCAGATGGCTCTCAAATGAGCCGGCCCAGCGGCCCGAATGACAAGGAATGAATGAACACTCATTCGGTTGCTTTATAACAAAAATGAGCCCTTTCCGTCAAGACGGCGGCGCGACTTCGACCGGCTCACCATCCAGGTAGGCCTTCCCCTGCTCGTCCACGGAATACCGCCCACGCGCCAGCCTGTCGACCGTCTCTGGAAGGATCTTCCAGTCTCCGACCCGCTTGAGCCTCTCCTGGTGCTCCGCCGCGATTCGATTCCACAGCTCCCGGTCTTCCCGCCACGCCGGGTCGGCTGCAGGAACCCCGTCGGGAAGGTCCACCGGAACAGGGTCCGAGACCATCAGGATCTCTCCGCCGTCCACCTTTTCTCGAACGACGTGTGTCGTGGCCCTGAGGACGCTCTCGCCCGCGAGGATCGCGTCGCGCACAGCGAAATCGCCCGTGTACTTCCTCCTGCCGCCCTCCAGAATGCGCAAATCCGCCGGGTGAACATTGATGATCCTCCCCGGAAAGGCCTCGAGCAACGGCTCGGTCACCACACTCATGTATCCTGCCAGTACGATCGCATCCACCGAGTGGGGAACCAGTGTCTCCAGGACTCGCCGGTCGAACTCGGGGCGAAGGGAAAGATCCCGCTTCGTCCCATGTCCCCTGGAACGATAGAAGCCCAGGATGTCCTCCTGGGCCAGAGGGAGTCCCCATGATCCTGCGATGTGCGCGGCTTTACTGGAGGGGGTGTCCGTGAAGACGACTGCGACCTCGTAGGGGCTGCCCTCGGGAGACCGGGCGAGGCCCTCTTGTCGTTCGAGGACCTTGACAAGGTTGGTTCCTGAGCCGGACATGAAACCCGCCAGGCGCATCGGTCGGCCCGGTTTCGGCGAGTAAAGGGGGTGAAACATGGAGAGATCCTCTTTTTCTGCTTTCATTTTCCGGGGTTCTACTCTTACCCAATCCGTGTGAAAACGCAAGGGAGGGGCCTGCACCGCGGGGCATTTCTTTGGGATTACACTACATGTTGTGTAATATTGTTCTTGACCACAATGAATTCCTACATTATACTTCCGAACTTCCAAGTGGCAAAATGAGAAGAAACAACTTTGCGATCCCAGAAAAGGAGGGGGTACATGAGAATCATCGCGGTTGCAAACCAAAAAGGAGGATGCGGCAAGACCACGACGGCGATCAGCCTGTCCTCTTCTTTGGCATTGCGGGGCAAGAAGGTTCTGCTGGTAGATCTGGATCCCCAGGCGCACGCCACCATCGGGCTCAATGTGAGCCCTTCCGACCTGGAAAAGAGCATCTACCACGTTCTCACTCCATCCGAGAACGGGGGTCTCGGCATCGAAGACGTGGTCCAGTATGTCAAGGAGAATTTCGACCTTGCCCCATCGAGCGTGATTCTGAGCGCCCTCGAGCAGGATCTTGCCGGCACCCAGGGAAGGGAAGACAGGCTGCTGGAGGCCATCCGGTCGCTCCACACACCCTATGACTACGTCCTGATCGACTGTCCGCCCAGCGTGGGCCTCCTTTCGATCAATGCCCTCCGGACTTCCGACGAGGTCATCATTCCGATCGACATGAGCCTCTTCTCCCTCCGGGGGGTCGCGAAGCTCGTGGAGATCATCCTCCTGATCAAGGAGAAGCTCGGCCACGAGGTCCGGCCCCGTGCCCTGGTCACCATGTACGACTTCAGGACGCGCTACAGCAAACAGGTCCTGCAGAAGGTCAAGGAAACCTTTGGCAGCAATGTCTTCGAGTCCGCTATCCGCTACAACATCCGCCTCAGGGAGACGGTGGATCACGGCCTGCCCATAGGCGACTACGACAAGCACGCCATCGGCTACAAGGACTACGAGAACCTGGCCGAAGAGGTGATCGGCACACCGGCGGAAGAGGAGATGCAGGAGCACCCCGGCGCCCAGACGGCCCACGAAATCCTCCAGAACACCGAAGACTACATGGATTCCGTCAAGGAAGCCCTCGAGGAGGATCTGTCTGCGGACGACCGGGGCGCGGCCACGGCGTATCAGTGCGCGCCGTTCTCACCGGAGGCCCTTCCAGAGGGGTTCATCGAAGAGACGGAGGAGGGCTGGTCCGATCGGGAGAGCGACTGAGTTCCTCCCCTCCGAAGAATGACGGCTGCGGTAGCAGGGCTTTGGGCCAGGTGAGCAACTGCACGGTCACCTCTTCGTCCGTGCCCCAGCCCTCCACGCCTTCCGGGATCTCGATCAGGCACTCCGCCCGCGCCATGGACTCCAGCCGGCTCTTCGGGTGATAGGGCGTCACGCGACAGTCCCCTTCTTCGCCTCGATGCAGCCTTCCCCGCGTGAACTGGGTCCACGAGAGGTCACGCCCCCTCACCGCCTCTGTCAGCCGGGCGGTCACGCAAGGGAAGGGGGCGCCGGACCACCCTGCCAGCCGAAGAACACCGGGCAGCGCCAGCTGCAGAAACGCGATTTCATTGCTCGGCGGGCCGCCCGGAAGACAGAAGACCGGTCGTCCATCGAGCTTCCCGAACCCGACCGCCTTGCCCGGGCCCATTCGCACGCGATGGAAGACCCGTTCCCAACCCAGGCCCTCCAGAACCGAAACAACGAGGTCCCGCTCACTTCCCCACGCCCCGCCACTCGTCAGCAGGGCATCATAACCCTCGGCCGCCCGGGGCAGTTCTCGGCAGAGGTCCTCTCTTCGATCCGGCAGGATCGTAAGGACAGAGCCGATCCCGAAGGCCCGGAGCCAGGCGGACAGAGTGACGAGGTTGCTCGCATAGAGCTGGCCCGGTTCGAGGGTCTCTCCCGGGGCGATCACCTCGTCCCCGGTTGCGACCAGAGATACGGTCGGCAGCTGGTGGACCGGGGCCCTGTCCACTCCGGCGGCGGCCATCCAGCCGACCGTGCCCGGATTGAGACGTTCTCCAGGATCTCCCAAGGCCGTCCCTGCAGCGATGTCCGTGCCGCGGCCCAGGACGTTGAATCCCTCGGCCACAGGGTCCGGGACCAGGATGCCGTCCTGGATTTCGGTGCAGAATTCCATGCCCACCACGGCGTCCGCCCCCCTGGGCAGGATCGCCCCGCTCGTTATCTTCATGCAGCAGCCGGGCCGTGTGGCCGCCTCCCCCCGCTCACCGGCAAATCGGCTCCCCGAGACGACGAGTCGCACCGGAGCCTTCTTCGAGGCGTGAGTCGTGTCCCGAGCCGCCAAGGCATAGCCGTCTTTGAGGGAGACATCTGCGCTGGGACTGTCCGTTCGGGCCCTCACCTGACGGGCGAGAACCCTTCCCGGCGCATCGCAGAGGGGAATCTCTTCCGGTTCCATGGGCGCGATGTAGCGACGAACCAGGCGCCTCGCTTCCTCGAGCCCGATCGCTTGTCTGCTCTTCATCTCTTCCCCTCCCGGACAGACCAGATATCAGGGAATGGGTCGCTTTCGCAAGCGGCTCTGTCCGGGCGGATTTGGAAAGAAAGGAGATTCGGTGAACCGGTGGGCTGGATGCCTCGTAAGGAGCGAGACGAAGGGAGGGGTAAGGAGCCCCCCTTGCCGATGAGGAGCTTCCCTACGGGGGCCCCTTCTCACTCTCCCGTTACGAAGGAGAAGAGGGCAAACAGGACCAGTGCGACTCCGCTCCCGAAGTAGAGGATCAGGTACGGGCTCGAGCTTTCCAGATTCACGAAGAAGAGGTCCTTGTGCTGGAGGAAGCCCCAGTAAAACACGAAAGCGAACGCTGCGGAAAGCCCCAACCTGAACCGGGAGAGCAGGAAACACAGGGCCACCAGCCCTCCGCAGATGATCAATTGGTTCATAGGGATCGTCAGTTCGGCCATTGCGGTGTCCTTCATGCTAGAGGTTGGTCATGGTTTGCCGTGCGCTTTGCCTTGTGACCAGCTCTTTGAGCAATGTCCATGCCAACAACCCCGGTGCACCCTCCCCTTCCCTGAAGAAAGATGGCAGGGCCACCAAACGTCGACCCTCCGGCCGGCTTCGGCCGGAAAGGAAACGCCCCGGATGACAGAATGCGGCGGCTGACCCTGCCGAGGCGCCCTTCTCAGCTTCCCGGCCTGCGGAATGCGGACTGCCTGGTTACGATTCCGGGACCGGACGGTTTCAGTTCTCGCACGAGTACCTGGAGTTCGGGCACTTTGATTCCGTGGTCCCCGTGGCCTAACATGAAGGAATGGAATGAATGCAGCCCTGAGATAGCCCGTGCGCCCATGTTGAACGTACACGACCTGACCGTCCGGTTCGGCCCCTTCGTTGCGCTGGACCGCGTCTCCTTTCGCCTGCAGCCCGGCGAGATCCTTGGGTTCCTCGGTCCCAACGGCGCGGGCAAGACCACCACCCTCAAGGTTCTCACCGGACAGGTCCGTCCCTCAGGGGGTACGGTCCGCCTGGACGGCCGGAGCCTCTGGGATGCCTTCGAGGACCTGAAAGGCCGGTTCGGCTATGTCCCGGATTTCGACAACCACCTGGAGGAGCTGACCGCGTTTCAGAACCTGGCCCTGTTCTGCAGACTGTACCGCTTGTCGACAGACAGGGCCCGAGAGGTCCTGGACACCGTTGAGTTGCGTTCGGAATCGGATCAGAAGGTGAGGAACTTCTCCAAGGGCATGAAGAAGAAGCTGACGATCGCCAGGGAGATCCTTCACCTTCCCGAGCTTCTCTATCTCGATGAGCCTACGGCAAACCTGGACGTACACTCCACCGCCCTGATCCGGGCCATGTTGAAGGACCTGGCCGCCGAGGGGACGACCGTCTTTTGCACCACCCACAACATGGAGGAGGCCGAGGAGCTCTGCGACCGGATCGCCATCCTCGACCAGGGAAGAACCGTGGAGATCGACACGCCGCAGGCATTCAAGAAGAGGTTCGCGGAACCGATCGCGCGCGTCCTGCTGGATGGCCCGGAAGGGCGCGAGACCCGCGAGATCCGCCTGGACGAAGAAGAGGGGAGAACCCTGCTGGCAGAGCGAATCCGTCGGGGGGAGGTGGTTTCCATCCACTCGCACTCGACTTCCCTGAAGGACGTGTTTCTGCGACTCACGGGGAGGGAATTCCGTTGATTCGATTCCGCTACCTGAGCATCCTCCTCCACAAGGAACTCCTGCGATTCCTCGCCAATCGCGCTCTGTGGATGCTGCTGCTCCTCTTCTTCGCCATGGGAGCCCTGGTCAGCGTCTCGGACGTCATCCTGGAGAGGGATGTCTTCAACATCGTACAGCTCGAAGGGGGCCCCTCGGATTTTCTGAGCTTCCTCGACCGGAAGGAGCCGAAGATTTCGGTCTACAGCCGGGAGGCATTCTGGAGGGAGAAGGGGCTGAACCGGGTGGTCAAGCTCCGGCTTCTCACGGACGCCTTCGACCAGGAGCTGAGGGAGGGCCTCGCACCCGGATTGGAGCTCCGATCCAGCGAGCTTTCCCACACCGAGCTGGGCCGGCTCAGGGATCTGCTGGTGAAGAACTCGTTTCTCTATCTCGGGACGGAAGTCCCTCTGGACGTCCGCCTGGCCGGGCCCTCCGGCAGCTCCGGGTCACCGGGCCCGACCCAAGTCCTGAGCTCCGTGGAGGCCCCGGAGGAATACAAGCGCATGATCATGGCCCTGCTGATCATGATCAGCCTGAACATCATCACCTTCAACCTGCTCACGGTTTCCTTTGTGGAGGAGAAACAGAGCCGCACCCTTCTGGCGGTCCTCCTCGCGCCCGCGCGCAGTTCGGAAATCGCCCTGGCCAAGGGCCTGTTCTTCCTGCTTCCCGGGCTCGGGCTGACGGCGTCCCTGACCGCCGTGTACCGTCCGGACCTCCTGACGAACCCCGTATTCTGGGCAACGATGGTTTCCGGTGCACTGCTGTACATGTCCATGGCGCTGATCGTGGCGAGTTTCGTGGAACGGCAATCCACCGCGACGCTCATCTGTCTGGGCTACCTCTTCTTCCTGGCCGGCATGTTCATCCTGGCACCGCGTTTCACCGCCCTCTACCCGATCAAGAACCACCTTCCTGAGAACTTCCTCTTCTCCGTGCTGAGCTTTCTGTTCGACGGAACCCCCTTCTCCGTGTACGCCGGCTTCTTCTGGGATTTCGTCGCCGTTTCCCTGGTTCTGCCCGTCGTTGCCCTCGGGGTGTTCTCCCGTCGACTCGCCTGCAAGCCGCCGGCCGAGGAGACGCGGGCAACTCGATGGACCCTGGCGGATTGTGCGTTGATCCTTGCCTTCTGCCTGCTCTTCCAGTTCGTCCTGGCCCCGATGGTCTACAGCCTGATCCGGGAAATGCCGATCCTTTCCCATCACAGGCTCTCAGGGATCCTGCTCCTCTACCTGGCGGTGTTCGCCGTGCCCCTGGTCGTCATCCTGCCGGTCTACATGCGGGTCAAGTTCGGGAAACGTTTCCGGCAAATAGGATTTCGGAGCCGGCGACCGGTCAGACACCTTCTCATGGGCGCAACGTGGTTCTGTTTCTTCATCGGGGGATTGATCTTCGTCAGCTGGATCCTGGTGGAGATGGCATTCCCGGAGCTCGCCCAATCCGACGCAGCCCTGCTCGAGCGGCTGAACCCTCAACAGGCCGCGTTCATCCGGACCGCCCGCCAGCTGCTGGCCGGACTCGGCGCGGGGCACTGGCTTCTCTTCGGCGCGGTCATGGGAATCCTGGTGCCGGTTCTGGAGGAGGCTTACTTCAGAGGGTGCCTTCTGAACGCCCTCAGGGACCGGTGGGGTTCGCGCACGGCCGTAGCGGGAAGCGCCCTCGCCTTCGCAGTTCTCCACCTGAACTTGCTTCTGCTGCCGGTCTACTTCCTTCTCGGCATTCTGACCGGCCTGCTGTACGAAAGAACCGGAAACCTTCTCGCCCCGGTCGCATTTCACTCTCTGAACAATTTCGCATCGCTCATGGCCTTGAGTGCGCTGCTCTAGGGGAGAAAGCGACTCGTCGCCTTCAGCTTCTCCGGCAGGTAGACTTCGAGAACGTGATTGAGCCCGTGTGCCGCAAAGGCCTGCTGCTCGACGCGGACCCCCATTTCGAGCATCTGCTCCAGGGCCTTTTGCCAGGGAGGGTGGTTTCGCACGAAGGGATCGTTCCGGAGTGCGTCTTTGGCTCGCTTGATGTCCACCTCCTTCAAGGGGTGGGTCGGGAGCTTGTAGTCGAGGATGTCCTGCGGGGTGACGCCCAGGAACTTCGCATTCGGGACACAGAAGAACTCGTTGATGTGTGCCGCATTGCCTGAGCCGACCTTGAGGGTCCGGTAGATGTTGCAGTACCCGTAGGGATCGCCGTCCATGAACGCATAAACCGGCAGCTTGCAGGTGTCGCTCAGCCTTCGGATGAAACGCCGGCAAGCCCGGGTGGGCACCCCGCCGAGCGAGACCAGGACGCAATTGTGCTTTGCCCAGAACCGGTGTTTCACGAGCCGCTGAAACATGCCCGCCGTTTCGATCGCCAGGATGAACTTCGCCTTGGTCTCGAAACCGAGACCCTCGACCGAGATCGGCACCGAATAGGCGCCGGAGCCGAATTTCGTGCAGTCGATCCTGAGGACCTTGCCCGTATTCGGGTCCGTGTCCTTGATGACCAGGCGCCCGGCAACGTCTCCACCCTTCTCCTCGGGTATGAACCCGAGCTGCTCCCGGTTGACCAGAAAGAGGGCTTCCACATCGTCCATGATGGTGTCCGATTCGTCCTGCTCGATGAAACGGGCTTCGCCCCAGTTCTTGGAGATGTAGTACATCTCCCGCTTCGTGGCGATCTCCTGGGTTTCCACCAGCGACTTGGAGGTAGCGATCATCTTCAGGGTCTGCGCAAAGGTCTTTACCGTATTGACCGTAAGGGTACGGGCCTTACGCTTCTTTCCAAGAGAGAAGAAACCCCTCCGCCGGTTGTACTGGACGTTCTGGAGCGACCGGACCGGAAGCTGAAGGGAAGGCTTCCTGGCCCGCATGATGTCCTTCTGGATCTGTTCGGCGCTGCCCCGGATTCGATTGGCCAGTGCGCTCATCGCCGGCTCCTCTCCAGGAGGACCTTGAGCTTGTCTTCCAGTCGCATCCTCCTGGTCTGGTTGATGGAAAGGATCTCCTGCAGGGCTTCCCCGATGTAGGGGATGTATTTCTCGATGTAGGATCGCTTGCGCTCCGCCTCGGCCTCCTTCCTGCGGCGGACGACGAACCTGCCCAGCCTACGGCCGCACTCCTGGAGGGCGAGGCGTATCTCCTTGACGATCTCATCGTAGTCCGCCACCGCCTCCTTGCTCTCCGACGTGAAGGGCACCCAGACCGAGGCCACGTGCACCAGGAGCAGGGCCGGCCCGGTGGGAAGTGCGCCCCGGCTCTGAGAGAGCCCATAGGAGCGCCAGTCGGTCCGGATCGCGGCTTCGGAGACGGCGCATGCCGACTGCTGAAACAGCAGGGGAACACGGTTGGCAAAACGGGCCAGAGTGATGAGCTGGTCCGCAGGCATGTCTCCCCCGTAGGCGAGCCCCGCCTCGACCAGGAACGGATTCCCTCGATACACACTCGGTCTTCGCGAAACCGCCGTGTAGAAATCGGCCTTCACCTGCCCGGCCAGGCTCTTCAGAATCAGCTCTTCGCCTATGGGAGAGAGGCAGTCGGTGGGGGGCGCCATCAGTCTGGCCTGCCCCAGCGCCGTGTAGAGACGCTCGACCTCGTCGGGCCGGAGGAGATGACACTTCGCTTCCGGCTTCAAGTCGGAGGCGGCCACGATCTCCTGGGCGGAACGTGCACTGACCCGGCAGAAGGCCTGGCCGAGAAACGCTGTCAGGCGTTTTCCCTTCGCCGTCTTGAGCATGTTCTGAAGAACCCCGAGCTCCACTCCGTGGGGATGGGGCCGGATCTCCTTCGGCTCTTCGGGCAGGCTGTCGACCACGCGCGGGAACCGGACCGGCTCCCCCTTGGACGGCCGGTAGTCGATTTCCACGTGCGGATTGGCAAGTGCGGTCTGTGCGAGGTATGCGTCGACCGAGTGTCTCCCTTTCTGGTAACGCCCCTCCAGCTCGATCTCCACCCGGGTACCTCTCCCCTCGCCTTCCCATTCCTCTTCCGTTTCCTTGACGATGATCGGCTGGTTCTTCCTCGTGTCGATCTGGATCTCGTAGTAGTGGGCGGCCCCTCCCCGCCTCGTGCGGGACGTGATCGTGACCGGTTTGCCGGTCGTGATCTGCCCGTACATGCCGGCGGCGGAAATGCCGATGCCCTGTTGCCCCCGGGTTTGCTTCAGGGCGTGAAACTTGGATCCGTAGAGGAGCTTCCCGAAGATCTTCGGAATCTGCGCACGGACGATCCCCGGGCCGTTGTCCGTCACGGTGATCCGAAAGCGATCTTCCCCCACCTCCCGCAGTTCCACCCAGACCTCCGGCAGTGTACGGACTTCCTCACAGGCGTCCAATGCATTGTCCACCGCTTCCTTCACGGCCGCCAGGAGGGCGCGACGGGGGTTGTCGAAACCGAGGAGGTGCCGGTTCTTCGTGAAAAACTCGGAAATCGAGATGTCCCGCTGGCGCTGTGCAAGGTCCTGTGCCGTAGCGGCTCGGACGGTCCGCTTCGGCCCTTCGGCCTGCGATTTTCCGGAGACCTTCTTCGTCCCGCCCGGCTTCTTAACAATCCGCTTGGCGGTCTTCTTTTCGGTCGCCTTCCTGGCCAGTTTCTTGGTCTTCATCACGGGGTCCCGGGCAGGTGCATCGTGGCTCATTTGTATACTGGAATCACCCCCTGTTTTCAAGAAAAGGAACGCCCCAAGTTGACACGTGCTTTGCTTCCGCTATGCTGAAACCTCCACCCCGAATCCTGCCCACCCTCCGGGAGCCGGCAAGTCGGATGCGCGAGGAAACCCTGAACAAGGCCCTGAGCCAGTGCGCCCTTTTCGAAGGCATCTCTGAAGGTGACCGAAGCGCTTTGCTGGAGATCGCCATGGTGAGGCAAATGGGGAAGAAGACCACCCTGTTTCGTGAGGGGGAGAGAGCCGAGGGCTTCTACGTCGTTCTCTCCGGGAGTGTCAAGGTCTTCAAGATCTCACCGGACGGCAAGGAACACATCCTTCACATCTTCGGACAGGGAGAGCCGGTGGGCGAGGTGCCGGTTTTCAGCGGCAGGGAGTTCCCGGCCTTTGCCGAAACACTCAAGAAGAGCGACCTGCTCTACTTCCCACGGGTCCGGTTTCTGGATCTGGCTTCTCGACAGCCACAGATCCTGCTGAACATGCTGGCCACCCTGTCGATGCGGCTTCGGAAGTTCACACAGAAGATCGAACAGCTTTCCCTGAAGGAGGTGGCGTCGCGGCTCAGTGAGGTCCTCCTGGAGATGGCCGACGCATCTCCCGAATCGGACGAGGCGGATATCGCCCACTTGCGAATCACCAAGGCACAGCTGGCCAGCCAGCTCGGAACCACGCCGGAGACCCTCTCTCGGACATTCCAGCGAATGACGCGTCTCGGCTTGATTCGGGTAGAGAGCAAGCGGGTGCACCTCCTGGATCGCCAGGGCCTCCGAGTCATCGCGTCCGGCGCCGATCCCCTGGAGGCGTGATGGAGAAGACGTGAGTCTCCCGATCGTCATCCCCTGTTGAACGAGCGTGCGGCCGTTCCCGGGGATTTCCCATTTGACGGACCGCCCGAGCATGAAATATTATTTTAGATGGACAAATTTGCACGATCAGGCGATGATGCGAGCGGAACAGGCTGAACGGGTACGGGATTTGCACTGCTTAACATGTACACGAGGGTCCGACCGTTCTTTGAAAACCGAAGACCGGCCGCGCTTGGAACAGGGCCTCGCGCCTCCACTCGCTTGCTCGAGGTGAGGAGGGGCCCTCCATGAACCGATCGCTGATCCTGGCTTCCGTGGTGTTGATCGGGTTCTTCCTGTGCCTGAGCCTTCCCAGAAGCCTCTTCGTTCCCGGCGCCCTGAGGCACCCGCTCCTCGCCTACCTTGCGTACCCGGCGGCCATCCTTCTCCTGCTCAGGATGAACCCACTCCGGTATGGGCTCGGACTCGGAAACTGGCGCAAGGGGCTCTGGCTTTCTTTTCTCGCTTCCATCGCCGTGCTCCTGTCCTGTTTCTTCTTTGCCAGCATGCCGGCGATGCAGTCCTACTACTCCGCCGCAAGGTGGGGGACCGGGGACGCCGGGGCGATACTGCTGGGTGAATGGGCGAGGCTGCGCATCCTCATCGGTTGGGAGTTTCTTTTTCGAGGCTTCCTGCTCTTCCCGCTCTACGAGTGTTTCGGACCGGCGGCGAACGTGATTCAGGCAACCCTGTGCGCCCTAACCCACATGCACAAGCCTCTCGCAGAGCTGTACGGATCGCTGCCCTTCGCTTTGCTCCTGGGCTACCTGGCCAGGAAGAGCGGCTCGGTCTGGTACGGTGTCTATGTTCACTGGTTACTTGGATTCGCTATTGAACTCTATGTCGCCATAGGAACGAAAGGATTCTTCCTGTCCTTCTAGATCACCCGTGGAACCCAAACATCAAGGAGGTAAGAGCGATGAAACGGGTCTTTCAAATATGCCTTCTCGCCACGGTGCTCGTTCTCGGCAGCTCGGGGGCCATCCCGGCGCAGGACTATGCACCGGATCAAGTGATCGTAAAGGGGGCGACACCTGCACAGCTGGCTTCGCTGGACGGCGGGGGCGTGAAGGCGGCGCGACACATCAGCGCTCGAGGCGTCCAGCTGGTCACCCTCCGGCGGGGCCTTTCGGTGAAGGTTGCCGTGGCCCTTCTCGAGAAGCTGCCGAACGTGGAATACGCATGCCCGAACTACATTCGGAAGGCGGCCGAGACGATACCGGCCGATCCGGGCTACCCCTACCAGTGGGCGTGGCCCCAGATCGACGCGCCCCTTGCATGGGATACCACAACCGGATCCGGAACGGTTACGGTCGGCGTGGTCGACACCGGCGTGGACCTCGAGCATCCGGACCTTCAGGGCAACCTGTGGAAGAATCTTGCGGAGCAATCCGGCACGCCGGGCGTGGATGACGACGGAAACGGCAAGATCGACGACATCGACGGATGGAATGGAATCACCAGCACGCCCGAACCGGATGATGACGATTTCATCACGCCCGGCCACGGCACGCATTCCGCCGGCGTCATCGGAGCGACCAGCAACACCCTCGGGGGTGTGGGCCTCAACTGGAACGTGAAGATCATGCCTCTGAAGTTCCTGAATGCGGCAGGAAGCGGGTACGACGCGGACGCGATCGAGTGCATCGAGTATGTCATCGCTACGAACGCCGCGGGCAGCTCGAACGTCAAGATCCTTTCGAACAGCTGGACCGGGCCGGGGGGGAGCCCCGCCCTCAAGGACGCCATCGAATCTGCGAGGGACGCCGGCATCGTATTCGTTGCGGCGGCTGGCAACGAGGCCTTCAACATCGATTCCCCCGGCTGCGTGATTTCGCCCGGTGGCCTGAACGTGGCGAACATCGTTACCGTGGTCGCTTCCGACCAGTCCGACAACAAGGCCTCCTTTTCCAACCACGGCAGATCCCTTTGTGCAATGCGAGCACCCGGGGTCAGCATTTACAATACGGTCACGGTAGAAGGTGGCAGTTACAAGGCCCTGGGCGGAACCAGCATGGCGACGCCTCACGTGGCGGGTGTGTTTGCCCTGGTCCTCGCCGTCGATCCGGGACTCGAGCCCGTGCCGGGCAATTTGCTCACCCTCACGCAGTTCATCGACCGTGTTCTGCTCAACGTGGATCCGGTGGTTTCGGATCCTTTCACCGAGGCGCTCAGCAGTACGGCAGGACGGCTGAATGCGAACAACGCGGTGAAGAACACGCCGAATCCGGCCTACAATGCGGACTGGGACGCAGACTTCATACCGAATCATTGGGACAACTGTCCTTTCGTATCCAACCCGGGTCAGGTGGATACGGACCTGGACGGCGTAGGGGACGACTGCGTTCCCCCCAACGTCCCGTGCCCGGGCTTCGGCTGCATCGGGTCCGTATCCCGGTAGTCTGCACGGCGTGAGCACCGCCGTCGGGTGCTGCCGATGTTCCCCTACATCCCTGTGGGCGACAGGTTGCTCCTGGATTCCTGGCAGGTGATGCTCTCCACGGGCGTCCTGGCGGGCGGTCTCCTGTCCTGGGCCCTGTTGCGTGGGGAGATCGGCCGCTGGAGGGCGCTGGTGGTGGTGGCCGTCATGACCATTGGCGCGATCTTCGGGGCTCACCTGACCCACTGGCTGACTCATCCGGGCCCTTTCGGCAGGGACCTGAGCCGGCTCTTCCTCTTCTGGACCGACGGCCACAGCCTGTTCGGTGCTCTCACCTTCTCCGCCGCCCTCTTGTTCGTCATCTCTCGAACCGTTCCGGGCATCCCCTTCTGGACGACTGCGGACGCCTTTTCGCTCGGCCTGCCCGTTGGCCTGTTCTTTGCTCGTATCGGCTGCTACATGAAGGGCTGCTGCTGGGGAACTCCGATCCCGGAGGGGCATCCCCTTCACGGGCTTTCGGTAAAGCTCATCCGAAACGACCTGCTCCACCTGCACCCGGTTCAACTGTACAGCGCAGGCGCGGCCCTCGCGCTCTTCTGCATCCTCCTCGCTCTTCGCAGAAGGCAGAAGACGCCCGGGCGACTCACGGCACTCTTTGTCCTGCTCTACGCCTGCTCTCGATTCCTCCTCGAGTTCTTCCGCGGCGACACCCGGCCCCTCGTCGCTCACCTTACCCTCCACCAGGGAATCTGTGTCCTTCTGATTCTCGCTGGAAGCGGCCTCTTTCTCGCTCTCGCAAGGAAGACGCGCGACGAGGGATCAGGGGTCAGGGGTCAGGGGTCAGGCCCGCCGCTCTCCGCGCCCTAGCCCGAAGTTCCCTTGTGCTTTGACGGTTAACCGACTGAACTTACGGTGACATTCTGATTATCCGCCTTCCCGTTACTTGGAACAGCCGTCACCGATTCCACGGAGGGTTTCCACGGAGGGTCGGACCACACTAACCCTTTAATAAAGAAAGGAATGCGTCGGCTGTAGAGGCAAAATTTCGGCTTGCAGGCCTCATTTTAGGACGGAAATGAGGCTCTAAGCTTCTGCCATGCATCAGGCAAACGATGGAAAAGGCTCGGAAGAAAGGCGGGCCAGAGCTCGGATTGCCTTTAGAGTTGCAATTATGACCCCAAAATCAGGGCTCTAAGATCGGAAAGAGGGCTCTTTCAGTTGTTTTGTCTTTTGATGTTAAGGAGATAGCTTGGTCCGACCCGCATGGGGTGCCTGACAGCGGTCAAGGGCGACGGCCTATCCGGCGCGCTCGGCGAGGAGGTCGGCCACGTGTCGCGCGATGGCGGGGGAGGCCGTGAGCCCCGGGGAGTCGATGCCTAGGAGGTGCAGCACACGCGGCTCTTTCTCGTCCCACTCGATACGGAAGTCCCGGAATCCCTTCTCTCCCGGCGGCAGAAGGGAGGGACGGATGCCGCAGTGTGCCATGTGAAGGTCCGGTTCCTGAAGATCCGGGAAGAAACGCTTCACAGGAGCGAAGAAGCGCTGGAAATCCTCTGAACGGTAATCCAGGTTGCCGCCCTCGTCGAACACCTCCATTTGCCGGTAGTCCCCCTTGCTCCCGACCCTTCGGGCGTCCGGGCCGATCAGCACCGTGTCGTCCCAAAGTCGCGTCAAGTGGATCCCCAGGCCGAGATCGCCGGGCGGGGGATAGACCGCCCCGTGGATCTGCCCGGCCCTTTCACCGGCCAGAGCAAAATAGTCCCCACGGACCGGATAGATCCGGAACCGGTTGCCGAGCATGTTGCCCACATCATCGGCCTGCAAGCCCGCTGCATTGATGACGAATCGCGCAAAAACCTCTCCTCGCGTCCCCGTCTCGACCCGAACCCCCTCCGTCGAAGGCTCCAGCCCGACGACGGGGGTCTTCTTGAGCACCATCGCTCCCTGCTCGTAGAGCATTCCTTCGACCACCCGAAACCACTGGGCAATATCGAAAACCCCTGTGGATGGGACCCGCAGCGCCCCCGAGGCACGGATGGATGGCTCCCATTTCCTCACCTCTCTTCGGTCGATGATCCGCAGGCCCTCGACACCGTTCGCCTCCCCCTTCTGCTGCAACCCTTCGAGCACCGGGACGTCGTCCTGGGAAAAGGCGAGAACGAGTTTGCCCGTATTCACACAGGGGATGTTGTGTTTCCTGCAGAAGGCGTAGAGTTCCCGGTTTCCGGGGACACAGAATTTCGCTTTCAAGGAGGCCTGGGGGTAATAGATGCCGGCATGGATGACGTAGCTGTTTCGGGTACTGACGCCGTCTCCGAGGTAGGATCCCTTCTCGAGAAGAAGGACCTCGCTCCCCACCCCGCGAGCGGTCAGATCCAGGGCGATCGAACAGCCGATGATCCCGCCGCCGATGACGACCACATGCACAGCATCCGGCATGGTGTACGATCCCTGTTCCGTCTGCGTTGTCGGGGCTCCGTTGGAAAGGAAGGTAACGCAAGGGGGCGGTCTTCCGCAAGGGCTTCGTCCTGTGCGCCGGCAGGACGATCTCCCGGGCCCGAGTCGGCGGGTCGGGTCGGTCTCGAGGCCGGGTCGTTCTACTGCATTGTGCGGATCGAATCGAATCCGGACGGATGTAGAATAGCGCCGGATCACGAAAGAAGAGGAGGCAGCAGCGGCGGCGGCCTCCTCTTCTTCAGCTTCGTACCCTTCAGCTTGCTAGATCTTCGCCTGCAACAGGATCGCGATGATAAAGGTATAAAGGACCAGGGACTCGATCAAGGCCAGACCGATGATCATCGGGACGAACATCTTGTCGGCGGCTCCCGGGTTCCTGGCGATCCCCTCGAGAGCGGCAGCAGCGGTCTTCCCCTGGCCGAGACCGCCGCCGAAGGCCGCAACCCCCAAGCCGACGCCCGCACCGATGGCGAGGCCGAACTTCATCAGGAAATCCCCGCCGGATCCATCGGCGGCCTCTTCCGCCATGACCAACGCAGGGAGGGCCAGCGTGAAGAGACCTACGAGAGCTGCCACTCGAATCAATGCCTTCTTCCTGTTCATTCCTCTTGCTCCTTTCTTCTCCTGTGAGTTCCCCTGGATTGTACCACCCTATTCAACGTGCGCAACTTGATCAATGGTCGTGTGAAACAGCCAAGCCGATGTAAACCGCCGTCAACAAAGCGAACACGAAGGCCTGTATCAGGGAGACCACGATTCCCAGGATCATGAAGATGACCGGTACCAGCAACGGCACGAGCTGGGAGAATATGGACAGGACCATGTGGTCACCGAACATGTTTCCGAAGAGACGAATCGACAACGACATGGGCCGGAACAGGTGGCTGAGCAGCTCGATCACGAACATGAGAGGTGCCAGCCAGACGATCGGCCCGGCGAACTGCTTCAGGTATCCGATCCCGTGTTCTTTGAATCCATAGTAGTTGTAGACCAGGAAGACGGTGACGGACATGGCGAGGTTCGTATTCAAGGTGTCCGTGGCGGGAAGGAAGCCGGGAACGATGGCGATGATGTTGCAGAAGAAGATGAAGATGAACAGCCCGCCGATGAGCGTGAGGTACTTGTCCGCCGTAGGACCGATGATGGCGCGCAACTGGTTCGAGGTCGCCTGCACAACGAGTTCGAAAACGTTGCGGGCCGTAAACCCCTTGTCCGGCACCAGGGGATCGCTCGCCCTGGCCAGGCTTGCCCGGATTCTCCAGGACACCAGGAGGATCAACAGCAGGGCGACGAGAGCGTGAAACACGTGGATCGGGATGAGTCCCGCAACGGGTGAAGCGCCGTACCATGTGAAGCCGTGTCCGTCCCCTGCGGCCAGCACAAGGGTGGGCAGGGCAACGGTGAAGAGACCGACCAGGACTGCCACTCGAATCAAGGCCTTCTTCCTGTTCATTCGCTTTTTCACTCCCCTCAAGGTCCGAATTTCTCGTCAAACGAACACAAGGCTGTTCAAGAGGATCGAAGCGAGCAGGCTGAGTGTGCCGACAAAGAACGGAATCAGCGGAACCTTCAACACGAGAAGGGAGAAGGCGACCGCCCCGAGAAATGCAAGAAACAGAAACGAGATCCTGGCAAGAAGACGTCCTTTCCCGGCCTCCTGCTCCAAGCCCTCCCGGGCGAATCTCCAAAGGTAATGGAAGTTCGCCAGTACGAGGCCGCCACCCAGCAGCAACCCGAAGCTCGTTGCTATGGATCCCGTTACGATCCCCCCGAGGAAGGTGCCTCCCAGCAAGATCAACAGGCAATCCCGTTCGATCCGCTTCAGCTTGCGCGCGCCTGCCTCGAGTTCCATCTCTGCCACACAACCGCTCTTGCTAAAACTTCTCCTTCGCGACGCTCCAGATCTTCACGAAGGCGAACACGCCTCCCAGAAGCCCAACGAAGAGAAAAACAATCGTCAGAACCGGTTCGCTCTCGAAGACTTGATCCAGCACGTAACCGAAGACGGTGCCGGCCATCACGGAAAAGGCCATCTCCATGGCCAGGGCGCCCAGAACGGCCAGCCTCTTGAGATCGGATTGCCTGCCCGGGATGGTCAAACCCCTTGGACGAGCGCGTTTTCCTTTTGTCTTCGGGCCTCACCGGAAGCCCTTTCAGAAGATCGCAAATTCTAAAGAACCCGGCGAGAAAAGTCAAGGAATCGAGGCGTGGAAGGCCCTTCGAGCCGCATCCAGGGTCCTCGTGAACTCCTCCTGCCCGTGCGCCTCCGACACGAAGCACGTCTCGAACTGGCTCGGCGGCCAGTACACCCCCTGGGCGAGCATTTCCCTGTGGAATGCACCGAAGCGGCCCAGGTCGCATCCGCTCGCCGTGCGGAAATCGACCACCGGCTCCGATCCAAAGAACACCGTGAACATGGAGCCGATCGATTGCACCCGAACGTCTCCCCCCGCCTCACGGGCCTCCCCTTCGAGGGCCCGTATGAACCCCTCCGCCTTCTCGTTCAGTTCTTCGTAGAAACCGGGGGCCTCGAGCTGCTCCAGGGTCGTCAGGCCGGACTGCATGGCCAGCGGATTCCCCGCGAGGGTGCCCGCCTGGTACACGGGCCCCTCGGGCGACAGGACCCGCATGATATCTTCCCGGCCCCCAAAAGCGCCCACAGGCAAACCTCCCCCCAGAATCTTTCCCAGACAGGTCAGATCCGGCAGAACACCGAATCTCTCCTGTGCGCCGCCGAGTCCGACGCGAAACCCTGTGATCACCTCGTCGAAGACCAGCAGGCTGCCCGCCTGCGCCGTCCTCTCTCTCAGCCCTGCAAGGAAGCCCTCCGCCGGCGGCACCAGCCCCATGTTGCCCGCCACCGGCTCCAGAAGCACGGCGGCCACCTCGCTGCCGTGGGCATCCATCGCCTTCTCGAAGGCCGGAAGATCGTTGTAAGGCAGGATCATGGTTTCACCGGTCACCTCAATCGGTATTCCCGGCGAATCCGGGGCCCCGAAGGTAGCCGCCCCGGAGCCTGCCTTGACCAGCAGCGCATCCACGTGCCCGTGATAGCACCCCTCGAACTTGATCAGTTTCGAACGGCCCGTGTGGCCTCTGGCCACACGAACGGCGCTCATGGTTGCCTCGGTGCCCGAATTGACGAAGCGCACCTTGTCGATCGAAGGCACCGCACGGATCACCTTCCTGGCAAGCCGGGTCTCGAGCTCCGTGGGGATGCCGAAGCTGGTGCCCATGCCGATCCTGGCGCGGAGCGCCTCTACGACTCGGGGATGCGCGTGACCGAGAATCAGGGGGCCCCAGGAGCAGACGTAGTCCACGTAACGGTTTCCGTCCACATCCTCGATCCAGGCGCCCTCCCCCTTCTTCACGAAGATGGGCTCCCCGCCCACGGCGCGAAAGGCTCGCACGGGCGAGTTCACCCCTCCGGGCAGGACCTCGCGGGCCGCCTCAAAGGCCTTTGCGGATTTCTCCCTGTTCATAGCAGGCTTCCTCCTTTCGGGTTGCGCGCCCGCGGCCACGGCCTGGTATACACTCTGCGTGCTCGAGGTCGAAGCCTGCGCAGGCGCACCGGCCTTGTCCCCAAGCTTGCTTCTCCCTCCCCGATCGGGTAAGAATCCAGGCTGCTTCCGGAACCATCCATGCTTCGGCTACTCAGTGCTCCATCTCATAAATACGGTGGCATTCGGATGCCGATCCATCCCGGCAAACTGCGTTGCTCGTCGGTTAAATACTCCCGGTATTCGCCCGCCGGGCGCCTCGGCATCCTCGGTGCGTTACCGTATTCATGAGATGGAGTACCTAGCGCAGAAATCTGGTGCGAGAACATGCAGGTCTGGCCATCGAGAATCCGCGAGCGGTTCCGCTCCCTTTGGAACGCCCACACTTCGCCGAGAAAGATCGCCCTGGCTCTTGCCCTCGGGGTGTTCATTGGGGCCGGCCCATTGTGGGGGCTCCACACGCTGCTCGCCATCGGCCTGGCCTTCGGCTTCGGCCTGAACAAGCCGGCCGCGGTTTTCGGTACCCTCGTGTCCAACCCGCTCTTCGCACCCTTCCTGATCTTCTTCGGCCTGGAGACGGGGAGCTGGCTTCTGCACGGCCGCGCGGCCTACCTGTCCCTGGCGGACATCCGGTACCATTTCCGGTCCCCGGACGTTCAGGCCCTCCTCAGCGAGTACCTCCTCCCCTATTTCGTGGGCAGCCTGGCCGTGGCCGTCTTGCTCGCATTCCTGACCTTCTGGGCTGCCCTCTGGATCGCCCCGTACCACAGGGGCTTCAATCTTCCGACGAGGCGGGCTTCGAGTGGAGATAGTCCTGCAGGGCCCTGACCCGGATTTCACCCGTAAGCAGCATCTGGATCGCGTTGACCGTGGCCGAAGCCCCCGACACGGTGGTGATCAGGGGAATCCCGCGGGCCACTGCGTTCGATCGAATGGCCACCTCGTCTCTTCGGGGGCTTCGGCTGCTCGGAGTATTGATGATCAACTCCACCTCTCCCTGCCTCATCAGGTCCACCACGTTCGGGTGACCTTCGGAGACCTTCCGGATCCTCTCCGCCTCGATTCCGTTCATCCGGAGCATGCGGGCCGTGCCGTCGGTGGCGCAGATACGGAAACCGAGATCAGAAAGGGCCTTCACGATGAAGATCATGGGCCGCTTGTCCTTGTTCTTCAGGCTCACGAAGACCTTGCCGCGTCTCGGAAGGCGCTGACCGGCCGCCAGCTGCGACTTCGCGAAAGCCATGCCGAACACGGGGTCGATGCCCATGACCTCGCCGGTGGACTTCATCTCGGGCCCCAGCATGGCGTCCACCCCCGGAAACCTCGCAAAGGGAAAGACGCTTTCCTTCACGGATACATGGTCGGGGGACTGGACTTCCCGGATTCCCATCTCCTTCAGGGTGCGGCCGATCATGACCTGGGTGACGATCTTGGCGAGGGACATGCCGATCGCCTTGCTCACGAAGGGGACGGTTCGGCTGGCCCTCGGATTGACTTCCAGGACATAGATCAGATCGTTCTTGACCGCGTACTGCACGTTCATCAGGCCGTTGACACCCAGTTCCAGAGCGAGGGCCCGTGTGTTCCGGCGGATTCGCTCGATGACCGGTTCGCTCAGCGTGTAGGGCGGGATGGCACAGGCGCTATCCCCGGAGTGAATCCCCGCCTCCTCCACGTGCTCCATGATCCCGGCCACGACCACGTCCGTGCCGTCGCACACGGCATCCACGTCGATCTCCACCGCATCCTCGAGGTACTTGTCGATCAGGATCGGGTGGTCCTCCGAGGCCTGCACCGCCTTTTCGATGTAGTCCTCGAGCTGCGCCTCTTCGTGGCAGATCTCCATGGCCCTGCCGCCGAGCACGTAGGAGGGCCTCACCACCACCGGATAGGCGATCTCCCGGGCGATCTTCTTCGCCTGCCGGAAGGAGGCGGCCGTTCCGTTGGCCGGCTGCACGAGACCCAGCTTGTCCAGCAGCGCCTTGAACCGTTTCCGGTCCTCTGCCCGGTCGATGCTGTCGGGCGACGTCCCGAGGATGTTCACGCCGCATCTCTGAAGCGGGACGGCCAGGTTGAGGGGCGTCTGTCCGCCGAACTGGACGATGACCCCCTCCGGTCGTTCCCGTTCCACGATGTGCAGAACATCCTCCAAGGTGAGGGGCTCGAAGTAGAGCCTGTCGGAGGTGTCGTAGTCCGTGCTGACCGTCTCCGGATTGCTGTTGACCATGATGCTCTCGATCCCCTCCTCCCGGAGCGCGTAGGAGGCGTGCACACAGCAGTAATCGAATTCGATCCCCTGACCGATCCGGTTCGGGCCCCCTCCCAGGATCATGACCTTTCTTCGTTCCGGATCCGTGCGCGCCTCCTCTTCCTCTTCATAGCTCGAGTAGTAGTAGGGGGTGTACGCCTCGAACTCGGCCGCACAGGTGTCGACCAGCTTGTAGACCGGCGCGATCCCGAGCTCCTTCCTCCACCCCCTCACCCGCTCTTCGTCCCCCCCGGCCATGTGCGCCAGCTGGCGGTCGGAGAAACCGTACGACTTGGCGTGATGGAGCATCCATGGGGGAAAGGGGCAGCCCGGCGTCTTTTGGCGCTTCGCCTTCCGAACCTGCTGTTTCAGCTCCTGCTCCGTGTCCAGGATCTCCCGGATGTTCCACAGGAACCAGGGGTCGATCCCGCTCTCTTCGTGGATCCTCTCGATGGCAATCCCGCCGAGAAGGGCGTACCGGATGTAGAAGATGCGCTCCGGGTTCGGCCTGGCGAGCCGGTCCAGGATCTCCCTTTCCACCGCCTCGGGATCCTTCTTCCAGCGGGCCCGGAACTCCTTCTCGCGGTCCCGGGCGTCGCATCCGAGGCCGGAGGATCCGATTTCCAGCGACCTCAGCCCTTTCTGCAGTGCCTCCTTGAAGTTGCGGCCGATGCTCATGGTTTCGCCCACCGACTTCATGGACACGCCCAGCGTGTCGTCCGCCCCGAGAAACTTCTCAAAGGTGAACCGGGGGATCTTGACCACGCAGTAGTCGATGGTCGGCTCGAAGGAGGCGGGGGTCTCCCGGGTGATGTCGTTCGGAATCTCGTCCAGGCTCAATCCCACGGCCAGCTTGGCGGCCATCTTCGCGATGGGGAAGCCGGTTGCCTTCGATGCGAGTGCGGAGGAACGAGACACCCGGGGGTTCATCTCGATCACGACCATCCTGCCGTTCTCGGGGTGGAGGGCGAACTGGATGTTGGACCCGCCGGTCTCCACCCCGATCTCGCGGATGATGTCGATGGCCGCATCCCGCATGATCTGGTATTCCTTGTCCGTCAGGGTCTGCGCCGGGGCCACCGTGATGCTGTCCCCGGTGTGGACGCCCATGGGATCCAGGTTCTCGATCGAGCAGATGATGACCACGTTGTCCTGGAGGTCCCGCATCACCTCCAGTTCGAATTCCTTCCATCCGATCACCGACTCCTCGAGCAGGACCGTACCGATGCGGCTCGAATCGAGGCCCCCTTTGACGATTCTCTCGAAACCCTCCCAATCGTACGCGATCCCGCCCCCGGTCCCCCCAAGGGTGAAACTCGGTCTCACGATCAGGGGAAAGCCGATCTCCCCGGCAATCGATCCCGCCTCTTCCAGCGAACGGGCGTGCCCGCTCTTCGGGACCTCCAGGCCGATCTTCTCCATGGCCGCCTTGAACCGCTCCCGGTCCTCGGACTTCTTGATCGCATCCGGGTTCGCCCCGATCATCTGCACGCGGTAGGTATCGAGCACGCCCTGCTCGGCGAGCTCGGTAGCCGTGTTCAGGGCGGTCTGGCCCCCCATAGTGGGCAGCAGGGCATCCGGACGCTCCTGCTCGATGACCCTGGCCACGTACTCGGGAAGGATCGGCTCGATGTAGGTACGGTCCGCCACGAGCGGATCGGTCATGATGGTCGCCGGATTGCTGTTGACCAGAACGATCTCGTACCCTTCCTCCCGGAGGGCCTTGCAGGCCTGCGTACCGGAATAGTCGAACTCGCACGCCTGGCCGATCACGATCGGCCCGGCTCCGATGATCAAGATCTTCCGGATGTCCTCTCTTCTCGGCACTAGCCGCCGCTCCCTTTCACCTTTTCCATGGAGGCCGAAAACCTCTCGAACAGGAACCTCATGCTGTCGTGCGGCCCGGGCGAGGCCTCGGGATGGTGTTGCACCGAAAAGGCGGCCGCGTCCGGGATCTCCAGCCCCTCGAGGGTCCCATCGTTCAGGTTGACGTGGGAGACCTTGACGTCCTTTCGGTCGAGCGTGGAGGGTTCGACGCAAAACCCATGATTCTGAGTCGTAATCTGAACCCTTCCGGTGGCCAGGTCCTTGACCGGATGGTTGGCCCCTCGATGTCCGAACTTCATCTTGAAGGTCTCGGCACCGAGCGCCAGGCCCAGAATCTGATGGCCCAGACAGATCCCGAAGATCGGGACCTTTCCGATCAGGTCCCGAACGTTTTCGATCCCGTAGGTTACGGCGGCCGGATCCCCGGGGCCGTTGGACAGAAAAAGCCCGTCCGGCTCCATGCTCAGAATCTCCGGAGCGCTCGCGGTGGCCGGCACGACCGTCAGGGAGCAGCCGTGGGCCTGGAGGAGCCTCAAGATGTTGAATTTGATGCCGAAATCCATCGCAACCACACGCCAGGCCCTCCTCTTCCCTTCCGGCACCGTCGACATCCTGCGGGACCATGAACTTCCGGGAAGATCCTCGGGCGGCCACGTGAACGACTGCTTGCAGGTGACCCATCGGACCATGTCCTCTCCCACGAGGCCGGGCCACTGCCTCGCCTTCTCCACCAGGTCGCCCGGGTTCTCCATGGTCGAGGAAAGGGCGGCCCGCATGGCACCGACGGTCCGAATGTGCTTTGTCAGGGCCCGGGTGTCGATTCCCTCGATTCCGGGCACGCGGTGCTTCTTCATGAAGTCGTCCAGAGGCATGCGGGATCGCCAGTTGCTCGGATGCCTGCAGAGCTCCCGCACCACGAACGCTTCCGCGTGTGGCATCCTGGACTCGACATCCGCCTCGTTCACCCCGTAATTACCGATCAAGGGGTAAGTCATGGTCACGATCTGCCCCTTGTAGGACGGATCCGTGAGGATCTCCTGGTATCCGGTCATGCTCGTGTTGAACACGATCTCCCCGACCGCATCCCGGGTTGACCCGAAGGCCCAGCCGTGGAACACGCGGCCGTCCTCCAGGGCCAGCATGGCCTTCCGCCGCTTCATGGTCGCCACGGTCACCTCGCTCTCGCACGCAGTGCGTCATAGAAGCTTGAAATCACGTGAGGACCCGGTTCGCCCGCAGCAGTCGTTGCGCAAAGGCGGACCGGAGGAATCAAGGCATGGATTCGGCGTGCAATCGGCTCTCTATCTGTCGTATACGTCCTCATCGAACACGCGGACCCAGTTCTGCCGAAGAATCTCCCGGGCCTCGGCCGGCTGATCCACGGCCAGGATGAGAATCGCATTCGGCCCGGAGCGTCCCAGGTAGCTGTACAGCTGCTGGACGTTGATTTCCGCGGTTTTGAGGGCCCCCAGAACGGCATGGAGCCCTCCGGGATGATCCGGCACCTCTGCAGCGATCACCTCTTCCTCGTAGAATTCGATGCCTCCGCTCGCAAGCGCGTTCACGGCCAGTTCCGGGTCGTCCACCATCATCCTCACAACCGCCGTCTCCTTGCCCGGGTCGAGAACGCTGATCGCACGGATGTTCACGCCGTCGAGCTTGAGCAGCTCTGTGATCTGATGCAGCGCCCCAGGCCGATTGTCCATGGGAACGCAGATTTGCTTGGATGGCATCGAATCGCTCCTCTATTCAAAAAAACGAAATCCCGCCCAAAGGGCCTCCTTGTTTCGCTCCACGACCTTCGGACTCTTGCTTCGGAACGTCTCCTCCACGATTTCGAGCACCGTCTCGGGCCGGACCATTTCGGAGATCTTCAGAAAGGCTCCCAGCACGATCATGTTGGCAGCCCGGATGTCTCCCATCTCCTCGGCCATCTCGCTCGCAGCGATCTCGTGGACCTTCACGTCCTTTCGGATCGATTTCTCGTGGACGAGAGATGTATTCACGAGGCAATGTCCCCCTTTTCGCAGAATGCTCTGAAACTTCTGGAGGGAAGGGGCATTCATGACGACCAGGAAATCCGGGTTCGACGCGATGGGGGAGGCGATCTCCTCGTCCCCGACCGAGACCGTGCAGTTGGCGGTCCCGCCCCTCACCTCGGCCCCGTATGTGGGAAGGTAAGTGACGTGCTTGTCTTCCCGCATGGCTGCATTCGCCAGGGTGACCCCCATCATCAGGATCCCCTGGCCACCGAAGCCCGCTAGGATTGCTTTCTGGATCATGACGGCTCCGTTTGCCTCTCCTTGACCACTCCGAGGGGAAACTGCGGTATCATCCCCTCCTCGATCCACCGGCAACTGTCCAGGGGAGAGAGCTTCCAGTTGGAGGGGCACTGGGACAGGATTTCCACCATGGAGAACCCTTCGTCGTTCATCTGGGTCTGAAAGGCCCGCCGGATCGCCTTCTTCGTCTTCTGTATCTCCTTGGCCGAATGCACACTCGTCCTGGCAAGGAAGGCCGTGCCGTCGAGGCTCGAGAGGAATTCACACATCTTCAGCGGCGGGCCGTCCGTAACCGTGTTTCGACCCGAGGGGGTGGTGGTCGTCTTCTGCCCCTCCATGGTCGTCGGGGCCATCTGGCCCCCGGTCATTCCGTAGACCCCGTTGTTCACAAAGATGGTGGTGATGCTCTCGCCTCGATTCGCTGAGTGAATCAGCTCGGCCGTTCCGATGGCGGCCAGATCGCCGTCTCCCTGATACGTGAAGATGACCCGATCGGGCAGGCACCGCTTCATCCCGGTTGCCACGGCCGTTCCCCTCCCATGGGCCGCCTCCACCATGTCCACGTCGATGTAGTAATAGGCGAGCACGGCGCAGCCGCAGGGCGGTATGCAGATCGCCCTGTCCCGGATATCCAGCTCCTCGATCACCTCTGCGATGAGCCGGTGGATGATGCTGTGCCCACAGCCCGGGCAGTAGTGATTCGGCACCTCCTTGAGGTATTTCGGCCGTCCGATGACCTTCCTCATTCCCTTCATCTCTATGCCTCCTGTTGCATGGCGTTGTAACGCCTCGATAGGATGCGGGAAAGCTCCACAGGGGTGATCACCACCCCGCCGGGCCTTCCGTAGAGATCGACTTCCGACTTTCCGTTCAAGGCCAGCTTCACGTCCTCGACCATCTGCCCCATCGACATCTCGAAAACGAGGAACTTCGTGGCGGACTCAGCCAGCCCGGCAAGCGCCTTGGAAGGAAAGGGCCACAGGGTGATCGGGCGAAACAACCCGACCTTCATGTTCCTCTCTCTAAGGCGACTGACCGCTCCCTTGGCGATCCTGGCCGCGGTTCCGTAGGCAACGACAACGAGCTCGGCGTCCTCGGTGGCGTACGTGTCCCACTGAGGCTCCCGGCGTTCGATCCTCTGATACTTCCGGTAGAGCTTCCAGTTGTGCGCCTCCTCGACATGTACGTCGAGCAGGAGGCTCCGGATGAACCGGCTCGGCCCCTTGCCCGGCCCCGTGATGGCCCACTCCTTCTTCGGAAGGTCCTTGCGAAACTCGGGCAGCACCACCGGCTCCATCATCTGACCCATCATCCCGTCCCCGATCACGATCACCGGGATCCGGTATTCATCGGCCAGGTCGAAGGCGCGGTAGGTGAGGTCGACCGCCTCCTGAAGGTACGCAGGCGCCAGCACGATGCAACGGTAGTCTCCGTGGCCTCCTCCGCGGGTGGCCTGGAAGTAATCGGACTGGGCCGGCGCGATGTTGCCGAGGCCCGGACCTCCTCGAATGATGTTCACGATCACGGCGGGGAACTCACAGGCCGCCAGGTAGGAAATGCCTTCCTGCATCAGGCTCACCCCGGGGCTCGAGGACGACGTCATCACCCGCGTGCCGGTGGCGGAGGCTCCGTAGACCATGTTGATGGCCGCAAGCTCGCTCTCGCTCTGAAGAAACGACCTCCCTGGAATCTCCTCCATCCGGCGGGACATGTATTCCGGAAGCTCGTTCTGGGGCGTAATCGGATAGCCGAAGTAGCAGCGGCAGCCTGCCCGCAAGGCTGCCTCACCGATCGCTTCACTGCCGCGAAGCAGCGCTTTCTCATTTCTTTTCACGGTAGACCTCGATGATCGCTTCCGGGCACATGATGGCACACAGGCCGCATCCCGTACACTCGTCTCTCTTGCTGTCGAACTCCGCAGGGAAATAGCTCTTCTCGTTGATCTTCTTCGAGATGAAGATCGATCCCTTCGGACAGGCCTCGATGCAGAGGCCACAACTCTTGCACATCGCCTTCTTTATTCGAATCGTCCCTTTCAAGGATGCGTCTCCCAGCTTGTACGAACCGTCACAGTGGATTGCAGGTAAGGTAAATGGTCAAATTTTTTACACTATCAACTTGGCTCGAAAAAGTAAATTGCATCAGGCGAAAAAGGTGCGCCCGAAAATCGATTTCTTTCCTTGAAAAGCAATAGGGAATCTGTTAGGAAATATGCCTGCGGTAGGTATCTGGATAAGGGCGAACCGTTTCACCTCTCTCTGGTCCCCCCTTTGTCTCGTCTACGAACGTCCGTGCCTACCCTGTTGGATTCAACCTCCAAACAGAGTGTGCGGCGAGCTTTCTCTTGATTCTGATTTGCTGTGACCGTCCCGCTGGATCTGCAGGGGCGTCAAATTCGGAAAAGACTGAAAATTTTCCGTGAATCTACTCTCAAAATGATGTCTTAACCTATTGTTTTTGTTTTGTATTTTTTGTTTTCCACAATTGTTGATAAAGGTGTTGAAAAGTTCGTGAGAAACAAACGTTTTCCGTTGAAATTATTTCACAATCTTTTTCGGAGAAAACTGTTTCCCAAGCCCCAAAACAATTCTCTTCATCCTGTCCCATTGTGGTTTTCCCTCCTCACACTGCCTCGTTTCATGCAGCACGGGAGTTGAAGTCTCTATGCTCAACACAGACCTTCGATTCACTTTTGAGAATTTCGTTGTGGGCTCCTCGAATCAGTTCGCACACGCCGCTTCTCTCGCGGTGGCGAACCAGCCGGGGAACGCCTACAATCCCCTGTTCATTTACGGAGGCGTCGGTCTCGGAAAGACACACCTCCTGCATGCAATCTCCGCTTCGATTCTGAGCAAGGCGCCTGGACTCAGCGTGGAATACCTGAGTGCCGAAACGTTCATCAATGACCTGATCAACGCGATCCAGTACGAAAAGATGCTCGACTTCCAGAAGAAGTACCGTTCCATCGACGTGCTGCTGGTAGACGACGTTCAGTTCATGGCCTCCCAGGAAAGGACGCAGGAGGAGTTCTTTCATACCTTCAATGCCCTGTACGACTCCCAGAAACAGATCGTGGTCACGAGCGACAAGGTACCGAAGGACATCCCCGAGCTCGAGGAAAGACTCCAGTCCCGCTTCGAGTGGGGTCTCATTGCAGACATCCAGCCCCCGGACATGGAGACGCGTGCAGCCATCCTGAACAAGAAGGCGAAGGTGGAGAACCTGGACCTCCCGAGCGAAGTCTGTCATTTTCTGGCTCGTCATATACAGTCGAACGTACGCGTTCTGGAGGGAAGCCTCACGAGGCTGAAGGCCTTTGCAGAGATGTCGGGCAAGCCCATATCGATCGAAATGTGCAAGGAGGTTCTGAAGGACATTCTCGGCACGAAAAGGAGCTTCATCTCCATCGAAGAGGTCATCCGAGCTGCTGCGAAGCACTACGGCCTGAAGCCGGCGGACCTGAAGTCACCGAAAAGGGCGAAGCCGATTACGCGGGCCAGACAGATCGCCATGTATCTCTGCAGGGAGTTGACGTCCGAGTCCTTCCCGGAAATCGGCAACCGCTTCGGAGGGAGGGACCACGCAACGGTCATCCACGGAGTGAACAAGATCACGGCCGAACTCGATGTGGATTCCGATCTTCAGCGGGACATACAGATGTTGAGTAGGTCCCTGATGGGGTAATCCTGTTCGTCCCGCGTTCGCTCTTTGTTGAAAACCCTGGAGACGAAAGGACCGCCGCTACAGCGTGTGAGGAAAATGTTCAGAATCTATCGTTGGAAAACCAGGCGGTTGCGTCAGATGTGAACCCTGTTGAAAAACAGTAAGAAGAAGAAGTACTACCCTCTTTGAAACAGGCTCTGCCCACTCGTGAGGAATCGCTATGGAAGTGAGAATACAAAGAGGTCAGCTGCTCTCTCACCTGCAGAGGGCGCAGAACATCGTCGAGCGAAAGACGACCCTTCCGATTCTTGCCCATGTACTCATGGAAACCGAGTCTTCCGGATTGCGTCTGTCCTCAACGGATCTGGAGGTAGGCGTAACAGAGGCCTGTGATGCACAGATCATCAAGGAGGGCAGTACAACCATACACGCAAGGAAGTTTTTCGAGATCATACGCGAGATTCCCGAGGGGGAAGTGCATCTGAAACAGAAGGACGAGCAACTGGAAATCCGCGCCGGACGAAGCCGGTTCCGACTTCGCTCCCTCTCCCCCGAGGAATTCCCGAAGATCCCCTCCATTCAAACGACCGAATCGGTGAAGCTTTCGAGTGAAGTGCTGCAGGAGATGATCCAGAAGGTTTTCGTTTCGGTTTCTTCGGACGAAACACGCTACACCCTCACGGGCATCCTCACGCACATGATACGGGAAGACGAAGAGACCATGCTTCGCATGGTGTCGACCGATGGTCATCGACTCTCTTTCTGCGAAAGGAAACTGCCGGATACGCAGGTTCTCTCCGGGTTCCAGACGAGCCCGGAGGCGCAGGAACGGGACATCATCCTTCCGAAGAAGGGCGTGCAGGAGATTCGAAGGCTCCTCGAAGAGGGGGCAGGGGATCTCGAATTCGGCCTTTTTCAGGAGAATGCCTTCATACGAAGAGACAATCTGTCGATGATCATGCGTCTCGTTCAAGGGAAGTTTCCGGACTACCTTGCGGTCTTTCCCGGTGAAATCGAGAGCAGGATCCAGGCGGAAGCCCTTGTTCTGGAGGAGTCACTGCGCAGGGTTTCGGTGCTATCGACCGAGAAGTCGAAAGGGATTCGGTTCTCCGTGCAACCGGGCAAGTTGACCTTCTTCTCCAACAGCCCTGAAATCGGTGAAGCCGAAGAGGAAGTGGATGTGGAGTACGACGGAAAACCCTTTGAGGTCGCCTTCAACGTCCGCTACCTTCTCGAGTTTCTGCAGACGGCAAAGGGCAGGGTGAGCATCGAGTTCGGGGCCGGGTTGAAGCCGTGTGCCATGAGGGAAGAAGGAGATTTAAAATTTAGTTATATAGTAATGCCGCTCCGCATCTGAAGACGCCGTGTACCTCCCGGGAAGTCCCCGCCTCGGAGAGCCGAGACCGCGACCTGAAAAGACCGATTCAAAAAACAGGGTTCTTCTTTCCGCTCGAAGAGCGGGAATCAAGCCGAATTGCGGGTTTCGATCGTTCTAAAGGGGAATGGACCGGCCAGGGCCGCCAGAATATACAAGATGTAGTATGGTGGGCGGGGGAACACATTTTATAGTATGATTTTCCTTTACAACCGGACGGGCAAATGATAGAATATCGGGTGAGAATGACCCATTTTGGAACGTTCACTTTCCGAAAGGTACAGCGGTGAGCGAGAAGACCGAATCCAATTACGACGCCAGTACGATTAGGGTCTTGGGAGGGATCGAGGCGGTCCGCAAGCGGCCCGCCATGTACATAGGCTCGACCGGTGCCGAGGGACTTCATCACCTCGTCTTCGAGGTGGTGGACAACAGCATTGACGAGGCCCTGGCCGGGTTCTGCTCCAAGATCCAAGTCACGATTCACACGGACAACAGCGTCACCGTCGAGGACGACGGACGGGGCATTCCGGTCGATTTGCACGTGACCGAGAACAAACCGGCCCTCGAGGTCGTCATGACCACGCTGCACGCGGGAGGAAAGTTCGACGGGCGATCCTACAAGGTGTCCGGAGGCCTGCACGGGGTGGGCATCTCCGTCGTGAACGCTTTGGCGAAGCACCTGGAGGCGCGGGTCAAGCGAGACGGAAAGGTCTACGAGCAGAAATACGAGAAAGGCAGGGTCGCCTCCGAGCTTCGGGTCGTGGGAACCACCCAGCGCACGGGAACGCGGATTCGATTCCTTCCCGACCCGGATATCTTTGAGGACCTGGAATGGAACTTCGACACCCTTGCGCAACGACTGAGAGAGCTCTCCTTTCTGAATGCGGGCATCCAGATCACCCTCGAGGACGTGAGGGCGAACAAGAAGAGCGAGTACAGCTACAAAGGGGGCATCGTCTCGTTCATCGATTTCCTGAACGAGAGCAAGAAGCCCCTTCACAAGAAGATCATCCATGTCCAGGGCAACCGGGACGAGGTGGATATCGACATCGCCGTGCAGTACAACGACGGTTATACCGAAACCGTCTTCTCCTACGTCAACAATATCAACACCCGCGAGGGTGGCACCCACCTCTCCGGATTTCGAGCGGCCCTGACGCGCACGATCAACTCGTACGCGGTGTCGAACAACCTGTTCAAGAAGAACGCAAAGACCTCGCTGAGCGGAGAAGACATCCGCGAGGGCCTGACGGCCGTTGTCAGCGTAAAGGTAAGGGACCCCCAGTTCGAGGGGCAGACGAAGACGCGACTCGGCAACAGCAACGTCAAGGGAATCGTGGAGAACTTCGTCAACGACGGCCTGAGCACCTTCCTGGAGGAGAATCCTTCCACCGGGCGGAAGATCGTGGACAAGGTGCACGAGGCGGCCAGAGCGAGGGAAGCGGCGCGAAAGGCGAAGGAACTCACGAGGAGGAAGAGCGCCCTCGAGGTGAGCTCGCTTCCGGGGAAGCTGGCCGATTGCCAGGAAAAGGACCCCGGGCTGAGCGAGATCTTCCTCGTCGAGGGGGATTCCGCAGGCGGGTCCGCCAAGCAGGGAAGAGACCGGAAGTACCAGGCCATTCTGCCGCTGAAAGGAAAGATCCTGAACGTGGAGAAGGCCCGGCTCGACAAGATGCTTCAGAATCAGGAAATCGGGTTCATGATCACGGCCCTCGGGAGCGGGATCGGGGAGGAGGATTTCCGGATCGAGAACCTGAGGTACCACAGGATCATCATCATGACGGATGCCGACGTGGACGGCGCTCACATCCGAACGCTGCTGCTCACCTTCTTCTATCGCCACTATCGGGAAATCATAGAGAGGGGATATCTGTACATCGCACAGCCGCCCCTGTACCTCTTGAAGGATGCAAAGAAGAAGGACGCGAAATACATCAAGAACGACGGAGATTTTCTGGAGTTTCTGCTCGACAGAGGGGTCAAGGACACCCGGGTTCGCCTCAGGGACGGAAACGAAGTGAAGGACGCCCGTCTGAAGAAGCTGGTCAAGAAGATCATTCGATTCGATGAACTGATTGCCCGACTTCGGCCCGGGATGGTGGACACAGAGATGTTGCGGGACCTTCTCCTGGAGACACACTTTTCGGAGGCCATGCTGCAGAAGAGGGAGGAACTCGAAAGAACGGTAGGCGAGTTCTGGGAGGGAAGGCAGAAGGAGGGTTTTTCAAGAGAGCGGGAGGAGTATTTCATCGAAGAGGACCCGGAGAACAACTGCCACCGGATCCGCTACCTTTCGGCAACGAACGGATCCAGATGGGAGACCGTGGTCGATGCGGAGCTCGTCGAGGTTCCGGCGTTCCAGGAACTCATGAGAATCGTCTCGGAATTTGACGACATCGGCGATCCTCCCTTTCGGGTGGAGAAGGCAGAGGAACAGACCGAGGTGGATGGCCTGTTCCACCTCAAGGAGCGGATCCTCCAACTGGGCCGAAAGGGCCTGGGTATCCAGCGGTACAAGGGCCTCGGAGAGATGAACCCCGCACAGCTCTGGGAAACGACCATGAACCCGGAAACCCGGACGCTCCTTCAGGTTGGAATCGCCGACGCGGCCGAGGCGGAGCGCGTCTTCAGCACCCTCATGGGAGACGATGTCGAGCCTCGGCGCCAGTTCATCTCGGAGAACGCCCTTCAGGTGCAGAACCTCGACATTTAGTCCGCGGGGGAGTGAAGGTTTGGACGCACAGAAGTTGCCGGTCAACATCGAAGAGGAGATGAAGCGCAGCTTCCTCGACTATTCGATGAGCGTGATCGTCATGCGGGCCCTTCCGGACGCCCGGGACGGATTGAAGCCGGTTCACCGGCGAGCGCTATACTCCATGTATGAGCAGAGAAACGTCTGGAACCGGCCTTACAGGAAGAGCGCCCGGATCGTCGGGGACGTGATCGGTAAGTACCATCCTCACGGCGACGCCTCGGTGTACGACACGATCGTACGCCTGGCCCAGGATTTCTCCATGCGCTACCCCCTGGTGGACGGCCAGGGGAACTTCGGGTCCGTGGACGGGGATCCCCCGGCCGCCATGCGCTACACGGAGGTCCGCATGGAGCGGATCGCCGGGGAGATGCTCGAGGACATCGAGAAGGAGACCGTCGAGTTCAGGCCGAACTATGACGAGTCGCTGGAAGAGCCCGTCGTTCTTCCCACCAAGGTACCCGATCTTCTCATGAACGGCTCATCCGGCATCGCCGTCGGAATGGCCACCAACATTCCTCCCCACAATCTTGGCGAGCTCGTGGACGGTCTGGTGGCGATGATCAACGATCCGGACATCGGGGTGGAAGACCTGATGCGGTTCATCCCCGGCCCCGATTTCCCGACGGGCGGAATCATCTACGGCACGTCCGGTATAGCGGATGCCTACCGGACGGGCAAAGGGATCCTCCACGTGCGGGGAAGATGCCTGATCGAGCGCCACCCCCGCACGGAACGAGAAAGCATCGTGCTCACCGAGCTTCCTTACCTGGTCAACAAGGCGAAGCTCATCGAACGGATCGCCGAGCTCGTGCGGAACCGGAGGCTCGAAGGGATCCAGGACCTTCGGGACGAGTCGGACAAGGACGGCATTCGGGTCGTCATGGACCTGAAGAGGGATGCGTCCGCCGATGTGCTCGTCCGGCAGCTCTACAAGCATACGCCGATGGAGATGTCTTTCGGCGTCATCAACCTCGCTCTGGTAAACCAGCAGCCGAAGATCCTGAACCTCAAGGAACTCCTGGACCAGTTCCTCTCCTTCCGAAAGACCGTGATCACCCGGAGGTGTCTCTTCGATCTCAGGAAGGCCGAGGAAAGGGCCCACATCCTGGAAGGCCTTCGTATCGCCCTGGACCACTTGGATGAAGTGATTGCCCTCATTCGTGGATCTTACAAGACAGAGGATGCGCGGAATTCCTTGATGGAGAAGTTCGGCTTGAGTCAGGTTCAGGCCCAGGCGATCCTCGACATGCGCCTCCAGAGACTGACCGGCCTGGAGATCGAAAAGGTCGTGGACGAGTACAATGCACTGATCAAGGAGATCGCGCGCCTGAGGGAGATTCTCGGAAACGAGAGACTCATCTACCAGATGATTCAGGGGGAACTCGAGGAGATCAAGAAGCAGTACGGTGACCCGAGAAGAACCGAGATCAAGGAGGAGACCGAGCAGATCGAGCCGGAGGACCTGATCGTGGAAGAGGAGATGGTGGTCACCGTTTCCAACACGGGCTATATCAAGAGAAACCCCGTCACCCTTTACCGCGCACAGCACAGGGGGGGCAAGGGAAGGGTAGGGATGGCGACCAAGGAGGACGACTTCGTCTCCAAGCTGTTCGTCGCTTCAACCCACAGCTATCTGCTCGTCTTCACCTCGAGGGGAAGGGTTTTCTGGATCAAGGTGCACGAGATTCCACAGGCGGGGAGGGCGGCGAAGGGAAGGTCCATCGTCAACCTGCTGCAGCTCGGAGATCATGAAGCCGTGAACACCTCCCTGGTCGTCAGGGAGTTCTCCGAAGATACCTACCTCGTCATGGCCACCCGGAAGGGAATCATCAAGAAGAGCGTGCTTTCCGCCTACAGCCATCCGAGGACCGGCGGGATCATTGCGATCAAGCTCGACGAGAATGACGGGCTGGTCGGGGTGGAAATCACCGACGGCGAGAAGGATATCGTGCTCGGCACCCGGATGGGCAAGCTGATTCGCTTCTCGGAGGAGGATGTCCGGCCGATGGGTCGGGTGAGCAGAGGGGTACAGGGAATCCGCCTCGTCGGGGATGACGAGGTCGTGGGCATGGAGGTGGTGACCCCGGACGAGACCCTGCTGACGGTGACCGAACGGGGATACGGGAAGAGGACGCGCACCCGGGAGTATCGAAAGCAGTCTCGAGGCGGCCAGGGCATCATCACGATCAAGACGGACGAGAGGAACGGTCAGGTCGTCGGGATGAGGCAGGTCACCGACGACGACCAGTTGATCATGGTCTCCAGTGACGGCAAGATTATCCGAATGAAGGCCTCTCAGATCCCGGTGATCGGGAGGAACACCAAGGGCGTCCGACTGATCGTTCTCCAGGAGAGTGGAAAGCTTGTCAGCTTCGCGAAGCTCGAAGAAAAAGAAGAAGGCGAGGGATAGAAAGCGGCCTCTTCTCTCCGGCACGATGCTCTTCGGGCTGGTTCTCGGCTTCCTGGCAGGGGCGGGGTGTACCGGCACCGACCGTGACGCGGAGTACAGAAAGGCGGAGCAGTTCTGGCAGCGGAAGATGTACGGCCTGGCCGCACAGGGCTACGAGCACTTCGCCTCCCGGCACCCCAGCGACCCGAAGGCGCCGCAGAGCCTTTACAAGGCAGGTTTCATTTATGCCTACTACCTCACGGACTATCCAAGGGCGATCCAACTGTTTCATCGCCTGATCGCGCTCCACCCGAACAGCCCTTTTTGTCTTCAGGCCCATCGAAGCCTCGCGGAGACCTATGCAACACGACTCAGGCAATACCCCCAGGCCATCGCCCAGTATTTGAGGGTCATCGATCTGGAGAGGCGGGAAGGCAGGGATCCCTCCCCGTACCTGTACGAGGTCGGCCGGTGCTACTTCCTGATGGGCGATTCGAATCAGGCTGTGAAGGTGTACGAGAGGATCTGCCGGGAGGCGCCGAAGGGCGAACTCGCCGACCGTGCGGCCTATCAAGTGGGGTTCATCCGTTTCCTCGAGGAAGACTGGCTGGCGGCTGAGAAGGACTTCCGATTCTTTCTGGAACGTTACCCGGACAGCGAGTGGGCCTTTGACGGCATGCTGCATCTGGCCAAGAGCCTGAAGAAACTGGATCGTCACCAGGAATCCGCGGCCGTCATCCGCGAGGTGCGACAGATGTTTCCGGACAGGGCGGACACCCTGGAAACGAGGGCGGAATAGGGGGCGCGTTGTGAAACGGCGAAATCTGTCCAAGGTCCTCGAGGACCTGGAGCATGCGAAGTTCTTCGCCCCATGCCTCACAGCGAAGGTTGCCTCGCCGTCCCGCCCGGGCGATTTCGCCGATTTTCCCGAGAGTCTTTCCGAGGAGCTGAAACGGGCCCTGAGCCTCAGAGGCGTCCGAAAGCTCTATTCTCACCAGGCAGAGGCTTTCCAGAGGGCAAAGGTGGGTGAAGACATCGTCGTGGTCACGCCCACGGCATCCGGAAAGACGCTCTGCTACAACCTGCCCGTTCTGAACGCCATCGACGGGGACCCCGCGAGCAGGGCCCTGTACCTCTTTCCCACCAAGGCCCTTGCCCAGGACCAGCTCGCCGAGCTGGAGGGGCTGGTCCTGGGCCTGAAGGCCGCAGTAAGGGCCTACACCTACGACGGGGATACCCCGGGTGACATACGGAGGGCCATACGCAAGAAGGCTCACGTGGTCATCACGAACCCGGACATGCTTCACGCCGGCATCCTGCCCCATCACACGAAGTGGAACGAGTTCTTCCGAAACCTCTCCTTCATCGTGATCGATGAGACGCACACGTACCGTGGTGTTTTCGGGAGCCACATGGTCAACGTGATGCGACGTCTCCACAGGGTCTGCGGGCACTACGGCTCCAGGCCGCAGTTCATCTGTTGCTCCGCCACCATCGCGAACCCGCAGGAAGTTGCAAGCCGGCTGGTCCAGGGCGAGGTGGTGCTCATCGACCGGAACGGGGCGCCCCAGGGAGAGAAGCGGTTCTACTTCGTCAATCCACCGGTCGTCCAGAAGGAGCTCGGGTTGAGGAAATCCCCGCTCGCCATGGCCCAGAGGATCGCCGGCGAGCTGCTCCGAAGCGATATCTCGACCATCGTGTTCACGACCACCCGCCTGAACGTGGAGGTACTCACCAAATACCTGAAGGACCTGTTCAAGCCGTCCGGAACGGGCGAGGAGCAGAAGGTTCGCGGGTACCGGGGAGGATACCTGCCCAACCTGAGGCGCGAAATCGAGAAAGGCCTGCGGGACGGAAAGATCAAGGGCGTCGTGAGCACGAATGCGCTGGAACTGGGGGTCGATATCGGCAGCCTGGAGGCCTGCATCCTGACGGGGTATCCCGGCTCCATTGCGAGCACCTGGCAGCAGGCCGGAAGGGCCGGCAGAAAGGCGGGTCTGTCCTGCGCCGTTCTCGTGTCCAGAAGCACCCCCCTGGACCAGTTCATCATCCGGCACCCGGACTACTTCTTCGGCCGATCGCCGGAGAACGCCCGGCTGAACCCGGAGAACCTGACGATTCTGATGAGCCACATCCAGTGCGCCGCCTTCGAGCTCCCGTTTCGGAAGGGAGAAGCCTTTGGGGAGGCGGATCTGGAGGAGATCCTGGACTTCCTCGCGGAGAAGCGCGTTCTCAGGAGGCTCGGGGACACATGGTACTGGGCCGAGGACGGCTACCCCGCGGACCGAATCAGCCTTCGAAGTGTGGCGGCCGAGAACTTCGTGGTCCTTGACCGTTCCGAGGGGAACCAGGTCATTGCGGAGGTGGATTTCGAAAGCGCCCCTCTGACCGTGTATCCCGGGGCCGTCTACATGGTGGAAAGCCGGCAGTACCAGGTCGAAGAGCTCGACTACCACAACCGGAAGGCGTATGTCACGCCCGTAAAGGCGGAGTATTACACGGAGGCAGTGCTCTACACCCAGTTGAAGATCCTGGACGTGTTCCTGTCGGACCCGGAGCAGGAGGACCGTCACGGGGCACGGTTTCACGAGGGAGAGGTTCACGTGTTGAACCACGTGGCAGGCTTCAAGAAATTGAAGTTCTACACGGTGGAGAACCTGGGATACGGCGAGGTCTCCCTCCCGGACCAGGAGATGCACACAACCGCCTTCTGGATCACGGTGCCGCCCGAGGAGATTCACGAGATCGGGCTCTCCGTGCAGGAGCTGCTGGAGGCCCTTGCCGGGGCCGGCTACGCCATGCAGCACATGGCTTCCTTCCTGCTCATGTGTGAGACGAGAGATCTCGGAAGATGCATCGGGGATCCTTACCTGCAGTGGTTCTACCCTGCGGAAACGGACCGAATTCCCCACGATCGACTTCCGCTGGACGAACACGGGATGCCCCGGGGAGAGTCGGGGGACCGGGCTTTTCGACCCACGCTGTTTCTCTACGACGCCTACCCGGGCGGCGTCGGACTGAGTTCCTACCTCTTCTCCCGGAGGGAGGAGCTGCTCGGGGGGACCCTTTCGGTGGTCGAGCGATGCCCCTGTGCGAGCGGCTGTCCGTCCTGTGTGGGTCCGTCCGGAGCGATAGGCGAAAAAGCGAAGCAGGACGCGGTGAGGCTTCTGAAGTGGATGATCTCAGCGAGAGGCTGAAGCGCCTCCGGCGCGCCTACGGCGAAAACCGCCGGCCCGGGCGCCGGAACGACGAAACAGACCCGGCTCGCCGCGGACCCGGCTCCCTGCGGGAACAGCTCGAGAGGATCGAACAGCGGAGTTCCCGGGCTCGGCTGTCTCGGGAAGGCCCTTCGGAAAGGGAGCGCCCCGCCGGGCTCGATGATCTCCTTGGCGGAAGGGAGGTTGAGACTCCTTTCGGTCCGTGCTACGAGGTCAAGGCCGTCTACCGGGAGAACTACCGGCACGGCGACCACCGTATCGGCGACTTCCGAAACATCGACCTGATCGCTCTGAGCCTGTTCTGCGGAGGCCCGGACGACCTCGATGCGAAAATCGAAGAATTCCTGTTCATGGATCTGGAAACGACCGGCATCTCCCTGGGGACGGGCACCTACGGATTCCTGGTCGGTCTGGGCTTCTTCCGGGACGCGAAATACCACGTGCATCAGGTCTTTCTGAGGGATTTCGGGGAGGAGCCCGCTTTCCTCCACCACGTACAGCGGATCATGGCGCCCTTCCGGCACCTGGTCACCTTCAACGGCAAGTCCTTTGATGTCCCCCTCCTGGAGGCCCGCTTTGCCATGTGCTCCCAGCCCGAGACCCTCCGGGACATGGTTTCCTGGGATCTTTTATATCCTGCCAGGAGGTTGTGGTATGATCGTCTTGAAGATTGCAGGCTGGAGACCATCGAGCGGGCGCGGCTCGGTGTCGCCCGGGAGGGCCGGGACATTTCGGGCGATCAGATTCCTCGAGCCTACTTCCGCTACGTCCACGAAGGGGATGCCCGCGACATGGATCGCATCGTGTACCACAACGCCATGGATGTGCTGAGCATGGCTTCGCTGGCCATCCACATCGATCGGAGCCTTCGTCAGAAGGATCCTTCCGAATCGAACCTGTTCGCTGTCGGAAGGTATTACGAGAAGAGGGGCGTTCACGGCGCGGGGATCGAATTCTTCGAAGCGGCCTCCTGCCGCAGCCCCCGGACGCACGAGAAGGACCGGGCCCTGTTCCATCTGGCCGGACAGCACAGGCGGGAAGGCAGATTCGAGGAGGCGGTCCGCATCTGGGAGGGGCTCGTCGAGCGGGAGGGGTACGGTTTCCTCACGTGTTGCGTTGAAATCGCCAAACACCTGGAACACAGGAGACGTGACTACGGGCTGGCCATCGACATGGTTCTGCACGCCCTGGAGCGAACAGGACCGGGAGACTCCCGGTTCAGGGACGACCTGGAGAAGAGGCTCCACCGGCTTCGAAGGAAGAAGGGAGCAGCGTGAACGACCAACCAACCCGATCCGTCCTCTTCGTCTGCACGGGCAACCTGTGCAGGAGCCCGATGGCGGAGGCCATCCTGAGGGATCGGATTCGGAAGCGGGGCCTGGAGGGCATAAGGGTCTCATCGGCAGGAACCTGGGGGCTGGAAGGTGAGCCGGCCGCCAAACATGCGGTCCGCGTTTGCGCGGACCGGAACGTGGGTCTGTCCGATCATGTGGCCAGAAGGCTGACCCATGAGATGGTGAGGGCGAGCGATCTGGTTCTGACCATGGAGATGGAGCATCTTCAGGCCGTGCTGGACCTGGATCCGGAAGCCCTTTCGAAAACCCGGATGCTGAGCGGTTACGGGAAGATGGAGGGTGGGATCGATCCGCCCATCCAGGATCCCTACGGGAGGCCCAAGAAGGCGTATGAGCGTTGCTTCGATGAGCTCGAGGTGTATGTGGATGCCCTGGTGGGTGAGCTCCTCGAAGAGCTGGGTGAATGAATCTCCGGCCGCGGGCGCGAAACGAGAGGCCCCCTGACGAATCGCCTGGGGAGTTCCGTTGGCAGAGCCAAGAAAGAACCAGGGCCCCCGGTCCGTCGAACCTGCTCTGCAGGAATTCCTGAGGATCCTACCCGCCTACGGGTTGAAACCGACCCCCCGCCAAGTGGAGCAGCTCCGGGCCTACGTCACGGAGCTGCTCCGATGGAACGAGAAGATCAACCTCACGGCCGCCAGGGAGCCGAAGGAAGTCTTCATGAGGCACGTGCTGGATTCCCTCATCCCTCTGGCCGAGTTGTCGGAGGTGGACAGGCTTCTGGATGTGGGGCCCGGTGGAGGCCTGCCCGGGATCCCGATCAAGATCTTCCGGCCGGAGCTTTCCATCGTCCTGCTCGAGGCGAGGAGAAAGAGGGCTTCCTTCAACCGGCACATTGCCGACCGATTGGATCTGACCGGGGTCGAAGTGGTCTGGGGGCGTCTGGGGGGGGAGGACGTCTACAGGAGATATGCCGAAACCCCCTTTGACGGGATCATCACCCGAGCCGCCCTGTCGGGCATTCGGGTCCTGCGGCTCGGCGCGCGGCTTTTGCGACCCGGGGGAACCTTCTTCCTGATGATGGGCGGCCTGGATGCGGATCAGCGGCAGGCCCTGGAGGGGGAGGCCGGAATTCAGGGACGCACGCGGATCCGGATCCTCCCCTACGACTTGCCCGGCCCGGCCCGCGCCCTGAACCTCGTCTTGATCCACTGAAAATCGGCGGTTTCACGTGAAACATGCCCGTGATTCCGGCGTCTTCGGCTTTCCGGGTCGAGATGCGAGGCGTCACCTCCATGTTTCACGTGAAACACCCCTTTTCGCATCGCACGACTTGTCTTTATCGGCCGTTTGTGATAAGAACTCTTCTTTCCGTGTGCGCCTGCTGCAAGCCCTGTTGAAGGTGCCGATTTGTCCATGGGCAGGATCGTATCCGTAGCGAACCAGAAGGGAGGGGTCGGCAAGACCACGACGGCCCTGAACCTTTCCGCGACGCTGGCCGCTGCGGAGAAGAGGACGCTTCTCGTGGACCTGGACCCCCAGGGGAATTCGACCAGCGGCCTCGGCGTGGACAAGAACGAGCTTCCTGCCACCGTCTACGAGGTGCTTCTCGGAACGAAGAGCCTCAAAGAGGTGACGCAGAGGACAGCGCTCGCGTATCTGGACCTGGTGCCGTCGAATACGAAGCTCTTCGGAGCAGAGGTGGAGCTCGTTGACATAGAGAACCGAGAGAGGCTCTTGGCAGACGCGTTGGACGGGGTGACGGGGAGCTATGAATACATCCTTGTGGATTGCCCCCCATCCCTGACCCTCCTGACCATCAATGCCCTGGCGGCTGCGGACTCGATTCTGATACCGATTCAGTGCGAGTACTACGCGATGGAGGGTCTCGGACAGCTTCTGGACACGATTCGCCTGGCCCGGGACAAGCTCAACCCGCGCCTCGAGATCGAGGGTATCCTGTTCACGATGTTCGACGGCAGGAACAACCTCTCTCACCAGGTGGCCGAGGAGGTGAAAAGGCATTTCCCGAACAAGGTGTACCAGACGGTCATCCCGCGGAACGTCAAATTGAGCGAATGCCCCAGCCACGGGAAGCCGGTCATCCTGTACGACATAGGCTGCAAAGGGGCGGAGAGCTATCTGGAGTTGGCCAGAGAGTTTCTGGGTTCGCACTCGTAATCGCGCGAGACTTGAATGGGCAAGAAACAGGCACTGGGAAAAGGCCTCAACGCGCTCATACCGACGAGCGGCGAGGGGGGCGGCGGCACGAGAGGGTCCTTTCTTTGCCCGGTCGCACAGATCCGGTCCAATCCGGATCAGCCCCGCAAGCGTTTTGATGACCAGGCCCTGGAATCTCTTGCAAACACGATCCGGGAAAAGGGTGTGCTGCAACCCCTGCTGGTGCGCAGAGTCGGGAGTCGATACGAGCTCATTGCGGGAGAGCGACGCCTGAGGGCCGCCAAGAAGGCGGGCCTGGCGGAGGTTCCGGTTCTGATCCGGGAGGCAGAGGAGGCGGACCGCCTCGAGTTGTCGATCCTGGAGAACATTCAGCGGGAAGACCTCAACCCGATCGAGGAGGCGCAGGCCTACAAGGAGATGCAGGACAGGCTCGCCATCACCCAGGAGGAGCTGGCACGGAGGGTGGGGAAAGATCGCTCATCCGTCGCGAACTCGATGCGCCTGCTGCAGCTTCCCAGGGAGATCCAGGAGGACCTGTCTTCCGGACGTCTGAGTTCGGGGCACGCCAGAGCCATCCTGGCCCTGGACCGGGAGGTCCTGCAGCTCAAGATGTGGGCCCTGATCAAGGACAAGGGGCTCTCCGTCCGGGAGGCGGAGCGGCACGTTCAGGAGCTGAAGGCGGGCAAGACCCGTAAGGGTGCGAACGCCACGCCCCTCGATCCTGACATGCAGAGCCTGCAGGATGAACTCTGCCGGCACTTCGGCACGCGAGTCAAGATCCAGAAGGGGAAGAAGGGCGGTAAGATACAGATCCGGTACGCCTCGGAAGAGGAGTTGAATCGGCTCTATACCCTGATGATCCACTAGAAAGAGCAAAGAGCCAACAGAGAGGCGAGGGGAGCAGACGATGGAACAGATCATGCCGAATTACTCGGTCTTCATTCAGGCCGGCATCTTCCTGGTCGCGCTCTACGTGATCAAGTCGTTTATCCTGACCCCCATTTCCGAGGTCCTGAAGGGGCGCAGCGAGTCGATCGAGGGCTCGGAAGCGGAGGCGAAGAGGTTCGAGGAGGAAAGCGCTCGCCTGGACGCCAACTACAGGGCGAAGATCGCCGAGGCGAGGAGCCGGGCCCAGCAGGAGCGGACGAAGAGCCGTGAAGAGGCCAGAGGGCAGGAGAGAGAGATCCTGGGCAAGGCACGCGAGGAGGCGCACGGCATCCTCGAAGGGATTCGAGGGGAGATTCAGCAGGAGAGTGCAGAGGCAAGGACCCGGCTCCGAGACGAGGCGGCCGGGCTGTCCCGGATACTGTCGGAGAAGCTATTGGGGAGACCGGTTTCGTGAAAGCCATGAAGAGCAGCAGAAGAACGGTTGGGTACGATGGATGGCCCCTCAAGCGGTCGATGGCCTTTGCCGTCGCCTTTGCCCTTGTTGCGGCGGTCGTCCCGCTCGCCTCCTGGGCGAGCGGGGGGGGCGAGGGCGCTCATGAGGCCCATTTCGGGAAGGCGGAGATCTTTCAGATCCTCAATTTCATCCTCCTCATCTGCCTCCTTGTCTATGTCTACCGCAAGAACGCTGCGGGAAGCTTCGAAAAGCGGAGCCTGGAGATCCAGACGGCCATGGAAGAGGCGTCCAAGGCGAAAAAGGCGGCCGAAGACAAGTACCTGGAATACCAGACCCGGGTCGCCCAGCTCGACGAGGAGATCGGCAGGATCATGGAGCTTTCCAGGGGGGATGCGGAGAAGGAGAGGGTTTCGATCGTAGAGGAGGCGAAGAAACAGGCCGAGAAGATCGCGCAGCAGGCGGAAGTCTCGGCCAGGCACGAAGTGGACATGGCGAAACAGGCATTGCGCAAAGAGGCCGCGGAGCTTGCTGCACAAATGGCAGCGGACACTGTCAAGAAAGCGACGACACAGGAAGACCAGCGAAACTGGGTGAAGACCTACATCGACAAGATCGGAGAGGTCCAGTGAAAGAGGAAGTCATCGGAAGGCGATATGCCAGGGCGCTGATAGCGCTCGGCCAGGAGCAGGACAAGTGGCAGGAGATCGGCCAGGGACTCGGCGATTTCATGGCTCTGTTCGAGGGGAACGAAATCCTGAGAAGAGTCCTCTGTGACCCGATTCACGACCGGAACAAGCGGAAGGCGATCCTGAGGGATGTTCTCGCCAGGATGGGGCTGGGTTCGATCTGCTCGAATTTTCTCCAGCTCCTCGTGGACAAGGAGAGGATCCGGTACCTGCCCGCCATTTATTCCGCCTATCAGCGTCTGGAGGACGCACTGGCGGGTCGGCTGCGTGCCCGGCTGGTTACGGCGCAGGGCCTGGAAGACGAAGAGGTTGCGGCCATCCGAAAAGCCCTGGAACAGAGGTTCCAGAAAGAGATAATCCTCGATTGGTCGGAGGATTCGGAGATTCTTGGGGGAGTCATTTGCAAGGTCGATGGGATGGTTTTTGACGGCTCTGTCAGGACCCAGCTGGAGACCCTAAAAGAGAGCATGAAAGGGGAATAGCCGTGGCAGTCGGAATCCGTGCAGAAGAGATCAGCGAAATCATCAAGCAGCAGATTGCAGACTACGAGAAGACGGTCGAGTACAGCGAAACCGGGGTCGTCCTGTCCGTGGGCGACGGAATCGCCCGAATCCATGGGCTGGAGAAGGCCATGGCAGGGGAGCTGATCGAGTTCCCCGGAAATCTCTACGGCATGGTGCTCAACCTCGAAGAAGACAACGTGGGAGCCACGGTCCTCGGTGAGGTGACCCACATCAAGGAAGGGGACACGGTCAAGCGGACCGGCAGGATCGTGGAGGTCCCGGTCGGTGACGCGGTCATCGGGCGCGTCGTGAATCCCCTCGGACAGGCGCTGGACGGGAAGGGGCCCATCGAGTCGAAGGAGAACCGCAGGATCGAGGTCAAGGCGCCCGGTATCGTTGTGCGGCAGCCCGTGAAGGAGCCGGTCCAGACGGGGATCAAGGCGATCGATTCGATGATTCCCATCGGCCGGGGCCAGCGGGAGCTGATCATCGGCGACCGCCAGACCGGCAAGACCGCCATCGCCGTGGACACCATCATCAACCAGAAGAGCACCCACGAGACGGATTCCCCTGTCTTCTGCTTCTACGTGGCCATCGGCCAGAAGCAGTCCACGGTTGCGCAGGTGGTGGACAAGCTCGAGAGCTTCGGCGCCATGGACTACACCTGCGTCATCAGCGCCACCGCCTCGGACCCGGCAACCCTGCAGTTCATCGCCCCGTACTCGGGATGCACCATGGGCGAGTTCCTCCGGGACAACGGGGGGCACGCCCTGCTCATCTACGACGATCTTTCCAAGCACGCGGTGGCTTACCGGCAGCTTTCTCTCCTGCTCCGCAGGCCGCCGGGACGCGAGGCGTATCCGGGCGACGTCTTCTACCTCCACTCCCGCCTGCTCGAGCGCGCTGCCAAGATGAGTGACGCGCAGGGCGGCGGTTCCCTGACCGCCCTGCCGATCATCGAGACCCAGGCCGGCGACGTTTCGGCCTACATCCCCACCAACGTGATCTCCATCACGGACGGACAGATCTTTCTCGAGACCGACCTCTTCTACTCCGGCGTGCGGCCCGCCATCAGCGTCGGCCTTTCGGTTTCGCGCGTCGGCGGCAACGCCCAGATCAAGGCGATGAAACAGGTTGCCGGCTCCCTTCGTCTCGACCTGGCCCAGTTCCGAGAGATGGAGGCCTTCGCACAGTTCGGAAGCGATCTCGACAAGGCGACCCAGGCGCAGCTCGACAGGGGCAGGCGGCTCGTCGAGGTGTTGAAGCAGCCCCAGTACAAGCCGCTGTCGGTGGAAAAGCAGATCCTGCTCATCTACGCCGGGACGAACGGCTACCTGGACGGCTACGCCGAAGACACCATCTCCAAGTACGAGACCGAGCTCTATCAGTTCGTCGAGTCCCGTCACCCGGAGATCTTCGCGGAGATCAAGGAGAAGAGGCAGATCTCGGACGAGTTCGCGGATCAGGTGACCAAGGTCCTCGACGAATTCAAGGGCACCTTCACGGAGGAGTGATCCTTCTCCCCTTCCTTCCGGCGCCTGACAACGGCTGGGGTTCACTCGAGAGGTAGCGAATGGCGACGTTAAAGGATATTCAGAGACGTATTCAGAGCGTGAGGAAGACGGCCCAGATCACCAAGGCGATGCAGATGGTGGCGGCCGCCAGGCTCCGCAGGTTGCAGGAGGCACTGGAGAGCACTCGCCCCTACGCGGACAAGATGAATCAGGTGGTGGGTCAGCTCGCAGGGCAGATCGAGGGAGGAACACACCCTCTCCTGGAGGAGCGCCCCGGCCCCCGCAAGCTGGACCTGCTCGTAGTGAGCTCGGACCGGGGGCTCTGCGGCGGGTTGAATGCCAACCTCTTCCGCAAGACCAGGGTCTTCATGGCCGACAACAAAGACGCCTATGCGTCCACCTCCCTCTATCTGATCGGCCAGAAGGCGAAGGATTACTACAGGCGAAGGGATCTGCCCATTCGACAGGCAAAGACCCATCTGTTTCCCGGGAAACCCCAGTTCGAGGCCATCCGGCCCATCGCGAAGGACCTGGTGGGAACCTTCCTTTCCGGCGAGGCGGACGAGGTGGGCGTCATCTTCACGCAGTTCCTGTCCGTCATGACCCAGAGAGCGACCTACCGCCCTCTGCTGCCCCTTCAGAAGAGGGAGGTGGAGGAGCGGGAGGACGCTGAACCGGAGGCGACCGGGGACTACATCTACGAGCCTTCCAGGGAAGCTCTTCTCGACAAGCTTCTGCCGCGCTATGTGGAGGTTCAGTTGTACTGGATCATGCTCGAGGCATTGACCAGCGAGTTTGCCGCCCGAATGACGGCCATGGACAGCGCGACGAGCAACGCGAAGGAGATGATCGAGCGCCTCACCCTGACCTACAACCGTGCCCGCCAGGCGGCGATTACCAAGGAGTTGATGGACATCGTGAACGGAGCGGAGGCCCTGGCCTAGAGAAAGCGGCAATCCAGTTGGAATCGAAAGAATAGAGGAAGCGACAAAACCCGAGAAGGAGTCAGTCCATGGAAGTGGGAAAGGTTACCCAAGTCATCAGTGCAGTGGTGGACGTGGAATTCGAATCCGGGAATCTACCCGCAATCTTCAATGCCCTCACACTGTCGAACCCATCCATCAGCGATCAGGAGGACAACCTCGTCCTCGAGGTTGCACAGCACCTGGGGGAGAACACGGTGCGGTGTATTGCCATGGACTCGACCGAGGGGTTGGTCCGGGGAATTCCCGTAAAGGATACGGGCAACGTGATCACCATGCCGGTCGGCAAAGAGGTGCTGGGCCGGATTCTCAACGTGGTCGGGCTGCCGGTGGACGAGGCCGGGCCCGTGAATACCGAGAAGCGGTTCCCGATCCACCGGGAAAAGCCGGAGTTCACCGAGCAGGACACGCAGGTGCAGGCCCTCGAGACGGGCGTGAAGGTGATCGACCTTCTCGAGCCGTACGCCCGGGGCGGAAAGATCGGGCTCTTCGGCGGCGCCGGTGTGGGCAAGACCGTTATCATCATGGAGATGATCCACAACATCGCCATCCATCACGGTGGCTACTCGGTGTTCGGCGGCGTGGGCGAGCGAACCCGCGAAGGGAACGACCTCTGGCTCGAGATGAAGGAATCCGGGGTGCTCGAAAAGGCCGCCCTGGTCTACGGTCAGATGAACGAGCCGCCGGGAGCGCGTGCCCGCGTGGGTCTTTCGGCCCTTACCGTGGCCGAGTACTTCCGGGACGAGGAAGGCCAGGACGTGCTGCTCTTCATCGACAACATCTTCCGGTTCACCCAGGCCAACTCCGAGGTGTCCGCCCTTCTCGGCCGGATGCCCTCTGCCGTCGGTTATCAGCCGACCCTTTCCACCGACCTCGGTGAGCTCCAGGAGCGCATTACCTCGACCAAGAAGGGCTCGATCACCTCGGTTCAGGCCATCTACGTTCCGGCCGACGACTTGACCGACCCGGCGCCGGCCACGACCTTTGCCCACCTGGACGCCACCACGGTTCTTTCGCGCCAGATCGTGGAGCTCGGGATCTACCCGGCCGTGGATCCGCTGGACTCCACTTCGCGGATTCTCGACCCGGACATCCTGGGCATGGAGCACTACCTGGTTGCCCGCGAGGTGCAGCGAATCCTGCAGAGGTACAAAGACCTGCAGGACATCATCGCCATTCTGGGAATGGACGAGCTTTCCGAAGACGACAAGATGCTCGTGGCCCGTGCGAGGAAGATTCAGCGCTTCCTGAGCCAGCCCTTCTTCGTGGCCGAGGCCTTCACCGGCACCCATGGCCGGTACGTCAAGATGGAAGACACGGTCAAGGGCTTCAAGGAGATCATCGAAGGCCAGCACGACGAGCTTCCTGAGCAGGCCTTCTACATGGTGGGCACCATCGAAGAGGTGCAGGAGAAGGCGGAAAAGCTCATGGCGTAAGGAGCCAAAGCCAGATTGCGAGGAGTACGAGAATGGCAGACACATTTCTTCTGGATCTCGTGACACCGGAGCGGACCCTGTTCAGTGGAGCCGTGCAGGAGCTGGTCGCACCGGGGGTGCTCGGGGAGTTCGGTGTCCTGCCCGGCCACGCGAACATGCTGGCCGAGCTGAAAGCCGGCCGGCTGGTTTACCGGGATGAGAGCGGGGAAAGAGAGATGGCTGCGGCCGGCGGGTTTGCCGAGGTGACCGGAGAGAGGGTGACCGTCCTGCTCGATGATGCCGTCTATGCGGAAGACCTCGATTCGGCCGCTCTCAGCCAGGAGATCGAGGAGCTCGAGGGCCAGGCCCTGCAACCGGAGGATGAGGGATACAGCGACTGGCAGGACCAGCTCCGGTGGAAGAAGGCCTGCAGCGAAGTCGCGGAGCAGAAATAATTTGGGGGACGCCCGTGTCAAACGCGGCAGACTGAGCGTCTACCTCGGTGTCGCAAGGCCGGACCACTGGTTCAAGAACTTGCTGGTCCTCGGAGGGGGTACCGTTATCTTCCTGCGACCCGACGTGGACGTGGGCCCCCTTCCCTCGGCTGCATCGCGTCTCGCATGGGCTCTTCTGGTCACTTGCCTGGTTTCCGGATCGAACTACATCGTCAACGAAATCCTCGACGGCCCCAGAGACAGGCTGCATCCTGTGAAGAGGTTTCGTCCTGTTCCGGCCAACGAGGTGTCCACCGCCTGGCTGTGGTGCCTGGCCGGGCTCTTTGCTGTGGCCGGCATGTGCACGGGCTGGTTGGTTCTGTCCAGGCAAGCCTTCCTGTTTTCTCTTGCCTTCCTGCTGGTGGGCGGCCTGGTCTACAACGTTCCTCCCCTCCGTGTCAAGGAGATTCCCTACGCCGACGTGATCGTGGAGTCGGTCAACGGGCCCATTCGGCTTTCCCTCGGATGGTACGCCGTGACGGCAGCGTGTCCGCCGCCTCTCGCCCTGCTGCTCTCCTGCTGGACCCTCGCCGCCTTCGTGATGACCGGGAAGAGGCACGCAGAGTACCGGTTCATCGGGGACCCTGAGCGCGCAGCCGCCTATCGGTCGAGCTTCCGGTGGTACACGGAGCGCAGCCTCCTGGCGGCAATGATCGGGTACGCCTTGCTCAGCCTCCTTTTTTTCGCCCTTCTGGTGCTGGAAACCGGGCCGAACCGGTTGATCCTGATGATTCCGTTCCTCGCCGGGTTCATCGCCTGGTTCATGCGGCTTTCCCTTCGCAAGGACGCCTTTGTGAGAGAGCCGGAGTACATCTGGGAGAGGCCCGCCTTTGCCGCGTACTGTATCGGCATAGCGATCCTGTTCGTCGTTCTCGGCGTCAGCGCAAACTGAGTCCGCCCCTGTAAAGAAGCCTGTTCCTGAGGAAGCGCAGGATTGCCAGCTCGGGGGCGAAATCGAATCGCCTGGTCCTGATTCGAAGGCTGCTGTGTGCACCGATCGACTTGGAGAGCACCTTCAAGGCGCCCCGGACGGCGGGATGGCTCAGACTGTCGATCAGGTTCGGAAGGGCGTGGGCAAGGGTGTGATAGTAGCCGATGTTCCCGATCCGTTTCCTCTCCTTTGCGTCGAACCAGGGGATCCTCTTTCCCTCCAGGTCGTACTCCCAGAAGTCCCAGTCCGACCAATCCTCGAGGCGGTCCGGCGGTTCGAGGCCGTGCTCGACGGCCAGAGCGAACAACGGCGTGCCCGGAAGCGGCGTGTAGGTGCCGATCGTCTCGAGCTGTGCACCGGGGTTGTCGGCCTGAATCCTCCGGACCAGGCCCAAGGTTTGGTAGATCTCCTCGAACGTTTCGGTGGGAAAACCCATCATCAGGCTGTAACCGAAAACGATACCGTGCTTCCTCGCCTTCCGATTTGCCTGCAGGGCCTCCTGCCACGTGACACCCTTGCCGATGAGCTCCAGGATACGGTTGCTTCCTGATTCCACCCCGAACTTGAGCGCATAGGCCCCGCTTCGACGAAGCAGCGCGACCTCGTCGTCAGAGGCCCGATTGAAGAGATCCACCCGGGTCCCTGCGGTGTACCAGCTGATGTCGAGGCCCTTGGCCAGGATCCCTTCACAGATCTCCGAGGTCCTCGCCCGGTCCACGTGAAACTCGTCGTCCCGGATCCAGACCCCGTTCAAATCGAATCTCCGAACCGCTTCTTCGATCAGGGAGACGCTTCTTTCCGAGGACAGGGCCCTCCATTTCCTGCGTCGGATGGTTGCGCTGCTGCAGAAACCGCAATGGAACGGGCACCCCCGGGAGGTCTGCCCTATGTCCAGGGTTCGCGGGCTTTCCTTGAGGTAGAAGTCGGGGCGGATGTAGTTCTCCACGTTGACCAGTTCCCAGGGAATCGCAGGCAGGGCTTCCAGATCCACCAGCTCTCTTTCCGGCGTGATCACGGCCTTGCCGCCGTTCTTGAAGCCGATTCCCCTGACATTTGAAAGGGGTTCACGGCACGCGAACGCGCTCACGAGCTCCGGGAACGTTGCATCTCCCTCCCCGATGCAGACGATGTCCACCCAATCGTTCTGCAGGGTCTGCTCGGGAACCGTGGACGGGTGGGGCCCGCCCCAGACGATGGGAACATCTCCTCTCGCCTTCTGCCGGACGAGGCGGGCCGCCTCGAGGCCGAAGGCGATCTGGTTGCCCACCATGCAGGTGATGCCCACGCACAGGGGGTTGCCTTCCAGCGCGAGGGCGAGGGCCTTCCGCCAGCTACGGTCCGTTCGCTGGTCGATGATCCTGATCTTGTAGCCTTCCCTGTGAAGGGGCGCCGCGACGGCGAGGAGGGAATGGGGCGGCGTGATGGCGGAGCCCACGTCCATTCCGGTCTTCGGGTAGACCAGAATGACGTCGGCGTCTTTTTCACAGCTCTTCTGCCGTTTCACGGGCTCGAATCCGTCTGCGTGGATCACGATGGTCCGGTGGCGCTCTCGACCGGACGCGGTTGGGCCAGGATAGGATGATGATCCGCAAGGATCAAGGAGCTGCGCCCTTCCGGGCCCGAACCTTCCGCGCTTCCGCCGCTCTCGCGACGAAGTCTCGTGCAATATGCTAGCGGCACAAATGCAATGCGGTTGCATTCAGTGGGTGGAAGAGCTATATTCTCCTCCATTGCGTCCCCTTCTTACGCGAACCACGCGGGTTGTCCATGCGTTTCTTTTGTCGGTTCAACAGGATCCGGGGCCTCCTGACCTTCGGTTTCATGCTCTTCCTGGTAGCGGCAGGAGCCCTTTCCCTGGCCCACTGCTACGGAGGACATGCACACGGAAAGGAGGCGGGCAGTTGCGCGATCTGCGCCTTTGCCTGCCATGTCGCCGCGGGTTTCCTGGCCGTCGTGTCCTTCACGTGCCTGGCGCTCCTCTGCCGATTACGGCAGCGGTCTTCGGGTCGCCGCACCTTTGGAACCACCGCATCCCTCCCTCTCATCCGCGCTCCCCCCCTTCACCGCGCAGCAGCTTAGCCTTGCCGCACAGCGTCGCGTCTCGCGCCGTCACCGGGAGTTCGCGTAAGGGCTGACCCGATCGTTGAACCCTATGGCGAAGATGCCTTTCCCTGTCAGGGCTTTTCCTACATGGCAAGGCGGAAGCTCCCGGGCAACCCGGTGCAACGGGCTGTCCGGGGCGCGCCGGGCGCAGCAGGCGCGCGGCAGGTGAAAAGGGAACGCGTGAATATTTCTCCGACCGCACGGAAAAGAGAAGGGGTCCTCTATGAGAGCCGGATATCACCTCATCCTTCTTGGAGTCTTCCTGTTCCTGCCTCTGCAGGGCATGGCCGCCGCAGAACAGGTACAGGTAGAGGAGGAGGAAACGATCGAAGAGAGGCTGGATCGCCTCCAGCAGGAGCTGGATCAGCTCAGGAAGGAACACGAGGCAGAGATCAAGGAACTGGAAGCGAAGCTGGAAAGGCAGGAGAAGAGGAGCGCCGAGGAGGGTGCCCCTTATCGGGCCCAGCCGGTGGGCAACTGGGGCATCATGAACCCGTCCATCAGCGCCATTGCCGATGTGCAGGCCCTGTTCACGAACAACAAGGAGAACGACAACCGGAACAGAATTCGCGTCAAGGAGGTGGAGTTCGCCTTTCAGGGCTATCTCTACCCGGGCATCCGGGCCGATGTGATCCCGGCCCTGGAGATGGAGTACATCGGGGACGAGGTGAACGTGGAGGTCGACCTGGAAGAGGCGTATCTGACCATGTCGCCGATTCCATTCGTGGGCGAATACGTCCCCCTGGGCCTGCAGCTCGGCCGCAAGTTCATGAACTTCGGCATCCTGAACCCGATCCATCCGCACCACTGGCCCTTTGCCGACACCCCTCTTGTCCTGGAGAGCTTCTTCGGGGCTCACAACTGGTTCGACGACGGCATCCAGGGCTTTGTGAACATCCCGAATCCCTGGGACCTGTACCTGAAGACCACCTTCGGCTACTGGAACGGGAAGCAGCTCGGCCATTCCCACGGCCACGAAGAAGAGGGCCACGACCACGACACGGACGGCCACGCCCACTCGGTTGGCGAACCCGTGCAGTGGGACGGCCGGGTCTACCTGTCACGAACCGTCATGGGCGTGCCCTTCGGTCGCACCTCCGATATGCGGCTGGGAGCCAGCGTGAGCTGGGACGAAACGAATACCACCACGCTGGTGGGAGGCGATCTGACCTACACCTACCGTTTCCCGGGCACCTACCATCGCCTGCGGTGGCAGAACGAGTTCATGGCGGCCGACCTGGGCAAGGGCGACTACTGGCGGTACGGGGGGTACAGCCTCCTCGCCTTCTCCCTCGGCAAGGACTGGGAAACCGGGGCCCGCTATGACCGGTCCCAGATCCTGGATCCGCTGGTGAGTGAAGATCAGTGGGCCTCGACCGGGTTCCTCACCTATTTTCTGACCCACAGCCTGTACTTCCGGGGCCAGTACCGTTATCGGAACACCCTGGAGGACGAGGACGAGCACAACGGGTACATCCAGATGGTGTTCGGTCTGGGCCCCCACGCCCACAGGCTCGAGAACTGACGTGAGCTTCGAGAAAGAGGAGACCGACATATGCGTTGGCACAAGATAAAGACCGTTCTTGCCCTCGCGGTCTGGCTGCTCATCGTGATGCAGCCGACTCTGGGCCTGGCAAAGGTGTTTGTTGTCGCCTCGACCCTGGACATGGCGGATTTCACCCGCCAGGTGGGAGGCGAACGCGTGGAGGTCTATCCGATCTCCACGGGCAAGTTCGATCTGCACTTCTTCGAGCCCGTTCCCAGTCAGGCGATGAAGCTGGGCCGGGCGGACGTGCTCGTCGTTGGCGGGCTCGAGATCGATCCCTGGATCCAGGGGCTGATCGAGGCATCGAGGAACGCGAGGATCGTGTTCGGTGCCCGGGGTTACGTGGACCCCGCGGTCGGTGTCCGTCCCCTGGACGTGCCGTCCGGGAGCATCGACGGGTCCATGGGAGATGTTCACCCCTACGGCAATCCCCATTTCTGGTTTACGCCGGAGAACGTTGAGATCGCAGTAAGGAACATCACTGACGGGCTCATGCGGGTGGACCCGGAGGGGACCGCCACCTACGAGCGCAATCGTGACCAGTACCTGGCAAGAGTGAAGGCAACCTATGAAGATCTTAAGGCGAAGATGAGGCCCTTCCAAGGGACGGCCGTGCTCCAGTACCATCCGTCCTGGGACTACTTCTGCGAGGCCATGGGCCTGGAGATCGTGGGAAGCCTCGAGCCGAAGCCCGGCATCCCGCCCACCCCCGGACACCTCCGGCAGATTGTGGAGCAAGCACGGGCGCGGGACGCCAGGGTCCTCCTCGTGGAGCCCTACTATCCGAAGCGTCCCGTCCGTTTCGTGGAAGAGAAGGCCGGCATGCAGGCCCTCAGGCTTCCGCTCTATCTTGGAGGCAAGAAGGGAATCGAAGACTACCTCGAAAACCTACGGTACATTGTGGAAACGATCGTCGGCGAGCTGGGTGAAGGTGGAGCCTGATCGCACCGCAAGGCAACCGGTAGGAAGAGAAGGAACCGGGATCGTGGCCGAGTCGGTTGTCCGTTTTGATGACGTGAGCCTGGGTTATGGCAGTCGCCTGGTGCTTCAAGGGCTCACCTTCGGCGTCAAGGAAGGGGAGTTCCTTGGCATCATAGGGCCCAACGGGGCCGGGAAGACGACACTGCTCAGGGGCATCCTCGGGCTCATACGGCCGAAGGCGGGCCACATCTCTGCAACGGGTGCGCTCCGCTACGGGTATGTAATGCAGCGCCAGTTCCTGGACACCCATTTCCCCTTCACCGTGGAGGATGTGGTCTGCATGGGAAGGTTCGGCCGGAAGCGTGCATGGTCACGGCTGGATCCGGAGGATGGAGAAGTGGTCGGACAGGCCCTCGAGATCACGGGCCTGGAAGACTTGAAGGACCGGTTGTACAGAGAACTGTCAGGCGGCGAAAAACAGAGGACACTGATCGCCCGAGCCCTGGCATCCCAGCCGGAGGTCCTGGTTCTGGACGAGCCGACCAATGATATGGATGTCAAGGGTGAGAACCAGATCATGGGTCTCGTGCAGGAGATCCAGCAGAAGACGGGGGTCACCATCTTGTTGGTCAGCCACCTGCTGCACGTGGTACTGAATTATGCGGAACGGCTCATGTTCCTTGCGGACGGGAAGGCCGAGCTCTACTCGATCGACGAGCTGGTCTCAGGGGACCTTCTCACCAGGATCTACGGGTTTCCGATCCGAGTGGGTGTGTCCGAAGGGAAGAGATACTTGATTTCGGGTGCGTAGGACATGGATTTCTTAGAAGATGCATTCTTGCTGAACGCGCTCCTGGCCGCCCTGATCAGTGGGGCCCTGTGTGCCTTCCTCGGTGTATACATCCACCTCAAGAGGATCATCTTCATCGGCATCGCCCTGTCCGAGGTGGCTGCCCTGGGGGTCGCTGCTGGTCTGTATGTGGGTATCTGGCCGGAGGCATCCGCCTCTGTGCTCACCGTGCTGGTGGCCCTCCTGTTCTGGTGGCCTGGACGTGACGGTTTCTTGAGCCGGGAGGCGCTCCTCGGGTTCGTCTACTGTGTTGCTGCTGCGGGAGCGATCCTGCTGCTGGCCGCGAACCCCATGGCAGAGGCGCATGGCGTGGATCTGGTGTCGGGCAACCTGCTCTACACCATGGGGGACGATATCCTCCTTCTTTCCCTGCTTGCGGGTGGAACGCTCACACTCCATCTGCTCCTGTTTCCGAGGTTCCTGTTCGTTTCTTTCGATCCTGAGACGGCAAGAACTCTGGGCCTCGAGGAGCGGACGGTGGAGTTCCTGATGTACTTGACCCTCGGGCTCTCGGTTGCGGTGTCCATGAAGACGACGGGGATCCTCTTCGTCTTCTCCTCCATGGTGATTCCTCCCATGGTGGGCCTGGTCCTGTGCCGCAGGGTCTGGGCGGTCTTCGTTGCGGCCCTTGTGACGGCCCTGGCCGCAGGTTTCCTGGGCCTCTGGGCTTCTTTTGACTGGGACCTTCCAACAGGTCCCGCCATCGTCTGTGTGGAAGGGTTTCTTTTCTGTTTGGCCGCCCTCTTTCGGGGCCTCAGATAAGGTCGATATCAAGATAGGAGAATCAGGAAATGACACGCAACAAAGCCATCCTATGGATTTCGTTTCTTGCGGCAGCCCTGCTGTTCGGCTGCTCGGAAAGCAAACCGCTGGACATGGAGCACGAGCACGACCATGCGAATGTGGGAGGCCTCCTCCTCCTGGTGGATGAGGAGGAGATACACTACCAGCTTCAATCGGAACAGGTTGGGGTTGTCCACCTGCACGCAGGGGACACCCTCGAGGTGGAGGTGATCCTCTTGAACGAGGATGGGGAGCCGCTCGAAGAGGGGCATGACCACCACGAGGGCGAGCACGATCATGGGCATGAACACGGCCTGGTGCAGGCCCAGCAACACGAGGAGGAAGAACACGAGCACGGTCTCGCCTTCACGGGATATGACCCTGCGATCATCGAGATTCACACGCACGAGCACGACCACGACCATGAGAACGGCCACGATGAAGGCAACCACGAGGGCGAAGAAGACGAGCACGAGGGGCTCGCCTTTGAGCTGACCGGCCTGGCCCATGGCTCGACAGCCTTCACCCTCTGGGTCCTCGAGGAGGAAGAAACGATCTACACCTCGCTTTCGATCCTTACCCACGTGGAGGATTAGGGAACAGGCGGCTCGACGAACCGAGCGATGATTCGATTGAGGGTACGAAGGGGTCAGAGAAATCGGGGGCGATCCCGACGATGCGGAACCGCCCCCTGGTGTGCTTGTCAGGTAGGTTGCTGCGATGAGCCTACTTCACCGCATCCAGGCCGGCGAAGATCTTGTCCCGGATCTCTTCCACTTTGCCGATGCCCTCGATGTGGACGTACTTCGGCGCGGCCGGGTCTCCCGTGGCCTCCCACTTCTTGTAGTAGTCGATCAGGGGCTCGGTCTGCTCGTGGTAGACGTCCAGCCGCTTCTTTACGGTTTCTTCCTTGTCGTCGTCGCGCTGAACCAGGGGCTCGCCCGTCACGTCGTCCTTGCCTTCCACTTTGGGCGGGTTGAAGATGATGTGGTAGGTCCTTCCGCTGGGAAGGTGGGCCCGTCGGCCGCTCATTCGCTTGATGATCTCCTCGTCCGGCACGTCGATATCCACCACCGCATCGATCGGGACCCCCGCATCCTTCATGGCGTCCGCCTGCGGGATGGTCCTGGGGAAGCCGTCGAAGAGGAAGCCCTTCTCGCAGTCCGGCTCCTTGATCCGCTCCTTTACGAGCCCGATGATGACGTCATCCGGAACGAGGCCGCCCGCATCCATGTACCCCTTCGCCTCCTTGCCGAGCTCGGTCCCGGCCTTTACGGCGGCCCGAAGCATGTCGCCCGTGGAGATCTGCGGGATCCCGTATTTGTCCTTGATGTAGTTGGCTTGCGTGCCCTTGCCCGCTCCGGGGCCGCCCAAGAGAATCAAACGCATCGGTCTTCCTCCTTTTCGAGAGCCATGGGATGAGAACGATCCGGCTTGTGGGGAGATCGCTTCCGGGTTCGACGACGATTCGGTCCGAAGGGCCCCTGAGGCCGAGGTTTGCTGCAACTTGCCAACCCCATGTGTATGACGTAAAGATCGTTTCATGTCAAGGAGGAGCTGCATCGATACGGGTGAATCGATGAACGGAGTCTGCTTCTGAACCTGAGCAGGATCCTGGTGCGCAAACACAGGAGACGCCCCCCATGAAGGACACGAGCAAGACCAAGCGGCAGCTGATCGATGAAATGAATGCCTTGCGGAAACGGATAGCCGGGCTGGAAAGCCGGGCGGCCCGGGCGCAGCGGGAGATGGAAAGGCTGAAGATGAACGCGGAGACGGCGGAACGGAGCACCGTGGGGACGGCCGTCGTCGACCTGGAGGGCAACCCGGTCGGCAGCATCGGCACCGAGCGGGACATCACGGCCCGCGCACGGGCAGACGCGGCTCTCGAGGCCTCGGAGAAGAACTGCCGGAACGTGGTGGACCACGCTCTCGTCGGAATCTTCAGAAGGAACATGGGCGGGGACGTCTTCTACGTGAATCAGGCCTTCCTCGACATCCTCGAGTATGACTCTCTGGAGGAGCTCCGGGCCGTTCCCTTCGTCGATGCGTACGAGGACCCGTCGGAACGGGACAGGCTGATCGACGAACTGACGAAAAGGGGCAAGGTGAGCGGCCGTGAGATCCGGCTGTTGACCAAGACGGGTCGAACCCGAGACGTTCTCGTCAACGCGACGATCGAAGAGGGCGTCATGTCCGGAATGGTGATGGACATCACGGAGCGGAAGGCAATGGAGGAGGAACTGCGTCAGAACGAGGAGCGCCATCGAGCGCTCTTCGAGGGATCCCTGGACGCGATCCTCCTCACGGATCCCGCCTCCGGCCGGGTCATCGACGCGAACCCGGCGGCCTCGGATCTGTTTTCCAGATCGAAGACCTCGATGGTGGGCCTTCACCACGGGGAGCTCTATCCCTCACGGCTCCGGGAAGAGTTGAACGGGGCTTTCAACCGGATCGTGAACGAACGCGATCAGGATTTCCCCGAGGAAGCGACGGTCCTTGGCCGGGCCGGGACCGAGACCCCCGTGGAGGTGATGGCCCACCTGATTCAGATCGACGGGCGCCTCGTGGTCTATCAGGTGTTCCGGGACATCTCCGAGCGCAAGGCGGCGGCCGAGGCCCTGCAGCTGGCGGCGGATCGTTATCGAAGACTCTTCGACGATTCACCGGTTTCCCTCTGGGAGGAAGACTACTCCGAGGTCAAGCGAACCATCGAGCAGTTGCGAGAGACGGGGGTCCTCGACTTCCGAGGGCACTTCGACACGCATCCGGAGGCGGTCGAGCAGTGCGCCCGCCTGGTCAGGGTCGTGGACGTGAACGAGGCGACCCTGAAGATGTACGAGGCAGACACCAAGGAGGACTTTTTCTCGGGACTGGATCAGATCCTCACGCCCCAATCCTACGCGGTGTTTCGAGAGGGATTGATCGCCCTGGCCGAGGGGAAGACGTTCTTCGAGGCAGAGTCGGTCAACCAGACCCTGAAGGGAAGAAGTATGGACATCCATGTGCGATGGACCGTACCGAAGGATGCGGAAAGAACCCTGTACAGGCTCCTGGTTTCCGTGGTGGACCTGACGGAACGAAAACGCATGGAACAGGAGCTCGGAAACATACAGCGTCTCCAGTCCCTGGGCGTCCTGGCCGGCGGTATCGCCCATGATTTCAACAACCTCCTCACCTCGGTCCTGGCGAACCTGTCCATGGCCATCCTGTACGGGGACCTGGATGACGAGATCGGCCAGATGCTGGCCGATGCGGAGAAGGCCTCTCTTCGTGCACAGGGGCTGACCCAACAGCTTCTCACCTTCGCCAAGGGGGGCGAGCCGATCAAGAAGACGCTCCGGCTTCCGGCGTTGCTGAAAGAGAGTGCGGCCTTTGCCCTGAGCGGCTCGAACACACGATGCGACGACTCGATACCGGACGGGCTCGGACTCGTGGATGGGGACGAGGGCCAGCTGTCCCAGGTCTTCCAGAATCTGGTCATCAACGCGGACCAGGCCATGCCCGAAGGGGGGGTGATCCGGATTCGAGCGGAGGACGTAAGGATCGGGAAGAACCAGAGGGGAGGGCTGAGGGAGGGGGATTACGTGAAGGTCTCGGTCGAAGATCAGGGGGGTGGTATCCGGGAGGATCATCTCCAGAAGATATTCGATCCCTTCTTCACGACCAAAGAGAGGGGGCGCGGCCTCGGGCTTGCCATCGCCTTCTCGGTCATCCACCGCCACGGCGGACACATCGAGGTGAACTCGGAGCTGGGCAAAGGATCCGCCTTTCAAGTCTATTTGCCGGCCTCCAGGAGTGCCGTCCTTCCCGAGGAAGCCGGGGGCGAAACCTTCTTCGAGGGAGAAGGGAGGGTCCTGGTGATCGATGACGAGGAGATCGTTCGGACATCGGCTGGAGCCGTTTTGAAGCGGCTCGGGTATGAGGTCTCCTTTGCAAAGACGGGAACGGAGGGCATCGAGATCTACGGGCAGGCCATGAGAAGGGGCCGTTCCTTCGATGCGGTCATCATGGACCTGACCATCCCCGGAGAGAGGGGGGGCGAGGAGACCCTCAAGCTGCTCCGGGACCTGGATCCCGGCGCGAAGGTGATCGTCTCGAGCGGCTATGCAGAGGACCCCGTGATGTCGCTGTGCCGTGAATACGGCTTCGACGGGGTGCTGCTCAAGCCTTACAGGGTGGCGGACCTCGCCCAAGTGGTCTTCCGCGTTCTGTCAGAGCGGTGAAAGGGGAGAGGCTAGGGGTTCAGGATTCCAGGTGTTCGAGCTTTCCGTTCTTCAGTCTGCGGTAATAGCAGGTTCGCCTGGGTCTTCCGGTCCGGTCCTTCGTGTGGCAGGCACCCTTGCCGCGGGGGCGGACCAGGTAGAGCAGGGAATTCTGCTCACAGTTGATCCGGATGTCCACCAGCTCGAGTGTATCCCCCGACGTCGCCCCTTTGACCCACAGCTCCTCTCTCGACGTGCTCCAGAAGGCGGCTACGCCGTTTCGCACCGCGTGTTCCAGGGCCTGATCGTTTGCGTAGGCAACGATCAGCACCTCCCTCGTGTCCGCATCCTGCACGGCCACGGGGATCACCCCCTCTCCGCGGTCCGCCACCTTCTTCAACTTCTCAAAATCGAGCGACAGCTCGGTCCCTTCTTCGAGCGCGTTTTCCTTGGAAGACATTATCTCACGTACCTTTCCGCCAACGTCAGCACCTTCTCGACGGCCTCGTCCAGGCTGGTCTCCGCGAGCAGTGCGGCCGCGGCGTTCCTGTGGCCGCCCCCGCCCAGCTCCCTGGCCAGCCCGTCGACCGCGATGGGGCTCGGCGATCTGAATCGCACACGGATCCGATCCTCAGCCTGCTCGATGAAAAGAATCGAAATCTGCACCTCGCCGATGCTTCTGGGAAACTCAACGAGCCCTTCGGTATCCTTCTCCCGGGTCCCGGTCTCCCGGAAGGCCTCCCTGGGGATGCGCATCCAGGCCACCCGGTCGTTGCAGGCCCGTCTCATGTCCCCGACCGTCCTGGCGAAGAGCCGTGCCTGGTTCCAGCTGTTGCTTTCATAGACGAGCCGGTACAGCCTGTGGTGGTCGATCCCGGTCTCGAGAAGCTCGGCCGCCACGCGATGGGTCTCGGCCGTCACGTTCGCGTATCGGAAAGAGCCGGTATCGGTCATGAGGGCAACGTAGATCCCTTCGGCGACGGGCGGGGAGAGCTCGTGTCCCGCCTCCTTCACGAGGGCGTAGACGAGCTCACCCGTGGCGGCTGCGTGATCATCGATCCAGGCGAGATCGCAGGACACCCCCTCTGTGGGATGATGGTCGATGCAGATCTTCAGGGGGCACCTCGGAGAAAGTGCGTCGGCCACGGCGTCGAGCCGGCTCGCGTCCGAGACATCGAGCAGGAAGAGGGCGTCCGCCTCCCGTACCGTGCGGGCGTGCTGCTCCCGGTACGCCTCCACCCGGGTCCCTTCCGGGTCCAGGAAGCGATAGATCTCCGGCATGGGGGTGGGGTTGATGATCTGCACCTCCTTGCCGAGGCCCGCCAGGTGATGAAAGAGCGCAAGCTCGGAACCGATTCCGTCCCCGTCCGCATGGACGTGGGTGGTCAGGACGAACCTCCGGTTCCCTTGAATGGTCTCCAGGATGCGGGCGACGACTTCATGACGCGGGTTCATCGGGTCGACTCCATCCGCTCCCGGCATGCGGGGCACAGCCCCCAGAGGTACATGGCCTGCGCCTCGATGCGGTGGCCCTCCAGGCGGACGGTCGGGATGGCGACCCCGTCGAGGCATCGAATCCGCCCGCATTCACGGCAGGAGAAGTGGGGATGACAGTGTCCCCGGTGGCCGCAGTGGCTGATGGCGAAGCGCCACGTCCGGTCTTCGGTGACGATTCGATGGATGATCGATGCGTCCAGAAACGTTCGAAGGGCCCGGTAGATGGTCACCCGGTTGAACCCCTGCTCCTCCAAATGTTCGGTCAACTCCTTTTGCGTGAGCGGCTCCTTGGCGAGAAGCAGGAAGCCGAGCAGCGAGGTTCTGCACGAGGTCACCCGCAACTTCGCATTTCGCAGGATCTCGACGGCCCGCCTGGCCCTGTCCTCGGCAGGTTCCCTTCCGGCAGCCCTCTTCATCGAAGTGACGTCTCCCATACGCTCCCCCGGACGCGGGGCCATTCACGTCCCTTACTATAGGGAGATCCGGCCCCTAGCGCAACCGGGTTGCATCAAGGAGACGCGTGATTCGTGACCAAGTTAATCTTCGGTTACGCCCCGTTTGCAACTTCGTTGCGTTTGTGCACGTTCGGCCCTATACTCGTGTGCCGGAGGAGAATCTCGCATGTCCGTCCGCAACCGCGTTCCCGGGAGGCTCGTCTCCCTGGCAGCGGCGTGCCTGCTCTTTGTCGGGGGCTGCAAAGCCCGGGAGGAAACCGGCAGGCCCGGAGTCGTCTGCAGCCTCTTTCCCCTCTACGAGTTCGCCGGTGCGGTGGCCGGGGACAGGGCCGAGGTGCGTCTCATCCTGCCCCCCGGCGTCGAGCCCCACGCATGGGAACCGAAGGCGCGGGACCTGGTCGCCATCGCCAAGGCGGACCTGTTTCTGTGCGTGAGCGAAGACCTCGAGCCGTGGGTGAGCGACATCGTGCGCGGAGCGACCCGCCGGGGGGTGAAGGTGCTGGCCGCGGCGGAGGGCCTCGAACGGGAGGCGGGGCAAGGCTCTCACCGACACGGGCAGGAGCACACAGAGGCGCAAGACCCCCACGTCTGGCTCGATCTCGCGTATGATCAGAGGATCGTGGAGCGGATCGCCCGGGCGCTCGCCTCGATCGACCCGGAGGGTGAAGAACCGTACCTGAGAAACGCCCGGGACTACAACGAGAAGCTTCAGTCCCTCGACCGGCGATACAGGGCGGGCCTGGCCGCCTGTCGTCATCGAACCCTCGTTCTGGGCGGGCACTCGGCCTTCTCGCACCTGGCCCGGCGGTACGGCCTGGAGGAGGTCCCTCTGTACGGAATCAGTGCGGATTCCCAGCCGACGCCCGGGCGGCTGGCCGAGGTCGTGGAGACGGCCAGGGGCCTGGGCGTGAAGTACGTCTTCTTCGAGACCCTGGTGAGCCCGAAGCTCGCGGAGGTGGTGGCTGAGGAGCTGGGCGCCGAAACGCTGCTTCTCAACCCGGGAGCCAACATGACCCGGGAGCAGTTCGATCGAGGGGTGACCTTCCTTTCGATCATGGAGGAGAACCTGCAGAACCTGCGGAAAGGGCTGGAATGTGAAGGATGACCGCGTCCTGATCCGGTTGAGGAAGGTGGGGTTCCGCTACCGGCGGGACCCGGTGCTCGTGGATGTGGACCTGGAGATCCTCGCAGGCGATTTCCTTGCCGTCATCGGTCCGAACGGCTCGGGAAAGACCTCGCTGATCAAGGTCATGCTCGGGCTGCTGCAGCCGACTCGGGGAGAGGTATCCCTGTTCGGAACGCCGATTCGCGAGTTCCGGGAGTGGGAACGGATCGGGTACGTTCCCCAGAAAGCGACCCACTTCGATCCCTATTTCCCGGCCTCTGTGCAGGAAGTGGTGGCCATGGGGCTCGTGGCGGGGGGGCATCGACGTCGGCTGCGGTCGGCGGAACGCGAAACCCTCGTCCTGGGCGCGCTGGAGGCCGTGGGAATGAACCGAATGAAGTCCCGCCCGGTGGGAGAGCTCTCCGGAGGGCAGCAACAGCGCGTGTTCATTGCCAGGGCCCTGGTTTCGTCCCCGGAGATCCTCATTCTGGACGAGCCCACGGCAGGGGTGGACGCGCAAGCGCAGAACCGCTTCTACGGGATGCTGGATCAACTGAACCGGGAAACCGGCCTCACGGTCGTGTTCTCCACCCACAACGTAGGGGTGGTCACCCGGCACGTGAACAAGGTGGCGTGCATCAACCAGCGGCTCTTCTTCCACGGCAGCCACGAGGAGTTCTGTGAGACCGATCACCTGCTGGAAGCGGTCGGCGGACGCGCACACATCATTCAACACGAGCACTAGCTTAGTACTCCATCTCAACAATACGGTGGCATTCGGATGCCGATCCATCCCGGCAGGCTGCGTTGCTCGTCGGTTAAATACTCCCGGTATTCGCCCTCCTCGCGCCTTGCCTGCCGGGCGCCTCGGCATCCTCGGTGCGTCACCGTATTGTTGAGATGGAGTACTTAGTGAGCGCCGGAAGAAGCGTATGCACTCGGTTGCACGCTTCAAGCCCATGTGAAAGGTGAAAGGGGAGGTTCAGGGTATGAAGGCGACCAATGCCTACTCGGTCCTTCCCTTTGACCTTTAAGCTTTGACCTTTTACCTACCGCTCGTCCGCTGCTTCGAGCAATATGCGGGCTGGAGTTGGACACAATGGAAATTCTCGCCTATTCGTTCATGCAGCGTGCGCTGCTTGCAGGCCTTCTGATCTCGATCGCCTGCTCGGTGCTCGGCGTCTTCCTGGTCCTCCGGCGGGATGCGATGCTGGGGCACGGCCTGGCCGAGGTGGCCTTCGGCGGGATCGCTGTGGGGCTCTTTCTCGACATCCTGCCCCTTGCCTCGGCCGTGGCGGTCGCGGTTCTGGGGGCCCTCGGAATGCTCAAGCTGAAAGAGAAGGCGGGCGTTCACGGCGACACCGCCATCGGGATCATGGCGAGCTGCGGCATGGCCATGGGCATCCTCGTGGTGAGCCTCGCGGGCAGCTTCAACGTGAACCTCTTCGGGTACATCTTCGGAAACGTTCTTGCGATTCGTACCTCCGAGGTCTGGCTGGCCGGGCTGCTCGCCGCCGTGGTCGTCGGTGTGGTCCTGCTCTTCTATCCGGAGTTCTTCTTCATGACCTTTGACGAGGAGGCCGCGCGCGCCTCCGGGATCCGTGTGGACCTGCTCAACTCGTTGCTGGCCGTGCTGAGCGCCGTCACCGTCGTGCTGGCCATGAAGGTGGTGGGCATCCTTCTGGTGGCCGCCATGATCATCATTCCGGCCGCGGCCGCACTGCAGATCGCCAGAAGCTTCCGCCAGGCGATCTGGCTTTCGGCGCTCGTCTCTGCGAGCACCGTCTTGGCCGGGCTCCTGGCGGCCGCCCTGTGGGACCTGCCTCCTGCCGGTACGATCGTGTTGCTGTCCACGCTGGCCTTCCTCGTCTGTCTCGGGATCGGGCGCTGAGTGCGATCTGCCTGTCACGTTTCGGTTCCCTTGGGCTCCATGTTCCGGCAACGGAGTCCCTCGTCCCGCACGGCGGGGCTCGGACGCATGAAGAGGAGGCGTCGCGAATGCACACGGGGACTCGGGAAGCCTCCACGAGTCGCCCTGCGTGAACCGAAACGTGACAGGCAGATCGCACCCGAGGCCCCAAACCTTCCCCACCACGAGGAGTGAAGAGGCGGGTTCCCTTGGGCTCCATGTTCCGGCAACGGAGTCCCTCGTCCCGCACGGCGGGGCTCGGACGCATGAAGAGGAGGCGTCGCGAATGCACACGGGGACTCGGGAAGCCTCCACGAGTCGCCCTGCGTGAACCGAAACGTGACAGGCAGATCGCACCCGAGGCCCCAAACCTTCCCCACCACGAGGAGTGAAGAGGCGGGTTCCCTTGGGCTCCATGTTCCGGCAACGGAGTCCCTCGTCCCGCACGGCGGGGCCCGGACGCCCCGGGGCTCCATTTCCCTGTGTTGCCGTGTCAAGCGGGTCTCTGCTAGGCTGCTGGGTACCATGGATCTGGAACGCGCCCTGAGAGAACTGGCCGAGCGGTTTCACGAGCGTGGAGTACGCTACGGCCTCATGGGCGGGTACGCCGTGGCCATTCACGGCCATCCGAGGACGACCGTGGATCTTGATTTCCTGGTGGATCGGGCCGATCTGAAGAAGGTCGACACGATTCTGCTTGGGATGGGTTATGATCTGGTCCACCGGTCCGAGAATGTCTCGCAGTTCGTTTCCTCCGAGAAGGATGCAGGGGAGATCGATTTCATCCACGCCTTCCGCCAGGCGTCGATGAGGATGCTCGATCGGGCCGAGGAGGCGGAGCTCTTTGCCGAGGGCCCGTCGGTTCGCGTGCTCGCGGTGGAAGACGTGATCGGCCTGAAGATCCAGGCCATGGCGAATGCACCCCACCGGCGATCCCACGATCTTGCCGATATTCAGCACCTCGTGGAGGTTCATCGCACGTCGATCGACTGGGAGCTGCTGGAGGATTACTGCGACCTTTTCGGGATGTCGGACATGGTGGAGGCGCTGAAGGCAGGGAAATGGCAAAGCTGAGTGCCGAAGAGAAAAGAGAGCTCCTTGCCGCGGGGCCGGCGCTGACGGCCGAGCTCGCGAAGGTCAAGCCTCGTGCCGCGTCTCCCTTCCACCCATCCGATGGGGGCGTGGACTACATTGCCCTGACCTCCTTCCTGAATCAGGTGAATCGCCTGCTGGGTCACCCCCGAAAGCCCTTTCGCCGGATCGAGGGGGAGAAGTTCCTCCTCTGAAAAGAAAACCAGGCGACGAAAACTCTAATCGGCACGCTCGGCGGCTTCCTCCTCCGCATTCTCCTCCGGGCTCCCCTCCTCCTCCTCGCCGTCCGCCTCGACGGCCGGGAGGATCCCCTGTTCCTGCCGCATCTTGTCGATCTTCTGCAGGGGACGTTCCAGCTGGTTCTTTCGCGTGGAAACCAGATGGTCGAACTCCTGCTTCGCCTCGTCGATCCGCCTGCCCATCTTGTCCATCGACCGGATGAAGGCCTCCCACTGCTGCTGGAATCCCGCCATGTGGGCCAGGACCTGGGAGGTCGTCTTCTCCAGGTTGAAGCTCTCCACCGATTGCCGGATCACGGCGAGGACGGCGTAGAGCGTGAAGGGCGAACAGAGGATGATGCTCAGCCGGAGGGCATCGTCGAGGAGAGAAGGGTCTTCCTCCTGGATGAAGGAATAGACGTTTTCGTTCGGAATGAACAGGAGGGCGTAGTCCAGGGTGTTGTCCGCCGGATGGATGTACGCCCGGGTCGTGATCTCCCGCACCCGGGCCCGCACGTCCCGGAGGAACTGGCTCTTCCGTCTTGCCCTTTCCCCCTCTTCGTTCGCTTCGAGGAATCGCAGATAGTTGTCGAAGGGGAACTTGACGTCCATGTTGATTCGAAGCCCCTTGGGCAGGAAGAAGGTGAAATCCGGCCTGCGGCCCGCCTCCTCCATGGTCTTCTGCTTCTGGTAATTGACCCCCTCCTGAAACCCGGACAGCCGCAGGATGTCCTCGGCCATCCGCTCTCCCCACTGGCCCCGGGCGCGCTGGCTGGAAAGGGCTTCCCGGAGCTGGTACGCGGTCTCCTGAAGCCTTGCCGTCCCTTCCGCCGTATTCCTGAGCTGAGCGGCAAGCTCCCCGTATTTCTTCTCCCGGTCCCTTTCCAGCGAGGTCACCATCTCCTCGACCCGCCTCAGCTCGGCGCGCATCCCCTCGATGGAGCGGTCGATCAACTGCCGCTTCCCCTCCAAGTCGACGGAAGCCGCTTCTGTGTGCTGTGTCAGGCTCTGCCGCGCCAGGCTGAGAAAGGCCTCGTTGTTTCGTGCCAAAACGTCCAGGGAAAGGCTGCCGAAGGCGTCCTTCACGCGTTGCAGGATGGTTTCGATCTCCTGCCCGCGGATCTCTTCCGAGCGCAGGGCCGCCTCATGGAGCAACCGCCGGGTCCTTCTTCCATGGACACGGAGCACCAGGAAGAGGATGAGCACGCCTCCGGCGGCCAGTCCGGCCCACAGAAAAGGAGACGCGAGAATCGTGGAAAGCTCTTTCATTGCGGAGGTCCCGGGCGACTTTTTAGAGCTAGTCCGTCGAGACAGGCTTGTCCGGCATCCTGTAGACGGTCCCCTGGAAGGTGGCCACGAGCTTGTCCCCCTCCTCGGTGACCCGAATCGAGTAGGTGGCCAGACGCCGGGTCCGCGAGACCTCGGTCGCCTCGGCGTAGAGCACCTTCTTCTGGGGCGCCTGGAGATAGGTGATGTTCGCCTGCACCGCCACCGCAACGACGCCGTGGGAGTTCGAAGCGGCCTGGAAGACGAAATCGGCCAGGCTGAACAGGGCCCCTCCGTGCACCATCCCGTGCATGTTGGCGTGGAAGGGCTCGATACACATTCTTGCCCGGGCGCACCCCGGTTCAACGGAAAGCAGTTCGATTCCCAGGTGTGAAGCATACGCGTCGCTTTCCAGGCCCTTGCGGACGGAATCCATGGCGGAAGGTCTCCATCGGGGGTGTACGAAAGGTTCGGACCGGCTGGACAGATCCCGAACGAATACACTATCTTATGATTTTCAGGAGAAAAGGCAATGCAGAGAGCGGGAACCGACGGGCGCCAGGGAGGAGAAGGATGCTCATCATAGCTTTCGGCGATATCCATATGAGGCCTGAAAAGGCGAGGCAGATCCCGGAGATAGGCGAGGCCGACTGTGTCGTCCTGAACGGGGACCTGACGATCCGGGGCGGGTGCAACCATGCCCTTCGGATGGTCGCGGCCGTATCCGAGCTGAACCGAACCGTGTACGCCCAGATCGGGAACATGGACGAAAGGGACGTGGATGCCATGTTCACGGACATGGGGATCAACCTGAACGGCCGCGGGGTGGTCGTGGGCGAGGTGGGCCTCTTCGGGCTGGGGGGATCCCCGCCGACCCCTTTCCTTACGCCGAGCGAGTTCTCCGAGAAGGAACTGGGAGACTCCCTCAAGAGGGCCTACGAAGACGTGAAGGAGGCCTCCATCAAGATCCTCTTCTCACACGCCCCACCGCTGAACACGCTGCTGGACCGCATCGGAAGCGGAGAGCACGTGGGAAGCTCCGCGGTCCGGGAGTTTCTCGAGACTTCGGACTGCAGCGCATGCGTGTGCGGTCACATCCATGAGGCCGCGGGAACGGACCGGGTGGGTTCCGCCCCTGTCGTCAACCACGGCATGCTCGACCACGGCGGCTACGCCCGTGTCGAATGGGACGGCCGGAACCTCACCGCCACCCTCGAAAGGTGCTGATCCTTCCGGAATCCCCTTGACAGAGAACGAAAGTCATGCTAAATAACAAGCGTTATCTGAATTTGGGTTCATTGCAGTCCCGTCCAGCGACCGTCATCTCCCCCTTCGTCGGATCCTAGCGAGTCCGGCCCGTTGCGGAAGGGCCTGGAAAGATGTCCGTGTCCCGGCAGCCGACCAAGCGAGACCAGAACAAGGCCGAGACGAGGGCCCGGCTGATGGCCGCCGCCCGCAAGGAGTTCGCCCGAAAGGGCTTCGCGGGCACGACCCTGCGCTCGATCACCTCACAGGCCGGTGTGACCACCGGAGCCTTCTACAACAACTTCCGGGACAAGAAGGGGATCTACCTCGCCATCATCGAAGAGCTCTCCCAGAGGCTTCGCAGCACGACGGAGGATGCAGTCCGGGAAATCGTCGAGGCGCGCCGCCGGCAGCCGAAGGACAGCCCCACCTTCGAGCTGCTCCGTGGACCCATTGCCCGGATTCTCGAGGAGTCCCTCCGGGACCGGGACCTGTTCGAGATCCTGCGGAGAGACGGCTGGGGCAGGAACCCGGAGTTCGGCCGTCATTACAGCAAGCTCTTCCAGGAGTTCATCGACCCGCTGCAGAAAGGCCTCGAGGAGTTCATCGAGGCAGGGTTCTCCCGCCCGTACAACACGGAGCGTCTGGCCCAGGCAGCGGTCAATCTCCTGTTTTATGTGGTTCTGTTCGCCCCCCGGGACCGGTCGGGGGACCTGGACGGGTGGGCGGACACGATCGCGGCGATGGTGCACGGGGGAGCGAAGCAGCTTTCTGCGCGAAGACCCCTCGGAGCGGCGAACCTGGCGGAACCGGCTGAAGCGAAGAAGAATGTGAAACGGTCAGCAAACATGTAACACAGCAAGACGGCAACAGGAGGGAGAAACCATGGTAGGGATCACTGCTTACGGCGCCTACATTCCCAAGAGGCGCCTGAATCGGATGGCCATCATTCAAAGCATGGGCTGGCTCGCACCCGCCCTCATGACCGCCGCCCGGGGCGAGCGGAGCATGTGCAACTGGGACGAGGATGCCATGACCCTGGCCGTGGCGGCTGCGAAGGATTGCGTGACCGGCATGGACAGGGGCAAGATCAACGCCGCTTACCTGGCCTCGACCAGTCTGCCTTTCAAGGACCGCCAGAACAGCGGCATCCTGGCCACGGCGCTGAATCTGCCCGAGGAGGGGCTCGTGACCGCGGACTTCACCTCCTCGCTCAAGAGCGGGACCACGGCGCTGCTGACCGCCCTCGACGCGGTGCAGGGAGAGGGCAAGAACAACGTCCTGGTGGCCGCCTCCGATGCGCGCGACACGAAGTCCGCCTGGTTCTTCGAGATGTGGTACGGCGACGGCGCCGCATCCCTGCTCGTGGGAAAGGACAACGTGATCGCCGAGTTCAAGGGCGCACACTCGGTCTCCTGTGACTTCGTGGGAAGCTACAGGGGAGCGAATGCACAGTTCGATTACGGATGGGAAGAGCGGTGGATCCGCGAGGAAGGCTTCGGCAAGATCATCCCCGCGGCCATCGGCGGGCTGCTCGAGAAGTGCGGCGTCTCCATGGATCAGGTGGCCAAGGTGGTCTATCCCTGTCACCTGTCCAAACGGGTCCACCAGAGCATCGCCAAGCCCCTGAAGGCGGCACCGGAACAGATCCAGGACAACCTGGCCGAGGTGGCGGGCGACATGGGCGCAGCCCAGCCGCTGGCCATGTTCGTTTCCGCCCTGGAAGAGGCGAACCCGGGAGACAAGATCGTCATGGCGAGCTTCGGGCAGGGGTGTGATGCGCTGCTCTTCGAGGTCACGGACAACATCAAGAAGCTGCCGGCCCGCAACGGCATGAAGGGTGCCCTGGCCAACCGCGTGGAGGAGGCTCAGTACTCGAAGCTCCAGAAGTTCCGGGACGTGGTCAACGTGGAGATGGGCATTCGCGCCGAGGCGAACAAGCAGACCGCCCTGTCCGCCCTGTGGAGACACCGAAAGCAGGTCCTCGGCCTGGTCGGTGGGGAGTGCACCAAGTGTGGAACGCCCCAGTACCCGAGCTTGAGGATGTGCGTGAACCCGGACTGCAATGCAGTGGATTCCCAGGTGGAGCACCCGTTTGCCGACAAGACCGGAATCATCAAGAGCTACACGGGCGACATGCTGGCCGTGTCCGTGGATCCTCCGGCCATCTACGGTCTCATCCAGTTCGAGGGCGGCGGGCGGGCCCTCTACGACTTCACGGACTGCACCCTTTCCGACGTGAAAGTCGGCCAGCCCGTGAAGATGTCCTTCCGGCTCAAGTACTATGACGAAGGCAGGGATTTTCACGGCTACTACTGGAAGGCCGTGCCGCAAACCTGAACACAGAGCCGAAACGAGGCTTGTACAGAGGAGGCATGATCATGGCAACAGGAATTCGAGACAAGGTCGCGATACTGGGCATGGGTTGCTCCAAGTTCGGTGAACGCTGGGACATGGGCGCCGAGGATCTGCTCGTGGAGGCCTTCAGCGAGTGCATCGAGGATGCTGGCATCGACAAGAACGAAATCCAGGCCGCCTGGCTGGGCACCTGTTTTCCGGAAATCAGCGTGGGCCAGAGCGCCCTGCCCCTGAGCATCAGCCTGCGGCTTCCCAACATTCCGGTGACGCGGGTGGAGAACTTCTGCGCGAGCGGGACCGAGTCCTTTCGCGGAGCGGTCTACGCGGTGGCATCCGGCGCCTATGACATCTGCCTGGCCGCCGGCGTGGAGAAGCTGAAGGACACCGGCTACGGCGGACTGCCGGAATTCGGTGCGAACGCCGGCCCCCGGGGCTTCATGACAGGGGTCAACATGACCGCGCCGGGCAGCTTCGCCCAGCTCGCCAGCGGGTACGCGGCCGCCTACGGCGTGGCCGACGACGAGCTGAAGCGGGCCATCGCCCACGTATCGGCCAAGAGCCACGCGAACGGCGTGAAGAACCCGAAGGCGCACCTGAGAAAGGCCGTGACCGAGGAGCAGATCATGGCCGCACCGATCATCGCCCACCCGCTCGGCCTGTTCGACTGCTGCGGGGTGAGCGACGGTTCAGCCTGTGCGATCGTGACGACACCGGAGATCGCCAGGAGCATGGGCAAGACGGACCTGATCTCGGTCAAGGCCCTGCAGCTCTCCCTGAGCAACGGCTACGAGATGGGCTACAACGAGTGGAACGTGGATCACTTCGTGACCACCTCCAAGGCGAGCAAGATGGCCTACGAAGAGGCGGGCATCAAGAACCCCCGGGAAGAGATCAGCATGATCGAGGTGCACGATTGCTTCTCGATCACCGAGCTGGTGACCATGGAGGATCTCCACCTCTCGCCGAGAGGCGGGGCCATCAAGGACGTCATGGACGGCTTCTACGACGCGGACGGCGGCATTCCCTGCCAGATCGACGGCGGCCTGAAGTGCTTCGGCCACCCGATCGGTGCCTCGGGCCTTCGGATGCTCTACGAGATGTACCTGCAGCTCCTCGGCCGGGCCGACGACAGGCAGCTCAAGGATCCGCGGCTCGGGCTGACGCACAACCTGGGCGGGTTCCCGTTCATGAACGTCTGCAGCGTCGGCATCATCGGCCGTCACGAGGGATAGATGCGTACAGGGGTCAGGGATCAGGGGCCAGGGGTCAGGCCCCACCCAGCCCCATATCGTTCCCTCTCCCTTGAGGGAGAGGGTTAGGGTGAGGGTGACCCACAGGGGGAGGGCGAGGGCGATCTCCGCATCGTCAACCGTTTCGTCTGCATGAGAGCAAAGGGCATGCTGAACCGATACACCCATCGCCCCCTCGGCCAGGAGGTCCGATCCATCTCGGGCTACTACGCGATCGACGAGGAGAAGCGGATTCCCTTCCAGGGGCGTGAGGTGCTGCTCGCAAAGGGATGCTGGGCCGTGGACAACAGCTGTTGCGGCACCGGGGGGTGCGGGTTCGCGCTGGTTCCCGGCTATGTGCTGCGTTGGAAGGCCGCGAAGAACGAGAAGGGCGAGCCGGTGACCGAGATCGAGCCCGTTGCGGACGCGGAGGAGAAGCAGGCCCTGCGGAGGCTCATTCAGGAATCGGAGAGGGTCCAGCAGGTGAACTTCTGGTAGAACCCAACGTCATTCCCGTGCACGCGGGAATCCGTTGGCTCCGCACGTTCGTGCTCAATATCCATGTCGTGGTGAGGCACAAGACAGCCATGCTGGAAATCAGCGTCATCATGAACTCCACCATCGAGGACGTGCTTTCCTTCAAGTGCTGTAGTCTGCACGACCAGAACTGCGAGATCCATCTGAAGAACCTGGGTGCGGACCCGATTCGGGTTCCGAGTTCCTGTGAATTGACGGGTGAAGGTGCAGGCTTTCGCATCGATACGCTCTACCCGGCCGGGATCTACACCATCGGCCCGGGCGAGGTGGCCGCCTGTTACTGCACGATGGCGGAGGATGACTTCGACAAGTACCATTCCATCGTCTTCACGGACACGGAGGGAAGAGAGCACCGTGCGCCCCTGAGGCAGGACCCTCGAGGCAAGGGATCGCGTCTTACACATAATACATAGCATTCAAGAGAAGGAGACAGCGTCGCCATGAAGCGAGAGATCTACACGGAAGAGCACGACATCTTTCGGGATGCCTTTCGAAAGTTCCTGGAGAAGGAGGTGGTTCCCCACCAGGAGGATTGGTGGGAGGCAGGCATGGTACCGCGTGAAATCTGGTCCAAGACCGGCGAGCAGGGATTCATCGCCCCCTGGCTGCCCGAGGAGTACGGTGGCGCCGGTGCGGATTTCCTGTACAGCGCGGTGGAGATCGAGGAGATGGCCAAGATCTCCGAGAGCGGCTTTGCCCTGAACCTGCACGGCGAGATCGTGGTGCCCTACATCGAGGCGTACGGCAACGAGGAGCAGAAGAAGAAGTGGCTGCCCGGATGTGCGAGCGGGGCGATCATCACGGCCGTGGCCATGACCGAGCCGAACGCCGGATCCGACCTCCAGGCCATCAAGACCACGGCGGTCAAGGACGGCGACTCCTACGTGATCAACGGCCAGAAGACCTTCATCAGCAACGGCATGCTGAACGATCTGTGCGTCGTGGCCGCCATGACGGACCCGAAGGCCGACCCCCGTTACACCGGGATGAGCCTGATCGTCGTCGAGGACGGCACGCCGGGATACAACAAGGTCCGGAAGCTCAAGAAGATGGGCATGGACTCCCAGGACACGGCCGAGCTGTTCTTCGAGGACTGCCGTGTGCCCAGGGAGAACCTGCTCGGGCCCGAGGAGGGGCAGGGGTTCATCCAGCTCATGCAGAAGCTCCAGCAGGAGCGGCTGGTCTGTGCCATCGGTTCCGTGGCGAGCATGTGGACCGTCCTCGAGTGGACCAAGCAGTACTGCCAGGACCGGACCGCCTTCGGCAAGCCGATCATCAAGTTCCAGAACACGCGATTCAAGATGGTGGAGATGTACACCATGGCCGAGGTCTGCCAGTCCTTCCTGGACCGCCTGCTCAAGGAGCACGTGGCCGGCACGGACGTGGTCACCGAGACGAGCATGGCCAAGTACTTCTTCACGGAAGAGTGCAAGAAGATCGTGGACCAGTGCCTCCAGTTCTTCGGCGGCTACGGGTACATGGACGAGTACCCGATCTCCAGGGCCTATCGCGACGCCCGCGTGGCCACGATCTACGCCGGCTCCACCGAGATCATGAAAGAGATCATCGGCCGCAACTTGGGCATGTAGCGTGCTGTCAGGGTTCCGTCTTCGATTTGCTTGGGCTCCGTCCCTCCCTCCCGCTACAAAGGCGCACGGCGCAAATCTCCGGCGGAACCCGTGACGGCACCCGAAGCCCCGTCCCCACGAAGAAGGCGGGAGTCGCGGGTTCACTGCAGGGTCCTCGGGAAGCCTCCACGAGTCGCCCTGCGAAACCCGGGACGGAACAGGCGGCAGCACGAAGGACCCACCACGGCCCTGCCCGTAGAGGAAAGCCGACCCGGGGACATTGCGAGAAGCCGAAGGCGACGCGGCAATCCCCCGCCACCATAGCGTCCCCTCTCCCTCCGGGAGAGGGTTAGGGTGAGGGCTGGGGTGGAGGCTTACGGAGATCCTTGCATGAAGCATCCCCCCTCCGACCCGATCCGGTACGCACGGGAGGTCGTGGGCGGTGATCCCATGGCCCGCCACCTCGGCATCGAGGTCCTCGAGGTGGAAGAGGACTTCGCCCGCCTCGCCGTCGACGTGAAGCCGAAGTACCTGAACGCGCTCGGCCGCGCCCACGGAATCATCGTCTACGCCCTGGCCGACCAGGCCCTCGCGGTCGCCGCCAACGCGGGCGGAGGCTGCGCCCTTCTGCTCGAGTCGAAGATCAACTTCCTGAACGGGGTGCCCGAGGGCACACGCCTGGAAGCCGTTGCCCGCCCCGTGGAGAAGAAGCGGACCATCGGCTTGTGGAACGTGGAGATCCGAAGCCCGGTGGACGGCCTCCTCGTGGCCACCTGCCAGGGCATGAGCTACCACAAACTCCGGAGCGGCGAAGCCTCAGGCGAAAGGTGAAAGGGCAAAGGCGAAAGGCCTCCCGCCTCATTTCGTCCGGATGTCCTCCGGTACGATCCGAACGCGAAATTCGGGAATCGACTTCGCACTCCGGGACACGTCCTTTCTTCCGCAACTACATTTAGGGTAATATTGGGTCCGTGGCAGGAGGGCCACGAAGGGGGGAAGACCCATGGCCGTCTACGAGCTCGACGCGTTCCTGAGGCTGTCGGCGGTACTGAACTACCAGCTGAGCGCCACAGCGTTCGGGTCCGGAAACATCCTCGCCCTTCTTCTGGAGGACAAGCCGCTTTCACCCTACGAACGCGACACCCTCCTCGGGGTACTCGAGTACCTGGGCCGCGCCTACGGCCGAAAGAGGCGGCGCCTGGGCCCCATGGCGCTCCTCCACCCCATCCGGGCGACCGCTCTGCTGGCCCGATCGGAGGACGAGGCGAACATGCTCGACCTCCTCGCCGAACTCCTGCACGACAAGCTCGAGGACATTTCCGCCGATGATTTTTCCCCGGGGGAGTGGAACGATCTGGAGCGGGAGTTCCAGGGCCTTCTGAAGAGGGTGAATCAGACCGACGAGTGGTTCCTCATGGAGCGGCTCGAATTGCTCAAGAGACGGGACCAGGGCCAGACCTACTGCCAGTACATCGGAAGAATGCTGGGAGAGGGGAAGCAGTTGCCCGACCTGGTCCGGGTCAAGATGGCGGACCGGCTGGACAACACGCTGGACATGCGGGTGGACATTCACGACCCCCTGGAGGGAATCGATTTCTTCGCACACATGTTTCAGCTTCTCTTCGTCGGCTCCTACAAGGGGTACCGACCCACCATGGGCCACCCGGCCAAGAGCCCGATCAACGGGGCGCAGCGGCTCTACGAGCTGTTCAAGAACACGGTCCTCCTGTCCCTGATCCGGCAGAGATCGGACGCGAACGAGGACGGTCCCGCCTCGCGGCTTTTCGAGGCGATTGCGGAAGCGAGCATGCGGGAGGCCCAGCGGACGATCATGCACATCTTCGGCTACCACATCACGGACATCGGGCGACAGAAGCAGATCCTCGAGGACGCGATGGACTACTGCGTGCAGGGCGGGTTCGACGTGGTCACCGAGCCCACCGGCGGGCAGCCCCTCGACGGGCTGTTCGTGGGATGCTTCGACCACCACGATTCTACGGTTCGGAAGGGGCAACTCCAGGCCCTGTATCAGGACAAGGCACTGATGGTGAAGGCATCGGTCGCCTTCATCGTCATCTTCCTGAGCTTCCTCGGCGACCCCCACTACTACGTCCGGGGCATCACACCGGAAGGCATCCGGCCCGAGCCGTCTACGGGCTGACGCCGAACGTCCCGGAAGGGACTTCCTCAGCAGCCTCCTATCCGGCGTAGCAGTAGAGACAGCGGTGGCAGCGCCGCCACTGGCCGTACATGCCCACGTCGAAGTAGGCGGCGCAGCCGCACGCCTTGCGGCTTCCGGACGTACGGGCGCGGCCCGGGCCGCGCCCCGAGAGGGCGGCGAACCAGGCGTGGTCCCCGCAGACCGCAGGCTGCAGTCCCTCGACCCGGTCGGTGAGGTCGGAGGATTCGGCGCATGCGGACACCGAAATGCGCCGTGCGGTGGCCGCCTCGACCAGTTGGGCCGCGGTTTCGGTCCGCCAGGAAGTATCGTACCCCGGCATTCCATCACTCCATCCCGGCAGTGTGCCCGCGAGTCGTGTGTCGACCCGCTTGTACCTTCCCGGCGGCACGAGGAAGTTGAGAACGCAGCGGGTGATGCCGAGCACCGCCGCCTGCCCGGCCAGTCTGCGGAAGGTGTCCAGAGCGTGTACGCCGGGGATGACCGGATCGTATCGCCATTTGACGTGATCCGCCCCGCCCGCAAGGGAGATCAGGTCCGACACCCCCTGAAACGGCGTCGACGGCGCCAGAGGCTCCCACGGCGTGCCTCCCAGGCCGGTGACCGTCACCTGCGCCGCGATCGTGGTGCCGGCATCCCGCAGCCCTTCGAGGATCCTGCTGCCGCGGCCGAGCGCACCGGCCGCATCTTTGGTCCAGAGCTGCACGATCCAGGGTGCGCCGTAAGCTTCCACCACGGCGCGGAGATTCTCCCACACCTTCTCCACCCGTGCGGGATCGGTGCGGCGGGTCACGTCCAGGCAGGTGGCGTCGCCCACCCGATCGAGATAGCGGGGGTAGTCCTCCAGCCGGAAAACGAAGACCATGGGACGTTTACGCTGCGTGAGGCGTTACTTCTTTGTCAAGACGCTTCTCAAGCGCTGCCTCTGCCCGCAGCAGATCGAAGCGGCATTGGAGATTCAGCCAAAACTGAGCCTCCATGCCGAAGAACCTCCCTAAGCGCAGCGCGGTGTCGGCCGTAATCGAACGCTTTCCCTGGACGATTTCGCTGATGCGTCGCTGCGGCACGCTCATGTCCTTTGCGAGCCGGTACTGCGAAATACCCATGGGACGAAGAAACTCCTCCAGCAGAACCTCCCCCGGGTGGATCGGATCAAAGTCTCTTCTTGGCATAGCTCACCCCTCGTGATAGTCGGCGATTTCCACCTCGTAGGCATCCTTATCCTTCCAAATGAAGCAGATACGCCACTGGTCGTTGATTCGGATGCTGTGCTGTCCGGCTCGATCGCCCTTGAGTTTCTCAAGCCGGTTCGATGGGGGAATTCGCAGAGATTTCAACTCGCCCGCCGCGGCGAGCATTTCCAGCTTGCGCGCTGCGAGACGCTGAATGTCCCGGGGAAGTCGACGTGAGAATTGCCCCCGGAAGATCCGCTCTGTTTCCCGGCACCTAAATGACTTGATCACACTGCAGATAGTAACGCAAAGCGATAGTGTTGTCAAGCGTTAGTACATTACAAGAAGGAGGGGTCTCAATCCAGCACGAACTCGGCGACCACGGGCGTGTGATCCGAGGGCTTCGGCTCGAGGCGGGGTGCGAGGTCGATCCAGGCGGCCGTGCATCTCTCTGCGAGAGGCCGGGTGGTCAGGATGTGGTCGATCCGCCAGCCGAGGCCGCGTTTGACGCCGTTCGGCAGGCGGTAGTCGTAGAAGGAGTACTGCTTCGGCTCGGAGCAGTGCTTCCGGAACACGTCCACGAGGCCCCACTCCAGGATCTTCCGATAGACACGGTCCACTTCCGGGTGGAAGCAGACGTGTCCCGCGAGCTTCTCCGGGTCGTACACGTCGATCGGCTCGGGTGCGTGGTTCAGGTCGCCGCACCAGAGCAGGAGATCCTCGGGCCGGAAGCGGGCCCGGAACCGCTCGAGGAGCCGCTCGAACCAGCCGATCTTGTAGGCGAACTGCTCGTCCTCCACGTCGCGGCCCTGCGGGACGTACGTGTTCACGAGGGTGACGCCGGACAGGGCGCCGGTGATCATCCGGGGCCCCTCTTCCTCGGGGCCGTCCTCGAAACCGAAGCCGACGTTCTCGAGCGGCTTCCTGCTCACGATGGCCACGCCGTTCCAGCGCTTCTGGCCGCGGAAGGCCACGTGAAAGCCCGCGGCCTCGAAGTCGCCGACCGGGAAATTCTTGTCCTCCACCTTCGTCTCCTGCAGGCAGAGGGCATCGGGGCGGTTCTCCCGGAGCCAGTCGAGGAGAATGGGCAGGCGGGACCGGATCGAATTCACGTTGAAGGTGGCGATCTTAAATGTGTTCTTGGTCATCCCCACCCCTGGATTCCTTCCCGCGTCCGCGGTCCTGACGGGAAGAAGGCTCCGGAAAGACGACTACTTCTCTTCGAGAATCGCGCGGATCCGGTCGAGGAAGGACGCCTGGTCCATGCCGACGAGCCCGTCGATGACCTTTTCGAGGATCGGGGTGCCGCACCCCTCGGAGGAAGCCCACTTCTTCGCCGTCTCCAGGTCCTTGCGTCCGGTGGTGAACAGGGCCTCGCGGGAGCCGAAGGGGTCGTCCTTCTGCAGGGCGGCCTGCAGCCAGAGCGAGAACATGGCCCAGTTCTCGGTGACGAAGGTCTTGCCGCTGCTCGCGTTGATGATCTCCACCATGCGTTCGACCTCGAGCCCGTACTGGACGCCCAGGGCCAGCGCCTCGGGGGTGATCATGAAGGAGGTGATCCCGATCATGTTGTTGACCAGCTTGATCGCCTCGCCGGAGCCGAGCGGGCCCATGTAATAGACCTGCTCCCCCAGGGCCTCGAACACGGGACGGACTTCTTTGAAGTCCTCCTCCGGGCCGCCCACCATCACGGCCAGCTTGCCCTGTTCCGCGATGATGGGCCCGCCGCTGATCGGCGCGTCGAGCAGCCTGGGCCGGCCGGGGGACAGCCGGGCGCTCAGGGCCTTCACGTCCTCCGGCGACACCGTGCTCATGATGACCACGATCGGCATGGGGCCGTCCCTCCAGGCGGGGATCAGGCCCTGGTCTCCCAGGAGCACATCGTTCACCTGGGCCATGTTGTTCACGACGACCAGCACGGCATCCGTTTCCTGAAAATCCGCCGGGCCCTGCACGGCCTCGGCGCCCGCATCCAGGACCGACTGGAGCGACTTTGGGTTCGAGTCGTGTGCCTTGAGCTGGAAGCCCTGGCTGAGGAGCCTGCGGGCCATCGGGTTGCCGATGAGCCCGGTACCGACGAAGCCGATCGTTTTCATGGGGCCCTTCCTTTCCTGTGGAGGTGGAATCGTGGCGATTCTAGGCCATTCATCCCCATCATGCAATCGGATCCCAGGGGAGATCGGTGGCTGTCCCCGAGCATTGACGCCCCGCACCCTGTTCCGGATAATGAGATCACCTTGCCGCATGGCCGAGGGGAGGGGCGATGAAGATCTACACCAAGACCGGGGACAAGGGGAAGACGAGCCTTTTCAGCGGAGAGCGGGTCAGCAAGGCGAACGACCGGGTGGATGCTTACGGGGATGTGGACGAGCTGAACAGCGCGCTCGGCGTGCTGGCCGCCTCCCTTGCCGAGGCGCACCCCGAGGTCGGCCGGGCCGTGGAGCAGATCCAGAGAGACCTCTTCTGTGTGGGCGGCAAGCTGGCAACGATCCCGGACTCCCCGGCCTTCGAGGATCTCCCCGCCCTGGACGAGGGCGCTGTGAAGCGCCTGGAAACCGGGATCGACGAAATGGACAAGGCCCTGGCCCCGCTGCACGGCTTCATTCTGCCGGGCGGACACCCTTCCGCCTGCCGGGCCCACGTGGCGCGGACCGTCTGCCGGCGGGCCGAAAGGCGCCTGGTCGCCATGCTGGAGACGGCAGAGGCCGGCCCGAAGGCACGGGAGCTGGCCGAAATGGGAACCTACCTGAACCGGCTGTCCGACTACCTGTTCGTGCTTGCCAGGTACTGCAATCGTCTCTACGGTTTTGCGGACACGCTCTGGGAGCCTTGAAACGAGATCCTCCGCCTCGCCCCGCGCACAGGAATACCAATCCGCCCTCCAGGAGACCCGCTGGCTCTCGGCCAACACCTTCGAGCTCCGGCTTCTGAGACCGGAGGGCTTCTCCTTTCGCCCGGGGCAGCACATCCGCCTCCATGCCCGCGGCCTCGAGCGGGACTACTCGCTCACATCGGGACCCGAGGAGGGGCACCTGGCCCTCTGCATCCGCCATGTTCCGGAAGGAGGGCTCACCCCGTTTCTGGTTTCCCGCGACCCCGGGGAGGAGCTTCTCTTCTCCGGCCCGCGGGGGCAGTTCGCTTTCCGCCCTTCGGACCGGACCGCCGTGTTCGTGGCCAGCGGAACGGGGATCGCCCCCTTCGCCGCCATGGCCCGTTCCGGCGTAAGGGGCTTCCTGCTCCTTCACGGGGTCCGCGAACCGGACGAGCTCTACTACGAGGAGCTGTTTCGGGACGCCGCAGCCGAAGTGGTCCCCTGCCTGACGGGCCACGGATCCGGCAGGAGTCCCCGTCCGGACGCGTTCTCCGGCCGGGTCACCGCCTACCTGGAGGCACACCTTCCGCGGAAGCCGTATGATTTCTACCTCTGCGGACGGGAGGAGATGATCCGGGATGTCACCCTGCTCGTGGACGACGCCTTTCCCGGCTCCCGGGTCTACACGGAGATCTTCTTCTCCGGCACAGGGGATTGAGCCCGGGGCATTGCGGAACCAGGCGCATGCAGATAAAATAGCAAGTTCTGCTTTCTCCGGATCGTACACCAGAGAGAAGGAAGCGAGGGCGCCATGAAGGTTTACGGCGAGCTGGGGTACACCCCCGCCAAGGTGGAAAAGGGAACCACGGATCGCATCCTCCGGATCGATCTGACGAGCCGTTCGATCACGATCGAGGAGGTTCCCGAGGAGATGAAGCAACGGCTCATCGGCGGGCGAGGCTACTGCCTGCAGCTCGTTTTCGACGGAACCCATGCGGCAACGCGATTCGACAGCCCGGAGAACGTCCTTGCCCTGGCAGGGGGCCCCTTCTGCGGGGAGACCGCCTTCGTGGGCACGGGCAAGTTCATCGCCGGCACGATCTCCCCGCTCACCGAGAGCTTCTGTGACTCGAACGTGGGGGGCCACTTCTTCGCGCTGGTCAAGCTCTCCGGGTTCGATGCCATCGCCGTGACAGGGAAGTCGGACCGGAACGTGATGGTCCTGATCGACGGGGACAGGGGCGAGGTGAGCCTCCGGGAGGCCCCGTCCCCTCACGGCTCCCTGCTCGAGACGGACGGCCTGCTCGAGGCGTGGAAGGGGGAAGGCCAGGTCCGAAACGTCGCCCTTCTCACGACCGGAAAGGGGGCGGAGCACACGCGGTTCGGCTGTCTCAACAGCATCTACTACGATGCGAGGCGGAAGCGGGGCCGGGCCAAACAGGCCGGCCGGGGCGGCACCGGGACCGTCATGCGGGCCAAGGGCCTCTGGGGGATCGCGGTGCGGAACAACCGGTCCAAGGCCCTGGCCAACGTGCCGGTGGATGCGGAACGGCTGCGCAGGGCCGGCAACAGCCTGCGGGGCGTGATCCGGCAGGAGGACCCGAAGGCCCTGCGCCTGGCCTACCAGGGCACGACCTCCCTGATCGAAATCATGAATGCGGCCCACATCCTGCCCATCAACAACTACCAGTACAACCAGTCGGAAGAGACGCCGAGGATCTACGGGGACGTGTTCGAGCACAAGTACTTCGAGCAGGGCGTACCGGACGGGTGTTTCCCGGGCTGCAACCTGGCCTGCACCAAGGGGTGCGACGCCCACGTCCTGCGGAGCGGCCCCCACGCCGGCAGGAAGGTCGCCGTGGACGGGCCGGAGTACGAGACCGCGGCGGCGGTCACCAATCTCGGCATCTTCGACCCGGACTACCTCCTGGACTATGCCTGGTACTGCGATGAGTACGGCGTGGACTCCATCAGCATCGGCGTGACCCTCTCCTTCCTGTTCGAGGCGTACGAGCAGGGCCTCCTGACCGAGGAGGACACAGGAGGCCTTTCCCTTCGCTGGGGAAACCGGGAAGACGTGAGCGCCCTGCTCCACGCCACGTGCGCGGGCGAGGGGTTCGGGGCGGTCGCAGGCCGCGGCGTTCGCTACCTGAAGGGCTGGATCGCCGATCGGGCGGCCGCGCGAACCGGCCGGGATCCGGACGAGATCTTCGAAGAGCTCTCCCGGTTCGGGATGGAGTGCAAGGGCCTCGAGTTCTCCATGTACGGGACCAAGGAGTCCCTCGCGCAGCAGGGCGGCTACGGCTTCGCCCTGAAAGGCCCCCAGCACGACGAGGCGTGGCTCATCGCCCTGGACCAGGTCAAGAACGAAATGCCCACCTTCGAACAGAAGGCCCGGGCCCTGAACTGGTTCCCCCTGTTCCGGACCTGGTTCAACATCGTGGGGCTGTGCAAGCTGCCCTGGATCGACGTCAGGCACCCGGAGGCCCAGTTCACGGAGATACCGGCCAGGAACATGCCGACCGCCGAGTACTACGTGGAGCTGGTCAATGCCACGCTCGGAACGGACAAGACCATCGATGATCTCCTCTTCGACGCCGAGATTTCCTACACCCTGCACAAGCTCATCAATCTCCGGCAGGGCTTCGGGACCCGGGAGCATGACGCGATCCCCCTCCGGGCCATGGCGCCGGTCTACATGAACGAGTTTCTCGAGCGGAAGGACTACTACGAGAAGTACCTCACCGAATCGGCGGGCATGGTGATCGAGGGCCGGTCGGACGAGGAGAAGCTCGAAATGCTTCAAGACTTCCGGCGCCTCCAGTACGAGAAGCTCTGCGACGCCGTGTACGAGGCAAAGGGGTGGGACCGGGAGGGAATCCCCCGGAAGAGCACCCTCATGCGGCTCGGTTTTCACGACCCGGAATACCTCTCCATCGTAGACGATGCGCGGGAGCGCGCGAAGAGACGGGCGGAGCTGGGGAAAGCGGGCAGGAAACTCGCGAACTAGGCGGCTGTTGGAATAGCCTCCTGCGCGCCAAGTCGCCCCGCACGGAGATTGCGAGCGAAGCGCGGCAATCCCCCGGCCCCACGGAGGAGGGGACGTTGTTTACTTTGTTGACTTCAGCTCTGAAGTCAACAAAGTAAACAACGTCCCCTGAATTCTATGTTCGAAGACCTGGCGAAGCTGCGTCCCCGTCCCCGGCCGTACGCGTTCTACACAGCCCGGGATCTCTGGAACGACCCGTACGTATCCCGGAAGATGCTCGAGATGCACCTGGACGAGACAGGGGACCGTGCATCCAGAAACGGGCCCTTCGTTCGCGAGTCGATCGACTGGATGGCCGAGCGTTTCAATGTCGGCGCCGGGATGCGAATCTGCGATTTCGGCTGCGGGCCCGGACTGTACACGACCCCCTTTGCGGAAATGGGGGCGGATGTAACCGGCATCGATTTCTCCGAACGCTCCATCCGGTATGCCCGGGACACGGCCCGGCAGAGGAAACTCGAGATCGACTACATCTGCCGGGACTACCTCGCCTTCACCCCGCCGAAGAAGTTCCACCTGCTCACCCTGATCTTCGTCGATCTGTGCGCGCTGAGCCCGAAGCAGCGGCAGACGCTCTACCGGAGGTTCGACGAATGCCTGGAGGAGGGCGGCAGGGTCTTCCTCGACGTGCTCTCCCTCACCTATTTCGATCAGGTGAGCGAAGAGAGCCTCTATGAATGCGCGATGTCCGACGGCTTCTGGTCCAGCGAGCCGCACCATGTCTTTGTCGAAACCTTCAAGTATGACGAGGAGAAGGTGCTCCTCGACCGGCACACCGTTTTCGAGGAAGGCCGCACCCGGGAGATCTACAACTGGCTCCAGTGCTACAGCCTGGAGTCCCTCTCCGCAGAAGTCGACAAGAGCGGATTCCAGGTCGTGGAGCACTACGCGGACGTGGCGGGAAGCCCTTACGATCCCCGATCCACGGAATTCGCGGTCGTCCTGGAACGAACGTAGCTTCCAGCATGCTGTCCGTTGACGGAACGTTGACGGGAACGGAACGTTGACGGGGTCGGACCAAGCTATGTGCCCGATTTCAATACAAAATGGTCCCGGAAATGGGTGAAATCCAGGCTTAGAGATCACATTGAGGGCCCGAAATCGCACGCCTTACAAGTAAATCGCCTTCCTCCGTGCCGCTTCCCGATCCCAGGAAACCACGAAAACGAGCGCCTCATCTAATACTATTCGAACATTACGGTTCGCGATACGTGGAAGTGGGGACCAGGCACATAACGGAGGCGGCTCATCTTGGAATACTCAACGAAGCTGCGGACTCGAAGCCACTGCGTCCTCCGCGGGAGCATGCTTCTCGCCCTGGCAGCGATTTGCCTTGCTCTGGGGTTGGCCCCCCCCGAGACGGCTGCAAACGTTGTCCGTGCACCGCACACGGCGGTGGAACTCGTCTCCGATGCTTCTCGGATCGTTCCGGAGGCGCCGTTCTGGCTCGGCATACGCTTCGTGGTCGAACAGGGCTGGCACATCTACTGGCGCAACCCGGGGGACTCCGGGGCTGCGTCGGAATTCGACTGGAGCATGCCGGAGGGTTATCGGCTGGAATCCATCCAGTGGCCCCTTCCGGAAAGGATCCCGGTTGCGCATCTGATGAACTTCGGATACCGGGGTGAGGTCATCCTGCCGGCAAAGGTGATTCCTTCGGACCCGGGTCGCTCCCCCGAACCGTTCCGCGTCGAACTCGAAGCGGCATGGCTGGTCTGCAAGGAGGAGTGCATCCCTGCAGATGCCCGTCTCTCGCTCGAGATTCCGGATGGATCCGAGGCGAGACCTTCGAAATGGGCGGGTGCGATCCGGCAGGAGCTGCTCCTGGTTCCGCGGCCTTCGGATGCGTGGGACGTCCGTGTCGTTTCGCATTCGGACGCCTACGAGATCCGGATGGCCCCGCGGACGGGAAGCATCGAAGGGGTCTCGCGGGTGGACTTCTTCCCCCTTGATCCGCTCACCGTAGGGAACGCGGCACCGCAGCGACTGGAGAGTTCGGACGATGGCCTGTCTCTCTTCGTGAAGAAGGATCCGAACCGGGATGCCCCGGCGGAGCGGCTCCGAGGAGTTCTCGGCCTTTTTTCGGGCGACGCCTCTTCCGACGCGCGCGAAGCCCTTCGCATGGACGTACCGGTGGATCCCGGGTTCCCCCTCTGGCGGGCGGTGCTTCTCGCCCTTGCCGGGGGCTTTCTGCTCAACCTGATGCCCTGCGTTTTTCCGGTCATCTCGATCAAGATCCTCTCCTTTGTCGAGCACGCACGCACCGAGGGCGTGCGACCGGTCGTTCACGGCCTGTTCTACGGGTTCGGCATCCTCCTCTCCTTCTGGGTGCTCGCCGGCCTGCTCTTCGCCTTGCGCGCCGGCGGCACGTACCTCGGATGGGGCTTTCAGCTGCAGTCCCCGGCGTTCCTCGCGTTCATGGCCGTGCTCTTCTTCCTCATCGGGCTGAACCTGATCGGGGCCTTCGAGATCGGTTTCGTCTTCACCCGGCTCGGGGGGATCGGAGCCGGCGGCCGCATCGGCTACGGGAATTCGTTCCTGTCCGGAATCCTCGCCACCCTCATCGCAACGCCCTGCACCGCGCCTTTCATGGGGACCGCCCTCGGCTTCGCCATGTCCCAGCCGGCCGCTGTCGGCCTGGCTGTCTTCACGGCACTCGCTACGGGAATGGCCCTGCCGTACATGGTGCTCGCCTCCCGCCCCGGCCTGGTCAAGCGGCTCCCCCGGCCCGGCCCCTGGATGGAAACCCTGAAACAGTTTCTCGCCTTTCCCATGTTCGGAACTCTGATCTGGATCCTCTGGGTGCTCGGCATGCATGCAGGCCTGGACGGCGTGATCCGGTGTCTGGTCGGGCTCTTCCTTCTCTCGCTCGGCGTCTGGATGCTCCAACGGTCCTCCGGTGGCCGCGGGCGCAGACTCCGGAGGACCTGGATACGTGCCGCCGCCGCCGCCGTGGTCCTGACCGGGCTCATCGGTGCCCTCGCGCAGACTCCCGGACAAGGCCCGCAGGTATCTGCAGGCCGGAGCGACCCTTCCGGTCCGATGTGGGAACCCTTCTCCGAGGCGAGGATCCAGGAACTCCGAACCGAGGGAAGGCCCCTGTTCGTCAACTACACGGCCGCATGGTGCATCACCTGCCAGGTCAACAAGCGTTTCGTGCTGGATCAGCCGGAGGTGATCGAGGCGTTCGAACGGAACAACTTCACGCTCATGAAAGCAGACTGGACCAACCGCGACGACGAAATCACCCGGTCTCTCGCCCGCCACGGAAGACGGGGGGTGCCGGTCTACGTCGTGTATGCGGCCGGCCCCGCATCGGAGCCGGTCCTGCTGCCCGAGATCCTGACCGTGCGCCTGGTCATCGAGGCCGTGGAGAACCCGGCCGGACCAGGAGACCTCTCAACCTGACCTGGAACACATCCTTGGAGGTTCGTCATGTTTCGCAAAGCAAGCATCTTCATCGTGCCCCTCATCACCCTGATCGCCTTCTCCGCCCAGGCCGTCGAGAACGGAAAGCACGCACCCGATTTCTCCCTGACCGACAGCAAGGGGGAGAAGCGCACGCTCTCCGATTACCGCGGCAAGTTCGTGGTTCTCGAGTGGCTGAACCACGGCTGCCCTTTCGTGAAGAAGCACTACGACATGGACTACAAGAACATGCAGGGCCTGCAGAAGGAGTTCACGAAGAAAGGAGTCGTCTGGCTCTCCATCATCTCCTCTGCCGAAGGAAAGCAGGGCCACATGACGCCCGATGAGGCGAACGAGGCGGTCCGCGAGAAGAAGGCCTCGCCCACGGCCATGCTGCTCGACCCTGACGGAAAGGTCGGGCGTCTCTACGGGGCGAAGACCACGCCGCACATGTACATCATCGACCCCGAAGGGAAGCTCATCTACCAGGGTGCCATCGATGACAAGAGCAGCTTCCGGAAGGCCACCATCGAGAAGGCGAACAACTACGTGCGGCTTGCGCTGAACGAGGCCATGTCGGGCCAGCCGGTGAGCAACCCGGTGACGAAGCCTTATGGGTGTTCGGTGAAGTACAAGTAGCGCGCGATGGCCTGTCGCGGCTCGGTCTTCTTGGGCTCCATGTTCCGGCGGGGACGTCCCTCGTCCCCTGGCGACTGGGCTTGGACGCAAAAAGCGGAGGCATCGTAGCTGCACGGGGGGACTCGGGAAGCCTCCACGAGTCGCCCTGCGAAGCCCGAGCCGCGACAGGCCATCGCGCCCGGAGCCCCGCGCCGCCCCCCCGTTGCGTGCTTCGGCTCGGTCTTCTTGGGCTCCGTGTTCCGGCGGGGACGTCCCTCGTCCCCTGGCGACTGGGCTTGGACGCAAAAAGCGGAGGCATCGTAGCTGCACGGGGGGACTCGGGAAGCCTCCACGAGTCGCCCTGCGAAGCCCGAGCCGCGACAGGCCATCGCGCGGGAAGTGCCGCGCCACCCCCCCATGGCAGGCTGCGTCACGGCCTTCTTGGGCTCCATGTTCCGGCGGGGACGTCCCTCGTCCCCCGTCGACTGGGCTCATTGATCAGGGGTCAGACGTCCGTCCCTACTGGCAAGGCTGCGCAGATGCTCCTCGTGTGCGGTCCGGCTGATGCGAAAGGTGGTCACCAGGAAGGCGGAAACGAGATAGAGCGAAGTCAGGACCGGAACGAACAGAAGCGCCAGGTTTCGCATGATCCGGGGGTCCACCGCTCCGGGCTGGGCGTCCTGTGGAAAGCCGATGACGCTCAGGATGACCGTAGAGAGCATCACGCCCACGCCCGCGACCGCCTTGCCCACCAGGCTCAACCCGGCGAAGAAGACGCCTTCCGAACGGCGCCCGGTCGACAACTCGCTCTCCTCGACCACGTCCGCGACCATGGCGGAGACCAGGATGTTGGCGGAGATGATGAGCGCCACTTCGAAGGTTTGAAACATCATCAGGAGCGGCAGCAGGGCCGGGCTCCCGTTCGGCGGCAGCACGTGGAGCAACCGGAGAACGATCGGAACCGGCCCGAAGAGGATCGCGGAAAAGATGACGGCGACGGCCGCCGGCTTCTTGCCCATCCGGGCGGACAGTCGCGGGGCGAACAGGAGCGCGAGCACGGCGGACAGGAAACCGGTCATGACCAGGAAGAAGATCTCTATGGAGGTCAGCTCCCAGAAGTAGGTGACGAAGTAGATGTTGAGCCCTGCGCTCAGCCCCGCCGCCATGGCCGAGAAGACCCCGCTCGCGAAGAGAACCAGGAAGGACCGGTTCGCCAGGGTCTCCCGCATCTCCCGCAGGGCCGGCAGGATGCCGAAGGGCCGCTTCGGGGGCGGCTGCTTCAGGTGCGGGATGTTCCGGTGCGTCCCCAGGGAAGAGACCAGGATGGAGAAGACGATCACGCAGGCGGCGACCAGGCCGAGGGTGCGGTAGCCTTCCGGGTTGAGCACGCCCACCGGATGCTCGACGGTGGGCCGCAGGAAAAGGCCGTAGGCGAGCAGGGACATGGACAGGCCGCCCCACCAGCCGAAGAAATACCGGAAGCCCATCATCGACGTCCGGTCGTCGTAATCCTCCGTGAGCTCCGAGACGAGGGACGTGTTCGGAATTTCGAAGAAGGTGATGAAGAGGCGGACCAGGATGGCCAGGAGGATGAGATGTACGAAGAGCCGGTCCGGGGAGAGCCCGGCAGGAGGATTCCATAGATAATAATAGGAAACCCCGATGGGGAGCATGGAAAGGTACATGAACGGGTGCCTGCGCCCCCACCGGGAGTGGAGCCGGTCGGACAGGCTCCCCACGATGGGGTCGGAGAGCGCGTCGAACAGCAGCGCCACCATGATGGCGAGGCCGACCCGTTTCTCCGGAAGCCCAAGAACCTGGTTGTAGTACATGAGCAGGAAGAAGGCGAAACCGTTCTGCTTCACCCCGAAGGCGACAGCGCCGAACCCGTAGTAGAGCTTGGTGGACAGCACTACTTCCATCCGCGGGGGTTGCTGTAGAAGTCCCTGGCCCACGCCTCCAGCCGCCGGCCCAGTTGTTCCGCCTTTTCCGGGTACTTCTTCACCACGTCGTACGACTCGCCCCGGTCGCGGCGCACCTGGAACAGCCTCGGCCAGGTTCCCAGGGTCGGAATGACGATCTCGGTGCCCGGCGGGGTGTAATCGCGGGCGCCGGCGATGCGCCCCGCGAGGTTGTCGCGTTTGTCCAGGGGCAGGGGCCACGTCCAGTGGCTGATGTCCTGGAAGTACTTCCAGTCGCCCACGCGCACGCCCTCCACATCGAATTCGTGAAAGAAGTACAACGGGCGCTCCGGCAGTCCCTCCGGATCAACGGTAAGCAACGGCCAGATGTCGGCGCCGTCGATGACCCGGTCCGACGGGAGGCTCACACCGGCAAGCCTCAGCAGCGTGGGAAAGAGATCGATGCCCATGGCCGGCGCTTCGACCACCGCGCCTGCCGGAATCCTCCCGGGCCATCTCGCGATCAGCGGCACGCGGAAGCCGCCCTCGAAGCTTTGGCCCTTGCGGCCCCGAAGTTCGCCCGCACTGCCTTCGAACCAGGGCCCGTTGTCGCTGGTGACGATCACCAGCGTCTCTTCCCTCAGCCCGAGCCGCTCGAGAGCCGCCACGATCTCGCCCGTGCTCCCGTCGAATTCCTCGACCGCATCTCCGTAGGGACCGCCCTCCGACCTCCCGGCGAAGCGTTCCGAGGGGAAGAAGGGCAGATGGGGGTCCTTGTGGGCCAGGTAGACGAAGAAGGGTCCGTCCTTCGCCTGCTCGATGAACCGGATCGCCTCCTCGGTGAAGAGGCGGGTGTAATGGGACTGCTCCGCACCGATGTCTTCCACGATCTCTTCGCCGCCCCGCCAGAAGGCGACCGGAAAATCGTCGTTCGACATGTTGAAGCCGACGAAGTGATCGAAGCCGTGCTCGAAGGGGTGATATTCGGGCCGTTCCGTGAAGTCGCCCAGGTGCCATTTCCCGAATGCAGCGGTGCGGTAACCGGCCTGCTTCAGCGCCTCCGGCAGTGTGAGCTCCCCCGACGGCAGGCCCTCCACCAGGTTCTGCCCCCCGACCATGTCGACCACGCCGAGTCGGGCCATGACCAGGGCCGCCCGGTGGGTGAGTTTCCGCGCGAAGGTGTCCCCTGTCGCCTGCAAAGGCGTGCCGATTCCGCTTCGGGCCGGGTACCGGCCCGTGAGCAGGCCGGCACGGGAGGGCGAGCAGGTGGAGGCCGCCGCGTAGAAGTCGGTCAGCCGGACGCCTTCCGAGGCGATCCGGTCGATGTGCGGCGTGTCGATGGCTCGGCTGCCCTGCACGCCCAGGTCGCCGTAGCCGAGGTCGTCGGCGAGGATGAGCACGACGTTCGGACGGGGAGCGGTCTCGTCCGTGACCGCCACGAACCGGGTGACGGGCGCGGCGCCCTTCTCCGCGTTCCTGAATGCGGAGCGATCGAGCCCCTTTGTGTCCGCTTCCAACCCGAAGTAGAGCCACGCGGCCAGCAAGGCAACGATGACCAGCAGGGAGAAGAAAACGAGCCCGGCCTGGCGAAGGGCGCTCCTCATGAAGTCAGCCCCGGGTCAGGGGAGGTTGAGAACTTCCACGGTGATGTGGATGGATTCCAGGAACAGGGACGGTCCGCCCAAGTTCACATAGGTGAAGTTGAGGATCTCTCCCACGTCCTTTGCCCAGACGAGATAGACCTGCTGCACGAGGGTTTCGCTCACGAGGATGTCGACCTGGACGACCGCACAGTCTTCGAACAACCCGGCCGCGGTCTGGTACTGCAGGCCCGTGGCGAGGAGCGTCAGCTCGAAGGTCTCCAGGTGGTCCAGGAACCCGTCCTTCACGACCCAGGCCGCATCCTCGAGAGGCACCCCGACCTCCATCAGACCGTCGACCGGCCCTACGGGCGGATAGTAGTATTCGGTATCCCCCGTGTCCAGCTCCACATCGCCCACGATGTGGTGCCCGTCCGCCATTTCCTGCCAGATTCCCAGCTGCTCCAGACCCCAGGCGGGCGGATACGATTCCCACTCTCCGATCAGGCCTCCGCCCAGAGTCGAGATGGTTTGGATGAAAATATCGTCCAGCGCGAAACCGGATCCCTCGTCGACCAGTTCGATGACGAGCAACTGCCTTCCGTCGACCAGGTTGTAGTAAGGCCCCAGGTCCACCGGTTGCGCAGGCGCGGGCAGGGCGTATGTGAGAATGGCAACCGCCAGAATACTGATTCCGCAGAATTTCGGCATGGCTCCCTCCGGGCAGGCGATGAGGTCGATGAAGGATGAAGGGTGTCTTTGGCACCTCAATAGTTCACGGAACAGGAAGGGAAGTCAACCTGAACCGAACCGGCACCACGCTTCATCCAAAGCATAAAATGGCATTTCACAATGGATTCAAGCATGTGTGCGATCGCAAAACCCGAGGATGACAATGCGTAGACTGCTTGCAGCAGGCATCATGGCGGCACTGATGCTGGGGTGCGTACCCGACCCTCCGCCGGTACTGGACATGGCCGACTACATCACGGGACTCGACAAGCCCTGGGACGTCACCTGGACGCCGGGCGGGGAGATGCTCTTCACGGAGAACAACACAGGGGACGTGTGGGTGGCCGTCGGCCAGAGCGCTGCGCCCATACACACGGTCAGCGATCTCGATGGCAGTGGTGAGGGGGGGCTCATGGGGGTGACCCTGAGCCCGGATTTCGATACGGACCGCTACATCTTCCTGTGCTACACCTCCGATGCCCCGGATATCCGAATCGTCCGATACCAGGCGAGTGCGGGGCTCACCGCGCTCACCGACAAGACCCCGATCGTCACGGGCGGTCCCTACACGACCGGCCGGCACTCCGGGTGCCGGCTCAAGTTCGGTCCGGACGGTTATCTCTGGGCCACCTTCGGGGACGCGGCCATCGGAACGAACCCGCAGGACGAGCGTTCCCTGGGGGGCAAGATCCTGCGCTTGGACAGGAACGGCAATGCCGCCCCGGACAATCCGGCAGGGGAACTCTGGTTTGCCAAGGGATACCGCAATCCCCAAGGGATCGATTTTCGGCCGTCCGACGGGCTGGCGTGCATCGCGCAGCACGGCCCTTTCCGGGATGATGAAGTCGAGTGCCTCGGAAACGAATGCTTCGGCGAAGCCTGCAACTCAGGCTGGAATCCGGTTCCCGGCTACAACGAGACCGTCCCCATGACCGATCTTGCCCTCTACCCGGACGCGAACGAAGCGCTCTGGTCCTCCGGTGCACCCACCCTCGCTCCGTCCGGCATGAGCTTCCTGGATGGGAGCCAGTGGGGGGCCTGGGACAATGCGATGGTCGTGGCCTTTCTGAAGACGAAGCAGCTCGGGTTCTTCCGTCTCGATCCGTTCGACGCACTCGAGTCCGTGGAATTCTCCCCCTTTGCCAACCGCTTGAGGAGCGCGGAGCAGGGACCGGACGGCTGCCTGTACATCCTGGAAGATGTTTCCTCCAGCGGGAAGATCCTGAGAGGCTGCGCGATCCCGCGGTAATCGGGCAGTCATGGGGGACAGGCACCGAACGGAACGAAGAGAGGTGTGGGATGGACTTTTTCCTGTCCGAAGAGGAAAAGGCTTTCGACCAGCACGTGCGCGCTGCCCTGGAGGAGGCCGTAAAGCCCGAATACCCTGCCTGGGTGGAACAGGACACGACGCCTCCCCGGATGTTCGAGATCCTGGGCGAGAAGGGACTCCTCGGTTTTCGAAACGAGGGAGAAGCGGTGGAGCCCATCCCGTGGATGCAGAACATATATTACTACAAGCACGCCGCCGTCTTCTCGGGCGGCCTGGCCATTGCCTCTTTCGCCCATTCCCAGCTCGGCCTGCAGGTGCTGCAGGCCTTTGACCGGGATCATCGCCATGCCGCCCCGTTGCGTGCGGGGTTGGAGGGCAGGAGCCTCTTCGCCTTTGCCAACACCGAGCCCGGCGCCGGGTCGGACGCGGCCGGCATCGCCCTTGTTGCGGCGCCGCGGGACAACGGCTTCGTCGTAAGGGGAACGAAGTCGTACATCACGAACGGGGACATCGCCGACTGGATCGTCTTCACCGCCGTCACCGAACCGGGCCTGGAGAAACGGTACAGGGGGATCTCCATGTTCATCGTGGAGGGCCGCGCTCCGGGCCTCACACGAAGGAGGCTGAAGAAATTCGGCTGGACGCCCTCGCACCTGTCGGCACTCCAATTCAAGGATGTCTTCGTGCCGGCCGAGAACCGGATCGGTCCGGCCGGCCGCGGCTTCTACCAGACCATGGAGATCTTCAACCAGGGCCGCATCGGGGTTGCAGCCCTTGCCTTCGGCACGGCGCTGGGCGCCTACGAGCAGGCCTTTCGCCATGCGACCCGGCGGAAGGTCTTCGGCAAGCTGCTGATGGAGCACGAATCGAAGAAGAACGAGTTCGCAGACAAGATCACCTCCCTCGAGGCCGGATGGCTGATGATTCAGAAGGCGGCCTTTCTCAGGGATGCGGGCGAGGCGTATCGTTCCCACGCCTCCATGGCGAAGCTCTTCGCCACCGAGCAGGCCGTGGGCGTCGCCCAGTGGGCCGTGGAGCTCTTCGGGGCGAGAGGCGTGCTGAGCACCCATCCGGTTTCGGAGTACCCACACGATGCTCGGCTCGCCGTGGTCGGGGAGGGCGCGCCCGAGGTGCAGAAGAAGATCATCGCGGAGAACATCGAGGGGATTCTCGCCTCCCTGTGAGCCCCGCCGTGCCGCTCCCCTCAGGAACGAGGGGGTGGCCCGCACGGAAGCGAATCGCCTTGCGAAGGCGTTGAACTTTATATTAGATTCGTTCGAAAGGCTGTATACAAAGGAGAGGGACGATGAAGCGCCCGACGGTTCGATTCTTTCTGACGACCTGCCTGTCCGCCCTGCTGGTCGGCTGCTACAGCCCCGGAGGCCCCGTTCCGGAGGACCCGGTTCCCCCTGCCGACCGGGACCCGATCCCGGAGAAGGTGATCGTGGAAGAGGAGGTGCTCTACGCACCGGCGCCTCAGGAGAACGGTCAACCCCCCGAGGCGTGCGACTGGATCCGCTTCGTGCGGTACCGGCCCGAGACCCCGGACGGGCAGCCGAAGGAGGTGAACGCGGTCCTGATCCTGCTGCCCGGATACATGGGCGGGGCGAACGAGTTCGAGTACATGGGCAGGCAGCTCGTCTCCATGGCGGAGGCCGGGGGCTCGGGAAGCGTGGAGGTCTGGGCCATGGACCGGCGGCCCAACTGCCTGGAGGACCTGACCGGCGCGAACGCGGCCGAGGAAGCGGGTGAGCTGCCGGACCCGGCCATCGCCGTCGACTACTACTATCACGGCGCCGCCATCGGCGGGGAGACCTTTGCGGGCTTCCTCCAGGAAGGGGAGGTGCCCTACCTCTCCGAGTTCGGGCTCCGGCTGATCATGGAGGATTTGTACCGGGTCATCACCGAGAAGGTTCCGAGCCCGGCGGACCGTAGCGCCGCCGTGTTCGTGGGCGGTCACTCCCTCGGCACCCCCCTGACCGGTCTGTTTGCGGGCTGGGACTTCGACGGCGATGCGGGAACCCTGGACGATGCGGGCTTCCGCAACTGCGCGGGGCTTGTCCTCCTGGACGGGCCGGTCTTCTACTCGGACCTGGAGAGGTTCAACAACATTTCCGAGACAGCGTACTTCCAACGGATCGAGGAGATCCGGAGCGGCGGCGCACCCCGTATGGACATGTTCACCGGCGTGACCCCGGAGGCGATGAATCTTCTGGAGATCCTGGGCCTTTACGCGGCGGCGGCCCCGGACGCGGAGTCCACGGTTCTCGAGGAGGCACCCTATTCGGAGGACGTAGCGTTCCTGATCAACCTGCTTCACTCGAGAGACGTGGGCAATTTCATCACCGGGATTCCGGCCGCCCCGGATTTCCGCTACACGAACGAAGCCGTCCTCGGCGTGTTCATGGACGACAACTTCCAGCCGGTCATGATGCTGCAGGCGAGCCTGGGCTTCCTGCAGGGCGGGGCCGTCGTGGAGAAGGACTTTCCCGGGTCCCTTGCCGGGCTTCTGGGCCTGGGGGGGATCGACACGGACTCCCTCTTCATCCCCTGGGACGCCGGGCCTCCGAACGCCCTCGGGACGGGTCCCCTCTACTCCTGGGCGAACTTCGACGAAGTGGGGAACGCAGCCGATCCGAACTACGTGGCTTCGGACGGGTCCGTCCTTTACACGACCATGACGGAAGAAGTGACCGACATTCAGGACTTCGCCCGTGTCCTGTACCGGGGACCGTCCAACTTCACGGAGTGGTACTTCCCGTCCAGGCTCAGGCTCGACATGGGGGCGGCCGGCTCGCCCTTCAATGTGCAGGCGGGTCTGACCTGGTTTCACAATGAAGAGGTGGACGTGCCGGTCATTGCCTTCGGTGCGCCTCACGGGGACGTGCCAGACCCTTCCGGGTGGGATGCGTACCGGAACAGCATCGCCTCGACCGATTTCACGGGCATCATGTGCCCGGGCTACAACCACCTGGACATCAACTGCGCGGCCGTGGACCGTCCCGGCCACCGGGAGAACCTGGTCTTCGGCCCGCTCCTGGATTTCATGCTCAGCCGAAGCAGCGGTACCGTGCTCGTCCCGTAGGGAGCGTACCGTCTCTTACGTCTCGATCCCTGCTCTTGCCTGAACACCGTCGTCGTAGTAGTGCTTGATCTCCCGCATCTCGGTGACCAGGTCGGCCACTGCAATGACCCTCGGGTCGGCGTTCCTGCCCGTGATGACGAGCTCTGTGGACGCGGGTTTCGATCGGATCAGGTCGAGCAGTTCTTCGGGGGAGACGAGGTTGTAGCGGGTGGCGATGTTCGCCTCGTCCAGGATCACCATCTGGTAGTCCCCGGAAGCGAGGACGCCCCTGACCTCCTCCAGGCCCCTTCGGGCGGCCCGGACGTCCTCCTCCTGGGGCTCCTTCTCGATGAAGCAATCCCTTCCGTACTGCTTCAGGGTGATCGAATCGGCGTAACGTTTCAGTGAATCGAGCTCACTGTAGTGCATTCCCTTTACGAACTGGGCGATATAGACACGCATGCCGGCGCCTGCCGCCCGGAGCGCGAGCCCGAGGGCGGCCGTTGTCTTGCCCTTTCCGTTGCCGGTGTAGACGTGAACGTACCCCTTCATGTTGGCTGCTTCCCTCCTGGGTTATCCGGAATCCGTTTTGCCGGACTGCTGCCTCGCAAGGTCGGCGAAGGTCCACATGGCAAGGATCCGCTCCGTGCCGTCCTTGATCTGTTTCCAGACCGGGTGGACCGGGCAGGTGCTGTCGCGCTCGCACGCGCCCGGCTCGATGAGGCACTCGTTGAAGTTCAGCGGGCCCTGAAGGGCCTCGATCACCTCCAGCATGGAGATCGTGTCCGGCGGCCTGCCGAGCCGGAAGCCCCCGCCCACCCCGCGCACCGCGGCCAAAATGCCCCGCTTGAGAAGGGGCCCCGTGATCTTCGGCAGGAAGGAGGGCGCGATCTCCTGGGTGCGACAGATCTCCTCCCCGGGCACCCACGCGTCCCGGTCGGCGAGGGTGAGGTACAGGACGATGCGGATCCCCCCTTCGGTCTGGGAGAGGATCTGCATGCCTCGCCTGTCCGGTTTGCGCCGCCTTCTTCCCGGGACGGACTCAGTCGGAACCAACCCTCGGCCCCCATTTCTGCTTCTCGGATTCGATCACGTCGATGATGCGAAGGATGATGTCCGGGCATCTCTCCTGAACCCGTTCCCAGGAGGGCGTCTCCGCATGCCCGGTCGGCGTCTGACGGATCCTGTCCGCCACCTCCAGGATCTTCTGCTGGAGCCCCTGGTCGTTGAAGGACTTGAATTCAGGGTGCGTGGAGGTGAAGCGCAGGAACTTGTCCGCCATGTTGCGCGGCTCGAGGAAGTACTCGGCGGCGTTCACGATGCCCTCCTTGAGCGGGCCCGTCACCATGTCCTCTTCTGCGTCCCGGTCGTAGGGAATGTTGTTGAATCGTGCCGTGTCGGAGTACTTCTTGATCAGGTCCTTTGCGATGCTCTCGTACGTGATGGCCAGGTCCCGGAAGAAGTGCTCGGAAACGGCCAGGCCCTCTTCGATGATCAATGCGTTCAGCAGGGTGTAGATGATGTCCATGGACATCTTCTGCAGGCCGCCCGTCGACTTGCCGGAAACCTTCTGATGCTTGTGCTCGAAGGCGGTGTGGCTGAAGTCGACCTGGGCCACCTGGTTCTGGTTCGCCTTCCGGTAGACCTCGATGAGGGTGAAGATCTCGATGCCCCAGTTCAGGGCGACCCGCATGCGCTGCATCAGTTCGCGGCTGATGACGATCTCTCCGGAGAGCTGGTAGTTGAACAGGGACAGGAAGTCGATCAGTCGGAGCATCTTCTCTTCGTTCGAATCGGTGAACCGCCTCTTCAGGGCGAGCAGCATGGGGTCCACGAGCAAGCGCTTGACCCGGCCGTACATGCCCGTGTTCGTCCAGCGGGCGTAGAAGGCCTTGGAGAACTGATAGTTGAGCACCTGTACCGGGAAGAAGATCCGGTCGAGCTGGTCCCGGTGGAAATTCCGGATGTCCGCGTCCAGCAGGCCCACGGCGGTCGCCTCCAGGGCGAGGGCCACGCCGAAGCTCATGAACACGTTGCGGCCTTTGCCCTGGGTGCTCAGGTCGAAGCCGTTCCGCTGGAGCAGGTCGTACAGGCCGCCGAACCCGGGCCCGTCGTTCCATTGGAGGAAGTAGTTCGTCACGCCGTTGTCGAGCAGGATCTGCCGGGCGAGGGCCACGTCTTCTTCGCTGGCCTGATCCAGCCCGATGATGATCCGCTGCAGGTAGGAGGCGCCTTTCAGTTGGCGCACGATGTTCTCGAAGATCGGCCGGGTTTCGGGAAGATTGAATTCCGTGGCCAGGGAGGGAACGACGAGCATCGGCTTCTTCCAGCGTGAGGCGTGGATCAGCACGTCGAGCAGTTCGGACTGATCGGCGAGCAGGGGGAGGGTGGTGATCTTCGGGTGCTTCTGCGAATAGTCGGGCATGCCGTTCCTCCAGGCGCGTTTGCTCGTCCATTATGGTATGGCCCGCTCGTCCGAGTCAACGAAAGCGGCGGCCCGGGGTGGCGGTCCTGTTTGACACCTTCGTCTTCCGACTTCTATACTTCCAAGCTTCCCCGCGTGCAGGGACGGCCCCCCAGGGTCAACTTCGAGAAGGACGCGAGCGGATGGAACCCCTCACCCGCTGGATGCTTCGGCATCCGAAGATCATCGTCATTGCCTTCCTGGTGATCACGGCGTTCTTCGCCCTGGAGATCCGCAACCTCCGGATCGATCCTTCGGTCGAGATCTTCGTGCCTGCCGAGCACCCCGAGGTGGTCTTCCTCAAGGACATGCGCGAGATCTTCAGCATGTTCAGCTTCTTCATGGTGGGCGTGGTGGACGAGAGGCAGGGCGGGGTCTTTCGGCCCGACACCCTGCAGATGGTCAAGGATCTCAGTGCGTCCTTTGCCGACATCGACGCAGTGACCGACGTCGTGAGCCTGTACGAATTTCCCTACATCGAGGGCGACGACTTCGGCATGACGGTGGAGCCCCTCTACACGGAGGTGCGGGACGATCCGGCCTGGCTGAAGGAGCTCTCCGAGAAGATTCATCGATGGCCCCTGCTGGAAGGCAATCTGGTTTCCCGGGACGACAGGGCAACGGCCATCCTGGTTCGCTATGGAAGCGAGAGCACGGAGGAGACCCGCAAGGAGATCTACCACAGCCTCCTGGAGAGGATCGAGGCCGTTCCGGCGCCGCACCCGGAGGTGTTCGTTGCCGGCATGACCGCCATCGAGGCCTGTATCTCCGAGGCGATCGTGCGGGACATGCAGAGATTGATTCCCCTGGTCTACGTCGTCGTGATCCTGTGTCTCTGGCTCTCCTTTCGAAGGCTCCTGGGCGTGCTCCTGCCGCTGCTGACCGTGATGGTCTCCACCTTCTGGACCATGGGCCTGATGGCCCTCGTGGAGATCCCGCTGAACACCCTGACCGGCAGCCTGCCGGTGCTTCTCACTGCCGTGGGGACCGCCTACACGATTCACATCCTGTTTCATTTCCTGCACAATGCGCACCGGTCCGAGGATCGGAACGAGGCCCTCGTCCGGGCCGTGACGCAGGTCGGCTACGCCGTCGTCATGACCGGGCTGACCACCATGGGCGGCTTCGCCTCCCTGAGCGTGTCCGAGGTGGTGCCGATCCGGCATTACGGGTTCTTCGCCGCCTTCGGCACGGGCGTTTCCCTTCTCTGCAGCGTGACGCTCATTCCGGCGATCCTCCGGCTGGGGATGAAGAGGATTCCGATCGGACGGGTGCCGGAGGACCGCGCGAAAAAGGGAGGCCTGGGAGCCTTCCTCCGCCGGTACGTTCGAACGGCGATCCGCCACCGCCGAATCGTCTACGGGGCGAGCCTTCTCTTCGCCGCCGCGTGTGTTGCAGGCTCCATGCAGATCTACGCGGAGAGCGACTACATCACCCAGTTCAAGAAATCCACCTACATCTGGAAATCCGACCAGATGATCAACAAGTACTTCAACGGGTCTTCGGTCCTGAACATCATCGTGGACGGCGGGGAGCAGGATGCGCTCAAGGACCCGGAAGTGCTGAAGAGGATCGAATCGCTCCAGCGATACGTGGAGACCCTTCCCCACGTGGGGGGCACGACGAGCATCGTCGACTACCTGAAGCGGATGAATCAGGCCCTGCACGGAGACGATCCGAGTTTCTACCGCGTCCCGGAAACCCGGGAGCTGGTCGCACAGTGCCTGCTCCTCTACTCCATGTCCGGGGATCCTTCCGACCTGGAGGATGTGATCAACGACGAGTACAGCCTGGCGAGCGTCTCCGCGTTTCTGAGGTCCGGGAGCACCCGGAATGCGGGGAAGGTGATTCAGAGCATCGAGGCGTACAACGAGGAGCACACGCGGCTCTCGATCCACATGACCGCTGCCATGGTCATCGGCAAGGTGGTCGACGACCTGACGATTCGGGGGCAGATCGAGAGCATCGCGGCGTCCACGGTGGTGGTCTTTGCGCTCGTGACGGTCATCCTCCGCTCCTTTGTGGGCGGACTCTTCGGGGTCCTGCCCCTCATGCTGTGCGTTCTGATCAACTTCGGCATTCTCGGCTGGGCCGGGATCCCGCTGCAGACCGGCACCGCGCTGATCGGGAGTGTGGCCCTCGGCATCGGCATCGACTATGCGATTCACTTCCTGAACATGTCGAGGATCAAGGGGCGAGAAGAAGAAGGGGCGCGGAACGCCCTGGAAGCCACGGCGGCGACGGCCGGCCGGGCGATCGTCTACAATGCGATCGCGGTAGGGCTGGGTTTTCTCGTGATGGTCCTCGGCTCCTTCATCCCGGGCATCCACTTCGGCGCGTTCATCACGCTCACCATGATCACCGCCTCCGTCGCCACCCTCACCCTGCTGCCCTGCCTGATCTACTCCTTCCGGCCCCGCTTCCTGCAGAGAAAGGTCAAAGGACAAAGGTAAAAGGACAAAGGCCCCTCTGTGCCCCGAAGTGGAGATTGCGAGGGCGCGAAAGCGCCCGCGGCAACCTCCCGGCACGACCGGGCTTCCCGCGAACGCGGGAATCCAGGGGCCTAAGAAGACAGGGGACGTTGTACAATAGATGAACTTCCCGGCTAGAACGGCTCCACCGGGAAGTGGTACCGGAAGCCTACGAGAAGGCTCAGGGCGCTGCCGTCATAGTCGCTGGAAGCGGTCGTGTCCCCGCCCGAGAGGAAATCCAGATCCGCCCGGTTGTATTTCCACGCCACCTCGAAATTGATGGCCGCATTCTCGAAGAGGACGAACATGTCCACGCCGAAGCCGGCCTTCAGGGCGAAGGCGTTGTCGATGTCGACACGGCAGCCCGATCCGCAATCTGCCAGATACGCGTCCTCTTCGTCGAAGGCGTTCAGGTTGTATCCGCCCGCCAGCAGGAAATAAGGGGAGAGGGGCGCGGTCCTTGCAAGATGCCCCTCGAAACGGATCATCAGGGAAGCGGTGGACGCGTCTCCCAGGGTGAGGGCCGCCTGATCGATCTTGTGCTGCTCCCACTCCACCTCGAAGCCGAAGGAGAAATGCTCGTGGGCGTCGTACACGATCACGCCGTTGAAGATCGGGCCTAGCTGCCCCTCCACGTTCGCGTCACGAACCGCATCCTGGGTGAGAAAGGACCCGCCTCCACGCAGCCCCACGCTCCACAGGTGGTGCCGCTCTCCGGCAGCCGCGCGCGGCACACCGCATAGGAGGATCATGAATCCCGCGAGCCCCAGACACCAGGGGAATCCGTTGATTCTCATGCATAACTCCTTGCTTTCGATCTCCTTTGCACACACATCCTATCGGTAAAGGGGCCGCATTCGTTTAGCCGCCTTCTGAAAAAGGAGTGAGGAAGGAGCCCAACCCCATTGAATTCGGAACCGGGGCGGCGCTCTTGAACCGATTGCGTCGATAGAGCATCCTGTTAAGTAGAGTGAAATATATTCGTTAAAATGGAGTGGCGCTTTTGTATCTGGCCAAACAGATCAAGGACGGAAAGAACCAATACTTCATCCGTGAGTCCTACCGGGACGGAACTCGCTGGAAGAGCAGGGACCTCGTGGACCTGGGCGAGGACCCGGGCCGATGGGTCCACACGCCGGCACGGACCGCCTACTACATCGACGAGACGATCGAGGACCATCTGCGTGAACAGGGAATACAGGCCAGCCAGGAGGACCTGGAGGGGATCTTCTGGCCCTTTCTGGATCCGGCGGTCCGACGGATCATCCGGAACTATGCGCCCAGGCGTTCCGAAAGGGGTGGGAGAAGGCTTCCTCGCAGCGAGTTGGCCCGCGTCCAGAAACACCTCCACATCTTCGACAAGCGCCGGCTCTACTTCCTCCGCTACGGGTCGGCGGAACTCAGAGAAATGTCCTCCCGTCCGATGCGTGTCTACAACCGCCTCCTGGAGAAATCGCGGGACGAGATCGAGCAGATGATCGAACGGATGGAGCCCACCCTGCGGCAGGCCGAGCGCAGGGCGTACACCTACTTCATCTTCGACCTTCAACGGTTCTTTTCGAGCCCGCTGGCCGGGCGGTACCCTCAGGCCATGGACCCGGACCGGATGGACGAGGCCTTCCTGGAAGAAGTGTGCCGCCTGCAGGCCGACCCCGTCCTGTTTCCCGAGGACGAGGGCACGGCTGGGCTGGATCCGGTTCTTGTCCGGTACGTGATCATGTACTTCGACAACGAGTTCCAGGTGCCGAACGCGGAGTGGGACTACATCCAGGACTTCATGCGCCGCCACCGGAGCCATCGAAGACCCGTGCGGCGCCGCCCCCGCCTCGGGGTCGAAGAGGCCTGCAAGACCCTCGATATCGACCCGGCCCTCGTGCCGCGCTTCAGCCTGAAGCAGCTCGCGCAGCAGTACCGGAAGAAGGCCCTCGAATGCCACCCCGACAGCGGCGGCTCTCACGAGCAATTCATCCGCCTCACACGTGCCTACAAAGACCTCCTGGCCCGTCGAATCGTTCCCACAGACTGACACCACCCACTTAGCGGTCACGCCTGCACTGTACAGAGCCAAACACAGCCGCGGGTCGCTGGCCGATCCTTCGGGTCGGAGGTCCTTCGGGTCAGGTCCTTCGGGTCGGACCAAGACAACGACTTGATAACAAAAAGAAATAGTGGTCTGAGCAGGCGAAAATAGAGCTTAGAGTCCATTTTTCTTGCCCCAAAAAGCGCTCTAAGGTTGTCTTCCGTCTGAGTACCTAAAGTAACTGCAAGGGGCAAGAGTTCTCTTAGAAGCCGGATTTCTGGCTGGAATACGGGCTCTAAGCGTGAAAATCGGTCTAGTTCAGACGGTTTGTCTATTTGTTTGAGACACTTATCGTGGTCCGACCCGACTGTCGGGTCGACCCGACTGTCGGGGGGATCCGTGCAACGAGGGTTTGCCTCTTGGGTTTGGAGGGCGTGCGCTCTACAATCTCGGGCCGCCGCAGGTGGGGCAGGTTTGGGCCACCTTCTTTGGGAGCTTGAACTTCTTCTGCACGTAGTCGAGCTGCTCTTTCGGCAGGAAGTGCTTGCCGCAGCTAACACAGTCGAGAAGCTCGAACTCCTTGAATACGTTCTCCCGCTTCTGCTTGTACAGGATCCGTTTGCCGTCTTCGTCCACGATGTGGAGGCACTGGGTCGGGCAGACGTAAACGCAGGAGCCGCATCCGATGCAGGTGGGTGAGGGGTCGTGAAAGGGGGAGACCATCTTGCGCGCCGGCCCGCGGCTGGCGAAGCCGAGAGCCGTGACGCCCACCACCTGGTCGCAGACCCGCACGCACAGGCCGCAGAGGATGCAGTCGTCCCCCGGGTCGCCCGCATAGCTGGGTTCGGTGACGCCGTACCGGGCGGCGAGTTCCCGAACCGGCTTCGCATTCGGGTGGGCGGACAGGATCAGGTCCAGAACCGTGCGCCTCGCCTCGAGGACCTCGTCGGATTGCGTTTCGACGTACAGGCCGTCCCAGACCTCGTAGTTGCATGAGGTCACCATCTTGCTCCAGCCCTTGCCGTCCGATGCCTCGACGATACAGACCCGGCAAGCGGCATACGGCTCGACCGCGTCGTTGTGGCACAGGGTCGGAATCACGATGCCCAGGTCATGGGCTGCACGCAGAATGGTGGTCCCTTCTTCAACCGAGGTGGTTCTCCCGTCGATCGTCACGGTAATTGGCATATCCAGATCCTCTTTTCAGCTATCCGTCAGATGTGACCTGACAAGCCGTCATCCCTGCGAAGCTCGTTCCCGCCAAGGCGCGGAGCAGGGATCCAGTGGCTCCGTGTGCTGAGGGATTCCTGCCTACGCAGGAATGACGCGCAGCGCTCTGTTTCCTTCCGGCTTGGAGCGTGGGGCCTGACCCCCGATCCCTGACCCCTGACCCCATTTTCATTACTTCCTCTTCACCGCATCGAATCTGCACACGTCGAAGCAGGAGCCGCAGTGTATGCAGAGGGATTGATCGATCTTGTGCACCTTCTTCTTCTGACCGGAGATGCAATCCGCCGGGCAGACCCGCACGCAGGCCTGACAACCGGTACACTTCTTGGGCAGAATCGAGTAATGGACGAGCTGCCTGCAGACGAAGGCAGGGCATTTCTTCTTCTGGATGTGGGTCTCGTACTCGTCCCGGAAATACTGGATCGTGGTCAGCACCGGGTTGGCGGCCGTCCGCCCGAGCTCGCAGAGGCTCGCCGCCTTCATGGCAACGCTCAGACGCTCGAGCTGGTCGATCGAGTCTTCCGTGCCCCGTCCTTCGCACACGTCCGTAAGGATGTCCTTCATGCGACGAAGCCCTTCCCTGCAGGGTGTGCACTTGCCGCAGGACTCTTCTTCCAGAAAGGTGACGAAGTAGCGGGCCACATCCACCATGCAGTTCTCTTCGTCCATCACGATCATGCCGCCGGAGCCCATCATGGAGCCGGCCTCGCTCAGCTCGTCGAAGTCCACCGGCAGGTCGAGCATGTTCTCCGGCAGGCATCCGCCCGATGGACCGCCCGTCTGCACGGCCTTGAAGGCCTTTCCGTCCGGGATCCCGCCGCCGATATCGAAGATGATCTGCCGCAGGGTCATTCCCATGGGCGCTTCGACCAGGCCCGTATTGTTGATCTTGCCCACGAGAGAGAAGATCTTGGTCCCCGTGCTTCCCTTCGTCCCGACCTGGGCGAACTTGTCCGCCCCGTCTTGGATGATCATCGGGACGTTGGCCCAGGACTCCACGTTGTTCAAGTTGGTCGGCAGGTCGAAGAGACCCCTCTCGACGGTGTGGACATACTTCGCGCGGGGCTCGCCCGGCCTGCCTTCAAGGGACGCCATCAGCGCCGAGGACTCTCCGCAGACGAAGGCGCCTCCGCCCCGGGTGATCTTCACGTCGAAGGAGAACCCGCTTCCGAAGATGTCCTCACCGAGAAATCCGTACTTGCGCGCATCCTCGAGCGACTTGGTCGCATGGGTCACGGCCAGAGGGTACTCGTTCCGCACATAGATGTATCCCTGCTGCGCCCCGATGGCGTAGGCACCGATGATCATGCCTTCCAGGATCTTGTGGGGATTGCCCTCCAGGAGCGAACGATCCATGTACGCGCCCGGGTCTCCCTCGTCCGCATTGCAGATGACGTACTTGACCAGACCTTCCGCCTTGCGGCAGCTCTCCCACTTCCGCCCCGCCGGGAACCCGCCCCCCCCTCTTCCGCGCAGCCCGGAGAGCTTCACCTCTTCGATGATCTGCTCGGGGCTCATCCGGGTGAGGGCCTTCCAGAGGGCCTTGTAGCCTCCTTGCGCGATGTAGTCGTCGATGGAAGTCGGGTCGATGACGAGGTTCTGACCGAGGAGGAAACGATTCTGAAGCCTGTAGAAGGGGATGTCGACCTCTTTCAGGATCGGCTCGCCCGTGTTCGGGTCCTTGTAGACGAGCCGGTCGACGATCTCCTCTTCCAGGAGGGTCTTCTCCACGATCTCCGGGACGTCCTTCGTGCCGATCTGCTCGTAGAAGATGCCCTCCGGGCTGATCAGCGCCATGGGCCCCCGTTCACAAAAGCCGTGGCACCCGGTCGTCTTCACAGCCACCTTCCGGGAGAGGCCTCTCGCCTTCAGCTCCTTCTTGAAGGCTTCCACAACCTCCATGCAGCCGTAGGCCCGGCAGCCCGTGCCGCCGCAGAGCGTGATGTACCGTTTGACCGCTCCCTGCTTGTGCAGAATGCTCTCTCGCAACGTGTCGAGCTTCTCGATAGAGCTTATCCGTTCCATGGCCTCTCCGGTTCCTTATCTTCTGGCCTTTTTCGCGGTTCGCTTCTTCGTGGTCTTCTTTGCCGCAGGCTTCTTCGCGGCAGAGGCCGCCTTGCGTGCAGGCGCTTTCTTCTTCGAGGCGGCGGCCTTCTTCTTCGGCTTGGCAGGCGCCGCCTTTGCCTTCTTCTTCTTAGGGGCGGCGGCCTCGGGCTCGATCTGCGCGAGCAGGCGTTCGGCCCGCTGCGGGTTCAGCTTTCCCTTGGACTGGCCGTCCACCACGACCACCGGGCCCAGCGCGCAGGCACCCACGCAGTTCACGGTCTCGAGCGTGTACTGGAGGTCCTTCGTGGTCTCGCCCGCCCTGATCTTCAGGCCCCTTTCCAGCGCGTCCAGGATGCGGGGCGCGCCGCGAACGTGGCACGCCGTTCCCATGCAGACGTGAAGCTCGTGTTTGCCGCGCGGCTCGAGGCTGAAGGCGCGGAAGAAGGTGGCGAGATGATAGACACGGCTCAGGGAAATGTCCAGCTTTTCGGCCAGGGTCTCCATCGCGTCCTGCGGCAGGTAGCGGTACGTCTGCTGAACGTCCTGGAGAATGGCGATGATGTCGGTGGGATCGTTTCCGTAGCGTTTGAGAATGCGGTTGAGTTCCTGGGTCGCCATCTATCCGTTCCCCCTCTGGGCTTGCGACGGTCCTCTCACTTCTTCTTTCGGACGGACTTCGTTACCTTCTTCGCCTTCTTCACCCTCTTCGGCTTCTGCGGGGTCGTCTCCCCGGCCGGCGTGTCCTCCCCGGCGGTCATGCGCGCCTTGGCCCTGAGCTTCTCGAAGTTCTCCCGGACCCTACCTTCGATGTATTCGAGGTCCTCCGGCTTCAGGTGCCGGAACCTGCCCTGGAGCGACAGGTATTCCTTCATCGGTTTGAGCTCACCCGGGTCCAGGTTGATCGTGTACCTGCCGCCGTCCACTTCGTAGAGCGGGAAGACGCCGGTTTCGGCAGCCAGCCTTCCGAGGCGGATCGTCTCTTCGCCGACGGATCGCCACCCCGTGGGGCAGACGGCCAGCACGTGCAGGTAGGCGGGCCCCTCCACCTCGACCGCACGCTTCACCTTTCGGACGAGGTCGAAAGGATAGCTCGGCGAGGCGGTCGCCACGTACGGGATTTCGTGGGCCACCATGATCTCCGCGAGATTCTTCTTCCAGGTCTTCTGCCCCTTGCTCATGCGCCCCGGGGGCGAAGTGGTGGTCATGGCGCCGAAGGGCGTGGACGAAGAGCGCTGGATGCCCGTGTTCATGTACGCCTCGTTGTCCAGGCACACGTAGACGAAGTTGTGGCCGCGCTCCACGGCCCCGGACAGGGCCTGGAATCCGATGTCCGCCGTGGCACCGTCGCCCGCGATCGCCATGACGCAGACGTTGCGCTTCGGCAGCATGCCCTTTCTCTCCAGGGCCTTCAAGCCCGCCTCCACACCCGAGGCCACGGCCGCCGCGTTCTCGAAGGCCACGTGAATCCAGGGGACGTGCCAGGCGGTCTGCGGGAAGGGGGAAGAGATGATCTCCGAGCAGCCTGTTGCGTTTGCGAGGATAACGTTCCGGCCCACGGACTTCAGGATCTGCCGGAGGGCAACGGTCTCCCCGCAACCCTGGCAGGCCCGGTGACCCGCGGTGAAGTACTCCCGTGAATCCAGAAGCCTGGGGACGAAGATGTTGAGATTTTCCATTATTCTCTCACCCCTATCAGCTCGTAGTCTCCAACAGGCCCCGGGTAGCTGTGCCCCTGCATGGCCTTCTTGACGATCGCCTCGAAGTCCTCGACCTTGACGTCACGCCCTCCGAGCCCGACCACGTTGTTGAAGATGCAAGGCCTGGGTTCCGTGTCGTAGAGGAGGCTCGCGATTTCGGCCGCCACCGGGTTGGTCGCCGCGCCGAAGGAGATGGCCCGGTCCAAGACCACGATCTTTTTCGCACCGCCCAGGGCTCGCAGCAGGTCTTCCGCCGGGAAGGGCCGCCAGAGCCTGAGCTTGACGAGCCCCACCGGAAGCCCCTGCTCCTGCATCCGGTCCACGGCCACCGAGGCGGTCTCGCCCAGGGCGCCCATGGAGACCATGAGCACCTCGGCCCCTTCGGTCTTGTAGGTCTCGACCGCCTGATACCTCCGGCCCGTCAGGTCCGCGAACTCCTGCCATCCCTTGTCGATGGTGGCCCGCGCGTTCCGGAGCGCCGTCTCCTGGCCCTTCTTCACCTCCATGTAGAACTCGGGCATGGCGAAATCACCCATGGTCACCGGGTTGTCCGGGTCCAGCCGGTGTATGGGCCGGAAGGGAGGAATGAATCGTGCCGCCTCTTCCTCATCGAGCAGCACGTGCGGCTCGATCATGTGGCTCAGGATGAACCCGTCCAGGTTCACGATGGCCGGCAGGCTCACCTCCGGGTCCTCGGCCACCCGGAAGGCGATCAGCACGTGGTCAAAGGCCTCCTGCCCGTTCTCCACGAAGTACTGGATCCATCCGCAATCGCGGGAGGCCATGATGTCGCTGTGATCGTTCCAGATGCTCAGGGGACTGGACAGCGCCCGGTTCGCCACGGTCATGACGATGGGGAGCCGCATCGAGGAGGCGATGAACAGGATCTCGTGCATCAGGGCCAGTCCCTGACTGGCCGTGGCCGTGAAGCTGCGCGCCCCGGCGGCCGAGCTCCCGACGACGGCGCTCATGGCGCTGTGTTCGCTCTCCACGCAGACGTACTCCGCGTCCAGCTCGCCGTCGGCCACCAGCTCGGACAGGTGCTCGACAATATGGGTCTGCGGCGTGATCGGATACGCCGCAACGACATCGGCGTTGGCGAGCTTGACCGCCTCGGCAACGGCGATGCTGACCTCCATTCCGACTCTCTTCGACATCAGCGAAACTCCTCTTCATCTACCATTTCGAAACAGCTCAGCCCGAAGGTGGCCATGTAGCATTCCCTTGCGCACACGCCGCACCCCTTGCAGTAGTCCAGCAGGATGTCCGGGTATCCCTCCGGGGTCATGACGATCGACGCATCGGGGCAGTAGATATAGCAGAGACCGCACCGGACGCAGTTGTCCGGGTTGAAGACCGGCCGCTGGCTCCGCCACCCGCCGGTGAGATACTCCGACGAGCTGCCTGGATTCTCTGCAACGGCGCCGGGGGGGATCTCCCTCCAGGTCCACGTCTTCTCTTTGCTGGTCAAGGCTTGATCTCCTCTTTCTCGACTTGGTCGTAGGCCGCCCGAAGGGCCTTCTCGTTCTTGGCGGCAATCAGACCGAACCGGTGGCGAAGCGGCTCGGACACGCTGTCGATGTCCACGATGCCGGTGGCACGAAGGAGTGCGCCGAGCATCGTTGTATTCGTAATCGGCCGGCCCAGAAGTTCCCGGGCGATGTGGGTCGCGTCGACCGCCCACAGGGTCCCTTCGAACTGGAAGCGCGAGGCGAGCTCCCGGATCGGCTGGTTGGAGTTGACCACGAGGGTCCCCCCCGGCTTCAGGCCGTCGGTTACGTCCAGGATGTCCAGGAGGGAAGAGTCGAGCACGAGAACCACGTCCGGGTCGTAGATCTGGGACCTGAGCCGGATCTGCTCTTCGGAAACTCTCGAGAAGGCCAGGACCGGTGCGCCTCGCCGTTCCGGGCCGAAGCTGGGAAATGCCTGGGCATACTTACCTTCTTGAATTGCGGCCAGGGCCAGGAGCTCGGCGGATGTGACGGCCCCCTGTCCTCCCCTGCCGTGGAAGCGGGTTTCGATCATCTGTAAGGACTCCAGTTCAGAAGGGAAAAGGGCAATCCGGCGGCAAGAACCTCAAAGTGTTACGTTTCCCGGCCGGTTTGTCAAGGCATTGCACACAATTTCCGTAGGAAAACCGGCAGCTTTTTCTGCTCAGAACGAGATGTTGTTGAGGAGGTCCTTCGAGGTGCTGTACGCTCGGGAGGGGGCTGCTCAGAGATCCTGTCTGCCGCGGATGGCATCCGTAAGGGTGGCGCCGTCCGTGTATTCGAGGTCCCCGCCCACCGGAATTCCACGGGCGATCCGCGTGACCTTGACCCCGAGGGGCTTGATCTGCTCCTTCAGGTAAAGGGCGGTGGCGTCTCCCTCCACAACCGGGTTCGTGGCCAGAAGGACCTCCTTGATCGTTCCGGTCTTGAGCCGCTCGAGCAACTCCTTCACGTAGATTTCGTCCGGCCCGATGCCGTCCAGCGGGGAGATGACGCCGTGCAGGACGTGGTACGTACCGTTGAAGGAGCCGGTCTTCTCGATGGCGTACAGGTCGTTCGGCTCTTCCACGACACAGACGATCTCTTCGACCCGGCCCGGGTCCCGGCAGAGGCGGCAGGGGTCCTGCTCGGTGATGTTCATGCAGACGGAGCAGAGCCGGATCTTCTCCTTTACGTCCAGCACCGCCTGGGCGAGGCTGCGGGCGTACTCCTCCGAAGAGCCCAGGATGTGGAAGGCGAGCCGTGAGGCGGACTTCTCTCCGATTCCGGGGAGCTTTGTGAGCGCCTCCACGAGGCGTGTGATCGGATCCATGGGCGGAAACCCCCCGGGGTCACACCAGGCCGGGTATCGACATACCGCCCGTGACCTTTGCCATTTCCTCGGCCATCATCTCTTGAGCCTTCTTCAACGCCTCGTTCACGGCCGCCACCACGAGATCCTGGAGCATCTCCACATCTTCGGGGTCCACCACCTCGGGCTCGATCCGAATCGACAGGACCTCCTGCTTCCCGTTTGCCGTGACCGAGACCATCCCTCCGCCCGAGGAGGCTTCCACAGAGCGCTCCCCCATCTCTTCCTGGATCTTCATGATCTTGGCCTGCATCTTCTGGGCCTGCTTCATCATCTGGCCCAGCCCGCCGCCACCGCCTTTTTTCATTCTGAATCCTCCTCGTCTGTGTCGGGGCCGAAGAGCTTGACGTCCTTGATCGTTCCGTGGAAGACCTCGAGGGCGTCCTTCACTGCCGGGGCCTCCTCCGCCTCGGCGATCGCGGAGGGGGCGGTCCGGGCCGCGGCCTCTCGCCGGTTCTCCCTGCCCGGGGCCTTCGCCTTCTCGTTGTTCAGCCCCTTCGCCTTGCAGACCTCGAACTGCAGGCCCTCTCCAAAGCAGTCCCGGACGCTCTTCGAAAGGAGCGCCCTTGTCTCCCGGTTCTTGAGCTTGTCGAACACGAAGGTCCCCTCTTCACAGAACACCTTGACCGCCTTCTCGGTCACCTCCCATTGCTCCAGGTCCTCGAGCAGGGCAGCCGTCATGGCCCTTTCCCTTCGGACGGTGTCCACGAAGCAGGTCCATGCATCCGGTGCATTCCACGGGATGTGTGGTGCAGCGGCCGGTTCAGGGGCCTCGGCCCGTCTCTCCTTCTCCCCCTTCGGACCGGGCGTGCTTCTCGGTGGCGGCGCCGCCGGCCGCCCCGTCGGGGCGGGTTTCCCGGGCGTCCGCCGTGAAGGGCCGGTCGACTCGGGGGGAGGGTGCCCTCCGGACTGCTCCAGGGCCGTGACTTTCTCCAGGATCTTTTCCAGGGGCTCCAGACGGCCGAGGTGAGCCAGCTTGATCAGGGTGACTTCCATGCCCATGCGTGGGAGGCTCGAATGGAGGATGTCTTCCTCGGCCTTGAGGAGGACGGACACCAGCCGCCTCAGATCCTCCGGGCCGGCCGATTCCGCCTGTTTCTGAAGTTCCTCGACTTCACCGTCCGCCACGTCCAGCACCCTGGAGGGGTCCGGCAGGAGCCGGACCATGAGCAGGTTGCGGAAGTGCTCGACCAGATCCTGGTAGAACTGGTTGATGTCGTACCCGGACCGGTAGACCTCGTCCAGTGCCACGACGCACCCGCCGGGGTCCTCGCCGAGGACCGCCTCGGAGATCCTGTAGAAGTATTCACGCCCGGCGATCCCGAGGATCTCCGCCACCGCCTCGTCGGGCACCGTGGTGCCGCAGTAGGAGATGATCTGGTCCAGCAGGCTCTGGGCGTCCCGCATGCTTCCGTCGGCCGCCTTGGCGACCGAGGAGAGCGCGGTCTCGCCGATCGCGTATCCCTCTTCCCGGGCCATGTCCTGAAGCCGCTCGAGAATCTGGGCCCTGGGGATCCGGCGGAAGTCGAAGCGCTGGCAGCGGGACTGGATCGTCTCCGGGACCTTGTGGGCCTCGGTGGTTGCGAAGATGAAGACCACGTGGTCGGGCGGCTCCTCCAGTGTCTTGAGCAGGGCGTTGAAGGCGCTCTTGGAGAGCATGTGCACCTCGTCGATGATGTAGACGCGGCGCTTTCCCGGTCGCGGCAGGTACTTGATGTTCTCCCGCAGCTCGCGGATGTCGTCGACGCTCGTGTTCGAGGCCCCGTCGATCTCGTACACGTCCAGGCTTCTGCCCTCGTCGATCTCCATGCAGGAGGAGCACTGGTTGCAGGGTTCCGGCTTCGGGCCATGGTCGCAGTTGAGGCACTTGGCCAGGATGCGTGCGGCCGATGTCTTTCCTACGCCGCGGGAGCCCGCGAACAGGAAGGCGTGGGCGACGTGTTCCGTCTCGACCGCGTTCTTGAGCGTGCGGGAGAGGAACTCCTGGCCCACCATCTCGTCAAAGGTGCGGGGCCTCCATTTTCGGGCCAGCACGAGGTAGGGCATGGGGTGTCTTTCATCGGAACATCTACGTTTCTTGCGCAGATGTTGGAAGAACTTCCAGTTCTGCAAATCGAACAAGGCGAAAGGGAAAAGGCGAAAGGTGAAATTGGAAAGGCCCGGTATGCTCGGACACAAGCGCGCGCACGGCCTGATCCCCTTGTTCTTCCACCTTGGCCCTTTCGACACTGACTTGCGGTGCGGGCCGCCTCAGGAGTAATCCTCACGGACAGAAAAAAGGGCTTGGCCGTGCACCCAGTTTCGACGCTGCTCAACAGAGCGGAAACGAGAGGGGCAAATCAAACCAGGAGATTCCACGGCACACAGACGAAACTGCCTACCGTTGCTTCCTTCCGGACCTGGCGGGGTTCAGCAGCCATCTGTTGCGTGGGTCCCGGTTATCCACTTTGTCCCCCGCGCTCGGTCCCCTACCGAACAGGCGCCTCAAGAGGGGATTCGACCCCGCATAAGCGGATTTCGGGTGGAGGGCACCGCTAGTTCCCCGTCTAGCACGGCCAAGCTTTTCCTTGGGACCCAAGAGAGTGGCGGAGAGAGAGGGATTCGAACCCTCGAGGCGATTTGCACCGCCTACACGGTTTCCAACCGTGCTCCTTCGGCCTCTCGGACATCTCTCCTATTCGCCACATGTTAAGAGATTCGGGGCGTTCTTGTAAAGAGCACCCCAATTGATTCTGTGATATCGTATGCTTGCGAAGGGGGTGGAAACCCGTGCGCGACGAACGGTTTCGTGAGGTCCTCCGCTATTTCGGCCTGTCCTGGGAAGGTTACAGGAGGGTCCGGCGGGGCGTGAAGAAGCGATTGCAGGCCCACATGCTCGCGCTGGGGACGAGGAGCGTGAAGGAATACCTGGAACGTCTGGAGGCGGACCCGGCCGAGGGCAGAGAAGCCGAACGCCTGCTGAGGGTGTCCATCAGCCGTTTCTTCCGGGATGTGGTTCTCTGGCACGGCCTGGCGCAGGACGTCCTCCCGGAGCTCACCCGGCGGGGAGGAGGACCGGTCCGTGTCTGGTCGGCCGGGTGTGGCTGCGGGGAAGAAGCCTACAGCTTCCGGATGATCTGGCAGGCCTTGGGTGAGCGGATCGGTGGTCTGCCCGAGCTCGAGCTATGGGCCACAGACGCCAGCCCGGACTTCCTGGACAAGGCCCGGGAGGCTGTCTATGGCGCGGGCAGTCTCAAGGAGGTGCCGGAGGAGTGGAGAAGGGCCTGCTTCGATCGAAGGCCGCGGGGCAACCGGTTTTCCCTTCACCGGGAGTTGAAGCGAGACATCCGCTGGCGAGTACACGACCTGGTACGCGAGGAGCCCCCGGCCGCCGGCTTTCACCTGGTGTTTCTTCGAAACAACCTCCTGACCTACTACGAGAAGAAGGTTCGGGACCCTGTCTTTCAGAGAATCGCGTCGGCCCTGGGGCCTGAGGGGATCCTGATCCTCGGCAAGAAGGAGAGACTTCCCGGCGAGGAGGGATCGTTGGTTCCGCTGATCGGCTGCCCCTACGCGTACAAGAAGGTGGGGGAGCCGGCTGCAAGGGGGGGATAGGCAACGGATCGGGGGTCAGGAATCAGCGTTCAGCCCCCACCGCCGCTCCGCACCGAGTTCGGGGACAGCCACCGAACTCCGAGAATTCCGTGCTTACGCCGCTCACAGCAGGAGGCTTCGTGCAATATGCGGGCTGGGGCCTCATGGCTCCTCGGTCTGATCCTGGTGTCCGAAGGACTCCAACAACCGGGAGACATTCACGCCACCGTACGGCTCCGCCCAATCGCGATATTCACGTGTCTTCGGCTCTGCTTCCTGTGTTAGAAAGGCCTGCAATTCCTTCGCTCTGTCCAGCAGAAGAGAGCTTCCGGACACCTCCTGTTCTCTGCGAATGAAGTCGACCTTGAGCGAAATCAGGGCCGTCAGTGCGGCCGCTTCTTCGGTAAGCTGCCACGCGCAGAAGCCGAGGATCCCGGGATCGGCATCGAGCCGGGAAGCCGGCTCTTCGGTGGCTGCCGCAGCGGCCTCCAGCGCGCCCTTTACCGCTTCCAGTTCCTCGAGGGTTTCGGTCAGCCTTTCGACCTGGGCATCGAGTGTGGACGGATCCAGGAGCCCGTCCGTGATCGGTGATGCCGGTCCGCTGGGAAGGGTGAGCGAATCCTGGTAGGCAAGGCACTCTTCTTCCCTTCTGCAGAACGTATTTCCCTCCCTGTTCGTCAGGAGGCATTCCCCGCACATGGGGCGGTCACAGTAACAGCAGGTACCGACGGATTCGCTCTCCGGATGGTGGCGGCACGGGACGGCCATCCCTCGTCTCCTTCCTCGTTTCCATGCAAGATTCGCCGAAGCATGCAGTCAGGGGAAATCTTATGCAGGAGCCGGAGAAAAGACAACCGGAGGGATGAGGGATGGTTTCGCGTATCGCAGGGACGGGCCACCCAAAAGGGGTCAGACCCCTTTTTTCGGCCCTAGAAATTGGGGACAGCCACCTAGAAATTGGGGACAGCCACCGATTTTCCAAGAAACGAGTGGCTGTCCCCGATTTTGAAAAAGAGAGGCCTGCCGGTCCCGAGTACCGGCAGGCCTTGAGGCATCCTATCCCCATTGACAACGAGCCTTTTTATTCCTTCATCCCTTCCGCCTTCGGAACCGGCGCTTCTGGTAGAGCAGCGCCCCGATGGCCGGCAGGAAGAGGGTCAGCAGATATCCCAGGTCGGAGGCATTGATGTTCTTTCGAGAGCTTGCCGCCATGCTGACGGTACAGCCACTTCCACCGTCATCCGACTGCGCCTGGACCGGTGGGGCCGGCGGGTCGACCTCGGGGGGATCGACCGCGGGAGGATCCTCCCCCGGCACGACCTGCACCAGTACCGTGGCCGGGGTGCTCGAGGCCTCGCCGTCATGGACAACCAGCTGGAAGGTCAGGGTCCCTTCGGCCACGGCGAAGCATCCCGCTACGGGCAGATCCCCGTCCTCGAGCATGACCTGAGGGCCGCCCGTCTGGGACCAGGCGTAGCTCAGCGCGTCGTGATCCGGGTCGTAGCTGCCGGAGCCGTCCAGGGCGATCCATTCTCCTTCCTCCACAGGGTCCACCGACTCGATGGCGGCCACCGGCGCCTGGTTGGCCGGGCTCTCCGCCGTCACGGTGACGATGTCGGGGGCGCTGGCAACCTGGCCGTCATGCACGACCAGCTGGAATGCGTAGATACCCGCCTCGGGGGCCTCGAACGTGGCCTGTACCGCCACGGCGCCATCGAGGGCGACCGTTTCGGGCCCTCCGGTCTGAGACCACGTGTACAGCAGGGAATCCCCGTCCGGATCCGAGCTGCCGGACCCGTTCAGCAGGACCGTATCGCCCACGGTCACCGTTTGGTTTTCTCCTGCATCCGCGTTGGGCACGTTGTTGGCCGGCGCGTTCACGATGACCTGTACATCATCCGGGGTGCTGTAGAGCTCTCCGTCAAAGGTGACGAGCTGGAAGACGTAGTTGCCCACCTGCTCGGGCACCACGGTGGCGGTCTGGTTGTCCGCGCCGTCGATGAGGACCGGCGCACCCTGCATCTGGGTCCAGGCATAGCGGATCGGGTCCCGGTTCGAATCGGCCGAGCCGCTTCCATCCAGGACCGCCACGGTGCCGACGAGGACTTCGACATCCTCTCCTGCGTCCGCAGAGGGCGGAACGTTGCGAATGGTCACGGCCACCTCTGCCGGCAGGCTGGCCAGGCTGCCGTCGTGCACGATCAGCTCGAAGGCGTACGTGCCCGACTCCGTCCCGAGGAAGGTGGGGCTTTCCGCGTGCTCGTCCGAAAGGGAGACCTCCGGGCCGTCCTCCTGCGTCCAGGCATAGCTCAGCGGATCTCCGTCCGGATCATAGCTGCCGCTGCCGTCCAGCATGACCACGGTGGGATCCAGTTCCTGATCGCCGCCGGCGTCGGCCACCGGCCGGGTGTTTCCGTTCAGGGGATCCAGAGGATAATCGTCCTCTCCGTCCGGGGTCCCGTCCCCGTCCGAATCCGGATCCGCCGGATCCGTTCCGTCCATGAACTCATCGAGGTTCGTGGACCCGTCCCCGTCCGGGTCCCCGTCCGCATCACTCGGATCGAAGGGATTGAGGCCCTCCGAGGCCTCCCAGTCGTCGGGCATCCCGTCCCCGTCCGTATCCCCGGCGGAACCGTTAAGAAAGACGACGATCTGGTCCGAGGGGTCGGACATGGGCCCGACACGACCCAGGTCGTCCTCCGCCTCGACCTGGACCACGTAGGATCTTCCGTCTTCCGCATCCAGTGAGCAGGTACATCCACCGGCGTGCTCCAGGAGCTCGAAGGGCTGCCCGTCCACGGAGACGTACACGTTGTAGTGGTCGACCGTGCCGGAAGCATCCGCCCACCCGAAGGAAAGGGGGGTGTGGTTCACGTAAGTGACCGCCCGGGCAGGGGCCGTTCCGGCCAGGAGGTAGATCCCGAGAATTCCGCACAGGAGGGGAAGGCGGATTCCCGAAGCTGCCTTGATCGTGTTCATCAGGGAGCCCTCATCTCGGCTTGCAGGTTGGTTTCCTTGCCGGATTGGGCTTGGTGCAAGGGGTATGCCACCCCCGGGCGCTGGATTCAGGACCTCCTGGGCAGATTCATGTATTTGAAATTCAAAGGTTTTTTGTTGAAGGGGGTGACCGGGTCGAAAACCTGTCCTCGAGGGGGTTACAATCGTGTAAGGTCAACGTCAGGAAGTTGACTGCAGAGGTACCAGATGGTAACCGCGGGCAGAAGGGAAAGTGCGGGCGAAGAACCTGCTTGCGGGGAGTGAGAAAACCCCCCTCTCTGCACACCCTCTGGATGTGTGCGACATGGTTGCCCGGTGCAGAGAAGGGGGAAACGTTCTTTTCGGTGATTGAATCAAGTAGGACCCTTTCACCCGGAAAAAGTTCAACCCCTCTAGAACAGGGCATAGATGAAGGGCGCTACCGAGCTTCCCTCGGTGAAGAGGATCAGGGCGCCCATCAGCACGAGAACCAGCACGATCGGGGCCAGCCAGAGGCGCTTTCGCGTCAGCAGGAATTCCCAAAGCTCCGCAAGGGTGGATCGGTTCTGCATCTCGGCCTCGCATTCAGAATCGTTTCAGAAACCGTTCCCTGGGCTGCACGGCCTCCTCCCGGCCGACCCAGTAGGAGGACGCCTTGCGGTCCGGCCGCACGGGGAGGGGGCGGCCTCCGAACAGGCGCTTCATCCATGCCGAAGGGGTGATCACCAGGAAATAGGCGAGGGTGAGCATCACCAGGGTCACCGTCCTGCCCAGGACTTGGGCGCACTTCAGCCAGCCTGCGTACGCATGGCGCGACCGGTGGGGCATCCCGAGGAAACAAACCCCCAGAAGCCACAGCGAACCGAACAGGCAGGCGGGTACCGGCCTGTCCCTCCAGATGCTCAGGGCACACAGGGTTCCGAAAAAGAGGAAGACAACGAGCCCGAATCTTCGGATGGTTCGCTTGTCAGTCGAGTTCGAGTCCATCGCGCCAGTCCTCTCCCTCCTTCCAGGTGGGCTGCTCCTCCTTGTACAGGATGCAGTCTTCCATGACCAGTACATCCATCCCGGTGCGCATGAAGCAGCGGTAGGCGTCTTCCGGCGAACAAACGATCGGCTCGCCCCGCACGTTGAAGCTCGTGTTCACGATCACGGCGCAGCCGGTCAAACGCTCGAACGCGGAAAGGACCGCGTGGTAGTCCGGCTTCGTCCTCGAGTCGACCGTCTGCAGTCGAGCGGAATAGTCCAGGTGCGTGATCGCGGGCAGGTCGCTTCGTTTCGTTCGGAGGCGCTCGAGCATGGGCATTCCATCCCCTTGCGGTTGCGGAAGGCGTCTGTCCTCCCGCAGGCCCGCAACGAGCAGCATGTAGGGGCTCGCCCGGTCCGTCTCGAAATACTCCGAGGCCTTTTCCAGGAGGACCGAGGGCGCAAAGGGCCGGAAAGATTCGCGGTATTTGATCTTCCGGTTCATCACGCTCTGGGTCTCCTCCCTTCTCGGGTCCCCCAGGATGCTTCTCGCGCCAAGGGCCCTGGGCCCGAACTCCATGCGACCGGCCAGGTACCCCACGATCCTGCCCTCCGCGATCTGCTCGGCCACGTGCACGGCCCTCTGTTTTGGGTCCAACTCCCGGTAGGGGGCTCCCCGGCTTGCGAGGTAATCCTTCACGTCTTGGTTCGAGAAGGACGGGCCGAGGTAGGAGCCCTGCTGCCCGTACTCTCCGGAGGGGGCCCCCCGCCCGTTGCCCAGGTAGCGGTGCCAGACGGACAGGGCTGCGCCCAGGGCCCCTCCGGCATCGCCCGCGGCCGGCTGGATCCAGATGTTCCGGAACGGGGTTTCCCGCAGAATCCTTCCGTTGGCCACGCAATTCAGGGCCACGCCCCCGGCCAGACAGAGGTCTTCCCGGCCGGTTTCCCTGTGCACGTGACGAGCCATCCGAAGCATCGCCTCTTCGATCACGGCCTGTATGCTCGCGGCCAGGTCCATCTCCCTGCGGGTGATTTCCGTCTCCGGCCTGCGGGCGGGGCCGCCGAAGAGCCGTGCAAACCGCCGGTTCGTCATCCGCAGGCCGCCCAGGAAGTCGAAATAGGACAGGTTCAACCGGATCGAACCGTCCTCCTTCAGGTCCACCAGCTCGGAAAGGATGAGGTCCCTGTACCGGGGGGTCCCGTAGGGCGCCAAGCCCATCAGCTTGTATTCGCCCGAGTTGACCTTGAAGCCGGTGAAGTAGGTGAAGGCGGAATAGAGGAGACCCAGAGAGTCGGGGAAGTGGAGTTCCTTGAGGAGCGTGAGATCCGCACCGCTTCCGAGACCGTAGCTTGCCGTGGCCCACTCGCCCACGCCGTCCACCGTGAGGATGGCCGCCTCCTCGAAGGGGGAGGGGTAGAACGCGGATGCGGCGTGCGCCTCGTGGTGCTCGGTGAACAACACCGGCCCCTCGTACCCGGTTTCGTCCCTCACCACCCGAGGGAGGTGCAGCTTCCGGCCGAGCCAGAGGGGCATCGCCTGGAGCCACGATCGGAGGCCGCGGGGCGCAACGGTCAGGTAGCTCAACAGGAGGCGCTCAAAGGTGAGAAAGGGCTTGTCGTAGTAGACCAGATGGTCCACGCCCCGGATCGTGATGCCCGCCGCCTCCAGGCAGTGGGCGATCGCGTGTCTCGGAAACCGCGGGTCGTGCTTCCTCCTGGAGAACCTCTCCTCCTGCGCCGCCGCGACGATCTTGCCGTCTCTCACGATGCAGGCGGCGCTGTCGTGATAGAAGCAGGAGATGCCGAGTATGACCAAGGTCTTCCTCGCGTGCGGCGCGACTCAGGTTTCCTGCCGGTCGAAGACGACCACACCGCCGATCAGGGTCTTCTCCACGACCAGATGCCGGATGGTGTCCGGGTCGGCCAGGGGGTCCCCGGAGAGGACGATCAAATCCGCGAACTTGCCCGGCTCGATCGAGCCGCGGTTGTGCTCCTGAAAGACCTGCCAGGCGGCATCGATGGTGGTCGCCCGCAAGGCGTTCATCACTTCGATGCGCTCTTCCGGTCCGAGGACCCGGCCGCTGCTGGTCTCTCTGCGGGCCGCCGTCCAGACCAGGAGCAGAGGATCCATGGGCACCACCGGCGTGTCCAGATGAATCGTGAATCGAACCCGATGGTCGGCCGCCGATTTCAGGGGACTGATGCGGGCCGCACGCTCCGGGCCGAGGAAGATGTCCCGGTGCCGGTCGCCCCAGTAGTACACGTGGGCCGGGAAGAAGCTCGGCGTCATGCCCAGCATGCGGAAAGGCTCGAGCTGATCGTATCTCGTCATCTGGGCGTGCACCACGATGTGCCTCGGATCTTCACGAGGGGACACCCGCTGCGCCTCCTCGACGGCCGCGATGACCGCGTCGATCGCCGCATCCCCGTTCGCGTGCACGGCGATCTGCCAGCCCCTTCGGTGGAAGCCCTTCACCACCCCCTCGAGCTCGTCCGGGGGCACGGTCGGATACCCGCGGTAGTCCTTCGGGACGTCCGCCCCCCGCACGTGGTAGGGCTCCGTGAGGTACCCGGTATACCCCTGAATCGACCCGTCGGAGATGATCTTCACGGCACCCACCGTGAACTTCTCCGTTTGCTTCAAGGAGACGCGTCCGTCCTCGATCGCCCGTGCCAGGGGGACCTCGGGCCAGACCACGAGCCTGAGCGGCACGAGCCCGATCCTCGACGCCCACATGAGCCCGGACACCTGGGACCCCAGGGTCAGACCGTTCTGCGCGGTCGTGACGCCCTTGCTCAGGTAATCGCGGGAAGCGGCCCGCAGGACGGCGACCCGCTGTTTCCAGGAGAAGGCCAGAGCCATCTCGAGCAGGGGTTCATGGGCCGTCTCTTTGAGCAGGCCGGTCAGGCGTCCCGTTCCGTCCCGGACGATTTCGCCCCCTTCCGGGTCCGGGCTTTGCCCGGTGATGCCCGCCTGCGCCAGGGCCGGGCCGTTTGCAACACCCATGTGGGCCGAAATGTGGAGTACATAGATCGGGTGTCGCGTCGAAATCTCGTCCAGCTCGTCCCGTGTTACGAAACGCTTCTCATCCACCATGGTGTCATCGAAGCCGTAGGCCAGCACCCACTCGCCCGCCGGGGTTCGCGCCGCCTGTTCACGGATCGTGTCGAGAACCCGATCGATCGACGGCGCCTTGCCGATTGGCGGGCTGTTCACATCCGCGGCCACGGCGGACAGCCCGCTTCCGGGAAAGTGGCCGTGGGCCTCGATGAACCCGGGAAGCATCGTCTTGCCCTGAAGGTGGGTCACCCGGGTGTCCCCGTCCGCCCGGCCCAGGATCTCTTCCGTGCTTCCCACGGCGGCGATGCGCTCTCCTTCGACGAGCACGGCCTCGACGATGCGATTCGATTCGTCCATCGTGAGAATCCGGCCGTCCACAAAGGCCTGCCGCGCCGTGGGCCGGGGGTTCCACTGGCGGTAGAAGTGCCAGGCCGCGCCCAGCACCGCGAGGAGAACCAGAAGCAGAGCGGCCGACAGGGAAAGGATCAGGCGTGAACGGGTCATGGGCGACCTCGACTTGGCGGGCCAGGGGTCACTGGATGTATCCCAGGGACTTCAGCTCCTCGATCGATTGCTGATTCAGCTTGACCTTTTCTCCCTCTTCCCGGGAGTGCTCCAGGCTCTGTCTTGCGTACTCCATGTAGTTCTCCAGCCCCTTCAGGGCGGGCGCAGGCCACGCATCCCGCACCGAGGCCCGGTTCTCGGTCTCGCCGGGGTCCTCCCGCAGGTTGTACAGTTCCCAGAGATCGGACGTGGCGTCGTAGATCATCTTGGTGCCGTCCGCCCGGTTGGCATAGAGCTCTTCCGTGCCGAGCTGGGTCTGGCTGAAGGCGTCTCTGTAAGGAATCTTCTTCCGCCCCCCTTCCCGGAGGGTCGGAAGGAGGCTGATGCCTTCGAAATCGCCCGGGCCCTTGCCGTTCTCCATACCGAGGAAATCGATGAGGGTGGGCACCAGGTCGATGAGCTGGACCGGCTGTTTCACGCGAAGCCCCCGGGACGCGGACCCCGCCCATTTCACGATGAGCGGCACGAGGAGCTGTTCGTCGTAGAGGGTGAAGCCGTGCCCGAAATAGCCGTGTTCCTTGAACTCCTCCCCGTGGTCGCTCGTGAGCACGAGGACCGTGTTCTCCCAGAGCCCCAGCCGTTTCATGGCCTCGAAGAGACGGCCGAGCTGGTCGTCCACGTAGGCGATCTCGCCGTCGTAGAGGGCGATCAGGTGGTCGAGATCCGCCTGGGTCAGACGGTCCTGGTGATCGAAGAAGTTCGCCGATCTTCCGTCGATGGGCCCGGTATAATCCGGGTCGAAGCGGCTCCTGTAGGGTTCCGGGGGCACGTAGTCCGCGTGGGGGTCATAGTAGTGGACGAACAGGTGGAAGGGCTCCTCCTTGTGCGCCTCGAGCCATCGGATCGCCCGGTCCGTCACCCTCTCTGCGACGGTCTTGCTCCCGAGGGCCTGGAGCGCGTCGAATCCCTGCTCGAATCCGTAGATGCTCGTCAGATACAGGATGGTCGTGATCGCGTGGGTGGTGTAGCCCTCGTTCTTCACGGCCTCGGCAAAGGTCGTGATCCGCTTTTGCAGTTTGGCCCCGCCCACGAGGAAGCACTGGTGCGAAGCGGGGTAGAGCGAGGTCATCATGGACACGTGGGAAGGGAGGGTCCACGGGGAGGCGGACGCGACCACCTCGAAGAGGGTGCCCTCCTCGGCGACACGGTCCATGTTCGGGGTCGTCTCCCTTTCGTACCCGTAACACCCCACGTGGTCCGCCCGCAGCGTGTCCACCGACACGATGACGACGTTCGGCCGCCCCTCCAGGCGCGCCCGGGCGCTGCTTCGCATCTGCCAGGCGGTTGCGTTTGCCGAAACGAGGATGATAAGACTCAACGCAGCGGCCGCCCAGGGCAGGATCCGCAGCCGCTCGGCGAGCCGTTCGATGCCGGCGGGGAGACGAAGGCGCCCCTCCGAGAGGAGGCCGGGCCGGATCTTCGAGACGATCTTCAGCGCGAGCCACGACACCAGGATGCCGAGGGTGACCGCGACCAGGGCGAGGGCGAGGAGCACGTAGCCGTAGTCGGCCAGGTTGGTGGCGAGAAAGCCGTACACCCCCCAGAAGCTCTTCCGGAAAGGCTCGATCAGCTGGGCGATGTTCTCGGGGGGAAGCTTGCGCTGGAACTGGGCCAGGTGCCTGGAGGCCATCTTCGTGCCGGTATAATAGAAGACCGCGTTGGATCCGACAACGAGGACCACGACGGTGACGATCATGCAAGAGAGCGAGAAGAGCGCCTTGCGGACCGAATGCGTGACCCGGTAAAAGAGGGCGACGAGAAGGGCCGCCGCCAGGAACGCGCAGACCACCTTCAGGGCCCAGGCGTTGACCGCTTCTCCCAGCGTGAGGGCGGCGAGGTGGGTCAGCCCCTGGTCCATGTACCGATGGGCCCGAACCTGGGCGAGACCGGACAGGAGCCCGGCGAGCACGCCCAGAAAGGCCGCCACGAAAAGAGCTTTGAAAAAAGATCGTATCCACGAACCCTCTGTGCTGCCCATACGTTCGATCTCCTCCGATGGCCTTCTCCATGGGTGAGGCCATCATGATAGCAGAACGGATGGGCCAACCCAACCGCGCAGAGCAGGCACCTGTGTTTTCATTCGTGGTTTGTTTACAATGGCTTGCAGGGGATCACCCGGGGCTTCCGATCCGGTTCCGGCGGACGGGCAGGAGACGCGATGCAGCGTGAATCGAGGTGGTACGATGCGTGGCCGTTCTGGATCCCGGGGCTCCTGGCCGTTCTCGTGAGCCGGCTTCCGGTCTGGGCGACCCTGGCAGGCAGGATCACCTCGCGCACGCCCCCGCCGGACCGGCCGGAGTTCGTTCAGGCCCTGGTGAGCCAGCCCTACGTGACGGAACTGCTGGAGCAGATGTTCCGCCTTCCCTTCCTCGCCTTCGGCCTTGCCCTTCTCTTTGTTCCCATGCTGGGGCTTCGGATCGCCCGGTCCGCCTGGTGGGAGGCATGGTGGCGTGAGCAGGGCCTCGCCGCCAAGTCGGCCGCGTTGTATCTCCTCGTGCTTCTCCTGCTCCTCTTCTCCCACTTCGGCATCCACCGGAACGTGCCGATCGCCCCGGACGAGCACCTCTACCTCTATCAGGGCGAGCTCTTCTCCACCTTCCGTCTCTACACGGAAGCGCACGACATGCCGGAGTTCTTCAAGTACGCCTTCGTCGCCACCCACGAGGGGAAAGAGTTCAGCATCTTTCCTCCGGGATTCGCGCTCGTGCTCGCCGTGGGTTACTGGCTCCGCATCCCCTCGATCCTGCCGGTGCTGCTCGCCGCGGCGGCGCCGGTCCTGGTCTTCCTGCTCATGGCGAGGCTGGGTCGTCCGAAGACCGGGTTCTTTGCCGGCTTGCTGCTCGCCTTGAGCCCCTATTACTTCATCATGGGGGGCACCTTCTTCTCCCATCCGCTCAGCCTGGTGCTCGTCCTGCTCTTTGCCTACATGACGGCAGGGATCGGTGACAAGACCGGGCCCTTCCTATACTTCCTGCTCGGACTGCTCGGCGCCTTCGTGGCCCTGGTGCACCACCTGGATGTGGTGGCCCTGGTTCCCTTCGGGATCCTGCTGCTCGTCCGCATGTGGAAGACCGCCGGCAACCGAGCCGCCGCACTTGCGTGCCTCACGGCGGGCGGCCTGGTGGTCGTCGCCTTCCAGCTCGCCTACCACTGGGTGATCCTGGGAGACCCCTTCGGGCAGGCCTATATCGTCTACTGCGAGCAGGCCAACTATCTGGCGGACATCCTTCCGGACGCGGACCTCTTCCACCCTCTGGAAGCGGGCGCCCTCGGTGAGGGCCTCAGCCTGATGCTGACCCGCCTGTTCGTCCTCAATCTGGTCTTCTTCCCCCTCGGCCTTCTGCTGGCCCTGCCCTGGTTCTTCGGAAGGAAGGAGCCCCTGGAGTGGTGCATGCTCTTCGCCTTCCTGCTCACCCTGGCCGTCTACGTGGCCTACAAGCCGGCGGGGGGCTGGGAGCTGGGGCCGCGGTACTACTTCCACCTGGCCGGGTTCCTGGCCGTTGCGGTCGTGGAGGGCCTGATCCGGATCGAGGCGCGGGTCAGCCGGGTCTTGCCGCAGAGGGGAAGGGGATGGGTCCTGGGCCTGGTCCTGGTCGGGGTCTGCATGAACGCGGGCATCGTGGCGGCCCGGACCGTCTACATTCGGGCCTTTGTGGACCTGCTCCAGGTTCCCCGCCGTCTCGTCGAGGAAACGGGCTCGGAAAAGGCCCTGGTCTTCATCGACGTGAAGGGGCTGCCCCGCGATCTGAACTGGGGCAGCTACTTCTGGACCCGGAACCGCCCGGACTACGCCGGGCCCATCGTCTACGCAAACGATCTGGGCGAACGGAACGCCGCCCTGATGGAGGACTTTCCGGACCACGAGGCTTGGCGCCTGGAGCTCGACATCCTGCGGTTCGGGTGTGAAGACTTCGAGCCGCGACTCGAGCCCCTGGGCGAACAGGGCAAGGGAGGACCGGCCGACGCCGGGCCCCTTGCCGAAACCGGGACGTGAGGAGGGCCCCGGCCTTGGAGAGACGATTCCATCTGCTCTCTGTATACGGCCTCCTGCTGCTGGCCGTGGTCTGCGGGGGCATGCTGCGTTTTCATCAGATCACGGACCGCGAGCCCTTCATCTCGGACGAGGCGGACTACATCGGCGAGGCCCAGTTCCTGAAGTCCGCGGTCTGCGCCGTGACGGATTCGGCTCGCCTCTTCCTGGAGGAGAGGCGGTCCGGCCGGGACGCCTGGAAGAAGCAGGAACAGGCGGAGGCCTTCCAAGAGGCCCTGAAAGGGCACCCGCCCGTCATGGCCCGGCCGGGACACGTGATCTTCATCGCCCTGGCCATGGGATTCGTGGAGGACCCGATCGCGGCCGCCCCCGCCGCATCCGCCCTGTTCGGCACCCTGTCGATCCTGCTCGTCTTCCTGCTGGGCCGCGCCCTCTACCGGCCCTGGGTGGGCGCGTTGGCCGCGATCCTCCTGGCCGTCTCCCCCTACCACATCTGGTACAGCCGGTCCGGGTTCGCAGAGGCGGACACGACCTTCTTTCTTCTGCTCACCGTTCTTCTCTACGTCCTCGGCCGCAAGCGCTCGAGCCCCTGGTGGATGGCGCTCACCGGCCTTGCCTGCGGCACCGGGTTCGTGGTCCACCACCGTTTCGTCCTCTTCCTGGGCGTGCTCTGGTTCCTGGAGGCCTTCGCGGCGGTCGCGAAGCAGGGTCCCGGCCTCAGGGCGCAGGTCGAACGGTTCTGCCTCCTCAACCTGGCCTTCGCCCTTCCGATCCTGTCGATCGAGGCGGTGTACCATGTCGCCCTTCTCGCCTTTCAGGCCGCGGGAAAGGTGATGCCCGCGCCGACCTACGTCACCCAGCTCGTCCTGGTGTCCGCCTACATACGGTACAACAACCTCATCCCCTACCGCCATTTCTTCGAGTGGAGAAACTTCCTGACCTACCCCTACCTGCTTTGGGTCATCGAGGGCCCGATCTTCTTCCTCTTCTTCGCAGGAGGCGTGGCGAACCTCTTGAGGAGGAGAGGCTTCGCCGAGCTCGTGGTCGGCATCCTCCTGCTGGGCCCGATCCTGTTCTACAGCTTCATGAACGCCAACGCCCGGTTCATCTCGATCGTGATGCCCTTCTACGCCCTGGCGGCAGGCCTGGTCGTGGTGGAAGCCGTGCAGTGGGCGGCCGCGAGGAAGGCGAACCGGGCCTGGGCGGCGGTCCTGGCGGCAGGCGTCCTGATCCTCCTTCAGGCAGGGGTCGGCCTCCAGAAGACCCGGGCACTTCTGGAGCAGAGGGCGGGCTATCGAGCGGCCTACGAGTGGATCGAGGCGGCGAGCGAGGGAGAGGCGCGGGCCATCTCCAGTTACCCGCATTTCGGGCAGCTCTACCTGGGCAAGGAGGCTTCCGCGACGATGCCCTCCACCGGGGAGGAGCTGCGGGAACGCTATGAGGAGGGATACCGTTACGTGGTGCTCGTGGACTTTCTGCTCCACTACCTGAAGAGGCTCGAGGCCCCGGCCCTCGCCCGACTTCCGGTTGCGAAGGCGGCGCAGGGCTCCGTGGATCTGGCAAGGGAGATCCAGCGAGAGCTGGAGCCCGTCTTTGTCGCACCCTGCAGCTTCTGTCTCTCCCCTTTGAACATCCTGGAGATCAACGTCCAGTTCGGGGAATCCCTCCGGTTCATGGAAACCGGGGACGCGCAGGGCCTCGGCCCCATTCGCGTCTATGATCTGAAGGAGTACTACCAGGGCGCCGCCGAAACACCCGAAACACCCTAAGCGAACGATGGGGATTTCTTCATGCTCGAGAAACACCAGGTGAAGGCCTTCTACGACCGGTTCGGCAAGAAGCAGGACAGCCAGGCCTTCTACGAAGACCCTGCGGTGGACGAGATGGTTCGAAACGCGGACTTCGGAACCGCGGAATCGGTCGTGGAGTTCGGTTGCGGGACCGGGCGATTCGCGGAGCGGCTCCTCTCCGGCCACCTTCCGCAGAGCGCCCGTTACTGGGGATGCGACATCAGCGAGACCATGGTCGCTCTGGCCCGGGAGCGCGTGCGCCCCTTCGGCCACCGGGCCGAGGTGGTGAGGACGGAGGGCGGGACCTCCCTGCCCCTGCTCGACGGCAGCGCCGACCGGTTCGTGTCCAGCTTCGTTCTGGACATCCTGCCGGACCGGGAAATCGATCAGGTCGTGGAGGAAGCGGGGCGGGTCCTCCGGGAAGGGGGGCGCATCGGCCTGGTGAGCCTCACCGAGCCGATCGGTCCTCTTTCCTCGCTGGTGATGACGGTCTGGAAGGCCCTCTATTCGTTTCGGCCGTCCCTGACGGGCGGCTGCAGGCCCATCCGCCTGGGGAGGCGTTTCGCATCTTCGGGATGGGAAATCGTGCACCAGCAGAAGGTGGCCACCTTCGGGATCCCCTGCGAAATCCTCGTCGCCCGCAAGCAATAAAAGGGGACGTTGTTCCTCATGAAGAAGAGATGTTCAGCCCCATGGAAACAAAAATGGCGGAGAGAGAGGGATTCGAACCCCCGGTACCGCAAGCGGTACAGCTGATTTCGAGTCAGCCGCCTTCGACCTCTCGGCCATCTCTCCGCACGGATCTACCGCGAAATCGGATTGTTTCCTTCTTTTCATATGTATAAGAATGTGACCGCATGTGCAAGAGGAGCTCACTCCCTCCGTTTCTGGAAGAAGCGCTGGATCTTATCTCTGCACTCCTCCTCCAGGACGCCCTCCACGATCTCGATGCGGTGGTTCTGCCTTGGATCGTCCAGCACCTGGAACAGGGACCGGACCGCGCCGCCCTTGGGGTCCCGTGCGCCGAAGACCAGCGTCTCGATCCTCGCGTGCAAACACGCACCCGCGCACATGAGGCAGGGCTCGATCGTGACGAAGAGCTGCGCGCCGGGCAGGCGGTAGTTGCCCACCGTGCGGGCCGCCTCACGAAGGGCCATGATCTCCGCATGGGCGGTCGGGTCGCCGCTCCGGCCCGGCTGATTGTGCCCTGTGCCGACGATCCTGCCATCCCGGACCACGACCGCTCCGACCGGGACCTCTCCGAGCCGCTCCGCCCTGCAGGCCAGAGCCAGGGCCTTGCGCATGTATCGCTCGAGTGAGGAGGGTTCCAGCGGGGGCTCCGGGGTCACGAATGCTCCTTTTCGATCCGATTCTCTATAGCACAGAAGCAGGAGACGGTGCGACCGGTTTGGCCCCGCAGGGCACGAAACCTCATTACAAAGAAAACGACAGGAGGACTTCCTGCTTACGCCTCTCGCTGCAGGAAGCTTCGTGCAATATGCCGGCTTGACCTTCCCCGTTCTGTTGAGCTATTCAAAAATAGCACGAGCCGGCGAAAACGTTCTTTCGATCTTCGGGTAAGAGGGGGACGTTGTTTCCTTTGTTGACTTTCGGTCTGAAGTCAACAAAGGAAACAACGTCCCCTGACCGGTGCGATGAAAGGACGGGGGTCTCTCTAGGGAGCACAGGAGTCGACGCGATGGATTTGGGTTATGGGATCATCTTGCTGCTGATCCTCGTCCACGGGGCGGCGGGCGTGTTCCTTTACGTCCGGGCCCGCCGGGAACCCGCCGCGCCGGAGGAGCCTCAGGGGGTCTTCCCTGAAGAACCGGATGAGGTCCCTTGAGGCGCACGCTGCGCGGGATTGCCTGAAGCGGTCTTCTACAGGAGCGTCCGGACCGCCTCTGCGCCCTTGCGCATGTCCAGCAGGAGCATACCGGGCTTGCCGAAACGGCTGGAGAGAACCGTGAGAAAGGCATCCTGGTTCACTTCCATCACGACGATATAGCCCAGGTCGGCCTGAAGGAAGAACTGGCGGGGTTTCCCCTTTCCAAGCTCTTCGCCGCAACGCTGCGCGAGGCCCTGGAAGGCCGCCGTCAGGGCCGCAACGCGCTCCTCATCCAGGTTCTCGGAAAGGACCGAGGCGATGATGAAGCCCTCCTGGCTGACGAGGGCGGCGGCCTCGATGTCGCCGGAGTCGGCCTTGAGTTTCTCCAGGGCTTGTTGGATCTCTTGGCTTCGCATGGAATCTCTCCTTGGTCCGGCAGGCGGTTAATTTTAGGTAAAAAAATACGATTCCATTTTGCAAAAACGCGGGTGTCCTGTCAAATCCCCCGCACGCCAGGGGGTGCCGGGAAGGCGCTAACTCCTCTGTATGATTGACAAATTCTTTGGCCTGTGCTAACAATACCAGGTTTGCGTTTTATGCTACCTGACGGCCGTGATCGGCGAAACCCCGAAGGGGAGGAAGAGAAGGGCACCCCATGAAGAAGACACTGCTGCTCACCCCCGGCCCCACGCCGGTCCCGGAAGATGTGCTGGAGGCCATGGCCCGGCCGATGATTCACCATCGCCACGAGCCTTTCCGGGCCATCGTGGAGAAGGTCAAGGAAGACCTGAAGTTCCTCTTTCAGACCGAGAACGACGTCCTGATCCTGGGTGCCACCGGCACGGGCGCAATGGAGGGCGCCGTGTCCAACCTTCTCTGCCGGGGGGACAAGGCGATCGTGGTGCAGGGAGGGAAGTTCGGTGAGAGGTGGACCGAGATCTGCCAGGCATACGGAGTAGAGGCGATCCCCATCGATGTGGAATGGGGCAAGGCCGTGGAACCGGAACAGGTGCGATCCGCCCTCGACCGGGCCCCGGATGCAAAGGCGGTCTACCTGCAAGCCTCGGAAACCTCCACGGGCGTTCGCCACCCGGTTCGCGAGATTGCGGAAATCGTTGCCCCACGGGAGAACACGGTTATCGTGGTGGACGCCATCACCGCGCTCGGCGTGTTCGACATCCCGACAGACGCCTGGAATCTCGACGTGGTGGTCACGGGCTCCCAGAAGGCCCTGATGCTGCCTCCCGGCCTCGCCTTCGCGTGCCTGAGCGAAAAGGCCTGGCGGCTGTCGGAGACCTCCGACCTTCCGAAGTACTACTTCGACTTCGCCAAGGAGAAGAAGAATCTGGAAAAGAACCAGACCGCATACACGTCGTCCGTATCCCTGATCGTGGGGCTGCAGGCCTCCCTGGCGCGGATCAAGGAAGAAGGACTGGAGAACCTGTTCGCCAGGACCGACAAGCTTGCCCGGGCCACCCGGGCGGGCGTGAAGGCCCTCGGACTGGAACTGCTCGCCCCGGACTCCCCGAGCAACGCATGCACCGCCATCAAGGTGCCCGAAGGGATCGACGGCGCGAAGATCCCCTCGCTGATCCGCGACAAGTACGGCGTGGCCGTTGCCGGTGGCCAGGCCCACTTGAAGGGCAAGATCGTTCGTATCTCCCACATGGGATACGTGAACGCATACGACATCCTGAGCGGGCTGTCGGCCCTCGAATTCGTTCTGAAGGATCTCGGCTACTCCCTCGAGACGGGGGCATCGGTACAGGCCGCCCTGGAGGTCCTGTCTTCCTAGGCAGGGGCGTTGGGAAAGGACAAGACATGAGCACCTATCGCGTACTGGTCACGGACAACCTCTCCCCGAAGGGCGTCGAGATCTTCAAGAATTTTCCGGAAATCGAGACGGTGGTGGACAACGAGATTTCGGCCGATGAACTCGCCGAAACCCTGAAGGACTTCGATGCCCTCGTGGTTCGAAGCCGTACCAAGCTGACGGCCGAGCTGATCGACAGAGCGTTCCGTTTGAAGGTGGTGGGCAGAGCCGGCACCGGGCTGGACAACATCGACATCGAGGCGGCCACCAAACGGGGGATCGCCGTGATGAACACGCCCGGCGGGAACACGGTGACGACCGCCGAGCACGCCCTGTCCCTGCTCTTCTCGCTGACCCGTATGGTCCCGCAGGCATCGGCTTCCCTCAAGTCGGGCAAGTGGGAGAAGAAGAAGTTTCAGGGAAGGGAGCTCTACAACAAGACCCTCGGCGTCCTGGGGCTGGGCCAGATCGGCAGCGTGGTTGCGGACCGGGCCAAGGGCCTCAAGATGAACGTGATCGCCTACGATCCGTATCTTACCGATGAGATGGCGCACAAGAAGGGGGTCGAGGCGGTCGCCCTGGAGGATCTGCTTGCACGCTCGGACTACATCACGGTCCACGTTCCTCTGAACAAGGCCACGCAGCACCTGCTCGATGCAGAGGCCTTCTCGAAGATGAAGGACGGCGTCATGCTCGTTCACTGCGCGAGGGGAGGTGTCGTCGACGAACAGGCCCTTCTCGAGGCACTGAAGAACGGGAAAGTGGCGGGCGCCGCCCTGGACGTGTTCGAGACCGAACCCCCCGGGGACAGCCCTCTGCTGGCACTGGACAACGTGATCGGCACGCCCCACCTGGGCGCATCCACCGCCGAGGCACAGGAGAACGTGGCCGTGGCCGTGGCCGAGCAGATCGCCGACTATCTGACCAGGGGCCTGATCCGGAACGCGGTGAACGTCCCCTCCGTGAGCAAGGAGAGCCTGACGGTGCTCCGGCCGTACATCCGTCTCTGCGAGCGGATCGGAAGCCTGTACGCCCAGATGTCCCCGGGACCGGTGGAAGAGGTGCGCGCCGAGTACTCCGGCAACCTGGCCGACCACGACTCGACACCGCTGACCGTGGCCCTGCTCAAGGGCCTTCTCGCGCCGATGCGTGAAGAGGAGACGGTCAACTACGTCAACGCGCCCGGCATCGCCGAAGAGCTGGGGATCCACGTCACGGAGGGGACCACCAGGCGGGACGTGAACTTCACGAACAAGGTCAGCATCTATCTCCGTTCCGGTGACAAAGAGGACTGCCTGGTGGGCGCCGTGTTCGGCAAGAACGGCCCCCCGCGGCTTGTCCGGTTGAACCAGTATTTCGGCGAGGCGATCCTGGAGGGCGACATGCTCATCATGGAGAACCTGGACAAGCCGGGCATCATCGGGGCGATCGGTGTGCTGCTGGGCGAGAACAAGATCAATATCGCAGGATTCCATCTCGGTCGGGATCAGGAAGGCGGAAAGGCGGTTGCCTTCATCAACGTGGACGCGCCGGTTCCGAAGGAGGTCCTGGAGGAGGCATCCAAGCTTCCGAACGTCCTTTCCGTCAAACAGATCAACTTCCGGTGAGCGTTCGCATTCATCGTCCGTCCGCATCCGGCCCACTTCACGAGGACCCGAATTCCCTGTGCCCGCGTCCCTGACACAGGGCCGGTCTGTGCGATCTGAAGGAGAGAATCGAATGAACAGTGTCGTCGTGGTAGGCGCGCAGTGGGGAGACGAGGGCAAGGGCAAGGTGGTCGACTACTTCGCGAAGCAGGCGAACACGATCGTCCGGTACGCGGGCGGAAACAACGCAGGCCACACCATCGTGGTGAAAGGCAAGACGACGATCCTGCACCTGATTCCCTCCGGTGTGCTCCACAGGGGCAAGGTGGGCGTGCTCGGCAACGGCATGGTCGTGGATCCTGCCGTGCTCCTGCGGGAGATGGAGGGCTTGCGCAAGAGGGGCATCAAGCTCACCTCGAAGAACTTCTTCATCAGCGAGAGGGCGCACCTGATCATGCCCTATCACAAGAGGATCGATCTGGCCCGGGAAAAGGCGAAGACCCGGAAGGGCAGGATCGGAACCACCGGAAGAGGGATCGGTCCGGCTTATGAGGACAAGGCGACACGGGCCGGCATCCGGTTTGCGGACCTCCTGAACGAGGAGGTTTTCGAGGAGCGTCTCCGGGCCGTGCTGAAGGAGAAGAACGCCTACCTGAAACACGTGTTCAAGGAACCCGGGTTCTCCTTCGCCGCCGTAAAGAAGGAATACCTCGGCTACGGCAAGCAGCTGAAGCGCTACGTAACCGACGTCTCCCTGCTCCTGGACGGCATGCTCATCAAGGGAAAGAGGATCCTCTTCGAGGGGGCCCAGGGAACGCTTCTCGACATCGATCACGGCACCTACCCTTACGTGACCTCCTCGAATGCCGGGGTCGGGGGCGTCCTGGCCGGATGCGGCGTTTCGCCCTACTTCCTCCAGGAGATCGTCGGCGTGATCAAGGCGTACACGACCCGGGTCGGGGGAGGGCCCTTTCCCACCGAGCTCGTCGACGCGGTGGGCGAACGTCTGCGCAAGGAGGGGGCCGAGTACGGCGCCACCACGGGCCGGGCCCGGCGGTGCGGCTGGTTCGACGCGGTGGTGGGACGCTACGGCGTGCGGGTGAACGGCTTCACCGGCCTGGCCCTGACCAAGCTGGACACCCTGACCGGCCTGAATCCGATCCGGATCTGCACCGGCTACCGGGTGGGCCGGAAGCGGCTCACAGAGCTCCCGTCCGATATCCGACAGATGGAGCAGGCGAAGCCGGTCTACGAGGAATTGCCGGGCTGGAAGGAGGATATCCGCGATGCCCGCACCCTCGAGGACCTGCCCCGGAACACCCTCCGGTACGTCAGGAGGCTCGAGTCCCTGATGGGCGTTCCCTTCTTCCTCGTGTCGGTGGGCCCGCAGCGACAGCAGAGCATCGTCGTCGAAAACCCCTTTGCAACGTGAGCGTTGGACCTTGCAAATAAGCGAATGAGTCATTAAAATATGAAGGTTTGAAACAGGGCCGTTAACTCAGTCGGTAGAGTATCTGCCTTTTAAGCAGAGAGCCGCTGGTTCGAGTCCAGCACGGCCCACCAGTCAGAAAGAGAAGCGACGTCGAATAGCCCGGTACGTCCCCATCGTCTAGCCTGGCCTAGGACACCGCCCTTTCACGGCGGCAACAGGGGTTCGAATCCCCTTGGGGACGCCAATTCAAATCATCGGGGGGCGGCTAAGTCGGAATGAAAGGTTTAGCCGCCCCTCTTTTCTGCCCGAACCTAGCCCTCGTCCGTCCCCATTCCTCAAGCAGCATCAATGGCTTGAACGAGTCCGCCCGCACACGATCTTCTGCTGCCGGCTGAATCCCTCTCGTCTTTGTGTGTGATCCTAAGAGAGGGGGCACGACCTGGGGTAACAATTTCCTTTGCCGACGGATTTATTTGCGATAACATCGTTGGCATGTCGTCGACACTAAAGATCAGAGAGAAGCTGATGCTTCTTGAACGGGCGGATTTATGCAACAATGTCTCAGCCGGAAGACCTATTACCAAATCAAGAGAGCTTATGACGAAGGCGGTTCGGAGGCCTTGGCCGGCAAAAGCCGGAAGGTTCCCAACGTCAAGAATCGGGTGCCGGGGCACATCGAGCAAGCGGTGCTGAAGCTTTCAAGGGAAACGTATCCGAATCGCAAAAGGCCGAGCGAGCAGAGTTCATTAGGAACACCCTCGCTGACGAAAGATCATGGGTGATCATGAAGAAGGAGAATCGATGAAAAAATGGGAAGGGACATCCCTGCAAGAAAAAGAAAGACAGGGAATTGAAGAAGCTACGAAGAGCCTGAAAGCCTCGTACCCGATCGATACGGTCATTCTCTTCGGTTCAAAGGCGAGAGGCGACTGGGATCCACATTCCGATATTGATCTTCTCCTGATCACATCTCGACGGCTCCACTGGAGAGAAGAAAAGGCGATCGTGGAAGAGCTCTTTGAAATCGGGATGAGCTATGATGTGATTTTCAGCCCCCTGTGCGTATCCTCGGAAGAATGGAAGGGGGAACTGTTCAAGGAGTTTCCGATTTACGAAAACATCATGAAGGAAGGAGCAATGGTTACATGAGTAAGGAATCCCTTGTGGCATACTGGCTTGAAAAAGCCAGAGAAGATCTGGAGTCGGCCGCAGACAATCTCTCTGCAGGAAGACTCTCGAATACGGTCAGGGATGCCTACTTTTCTTGTTTTCACGCGTTTTCAGCTGTACTCATAGAAGAGGGGCGTTCCTTTCGGAAACACAAGGAAGTCAGGTCCTCCCTTCATCGAGACTACGTACGCGAGGGCAAGATCGAGGTCTGCTGGGGAAAGCACTACGACTGGCTTTTCGAGAATCGTCAGAAGGCGGATTATCGGCCCATGGTTGAGTTCGATACAGAGCAAGTGAAGGAAATCGTTGAGAAGAGCGAGGGTTTTCTCAACGAAACGAAGAAGCTGCTCGGAGAATAGTATCTCGATGAGAGTGATTCTGCCCCAAGTTGAGAGAGCCCCCTATTCCTGGTGACAGATCAACGCAATAGAGAAGAATCCCTTTGCTGCAATACTGATCGACAAAAGGGGTACGCCTAAAGACAGAACAACTCAACCGGAAGCTCTCACCTGAGCACGGATCTTCGCACCTCTCTCGAGGTCAGTGGCGACCAGATCATACTTCGTCTGAAGATTCAGCCAGAATTGCGGCGAATTTCCGAAGAACTCACCAAGTCGTATCGCAGTGTCCGGCGTAATGGCTCGTTTTCCGTTCAGGATATCGGTGATCCGCCCTGAAGGCACACCGAGTGCCAACGCTAACTTGTTCGCACTCAATCCACGAGCCTCTAGTTCCCTCTTAAGGATTCTTCCCGGATGGGTCGGCAACCTCTTCATTTCCATCTTTCCTATCCTCTGTGATAGTCGGTTATTTCAACATTGTAGGCATCACCGTCTCGCCACTCAAAGCAGATGCGCCATGGACCATTGATGGACATGGCCCATTGACCCTTTCTGTTCCCCTTCAGACGGTGGAGGCGGATACTCCTTAGTGGCGGGATGTCGGCCAACCGGGTAGCGGCATCGAGTACATCAAGACGCTCTAGGGCCAGTTCCACATCCACGCCCCGGAAACCGGTAGATTTCCCCTCTCTGTACAGTTTTGCGGTCGCAGCATTCTTAAGGCTCTTGATCATCTTTTCCGTATACTACGTTTCGCGTTGTATGTCAAGCGGAGAAGTTGCCTGTAATCAGAGATAGAATGATGCCAAAGCGTAAGTATATCTTCTGGAGACAGATTGGGTTGGCGAGTCTTGTCAGGCCTGATCGGTTCGCCATTAGCCTGGAAGTGTACTGAGAGTTCGCAGATTCAAGTAACACCCCGGCTTTCCCCGTGAAGGTCCGCCGGTCATTTCAGTATTTCATCTTGTCGATGATGGAATCGCAGTGAAGAGCAGATTCCCTATGAGTCCAATCCTTTATGAGACAAGACGAGAGCGGATAAGCAACCATGATACTGAACACGTCCCCTTGGGGACGCCATTTTGAACCGCAGTTGGGCGGTTAAACCGGGATGAATGGTTTAACCGCCTTTTCTTTTTGCCTGGCGCGACCCCTCTTCCGTCTTTATTCCTCCTATATCAAGAAGGTATATCTTGTGTTAGTATATGAATTATTAAACCCTTCATAAGTAATCAGACATATTCTGCAGCATAGCGAGTCTGAGGGTGTTGAAATAAACTACGAACCAAGGACGGTATTTTGTGTATGGAGCGAAGGTGCGACAGCACTATCCGTTTCAGTTCTTGCGGACCGCCCGACAAAGCACTTTTCCCTGTGCCGTGGTTCTTCAGGTTGTTCCATACCAATTCATCCGGATTCAGTTCGGGCGCATACGGTGGGAGGAAGAAGAGGCGAAGCATTCCCTTGGTCGATTGAACGAATTGCTTTACTTTCCTGGATCTGTGGGTTGGGTGTCCATCGACGATGAGGAACACGGGGTTCGAAGCACCGTGCATCAACCTTTTCAAGAACTCACAGAATTTGCCGGCATTCATCCTTCCCTCGAACACCATGAAACGCATTGCACCTTTCGGACTGATGGCCGATATCATATTGACCTTATACCTCGCCCCCGTCGTGTCTACGACAGAGGTTCGACCAACCGGTGCCCAAGTCGTACCGGCATGATAATCAGAACGAACGGCCGATTCATCTGCAAAATAGATCGAAGCACCCATCCTTCGCGCGAGTTTACGGATTTGTGGATACGCGACCTCCCTCCATTGGTCAACAAGCAGAGGATCCTTCTGGTATGCGCGTCGCAAAGGTCCCTGAGGACTCAATCCCAGCTTCTTCAGAAGGCGGCCAACGGAGACTTCGCTCAGTCGTACGTTGTATTTTTCTCGAATCAATTCTCGCACCATACCGCACGTCCACAAAGCAAACTCGAACTTCAACTGGAGGGGGTTCTTCCCCACAACGGTCTTGTAGATCCATTCGAGCTGCTTCCCCTTCAGCTTGGAGGGCCGTCCAGAAAGTGGCTTTGCCCGCAAAGCTGCAGTTCCACCTTCCCTATACTTGGCGACCCAATCGTAGATGCAGGATCGAGAGAATCCCAGGGCAGAGATTACTGCCTCTGGGCTTTCTCCATCTTCTACTCTCTGTACCGCTCGGATCCGGATCTCTTCAAGTGTTTTGTGATCAAGTGCTCTGCCATCCTTTATTGCTATGCTGTGTCTTTTCATAATGGCAGCAGTATAGCATATGTCCGGATACTTATGAAGGGCTTAGTAACTTGTTGTTAGGCGGCGCTGCGCTGACGCAGGATGCACTCTTTTTCTGTTGCACTTCGAACCTGAACTCAGGCGGCAACTGGCTACCATTCCCATTGCTTTGCTTCCACGACTTCGGTGACGTGCCAAGGATGACATCCCATGGCCCACTCCGAGCCTGCCTCATAAATGATTCCGACGGGCGCCCCACACCTCGGGCAATGGAAATCCAAAAACGACTCCCACTTCTCCGGCTGCAACGGCCGGGCCTTGTCGAATCTTTCTGGCCACCCCCCCTGAAGGTTTGAATTCAGCCTGCCTTCGTGCTTCGAAAAGTGCTGAGTGCGAAACTCCACCTTCTGCTCGCAGTAGGGGCATGAATATGCGCCGATATGTGTGGCTTGATCAACGGCCTCCGACTGGTACGAGAAGGTCAAGCGGTTCATTCGGGTGCTCGCCGGTACCGTTTTCAGGTCCGTCAAAGATTCCCCTCCCGGCTGGTATGCCGCCCAACGACTGAGTTGAGCCGCGCTGGGCTGGTACCACTTTCACTTTCAATAACGCTTGACCCCAGCGTCGGCTCCAATGAATTGTTAGCCCTTGATTCATAGCTAGAACCTGTCCCAAATGATGCTGTTCTGTCAATAGGAAGATCAAGATTCCAGGGACCCGTTCAGAGGTCCGGAAAGGGCCGGTCAAGGCATCCCCGGAGGTTCATGGGCGGAGAGGCGACCGACGCAAGGGTCCACTTCGAGTCGAGTGGAAGGATTTTGCCGGGATCCTGAGCCGGTACGGGCCGAGCCGCGGGTTTTCGGGCGGACGTTTCCGGGGCGGGGAGTGTTGCGAGGAGGGTTCAATCCGGATAGATCGGGTCCTGTACGTAGAGGTCCACGTCCGGGATGTAGTCGTCTGTTGGCTGATCACCCCTTCATCCAGCAACACCTTGAGGAGCCGGGCCCGAAACAACCCGGCGATCACAGGCAAGGATACGCGTTTGAGCTCGTGAAACACGCCGTCCTTCATCATCCCCGCCGGGACAAGAGCATGGACACGAGGGTGGTGATCGAAACACTCCGGCCACATCCGTTCGAGTTCTTCGAACCTGCTTTCGATACTCTTCATCGATCACCTGCGCTATGTTCAACTTTCGACCGTCTTTCTCGAGTTACACTAATTCATAGTCGGCATCCTCGGAATTGTCCCACACGTTCTGGAACGACGCTTCGGAGAGAGCGGAGGCTGCTCGTGTCAGGAGGCGGTCTTCACCGCGCTGTATGAGAAAGTCGATGAAATCCTCGACCAGACCGATCCTCTCAGGAGGGAGTGCCCGGATCTTCTGCAGAATGACTTGCTCGAGATTGCGGTCTTGGCCACTCATTCGCTTGTATCCCTGTCGATAGGAATCTTCTTTCGGTTAGGAACAGAGTACGAAGGAAGGGATTTGCCCGTCAAAGAGAAATTGGTCCCATATGTTGTGGCCGGCAGTAGAGTCCGAAGAGAGAGCCGGGAAGGCGATTTTTTGGGCACACGGGGGCGCTGACCTTGCTGAGAACCGCCTCACAGGCGTGTCAACACTCCCAGGGGGAAAGAGGCGCCTGGGAGAAGTCGTCCTCCTCCAAGGCAGGCAGCTGAGAGAAGAACGCATCGGAGAAAACGGGTTGAACCGGGGGAGAATGCGCCCTCGGTTCCGATCTGGCGTTGGCGAGCCAGAGACCGAGATGCTCCAGACTTCTCCGGATGACAGTGGGATTCTCAATAGAGGCGTGCTTTGAACACTTCAGCGTGACGCAGCGGCTCAACCAGTATCCGACAGAAGAGACCGCAGGTAGCGAAGAACCTCGGCCGCACACTTTTCGGTGGCAATGGTGAGCCCCTCACCTAGGTCGAACTGACCGCCCCCCACCTCCAACAACCAGGCCTCGGGCGCAGCCCCATAAAGCTCGCGTGCTAGAGAAAGCAGTCCGGATGGCGCCAAAGCATGGATTCCGCCCGATCTCTGTGTTTCTTCGGGGTTAACCCTGTGCAGGTTTACCTTTCCCGCAGGCAGACTCCGGGATGAATCGGCGAAGATGACTAGGTCGTTTTCGGCGATGAGAGCAGCGTGCTCCGGCAGGAGTTGCGTGGCAGCCAGCACCCGGAAATTCTCGTGTTCCGGGGTCAGTCCGCTGGCGAGATCGGCAATCCAGGAACCGATTCCATCATCCTGGCGAAGGCGATTGCCGTATCCGATGAAAAGCTTGCCGGGCACGGGATTAGTCCCTCGACAGCGTATCCACCACCGTACCTTTGGCATTCACCAGGTCGATCTTCAACGGCATCTCCCCCACCGCATGGGTAGCGCAACTGAGGCAGGGATCGTAAGCGCGGATCAACGCTTCAACGCGGTTGAGCATGCCTTCCTGCAGGTTGTTGCCATCAACATACTGCCGGGCCACCTGCCGAATGCCACGATTCATGGCCAGGTTGTTATGACCGGTGGCGATAATCAGATTGACCCAGGTGATAAGCCCGCTGTCATCGATACGATAGTGATGAATAAGTGTACCACGTGGTGCCTCGGTGACACCGATACCGTCGAAGCTGTTCGGTTTGGCTCTTGCCCTGACGTGCTTGGAGAGGATATCCTCACTACTCAGAAGTTCCTCCATTCGTTCAGCAGCAAAGAGGATTTCTATCAATCGCGCCCAGTGGAAATGGAATGAGCTTTGTACCGGCTCGTGGTCATTGACCGCGCGAAATTCCTCGAGTTCCTTGTCCGCCTCCTGGGTGCCGCATTCATCGACAACATTCAGGCGGGCCAACGGACCCACCCGGTACATTCCACGAGGATAACCAAGCTCCTTGTAGTAGGGGAACTTCGTATACGACCAGGGCTCCACCGCCTCGCCTATCAACTCCGCATACTCCATGGTATCGTGATGATCTACTATAATATTGCCGGTGGAATCCATCAGGCGGAGGCTGCCGTCGTAATGTTCCAGATTGCCACGACGGTCAATGAGCCCCAGGTAATGGCTGGGGAAATTGCCGAACGTGGTTACTTCTGCGTGAAAAGACTCCAGTTGTTTCTTGAACCACCTCAGGGTACGCTGGGCAATAACTTTGGCTTCAGGTAGCCGGCTGATAATGTCATCGCGGCGTTCCTCGCTTAGCGGTTCGTTGACCCCGCCTGGCACCACCCAGGAGGGGTGGATGCGCTTGCCGCCCAGGGACTCAATAACCTGCTGTCCGATCTGTCGCAGGCGGATTCCGTCGCGGGCCAATTCGGGGTACTGCTTGACAATGCCGGCGATACTGCGCTGCCCGGGATCGGCATCCATGCCCATCAGCAAATCGGGGCCGCTCAGGTAGAAAAAGCTGAGGGCGTGGGATTGCATGATCTGGGCCAGGTTTATCACTCTGCGGAGATTCACGGCCGTTTTGGGGATCTGGACCGCCAGCAGATCGTCGCAGGCCTTGGCTCCCGCTACCAGGTGGGCCACGGGACAGATGCCACAGGTGCGAGCCATCAAAGAGGGCATCTCGTAGAAAGGTCGCCCTTCAACAAACTTCTCAAAGCCGCGAAATTGGGTCACATGAAATAGCGCCTGTTCGACCACCCCCTCGTCATCGAGGTGCAGGGTGATGCGGGCGTGACCCTCGATTCGCGTGATGGGATCTATCTTAATCTGGCTGGTCACACTGGCCTCACTTTCCGAACCGTGTCAACTCGATGGGGGTGGGAGTGCTGCCTTCGAGCAACTCCGTGACAACATAGATGATGGCATCCGGCGGCGGCGGACAGCCGGGGATGTGTACATCGACCTCGACAACACTATGGAGCGGTGTAACCAACTTGAGGAGGGAAGGCAAGTACTCGCGGGGCTGTCCGGGCTGCAACTGGACGTTCTCGAAATAGGCACGTTTCAACGTGGCCTCGGGTCCGAAAGCGTTGCGCATAGCCGGAACATTGCCGGTGACGGCGCAGTCCCCCAACGCCACCAGGGTTTTGGTCCTCTTGCGGACCATGTTGAGCTTTTCCACGTCTTCATCTGTGCTGACAGAACCCTCGACCAGCACGATATCCACGGAATCTGGATACTCCTTGGCATCGACCAGGGGGCTATAGACAAGATCGGCCTTCTCCAGCAGGGTTATCAGACGTTCATCAATGTCCAAAAACGACATATGACAGCCGCTACAACCATCGAGCCAGATGGTGGCCAGGCTAGGCTTGGTCATTGATTGTCCTCTTGGCGCATCATGGTCAGGTAAGGCAGGAACTGACGGCGCTTGTGCATCTCAGCCACACTGATACCACTCTCAATCAGCGCACCAGTCGGACAAACGTGAACACATTTGCCGCAGCGGGTGCAGGTCTCCGACTCGCCCCATGGTTGGTCCAGATCCGTAATCACCCTCGTGGCCACGCCTCGGCTCTTGAAATCCCAGGTGTGTGCACCCTCGACCTCTCCGCAAACACGCACACAACGACCACACAGGATACAGCGGTTGTCATCCTGAATGAAACGGTCGTGAGTAGCATCAACTGTTTGTTCGTGACGTAGGATGGGAAATCTAATATGATCGACCCCCAGCCGCTGAGCGAGATCTTGCAGTTCACAGTGGCCGTTGGAGACGCAGACGGCGCAGATATGATTGCGCTCGCTGAAGAGCAGTTCCAGGATAATTTGCCGATGATGGGTCAGGCGCTCGGACTGGGTGGTTACCTCCATACCTTCCCAGACCTTGGTAACACAAGCGGGGAGGAGCTTATCTATGCCCTTGACCTCGACCAGGCACATGCGGCAGGCCCCCACCGGCGTCAGTCCGTCCAGGTTACAGAGGGTGGGAATCCAGATGCCGTTTTCCTGAGCTACCTGCAGTATCGTCTCGGTAGCCCGGGCGCCGACATCGCGCCCTTCTATCTTTAGTGTCTTGATTCTCTCGAGTTGCGGACTCATGACGTCTCCTCTTTCTTCTCGCCCGCAGGCATGACCAGCAGATCTTTGTACTCGTTGCGGAAATACCTCAGGGTGCTTAGCACCGGATTGGGCGCCGATTGCCCCAAGCCACACAAGCTGCAATGTTTTACGGTTTCGCAGAGTTCTTCCAGGCGGGCCAAATCAAGGCCGTCGGCCTGTCCGTTAAGAATCTTGCCCAGTAGATCGTAAAGGTGCACAGTGCCCACCCGGCAAGGAACACACTTGCCACATGATTCTGTCTTGGAGAACTCCATGAAGTACTTGGCGACATCAACCATGTTGGACGTGTCATCGACCACGATCATACCACCCGAACCCATGATGGAGCCCAGCTTGGAGAGTGTCTCGTAGTCAACCGGCATGTCCAAATAGTCGGCGGGAATACAGCCACCCGAAGGACCTCCTGTTTGCACGGCTTTGAACTCTCTACCCTCGGGTATGCCACCACCGATATCATATACGATCTCCCTTAGGGTGATACCCATAGGTACTTCAATAAGGCCGGTATTGTTGATGCGGCCGGCCAGGGCGAAGACCTTGGTACCTTTACTTGAATCAGTACCAATCTGCGAGAACCACTCGGCGCCGTTGTTGACAATGGCCGGTATGTTGGCGAATGTCTCGACATTGTTGATCAAAGTCGAATGTTTCCACAGGCCCTTCTCCGCCGGATAAGGTGGCCGAGGGGTGGGGGAGCCTCTTCGGCCCTCAATCGAGGCCAGCAAAGCCGTCTCCTCACCGCAAACGAACGCCCCGGCTCCCAGGCGAACCTCAACATGGAAATCGGTTGTGGTGCCCAGCACCCGCTTGCCTAAAACGCCGTGTCTCTCGGCCTGGCGGATTGCTTTCTGCAGTCGCTTGACGGCCAGCGGATATTCGGCGCGGGCGTAGATGTAACCCTTGCTGGCACCCACTGTGACGGCGGCTATAGCCATGCCCTCCAAGACCCGATGGGGGTCGCTCTCCAGCACGCTACGGTCCATGAAAGCGCCCGGGTCGCCCTCATCGGCATTGCACACGATGAACTTCCGCGAACCGCCGGCCTTCGCCACCGTGCTCCACTTCAATCCGGTTGGATAACCGGCTCCGCCGCGACCGCGCAAGCCGGATTTCATGATCATGTCGATCACTTCCATCGATGTAATATCGGAGAGAACTCTGGATAAGGCTTTGTACCCGCCATGAGCAACACTGTCATCGAGCTGCTCGGGGTCAATCAGGCCACAGTTTTCCAGCACGATCTTCTTCTGTCGCGCGAAGAAAGGAGTCTCCGTGGAGACGGCCAGTTGCTCGACAGGCTTGTCACCGAGACGGTCGATTATCTTGCCGGCATCGTCCGGAGCCACGTGATGATACATGGTTTCCGCGGGCTCTACACGTACGACCGGGCCGCCCGCACAGGGCCCCATGCAGCCCACGCCCTTTACGAGGCACTTGCCTTGCAGGTCCCGTTTTTTGACTTCATCGGTAAGGGCGGTCAACACCGCTTCGCTACCGGTCGAAATACAGCCGGCGGCCACACACACCAAGATCCTGTGTTCGGCGCGCTCCAGTTCTTCTCGAACCGGCTGAGCCATCTCTAGCAGTTCGTCAAGGTACATCATCGACCTACCACCTCCTTCAGCCGTCCCAGGAGTGTGTCGGGAGTCAGCTTACCGACTGCTTCGCCATCGATCACGGCCACCGGTGCCAAACCGCAAGCACCCACACATCGAGCTGACAAAATCGAGAGCTCGCCGTCCTCGGTCGTTTCTCCCAGCGCAACCCCATACTGCTCCTTGACGGCATTGAGGAGAACCGGCACGCCCTTGATATAGCAGGCTGTTCCGGTACACACCACGCAGGTGTGTTTGCCCGGCGGGGTCATGGTGAAGTAATGGTAGAACGAGGCTACCCCGTAGACCTTGCTCAAAGGTACTCTAAGGGAGTCAGCCACGAACTCCAGAGCCTCGCGATCCAGGTACCCGAAGACGTTCTGGACGGCATGGAGCGCCTGGATGAGAGCATGATGGGCATAGCCGTACTTACTCATCTCGGCGGTGACGAACTTCCACCGATTGTCATCCGAGGGCGGCTGGGGACGCGTGTAACTAAGCATGCTGCCTTAGCTCCTGAATAGAGTTCTGATGGGAAAAGGCACCCGGTTTCTCGTTGGGAATTCTCTTTGGGCAGGGAACAGACTACGATAGAAGGTATTGTGTGTCAAAGACAAAGAGGTCCCATATGTTGTGGCTGGGTGCGTCAGGGGGAGAATGCGAAGAATGCAATGACTGGGGCCCGGCATCCGATCGCGGGTAGAGTCCGAAGAGAGAGCCGGAAAGGCGATTTTCGGGCATACGGGAGCGCTGACCTTGCGGAGAACGGCAAGCAAGCGTCGACGGGGAGGGGTGGAAGAAGCTTGCGGCGTGGGCGGTCACGGGAATCCTGCCCCTGCTGCCTCGGAGTCTGCTGACAATGCAGTGCTCAGGACGGGCCTGTTACGTGCCCTGTCCCGAGCGCCTGCACACCCACCACGATGTCCCGGCAAGATCGACCACTACGCCTAGCCTGTATATTGCCTATTCCCCAGAGATCTCGCCCCAGGTGATCCACCGTACGTATTCGTGAATGGCGTTGGCTGCCGTCCGGCCCGCGCCTGCAGCCAGAATTACGGTGGCCGCTCCGGTTACGATGTCTCCGCCGGCAAAAACGCCCCGACAATTCGTTCTCCCGGTCGCCTCCTCCACCAGGATGTTTCCCCACCGGCTGGTCTCGAGCTCGGGCATGCTCCGGGTCAGGGTCGGGTTAGAGTCGTTTCCGATGGCCACGATGGCCGTATCGATATCCGTGACAAACTCGCTTCCCTTGATCGGGGTGGGGCTCCGCCTTCCGCTGTCGTCCGGATCACCCAGCTCCATACGTTGACTCCGCAGGGCCTCAAGCCTACCTTCTTCGTTCCCCATGAACTCCAGGGGAGCGGTCAGGAACTGCCAGTTGATCCCTTCCTGGTCTGCGTGATGGATCTCCTCCTTGCGGGCCGGCATTTCTTCACGTGAACGCCGATAGAAGAGCAGCACTTCATCTGCGCCAAGCCGCAGGGCCGTGCGAGCGGAGTCCATGGCCACATTTCCCCCTCCGAAGACGGCAACTCTCCTGCCATGGGCGATGGGGGTGTCCGCATGGGGAAAGTCATAGGCACGCATCAGATTAGAGCGAGTTAGATACTCGTTGGCCGAGTAGACTCCGTTCAAGTTCTCGCCCGGGATGTTCAGAAACCTTGGGAGGCCCGCGCCCGTGCCGATGAAGACGGCGCGGTAGCCCTCCGCAAAGAGTTCGGGAATCGTGACAGAGGCTCCCACAAGGATGTTGCATCTGATTTCAACGCCCAGGGATGCCAAATAGTCGAGCTCTCTCTCGACGATTCCCTTGGGCAGACGGAACTCCGGAATGCCGTAGGCCAGGACCCCTCCCGCCTTGTGCAGAGCCTCGAAGACCGTGATACGGTAGCCCTTCATGGCGAGGTCTGCGGCTACCGCGAGCCCTGCCGGGCCGGAACCGATGACAGCGACCCTGTGTCCGAACTGGGGCCCCATTTCGACCGTGATCCCATCCGGATGGGCTGCCTCGTAGTCTGCGGCGAACCGTTCGAGGTTTCCGATGCCTACCGGGTCCCCCTTCTTGCCGACCACACAAAGAGCCTCGCACTGCTCTTCCTGAGGACAGACGCGCCCGCACACCGCAGGCAGTGAATTACTCTTCTTGATCAAACGGGCCGCATCATTGGTTCTGCCTTCCTTGAGCAGCTTGATGAATCCCGGGATGTCGATACCCACCGGACATCCTCTGACACACTGCGGCGTTCTGCATATCAGACACCGTGAGGCCTCCTGGAGTGCCTCCTCCGTTGTGTATCCCAGATTGACCTCCAAGAAGTTCATTCTGCGGGCCCCTGGGTCCTGGGCTCGCATGGGAACCCGTATGCTTCGGTTCTGGGGCATCTTGCGCCTCTCTCGTCAGCGCGGGGTGGGCGAGTCCGGTTTGCTCTGAGGTAGACCGATGCGGCACGGGTGGGAAGCGTCGTCTACCGCTTCCCGTTCCTGATCCCGGTACATGCCCTGCCTCGCCATGAGCAGTTCAAAATCAACCTCATGAGCGTCGAATTCGGGTCCGTCGACGCAGGCGAAGTAGGTCTTGCCACTGACCGAGACCCGGCATCCGCCGCACATTCCCGTTCCGTCGATCATGATCGAGTTCAGGCTGACCAAGGTTTTGACGCCAAAGGGTCTAGTAGTCTCCGCCACCGATCTCATCATCATGGCAGGGCCGATGGCCAGACAAAGGTCTATGTCACTCCTTTTTTCCAGAAGTTCCCGCAGGGGCTCGGTTACCACGGCCCGTCGCCCGTAGCTGCCATCGTCCGTACAGATGACGAGATCGTCGCTGATGTCGCGCATCTTCTCTTCGTAGATCAACAGCGATCGGGTGCGAGCCCCGATAATGCTCGTCACCCGGGCCCCGTTCTTCTTACACCCTCTCGCAATCGGGAAGACGGGTGCGACACCGATCCCACCCCCTACCGCTACAACGTCCTTGTACCCGGCGATCTCACTTGCATGACCGAGAGGCCCTGCGACGGCGTACAGGCATTCTCCAGCCTTCATGGCACCAAGCTGGATCGTGGATTTCCCGACCTCCTGGAAGACGATTTCAACGAGGCCCCGATCGCGATCGAAATCAGCGATGGTCAAGGGAATGCGTTCTCCCTGTTCGTGGACCATCACGATGAGGAACTGGCCCGGCACGCAGTGTTTCGTGACCAACGGAGCGTAGAGTTTGAAGGCCTTGATGCGTTCAGCGATCACAACCGTTTGAACGATTTCGTAGGTTCTCATCTTCCCGCCCTGCATTCGAATGGGTTTGTCTCTTGAAATGACCGAGTGCCTCTTCCGCCTCCCGCCGAACGATATAGGCTGTATCCCACGTGTAGTTTTCGTGACGGCCCAGAACCTGATGCATTCGCACCTCTGCCCGCCTGCGAGCCTTGTCGCCGAGCAGACCGCGGTCTTCCATCTTCCCGAGCGCGCGGACGCCCTTGGCTCTTATCCCCGGGCTCGAATCGTACGTGGCCTTCATCAGCGATTCAAAGGCCTGCCTATTCTGGTCCGTGGAGAAACAGGAGGAGGGCAGATGCTCGAAGAGCTTGCCGAGGGCTCGTACAGCCGTATCCCGCAACTCTTTTGCGGGGCTCTTGCAGAGGTCCACGATCAACGGGAAGCCCTTCAGGACCGATTCGTCTCGGATCTTCGAGAGGGCATAGACGGCACCCACGAGCAAATGGCTCTCCTCGGAGTCCTCACAGGCCTGCAAGATCGGATGGACCGACTCGGTTCCCAGAGCGGCAAGCACCCGGGCAAAGCACAGGAGCGACTGGAAGTCAGTGCCCTGCATCTCCTGCAGGTGGTATGGGATGAGCTCGGATCCCATGCCGGCCACCACCTTTACCGCCATATCCACCACAGGGGTGAACTCGGGCATGTCAAAGGTATCAATATAGAACAGCGCCGAAGCAGCCGCGGCAAATCTCTCGCGGGCCTCTTTGTCGAGCTTCGGGATCGAACGATTCAGATCGATGAGACCCTCGAGAACCGTGTGCGCATCATGGGCGCACAGCTTTTCATGGATTTCTGCTATCAAAACATCGTCCATGGCATCCTCTCTTCTTGTTGGACCGAAAGTGAACGCCGATGATTCCCGGGTCGCATTTTCGTCGCGCCTACCCCTATGATACCCCATGAGGAGGCAATGCGCATCAGGTAAGGCGTTAGTCAATAGGAAGATCAAGATTCCAGGGACCCTTTCAGCGGCCCGGAAAGGGCCGGTCAAGGCATCCCCTGAGGTTCATGAGCGGAGAGGCGAGCGACGGAAGGGTCCACTTCGAGTCGAGCGGAAGGGTTTTGCCGGGATCCTGAGCCGGCAGGGGCCGAGTCGCGGGTTTTCGGGCACACGTTTCCGGGCCGGAGAGTCTTGCGAGGAGGGTTCCATATTCTCGATCGCCTTCCGACCGGCACCGTGGATACGGCCACGGGCATGCACATTGAATCCTGAATGGTGATTCCATGTGAGCTGCAGGTCAACGATCTGTTGGCTGATCACCCCTTCATCCAGCAACACCTTGAGGAGCCGGGCCCGGATAGGCCTTCATCGTCTGTCTTTCCGGCCCCTCTCTGGAGACGGCACCCCGGTTCGTCTCAGCAGATTCGGGGCAACGGCTCACCGCTGAGCATGTCCAGGACCCGGTGAGCACCGAAGGCTGTCCGCATCACCACCCGGCCGGGGTGGGCCGAGGTGGCCTGCCCGATCACCGCTGCCTCCTGCCCGTATCTGTGCTGGCGCATCGCTTCGAGTACGGCTCTGGCTGCCTCCCGAGGAACAAAAGCCACCAGCTTCCCCTCGTTGGCAACGTAAAGGGGATCCAGCCCGAGCAGTTCACAGGCCGCACGGACCCCTTCGGAAACCGGTATGCGCTCCTCCTCGATCTCGATGCCCACGCGGCTCTGTCCGGCGATCTCGTTGAGGGCCGTGGCCAGGCCGCCCCGGGTGGGGTCCCGGAGGGCGTGGACCGGTCCGCCCGCCTTCAGCATCTCGGCGACGAGCCCGTGGAGCGGCGCGCAATCGCTCTTGAGAGGAAAGGTAAACTGCAGTCCATCGCGCCGGCTCAAGACGGCAATCCCGTGGAGACCCACAGGTCCGCTCAACAGGGCCACGTCGCCCGGCTCAACGGTCGCTCCGGAGATGCAAACCCCCTCGGGCACCTCGCCGACGCCCGCTGTTGTGATGAAGATGCGGTCTACGCCGCCCCGCTCGACCACCTTTGTGTCTCCCGCGACGATTCTGACGCCTGCCTCGTGTCCAGCCTCGGCCATGGAGGCCAGCACCCGCTCCAGGTCTTCCAGAGGCAACCCCTCCTCGAGAATGAAAGCAGCCGTCAGGCAGAGGGGAACGGCGCCCACCATGGCCAGATCGTTTACGGTGCCGCAGACCGCGAGCTTGCCGATGTCGCCCCCGGGGAAGAAGATCGGCTTCACCACGTAGCTGTCCGTGGTCATGGCGATCCGGCCCGGGAACGCCCGCGGGAGCGTCCAGACGGCTGCATCTTCCAGGGCGTCCAGCGGGGAGGGGCCCAGATGCCGCAGGAAGACGTCCCGAACCAGTTCGTGCGTCAACCTTCCGCCGTCGCCGTGAGCCAGGAGAATCCTATCCCTGGGCATCTACACCTCACCATACAGGATGTGCGCCGCACAGGCCCCCTCGCTGGACACCATGCACGGGCCGATGGGATGTTCCGGACTGCAGGCCCGGGAGAAGAGCGGGCACTCCGGGGGCTCGATCCGCCCCCGAAGAACCTCTCCGCAGAGGCACCCCGCGGGTTCTTCCGCAGGTTCGACGGCGATCGGGAACCGGGAGGCGGCGTCGAAGCCTGCAAAGGCATCCCGTAGGCAGAGTCCGCTCACGGGCACCTTGCCCAGGCCCCGCCACTCGGCCGTGTCCGCCTGAAAAACCCGGGCGATGTAGCCTTGCGCATGCGGGTTTCCCTCGGGCCGGGCGCTCCGCCCGTATGCATTCATCACTTCAGGGGACTTTCTCTCGATGCTGTCCACGAGTGCATGGACCGCCATCAGGATATCGATCGGCTCGAAGCCGGCAACGGCGCAGGGGATCCCGTAGTCCCGCACCAGGAATCTCCAGGTATCCGCGCCGATGATCGTCGTGACGTGCCCGGGCCCGAGGATACCGGAGATCCTCACCTCTCCGGCGTCCAGGATGGCCTTCATGGCCGGCGGTGTGAGCTTGTGCAGGGAGAGGATCGAGAAGTTCTTCAACCCTTCTTGCTGCGCTCCCAGGACCGCCGCCGCCACCGAGGGAGCGGTGGTCTCGAAGCCCACGGCGAGGAACACGATCTCACGATCCGGGTGGGCCCGCGCGACAGCGAGGGCGTCCAGGGTGGAGTAGACCACGCGAACGTCCGCACCCCTCGCCCTTGCCTCCTGCAGGGTCCCCTTGCTGCCGGGCACACGCAACATGTCGCCGAAGGTGACGAGCGTGACTCCCCGGATGAGGGCCACCGCGATGGCCCTGTCCAGGTCCCTGGTGGAGGTCACACAGACCGGGCAGCCGGGCCCGGCAATGAGTCGAACCGAGGAAGGCAGGAGCTGCCGGAAGCCGAATCGTAGGACCGTGTGCGTGTGTCCGCCGCAGAACTCCATCAGGCAAACGGGCGTGCGCGAACGGCTCCGGATCCGGGCCAGGAGCCGCCGGGCCGATTCGGGGCTGCGGAACTCGTCCACGAACTTCAAGGTCCTTCCCCGTCCTCCGACAGGAGGTCTTCCCCGATCTCTTCGAGAAGGCGCAGGCTTTCCCGGGCGCTCTCCTCGTCCAGCAGGCTGATGGCAAACCCTGCGTGCATCAGCACGTAGTCGCCCGCACGGGCCTCCGGGGTGAAGGCCACACTGATCCTCCTTACGACGCCTCCGATCTCCGCGTCAGCCTCTTCCCCCTCGATCCGCAGTATTCTTGTCGGCACAGCCAGACACATCTACCCTTCCTCCTTGAAACGCTGCGACGCCACAACGGCCTGGCCCAAAGAAATGCCTCCGTCGTTGCACGGAACCCGACGATGCAGAAACACCTGAAAGCCTCTCTCACGCAAGAGGTCCAGTGCCAGGCCGAGCAACGTGCGGTTCTGAAAACACCCTCCCGAGAGTGCGACGGTCTGCAAGCCCGTCTCCTCCCGCATCCTTTCACACATCTCCACGACCATCCGGGCCAGAGTGGCGTGGAACGCGGCACTGATCTCACGGGGCCGCCCACCGGCCTTCAGTTCCTCGACGATCGCCTTCAACAACGGGTCCGAACGCACCACGTTCTCTCCCCCCTGCCGTTCGATGCAGAAGGGGTAGCAGGGGGAGTTGCGCAGGGAACCGGAAACGTCCCCGGCCAGCCTTTCCAGGCTGACGGCGGCATGGCCTTCGTACGTCGATCGCCCGCAAAGGTCCAGCAGGGCGCTCACCGCGTCGAAGAGGCGGCCACAAGAAGAGGTCAGGGGGGTGTTCGTGCCCGTTGCGGCCATCCGGCAGACCACGCCCCTCTCCTCTTTCGAGATCGAGTCCAGGAAGGGGAGATCCGGGAGCTCCCCCAGGGAGGCCTGCAGCCAGGCGAGGGCGGTGCGGTAGGGCCTGTGGATCGCGGCCTCCCCTCCGGGCAAAGCCAGAGCCTGCAGATGCCCGTACCGCCGGAAACCCCGGTAGTCTGCGATCAGGAACTCGCCTCCCCAGATCGAGCCGTCCGTTCCGTAGCCGCTCCCGTCGAATGCAACGCCCAGCACGGGTCCGGCGCCGGGATTCCAGCCGTTGTCGGCCATGCAGCTGGCAACGTGCGCATGATGGTGCTGCACGGCGAGCAAGGGCAGGTTCTCTTCTCCGGACCTCCTGCGGGCATACCGGCCGGCAAGAGAGTCGGGGTGCAGATCGCACGCCAGGGCTGCAGGCTCGGTCCGGAACAGCTGCTCGTAGATCGCCACGGTCTCTTCGAAGTGCTCGAGGGTCTCCTGATTCTCCATGTCCCCGATGTGCTGGCTCACGAAAGCGTACCGGTCATGGGTCAGGCAGAAGGTGTTCTTCCACTCCGCGCCGCAGGCCAGGATCCGGCCCAGGGGGAATGCCATCCGAACGGGCGAGGGGGCAACCCCCCGGGCGCGACGTATGGGCTGGGCACTGCCGGGTACGGGAACGAACCACACGCTGTCGTCATAGCGCGCATGGATGTCCCGGTTGTGAAGAAGGAACAGGTCCGCAAGGGAAGCCAGGCGACGGAGGGCCTCGTCGTTGTCTTTCGCGATCGGCTCTTCGGAGAGGTTTCCGCTGGTCATGACCAGGGGACGCCCTGTCTCGCGCAGGAGCAGATGATGGAGGGGGGTGTAGGGGAGCATGACCCCCAGGTAGGCGTGGTTCGGGGCCACGGAAGCGCACAGGGTAGAGCCCTCGTGCCAACGGAGGAGCACGATCGGGCACGCCGGGGAGCAGAGCCGTTCCCTCTCTTCGGCAGTGACGCGGCAATGCCTCCGGACCTCGCCGAAGTCCCGCATCATGACGGCGAAGGGCTTGTGGGGCCGGCGCTTTCGCTCACGCAGACGATTCACTGCGGTCTCGTTCGCGGCATCGCAGGCAAGCTGAAACCCCCCCAGCCCTTTGAGGGCCAGGATCGCGCCTTCGCACAAGGCCTCGGCTGCCCGGCAGACCGCCTGACGGTCCTGCCCTGCTTCGGTCGGGCCGTGCCCCCCGCCGCCCGACCGGTCCCAGAGCCACACGTGAGGGCCGCAGGACGGGCACGCGTTCGGCTGGGCGTGAAAGCGCCGGTCCGCCGGGTCCTCGTACTCGCGCCGACAAGCCCGGCACATCCGGAAGGCCCCCATCGTCGTTCTCGGCCGGTCGTAGGGGATGTCCCGGATGATCGTGAACCGGGGACCGCAGTTCGTGCAGTTCGTGAAGGGGTAGAGATACCGTCGGTCTTCCGGGTCGAACACCTCCGAGAGGCAATCCTCACAGGAGGCGATGTCCGGGGAGATCAGCTGGTAGGCATCCGGCCGTGGCAGGCTGTCCAGGATGGCGAAGGTTTGGTTTCCGTTGGTCGGGCATTCCCGGACCGTGATCTCTTCGATCTCTGCCCGAGGGGGCGCGCGGGACAGGAGTTCGGAAACGAAGGGCTCCACCCCCTGGGGAGAGCCTTCCACCTCGATCTCTACGCCTGCCGAGGTGTTCCGCACCCAGCCGGCCAGACGGTGCTCCGCCGCCAGGTTTCGGACGAAGGGACGAAACCCGACTCCCTGCACGATGCCGGTGATTTCGATGTGTTTCGCTAGCCTTTGGACCTGTTCACCGATTCCCTCTATCCCCCACGCTAACGGGTTCCCATACGATTCTGGCTTCTCCGTCCGGATTCTTCAAGCCCTTCGTGCTGTTCACACCGCGGGAGGCGCCGAGTATTCCGATGCAGAGCTACCCCTCCTCTTGCCAGATTGAATTCATGCTCCGTCCAAGGGACACGTCGATACGAAAATATGTCCGCTGACGGACAGCATGGACTACCTGGGCGCTGTACCTATGTGGAGAAGTACGCTGCCCAGTGGACGTGGGATCACAAGAGATGGACGAAGTCGTCGTAAAGCCTAAGCTCGATATCGGAATGTAGGAATGTATCACCCCGGAAACGGAACAATCTTCGAACGAAGAATGCGACGGTCTCGGGTAACGAGGGGAACGCGGTGAACGACACTCGTTGCAGCAATGAGCTCGTCCGCCGGGTCGCCCGTGAAGTCCAGCCGAGTCGAAACGCGCGCAATCTCGAGATCCAGCGGCCACACATGAATGCTCGACAGTGCGGCGGTCATGTCGGGGTCGTCGAGATCCAGCTTCACCCTTCCGAGCTGGACGAGCTTTGACAACTCCCAGAGAACGATGGAGGCAATGCTCCACGAGTCGTTGGCCAGCAGTCTGCGCTCGCCGGGCCTGATTTCGCCGCGGAGCGCATGCACGAGAATGTGCGTGTCAAGATTGAGCATCAGCGTCCCACGCGATCCCTGTGGAGAGGATGTCGCCCTCGATCTCTATCTTCTCCCGAAGGGACCCAATGAGGTTGGCGGGCGGTTGGGGGTATGGGACGACGCGCGCTACCGGCTTCCCGTGTTTCGTGATGATCAGGCCGTCCGGTGTGAGCTTGTCGAGCAGTGCGAGGCACTGCTCCTTGAACTTCGCGGCACCAATGGTCTTGGTTTCCACCGCCTACCCTCCTGTGGACGATAATTGTGACCAGTCTTATAATATAGTCACATTTGCCGCCTGTCAAGCCCCGGCGGGAACGGAGCGATCCCCGAATGAGTGCCTTCTGTGAGTTCCCCTCATCGTCGATCCACTGCCATCAAATTCTACCCTACCGAAAGAACGATGGCTCCGGCGAACAGAACCGATCAGACCGGTGTTGAATCCTTCTCCCCGGACGAGTTATAGAAGGCAAAAGTTCCTGAGCCTTTTTCTGCAAAGAACCTTGGGCAGAAAGGAATCGACCCGTACAGCGCCCGTCGATATCAGCGCCAAGTGGTCGCGGCGTCCCTCACCCGACGGACGCATTCATCCGGTCGCGAAATCCTCTGCCCGGATCCGCTCGATGTTCCGCTCGGCCAGGGCTGCTACCGTGAAGGCCGGGTTGGCGCCGCCTGCAAACCCCGGGACGAGGGAGCTGTCGTTCACGTAGAGTCCCCGGTAGTTCCTCACCCGGCCGAACCCGTCGCACGCCTGCTCGATAACCGCGCCCCCCAGTGGGTGGTAGCAGGCATCGTCCATGTACCGCTTCGGCCCGCCGATGAACGGACTCAGCACCCCACCGTTTGCATCGTTGAGGATCTCCATGGTGTGGAGCACGGCCTGGTTGATCTGCATTTGTTCATTTCCCTCGGCAGGCCAGCGAAGGGTAACCCGGTCCGTGTCCGGGTCGTACGTGAAGTGGCCCCGGCTGTCGTGAACTCCGATGCCGAAGTAGAGCAGGCAACGGCACTCCAGGCCCAGCGGAAGCTGGGGGTGTTCCAGGAACAGGGGGGAGATGGGGTTGTCGAAAGCCGCCACGGCCCGGGCAGGTGGCCCGCCCTGCCATCTGCCGGTGGGGGCTCCCACCCTCCCGCGAAGCACCTCCACGTTGCCGTTGTTTCCCCAGCCCCGCCCCACCTCGTCGTTCAGGAGGGGCAGGGTGCCTTGCGCCCGGGCCCTGACCAGCAGACGCGTGGTCCCGATGGAGCCGGCGGCGAGAAAGAGCGCTTGCGAGGAAAATGTCTTCGTCCCGAGCACGTTGCCCGTCTCGTCGATGCGCTCGCACGAGACCCGGTAGCGGCCGTCCGCTTCCACACCCAGGCCGGTGACACGGTGCAGGGTGTGCACCGTCAGGCGCCCCGTGGCCTCGGCCCGGGCAAGGTAGCTGGTGTCCAGGGACTTCTTCGCGCCGCTGTTGACCCCGTACACGGACTCGCCGTGGATGATCGACGGCGGGATCTCGCCGTTGATCTCCGCCCGGATGATGTCCCAGTCCGATGCGGACTGGATTTCCTCCGTGGACAGCCCGGCCCGCCGGTTCTGCTCTTCCATCACCCGGTAGTGCTTGAAGAACTCCGTGACGAAGATGTCTTCTGGCATCCTCCCGATCCCCATCATGCCGCCCACGCGGTCGTAGTAGGGCTCCATGTCGCTGTAGCGGATCGAGGAGGGAAAGAGGCGGTCGAAGAGTTCCGCCCGGGGTCTGACAAGCAGGCCGCCGTAGACGATGGACCCTCCGCCGTAGGCCGCGCCGGTGAGCACGCGCATCCCGGGGAAGTCGTGCCCCTCCAGGACCCCGGCGTACCGGTTGATGGGCAGGGGGGGGCCGATGGGGACCACTGTGAGGTTGCTCAGCCAGGTGGAACGCCCGTCGGGGTAAAAGTACGGCGAGAACGTATTGCCCTCGGGCGTGATGGGCCACCGCCGCCCCTTCTCGAGCAGGGTGACGCGCACACCCTGCTCGGCGAGCCGCAGGGCGGTCACGGCGCCTCCGAAACCGCTGCCCACGATCAGCGCTTCCCGGTACCCGTCCCGCGGTGCCGGGCCGGGGGCCGGTGCGGATGTTCCGCACGCCAGCCCCGAGGTGACGGCCAGAAGCCCGGTCCCGGCCAGACCTGCCGCGCCCTGCAGAAACGCTCTCCTGGAAACCCGCCTGTTCACATCCTGCCCTCTTCCGGTACAAAACCGGTTCAAGACTTGTTTGCGTCGGAACAGAATACAGCAGGAGGAAATTTTGTGTAAAGATCGGCGGAAACGTCGATGCTTGCCCTTGTTGCGTCAAGACCGCCGTACTGGAACTGAAACCGGCGCGTCCAAGATCGTAACTCGGAGTCCGTATCCGTGCGTGAAGACCGAAGACAAAGGGTGCCATGTTGCGATGTGCTGCACGGGTGAGGGGTCCAGAAAGGAAAGGACTTGATCTTGGCATGTATATTGCTGTGATTTGAGAGCCGAATATTATATTTGTAGGAATCGATTCAAGGGACTCCTGCGACCTGTAACCTGGAAGAGAACGAGCCCCTGGGAGGTTGAGGATGAGATTTCTTCGGAGGCGGCAATTCATCGTCAATCGAGACATACAGATCCGACTCCTGTGCAACTCGTTCTTGTATGTTCTTCTGTTTGTGGCGGTCATCGGAGTGGTCTTCTTCGTGCCCCTCATGGCGGAGCTGGCAGACGCAGAGAGTCCATCCGCGAGAACCATACAGTTGGGCAACCAGATGCGGCACCTGTACGACTACTTCTGGCCCGCTGTGATCCTTGCCATGATATTCATCTTCCTGCACTCAGTGCGGGCCTCTCACAAGGTTGCCGGCCCACTCTACCGCTTCAGGGTGGTTCTGGAGGCATTGAAAGAGGGGGAGATTCCGTCTCCCATCAGTATCCGGAAAGGCGACTACCTCCACGAGGAGGCCGATCTCGTTAACGAAGTGCTGGAAAGCCTTCGGAAGAACCTGGAAGGTCTGCAGGAAGCTCAGGTGCAGCTGAACCGGGCCCTGGCCGAGTACAGGGATGAGCTTGGTCAGAATCTCTCCACGGAGGAAGAGGCACGCGTCCGGGACCTTGCAGAAAGAGCGGATCAGCTGACACACAGACTCAGCTATTTCAAGCTGGCCGCCTAGTCCGACTTTCGCTATTCGGGGGGTATTGGTCTCCCAAGTAGCTGAAAACAAACGATCGCGATCAAAAGGTCTTCACCACAGGAGAGATCGAGGAGAGATCGGGGACAGCCACCGAGGAGAGATCGGGGACAGCCACCGATCTCCAATTGCGGAGATCGGTGGCTGTCCCCGATCTCTCCTCTTTGCCGTCACATCCTCTTTCCTGTGCAAGTGCGGCGGCAGGCGAAGCATGAGGCGGCCGGAGAAGGGTTTGTCAGGCGCTTCGCCGCGCTCTTCACAGAACCTTGAAAAAGAGAAGGGCAACCGAAGTTGCCCTTCTCTTTTGCCTGTGAATGATCTTGGCTGCGATCAGGCGAGGTCGAAGCGGTCCAGGTTCATCACCTTGTTCCACGCGGCAACGAAGTCGTGCACGAACTTCTCCTGGGAGTCCTCGCATCCGTAGACTTCCGCCAGGGCCCGGAGCTGGGAGTTCGAACCGAAGACGAGGTCGACACGTGTGCCGGTCCACTTCAGTTCACCCGTCGCGCGATCACGGCCCTCGAACACGTCCTCGTCCTCCGAGGTAGGCTTCCACTCCGTGCCCATGTCGAGCAGGTTCACGAAGAAGTCGTTGGTGAGCGTTTCCGGGCGCCGGGTGAAGACGCCGTGCCGGGACTGTCCGAAGTTGGCATTCAAGGCGCGCATGCCGCCCATGAGAGCCGTCATCTCCGGAGCGGTCAGCCTCAGCAGCTGCGCACGATCCACCAGCAGATGTTCCGCCGGCACGGAGTACTTGGCTTTCTGGTAGTTGCGGAACCCGTCTGCAGCCGGTTCGAGCACGCCGAAGGACTCCACGTCGGTTTGCTCCAGCGACGCATCCGTGCGTCCCGGCGTGAAGGGGACGGTCACATCGTGACCGGCCTTCTTCGCAGCCTGCTCGACACCTGCGCACCCCCCCAGGACGATCAGGTCGGCGAGCGACACCTTCTTCCCGCCGGACTGCGCGCTGTTGAAGTCCTTCTGGATGCCCTCCAGAGTTTCCAGCACCTTCTTCAGCTGGGCCGGCTGGTTGACTTCCCAATCCTTTTGCGGCGCAAGACGAATGCGCGCCCCGTTCGCACCGCCGCGCATGTCGGAGCCGCGGAAGGTGGAGGCCGACGCCCAGGCGGTCGAGACCAGTTCCGGGATCGACAGGCCCGAGGCAAGGATCCTGCCCTTGAGGTCTGCCGTGTCCCTGGCGTCGATCAGCTCGTGATCGACTTCGGGCACCGGGTCCTGCCAGATCAGTTCTTCCTCCGGGACCTCCGGGCCGAGATAGCGCGAGCGGGGGCCCATGTCGCGGTGGGTCAGCTTGAACCAGGCCCGGGCGAAGGCGTCCGCGAATTCCTCGGGGTTCTCCAGGTAGCGCCGTGCGATCGGCTCGTAGATCGGGTCGAACTTGAGCGAGAGGTCCGCCGTGGTCATCATGGGCCGGTGCTTCTTCGACGGGTCGTGGGCGTCGACGATCATGTCCTTGTCGGCGACGTCTTTGGCGAGCCACTGCCAGGCGCCAGCGGGGCTCTTGCCCCTACGAACCGGGCAAT
>CAYZMM010000006.1:0-164737 GCA_964479535.1 uncultured Thermodesulfobacteriota bacterium
ATTTGAACCTCCGACCACCTGAACCCCATTCAGGTGCGCTACCAGGCTGCGCTACGCCCCGTCCTGTGTGTTCCTGCACCCGATTGAACGGAGAGGAGGGATTGGGGTAGTCTCTTCCCCGGGCCCTTCCGCATCTTCGAGAATTATCACGGTGCCGTGCGGGTGTCAATCTGAAGGGCGCCGAAGGTGGCCTTGTGGCGGCGACGTGGGGATGCCGAGCCGGGCCGCCGGTTACCCTTGTGACAAACGTGTGAGGAGATTCTTTGGGCCCCTTCCGTTCCGAGCATCAGCGATACGGCAGCGATTCTTCTGCGCCGGAGGATTTCCTGGAGATCCGCGGACCGGGAAGGCTCGTCTGGATACGGAGAGGGTATTCCTTCCTCCTGGACGACCAGGGCATGTTGCGTGAAGACCGTGCCTTCTGTCCGGTCGACCGGGCATCTCCCTATTCGGGGCGGGGTCGGATCGTGCGTCTTTCCCTCGGGCCCATGGCGGAAAGCTGCGCCCTGGTCCGGCACTACCACCGAGGCGGCGTTTTTGGTGGTCTCCTGAGGGATTTCTACTTCGGCAAGAAGCGGTTTCTTCAGGAGGTGCGGGTCTCCGAATGGGCGAGAGAACAGGGCGTTCCCACGGCGGAGGTGCTGGCCCTCAGGACGGAGCATGCCGGATTCGGTTTCTATCGGGCAGACCTCGTGACGCGGGAGATCGAAGACTCGAAGGATCTGGACAGGTACCTGCAGTCCGCCCGGGCCCTGGATGGAAAGGCCCACGAGAGGAAAGGCGAGATCATTCGAAGTGTCGCGCTCCTTCTTCAGCGAATGCACCTGGCCGGCCTGTACCACGCCGACCTGAACCTGAAGAACATCCTGATCCAGGTCCGGGATCGAGGCGTGAACAGTTACGTCATCGATCTGGATCGGGCAAGGGTCCTCCAGCCCCTCGGGCCCAGGATGCGGATTCGGAATCTCCTTCGGCTCTACCGGTCGCTGGAGAAGGAGGGCTACCTGGGAGATCTCATTCGGATGAAGGAGATCGTCGCCTTTGTCAGGACCTATTGTGGGCAGGATCGGCAGCTCCTCGCGCTGTGCAAGGACGTCATGCGAAGAGATGTGTGGCTCCTTCGCTACCACCGGGCCGGATGGTTTCTGTCCAGGGGACTGAAGCGGATTGGGGGGGACGGGGATGCCTGAGAGGGCCCTTTTGATACGGCTGGGGGCGCTCGGCGACACCCTCCAGGCGACGAGCGCGGCCTGCCTCTTGAAGAAGCACGATCCGGACATGGAGATCGACTTTCTGGCGGCGGAAGGGCTGGGCGGCCTTTTCGAGATGATACCTTCGGTCACCGAGGCCTTCACCTTGCCCTTCCGCAGGATGCCTTTCCGGATTCACCCGTGGTGGAAACGCTTGTCGGCAAGATTGAACCGGAGGGACTACAGCCTGGCGTACCTGATGGAGACGAATCCCCGCTTCCTGCCTCTGCTGACCGGGATACGGGCGGCCCGAAAGCTCTCCTTGACCGAGTCGGAAGAAGAAGAGGATCCCGCCGGGAGCAGGCCCAACCCGGTCCGCTACCAGTCCGCCCTCCGGGAGGCCGGGCTGGTCCCGGAAGACACGTGCCCTCCGGTGCTCTTCGTGGGGAAGGCGGATGAGAAGCGCTCTTTGGAAGTCCTTCGTTCTCTTGGAGTGGATCCGGAAGGCCCCGTCATCGGCCTTCATCCGGGCAACAGTTACCAGGGGCGCAGGATCTGGCGGAAGAAGCTCCGCCGTGCGGACCTGCGCTGCTGGCCCGAGGTGCGGTGGGTGGAGCTGGTGCGTGCAATCCACAAAGCGAATCCCCGGCTGCAGTTCGTGCTCTTCGGAGGGCCTCGGGATCGGAAGGGGAACGAACGGATCTCCGCGCAGCTGCGGTCCCTCGACCCGGACCTGAATGTTTCGGACGCGGCCGGGAGGACCGACCTCGAGACGGCCGCCGCCCTGCTGGAACGGTTTTCACTCTTCGTGAGCACCGACACCGGGCCCCTTCACATGGCCGCCGCCCTGCGGGTCCCCTTTATCGGGCTGTACGGTCCTACCCGTTTCGAAGAGACCCGCCCCTTTCCGCCCGAACCGGTGGGTGCCGTGCTGCGGCGGGACCTGGACTGCCAGCCTTGTTACGGCACGGCAAATCAGCGAACATGCAGGGACAATGTCTGCATGCAGCGAATCGAGGCCCAAGACGTGGTGGAGAAGGCGATGGCATTGAGCCCCGCGCTGTTCTCCCCTTGAAGGAGGGACCGAATGGACACGAGCAGGACAGACGGCCGGATTCGAAGGAAAGCCCGTTTCAACCTCCTGTATGCACTCAACTGCGCCCAGGCCACGCTGCTGACGCTTGGGTCCGCTTCGGGAAGGTCGGACCCGACACTGATGCGGGCGGCGACCAACTTCGAAGGAGGGTGTGTGGGTTGCGGTTCCTCATGCGGTGTGGTCAGCGGCGGCGTGCTGGGAATGGGTGCGCTCCTGTCCTCCATACCGGGACAGGAGGCGCAGCTTTTGGAACAGGACATATACGAAGCATCGATCGCGTACAGGAAATGGTTCGAAGAGCGCTTCGGCACGAGTATCTGCAGGGAACGCATCGAGACCGAGCTGGGAACGCTTGGCGGGTTTCTCTCGTATTTATTCCCCGGTGACAAGCTGGTAAGATGCCTTCAACACATAGGCGAGGCGCTCGTTTTCGTGAACGACGGGATTCGCCGGGCCGCGGAGAAGAGGAACCTGCCGCTGCGTTTCGAAAAGCCCCTGGGCGGCGGGCCCCGGGAGCCGCACTGCGCCTACACCGTGTTCAAGGCGCTCGCTTCCCGGTCGGGAAGGCAGGAGAACGCCGTAGGATGGGCCTGCACGGGCCTCGGAGGAGGCGTTGCGCTGGGCGGTGCCGTGTGCGGGGGTCTCCTGGGTGCGATTCTGGGCCTCGGCTTGAGGTATGGGGTCGATCCGGAGGCGATGGGCTACGGGGGTATCCTGAAGGAGTTCATTGTGGGGCACCGGAATCTGGTCCGGCACGAGAAGCTCTCCGCTGCCCCTGTCGATGAGCTTCCGAAGGAGGCCTTCGCCCGGTCCCGCTACCTCGCCGACGGGTTCGAGCAGGCCTTCGGCAGTCTGAACTGCAGGGAGATCACGGGAAGGGACTTCTCGTCCCCCGACGAGCTGGGAGCTTTTCTGCCCGACTCCAAAGTGTGTGGAGAGATCTTCGCCTGGTGCGAGCAGGAGGCCACGAAGCTCATTGCAGCATGACCCCCGACCCCTCAAGAAGCAATCAGGTGGCTTTGTACCATGGAACCGGACAAAACACACACCATCGACATGATCTACGGGCTCAAGAGGGTCCTGCGGTACGGCCTGCCTTACTGGAAGATCATCGTCGTCACGATTCTCTGTATGGCGGTCTATTCGGTGAGCCTGAACGGCAGGGCCTACCTGATCAAGCCCTTCCTCGAAGAGGTGATCATTCCGGCCACCGAGATGAGCCGGACACAGGGCCTCGGGTCGCTGGACCTCTCGCAGGTCAAGGGCGAGGTGTCGGATGAACAGCAGGCCGAGGAACGGGACAGGCTGACCGCCGTGCTGGAGAAGAGGCTCCTGCTTCTCATCGGTATCGCCCTGGCCGTGGTCGGGATGATCCCCCTGATGAGCTTCTTCAAGGGATACGGCTCCTCCTACGTGGTGGCCCGGATGGTTCGGGATCTCCAGTGCGACCTCTGCGACAAGCTCCTCCGTATGCCCCTGGCCTACCACAACCGGGCCCGTAAAGGGGAGATCTTCGCCCGTCTGAACAGCGACGTGGGCAGGAGCGCGGAGAGCTTCCGGCTCCTTTTCGGCGAGCTCATACAGGAATCGCTCACGCTCCTGGTGGGCGTCGGGGCGATGATCTACCTGAGCTGGCAGCTCACCCTGCTGATCGCCCTGGTGATGCCGCCCCTCGTGCTCATCGTCGTCAAGTTCGGCAAGAAGGTCCGCAAGCGGAGCCTGAAGCGGCAGGAGCAGATCGGCGATCAGATGGGCTCCATGCTGCAGATGTTCAGCGGGATCAAGGTCGTGAAGGCCTTCCGAATGGAGGACACCGAGAGCCGCCGGTTCCGTGCGGTGAACGATGAGCTGTTCCGCCGGGAGATGAAGGTCGTGAAGACCGACGAGATGAGCAAGAGCTTCACCGAGCTGTTCAACAACTTCACCTACATCCTTTTCATGGCCGTCGGAATCTACGCCATCATGAAGGCGATGCTGGGCCTCACCCTGCCGGTGCTCGTGGCGTTCCTGGGACTTGCCACGACGCTCTATCGCCCGGTCAAGAACCTTTCGCGTGCCTACAACAAGGTCTCCGACTCCATGGCAGGCATCCAGCGGGTCACCGAGGTCCTGGACCTCGAGTCGGAAAGGCCTGAGAAGGAGGGCGCAGAGGTCCTGGACGGGATTCGGGAGAAAATCCGTCTGGAGAGGGTCTGCTTCTCCTACGACGGCGAGCAGAAGGTCCTCGACGACATCAACCTTGAGATAGGCAAGGGCGAGACCGTTGCCCTGGTGGGTAAGACCGGCGTCGGCAAGACGACCTTGAGCGACCTGATTCCCCGGTTCTACGATCCTACCGGGGGGAGGATCCTGATCGACGGTGCGGACGTTCGGACCTTCAGCCGGGATTCGCTGCTGCGACACATCGCGGTGGTGACACAGGACCCGTTCCTGTTCGACACAAGCGTGGAGGAGAACATCCGGTACGGAAGGCTGGACGCAACCGAAGAGGAAATCATCGAGGCCGCCCGGGCGGCCTTCATCCACGACCGGATCCTCGCCCTGCCCGAGGGATACAAGACCCGGGTCGGAGACCGCGGAGCCCGTCTTTCCGGAGGAGAACGCCAGCGGATCACCATCGCAAGGGCCATTCTGCGGAACCCTTCCATCCTGATCCTGGACGAGGCGACCTCATCGCTGGATGCCGACGCGGAGAAGTGGGTGAAGAAGGCGATCGACAACCTGATGGAGGGGCGTACCACCGTGGCGATCGCCCACCGGCTTTCGACGATACGGAATGCGGACAAGATCGTGGTGCTCGAGGGAGGGCGCATCTCCATGATGGGACAGCACGAAGAGCTTCTCCGGCAGGAAGGGCTCTACCGGGAGCTTTGCGCGCTGCAGTTTGAACAGGACGACATGGGCCCCGTCGCTAGTTCCGGACGGGCGTGATCCCGGGAACCGTGAAAACAGAATCCCTGCCCCAGCAAGCCCCGGATCGAACGGAGGCGGAGCATGCCGCCCTCGTGCACGACTGGCTCACCGGTATGCGGGGCGGCGAGAAGTGCCTGAAGGTCCTGTGCGGGATCCTGCCCCGGGCCGATCTGTTCACGCTGCTCCACATCCGCGGCGCAGCAGACCCGGCCATCGAGGCCCGTGCTCCCCGTTCCTCTTTTTTGCAGGCCTTTCCGGGTGTGGGCCGATACTACCGGTACCTGCTGCCCCTGTTTCCCCTGGCCGCGGAGGGCTTCGATCTGACCGCCTATCCGCTGATCGTTTCGATCAGCCACTGCGCGGCAAAGGGGGTGATCCCGGGACCTGGGAGCCGTCACATCTGTTACTGCCTCACGCCGATGCGCTACGTGTGGGACCAGTATCCCCACTACTTCGGCAGGGGCGGTCCGAGGTGGGCGCCCGGCATCCTCACCCGCCTCGTTGCCCACTACCTGCGCCTGTGGGACGTGGCGGCCAGTGACCGGGTCGACGATTTCGTCGCCATCTCACGGTTCGTGGCCGAGAGGATTCGTGCCTACTACCGTCGGGATGCGCAGGTGATCTACCCGCCCGTGGAGTGGTCCGACTTCGAGGCCCTTTCGTCGCCGGCCAAGGACTACTACCTCTTCGTCTCTGCGAACGCCCCTTACAAGCGGCTGGACATCGTGCTGGACGCGTTTCGCCGTCTGGACCGGCCTCTGAAGATTGCCGGTCGTGCCCCTGCGGGCGCGGCGGAAAGAGCCCGAAGGGTGGGGGTGCGAAACGTGGACTGGCTGGGCTGGAAAACCGATGAAGAGCTCCGCGCCCTCTACGCCAACTGCCGCGCCCTCCTGTTTCCCGGTACCGAGGATTTCGGCCTCGTGCCGGTGGAGGCGCAGGCCTCGGGCAGACCCGTCATCGCTTACGGCAAAGGGGGCGCCCTCGAGTCGATCCGCGGAATCTCGGTGGAGGCGGCGCGGCGGACGGATCGCACATCCTGGCCCGAAGGACAAACCGGGATCTTCTTCCAAAGCCCCACCGGAAAGGCCCTGGCGGAAGCGATCGCGTGTTTCGAGTCCGTGGAGGACCGCTTCGATCCGCCGAGCATTCGCGAATGGGCCCGTCGCTTCGACCGGCCCGCCTTCGAAGACCACTGGAAGCGGCTCCTCCGTTCTCGTTGAAAAGCCATTATGAGATGACTATACTCGTGTCCTGTCCCGGAAAGACGGGTCCACAGGTATGCCACGTCAACGCTGAACAGAAAGGAGAGACCATTGGACTGGCTGGTTCGCGGCGGCATCCTGATGGCTCCGATTCTCGCCTTCTCCGTGATCGCCCTCGGCATCTTCCTGGAGCGACTGTGGATCCTGCGAAAGGAGCTGATCCTCCCCGAGGAGCCGTTGCGGGAGCTTGAGAACTTCCTCCGAAAGAAGATGATTCCGGAGGCGCGTACCTACTGTCAGCAGCACCCGTCCCCCCTGGGCCGGATTCTCTTCGCAGGCCTGCAGCAGTACGGAAACGCCCGGAGCCTCATCAAGGAGAACATGGAGGAAAGAGGAAAGGCAGAGGCGCTGGAGCTGAAGAAGTACATCGGCCTCCTGCACACCATCGCGTCGGTTTCGCCGCTGCTGGGCCTGCTCGGGACGGTGAGCGGTATGATCAAGGTGTTCAGCACCATCTCGGTCGAAGGGGTCGGCAACCCGGCAAGCCTTGCCACCGGGATCTCGGAAGCGCTGATCACCACGGCGGCAGGGTTGACCGTCGCCATTCCGACCTTCCTCGGTCAGAGGTATCTTGCAGCCCGGGCTGAGCGGTTCGTGCACATGCTCGAGGAGTACGCAACCTACCTGCTGAACCTTCTGCCCGCCTCGCTCCCGGACGGGGAGGAGGAGACCCCATGAATTTCAAGCGGAACGGTTCAGACGAGGAAAACGAGCCCGCCCTGAATCTGACCTCGCTGATCGACGTCATGTTTCTGCTGGTCATCTTCTTTGCCGTCTCCACCACCTTCCGTGTGCATCCGGGCCTGTCGGTGAACCTTCCGCAGGCCCAATCGGAGAGGATCGCGGAAGACAAGAAAACCATGAAGGCCGTGCTGATGAAGACGGGCGAGATCTACCTGGACAACGAGGAGGTCGCCCGGGAGGACCTTTTCAAGACCCTGCGGAGGCTCCAGCGGCAAACGAAGGTCTCCCTCTTCGTGCTGGAGGCGGATGAGGACGCCCGGCACGGCCGGGTCGTGGAGCTGATGGATGCAGCGAGGCAGGCGGGGATCCCCAGGCTCGCCATCGCGACGCGCACCGACGAGGAACAGGACAGGGAGATCGAGTTCGAGAAACGGGGAGGGGAATGAAGGATCGTGACCGGCAGGGGAACATGCTCGAGAAGATCGTCGCCCACAAGCAGGTCGAGATCAGGGAGGCGAAGGCGGCGCGCCCCCTGGAGACGGTGAAGCAGGAAGCCACCCGGCAGGCTCCGCCCCGTTCCCTCATCCGGAGCATCACGGAGGGGCAGGGTCCGGCCCATCGAATCCTTGCCGAGATCAAGCGGGCCTCCCCCTCGAAGGGGGTCATGCGGGCCGACCTGGACCCGGTTGACTGGGCGGAATGTTATGTGCGCGCGGGCGCCGTAGGGCTGTCCGTGCTGACCGACGAGAGGTTCTTCAAGGGGTCCCTCGACGACCTCGCCCGGATCCGTGAGCGCGTGGATGTGCCTCTGCTGCGCAAGGATTTCCTGCTCGATCCGCATCAGGTCCACGAGGCAAGGGCGTCCGGGGCGGACGCGGTCCTCCTGATCCTGCGGATTCTCGAGGACGGGCAGCTGGCGGACCTTCTGGAGGAGGTTCGGGGGGCAGGCATGGAGGCGCTCGTGGAAGTGCACAACGAGCACGACCTGGACCGGGCCCTCGCACAGGGCGTGCGGCTTCTCGGGATCAACAACCGGGATCTCAGCCGCTTCCATGTGGATCTGTCCGTGACCCGCCGTCTCATGCCGCGGATCCCCTCCGAAGTGGTCGTGGTGAGCGCTTCCGGAATCCACGGACCGGAGCAGGTTCGTTCCCTCGAATCGGAGGGTGTCCGCGCCTTCCTCGTGGGAGAGGCACTCGTGACGGCGCCGGACCCGGAGAAGAAGCTCAGAGAGCTCGTCACATGACGCGCGTGAAGGTGTGCGGGATCACCAACGCGGAAGACGCCTTGCGGGCCGTCGATCTGGGCGCGGACGCCCTCGGATTCGTCTTCTACCCGAAGAGCCCCCGGAACATCCCGCCGGCGGAGGCTGCGGGGATCGTCCGGCAGCTTCCGCCCTTTGTCGCCTCGGTGGGGGTGTTCGTCGACGCTGCGTACGAGGAAATCGATGGGATCCTTTCCGAATGCGGGCTGACGGCCGTGCAGCTGCACGGCTGCGAACCCCCGGACTTCTGCGGGCGATTTCGTGTGAAGGTGATCAAGGCCTTTCGTGTGCGGGAAGGGACCCTGCCTGCGGGAATCGACCGATACCGGACCGACGCGATCCTGCTGGACACGTTCCACGAGGCCCTGCCCGGAGGCACGGGGGAGACCTTCGCCTGGGACGTGGCCGTGAAGGCGAAGCGGTTCGGAAGGTTGATTCTGGCCGGCGGCCTGAAGGTCGACAACGTCCGGGAGGCCGTCGAATCGGTCCGGCCCTATGGCGTGGACGTCTCCTCCGGCGTGGAAAGCTCGCCGGGCCGGAAGGACCCGAAGAAACTTGCTGCTTTCGTGACCACGGTGAAGGCATGCCCGGACGCGCCATAGAAGGGTGTTGCAGGAGAGGTTTCCTTGATGTGGAAACTCCATCGGCCATGAGAGCGCGGTGGCTCGTCTTCCTGCTGGTTCTCTCCGCCCTCGTGCTGGCCCACGTCCCGGGCTTGCCGGCTGCAGGCACGGCTGCGGCCCAGGAGGATGTGGAAGAGAGGCCTCTTCCGCCCGACACCGTCCGGGTGGAAGCGGATTCGCTCAGCTTCGATCAGCAGGAGATGGCCGGGACCGCCACGGGCGACGTGAGGATCCTTTACGGGGACACGGTGCTGGAGGCGGAGGAGGTCTTCCTCGATCTGGACGACAAGAGCAGCTACGCGAGCCAGAGCGTGCGGCTCCTCCAGGGCAGGGACATCCTGACGTGCGACCGGCTGCAGTATCACTGGGAATCCCAGACCGGCAGCCTGGAGGGGGGTGAGCTCCTCTTCAAGGAGACGGGGTACTTCATCCGCGCCGACCTGCTCGAGAAGACCGGGCAGGACACGTACGAGGTGGAGAACGGAACCTTCACGACCTGCGACTGCCCTTCCCCGGAGGACCGGGTTCCCTGGGAGATGCGCGCCCGCGAGGGCGAGATCACCCTGGGCGGGTACGCAAAGGTCAGGAAGGCGACGTTCCACGTCCTCGGCGTGCCCGTCCTCTATCTTCCCCGCGGATACGTGCCGGTGAAGATCGATCGAGAGTCCGGCTTTCTCGTCCCCGGGATCGGTCAGTCCGGAAGAAACGGCTGGGAATTCCTGCTCCCCTACTACTGGGCGATCAACGCGAGCTACGACGCGACCTTCCTGCTCGAAGGCCTCACGAAGAGGGGAGCCAAACCGGGGGTGGAGTTCCGATATCGACCGAGCAGGAACACGACCGGTACGTGGAACGCGAGCATGCTCTATGACATGGAGGTCGACGATCTCCGTTACGGCCTGCGGGCGGAACACTCCCAGGAAATCTCCTCCTCCTTCTACGACAAGCTCGACCTGCGCGTGGTGTCGGACAACGACTACACGGAGGACTTTCCCTGGGAGGTTGCGAGCCCTTCCGACCGTATCCTGGTGAGCCGGGGGACCGTGGGCTTCCATCGGGGCAGCTTCCACACGACCCTGGAAGGGACCTTCGCGGACCTGGTGGCCGAAACCGGCGGCGACAGGGTTCCGCAGCGCATGCCGCACGTCCATGTGGACTTCGTCCGCAGCCCGGTGGGGTTCCCCTGGCTGTCCCTGGGGTGGCGTTCCGAGGCGGTTCACTTCCTGGATGAAATGGGCAACAAGAGGTGGCGGCAACAGATCTTCCCGCAGGGACAGGTTCTGCTCAGCCCTGCAAAGGGCCTGTCCCTGAAGGGAGGCGTGGGCCTCCGCGAGATCCTCTCGCAGTACGTTGAAGACGGTTTCGGCGGCGACGGGACCCAGCACCGCACTCTGCTGGAGACCGGTGCCGAGGCGGAGGGCACCGTGGGGAGGGTCTTTCGGTGGGGGGCTTATCGCCTCGTCCATCTGGTCCGGCCGAGGGTGCGGTACCAGTACATCCACGAGATCGATTCCGACCCCTTCCCGGTCGTCATGGACGGGCTCGATTTCCTCCGGACCCGCAACTTCCTCACCTACAGCATCGGCACGAGCCTGTGGGGCAGAAGGGAGGGGCCCCTGGCGTCCGGGGAGAGGGGGATGATGGGAGATCTCTACGTGGCGCAGAGCATCGACCTGGACCAGGACCCTGTGGAATCGCCCAGCCGGAGACTCTTCTCCGACGTTCGGGTCCGCTGCCGGCTGCGGCCGCGCCCGTGGCTCGGCCTCCGGGCGGACCTGCAAATCGACCCGTACGACGGGTCGCTGAGAGCCTTGGAGGTGGGGACTTCCCTTCGCGACAAGCGGGATCGGTTCGGCCTGGACGTAGGGTTCCTCGAGCACGAGGAACACCGGGTCGATCCCCTGACGCGGGTGGAGTTGTGGGACGCCTACAACCTGGTCTATCGGTTTCCGGGGATCGATCAGACATTACGGTCCCGGGTTCGGGCCCGTATCACGGACCGCTGGTCCGCCTCTCTGGACACCCTTTACCTGATCGAGCTGTCGGGCAAGATCGAGAACCACCTCACCGTTGCCTACCTCTCCGCCTGCGACTGCTGGTCGGTGGAGCTGAAGATGAATCAGACGGTCCGGCCGGACGATGTCAGCTTCTCGGTCCTGTTCCGGCTGACCGGCCTCGGCTCCTATGATTAGAACTGCGGCTTGACGGGCGGGACGGCTTCACATAATCTGGACCGAAGGAGACGGTGCCGAAAGATAACCCTCCGGTTTTCTTGATTAAAAGTTGCCAGCTCCACTCAAGGAAGAACGATTCCCGGCCGATCTCCGGGTAGGGCTTCGACCTTGCCCGGCGATTCAGGAAGAAAGGAGAGCTTCTTGAAAGGACTCGTGCTCAGCGGTGGTGAAGGGACGCGACTGCGGCCGATCACGCACACCAGTGCCAAACAGCTGATCCCGGTGGCGAACAAGCCGGTCCTCTTTTACGGGCTGGAGGCGATCCGGGAGGCGGGCATCACCGAGGTGGGCATCATCGTCGGGCAGACCTGGAAGGAGATCGAGGATGCGGCCGGAGACGGGTCCCGCTGGGGCCTGAAGATCACCTATATCCCCCAGGAGGCGCCGCTGGGGCTCGCCCATGCCGTGTTGACGGCCGAGGAGTTCATCGCCGACGAGCCCTTTGTCATGTATCTGGGGGACAACATCCTGAAAGACGGCATCAAGGACCTGGCGGATGCGTTCCGGAAGGGGCGGCCCAACTCCCAGATCCAGCTCGTCAGCGTTCCGAACCCGAGCCAGTTCGGCGTGGCGGAGCTTCGGGACGGAAGGGTGGTTCGACTGGAAGAGAAACCGAAGGCTCCCATGAGCGACCTTGCGTTGACCGGCGTGTACATGTTCGATGCGAACATCTTCGAGGCGGCCAGGGCGATCCGACCCTCCTGGCGGAACGAGCTGGAGATCACGGATGCCATTCAGTGGCTCATCGATCACGGGTACGAGGTGGTGCCCCATCTCGTGACCGGGTGGTGGAAGGACACGGGGAAGCTGGAAGACATGCTGGAGGCGAACCGCCTCATCCTGGACACGATCGATGAACGGCTCGAGGGGGACGTGGACGAGGCGTCCACGATCCAGTTCCGGGTGATCATCGAGAAGGGCGCTCAGGTCCAGAGCAGCGTCATTCGGGGGCCGGTCATCATCGGTGCGGGGACCTGCATCCGAAACGCCTATGTAGGGCCCTTCACGAGCATCGATGCCAGCTGCAGGGTCGAGAACGTGGAAATCCAGCACAGCATCGTCTGCCAGAACACGGTCATCCAGGACCTTCCTTCCCAGAGGACCCTGCGCATCGAAGACAGCCTGATCGGAACGAACGTGGAAATTGTGCGAACGGACCGCAAGCCGAAGGCACACCGCCTGCTGCTGGGAGATTCCAGCAAGGTGGAGCTGCTATGAAGATTCTGGTTACGGGCGGGGCAGGGTTCATCGGCTCCAATTTCGTCCGGTACATGCTCGACGCTCATCCTGACGACGAGGTGGTGAACCTGGATCTGCTGACCTATGCGGGCAACCTGGAGAACCTGGCGGGCCTGGAGGAACGCGGGAACTACCGCTTCGTCCGGGGAGACATTTCGGACGGGGCCCTGCTGAACAGGCTCTTCGCTCAGGGCGTGGACGCAGTGGTCAACTTTGCTGCCGAGAGCCACGTGGACCGCAGCATCGAGGACCCGGGCCACTTCCTCAACACGAACATCCTGGGGACGCAGGCCCTTCTCGAGGCGGCGAGAGGATACGAGATCAGCCGCTTCCTTCAGATCTCCACCGACGAGGTCTACGGGTCCTTGGGGGAAGGAGAGGCGGGATTCACCGAGGAGAGCCCTGCGGCGCCGAACAGCCCGTACTCGGCGAGCAAGGCGGCGGCCGACCTCCTGTGCCGCGCCTACTGGAAGACGTACGGCCTTCCTGTGGTCGTGACACGTTGCTCGAACAACTACGGCCCCTACCAGTTTCCGGAAAAGCTGATCCCCCTGTTCATCACCAACGCCCTTGCCGACGAGCCGCTTCCGGTCTACGGGGACGGACTGTACGTTCGAGACTGGATCCACGTGCGGGACCACTGCGCCGCACTCGATCGGGCGCTTCGAGAGGGAGCCGACGGCGAGATCTACAACATCGGTGCGGACGAGGAGAAGAACAATCTGGAGATCACCCGTACGATCCTCGAGAGGCTCGGCAAGGACGCCGGCCTCATACGCCACGTGAAGGACAGGCCTGGGCACGACCGACGGTATGCAATCGACAGCTCGAAGATACGCGAGGAACTCGGATGGAGGCCTGCCACGGCCTTTCGAGACGGTATGATGGACACCATCGACTGGTACATCCGGAACGAGTCCTGGTGGAGGAAGATCAAGAGCGGAGAATACCGGCAATACTACGAGCGCATGTACGGGAATCGTTGATCCGCCGCAATCGGGAACAGGGATCTTGAAAATACTCGTTTCTGGATCGAAGGGCATGCTGGGTACCGATCTGATGCGCGTTCTGGGGTCCGCCCACTCGGTGATCGGGGTGGACCTGGACGAGCTCGACATTGCCGATGCCCGTGCGGTCGAGGAGAGGGTCGCAGACGAGGCTCCGGACGTGCTGATCAATGCCGCTGCCTACACCGATGTGGACCGGAGCGAGGAGGAGGGGGAACGGGCCTTTCGGGTCAATGCGGAGGGAGCCGCCAATCTTGCCGCGGCCTGCAGAAAGGCCCGGGTGCGGCTGGTCCATGTGAGCACCGACTACGTGTTCGACGGAAGGAAGACGAGCGCTTACGCGGAAGAGGACCTGCCCGGACCGCTGGGGGTCTACGGGCGTTCCAAGTGGGAAGGGGAGGAGAGGATCCGGAGGGTGCTGCCCCAGGCCTGCGTGGTCAGAACGGCCTGGCTCTACGGAAAGGCGGGAAGGAACTTCGTGAAGGCGATTCTGGGGCAGGCCGAGCAGAAGGACCGGCTGCGCGTCGTGGACGACCAGAAGGGCTCGCCCACCTACACGTTCGACCTGGCCGCAGCGCTCCAGGAGGCGGCGGAGAAAGGGCTCCAGGGCACATACCATGTGACCAACGGGGGGGCCTGCAGCTGGCTGGCGTTCGCCGAGAAGATCCTGGAGTTGGCGGGCAGGAAAGGCGTGAAGGTGGTGCCCATCTCCAGCGCGGATCTGGGAAGGCCCGCCCCGCGGCCGGCGAACTCGGTTCTCGACTGCGGGAAGTTCGAGCGTGCAACGGGGATGAAGCTGCGGAGCTGGCAGGAGGCGCTGGCTGGCTATCTTTCCGAGTGACCGGGGAAGGACGAACGAAATCATGGAAAGGGTGTTGATTACCGGAGGGGCGGGCTTCATCGGGTCCCATCTCTGCGAACGGTTCCTGGCCGAGGGGTTCGAGGTGTACGCCATGGACAACCTGATTACAGGGTCTGTGCAGAACATCGCCGAGCTGTTCGAGGAGGAGAGGTTCCATTTCGTCAAGCAGGACGTGACCGAGTACCTGTACCTGAAAGGGGATGTCGACTACATCCTTCACTTCGCTTCGCCCGCAAGCCCGATCGACTACCAGCAGCTTCCGATCCAGACCCTCAAGGTCGGCTCCCTGGGCACGCACAAGGCACTGGGGCTGGCAAAAGAGAAGAAGGCCCGTTTCCTGCTCGCCTCCACATCCGAGACGTACGGGGACCCGCTGGTCCACCCGCAGCCGGAGACCTACTGGGGGAACGTCAACCCGGTGGGACCCCGGGGTGTGTACGACGAGGCGAAGCGATTCGCCGAGGCCCTCACCATGGCCTATCACAATTACCACGACATGGACACGCGTATCGTTCGGATCTTCAACACCTACGGGCCGCGCATGCGCATCAACGACGGAAGGGTGGTTCCGACGCTGCTGCCCCAGGCCCTTCGGGGTGAGGACCTGACCGTCTTTGGAGACGGCTCCCAGACGCGAAGCTTCTGCTATATTTCCGATCTCGTCGACGGGATCTGGAGGCTGCTCCTTCATACGGATTACAACGGACCGGTCAATCTGGGCAACCCGCAGGAGATGTCCATCCTCGAGTTCGCCAAGGAGATCGTGCGGATCACCGGTTCAGAGAGCAAGATCGTTTTCAAGGGGCTGCCCGTGGATGACCCGAAGGTCCGGCAGCCCGACATCACCCTGGCCAGAAGACTGCTCGACTGGGAGCCGAAGGTTTCTTTCGAGGACGGGATTCGAGAGACACTCGACTATTTCCGGCAGGTACCGGAAGCGAAACAGAACCGGAGTTGACGTGGATTCGACGAGATTCGGGAATCCTGGCGCATCCCCGCCCCCGTCAGGAAAGGAAGGAAACGAGGTGAACGAGACGACGAGCAAGAATCGCGAAAAACCGAAACAGAAATCGACCTTCAGAGAGTACACCGAGGCGATCCTCATCGCCCTCGTCCTTGCCTTCGTGATTCGTTCCTTCATCGTCCAGGCCTTCAAGATTCCTTCCGGTTCCATGATTCCCACGCTGCTGGTGGGTGATCACATCCTCGTGAACAAGTTCGTCTTCGGCCCCCAGATTCCCTTCACCCGGATCCGGCTCTTCTCCCTGCAGAGGCCGAAGCGGGGGGAAGTGGTGGTGTTCCTGGAACCAACGGAGAGGAAGAAGGACTTCATCAAGCGGGTCATCGGGTTGCCCGGGGAGACGATCGAGGTGATCGACCGGAAGGTCCACATCAACGGCAAACCGCTGGAAGAAGACGAGTACGCCTACTACGCGAGCTCGAGGTACGTGCGCGGGCTGGACAACTACGGCCCGATCAAGATTCCGGAGGACGCTTATTTCATGATGGGGGACAACCGCGAGAACAGCTCCGACAGTCGCGTCTGGGGGCCTGTTCCGTTCGAGCTGATGAAGGGAAAGGCCTTCATGATCTACTGGTCATGGAACGGTCCGCGCCGCAATGTCCGCTGGAGCAGGATCGGCGACCTGATCCATTGATCGGAGGGGGGATCTTTGAGAACGTCGGATTACCTCTTCACCAAAGCCCTGCTGGTCGATCCGGGGAACGGCACGTTCGGGCAGCGGGACCTGCTCGTGCGGGACGGGCGCGTCGAGGCGACGGCGCCGAGCCTGGCCCCCTACTCGGAATGGAAGAGGCCCGGGGGCCCGCTCGAAATCTACGACCTGAACGGGATGGCCCTGTTCCCGGGGCTGGTGGATATCCACGTTCACCTCCGGGTTCCCGGCCAGGAGCACAAAGAGGACCTGGTGACGGGGACGAGTGCGGCAGCGGCAGGTGGATTCACCTCGGTCGTGGCCATGCCGAACACGCGACCGTGTCTGGATCGTTCTTCCGTGATAACGAATCTCAGGAAACAGATCGCCTCCGGGACAGCGGTTCGGGTCTATCTTGCGGCAGCGGTCACCCGCGGCCAGAAGGGAAGGAGCCTGGTCCCGATGGAGTCCCTCCGACGAGCGGGCGTGATCGCCTTCTCGGACGACGGGCGTCCGGTCATGGATGCGAGACTTGCGAGGCTGGCCATGCAGAGGGCGAGAGATCTCGGGTGTCCGACGATCTCGCACTGTGAGGACGATCGCCTTGCTCTCGGGGGGGTGGTGCAGGAGGGGGAGGTGGCCGCAGCCCTGGGCGTCAAGGGCATCCCTGCGGCAGCGGAAGACGTGATGACGGCGAGAGATCTGGCCCTGGCGTGGGACACGGGAGCGCATCTGCACCTGGCCCACGTGAGTACAGGGAAATCGATCGGGATGATCCGGGTCGCGAAAGAGAAGGGGATCCGTGTAACCGCCGAGGTCACCCCCCACCACCTGGTTCTGGACGAGAAGGCGGTCCTCGAGCATGGCGCGAACGCCAAGATGAATCCGCCCCTTCGAAAGCCGGAGGATCTGCTCGCCCTCCAGGAGGGCCTTCGTGACGGGACCGTGGACGCGGTGGCGAGCGACCATGCCCCCCATCATGCCGACGAGAAGGCCGCCGGACTCGAGGAAGCGCCGTTCGGTGTGATCGGGCTGGAAACGACCCTGCCGCTGGTGCTCTCGCTCGTGGAGAAGGGGTGTATCCGTCTCGAGCGGGCGGTCGAGCTGCTGACCACCGGTCCGGGGGGGGCAATGGGTCTCGACGCCGGAACCCTGGGCGTGGGCGAGCCGGCGGATCTGGTGATTGCGGACCTGGATCGAACCTTTCGGGTCGATGTCCGTTCCTTCCGGTCCAAGGCGAGGAATTGCCCCTTCGACGGCTGGTCGCTGAAGGGTCGGGCCCTTCTCACGATGGTGGGGGGCCAGGTCCTTTATGAAGACGGGGAATGCCTCGAGAGTCGGGTAACGAGAGGCTAACCGAAGAACCGACAGGCAGGGGGAGGGCTCCTGCAGACGAAGAGGATGAGATGGACCGAGTTCCCATGACACAGGAAGGGTATGAAGCACGGATGGCCGAGCTCAAGCGGCTCAAGACCAAGGACCGATACGAGATTGCCAAGGAAATCGAGGTCGCGAGGGCCCACGGTGACTTGAGCGAGAATGCGGAATACGAGGCCGCCAAGGACAAGCAGGGCCACATCGAGGCGAAGATTCGGGACCTGGAGGACAAGCTGGCCCGGGCGGAGGTGATCGACCCGTCGAAGCTCGAGTCGGACAAGGTCGTGTTCGGTGCCACCGTCGTCCTGGAGGACATGGACACCGGGGAGGAGATCCGCGTCCAGATCGTCGGCCCGGAGGAGGGGGATGCGAAACAGGGAAGGATCTCGGTCCATTCGCCCATGGCGCGCGCCCTGATCGGCAAGGAAGTGGAGGACGAAGCCGTTGTCAGAGCGCCCGGCGGGACCCGGTCCTACGAGGTGAAGGAGATTCGTTTCTGCTGAAAACCCGGTCCGTTACGTTTCCCGCAGCAAAAAGGCCTAAACCTTTGCACGGAAGCTGCCGATCCTAGGGAGGATCTGGAGAAGGAAGCCCGTCTTCCCCCGGGGAGGAGCCGCTGACGTGGGTCACAACATGGATGCCGACTTCATCGAGCAGGACCCGAAGCGAAGAACGGTGCCCGACAGAAGGGCGAGACCGACGCCGATTCTGAGCAGGTACACGTTGATGGGCCGCAGGAAGGATGTGCGCCGCGAAGAGGACAGGCGGCGGCACATCTATGTGGATCAATACAGCTTACGGTTCTTCATGCTTCTCATGTCGATCCTCCTGCTGGGTGTGGCGGATGCCTTTCTGACGCTGCATCACGTCCACGTGAACAATGCCGAGGAACTGAACCCGATCATGAACTTCTTTCTCGGCATGAGCCCGAAGATCTTCTTCAATGTGAAATACATCCTCACGGCCCTTTGTCTTACGGTCCTGTGCCTTCACAAGAACCTGCCCATCGTCAAGTACCTCCTGGGCCTTGTCCTGGTCATCTACTTCGTGATCGTTCTGAATCACCTCTACCTTTTCGTGCTCGTTTCCTGATGGAGATCGAAGAAGGTCTGGCAACGAACCCGGATGCCTTCAGCCCTTCTTTTCGGCTTCTGTACCGGTTGTATCGAGAGCGGACCTGAAGGGAGGAAGGCTGAACCCTTCGTCCCCGTTGCTCGAACTCGGCTCAAGTACCGGTCCTCAACGCTTCCCAGAGCGAGACGATCTTCGGCAGGATCTCCCCACTGTTCCCCTGCAGGACGACCCCCTGCGGATGGTTTCGTGCGAGATCCTGAAACGGGTTGGGGCTGGGATTCACGTCGATCAGCACCGCCTCCGGGTTCCGGGCCACCATGCTGCCGATTTGCATGGGGAGCGTGGTCGCCCCGGCCGTTCCCACCACCAGAAGTAAGTCACTCCCGGCGGCCCACTGGATGGCGCTGTTCGCGCGGTAGAAGGGCTCGTCGTAGAACTCGTCGAACCAGAGAACATTGGGCCGTGTCACACCTCCGCACCCTGGACAGGCGAGTGCGGCCTTCTCCTCCTCGTCCAGGTGCTGGTTCTTCCCTCTGTCCTTAAGCGCTGACGGAAGAGGGAGAAGTTGCGGCGTGCAGGTCGCGGCGCAGCGCATGAAGTGCAGATTGCCGTGGATCTGGAAGGTCCTGTCAGGCGTATTGCCGGCCCTCAGATGCATCCCGTCCACGTTCTGGGTGATCAGCCGGAAGCGGTCGCCCAGGATCTCTTCCATGCGGGCCACGGCGAAGTGTCCCGCGTTCGGGTCCGCACTGCGGCAGACGGTCCTCCTGTAGAGGTACCACGACCAGACCTCCCAGGGGTCGATGGAGAACATGGCGACCGTTGCCATCTGCTCCGGCCGGTACTCCTTCGATCCGACGGTCCAGTATCCCTCCGGCCCGCGGAAGGTCGGAATGCCGCTCTCCGCGCTGATGCCGGCGCCGGTCAGGACCGAAACCTTGCCCCGGTTTCGCTCGAGCGGTTCGAGCCGTCGCTGCAGTTCAGACAGTTGTGTCTCCATGCCGAACTTATATCCAAAAGATCCGCCGCCTTTCAAACCTTGACTTCTCTCGGCACGATCCCGGATAGTAGAGGCCTCCCGGCCGGGCGCCCTTCGTCTCGGGTGGGCGGAATGGTCTGCTTTGTCGATTGCTATTCATAATATCTATATTAAACATATATTTATAAGATAAATATGAAGTAATTTATAAACATTAGAAAAGGAGCCGGACATGCCCATGAACACGGTGCTCACCGTAAACGCCATCGTGGCGATGCCCATGGGGCTGCTCTTCACGCTCTTTCCCCGGCTCGTCCTTTCCGGTGTCTACGGTGCCACGGTGAGCGAGACGGGAATCGTGCTGGCGCGAATGCTCGGGGGTGAGTTCCTCTGCTTCGGCGTGATCACCTGGCTGGCCAGAGCCAAGGGGCCGGACGCCCAGCTTCTCGTTGCCCTCGGTTGCTGGATCGGCTTCACCGTCGGGGCGGTTGCACTCGTCCAGGGCCAGCTGCTCGGGGTGTTCAACGTGCTCGGCTGGCTGATGGCCGTGACGTACGCGTTCTTCGCTGTGGCTTACGGCGTACTGTATTTGAAGCGCCCCGTCCTTGACACACCTTGACGTCCTTCCCTATCCTTCTACAGTTTACACCCACAACGCGTCTTCCCGGCAACAGGGGGCGGTCGTTCGCCCGGCTTCGAGGGGTTTCACAGATGGGGACAGAGCTTCCAACCACGTATGAACCGAAAGCGTTTCAAGAAGAGATCATGCAGCGCTGGCTTGAGGCGAGGGCGTTTTCCGCCCTTCCGGACGAGCGTCCCCCGGAGCGCCGCTATGTCATCATGATGCCCCTGCCGAACGTGACCGGCGCACTTCACATGGGCCACGCCATGGACAACGTGATGCAGGATCTGCTCACCCGCTGGCACCGGATGATGGGGGACAACACGCTCTGGCAGCCGGGAACCGACCATGCGGGAATCGCCACCCAGGCGGTCGTGGAGAAGCGCCTCTTCGAGCTGGAAGGAAAGACCCGTCACGACATCGGGCGCGAGGCGCTGGTGCAGCGTATCTGGGCCTGGAAGGACGAGTACCAGCAGAGGATCGTCCGGCAGCAACAGGAAATGGGCTGCTCCGCCGACTGGGACCGGCAGCGGTTCACCATGGACGCGGTCTGCAGCGCCGCGGTGCGCGAGACCTTCTTCCGCCTCTTCGTGGACCGACTGATCTACCGCGGCGACCGTCTGGTGAACTGGGACTGTCAGCTCCAGACCGCGGTGGCGGACGATGAGGTGTACCACGACGCCGTGGCCGGCCACTTCTGGTACGTGCGCTATCCGGTGATCGACCCCGAGCCCGGGGAGCCTGCCTCTGTGATCGTGGCCACCACACGGCCGGAGACGATGCTGGGCGACACGGCCGTGGCCTGCCACCCGAATCCTGCGGAGGCCTTGAAGGACCGGGTCGCCGAGCAGGAAGCCAGGGTCGCGGGAGCCGCGGCTCGGGAAAGGGAAGAGGAGGAGGCAGAGCTGGAGCGCCTGCAGGAGATCCTCCGGACCCGGCTGTCGGAACTCGAGTGCCTGGTGGCCATGGCGGAGTCGGGCCGCAAGGTCTTGTTGCCGCTCCTCGAGCGGGAGATCCCGATCATCCTGGACGATTGGGCCAAACCGGAGCTGGGCACGGGGTGCGTGAAGATCACGCCGGCCCACGACCCGAACGACTACGCGGTATGGCAACGCCATACGGACGAGATCGACCTCATCAACATCCTCCAGCCCGACGGCACCCTGAACGACCACGCGGGCCCTTATGCCCGGCTGGACCGTTTCGAGGCCCGCGAAAGGGTCATTGCGGATCTCGAGACCCGGGGGCTGCTCGACAGGGTCGAAGACCGGGAGGTCGAGCTGGGGCACTCGGACCGTTCCAAGACGCCGATCGAGCCCTACCTGTCGAAGCAGTGGTTCGTGCGAATGGGGGATGTGGACGGCGGCATCGTCTGCGGCCGGGGAACGGCGAACGAGTTCGAGGGGAAGGGGCTGGCCGATGTGGCGATCCGGGCCGTGAGCAGGGAGTGGGAGACCCCGCAGGGGCACGGCTTGACGTTCCATCCGGATCGATACACGAGCGGATACGAGAACTGGCTTGCCGAGAAGCGGGACTGGTGCATCAGCCGGCAGCTCTGGTGGGGCCATCGGATTCCTGTGTGGACCGCCTTGTGTGCGGATGCGGCGCGAACAAGGGAGATCCTGGACGGCCTTCCCGAGGATGGGGGCGACGCGCTGCACGTGTGGCTCGCGGATCCTACCGGCGCCCAGCACGACGCCGCCACCGGCCTCGCCATGCTGGAAGCGGGCGAGGCGGGGGAGCTGGAGATCCAGGTCTGTCTGCGGAATTCCCGCGCCGAGGGCCTCCACGCAGAGCGGTTGAAAGGCCTGGGACTCGAGCAGGACCCGGACGTGCTGGATACCTGGTTCAGCTCGGCCCTCTGGCCCTTCAGCACCCTCGGGTGGCCGGACCCGGGCGGTGCGGCCATCGAACAGGGCCAGACCCCCCTCGGGGGTATCGAAGGCCGGGAGGACTCGTTCCCCTACTACTACCCCGGCTCCTGCCTCGTCACGGCCCGTGACATCATTACGCTCTGGGTGGCGCGCATGGTGATCATGGGCCTCTACAACCACGGGGACGTCCCCTTCACGGACTGCTTCGTTCACGCCAAGATCCTCGACGGCAAGGGCGTGACCATGTCCAAGAGCAAGGGCAACGGCATCGACCCGGTGGACATCATCGAGCAGTACGGCGCCGACGCCATGCGCTATCTGATCTGCTCCATGGAAACGGGCATGCAGGACGTGCGGCTCCCGGTGCAGGCCGTCTGCCCGTCATGCGAAACCATGGTCGAGCTGACCGATGCGGAGCATGGCCGGACGATCTTCACGTACCTGTGCACTTCCTGCAGCGCCGAGTTCGACGTGCTCGGCACCATGCCGGAAGTGCCTTCCACCAGCGTGTTCAGCGACCGGTTCGAGGTGGGGAAGAACTTCTGCAACAAGCTCTGGAACGCTGCACGCTTCGCGCTCATGAACCTCGGCGACCTCGGCTTCCAGCCCCTGTCCGCCGAGGCCGTGCGGCCGGAGGATCACTGGATCCTATCCCGCCTTTCCCGCGCGATCCGTGAGGTCACGTCGCATATGGAGGGATACCGGCCCTCGGCCGCGATCACCGCCGCCCGCGAGTTCTTCTGGGGAGAGTTCTGTGACTGGTACCTGGAGCTGATCAAGCCGCGGATGCGCCACGACCACCAGGCGCCGGTTGCCCGTCAGGTGTTGGCGGTCGTGCTGGACCAGGTGCTCCGGCTGCTGCATCCCTTCGTGCCCTTCATCACCGAGCAGCTCTGGACCTACTTGAACCGTCAGGCGCCGAAGCGGGGGGTGACCGAACCGCTGCCGTCCTCCGAGCTTTGCGTGCTCGCTGCCTGGCCCCGGCCCTGGGAATCCTGGGAGGACGAGGCCCTGGAAGAGGAGTTCGAGCGCGTCAAGCTGGTGATCAGCCGCCTCCGGGAGCTTCGTTCGCGGCATCAGGTGCCGCCGAGCAGGGAGCTGCCGGCGGCCGTCAAGGCTTCGGGCGGGCTCCTTTCCCTTCTCGAGCGCAACGCGCACCTGATCACCTTCATGGCCCGATTGTCCGAGCTGAAGGCGGGAAACGACGTGGGTCGCCCGAGGAACGCAGCGAGTCAGGTCATCGGGGATCTGGAGATCTTCCTGGGCGACGTCCTGGACCCGGAGAAGGAAAGGGCCCGCCTCGAAACACAGATGAAGAAGCTCGGGAAGCAGCTCGAGACGAGCAGGAAGAAGCTCGCCAACCCGAAGTTCGTGGAAAAGGCGCCTGCCGAGGTCGTGGCGGAAGAACGGAACAGGGAGGAGGAGTTGACCGGACAGATTGCCCTTCTGGCCAAGAACCTGCAGGCCCTGGAAGAGTGACTTACGCCCCCATCACCAAATAAATTCCATTAATTGCAGCTGCTTATAGGTGTTTTGTGAGGTTAATTATCATGTTTGCCGGGCTTGGTGGAATTCAGGCCGCCATGCGTGGGCTTGCCGGTGTTGTTGCCCTCCGCTTTCTGCTTGTAGTCCATGACGTCTTCCAGCCGGAATCTCCACATCCTGCCTTCCTTGTACGCCTTGATCTCTCCGCTGTAGATCAGCGGATACAGGTCGTCCGGGCAGCAGTCCAGAATGTGGGCCACGTCTCGCGGTCTCAGGTAGGCATTGTCTTTCATCTTGACGCACCTCCATCGTTGGGGAGCATTCGCACCTCTGCCTCGACTCCCTCGGGGTAAGAGAATCCTTGTTTCGTGGGCTATGGAATGTGGGGCGAGGAGTTCTTGAACACTACATCACGCGGGTGCTGAGATGCCGTGGGAATGCCCGGTTCGGGGAGGTTCTGACAGGGAAGGGGCCCACCCTAATCTGGTCGGTTGTCTCTTCTTTTCATAGACTCTTCATGCGTTGTCCGTCGCTGGTTTGTCCCGAAGGGCACCTTCCGAAACCATCCTCCCGCTCCTTCGGGGCTGCGGAACGCCCTGCACGGTCATGTGCGTTATTGGCAAGGTTGGACAGGTGGGGTTGCGGTTCAGTTCCCGCAAAAATGGGCCGGCCCTGCCCAAAGGGACAGGGCCGGTCTGCGGTCCAGAGTGAGGGTGGTCAACGGACGGTGCGTCAGGGCAGGCCGCATTGAGCCGTGCAGCCGGAAAGCAGGGTGAGGCAGGTCTCAGGTGCACTGCCCTCGACGATGCAATCGACCAGATCCTGGCCACAAGTCACAAAGCACGCCCCGCAGACCGCATCTTCATCGTCCAGGAGCATTCCGATCGCCTGGACGCATGAGGACGGCAGAACGCCCTCGATGTCGAGGCAATCATCGATGCAGTCTTCATCACCGGGGGGGTCACAAGCATCGATGCAGTTCTGCACGACCGGCAGCTCGTCTTCCACGGCATCGATACACGTGTCGGAAGTGAGCGTAGCCAAAGCTTCCTCGCATGTCATTCCGGCCTCTTCTTCGTCGTCGTCTCCGCACGCGTTGAGTCCGAGAGCGATGAGCAGGCCGGAGCAGAGCAGCATCGCGAGCATGGATCTCCAAAACTTCATGGGGGTCTCCTTTCTTCGGTCGAGTGGTTGCACGATGGATGTACATCATAGACGGCACAGAAGAATCTCTTTATCACAGGGGAAGATAACCTGCAAGAAGGATCGCGTGTTTCATTCTGATCGAGGACACCGGCTGGTTTTCCAAGGGGGAGAATAGAAACAGCGGGCTGCTAGCATCCGTGGCGGTCGTAGATTTCTCTCCTCACGGGACAGCGGCAGATGTAGGAGTTTTCGAAAGAGGTCCTGTGGTAGCAGAGAAACGCGTGGGCCCCCTCCACGAAGAGCGTCTGGTTCACGAGTTCCCTTACGCGGCAGGGTTGCCCCGATGCACGGGGACACCCGAGGCATTCCTGGAAGGCGGGAAGCTTCTCTGCGGTCTGTGTACGACGCATGCGCATTTTATCCCCCAAAACATTCTCGCTCTTCCTGGTATCGACCTTTCCGTGCTGCGACTTGAGTCCCGCCAGGCCAGCACAACCCTATCCCCTCCAGGGTCCCCCAACCGCCGCTGGTCCGACCCAAAATGAGAGCGCCCCGGAGCCTCACCAGGCTGCGGGGCGCTTCTGGTGCCGAAGGGGAGATTCGAACTCCCACAGGCTAATGCCCACTGGACCCTGAACCCAGCGTGTCTACCAATTCCACCACTTCGGCATCTTTTGGCGTGGTGCCTTTCCGTTTGAATTGGAAAAGCGATTTCAATATACTTTGTGCTGCTTATCTTGTCAATTACTCTGGATAATTCAAGTAAATTCTTCCTGGAGGAGAGCCGCTCCGATGATCGCCGAACCGATGCTGGACGAATGGCTCCGTGCCGCACTTCGGGAGGACCTGGGCACGGGAGACGTGACCAGCGAGTTGCTCGTGCCCCCGGACCTTTTCGGCAAGGCCGCGATTCGGGCGAAGGAGCCTCTGGTCGTGGCCGGGCTGGACGTCGCCGTCCGCGTATTCAAACTGCTCTCCGATGAGGTGTCGGTCCGGTCGTCGGTCCGGGACGGCAGCAAGGTGGAGGCGGGGACCGTGCTCCTCGAGCTGAGGGGGCCCGTGAGGGCCCTTCTGGCCGGTGAGCGGGTGGCCCTCAACATCCTGCAGCATCTCTCCGGAGTGGCTACGGTGACCCGCAGGTTCGTGGATGCGGTCGAGGGAACGGGGACGAAGATCCTGGACACGAGGAAGACCCTGCCGGGGATGAGAGTCCTCGAGAAATACGCGGTCCGTGTCGGGGGCGGAGTCAATCACCGCTCCAGTCTGTCGGAGGGCATTCTCGTCAAGGAGAATCATCTCACCGCGTGCGGCGGGGTAGCGGCCGCCGTGAAGGCGATCCGGAAGGCCGCCCCCCACACCCTCAAGGTGGAGGTGGAGGCGTCCACGCTGGACCAGGTGGAAGAGGCCGTGGAGGCAGGCGTGGATTCGATCCTTCTGGACAACATGTCGTCGGAAACGATTCGAGATGCTGTAAACCGGGTTCGCGGTGCCGTCCAGCTCGAGGTTTCAGGCACCGTGAGCCTGGAGAAGGTTCGTGAGATCGCGGAAACCGGTGTGGACGCGATCTCCGTGGGCAGGCTGACCCACTCCGCACCCGGCGTAGACATTTCCATGCTGCTCAATGATGACTAAGAGAACGTCACAGCGCGAGCGGATCCTCGTGCTGCTGCGAGGGTCGGAGGGCTACGTGTCCGGTCAGCGGATCTGCAGGGAATTGCAGGTCACCCGCGCCGCCGTCTGGAAGCAGATCCAGACGCTCCGCGCCCAGGGGTACACCATCGACGGGGTCTCATCGCAGGGCTACCGGCTCCGCGAGGTCCCGGATGCGCTCCACGTGCTCGAGACGGATCCCGGGATACGAACGAAACGGGTCGGCAGGAAGATCCTGGTCAAGGACGCGACGGACTCCACGAACGACGACCTCTGGGACCTGGGCCGCCGGGGCGCCGAAGACGGAACCGTCGTCATCGCAGAAATGCAGCGCGCAGGCAAGGGGCGGCAGGGCAGACAGTGGGTCAGTCCGGCCAACCGGAACCTCTACATGTCCGTTCTCCTGCGGCCCTCCTTCACGCCCGCCGAAGCGGCCATGGTCACGCTCATGGCAGGCGTCGAGATTGCGAAGGCGTTGGAGGAGGTGTTCCCCCTGCAGCCACGGATCAAATGGCCGAACGATCTCCTCCTGAAGGGGAAGAAGGCTGTCGGCATCCTGGCCGAGATGGAAGCCGAGCAGGAGGGCATCCGTTTCCTCGTTCTCGGCATCGGGGTGAACATCAACATGACCCCCGACATGTTTCCGCCGGACCTGCGGTACCCTCCCACCTCCGTGCAGATCGAGCTGGGAAGGCCCGTCGAGAGGCTCCCCTTTGTCCGGCGGCTCCTGGAGCGTCTGGACGAGGGCTATGAGCGGCTCTTGCTCGAAGGAGGCTCCTGGGTCCTCGAGTCGTGGCAGGGCTACTGCGCGCACACCGGGGAAAGGCTGGAGGTCGGCACGGCGAAAGGCACTCTCCAGGGCCGTTTCAGGGGGCTGGATGAGGAGGGCTCCATGATCCTGGAGAACGATGCCGGGCAGCAGGAGAGGATCCGCGCGGGGGACGTGCTTCGAGTCATTCGGGAGGAGAAGTGACCATGCTCTTCGTCATCGACATCGGGAACACCCAAACGGTTCTGGGCGTGTTTGAAGGAGAAAGGCTTCACCGGGACTGGAGGATCAGCACCGACAAGACCAAGACGGCGGACGAGTACGGGGTTCTGATTCAAAGCATCTGCGCCGCGTCCGGTGTCACCTTCGACGCCTTCAAGGCCGTGGTGATCTCGTGCGTGGTGCCGCCCCTGCTGCAGGCCTTCGAGGAATTCTGCAGGAAGACCCTTCGTCTGGAGCCGCTGCTCGTGGAGCCGGGAATCAAGACCGGCATGCCCATCCTGATGGACAACCCCCGCGAGGTGGGCGCGGACCGCATCGTGAACGCCGTCGCCGCCTTTCGCGAAGCCCGCGGGCCGTGCATCGTCGTCGATTTCGGCACGGCCACGACCTTTGACTGCATTTCGGCGGGCGGCGAGTACATGGGCGGTGTCATCGTGCCCGGTATCGGCATCTCCCTGGAGGCCCTGTTCCAGACCGCGTCGAAGCTTCCGCGCGTCGAGATCACGAGGCCCCGGTCGGTGATCGGCAAGAACACGATTCACAGCATGCAGTCGGGCATCCTCTTCGGATACGTGAGCATGGTGGACGGCATGGTGGAGCGCATACGCAGGGAGATGGGCGAGGAGGCATACGTGATCGCCACCGGCGGCATGGCAGAGCGGCTCGCTCCGGAGTCGAAGACCATCCAGAAGGTGGACCGGTTCCTCACCCTCCGGGGACTGCAGATTCTCTACGAGATGAACAGCAGAGAGGAAGCCTGAATGCCTCCCGCAACCCCGGCGACGGCGGTTTCCAAGGACGCCTCCTCCAAGATCATCCAGCTCTTCAACGTGACCAAGGCCTACGGCGGCGGCGTCACCGCCCTGAACGAAGTCTCCATCCAGATCGAAAAGGGGGACTTCCTCTTCGTTGCCGGCTCCTCGGGTGCGGGGAAGACCACCCTGCTCAAGATCATCATGGGCATCGAGCAGGTCACCCGGGGGCAACTCGTGGTGAACGGAAGGAACGTCACGCGCATCCCTGCCCGCGAGCTGACGCGCCTTCGGACGGAGACGGGTTTCGTGTTTCAGGACTTCAAGCTCCTCGAGAACCGGAGCGCCATGGAGAACGTCGCACTGGCCCTGCAGATCCAGGGCCTGCCGCCGGGGGAGGTGCGCAAGAGGGCCTATCATGCGCTCCGGTCGGTCGGGCTCGCCGACAAGAGGGGACAGAAACCTCTCCGGCTTTCCGGCGGCGAGCAGCAGCGCGTTGCCATCGCCCGGGCGCTGGTCAACAACCCGCTGATCCTCCTCGCAGACGAGCCCACCGGAAACCTGGACGCGGCCCTGAGCCGCGAGATCATGGACCAGTTCCTCCAGATTCATCAGCAGGGCACGACCCTGCTGGTGGCGACCCACGACGAGTCGCTGCCGGCCTACTGCGGCAAGGGCCGCATCGTGCTGGACAGGGGGCGACTCGTTGCGGAGAGACAAGCAGAGCCTCATGTGGACCTATAAGCTTCTCTATCACCTCAAGACGACCGCACAGAACATCAGAGAACACCTGAACACGGTGGTCATGAGCCTGGCCGCCGTCGGCTTCACCCTGCTCCTGCTCGCCTCCTACCTGCTCATGCTGACGAATCTGCAGGCCATCGGCGAGAGGCTTGGGAAGGAACTCCAGGTCGTGCTCTACCTGGACAAGGACCTTCAGGAGCAGGGACGATCGCGGGTTCGGGATGCGGTGACGGCCATGGAAGAAGTGGAGGCGGTCGAGTTCTGCTCTCCCGAGGAGGCGCTCCGCTCCCTGGAAGAGGCGATGGGAGATGCGGCCCACGTGCTCGAGGGCCTCCACGAGAATCCGCTGCCCGGCTCCCTGGAGATTCGCCTGAAGAAGACCTTCCGCAATCTGGAGGCCATCGAGAAGCTCGCACGGGATCTCTCCGAGATGAAGGGTGTGGAGGGCGTGGAGTACGGCGGCGGGTGGATGAAGCGCTTCTTCGCCTTCATCAGCGTCCTGCGCTGGCTGGCTCTGACCCTGGGACTCCTCCTCCTGTTCGCCTCGGTGATCGTGATCTCGAGCACCCTGACCCTGGGATTCTACTCCCGGAAGGAGGAGATCGAGATTCTTCGCCTCGTGGGGGCCTCCGAAGGGTACATTCGATTTCCCTTCTTTCTGGAATCCTTGCTCCAGGGAATCGGCGGAGCCCTTCTGGCCCTCTGCCTTCTCTGGATCTTCTATCAGGGCTTCCGGATCTACATGGGAACCTCCTGGAGCCTATTCGCCGGCTGGGTGCAGCCTCGATTCCTTTCCGCGCCGTTGACGATCACCCTGATCCTCCTCGGGGCCCTGGTCGGCGTGGTCAGCAGCCTCTTAACCTTTTCCCGGTTTTCCGTGGAACGATGAGACGTCGATTCCCCCGTTCGGTGCTCGTATTTCTTCTGGGCTTCGTCCTCACGGCAAGCCTCCCGCAGGCCGCCTCGCGGGCTTCGGACCCGAAGAAGGGCCTCCGTGAGACCCGCAAGAAGATCGCCGTCGAGAAGAGGACCCTCGAGGATCTCTCGAGCAGGGGCCGGAACCTGCTCGAGGCCCTGGAGTCTCTGGACAAGGAGATCGTCGTCGCCGAGAAGAGGCGCCGAAGCTCGGAAGCCCGCATGGAGGATCTCACCCGGGAGATGAAGCAGAAGAGGCGGGAGCTGAGTTCCCTGGAGGGCCAGATCAAGCGGCAGAGGGGCGAACAGGCCCGTCGTCTGAAGGCCTACTACCGGCTCGGCAGGGCGGGCATGCTTCCGGTCCTCTTTTCCGAGGCATCCCCGCCGGAGAAGTTCAGGAACCTGGATTCCCTGAAGCGTCTGCTGGTCGCGGACTGGCGGAGGCTGGAGGCCTTCCACCGCCTGGTCACGGAAAAGGAGCGCGTGGAGGCCGACCTGCAGGAGCGCCTGAAGGCGGAAGCATCCCTTCTCGAGACCATCGAAGAGCGGAAGAAGGCCCTGAAGGCGAGCCGGCAGCGGAAGAACGCCCTCTTGTTCCGTATCGATCAGGACAAGAGGCTGCACCGGCGCCTTCTCGAGGAACTCAAGGAGGCGGAGCAGGATCTGCTGGAGGAGATCCGGCGGAAGCCGCCTGTCCCGGTGATCGTCGACCAGGGACCCATAGGCGCCCACAAGGGCAAGCTGCCCTGGCCGGTGGAGGGAAAGATCTGCCGGACCTTCGGCATCAGCCGGTCCGTCCGGTCGAAGGGCATCGACATCAAGACGAAGCCCGGGGCCCCGGTTCGCGCGGTCTGGGGGGGCGGTGTTGCCTTCGCCGACTGGTTCCGCGGCTACGGCAAGCTGCTGATCATCCAGCACGGCAGGAACGATTACACCATTTCCGCCCATCTCAGTGAGTTGAACAAGAGGAAGGGCGAGCGGGTGGAGGCGGGCGAGATCGTGGGGCACGCCGGTGCGACAGGCTCCGTGGACGGCTGCCTGGTGCACTTCGAGATCTGGCACGGGGGAAGCCCGGAGGACCCCCTCCACTGGCTTCGGAAGAGGCCGGACCGAAGATGACGCGGCCCGCGGGAGGGGCCCCGGATTGAATGTTGCTGCAGGTTTGTAATAGACTGGGGATATCAAGAGAATCGGCGGATGGGTCGATCCCTTTTATGAGCGAAAACAACCGGCTCCGAAGGAGCTTTTCCACATCGTCTCTTGACGACAGGGAGGACGTGGCCTTGAAGAATGTGTGGTCGAGAACGCAATGGTTTGTCCTTTTCCTTCTCTTTTTCCTCATCGGGACCCTCGGGGTGGTGAGAGACAACGTGGGGGTCAAGGCGACTGCGGACCAGAACTACCAGCGGCTCCAGGTCTTTGCCGACGTCATCGAGAAGGTGGAGCAGAACTATGTCGAAGAGGTGGACATGGAGACGCTCATTTACGGGGCAATTGACGGGATGTTGAAGACCCTGGACGCTCACTCCAGCTTTCTCAAGCCGGACCTGTACAAGGAGCTTCAGGTCGAGACCAAGGGCAGCTTCGGCGGGCTGGGCATCGAGATCACGATTCGGGACGGAATCCTCACGATCGTGTCGCCCATCGAGGACACGCCCGCCTTCCGTGCCGGTCTGGAGGCCGGGGACCGGATCGTCAAGATCGAAGACGAATCCACCAAGGACATGACCCTCTTCGAAGCGGTCAAGAGGATGCGGGGCAAGAAGGGGACCAAGATCAACCTGACCATCTTCCGGGAAGGCATCGAGGAGCCCTTTGAAGTCGCCATCGTCCGTGACGTGATCAAGATCATGAGTGTGAAGGCGAAGGCCCTGGAAGACGTGTACGGATACGTGCGGATCACCCAGTTCCAGGAGAACACGGGCAGGGAGTTGAAGAAGCACCTCGAGGAGCTCGAGTCGGGGGCGGGTGAGGAGGGCCTCAAGGGGCTCATTCTCGATCTTCGGAACAACCCGGGTGGACTGCTCGATCAGGCCGTGCTCGTTGCCGACGAGTTCCTGGAGGCCGGAAAGATCGTCTATACGGACGGACGGATGAAGTCGCAGAAGATGGAGTTCTTCGCACACCCGCAGAAAAAGAAACATTCCTATCCGATCATCTGTCTCGTCAACGGCGGAAGCGCCAGCGCATCGGAGATCGTTGCCGGTGCGCTCCAGGATCATCACCGTGCAGTGATTCTGGGTACGCCCACCTTCGGGAAGGGATCCGTGCAAACCATCATTCCCATGCAGGATGGTTCCGGGCTGAAGCTGACGACGGCACAGTACTACACGCCCAGCGGCCGTGTGATCCAGGCGAAGGGGATCGAGCCGGACATCCAGGTTTCCAACCGGGTGGAGGAGAAGGGCAGGCCCTTGCAGTTCTTCAGGGAAAGGAACCTCGACCGACACCTGGAGAACAACGGGGAAGGGCTCGAAAAGGAAGACGCGGCCCCTCCCGAAGAGGCCCCCGAAGCGGAGAAGGAGGAGGAGGAGAGCAAGGACATCCAGCTGACCCGAGCGCTGGAGATTCTCAAGAGCTGGGACATCTTCGAGCGGATGCAGCAACAGGCCAGGGCCGTGGCGATGGAAGATGCATCACCGACGCCGTAGTCTTCTGCGGTCTCGGGAGGGTTCGTCCCCGATGCTCACGGAACAGGTCTATTCCGTAACAGAGCTCACCCATGCCATCAAGGAGCACCTCGAGGGGCAGTTCCCCTCCCTCTGGGCAGAGGGAGAGATCTCCAACTTCCGGGCCCCCTCATCCGGGCACTTCTACTTCACCCTGAAGGATGCCACGGCGCAGATCCGGGCGGTCATGTTTCGTTCCCGGAACGCGGTCCTTCCATTCGTTCCGGAGGACGGACTGCAGGTGGTCTGCCGAGCGAACCTCTCCGTCTATGCTCCGAGGGGGGATTACCAGCTCGTCGTCGAGTCCATGGAGCCGAAGGGACAGGGCGCCCTCCAGCTCGCCTTCGAAGCCCTGAAGGGAAAACTTGCTGCAGAGGGGTTGTTCGCCGAGGAGAGAAAGAGGCCGCTGCCCTTTCTCCCGCGGGTGGTCGGTCTGGTCACCTCGCCCACGGGTGCGGCGATTCGAGACATGCTGAAGGTGATCTGGCGGCGCTACCCGAACCTGGAGATGCGTTTCTGCCCGGTCCGTGTGCAGGGCGGGCAGGCGAAGCACGACATCGCCGAGGCGATTCAGATCCTCAACCGGGACGGCCTATCGGAAGTGATCATCGTGGGGCGGGGCGGGGGATCGCTGGAAGATCTCTGGGCCTTCAATGAAGAGCTTGTGGCCAGGGCGATCGCCGGATCCGGAATCCCGATCGTCTCGGCCGTGGGGCACGAGATCGATTTCACCATTGCCGACTTCGTGGCCGACGCCCGCGCGCCCACACCCTCGGCTGCAGCGGAGATGGTCGTTCCGGAGAAGCAGGTCCTCACGCAGGCGGCTTCCAACCTGGAAGAGCGCCTCCACAGGGCTGCGGCACGAAAGCTCCAGGGCAACCGGGAGTGGCTGGCCGGACTTGCGGGAAGGCTGGTTCATCCGGGACGAAGGGTCCAGGACGGCCACCTTCGACTCGATGAGCTCGAGGAGAGGCTGCGCGCTGCCGAGGGTCGCGGGATCCAGGCGAGGGCCCTTCATCTCGGCAGCATTCGCACCCGCCTCTTTTCGGCAGGTCCGTCGAGCAGGATTCAGGCGTGTGCGGTGCGCACCGAGTCGGCGGGAAGGGATCTCCTCCGTCTGGTCCGGTACGACCTGGAGAGGAAGCGGCAGAGGAGCCGGGAAGCGGCGGCCTGCCTGGGCTCCCTGAGCCCCCTGAGCGTGCTGTCCAGAGGGTACAGCATCAGCCGGCGGCTGCCGGCACGGGAGATCCTGCGACGCGCGCAAGAGGCGGCGAAGGGGGATCCCGTGGAGATCCTGCTGTCGGAAGGGCGTCTCGAGTGTGTGGTCGAGACGGTGGTTCCAGAGAAGGGGTGAAGGAGGCTGCGAATGAAGTGGATGGACAGGCGAAGGCAATCCTGGCTGCTGACCGCCCTGGTGACGATCGCCTGGACGTGCGCCGACGGCCATGCGGCCGGCGAGGGAAAGGCGACCTTTGCGGTCAAGGTGTCGTGGGCCCCTGAGGAGCCGAAGCAGGGTGAGGTTCTTCACCTGTGGGTCGAGGGTCCGGAAGGGTTGAGGGTGGAAGGGGGGGAAATGCTGTCGAAGGCTCTGCGCTTCTCTCCCTCGCCTGTGGAGCCGGGCAGGTGGGATGCCCTGTTCGGAATCGACATGGCCCAGAAGCCGGGAGCCTACGATGTGAGCGTCCGTCTTGTCTCGTCCGGGGGATCCGGCGCACAGGAACGGGTCTCTGCGATTCGGATCCTCCCTCAATCCTTCGGAGAGGAGCGTCTCACCCTTCCGGATTCCAAGGTGCACCTGAGCGCCGCAAGCCTCGCACGGGTGAGGAAGGAGAAGGTGAAGATCTCTTCCCTCTGGTCCGCTGCGGCGTCAGAGAGGTTGTGGGAAGGGCCGTTCGTCATGCCCGTAGAGGGCAGGCCGGGTAGCCCCTTCGGTCTGAGGCGGTGGATCAACGGCGAACGCAGAAGTTCCCACACCGGTATGGACGTGAAGGCGCCCGAAGGGCGTCCCGTCGTGGCGGCGAACAGGGGTCGGGTCGCCCTCCTGGGGGAGTTCTTCTTTGCGGGAAGAGCCGTCTTTCTGGATCACGGAGAGGGCATCTACACCATGTATTTTCACCTTTCGGAGATCCGTGTGGAAGAGGGCCAGGTGGTGCCGAAAGGCGAGGTCCTCGGCCTGGTGGGGATGACGGGCCGCGCGACGGGCCCGCACCTCCACTGGGGGGTGCGGCTCGGGGGAGCCCGGGTGGATCCGGCCTCCCTCATCGGCCGAACCTCGGCGGATTTTGCGCTGTGACGGGAGGGCTGTCTCGAATCGGATCATCGGGTGCTTCGGCGGATGGTCGGGGCATGGTATGAGGGGAGAATGATGAAGAAGGAAGGACGAGGGGGACGCAAGAAGCCGGAGTCGTTCGAGGTGGCGCTCAAGCGGCTGGAGGAGATCGTCCAGCAGATGGAAAGCGGAGACCTGACCCTGGAGGACTCCCTCGCACTCTTCGAAGAGGGGGTCCGGCTGACCCGTGTCTGCTCTCAAAGGCTGGAGGAGGCGGAGAAGAAGATCGCGCTTCTCACCCGAGACGACAAGGGCGGGGTCGAGGCGGAAGAGATGGACCCGGACCTGTTTCAGCAGAAGATCAGCCATGCCGAAGGAGAGGGAGAGGCTTGACCGGCGGCTGGTCGCCTCCGGGCTGGCGGCGAGCCGTGAGAGGGCCCGTGCCCTGATCCTGGAAGGGCGGGTGGAGGTCTCCGGCAAACGGGTCGACAAGCCCGGAACCTTCGTAGACCCCGGAGATCGAGTCGATCTCCGCCGGCCGGATCATCCTTATGTGAGCCGAGGGGGCGTAAAGCTGGAAGGCGCGCTCCGTTCCTTCGAAGTCGACCCCGCGGGGAAGGTGGCCCTGGACGTGGGGGCATCCACCGGGGGCTTCACCCATTGCCTGCTCCTTCACGGGGCCTCCAGGGTCTTTGCCGTGGACGTGGGCTACGGACAGTTCGACTGGCGCCTTCGCAACGATCCTCGTGTGGCGCTGTTCGAACGGACGAACATCCGCTCCATGGCGGAAGGAACGGTACCGGAGGAGGTGGACCTGGCGGTCGTGGACGTGTCTTTCATCTCCCTGAAGAAGGTCATTCCCTGCGTGCGCCCGCTCCTGGCCCGGCCCGCCGAGTTGCTCTGTCTGATCAAGCCCCAGTTCGAGGCGGGAAAGGGCAGGGTCGGCAAGGGGGGGGTTCTGCGAGACATGGACCAGATACAGGAAATCCTGGACGACATGCAGTCCTTTGTGGTAGCGCAGAACCTGAAGGTTTGCGGCGTTTGCGAATCCGTCCTGAGGGGACCGAAGGGCAACCGCGAGTTCTTCCTTTACGCACGAAGGACGTCATCGTGAGAGGGGTCAGGGATCAGCGGTCGGGGGTCAGGCCCGGCCCCCGGCGCCATGAAGAATCGCTTCCGTCAACGCCGACGCAAGCTGTGTGGAGTCCGCGATGAGCGAGCCGCGCGTACTCATGGTGGCCTCGGAGGCGGTCCCCTTCTCCAAGACGGGCGGCCTCGCCGACGTGGTGGGCGCACTGCCGAGGGCGTTGAAGCGCAGGGGCTGTGACGTGCGGGTCGTCCTTCCTTTCTATCGCGTCACACGGGAGATGGGCCTTCCCTTCGAACCCTGCCTGGAGAGCATCCCTGTTGAAATCAACGGCGAGGTCCTGCCTGCGGAGGTGTTGTCTGCCCCCCTGGACGGAAATGTTCCCTGCTATTTCATCCGGCGGGACGACCTCTACGATCGGAACCATCTGTACGGAACCGCGGAAGGAGACTACCCGGACAACGCGTTTCGCTTCGTTTACTTCTGCAAGGCGGTCTTCTCCATGTGTGAGGCCTTTGCCCACGGACCGGACGTGCTGCACGGTCACGACTGGCAGACGGCACTCGTTCCCGCATATCTCCGGCACCTGTACGGGGTCTCCCCCCTGTTGCGGCAAACCCGGTGCCTGCTGACCCTGCACAACGTCGCCTATCAGGGCGACTTCCCTGCGGATGCCTTCTCCCTGACCGGCCTGCCGGATACGTTCTTCTCGGTGGGAGGAATGGAGTTCTGGGGAAAGGTGAATTTTCTGAAGGCGGGGCTCGTCACGGCCCATCTCCTGAACACGGTGAGCCCGACCTACAGCCGGGAGATCCTGAGCGAGGAGATGGGGTTCGGGCTTCAAGGGGTCCTGGCCCGCCGTGCGTCCTCTCTGCACGGCATCCTGAACGGGGCGGATTACGACGACTGGGATCCTTCCGAGGATGCCCATCTGCCGTGCCGTTACGGGCGCGACTCCCTGGAGGGCAAGCAGGCGTGCAAGGTCGCCCTGCTCGAAGAGACAGGGATCGGGGCGGATCGGGGCCGGGAACCCCTCATCGGCATGATCTCGCGGCTCACCTCCCAGAAGGGCGTGGATCTTCTCCTGGAGGGCCTTTCGGACATCATGGCCATGGGGGCGAACTTCGTCCTTCTCGGCGACGGTGAGGAACGCTACCACGTGCTTCTGGACGACCTTGCCCGGAACTATCGGGGCCGATTCTCGTTCCACTACGGATTCGACGCCTCCCTGGCACACAGGATGCAGGGAGGAATCGATTTCCTTCTCATGCCTTCCCGCTACGAGCCGTGTGGTCTCAACCAGATCTACAGCATGCGGTACGGCAGCGTCCCGATCGTGCGGGCCACCGGCGGGTTGAAGGACACGGTGGAGGAGTTTTCCGCCCTCACCGGGGAGGGAACGGGGTTTCTTTTCGATGCTTACCGGGCACCGGCCATGGTCGAGGCGGTGGGCAAGGCGGTGGGCCTCTACGGGGACCGGCAGCTCTTCGACCGGCTCCGCAGGAACTGCATGGAGCAGTCCTTCGGCTGGGACCGGGCGGCGGAGGCCTATATTCGACTCTACAAAACAATGGCTGAGCCGATTCCCGGAGCCCCGCAGGCGTGAAGAGATCGTCAACAGCACCGAGGCGAGAAGAATTCTCCCGTTGGCCTGCATCCTATATGTTTACGGATTGAATACCTGAGGAGTCTTCCATGAACTGGCATACCGTAACGGTCGTCCCCACCCTGCCGGAGAAGCTGAAACCCCTGCAGCGGTTGGCGAGAAACCTGTGGTACACCTGGCATCCGGACGTGGTCGAGTTGTGGCGGAGGCTGGACAGGGATCTCTGGGAGAGGTGCAACCACAACCCGGTCTGCATGCTCAGCAGCATGTCGCAGCAGGGGTTGGAAGAGGCGGGCAGAAACGAAAGCTTCCTGCTCCACATGGACCGGATCGTGGAGGCCCTCGACCAGTACATGGAGGTGAAGACCCCCTACAGCTTCCATCTGGATAAGGGCCTGGATCCGGGCTTCCTGGTGGCCTACTTTTCGATGGAGTTCGGGTTGACCGAGGCCCTGCCGATCTACTCCGGAGGTCTGGGTGTGCTTTCCGGCGATCACCTCAAGTCGGCCAGCAACCTGAACCTGCCTTTCGTCGGGTTGAGCCTGCTATACAAGCGCGGGTACTTCGGCCAGTATCTGAACGAGGAGGGCTGGCAACAGGAGTACTATGCCGCAAACGATTTCGAGAACATGCCCGTAGAGCAGGTGAAGGACGACGCGGGGAAGCCCGTGGTGTTCACCCTGAACATACAGGATCGGGCCGTGCGGGTGGACATCTACCGGGTGCAGGTGGGCCGCATCTCCCTCTTCCTGCTGAACACGAACCTGCCGGAGAACGCACCGGAGGACCGGGAGATCACCTCGCAGCTCTACGGGGGTGACCAGGACATGCGCTTCCGTCAGGAAATCCTCCTCGGGGTGGGTGGAGTTCTGGCACTGGAAGCGCTCGGCCTCGAGCCGACGGTTTTTCACATGAATGAAGGGCACTCCGCCTTTTCGGGGCTGGAGAGGATCCGTCGGCTCATGAAGCGGGAAGGGCTCTCCTTCGAGGCGGCCAAGGAGGCGGTGAAATCGAACGCCGTCTTTACCACCCACACGCCCGTGCCGGCCGGCAACGACTACTTCCCGCCCGACCTGATGGGCAGGTACTTCGGAAGATACGCCGAACAGCTCGGGGTTTCCTTTCACGACTTCATGGCCCTCGGAAGACAGAATCCGGGCAATCCGCAGGAGGCCTTCTGCATGACCGTGCTCGCCATGCGGCTTTCCAATTACCGAAACGGGGTGAGCAGGCTCCACAGGGAGGTCTCCCGCCGGATGTGGAAAGGCATCTGGCCCGCCTTTCACGAGAGGGACGTGCCGATCCTTTCGGTGACCAACGGAGTCCACATCCCCTCGTACCTCTCCAAGGAGATGGCCGACCTTTACAACCGCTACCTCGGGCCCCGGTGGATCGAGGATCCGGACAACCAGAAGGTGTGGGAACGGGTGGATCTGATTCCGGACACCGAGTTGTGGAGAACCCACCAGCGGAGGAGGGAGCGACTCATCGCCTTTGCCCGCAGAAGGGTGAAAGAGCAACTCGTCCGGAGGGGGGAGCTTCCCTCGGAGATCAAGCGGTCGGAGGACGTGCTGCATCCGGACACGTTGACGATTTGCTTCAGTCGTCGGTTTGCCACGTACAAGCGAGGCGATCTCCTCTTTCGCGATGCGGAGCGGCTCGCCGGGATCCTGAACGATCCGGATCGCCCGGTGCAGATCATCCTTGCCGGCAAGGCACATCCCCAGGACATGGCGGGCAAGGCGATCATAAAGAACATCGTCCAAAACATTCACAAGGAGGAGTTCCGCTACCGGGTGGTCTTCCTGGAGGACTACGACATCAACATCGCCAGGTACATGGTGCAGGGCGCGGATGTCTGGCTGAATACGCCCCGGAGGCCCATGGAAGCCTGCGGAACCAGCGGGATGAAGGCGGTTGCGAACGGGGCCCTGCACATGAGCGTGCTGGACGGCTGGTGGGCCGAGGGCTATCGACCGGGCTGCGGTTGGGCCATCGGTGCCGGAGAGGTGTACGAAGACAGTCCGTACCAGGATGAGATCGAGAGCCGTGCCGTGTACGAGCTTCTGGAGAGGGAAGTGATTCCAGCCTTCTACGAGCGGACGCGGGACGGCACGCCGAGCGAGTGGATCCGGATGATGAAGGCCTCGATGCGCTCCCTCTGCCCGATCTTCAACACCCACCGGATGCTCGAGGACTACGTGGACGGCCTCTATGTGCCTGCAGGGGTGATTCAAAAGAAGATGCACGCCGAAAGGAAGCAGACTGCCGAGTCGTTCGCGGCTTGGAAACAGAAGATGCAAAGGCACTGGAAGGAAGTGCGGATCCAGGAAGTGGCCGTGGGCAACGGGAAGGGCGAGATTAAGGTGGGCGAGGCGATGGAGGTCCGTGCCCGTATCGGGCTCGGACAGCTTGCGCCCGATGACGTCCGGGTCGAGATCTACTACGGCCCGATGGACCCTGACGGCGATCTGGTCCACTCGATGATCGAGCCGATGGCCACAGACGATGCCGGAGGAGACGGGGGGTACCTCTACCGGACCGATGTTCCCTTCAGGGAGAGCGGCCGGTTCGGGTATGTGATCCGTGTCCTGCCCAGACACCCGCTCCTCGTGCATGCAGTCGACATGGGCCTGGTTTCATGGGGGTGAAAGGACGAGGGGCCAGGGGTCGGGGGTCGGGGGTCAGCCCCGGCACCACTCTCCGCCGAACAGGCTGGCAGGGGAACGTCTCATGCTGAATGTGCTCAGGAAACTGTCGACTTTCATCATGGCGGGGGGGAAGGGGGAACGGCTCTTCCCCCTCACCCGTGATCGTGCGAAGCCTGCCGTCCCCTTCGGGGGCGTCTACCGCATCATCGACTTCACCCTGTCCAACTGCATCAACTCAGGGATCGGGAAGATCCACATCCTGACCCAGTACAAGTCCATCTCGCTGGCCCGGCACTTGAAGCTCGGGTGGAACATCTTTCACAGCGAACTGGGCGAATACATCAATATCCTTCCGGCCCAGCAACGGTACGGCGTCCAATGGTACAGGGGCACTGCGGATGCGATCTACCAGAACATCTACACCATCGAGAGGGAGGAGCCGGACTATGTCCTGATCCTTGCGGGCGACCACATCTACAAGATGGACTACTCCAAGATGCTCAAGGCTCACGTCGAGTCGGGTGCGGACGTCACGGTGGGCGTCGTGGACCTCCCCCGGGAGGAAGCAAGGCATTTCGGTGTCCTGGAGCTGGATGACAGGGACCGCGTCGTGGGATTCGAAGAGAAGCCCCATACTCCGAAGACCCTCCCCGACCGGCCGGATACCATCTGTGCCTCCATGGGCCTCTACATCTTCAGCCTGAAGGTCCTTTACGAAGAACTGATCCCGGATGCGGAAAGGGACAGCGAGCACGATTTCGGCAAGAACATCCTTCCTCAGATGCTGGGTAGGAGGGAACTGCTCGCCTATCACTTCGTCGACGAAAACCGGACCGAGGGTCTTCCCTACTGGCGGGACATCGGCACCCTGGAGGCGTACTACGAGGCGAACATGGACCTGGTGTCGGTGAGTCCTCAGTTCAACCTCTACGACCAGCGATGGCCCCTCCGTACATACCAGCCCCAGCTGCCGCCCGTGAAGATGGTCTTCGCCGATCCGGGCGACGGGGCCCGGCGCGGGCAGGCCCTCGACTCGATCCTTTCAACGGGGTGCGTGATCAGCGGTGGAAGCGTCGTTCGGTCGGTTCTCTCGGCCCAGGTGCGGGTGAACAGCTACGCGTCGGTTGAGGATTCGGTCCTGATGGACGGCGTTGACATCGGCCGGCGGGCCAGGGTGAAGAACGCCATCGTCGACAAGTATGTGGACATCCTGCCGGACACGACCATCGGGGTCGATCTGGAACAGGACCGGAAGCGGTTCCACGTGACCGACAAGGGTATCGTGGTGATCCCGAAGGGCAGGATCATCGGCCCCGAAGAGGACCGGCCCCGGTGGCCGGATCATTCCCACCCCTCCTCGATACGACGCAAAGAGTAGGAAAAGGGTGCGTCCCCCTAGGGTTCAAAGGGTGTGGGATAGGTCGCCCCCGGGAGAGCCTCCATCCAGATCCGGCGGGCGAGGTCGTCGAGGATCTGTTCCATCTCCCCCAGGAAATCCGGGCTCACGAGCAGCTCGACCACCCCTTCCTTCGGGTCCGCGGTCCGGACCACTACGAGGCCTTCGTATGCCTCGAGCAGGGACTTGATAAGCACGATGCGTTTCGGGTCCACCCGGTAGTACCGGACGGCGATGTCGCGGGTCTCTTCCTGCGTCACTCTTGATTCTTGAATCGCGTCACCAGGTCCGAGACGGTTTCCACGACCCAGTCGTAGGGCATCTGGCCGGTATTGAGGACAATCTGGTAGAGGCTCGGGTCGTCGATGTCCGCTTCGAAGAGGCGCGAGGCAAGGGCGGAGCGCTCCCTCTCCCGGGCCCGGATCAGTCGCTCCGCTTCCTGGCGGGAAATCCCGTGCTGTTCCATGAGAAAAGCAACCCGGCTCTCATAGTCGGCCACGAGCAGGACGTGCATCACCTTCGGGTGGCCCTTCAGGACGAACTGGGCGCCCCGGCCCACGATCACGTACCCGCCCTCGTTCGCCATGGTCGTGAAGACCTGCTTAAGGAAGGCCACGTACTTCTGCCGGTCCGCTTTCTCCGCGGGCGAGCCGGGGTGTTTGTAGAAGATCCCGCCGGAAAAGAGCGTGGAGATGGCGCTGAGCAACGTGCTCGACGCTTCCTTCTCCATGGCGGTGAGCCAGTCGGGTGAGAGATTCTCCTTTCGTGCCAGCCGGTCGAGAACCGAAGCGTCGGCGAGCTGAAAACCGAAACGTTCGCAAAGCCTCTCGCCGAGGGTGTGTCCACCGGCGCCGAAGTGCCTCGATATGGTCACAACAGCCATGTCGCGCTCCCTGCAAATTCATCCAGATTATGGGGCGTGGCGATCCCGCTGTCAACGGAGAGGGGGATCACGTCATCCGCTTGCGAACGAGATCCCCGGGCTCGGCAGGGGCGGGAAGCCGTATCCGAACGCGATCGCCCGCGTGGGCTTCCCGGCACTCGAGGTCCTCCAGGGTCTTCATGTGCTCCAGACGAAACACCGGGTTCGGATACCCGGCGCCCATTTGCTCGAGGGTGTCTCCGATCACCAGCCTGCCGCGCACGTCGACAGGAAACCAGCCCTCCTTGCCTCCGCCTTCGATCACACCCGCCAGGCTGCTCCTTCGAAGGGCGTGTTCCTCGTCCACACAGATGCTCGGCTCTTCCCTGTCCTTCAGAAATCCGCTCGTGTACTCCCGGTTGCTCACCTGCAGGATCTCTTCCCGGCATTCCGGCGGCAGCTCGTAGCTCTTCGGGTCCTCCAGGTACCGGTCCATGGCCCACCGGTACGCCTTGATCACGGCCGCAAGGTAGTGGATGCCCTTTCTGCGGCCCTCGATCTTGAACCCGTCGATCCCGGTTCGCATCAGTTCGGGAAGCAGGCCGAGGAGGCAGAGGTCCTTGCTGTTGAGGATGTAGGAGCCGTGATCGTCTTGCTCGATGGGCAGGTAGACCCCGGGCCGCTTCTCCTCCACCAGTGCATAACGCCAGCGGCACGACTGCGTGCACAGGCCCTGGTTTGCATCCCGACCCGCCAGGTAGAGGCTGAGCAGGCAACGGCCGGAGTAGGCCATGCAGAGTGCGCCGTGGACGAAGATCTCGATTTCGCCCTCGGTCTTCTGCCTGATACCGCGGATCTCGTCCAGGGAAAGTTCGCGGGCCAGAATGATCCGTCGCACGCCCTGGGCGAACCAGTAGCGGGCGGCCCTTTCGTTCGTGATGTTCGCCTGCGTGCTCAGGTGCACAGGCACGGAGGGCATGATTTCCCTGCACAGATCGAACACGGCCGGGTCGGACACGATCACCCCGTCGAAGCCCATGGGCGAAGCCGCCTCGAGGAAGGATCGCAGGGGGTTGAGGTCGTCGTTCCGGAGGAAGCTGTTCGCCGCGAGGTAGGCCCGCTTCCCGTTCCCGTGGACGCAGCGAACCGCCTCTGCCAGCTCGGGGAGGGTGAAATTCCTGGAGAACGTCCGGAGGCTGAACCCCTTTCCGCTCAGGTAGACGGCGTCGGCGCCGAAGTGAAGGGCCGTCTTCAACCTCTCCATGTCTCCTGCAGGGGCGATCAGCTCCGGCCGGCGTTCTCGTGAGGGTGCCATTCCGGGAAAAGCCTCTTCTGCTTGCGGATGCAGGGGGAGTGAAAGGAGTCGAGGAATTCGATATCATTCTACAGGAAGAGCGCTGCAATACCAACGAGACGCATCCCCCCTGCAGGTCCACGGAGGCCCCTTTGTTCGCGCTGGAACATGTTCATGTGAATTTCCCCAACCACGTGCTCGTGGAAGACGCGAGCCTGCGGGTCATGCCCGGGGATCGGCTGGCCCTGATCGGGGAGAACGGCTCCGGGAAGAGCACCCTGCTCAGGATCGCGGCAGGGGATCTGAAGCCGACAGCAGGCAGAGTGGAGAGAGGAAGAGACGTGGTCGTGGGCTATCTCCCCCAGAGCGGGCTCGCCCATCGTGGCAGGTCGCTCTGGGAGGAGGTGATCTCCGCCCTACCCGAATGGCTCGAGGCCGTGGAGACGCGGAGACGCCTGCTGGATCGGGTCGCCACCCTGTCCGGGGACGATCCCGAGCACGCGAGGGCCATGGCCGAGTACGGAGAACTGGAGACCCGGTTCGAGCAGACCGACGGATACGCGAAGGAGAGCAAGCTGAAGCGGATTCTGGAAGGGCTTGGGTTCGTGCCGGCCGATTACGAACGGCCCGTCGAGGAGTTCTCGGCCGGGTGGCAGATGAGGGTGGGCCTGGCAAAGGTTCTGGCCAGGGAACCGGATCTGATGCTTCTGGACGAGCCGACCGATCACCTGGATCTGGACGCGAAGAACTGGCTGGAAGAGTATCTCAAGGACCTGACCACAGGGTTCATCCTCGTTTCACACGACCGGCACCTTCTCGACGCCGTGGTGACGCGGATCGCGGAAATTTCTAATAGAAAGCTTGAACTATATTTAGGTAACTATTCAAAATACATAAAAGAAAAAGCAGACAAGGAAGAGACGCAGACGGCCCGCTACGAGGCGCAGCAGGAGAAGCTGAAACGTATCGAAAACTTCGTGGCCAGGAACCGGGTCCGCAAGGACCGGGCCCGGCAGGCCCAGAGCCGCCTTCGTCAGATGGAGAAGATCGAGCGGGTGGACCCCGTGCAACGCCGGCAGACGGTGAGCTTCCCGATCCGTGTTCCGCCCCGGGCGCCCCGCATCCTCGTGGAGCTGGTCGATGTGACCAAGGTCTTCCCCGGAAGGATGCTGTTCGAGGATGTGAGCCTCAACGTGGAACGGGGAGAACGCATCGCCGTTGTGGGGCCGAACGGGGCGGGCAAGTCGACCCTGCTGCGGATCCTGGCCGGCTCGGAAAAGGTTCAGGGAGGTGTCCGGGCAGCAGAGGACCGGGTGTCGATCGGGTACTACGGGCAGGACGAAGATGCCTGGTTCCGGCCGGGAGAGAGCCTGCTCGACGTGATCCTGTCCGCTTCGCCCCAACTCACCCAGGGGGAGGCGCGGTCCCTCCTCGCCCGTTTTCGCTTTCGCGGCGACGATGTCTTCAAGCCGGTCGATGCCCTGAGCGGCGGGGAGCGTTCCCGGCTCGCCATGGCCCGTGTGTTTCCGAAGCGGCACCACCTGCTCCTGCTGGACGAGCCGACCAACCACCTGGACATCGTGAGCCGACAGGCCCTCCTGGAAGCCCTGCAGGCCTATGGCGGGACCCTCGTTTTCGTGAGCCACGACCGGTACTTCATCCAGGAGATCGCCACCCGTGTCCTGGAGGTGAAGGACGCGAAGATCGAGAGTTTTCATGGCTCGTACGAGGATTTCCTGCTTGCCAAGGAGGAGGGGCGACTGATTGCCGTTTCCGCGTCCCCGGCCGCAGTGGACGAGGCGCGCGGGGAGGATGCAAAAGAGGAGGAGAAGCGGAAGCGTCTCGAGGAAAGGGAGCGGAGGAAGGCGCAGCAGCGCCGTGCGCAGAGGAGGACGAGGCGTATCGCCGAGATCGAGGAGAAGATCGAGGCTCTCGAGTCGTCGCTGGAAAGGGTGGAAAGGGAGATGCAGGACCCGGCCCTCGCCAGGGATCACCTCGCCCTGGAGGCGCTGCACGAAGAGGCGGAGACGATCCGGGCAGGCCTGGAGCAGCACTACGCAGACTGGGAGAACCTCAGCGAGGAGGCAGAGATTTAGGGGACGGAGATTTAGGGGACGTTGTTAACTACGTCCCCGGAATTTGCTGGTTACACCCAGAGTCCGCGGAGGGGGCTGGACTGCAGTGCGATTTTGCCTCTTCGGAAGACACGAACCGTCCGGGTGGAGGAGGAGACCGTGATGGCGATCGCTTCTGTGGATTTGGATATGGCGGCCGCGGCGAGATGCCTCGTTCCCAGTCCCTTCGGAAGCTGCACCCCCTTTGCCGGCGTGTCGAGGTACCGGCCGGCGCTCAGGATCACGCCGTCGTGGCGAATCACGAACGCACCGTCGATCTGTGCGATCTCCTTGATCGTCTCGGCAAGATCCGGGTCGGTGATCCTCCGCTGATCTTCACTGTACCCCTGGAAGGGATTCAGGATCAGCGGGCGGGAGGCTTCCAGGACCTTCTGTGCATCGCCGACCACGAAGAGGCTCCCCACCGGGTTGCCCTCTCTTCCCTCGCGGGCGATTTCCATGGCCACGCCGACCGCCGCACTCAGAACGCTGCCCGGGATCGTCTCGGACAGCCGGGCCAGTTTCTGGAGGGAGACGTATTCGGTCTCTTCCCTGAGCTGGATGATGCTCAGCGAATCGATCTCCGAGCGGGACACCAGAGGAAAGAGGCAGATCAGCCGCTGGCCGCGCTTGACCTTGCCGACACGCAACGCCTCCTGGAGGCAGCGCTCCAGCCACTCGTAGGGGGTCGTGTCGGGCAGGTCGAGGATCAGGTTGTCGATTCCCCGCAGCTTCGGGATGGTCTTGATCTTGCTCCCGAGGCCGAGAAGGATCGGCGGCGACTCCGGGACGTTTCGGAGGGGGTCCCAGTTGATGACTTTGCGGGTGACGACCACGATCTGGTGGATGCGCTGAGACCGGGCATACTGAAAGGCGGTCTCCAGCAGGAAAGAGCCGGTCGTCCTCTTAAGGGGTGTTTTGCCCATGACGGCAGACAGGGGACCTTTATCAGGGTTCAGGGACCGTTGCGGGGAACATGTTACTACGGATCGGTTCGAAACTCCACGGGCGATCCCTGTCTACCCCCGCCTCCTCCTGAGCCTCCACCCGAGCACCGCACCAAGGGGAAGCAGGATGCCGGCCACGAACCTGCCCAATTCGGAAGACCCGCGGACAGCACTTGCACCGAAGCCGGAGGCGGCCGCGTCGGCGGCACAGGAGGTGCCGCTGCACACATCATCCTCATCCACCTGCCCGTAGCCCGCATCGCCGGGACACTGGTTGTCCCGACCGTCGCAGCGCTCCGGTGCGCCCGGGTACGTGAACGCATAGGCGTCGTCGCAGTCCGCCAGGGGCCCGCCGGCACAGGAGGCATCCCCCGGGTCCCCATAGCCGTCGCCGTCGCCGTCCGAGCAGCTGCCGTCCGGCATGGCGATGAAGATCTCGTCGTCCGAACCGTCGTTCCCCTCCCAGACGATCCAGCCGCTGCTGTTGATCTGAGGCACCTTGTCCTCATAAGCGTTGTCGGTGATCTGGGTTGCGCTCAGACCGTCGTGGACGAATACCTCCGTGTCCGAGCCGTCATCCATCTCCCAGACGATCCAGCCGCTGTTGTTGATTTGCGGCACCATCTCGGGAAGCGAGTTGCTCGTGAGCTGCTCGGTGCCCGTGCCGTCGTAACAGAAGATCTCCGTGTCGAAGCCGCGGAGGCCGGTCCAGACCACCCACCCGTTGCCGTTCTGCTCTGCAAGGAGGTCGTCCTCGGAGTTGGTCGTAATCCGGGTCGTGTCCGCCCCGTCGTAGAGGAAGATCTCCCAGTCGGATCCGTCGTCCCCCTCCCAGACCACCTGCCCGCCGTCATTGATCAGGGGTGTCAGGAAGGAGTACCCGTACCCGTCGTCGTGGGCGTTGTTCGTGATCTGGGTGGTGCCCACGCCGTCATACAGGACAATCTCCCAGTCCGTCCCGTCCCACATTCGCCAGGCCATCTGCCCGCTGTTGTTCATCTGAGGGTAGAACTCCTGCGAGGCATTGTTGGTGACCTGCGTCGTGCTGACGCCGTCGAACAGATAGATCTCCATGTCGGCGCCGTCGTTCCCCATCCAGACGACCCAGCCCAGGTCGTTGATCTGGGGCACCATGTCGGTGAGCGAATTGTCGGAAAGCTGGGATATACCGACCCCGTCATAGAAGAAGATCTCGTAGTCCGTGCCGTCGTCTCCTTCCCAGACGATCTCGCCGCTGTTGTTGATCTGCGGACCGATGTCGTCGTAATCGTTGTTCGTGATCTGGGTCGTGGTCGTCCCGTCATAGAGGAAGATCTCGGTGTCGGCGCCGTCGTTTCCCATCCAGACGACCCACCCGTTGTCGTTGATCCGTGGCTCCCCGTCGTCGTAGGCGTTGTCCGTGAGCGGAATCGGAACGTATGCCGCCTGGGAAGCGCAAAGGAAGAGAAAAAGGATCAAGGGACATAGCAGAGCAACAAAGAGGCATCTTCTCATTTCCCGTTCCCCCGAATGGTGCTTCGACGGACAAATATGCGGACCGTGATACGCTTCTGTTGGAAACGGGCCAACCCGAAACGGATATGGCCCGTTCTCAGGAACTCTGAAGAGGGGAAGTTTCGTATGCCGCCCGTACGGTCAAACGGTAGGCTCGGGTCCGCAGAGCCCTTCCTCCGCCGGAGGGTCTCCCAATCCTAAACCATCACATTCGCCCAGGCAGTCCGCCGACTCCGCGCAGTCCAGCCCCTCGCTTCCGTCCTGGCACGTGCCCAGGTAGCCCTTCTCGGGGATGTGGTTGCAGACGTCCGGAATCGTGATCCACTCCAGCGCCCATTCCGGCAACCAGTCCGGTATCATCGCCACGAGCCGCTCGCATTCGTCCTGGACCGTGACCGCCATGTTGCAGACCAGGTCCCGTCCCTGCCAAGCGCCCACCTCTTCGCACCAGGAGTCCTGGTTGTCGTAGCAGACGACGATGACCTCTTCGTAGTCGCCGCATCCCACCATGAAGCCTGCGATCGCCAGGAGTGTGGCGCCCAGAAGCATCTTCCTCATCTTCTCCCTCCTTTCCCTAAATGAATTAATGGGTGTAAACATATTTTACCCTATCGAAAATCTCATATTTCGCACCGACTGTCAAGCAAAATTCTGATCCCTAAAGATATGTTTTATAAATAACTGCCGGGTGTCTCGGAGCATCACAGGCACGGAAGCACGGAAGAAATGTGTTTTTTCACGGGCAGTGCTAAAGTGGCGGTCAGAAGAGGAACCGCACTCTTGAACAGGCTTGCGGGCGAGGCGTGCATGGTGGGCCGGGAACCGGCGGCGAAACAGACGAATGCGGGCGGCAGGACACGGTCGCCTTCCGAGTTGATCCGGCACGACTTCGCCGGCCGGGACCTCCTCTACGAGGAGGGGTACGACCTCGGTGGTGAGGATTTCCTCGCCGTGGCCGTGGGGAAGGGCGATACGTCCAGGCGGCTCAGCCTGATCACGAACCTTACCGGCCCGCTGCTTCTGCACTGGGGCTTTTCCAGTCAGCGAAACCGCGAATGGGCCCTGCCGCCGCCGGAGACGAGGCCGCCGGACACGGTCGAGTTCGACGGTGCAGCGGTTCAGACGCCCTTTCTTCCCCGGGAAGACGGGTTCGCAGGCCTTCAGCTGGACCTGCCCGTGGGCGACCTGCCGGCAGGGATCTGTTTCGTGCTCCACGAGCCGGACACGGGCAGATGGCTCAAGGACGGCGCACGGAACTTCTACGTTCCCATCGACGATCCTCTGTACCTGGGCGATGATCCGGGCGAGGCGAGGCTCGCGGCCCTTGCCGACGCCATCGTCTCCGCCGAGACGAGCACCGGTTCCTGGACCCTGATGCACCGGTTCAACCTCTGCCACGACCTGCTGGACAGGGTGACGGGAAACGTGCACGGATGGGCGCTCCTCTTCGTCTGGCTTCGTTACTCGGCGATCCGGCAGCTCGACTGGCAGCGCAACTACAACACAAAGCCGAAAGAGGTCGCCCACGCAATGGACCGGCTCACGAGGAAGCTGGCCGACGCGTTCCCTCGCGAGCCGGCCGGCCGCGAGCTCATACGCCTGATGTTCACGACCCTCGGTCGGGGCGGACAGGGCCAGAGGATCCGCGATGAGATCCTCGAGATCATGCACCGCCACCACGTCAAGGAGGTCTCGGGGCACTTCCTGGAGGAATGGCACCAGAAGCTGCACAACAACACGACCCCGGACGACATCGTGATCTGCGAAGCCTTTCTCGCCTTTCTCCGGAACGAGGGGGATCTCGCGAGCTTTTACAGAACCCTGGAGCAGGGGGGCGTGACCCGGGACCGGCTCGAACGCTACGAGCGCCCGATCCGAAGCGAACCCGATCTGGTGCCCCACAGCCGGGACGGCCTGATCCGGGATTTCGAGCATTTTCTCGGCACGCTCCGGGCCGTGCACGGCGGCGTGGATCTTCAGACGGCCGTCCACGAATCCAGCGGGCTCCTGGACGGGTCCTTCGATGACCTCCTCGCCTTCGTCCTGCATCACCGCGCCGACGGGGCCGTCCCCGCGCCGCGCCTGGCGGAGAGGATTTTCGAGGCGCGCGGCCGGATCGACGAATGCCTGGACCAGGGTCACGAGGTGCGCGACCTCCTGTTCCTGGACCTGGCCCTGGAATCGACGCTTCGCGTGCGGGTGGAACAGGCCCTGGAAGAGGAGACCGGCCCGGAGGCGCGTACGGATCTCATTCGGTGGGCCCTCGAGAACTTCCTGCTCGCACACCCGATGCCGGAAATCGAGCTGTGTCTGCGTCAGTGGCGCGTGCTCGCCCGGGCGGAGAGCATCGGAAGGGAATGGGCCCTGGAAGCGGGGGCCGCTGCCGAGCGCACGACGCGAGGGCTGTCCGGCTTCGGGAAACGCCTCGGCGAACTCCTGCAGCCGAAAGCCGACCTTCTCGGCCGGGCCTTCGGGGCCGACCGCTGGGCGGTCGAGCTCTTCAGCGAGGAGGTCGTCCGGGGGACCCTCGCATCGGCGCTGTCGAACCTCCTGCACCTTCTTCAGCCCGCATTGCGAAAGGCCGCGGATCTGGGAGACTGGCAGGTCGTGAGTCCGGGCCGTGGGGCCGGCCGGCTCGAGGTCGTGCACGCCCTGGAGACGATTCAGGGCAGGCCCTTCGAACGGCCCGTGGTGATCCTCACGGAGCGGCTTTCCGGCTACGAGGAGATTCCGAAAGGCGTGGCAGGCATCTTGACGCCGGCAGGGGTGGATGCGCTGTCCCATCTCGCGATCCGGGCCCGGAACGGGCACGTTCCCTTTGCCGTGTGCTACAGCCCGGGGCGGATCGACGGGCTTCGGCATCTTCAGGGGACGAGCCTTCGGGTGTGCGTGGGCGGGGCAGGGGATGTGACGGTCGAGCCGGGAGAAGCGGAAGAGGCGCAGGTGCCGGCCCCGAGCACCGCTGCCCCGCCGAAGCCGGCGGTACGCCCGTCTCGTGGACGCGTCCTTTCGCTGGGGGAATTCGAGGAGGGCCGGGTAGGCTGGAAGTCCCTGAACCTGAGACGGCTGGCCGACGGTCTGCCCTCCTCGATCTCCGTGCCCCGGTCAGCGGCCCTGCCCTTTGGTGTCTTCGAGAAGGTCCGGGAACAAGAGGCGAACCGGGAGGCGGCCGAACGGTACGACCGGCTGGCCGCGCAGGTGGAGGAGGGTGGGGCACAGGCCCTCGAGGAGCTCCGGCAGGTCGTTCTGTCCCTGGAAGCGCCGCAGGGATGGATGGACGACCTGCTCCGGCGTCTGGCGGAGGCAGGCATACCGCAGCCGGCCGATCCCGGGGAGGCCTGGACCTGCATCAAACGCGTGTGGGCCTCCAGCTGGAACGAGCGGGCCTGCCTGAGCCGCCGTGCCCGCGGCATTTGCCACGGAGACTTCCGGATGGCCGTTCTGGTCCAGGAGGTGGTCGACGCGGAATACGCCTTCGTGCTCCACACCGCCGACCCGATCTCCGGCAACCGGGACGAGCTTTACGCAGAGGTGGTCCTCGGTCTCGGCGAGACCCTGGTCGGCAACCATCCGGGCAGCGCCCTTCGTTTCACCTGTCCGAAAGAGGAGCCGGTCCCCCGGATCCTGGCCTGTCCGAGCAAGAGCGTGGGGCTCTACGGCAGGGGCCTGATCTTCCGGTCCGACTCGAGCGGGGAGGACCTTGCCGGGTACGCAGGGGCCGGCCTCTACGACAGCTTCCTGCTGGAGCCGCCCGCCGAAGTCCGGCTCGATTACGCAGAGGAGCGGCTCCTGCGAGACGGGGGCTTCCTTCGGGAGTTCGCCTTTCAATTGACCCGTGTCGGCGTCACGATCGAGAATCTCTTCGGCGCCCCGCAGGACATCGAAGGCGCCTATGCCGGCGGCAGGGTCCACGTGGTCCAGACCCGCCCCCAGGTGGGGATCCCAGATGGTTGAGAACAGAGTCCGGATCGGCAACCAGACCGCCCCACGGGCGACGCGCATTACCGAGCCCTTCGAGTATGCAGTCGAGAACGGGTTCGACGCCTTCGAGTGGTTCCTGGACGCGAGGCGGTCGGGGGAAGACTGGGAGGAGACGGACCTGGACCCGAGAGAACGATACGAGATCGGCCGGAGGGCTGCCGAGAAGGATGTGATGCTCTCCGTTCACGCGCCCTGGTGGCTCGATCTCTTCGACCCGGGAGGCTACGGGCACCTCCTCCGGGCCGTGCAATTCGCCACGGATCTGGGGGCCGCCACAATGAACCTGCACGTGGCCTCCGAACGGGGCGGCAAGGCCTTGGTGGAGGTCCTGACCCCTCTTCTGGACCGCCTCGCGGACCTGCGCCTTCGCCTATCCGTCGAGAACGTCCCCGGCTCCACCCCTGAGCAGTTCAACGACCTCTTCGCGCGACTTGCCGACAAAGGATACGAGCACGGAGCGCTCGTGGGCATGTGTCTCGACCTTGGGCATGCGAACCTCTGCAGCGAGACCCGAAACGACTACCTCGGGTTCGTCGACCGGCTGGCCCCTCACGTGCCGATCATTCACCTGCACCTGCACGAGAACTACGGGGACGACGACAGCCACATTCCCCTGTTCGCGGGCATGTCTGCACAGGACGCCTCGGGGGTCGAAGGCTTTGTGCGTCGCATGAAGGAACGGGGGTTCTCCGGCTGCGGCATCCTGGAGGTGTGGCCCGATCCCCCGAGTCTTCTCAATGCGGCCCGGGACCGTCTGCTCCGCATGTTCAACTCGTCAGAAGAGGGGGCCGGGGGCCCTTCGTGAAGCCCTGCGGTAGATGGCCGGCATCCAATGTTGGAGACGAAATCGACCTGAAGAGCAACCAACCCCACGTTCGAACGCACCGGCAGAAGTGAAGAACGGAGACAGACGCGGTGAGGATCGCCTTTTTGTCCTGGGAGACCCTGTACTCGATTCCGGTCGGAGGTGTGGGCGTTCACGTGACCGAGCTGGCCGCCGCCCTGGAGCGGAAGGGGCACGAGTTGCACGTCTACACCCGCATGGGCCATGGACAGAGCCGATACGACCGCATCGAGGGGGTGCACTATCACCGCTGCCCCTTCGAACTGCAGGCGGACTTCATCGAAGAGATCAACGGCATGTGCAGGTCCTTCGTGCACCATGTGTTCGAGACCGAGGATTTCGTGGGTCCCTTCGACGTGGTGCACGCCCACGACTGGCTCGCCTCGAACGCCCTCATATGGATCAAGGAGGGCCGGGGCCGGAAGGGGGTTCTCACGATCCACTCAACGGAATACGGGCGATGCGGAAACATCTTCTGCAGCGGCCGCTCCGAGGCCGTGCGAGAGGGGGAACGGAGGGGAACCTACTGCGCAGACCGGGTGATCACCGTGTCGCGTGCCCTGAAGGACGAGGTCATGTGGATGTACGAGGTTCCGGACTGGAAGGTCTCCGTGGTCTACAACGGTGTGGATGCCCATGATTTCGATGGCTGGATCAATCCGGGCGAAATCCGGTGCGGCTACCAAATCGGGCCCATGGCCCCCATGGTCCTCTTCGTGGGCCGCATGGTCGAGCAGAAGGGGCCGGACCTGCTCGTCGAGGCGATTCCAGCCATCCTGAGATACTACCCCGAGACGATATTCGTCTTCGCCGGGGACGGCGAGATGCGCTCCCACGCGGAGTATCGCGCCCACGAACTCGGCGTCCGGCACGCGAGCCGATTCGTCGGATTCAAGAAGGGGTGGGAACTCGTGAATCTCTACCGGGCGTGCGACGTGGTCTGCGTGCCGAGCCGCAACGAGCCTTTCGGCATCGTCGTCCTCGAGGCCTGGAGCGCGGGCAAGCCGGTGGTGGTGACGAACCACGGGGGGCCGAACGAGTACGTTTGGCACGAGGTGAACGGCCTGAAGGTCTACCCGAATCCGGATTCCATCGCCTGGGGTCTCGGCACCCTGTTCACGGATTTTGAGAGGGCCCGGTGGATGGGGCGGAACGGCAGGATCGCAGTGGAGGAGGTCTTCAACTGGGACAGGGTGGCGGATCAGGTCCTTTCCGTTTATGGACATTGAGCTTGAAACGCGGGGAGAGATGACCCGGAGGCATGGCGCAGGGATCGAGCGGTCCGGCGGACTCGCACCGATCGGTGGGAAGAGGCGGGCGACACGGGCCTCGGCCCGGTGGAAGACCGGGACGTCCACCGCCCCTGCCTTCGATGGGCCCCTGCCCGAGGCCTACGAAGAGACCCTGCTCGTGCTGCTCCCGGTCGACCCCTACCTGGTCCACCTGTACTGGGAAGTCTCGAGCGACGCGGCCGGGTTCGTGCAGTTTCTCGTCGAAGAGGGGGCCTTGAGGCCGCAGGCCCTTCTCCGGTTCCACGACGTGACCGCCCTGCCGCCCGGGGGTGTTCGCCCGGAGGGAAGCTTCGACGTGGAGGTGGACATCCGGTCGCGGAACTGGTACGTCCACCTCCTCGACCCGGAGCGGACCTACATCGTGGATCTCGGCTTTCGTGGAGCGGACGGCCGCTTCCACCGTATCGTCCGGTCCAACCGGGCGGAAACGCCTCGTGCGTGGCCGTGCGGTGAGGCGGGGGCACAGAGCATCCGGGTCAGGGAGATCGGTGGAGTCGCCCGCGCGGACCCGGTCGCAGCGACCCCGGTGGCGCCAGGGCCGGACAGGCTCCCGGAGCCCGTTGCGACCCGCCCAAGGGAAGAGCCGTCGGCAAGACCGCACGCCCGTGAGGACCGAATGGAGGAGCGTACGAAAAGGGCGGAGCCGACCCACCCCGTCCGCCCGATCCGTCCTGTGCGCGCGATCCGGAAGGAGCCCGAAGTTCCGCAGCGTCCGGCCGGAAACGCGCAACCCGTCGATGCGAGCCGGGATCTTCGATCGAGGCTGGAGGCGGCATACAGGAGCAGGCGGACGTTGCTTCCGACAGGGAAGGGCGATCCCTTCAGGAGGCCCTCCGAAAGGAAGCAGGAAGAATCGGTCCGTAAGGATCTGACCATGCGGTGCGAGCGACTCTTCGTTTCCGGCCTCCCCTCGAGCCCGCACGCCGATTCGGAGAACACATGACGAATGAGAGCGCCTCGGCCCGAGAGGGCTGCCTTGCCCTCGTACTCCATGCGCACCTCCCCTTCGTGCGGCACCCGGAGTACGAGGAAGCCCTCGAAGAGAGCTGGCTCTACGAGGCGATCACCGACACGTACATCCCGCTTCTCATGGTGTTCGACGGGCTGGTGCGGGACGGGGTGGATTTCCGCCTCACCCTGTCCCTCACCCCCACGCTCTCTTCGATGCTTCTCGACCCTCTGCTCCAGTCGCGGTATGAGCGGAGGCTGGAGAGCCTTCTGGCCCTCTCCGAAAAGGAGGCGGCGCGCACGCGTTCCGAGCCGGCACTGAACGGTCTGGCGGCCATGTACCGGAGGCTCTACACCCGGATTCGCGACGCCTACCTTTACGACTACAGGAAGGACCTGGTCGGAGCTTTCGGCCGGCTGCAGAACCTCGGCAAGCTAGAGATCATCGCCAGTGCGGCCACGCACGGATACCTGCCGATCCTCTCGATCGATCCCGCAGCCGCGCGGGCCCAGGTCCGGGTCGGCGTGGATCACCACCGCCGCCTCTTCGGGCAACCGCCTCGGGGCTTCTGGCTGCCGGAGTGTGCCTACACCCCGGGCCTGGACCGGCTTCTGGAGGAGCAGGGCATTCGATTCACCTTCCTGGAGACCCACGGGATCACACGGGCGCGCCCCAGGCCGGCGCACGGGGTCTACGCGCCGATCTACTGTTCTTCCGGGGTGGCCGCCTTCGGCCGGGATCCGGAGTCGTCCAAGCAGGTCTGGAGCTCGGTGGAAGGGTATCCCGGGGACTACGACTACAGGGAGTTCTACCGGGACATCGGCTACGACCTGGATCTGGACTACATCGGGCCCCACATCCATCCTGACGGGATTCGCATCGACACCGGGTTCAAGTACCACAGGGTGACCGGAAAGGGGGAACAGAAGGAGTTGTACGATCCGCGTCGGGCGAGGCGGAAGGCGGATCTGCATGCCGGGGACTTCCTCGCCCGCCGGGAGGCACAGGCTTCCCGGCTTGCCTCGGTCATGGGCGGTAAACCGGTGATCGTCGCGCCTTTTGATGCCGAGCTGTTCGGGCACTGGTGGTTCGAGGGGCCGATCTGGCTGGACCGCTTGTTCCGGCGGCTCGCCTCCGGTCGGCGGACGATCCGGCCCGTTACCCTGTCCCAGTACCTGAAGGATTTCCCGACCCACGAGGTGGGCACCCCCTGCACGTCCAGCTGGGGGGACAAGGGTTTCCACGAGGTGTGGCTGAACGGGAGCAACGACTGGATCTATCCGCACCTGCACCGGGCGGCCAGGCAGATGGAGGCCAGAGCACGGCGCAGAGCGGAAGGCCTGACGAGGCGGGCCCTCGATCAGGCGGGCCGGGAGCTGCTCCTGGCGCAGTCGAGCGACTGGGCCTTCATGATCAACGCCGGGACCATGGTCGAGTATGCCTCCAGAAGAACGAGGGGCCACCTCTCCCGGCTGCAGAGGCTCCTGTCCGACGCGGAGGAAGGCCGAATCGACGAAGTCTGGCTCGCCTCCCTGGAGAACCAGGACAACATCTTTCCCCACCTCGACTACCGCACCTTCACCTAGCCCCCGCCGCGGACATTGCGCGGAGCCCCAGGCGACGACGTGCCCAATTCGGGGACAGCCACCGAATTGCCAACCCCTGTTCAGTAGTTCGGGGACAGCCACCCAGTAGTTCGCAGTAGTTCGGGGACAGCCACCGAATTGCCAACCCCTGTTCACAGTAGTTCGGTGGCTGTCCCCGAATTATAAGGGGTTGGTCTTGTTCGGTGTGGTTGCGTATGCGGATCAATCCTCCGGCTCTTCGTCCCGGTTCGTGATGAGAACGATTCCCTGACCCGGAGCCAGCTCGTACGAGAAAGGTTCCGCAATGTAGTCCAGACGGATTCCGGGGGAGACGTCCACGAGGGGAGCACCCGCCTGTACCATTTCATGAATTCGGGGCACGGAGAACGTCTGACGCCGGTCGATATCCTTGTTGAGGATCAGAAGGGCCTCCTCGCGGCTCCGAACGGAGCCCTTCCACATGACCAGAACGTGCGGGTTGCCGTTGTTCAGGATTTCGGTGGGGGCCTCCTCCTGAAAGACGGGGTGACTCTTCTTGATGCGGTTCACTTCCCGGATGAAGGGCGTCAGGTCCACGTAAGGTTCTTCCCAGTCGCCGGGCCGGGTCTCGACCACGTGCGGTCTTCTGCGTGCCCCGTACTCGAATCCGACCGGCATCAGAACGCCCGTGGAGAAGAGCGAGGCGAACAGGTACCGTTGTCTGAGCCCGTTCACGTTGCCATGAAGCTCTTCGCAGAGCCGCCGGGTGTCATGGCTTTCCGGGAACCCGATGGAGGGGGCGAGCTCCCGGGTGAGGTTGTACTGCGCCATAAGCCAGTGGCCGTTGAAGTCCCACCACTTGCAGCTGTTGAAGATGTAGTCGAAGCCTGCCGCTGCGGTCTTCCGCGTCTGCTCGGCCGTGCACCCCAGCGTCTCTGCGGCGAAGACCGCTTTCGGGAACTTCGATTTCGTCTCACCGATGAGTCGCTTCCAGAGGCTTGCTGGAACCTGGTAGGCCGCATCGCAACGGAAGCCCTCGAACCCCAGGTCCAGGAGGTGGTCCACCACACGGAGAAAGAACCGGAACAGCCCGTCCCTGTCGCGGGAGTGCCGGTGGTCGAACCGCGCTAGGTCCTTCCAGACCACCCTCTTCCCGTTTTCGTTGCACCCCGGGTGGGCGACCTGGCCGTTGCTCTCCCACACGAACCAATCGGGGTGTTTCCGGATGAGGTCCGCATCCACCGCGCAGTGGTTGATCACCAGGTCGATCATCATCCGCAGGCCGGATTTTTTCGCCGCCCGGATCACTCTGCGGACCTGCTCTTCGGCCGGCTGCTCGCTTTCCGAGTCCACCAGCAGCGGGTTGAGACGGAAGTAGTCCGCAATGGAGTAGAGGCTGCCGGAGTTTCCCGGAAGCTGAATCGGGTTGACGAAGACCCAGTCGAACCCCATGTGCGACACCCTGCCCCAATGCGATCTCCACCCGGGGAAGGGACCTGCCAGCAGGGGAAACAGGTTGTATACGATCATCCTCTCCCTCCAACTTCGTTGGATGCACGGTTTCGCGGGCACGATTTCCCTTGGCCGCTCAAAGGGTTAAGCCCCTCTTCCCGTTGACAAACCCGTGGTGCGGTGCTAAACAGAATAGGGTACATACTCGTCGGCACGGGCGATTAGCTCAGGGGATAGAGCGTTGGTCTCCGGAACCAAAGGCCGCGCGTTCGAATCGCGCATCGCCCACCACTCAAATAGAAGGGGTTAGCCCGCGAAAGCTAACCCTTTTTCTTCTCCCATGCGAAGACGATCCGGAACAGCTTCAACTATTCCAAATATTATATATTCTTACTAGGTATTTATAAATATAACATAAAGTAATATGTTATGTTTCTTTTCAGGCCCGTCTTCTTGCATTTTCAGAGGAGCCCGCTATCGTAGGTTCTCGAACGGTCCAGAGGATTCACGAGGAGGAATGGAAATGAACGTAGGCGAATGGTCGACAAGGTGGGCAGAGCGTTATCCTGGTGAACCCTGCGTCAAGTTCGGGGACCTGTCATTCACCAAAGGGGAGTTCAACAGCCGTGTGAACCGCCTGGCCCATGCCTTCCAGGAGGCGGGCCTGAAGAAGGGCGACCGGGTTGCCGTTCTCCTGGCGAACACCCACGTGTACCTGGAGATCCTGCAGGCCCTTTGCAAGCTCGGAGGTGCCATGGTCCCTCTGAACTTCCGGCTGGCCGGCCCCGAACTGGAATTCATCCTGAACGATTCCGAGCCGGTCATGCTCATCTATTCGCCCGAGTTCCTGCCCCTTGTAGAAGAGATCCGCGGGAAGGTCCCGAGCGTCCAGCGGTTCATCTGCGAGCTGGACGGGGGGGCCGAGTCCGACCTGAGCTACGAGCCCTGGACCGCAGGCCAATCCGAGAAGGAGCCGACACCGGACTCAGAGGTCACCTTTGACGACCCGGAGTTCATCATGTACACATCCGGCACAACCGGGAGGCCGAAGGGGGCGGTCGTCACCCAGGGCAACATTCAGTGGAACTGCATCAACTCCGTGCCCATCTACTCGTTCAACCAGAGGGACGTCCAGATCGTTTGCGCACCCATGTTCCACGTGGGCGGGCTCGGCGTCTCGGCGATCCCCAGCCTTTACGTGGGCAGCAAGATGGTGATTCAGAGGTTCTTCGACCCCTCCGGGATCTTCCGTTTGATCGAGGAGGAGAAGGTGACCGCCATGTTCGGGATCCCGGTCATGTTCCTGTTCATGACACAGGTCCCGGAGTTCGAGAACGCGGACCTGTCGTCCATACGGCTCTTCCTTGCAGGGGGTTCTCCTTGCCCCCGTCCGCTGATCGAAACCTACCAGAAGCGGGGGGTAACCTTCAGCCAGGGATACGGGATGACCGAGACGGCGCCCGCCATCACGGTTCTGCGCGCGGAGGATGCCTTGCGCAAGCTCGGCTCCTGCGGCAAGCCGGTCTTCCACCTGGACGTGAAAGTGGTGGACATGGAGGGCCGGGAGCTGCCGACCGGAGAAACCGGTGAAGTCATCGTCAAGGGCCCGAACGTGATCCGGGAGTACTGGAGAAGGCCCGAGGCCACGGCCGAGTCGATCGTGGACGGCTGGCTACACACGGGCGACATGGGCTACTTCGACGAGGAGGGGTATCTGTATCTGATCGACCGCAAGAAGGACATGTACATCAGCGGCGGAGAGAACGTCTACCCCGCCGAGGTCGAGGACGCCATCATGGGGTACGAGGCGGTGGCCGACGTGGGCGTCATCGGGGTCCCGGATGAGAAGTGGGGAGAGGTCGGCATGGCCATCGTGGTGCCGAAGCCGGGCCAGGAGGTCACAGAGCAGGGCCTGATCGAATTCTGCAAACAGAAGCTCGGAAAGTTCAAGGTGCCCAAGAAGGTGGTCGTGACCGAGGAGCTGCCCCGAACGGCCACGGGCAAGATCCTGAAGAAGGAGCTGAAGGCGCAGTTCGCACCTTGATCCTTCAGCGCATGCCACGGAAGCAGGCTCTCAGTTCCTCGACGAAGAGGGCGGGCTGTTCGAAGGCTGCGAAGTGGCCCCCCTTGGCAGGTTCGCTCCAGTGGACCAGGCGGGTGAACCTCTTCTCGGCCCAGCGACGCGAGCAGCCGAAGATCTCTCTCGGGAAGATGGTCAGGCCCGCCGGGACGTCGATCGGGTCGAAGCCGATCTTGTTCAGGCTCTCCCAGTAGATGCGCGCCGACGATGCCCCGGCGTCGGGGATCCAGTAGAACATCACGTTGTCGAGGAGCTCGTCCCGGGTCAGCACGTTCTCAGGATGGCCGTCGCTGTCGGTCCAGGCCCAGAACTTCTCCAGGATCCAGGCGGCTTGGCCGGCAGGGGAATCCGCAAGGCCGTAGCCGAGGGTCTGCGGACGGGTGCTCTGTTGCTTCGCATACCCGGAATCCCAATCCTGATAATGCTTGAGCGCTTCCAGAGCGGCCTGCTCGGCCGGCGCCAGGTCGCCCATCGTCTCCGGGTCCGGCCACACGATGGGCATATTCATGTGTATACCCGCGCAGTGGTCCGGGTCCGCCAGGGCGATCTCGCACGTCACGAAGGCGCCCCAGTCGCCGCCCTGGGCCACGTACCGATCGTAGCCGAGCCGTGCCATCAACTCGGCCCAGGCCCGGGCAATGCGCTGGACCGTCCAGCCCGTCTCGGTGGGCTTGTCGGAGAACCCGAAGCCGGGCAGGGCAGGGCAGACGACGTGAAAGGCGTCCGCGCCGTCCCCTCCGTGGCCCGAGGGATCGGCCAGGGGTTCGATCACCTTTGCGAACTCGACGACCGACCCGGGCCACCCGTGCGTCATCACCAGGGGCAGCGCGTCCTCCCGGGGCGACCGCACGTGCAGGAAGTGGATCCCCAGCCCGTCCAGCTCCGTCTTCGAGGGTCCGAACCGGTTCACCCGCTCTTCGCATCGCCGCCAGTCATACTCCGAGGCCCAGTAGCGGACGACCTCCTGCATGTAGGAGAGGGGGACGCCCTGTGACCCGTCGGCCGGCGTTTCCCTGTCCGGCCAGCGGGTGAAGCTCAGCCGCCGCTTCAGGTCCTCCAGGGCACTGTCCGGTACACGGATGGGTGAGGGAACGATCTTGTCTTTCATGATTTCCTCCCTAACGGCCGGCAGTCATCCTTCCGGCACGCAGCCATCTCACAGGATGGGATGGACGGTGTCAACAATGAAGCTGCGTGAGGGACGGGCCCAGAAGGATTTCGAGGAGTTCCGAGTTCGGGGACAGCCACCGAACTCCCCCGAGATCGGTGGCTGTCCCCGAACTAGAGGAGGGGGCGTGCTTCGAGATCGGTGGCTGTCCCCGAACTAAAGGAGGGGGCGTGCTTCGAGATCGGTGGCTGTCCCCGAACTAGAGGAGGGGGCGTGCTTCCAGGCGGGCGGCACCTTCGGAGGCGCCGCCCTTGGCTTGCCTCTGCTGAAGGAGCCCCGGAAGGGGACTCGGTAAAGGCGGGGGGCCTAGCCGAGACCCAAAATCGTGTAGCTCTGAGCCGCCTGGGCAGCCCACCAGACAAAATAACCGAGGACGGCCCCTGTCGATGCGATCAGGGTGATCTCAGCCCACTTCTCCCGGGACAGACACTTGCCCTTCCAGGCGTGAAATCGCTCCCAGTCAACATGGAATCCCGGGGATCCGTGCTTCTCTGCTCGTGTGTTTGCATTCATGACCGCCTCCTATCCGGGGCTCGGGCCCCGTTTGTTGTGCATCGTGAAAACGATATAACGCGATGCGTTAATTGGAACCCTACTCAATATGACGCTGCGTGTCAACAACATTGTAATCATTTGACGCGCCGTGTCAACAGATGGTTGCGTCCTTTTACGTTTTTATTTTGTGAAGGCTTGGTTACTCTTTGTGTTGAAAGCATCACGTGAAATGAGGTAGAAGATGGGTTGAAGGAAAGGCGTCGACCGGACGCAGACGGAGCAGGGGCAGCCCGTGACCGAGCAGACACCTATGATGAGACAGTACTTGCGGATTAAGGGGCAATACCCTGATTCAATTCTTTTTTTTAGACTCGGGGATTTCTACGAGATGTTTTTCGAGGATGCGGAGCTCGCCTCCCGGGAACTCGACCTCACCCTTACGAGCAGGAACAAGAGCTCTCCGGACAAGGTCCCCCTCTGCGGCGTTCCTTACCACGCGGCCTCGGGATATATCTCCCGGCTGATCTCCAAGGGATACAAGGTGGCGATCTGCGACCAGGTGGAGGACCCGCGCCAGGCCAAGGGCATCGTGCGGCGGGAGGTCACCCGGGTGGTCACCCCCGGTCTGGTGCTCGAGGCGGAGAACCTGGAGGCGGATCACAACAACTTCCTCCTCGCCCTCGCTCCTGCGGATCGGCAGGAAGGGAGCCGGTACGGCCTGGCCTACGTGGACATCTCCACCGGGGATTTCCGTGTCGCGGAGACCGAGGCTTTTTCCACGGTGGAGGACGAGATGCTGCGGATCGATGCCCGGGAAGTGCTCCTCCCCGAAGACCTGGACCTGGAGAAGATCCTCGGCCCGATCTACCTGGGACGGAAGCCCCCGCTCTGGAACCCCCGGGCGCCCGCGTTCTTCGCCTTCGAGTCGGCGTGCGCCCTGCTCGAGAGGCAGTTCGGGCCCGAGCGGATCCAGCAGATGATCGCGCAAGGGCTTCGCAAGGCCCTGTCCGCGGCCGGGGCCCTGCTCGTATACCTGCAGGAGACGCAGAAGCAGCTTCCCGGCCATCTTCACGGGATCACCCCGTACCAGATTCAGGACTACATGGTCCTGGACGATTCGGCCCTGCGCAATCTGGAGATCGTGCAGACCTGGATGGATCGGTCCAAGAAAAACAGCCTCCTCGGTGTGCTGGACGCAACGGAAACCGCCATGGGGGCGAGGCTTCTGCGGCGATGGGTTCAATACCCCCTGCTTCAGGCCTCCAGAATAAATAGAAGGCTGGACGCCGTGGAAGAGCTCACGGCAAGGGAGATCGAACGGGCCGCCCTTCGGGACGCCCTGAAGGAGATGCAGGACCTGGAGAGGCTGAACAGCCGGATCAGCCTAGGCATCGCCAACCCCCGGGACCTGGTCAGCCTGCGCGAGTCCCTCGCCAAAGTGCCGTTGCTCCTCGACCGTCTTGTCGGCCTGTCTGCGGAGGCGCTCCAGGACCTTCGCCGGCACATCGACCCGATGGAGGACGTGGCCGGCGTCCTGCAGCCCGCCCTGGTGGACGAGCCACCGATCACGGTCCGGGAGGGAGGGATCTTCCGGGAAGGCTACAGCGCCGAGCTGGACGATCTCCGGTCCGCTTCCCGTGACGGCAAGCGGTGGATCGCGTCCCTCGAGGCCGGGGAGCGGCAGAGAACCGGCATCGCCTCCCTCAAGGTGCGGTACAACAAGGTCTTCGGTTACTACATCGAAGTCACCCGGGCGAACCTGGCGTCCGTGCCCGAGGACTACGATCGGAAACAGACCCTGGCGAATGCCGAGCGCTTCGCCACCCCGGCACTCAAAGAGTACGAGCAGAAGGTGGTCGGCGCCGAGGAGCGCGCGCAGAACCTGGAGTACGAGCTCTTCCAGGAGGTGCGAATTCGGGTGGCGGAGCAGTCCCTGCGGGTCCGGACGACTGCCCAGTCGATCGCCGAGCTGGACGTGCTCGCCTGCCTGGCCGAGGTGGCGGTCCGGAACCACTACACCCGGCCCGAGATCTGCACGACCGACGAGCTGGTCATCTGGGAGGGCAGGCACCCGGTCATCGAGCAGATGCCCCTCGAGGAGAGGTTCGTGCCGAACGACACCTGCCTGGACGGCAAGAACAACCGGATGGTGATCATTACGGGACCGAACATGTCCGGCAAGTCCACCTACATGCGGCAGATCGCACTGATCGTTCTCATGGCCCAGATGGGGGGCTTCGTGCCGGCCGCCTCCGCAAGGGTGGGCCTGGTGGACCGGATCTTCACCCGCGTGGGCGCCATGGACAACCTGGTCCGGGGGCAGTCCACCTTCATGGTGGAAATGAAGGAGGCGGCTCACATCCTGGAGAGGGCGACGCCCCGCAGCCTGATCCTCCTGGACGAGGTCGGCCGTGGCACGTCCACCTTCGACGGGGTGAGCATCGCCTGGGCCATCGCCGAGTTCATCGATCGCCAGGTGAACGCGCGCACCCTCTTCGCCACCCATTACCACGAGCTGGCCGAACTCGCCAGCCTCTACCCGACCATCAAGAACTGTCACGTCTCGGTCAAGGAGTGGGGCGAGAACATCCTGTTTCTGCGCAAGGTGATGGAGGGGTCCTCGAGCCACAGCTACGGCATTCAGGTGGCGCGCCTGGCGGGAGTGCCCTCCACCGTGATCCAGAGGGCGGGGGAGATTCTCGAGAATCTGGAATCCGGACAGTGGGACGAGGAAGGGGAGCCCCGGCTCGCCCCCTCCCGCAGGGTGCGCAAGCAACCGGAGGAAGAGCAGCCCTCTCTGTTTTCCGCCGCCCACGGGGTCGAGGAGGACATACGCGGATTGAATCTTCCGGAGATGACGCCTCTGGAGGCGTTGAACAAGCTGCAGGAGCTGCAGGAGCGGCTCCTGAAGAAAGGATGAAACGGTTGGCCAGAAGGGACACGGAAAAAGTCCACCGGCTGCTGGACGCCTACCTCGACCTCCTGCGCGTGGAAAGGGGCCTGGCCCGCAACACCCTCGAGGCGTACAGCCGGGACCTGACAGAATACCTTCAGTGGGTGGAGAGCACGCTCGAGCGACCTCTGCGCGACGTGCGGGACGGGGACCTGCGGTTCTACTTCCTCGGCAAGAAGCAGGAGGGCATGTCGGCACGCTCGATTCGGCGCAAGGCGAGCAGCCTGCGGGGCCTGCACCGTTTCCTCCAGAAAGAGGGGTATATGAAAGAGGACCCCACCGCGCTGCTCGATCTGCCGCGCCTGGGGACCCCCCTGCCCAGGGACCTGACCCTCGTCGAGGTGGACCGGCTCCTGGCGCAGCCCGACCCGGCCGAGCCCCTGGGCCTGCGGAACCAGGCCATGCTCGAACTCCTCTACGCCACGGGCCTCCGGGTGTCGGAACTGCTGGCATTGACCCTCAAGGACCTGAACCTGGAGGTGGGTTACGTGGTGGCCTACGGCAAGGGCAGGAAGGAGCGGCTCGTGCCGGTGGGCGAGGTGGCCTTGGAGACGCTCAAGGAATATCTGGCCCGGGTCCGTCCGGGGCTGGCCAAATCGAAGCGGGTCTCCCATGTCTTCCTGAACCGGTCCGGCCGTCCCCTGAGCAGGCAGGGGTTCTGGAAGATCCTCCACCGGTACGCGCTCCAGGCCGGCATCTCGTCGCCCGTGACCCCCCATGTCCTCCGGCACTCATTCGCCACGCACCTGCTGGAGAGGGGGGCGGACCTGCGTTCCGTGCAGATCATGCTCGGCCACGCGAGCATCTCGACCACACAGATCTACACGCATCTGAACAAGGAGAAACTGAAACAGATCTACCAGCGCCACCACCCCCGGGCCAAGTGACGGAGCCTGTGTTCGCAGAACAAAGGCTCCGTGATACCCGCAGGGGCCGTCATTCCCGTTTCCACGGGAATGACGGCAGAGGTGCTAAGGGATTCCCACTCCCCGCTTTCGCGGGGACAGGCTTCGTGGGAATGACGAGTGCGAGGCAAGGGTACCAGATGCAAGTGATCACCACACACATAAACGCGGATTTCGATTCCCTGGGGTCGATGATCGCCGCGAAGAAGCTCTACCCGGAAGCGCTGCTCGTCTTCCCCGGATCCCAGGAGAAGAGCCTCCGGCGGTTCTTCCTGGAGAGCGTCCTCTACACGGTCCCCTTCGAGAAGCTGAAGCGGATCGACCTGGCGAGCGTCACCCGGCTCATCCTCGTCGACATTCGCCAGTGGGACCGGATCGGCCGGTTCCAGCAGGTCGTGGACGACCCGAACGTGGAGGTCCACGTTTACGATCATCACCCCCCCACGGGCCGCGACATACAGGGCGACACGGAGGTCTACAAGCCCTACGGGGCCAACGTCACCCTGATGGTGGAACTGTTGCAGGAGCGGGCGATCCCCCTCACGCCGGAAGAGGCGACGATTCTCATGCTCGGAATCTACGAAGACACCGGCTCCCTCACCTTTTCCTCCACCACGGCCAACGACCTGCGGGCGGCGGCCCATCTGCTCGAGTGCGGCGCCGACTTGAACTCGGTGTCGAATCTGATCACGCCGGAGCTCACCCAGGAGCAGATCGAGATCCTGAACGAGCTGATTCAGACCCGCAGGGTGTACAAGGTGCGGGGCGTGGACGTGAACATCGCCGAGGCGAGCGCCGAGGGGTACGTGGGCGACCTGGCCGTGCTGGTGCACAAGCTCAAGGACATGGAAAACCTGAACGTCCTGTTCGTGCTCGCCCGCATGGAGAACCGCATCTTCTTCGTGGCAAGGAGCAGGATTTCCGAGATCGATGTCGGCGTGATCGCCCGCGAATTCGGCGGGGGCGGTCATCCCACGGCCGCCTCGGCGACGGTCAAGGATCTGACCCTGTTCCAGGTCCGTGAACGCCTGCTGGCCCTGCTGGACGAACACCTGCAGCCGAAGGACGAGAAAGAAAAGGTTCGCGAATACATGACCTTCCCCGTGAAGGCCATGCTCGCGGACGCCACGATCCTGGAGGCTGCAGAGGCCCTCAACCGGTACAACATCAACAGCCTGCCGATCCTGGAGGGAGACCGGGTCTGTGGGATTCTCACGCGGCAGACCGTGGAGAAGGCGGCCTACCACGGGCTCCGAAATCGGAAGGTCAGCGAAGTGATGAGCACCGATTTCGTCACCCTGACCCCGGACGATCCCCTGCGCAAGGCCCAGGATCTGCTCCTGAAGGGCAGCCAGCGCTTCATCCCTGTGATGGAGGGCTGGAAGCTGACCGGGATCCTCTCCCGAACGGACTTGCTGCGCAGCATCGCAGGCTCGCTGCCTGCGCCGCACAGAGATCCGTCGGTGGAGGAGGAGACCACCCAAGGCAGGGAGAGGCGGGTGGCGCGGCTGATGCGCGAGAGGATTCCGGCCCCGGTCTTCCGGATGCTCAAGGAGTTCGGAGAGATCGCCGAGTCGCTCGGGATGCACGCATACCTGGTCGGCGGCGTGGTCCGGGACTGCCTGCTCCGGAGGGACAACCTGGACATCGACATCGTGGTGGAGGGAGACGGTCTCCTGTTCGCCCAGAAGCTCTGTGACCGTTACGGGGCACGCAAGCGAAGCCACGAGCGGTTCGGCACGGCCCGGGTCATCTTCCCGGACGAGTTCCGGATCGATGTGGCTACGGCCCGGCTCGAGTATTACGACAAGCCGGCATCCCTGCCGAACGTGGAGTGGAGCTCCCTCAAGCTCGACCTCTTCCGCCGGGACTTCACCATGAACAGCCTGGCCGTCCGTCTCGAGCCTGCGCGGTTCGGCGAGCTAGTGGACTTCTTCGGCGGCGAAAAGGACATCAAGGACAAGGTGGTCCGGGTCATCCAGAACCTGAGCTTCGTGGAGGACCCGACCCGGATCTATCGGGCCCTGCGCTTTTCCGAGCGCTTCGACTTCTCTCTCGGGCACCAGACCCGCGCGCTCATGCAGAGCGCGATTCAGCTCGGGCTGCCCGATCAGCTCGACGGCAGAAGGCTCATGGGAGAGCTGAAGCTGATCCTCCAGGAGCCGGGGGTCCGGGAGATCCTGGAGAGGATGCAGGAGCTCGGCCTGCTTCGCGTGATCCATCCGGACCTCGCGCTCAACAAGCGGCTCCGGGCGATCCTGGAGAAGTCAGGCCAGGTCTCCTCCTGGTTTCGGTTCCTGTACCTGGACATCCCGTGGGAGGAGTGGCGGTTCAACCTGCTCTGCCTGCTCGCCCTTCTGGATGATCAGGCCGTCATGGAAGCGCGTAGACGTCTCGCCATCGTGGGCAAGCGGTTGACCGGCATACTCCAAGCAAAGGCAGAGGGCGAAAAGGTGCTCAAGAAGATCGCGGCGGGCGGAAGAGAGCTCAAGCCGGGCCAGCTCTACCGGTTGCTCCATCGCCTGCCCATCGAGGTCCTCCTCTACCTGATGACCAAGACCACCCGGGAGAAGACCCGCAAGGCGCTCTCCCTGTACATCACGAGGCTTCGTTCCATTCGGGTATCGGTGACCGGCGCGGATCTGCAGGAGATGGGATACAAGCCCGGGCCCCGGTACAAGGATATCCTGGAGAAGGTGATGGAGGCGAAACTGAACGGTCACGTCACGGATCGAAAGACAGAGAGGGACTGGATCCTCCGCCACTTTCCCTTCGAGGAGGGGGAGGCCGGTTCTCGTTGACAAAAAGCGAAACCATCTGCTAGAGGTCTTCTATGGATCTACAACGTCTGGCGATCGTGGTGCCGCCTCTGCTCCTGGCGATCACCTTTCACGAGGCCATGCACGGTTATGCAGCCTACCGCCTGGGCGACCCCACCGCCAAGCTGAAGGGCCGCCTGACCTTGAATCCCCGCGTTCACATCGACCCTGTCGGCTCGGTGATCGTTCCCGCGGTGCTCTTCCTGATGAATGCACCCTTTCTGTTCGGGTGGGCAAAGCCGGTGCCGGTGAACTACTTCCGTCTCCGGAACCCGAAGCAGGACATGGTTTGGGTCGCCGCATCGGGCCCGCTCACCAACCTTGCCCTGGCGGCCGTGAGCGGCATCTTCTATCAGGTGGTCCTGATGCTCGCCTCGGTGCTTCCCCCGTCGACCTACATGTTCCTCGGGTTCTTCAAGGGCATGGCCGAGTTCAGTGTGGCCATCAATGTGCTTCTGGCCGTCTTCAACCTGATACCCGTACCCCCCCTTGACGGAGGCCGCATACTTGTGGGGCTGCTTCCGAGGGAACAGGCCGGGATGGTCAGCAACGTGGAACCCTTCGGCATGTTCCTCGTCATCGGGCTGATCTTTCTCAATCCCTTCGGCCTGATGAGCCATGTCTGGCGATTGATGTCATTGCTGACCCGAACCCTGCTCGGGGTGTAGGCGCGACCCGGGAATAGAGAGTCCATGACCTACCAGGTGAAAGTTCAGGACTTCGAAGGTCCTCTCGATCTCTTGCTCCATCTGATACGCAAGAACGAGCTTGACATCTACAGCGTCCCTGTAGCGGAAATCGCCAGTCAGTACCTGGAATACGTGAGCGTGATGGAGTCGCTCAACCTGGACGGCGTGGGCGACTTCCTGGTCATGGCCGCCACCCTGGCCTATCACAAGTCCAGGATGCTCCTGCCCACGCCGGCGGAGGCGGAGGACGACGACGAGGATGAATTCGAATCCCTCGAGTCCCTTCGCCTGCGGCTCATCGAGTACCAGCGCTACAAGGAGGTGGGCCAGGCTCTCGGGGAGAGGGATTTGCTCAACCGGGATGTCTTCAAGGTGCATCTCGCCACGGACGGCCAGGACGTGGACGAAGAGCCGCCCATCCTGAAGGCGAGCCTCTTCGATCTGCTGGACGCCTTCCGGAAGGTGATCGAGCAGGCCCCGAAAGAGACCCTTCACGAGGTGATGCCGGAACGCATCCGGATGGTGGACCGTATCGTCGAGGTCCTGGACATGCTCACGGCCCGGGAGTATCTCGGGTTCGAGGAGCTCTTCGAAGGGGTGCCCTCACGGGAGGGAATCATCGTCACCTTCCTGTCGATCCTTGAGCTCGTCCGTCTGCACCTGATCCGGGCGTATCAGTTCGAGGCCTTCGGGCCGGTGCAGTTGCGGGCCCTTTCCGGCGGGGAGGAGCAGAAGGACAAACTGAAGGAGACCCTGCGAAGCCGTGAATCCTGAAGAGAAGAACGCGAACGCTCTCCCTGATGAACCAGACGGGCGGGAAGACGATGTCGAGGAATTTCCCGGGGTCGGCCACGAGCGGGAGGATCCGGAGCGGCCCGGCGATGTGGCGGATGCAGCCGGGTCGGAGGGCAGCAGGTTGAAATCGATCCTGGAGGCGATCATCTTCGTGTCGGAACAGCCGGTCTCGCTGGACAGGATGTCCGCCGTGCTGCCCGACTGTCCGAAGAAGAAGCTCAAAGAGATTCTCGAGGAGCTGGAACGGGAGTACGAGGAACGGGAAGGGGCCCTGGAAATCGTCCAGGTGGCAAACGGGTACGCGTTTCGGACGCGGGCGGAGTTCGCCCCCTGGCTCGGGCGCCTTCGGCAGCAGAAGTTCGCCCGGCTGAGCCGCGCCGCCCTGGAAACTCTGGCGATCGTGGCCTACCGTCAGCCTGTCACACGGGCCGAGGCGGAGCAGATCCGGGGCGTGGACAGCGGCGCCGTTCTGGGCACCCTCTTGGAGAGGAGACTCCTTCGAATCCTTGGCAGAAAGGAGGTCGCCGGAAGGCCCATCCTGTACGGGACGACCCAGGAGTTCCTCGAGCTCTTCGGCCTGAACAGCCTGAAGGACCTGCCCACCCTGCGGGAAATCAAGGACATGGTCGAGACCGGCGACGAGGGCCAGGAGGGGTCGGACCAGGATCGGGCGGAGATAGAGGTGGTGGGGGATGAGGCGGCTGCACCGGGGGATTCTGGCTCTCAGGGCGAGGAAGAGCAGAGGCAGGAAGAATACGAAGAAGACGACGAGGGGGAATACGTCGGCGACGAAGAGGTGTGGTCAGACGACGAGGAGCCCCTCGGCGAGGACGGAATCACAACCGGAGAGCTGGACGAGATCCTGAAGAGCACCCGTACGCGCCTGGAGCTCTACGAAGCGGACGCAGAAGAGGAAGAGGCCCCCGAAGAAGATGAAGGGTCGGACCCGAAGGAGAGTGAAGAGCCGCATGAAGGCTGACCCGAAGGTCTCCGGTGAGAGACTCGCCCGTTTCCTGGCCAGGTCCGGGACCGCCTCCAGGCGGCACGCAGAGGAGATGATTCGCGAAGGCCGCGTCACCCTGAACGGAAAGGCCGTACGCGAGCCGGTAACGAGTGTGGACGCGGCAAAGGATTCGGTCCGAGTCGACGGAAAGAGGGTCAAGCCCGCCGCGCCGGTCTACTTCGTCCTGCACAAGCCGCGGAACATGCTCTGCACCATGGAGGATCCCCGCGGGCGTCCCTGCGTCGGCGACCTGCTGGCCGGCATCAAGGGGAGGCCCTATCCGGTCGGGCGTCTCGATTTCGATGCGGAGGGTCTTCTGCTCTGCACGAACGACGGCGAACTGGCCCAGCGCATCCTTCATCCGCGATACAAGGTCAGGAAGGTCTATCACGTCAAGGTCAAAGGCGTGCCGGGCCGGAAGGTGATCGACCGCCTGCGGAGCGGGGTCGTCCTGGACGGCAGGAAGACGGCGCCGGCAGGAGTCTCCCTCCTGAAGCGAGGCGACCGGAACTGCTGGCTCCGCATGACCCTGTACGAGGGCAGAAACCGGCAGGTGAAGCGCATGCTCGAGCGGTTTCGCTATCAGGTGCTGAAGCTCAAACGGGTCGCCGTAGGCCCGCTAGCCCTGGAGGGGCTTCCGAAAGGAGGGCTTCGGAAGCTCAGGCCGGAGGAATTGCAGAAGCTGCAGGAACGGGTCGCCGGGGTTGACAAAGAAAGAAAGCGATAATACGATATTATGTTGGTCGCCGTGATGCGGGGTAGAGCAGCCAGGTAGCTCGTCGGGCTCATAACCCGGAGGTCGGTGGTTCAAATCCACCCCCCGCTACCATAAAATCAAGGGGTTAGGCGAAAAACCTAACCCCTTTTCTCGTCTCTAAAGCCAGCTTCCCCAACACTATCCCCAACATAGCCCCTGATAGCCTGTCTTTGAGCCAACTGCCTGCAGCACTGAAACGGCGCGAGGCTGAAGCGTCCAGACCGAACATTCCGCTGGAGGTTTAGGCACGGCACGCTGAGTGCAAGGGGCCATATGGTGAACGCCAAACGGGGAGGCATCAATGAAGGTTCAGTACTTGACCGAGAAGCGACGCTATTTCTTGACGACAGGGCAATCTTCCTGAGTGGTATGCGCCGACATTTCAGCTCTCGAGTCGATATTTCGGTGAACTTGCCATCGTCCTCCTTCTGTGCATGTGTAACCATTTAATTTCTTGAGATATTCTATTGGGGGAGCGTTGGCGCATGTCTTGCTTGTACTCAAATTAGCCAGGCGCAACAGCAGGGAAATGGCGAGGATTGGAATGGCCCAGTGATTCAGAACCATCCGTAGCGAACGACTTCTGATGGAGCAGATGGAAATCCTCTTCAAGGACAAACGAGAAGGCAACATCATGGATATCCACTATTTTCGACCGGCGAAAACATGATTCCTTTCATGAGAAAGGAGAGAAGGAAATGATTCCCAAGTCTTTCATCCCTGTCTTCACCGTGAGCCTATTGATAAGCCTCACTGCAACACCTCATGTGTCGGCCGATGTCTCCCCTGGAGATGTCATCGACAAGTCCAACTGGCAGAAAGTCGAAGGGCTCTTGCCTGAAGAGGTCCTCAATTGGGTGAAGAAGGGGGACTTCATCCTCGAGATCGGAAAGCTTGAAGGCGATACGGGAGACTTCTACCCGGAGGCCGCCAAGCAGGCCTTTCAGGCGAATGTGGGTAAGTATGACCTCGACGAGGCCGGTGGGGTCGTCGAGATTGCCTCGGGCAAGCTTGCGAGACCTATCGGCCTGCCCTTTCCCCAGATCGATCTGAAGGATCCAAAGTCTGCCGAAAAGATCATGCAAAACCAACACTACCAATCGGTTATCTGTGGCAACCTCGACCTTCCCAGCCAACTCATCTGGTTGAGCCGCTCCGGCTTTGAGCGGGAGGTAGGTTTCACATGGCTCAACCACCCCATGGTCGGGTGGCCCGGAGCCCTGGAGCTGTCCAATCCGCAGGGCATTGAGAAATACGCAATCCTCCGGGTCAACGAGCCCTTTGACCTGGCAGGGACAGCCATTCTTCTCTGGCGCTATCTGGCTCCCGACAAACAGGACAGCACCTACGGCTACCTCCCCGCCATCCGCAGGGTTCGGAGAATGAGCCCTGCAAACCGGTCCGATGCATTCGTTGGTTCGGACTGCTGTGTGGACGATGCCAACGGTTATGACGGCAAAATATCCGACTTCAAGTGGAAGCTGGTCAAGAAGCAGGAGGGACTGGTGCCATGGCTCGACTCCAGGCCCATACGGGTCACGAAGAACCGAAAGGAGGAGTGGGAGACGACCAAGGACGTCAAACCTTTAATTTACGGCTACGAAAAGGAGGGCTGGCAGGGAGCACCCTGGGCCCCGACCAATCTTGTGTGGGTGAAGCGACCGGTCTATGTCCTCCAAATGACGCCCAAGGACCCCTACTACAATTACGGAACTCATTACATGTGGGTCGACGCACCGACGTATGGCTGTTTCTTCAAAGTCATCCATGACCGCGCGGGGGTGTTCTGGAAGGTCTTTATGAAGGCCGACGCGCTCTGCGAAAGTGACGACAAGTCGATGCGGTATATTGCCCTGACTCATCAGTTGATCATCGACGAGAAGAGGGACCATGCCACGAAGATTGGCGGCGTCAGCCCGACAAATATCTGGACCTCTTTCGCAAAAATGGACGAAAACGATTTTTCCCTGGCCGGGTTTCAGAAGTTCTGCAAGTGAAAGAAACTCGGATGGGTATGCTGCTTTCGTTGTACAGAGGGTTTACAACACTTCCGGACAGAAGACGACCTCGAGGACAAGGGGGGCCCGAGATGAAGGTATTGAAGCCTGCGTTGATGGGGCTTTGTCTAGCGGCTCTGCTGGTAGGGCTGACATCCGAGACAGAGGCATTCTACGTCGATGAGAACAAAACGCTGTCCTTGGGTGCCAAGCTGCAGACAAGGGCAACGTTTCGACTCCAGGATGCGGAGAAGAACGGGTATACGTATCCGCAGGATACGAAGGTGGGGGATCTCGTCCAATGGCGCAACCTGGCGTTAATAGAGATCAATCACGACTTGGAAGAGCTGACGTATGACTTGGGCATTCTGTGGCCACTGAAGAAGCTCGAGATTCAGGCCAAGTATCACCTGGTGGGGCGCTTTATGTACGAAGCCCTGTACAATGTGGGCTCGGATGGATTCAGGGCCGTTCGCGACAAGGACAAGGAAAACATCGATGAGTACAGCGAATCCTATGATCTCTGGGAGGCTTATGTTGACTTCTTCCGGGGGCCCTGGTTTCTCCGCATAGGCCGTCAGATCCTTGCATGGGGCGAAACAGACATCTTCCGCCTCCTGGACGGGATCAACCCCCTGGACAACACATTTGGCGGGCCTTTCGAGGACCTGGACGACAGGCGAATCCCGCTTTGGATGTTGAGGGGTTCCTACAACTTGGGTAACCTAGGTCCATTTTACTCCTTGAGCATAGAGGGCTTCTGGGTGCCGGGTACCTGGGACGCAAAGGTGGCCCCATGGGCGCCCTTCGGAACCCCGTACATGGCGCCCGACCCGGAGGTGTCGGTCTACAACAGGCTCTTCGTCAACCCGCCGGCCAAGAAGATGAGCAACAGCCGTTGGGGCGGCCGCCTCCAGTGGGTATTCGGGACCGACATGAACTGCTCAGTGGCCCATTACAAGTCGTTTTTGGACGTGGGGTCGCCTTATTTCGTTGTCACGGAGTCGTTACCAGAGGGCACTCCATTACTCGATTTCAGCGCCCTGCAAGCCATCGTCGAATACCCCTCCGTGCAGGTCACAGGCGGAAGCGTGACGTACTGGGAGTCCAAGACGGACATGGTGTTTCGCGGAGAGATTGCCCAGTTCTGGGACGAGCCCTTGTTCGAACTCTCGCAAAATGGCCGACCGCTCCTGGCCGACTACATTCCGCTGCCGCCTGCGGCGATGGATGCTCTTGCTGTGTTTGCGGGGGAGGACGCCCGTTCCTTCGGGTATTTCGGTGTCCCTTTGAGCCCCCAGAGCGGCAACATCGCGAAGAGGGACGTGCTTCGGTGGATGATCGGCTTCGACAAGCAGCTCTGGGTCCGGCCGTTGAACGATACGAGCATGTTCTTCACCTCGTTTCAGTACTTCGGCCAGTGGATCCAGAACCATCAGGACGATACGATCCTGCCGGCTGTAATCCCGGACAAATTCGTGCCGAACACAGTGAACCAGATCACCGGCGAAACGGTCCCCAACTACCTGGAATTCCCGCACGTGAAAGAGACCGAGCACATCTTCACCGCACTGATCACAACGAACTACCTGAAGGGTTCGCTCCTTCCGCAAATGGCCATGGCCTATGATCTGCGCGGGGTATGGCTGCTCCTGCCCTCGATCAACTACATCCGGGAGCCTTTCAGGTTCGGCATCCAGTATGCCGCTATCGTGGGCAATTACACCAGCTTCGGACTGTTCCGGGACCGGGATCAGATCGCCTTCACCTTTGCCTACCTGCTGAATTAGAGGTGCCTCGTATCGAAATCCGTCTCTTGGGATATTCCGTGTAAGTGCAAGTAAGGTCGTGACGGCCGGGAAGGTTCAGACGGGGAAGAAGGTGGTTGTGACGGATGCCTCGTTCCATGTTCAATCATGGGAGGAGGTCACCCTTTTCGCTACGATCCAGGATCAAACGATCATCTTGAAATTCCGGCTGAGTGTTTCTTGCTCTTGGCCAGTCTCTTTATTCCGAGCTTCTTCATTCGAGACTGTAGTGTAGAGCGGTGGATGTCCAGGATCTCTGCGGCGCCCCCCGGTCCCTGCACTTTCCAGCCTGTCTGGTCCAGTGCCCAGAGGATGTGACGACGTTCCACCTCTTTTAGACTTAGTGCTTCTCCTTGCTCAGGGAAGGACGCGGATCGGCGTATATCGGATCCCAGAACCTTGAGAGTGGGTTCAGGACTCAGGATGACGCTCCTTTCAATGACATTCTGCAATTCCCGCACGTTGCCGGGCCAATCATATTCTTTGAGCATCTCCAAGTCTTCGTCACAAATCTGCGTGAAGTTCTTCCCAATCTGTCGGGAATATACGCCCAGGAAATAGTGAGCCAGAGTCGGAACATCTTCTTTCCTCTCTCTGAGAGGAGGGACATAGATGGGAAACACGTTTAGACGAAAGTAAAGATCAGCCCGAAACCTGTTGGTGCGGACTTCCTGTTCCAGGTTACGGTTCGTTGCGGCCACAAGTCGGAAATCGGACCGAAGCGTTTGGGCTCCCCCAACGCGCTCGAAATGCTTGGTTTCTAGGATGCGCAGCAAACGAACCTGCAAATCCAAAGACATCTCAGCGATTTCATCAAGAAAAATCGTGCCTCCATCGGCAAGCTCGAATCTTCCCAGCCTTCGCTCGGTGGCCCCTGTGAAGGCCCCCTTTTCGTGGCCGAACAGTTCGCTAGTGATCAGGCTTTCGGGCAGCGTACTGCACTGCACGCAGATGAAGGGCCCGTTCTTTCTTGCACTTCGCGAATGGATCTCCTTCGCCACCAATCCCTTGCCAACACCGGTTTCCCCGAGAATCAGAACCGCCGAATCGGTACTCGCCACCTGAGATATCTGCTTCAGGACAGCCCTTAGGGCTTCGCTTTCCCCCACGATGTCAACCGGGCTAGGTTGATCGGGTCCCCGCTCCTCCAAATAGATCTTTTCCTGGCGGAGTCTGGTGTTAAGACGGTTGATCTCTTCGTAGGCAGCGGCGTTTTCGAGGGCGTACGCTCCCAGCGCTGCAAAATAGGTGAGCTCACCCAGATTCGATTCATGGAATTCGCTGCCCAGCAGAAGGTTGTCGTGATACATAGCCCCTACCACCTGACCCCTGAGAATCATCGGAACGCAGATACGCGACGTTATGCCTTCCTTCTTGGAGAGAGCTTTGCGCTTCTTCGAGTCGCCCCGCAAGAGCTTTCCTTCTCGCGTGCGAGCTACGGTCTCGATCAGCTCTATCGAGGTCTTGAAGTCAGGATGGGAAATCTGCTCAGGGGTAATGTTCTTGGATGCCTTGAGGAGCAGTCGGGAAGGATTCACCTTGCTGTCGACCGAGAAGATGGCCCCCCTTTCCGCGCCCGTTAGCTGATTGACCGAGGTGAGGATGTGTTGTACGACTTCCCGGTTACTCCGAATGCTCACAACCTCTTGTCCTAAGCGGAGAAGCTCTTTTCGGATATCCTTCTCCTGAGGGTCCTGCCTTGGGAGAAGGAAGCGCAATTCACCCGGGAAGAGAGAATCATTGTAGCGCGAGAGCTTCTCCGATGCCAGCTGTGCAAACTCAGCCGCTCGCTTCTCATCACCGAGAGACAATTCAAACCGAGCCATTTCCAGTTGTGATCTTGCAAGTTCAAGGTCGCTTCCCGACGCCTCGAGCCATTTCAGGGACAGCTTCAAGGCGTTCCGAATCCTGTCCTCAGCGAGTCCCTCCTGTTCTTTGAGGAGGGCCTGAAACCTGTAGGCAATGCCTTTCACGAAGATGTTCATCCCCGCAATGTTTCGACGGACCAGCTCCTTTGTATAAGAATCAGCGAACCGCTTCGGGTCTTGTTGTGCCTGCGTCCAGGACAGCTCCATCAAATAGGGATACGGCCAGACGGTGACCTGGGACTTCCGGCTGAGCTGGCGGAATTCTTGAAGCAAAGAAGCAGACTTGTCGGGGTCATCCTGCAAGGAATACAGAAAGGCCAACTGCATCTTTGCAAACATGAGGACCATGTCAACGCGTTCTTCACTCGCCAGCTCCAAGGCTAGCTGGGCATATTCGAAGGCATCTTTGGTTTGTCGGGTATCAAGCATGATGGCTGCGAGCTGTGCGACCGCCCAGGATTCCATTTGTCGGTCCTTTCTCTCCTGGCAGTTCCTTCTCAGAGCATCGAGCAATCCCAATCCGTGCCTGAGCTTTCCCGTGTGGCAATAGGAGTAGCCTGCGAACACAACGCCATGCAAGGGATATTGAGTTCCGGGAAATGTGTCTATCTGCGGCATCAGGCTTTCGTAACTGCTCAGGACATCTCGAAAGCGGCCTAGCCAGTAATGAAAGAAGGTTCGAAACCTGTATGCTGCCCGCAGCAACCTCGCATCCTCGGAAGCGCTGGCCATGGACCAACCTTCCTCGAAAAGGCTAATGGCCGGGCGGTACCGTGAGCGTAGCCATTCGTTCTTGGCCTGGTGCATCTTCAGGATGGGCAGAAGAGCCTGTTTGTTGGATCGCACCGCTCTCCCTACTGCTTCTTGAAGGATGGCCAGCACTTTTGCCGTTTCATGTCTTGCTCGGGTCGGCTTGGAGAACTGGATGGCCGATTCAACGAAAAGCAGGTCCGCTTCCTCTCCGTCAATCCCTGCGAGGTCCCCCAGGATTTTGGTGTAACACGCAAGAGCACGTTCCACCCTGTATTCCCTGAAGAAAACGTCGCCTGCCCGCTTCAGCCAGGCACATCCAACCAAGTCATTGGTGATCTGGAGGAGGTGATTCGCAGCCTCCACAGCCTTCCTGTCACTGTCCATTCCTTCTGCCTGCCAGATGAGCATGGAGATCTTTCTGTGGAGACCAGGCCGTTCCTCCGAAGGCAAGAGGTTCAGCAGTCTCTGTCGATCCCTTGAGTTTGCGAACGCATAGATGCCCGGCTCCTTGTTCTTCACCCATCCCTTTTGGGCCCCTGCCTCCAAAGCAGCGAGGATGGTTGAGGCTTTCTCGCCGGTCAGGGTTTGAAGCCAGTCAATCGAGAAGTCCTCCTCGAAAAGGGAAGCGGGGGCCAGAACGGGGTACATGTCCTCGATTTTTCGAGAGAGGGAAGAGGCCTTTCGGGTCACGGGTTCCTCCTGTGGAGAAGGTATGCGCTGGGGGTTGCGGGACGGCTACAGGATAAAGCAGGCGGTATTTTCCGTCAAGGGCGTGCGTCGATATTTCATCTTCAACGCCGAGATTTCGGCGCATTTTTCGTCATGGGGTCCTCCCTGTTATGGGCATAAGGAATGAATTCCTGGTCCTTTTTTCTTAGGAGGCCGGGCCTGGCGTACGCCTTGCGGACCGGTGTGTGTACGAGCGGGGTGTTCGGCTATGATCCACGGCCCCAAGGTATGCACATCTTCATCAAGATAGGCCCAGTTTGTTCATTCGGTGGTAGAGAGTGCGCCTGTTCATTCCCAGAATATCGGCCGCACCCCCCTTCCCGCTGATCCGCCCCCCTGTCATGCTGAGTACGTGTTGGATGTAGCGTCGCTGTAACTCGTCCATCGTCGGCTTGTCTGCGAATGGATCCATCTCTGAGAAACCGGCATCTGCGGGCAAAATCAGTTCAAGCCGGTCACCGGCTGAAAGCAGGACACCACGTTCTATCACGTTCCTGAGTTCTCTCACATTGCCCGGCCAAAGGTACGCCTGCAGCCGTTCTTCGTCCGCGGGGGTGAGCCGAAGCGCCGGACGGTTCATCGTTTTCGCATAGTTCTCCACGAAGTGCCGAGCGAGCGGTATGACATCCTCTCTCCTTTCTCTCAGGGGAGGAATGAAGATCGGGACGACATTCAAACGGTAATACAGATCTTGACGAAAACGACCCTTGGCAACCTCTTCCTTGAGATTCCGATTCGTGGCAGCCAACAGGCGGAAATCCGCAGTCAGGATACGGGTTCCGCCGATTCGAACAAACTGCTTTTCTTCAAAGACCCGCAGGAGCTTTGCCTGAAGGCTAAGGGGGAGTTCTCCCACCTCATCCAAGAAGAGCGTGCCCTGGTGTGCAAGTTCGATCCTGCCTGTCTTTCGACGGTCCGCACCGGTGAAAGCACCCTTCTCGTGGCCGAACAGCTCGCCTTCCAGAAGGCTCTCCGGGATGGTTGTGACGTCTATGACCAGGAAAGGCCCTTCTCGATGCTGGCTGATGGAATGTATCCATCGTGCGAGTAATTCCTTGCCTACGCCTGTCTCTCCCTGGATCAAAACAACCGATTCCGAGCCTGCAATCTTCTCTGCGTCGGCCATGAGATCGACCATAGCCGAACTTTCTCGGATCATGTATTCTCCGATAGCCCCCCCCCCCGGTTCAGCCGCTCTTGCCGGTCCTCGGTCCTCTTCCGCTGCTGTCAGCCTGCCGCATTTCCACATGCGCTCGACATGGGTTCCCAAATGCTGAGTCAGACGCATGAGCAGCGGTTCTTTGGGCGATTCAAAGCCTTCTTCCAGGTAAGAGTTGTCGTAATACAGGACGCCGCGGAGTTCAGAACCTACCTGGAAGGGTATGCAGAGTATCGCCCGAACTCGTTGACGCTGCCGGCATCGGCCGGGATACGAAGGTCGGAGTACCATCGGGCGGTTCTGCTGAAAGGCTCTTCGAATGAGCTCCATGCTTCGGCGGAAACTCTTCGATCCAGTCTGCCCTTCGGTTATGTTGCATGCTGCCCTCAGGACGGGCCTTGTTCTTTTGTCCTCCTTGTCGAACACAAAGAGACCTCCTCGTTCGGCGCCAAAGAGGCGGGTTGTGGCATCAAGTGCTCGGTCCAGAATCCTATCCAGGTCTTCACAAGGAGCGATCCACTCCATCACCTCCCAAAACCGGCTCAGCGTTGACTCCTGGGAGCTGTAACGCTCCAACAGAGGCGGTGCCTCCGTGCTCTCTAAAAGATATCTGAGGTTGTCAGGGAAGATTTCCTTCGCGAACTCAGGCAAATCCTGCCAAATCTTTCCTGCAAGTTCCCGAGCCCTCGCTCGGTCCCCAGTGCCAAGTTCCATCCTGACCATTTCCAACCGTGTCTTGGCCAACTGCACCGGGTCGCCGGATCGCAGGAGATAGTGTTCACTGGCCTTGAGACCTGACTCGATCTTCGTTCTGGGCTCTGCCCTTGTTGCAGCCCGTCGTGCGAGGAGACGCTCTGCTACACCTCGCAGATGGATGTTTGGCTCCCTCATGATCTTCGCAGCCTGCGACTCGAAGGTGAAGTTGGGTACGGATTCGTGGCCGACACGGTCGAACTCGAAAAGCATCTCCAGTATCCAGGCTGTGGAACCGTACTGCTGGACGATGCCTAACCGGTCCATTCTGGCGAGTGCCTCTGCCAGCGTATCACGAGCTTGTTTCACCTCTCCGTCCAAAAAACGTTCGTAGGCCAAGGTGCCCTCCGCCAGGAAGCGGGCGAGTGCGTTGTCTGCGGCAGTCGCATCCGACAGGGCTTGCAGAAGATGACCCCTGCCTTCCTGCCTCTTGTTACTGCTTACCAGTACGTGCCCAAGAAGGGCTTTGTAGAAGGCTGCCAAGCTCTCGTCGCTCCTGAATTCGGCGTGTCGATAAGCATTGTCGATGATGCCTATGGCGCGAGGAAGCAGGCCCAGATAGAAAGCCGACAGGCCCATGAAGAATGGAGTGAGAGGGGCGAAGGCATTGGCTTCCTCCTCATGGACGGGATCTGCAGCCCACTCGAAGTGCTCCAAGGTCTTTCTGAAATCCCCCTGCATGAAGAAGTAGAGTCCCAAGAATTCACCGGATTGAACGAGGATATCGTCGTCCCCCAGTCTTTCGACCATTTTCCGGCCCCTCGACAGAAAAGTCATTGCCTCTGGCCTCCTGTCTCTGAAATAGAGTAGCCGCCCTAGATGAAGGTTGATAAGTGCCTGGCACCGTGAATCACCGAGGCGTTTAGCGACCTTCATTGCCTCCTCCAGGAGTGCGGGCACTGTATTCATTCCCTTCCCCCTGGCCCAGCACAGGTGGGATAGATCCAGGACTTTTCCGGCAAAGGAGGCCCCCAAGCCCCATTTCACCAGCGTGTTCCGCTTTTGCTGAACAATTTCTTTAAGATAGTCAATCGCCGAATTCACATCGCGGTTTTCCAGGGCGCCCTGTACCAGGTCGATCTTGATACTCGTGGCTTCTCTGTGGAGGCCGGCTCGGTGGAGCAGGTTTACCCATACCTCTGGCTCCAATTCATCGACCAAATCCGTTTTCCTCAGTTGATCGGCAAGAGCGGAAAGCCTCGCCTGTGTGTTGATCTCTTTGAGTTTTCGGAGCACTTCGGGCGGTACGTCTGGAGCGAGCCCAACCAGTCCTCTCTTCAATTGTCGAACCCAACCCAGCTCTTCGGCCCTACCCAGCAAGTCAATCAATGGGCCGGGCAACAACGGGGACAATGTTCCGGCCACCTCCATCGAAAGGGGTGCCCCGAAGGCTTCCACCGTAGCCAGGAATTCCCATTGGGAGGGGGAGAATTCAGGAGATGGATTCGTCATGTATCTCACCTCTGGAGCACCATCGATTGAAGTGGATTTTCCTCCGTGTACGCAAAGGAGGAGAGCACAAGAAGATTCTATCCCTATTACGACGGCAACTTCAAGGGCGAAATGGGCGTATGCGCTCTTCTCGGCGAGCGTATGCGCCATATAGAGGCAAGTGAGGAGATGTTAATTTTAGGAAATACAATGATATCATATAGTTAAATGAGCAAACATTCCGGCACGCTTCTTGCTCAAGAGGCCATTGCAATATCCTGAAACAATCCCGCAGGAAAGGATCACGTCCACTTCTCTGTTTTTACGAACTCGCATCAACGAGAAGGAGCTTTCAATGCAAGAAATACCGTCCCGCTCCGCATATCCGGGCCGAATCGAGAAAGGGACCGGTCTGGATCAAGAGAAGCACGATCCAATGGGTTCTCCCCTGGCCGCGATTCTTGATACTCGAGAAGTCAGGGTGTTTTTGGGGAACATGCTTCCGGAAGTCCTGGAAGCGATCGGCGGTGACAAAAAGGGCAAGAAATACATCTTCCGATGGGTAGGCAACTACCTTCGAAAAAGCCTGTCAAGGCCCGAAGAAGTTCTCCATAAAAAGCAACTGCAGCTCCTTTTCGAAGACGAACATTTCATCCATTCTATCGTGACCTCATTCCCGTCTCTCCTCAGCAAGGTGTTCCAAACAATGAACACACTCATGGGCTCCGTTGAAGCTTTACCCGCGGAAACGAAAAAGGACCTTATATCGAAACTGCTGGGTGAGAGCAGGGCCAATGGGCAAAGCGGTATTCTCCTAACAAATCTATTTCGCACCTTCAATGACATCTATTCGAGCGATCCGCAGTTTTTTGCCGACCGTCTTGCCGCAGGCGCGGACAAATGGCTGGAAGAGACGGATTTTGGGGAGCTCAAGGTGTGTCTCGAGAGTTCATTCCGGGACCTCACCCGTCTGTTGACCAGCCTGAACGACAGCATGTTTGAACGCCCGGCAAAAGTTGTCCTCCTGATTGCCCTCATCCCGCCACTTGCAAATGTCCTGCTCACAGGATTGAACGATACCGTTCGGCGCTTCAACGACTTTCCGCCGGATGTGGTAGCCGATGCGATGCTTGCCCTTTTTCGAAATCTGGATTCCAAGACGATGGGTACGCTGCTCAATGAAATCATCGAGCTTGGAAGAAAACTGAATGTTGGAAGCGCACTAACGGGACAGACCGGTCAGCCTCAATCCCGCATGGACCTGCGCGAGGTTATGAATGACGTTCTTGGGGAAATCGACGAGGAGGTTCTCTTCAAGTTCCGGGAGGCATGGGCACAGGGGAAGGAAACAGTCAATTATGCAATGCTGAATGCTCTGAAGAGCAGACCGAAAATGGTCATCCTTCATCTTCGTAGTGCCCTTTTGCTTCAGAACTATAAATACAGGATCTTGAAAAACAAGCTGAACCTCCTGGAGAGTCTGCCGGAGGATGAAATCCTTGACGCGTTGACGACCGGGGTTTCAAGAATCCAGGGCGATTTATTGGCAGAGGTAATAAACATCACGGCCTTTCTCCTGAACGGGGTAAGAGACAAGGAGCCGAATACATTCCGGAAGTTGTTCGATGAAGTCGTCAGCCGCGTAGACAGGAACGAATTCGAAAAGGCGGTCAAAGGGCTCCTGGAAGATATTGCAGCTTCACTGAAACCAGTCGGAAACACCATACTGCCCTATTTGCTTAAAGTTCTCGCGGAGGAGTGGATGCAAGCCGACGATGAAGAGAATGGAGAGGTTCTGGACAAGGCGAGGGCAGCCATCCTTCAATTCCTCAATGACAGGGAGTTGCCGGTATGATAGAGCCATTTCAATCTGCCACGGAACAAGTCCTGAATCCCTATGTTGCCAAGTGGGTCGAAGATGGAAGAAGAGTCGTCGGGTATACCTGCAGTTTCGTTCCCGGAGAAATCCTCCATGCTGCAGACATTCTCCCATACAGGCTTCGGGGGCACGGCACAGAAAGCCTGGATATCGCCGATGCCTACTATGGGCCTTTTGTATGTTCCTTTCCAAAATGTCTCTTGCAACTCATTGGTGAAGGGAAGTACAAGTTCCTCGATGGCGCCATCATTACCACGAGTTGTGACAGTGTCCGGCGCTTGAGCGATAACTGGCGGAACGCTGCGAAAGATATTCCTGATATTCTGCCCGCGTTCTTTCATTACCTCGGTGCACCGTACAAAGTCGCACCGCATGCCGTGGAATGGTACATGAAAGAACTGAAGAAACTGATCGAGCATCTCGAGACGCACTTCGGCGTGTCAATTACCGAGGAGAAGCTCAAGAAGGCCATTGAGGCATACAATATCAGTCGACAACTTCTAGCGGAACTCGATGAATTCAGGATCGCCGAGAAGGCTACCCTTTCAGGCACGGACATGTATACGGTGGTTCTTGCCGGCACCGTTATGCCGCGGGAGATCTACAACGACCATCTTGAGAAGCTACTTGCCAAGATAAAGAAGAATAAGGCGCCCTCCATTAGCGGAAGAAAACGAATCATGGTTGCCGGCAGTATCGTGGACGACAGTGAATTGATTTCTCTCATCGAGGACGCGGGAGCAGTCGTTGTGGCTGAAAACCTTTGTTTCGGTATCAGGGGCTTGGGAGATAGGGTTAGTTTGGAGGGGGATCCGCTGGGGGCCATGGTCGAAAGATACATGCAAGAGAACACTTGCCCTCGGTTTATCATGTCCTATGACAAGCGAGTCAAGTTCCTGCATGACAAGGCAAGGAGAGCCGCGGTGCAAGGGGTGGTGTTACAGAATGTGCGCTTTTGCGAGTACCATGGCTCGGAAAACAGCCTTTTGGAAAGGGGTTTTGAGGAAATCGGAATTCCCGCAGTGCGGCTGGAACGAGAGTATGGTCCCTTGAATGAAACGGGGCGTGTTCGGTTACGCGTCGATGCACTGCTGAACCGGATTTCTGAAAAGTCTACAAAAGCCGAGTGAGGAGATGATGCTATGAGGCCTGAGATGTATGAATACCAGTACGACTGGATGATATTTAATTCGCTCCGCATGATAAGAAAGGCCCTGAACAACAGCCAGAAGGAACTTGAAGAAATGCTCGCGTATATGCCCTACTTCAGGGATTCTGTGAGCGTTTTGCTCCGCCATGGAGAAGCTTCCAGGGCATTTATCAGGATGGCGGATACGTGGACAGATCTCTACTTCTACAACGCAGAGAAGATCGGCTACAAGCGAGTGATGAATACATTCATCATGAATCCGGTGCTGTTTCACGCGATGAGGATGGCTCCGGTGAACTGCGAGCTGATAAGCGCGTTTGCCAACTTCTTCTATCTGAGGGGCGGTTTCGACTTCATGGACCATTGTATTGCGGAAGGCTTTACAGAGACCTCGTGCTCCGCTCAGCGTGCAACCTTAGGAGCATACCTGGCAGGACTTGCGAAGCCCTTCGACATGGTTGTTATTAATTCTTGCGGGACATGCGATGCAAACGCGAATGCTTTTGCCTTTCTTGCCCATCGTCTGCAGAAGCCTTTGTATGCAATTGATTATCCCCATCGGATCCCTGGGGAAGAGGAGTCGGATTATACACTGAAAGACATAAAAGACATGATTGCCTTTGTAGAAGAGCACAGCGGGCACGCGGTTGATTATGAAAGGCTGGAGGAACTGCTAAAGATCGTCGGAGAGCAGGAAGAAATTATCGTTGAGATACAGGAATTGATGAGGGTCGTCCCATGTCCGGTCCCGGCACTCTGCAATTTCATGATGTATCTCGGACATTGTATAGGGATGGGATTGCCGGAGTATACCGAAATGCTAAGAGCGATTCTCGAAATTGGCAAACGTAACCTGGAAGCAGGCCGTGCCGGAACGGTATCCGGGGAAGAACGTGCAAGATTTTACGCGATTTACACGGATCACTACTGCACGAAACTAAGCTACTGGAAGTGGATCGAGGAAATGCAATTCTCTCACCTTGGAGCGATGCTCAGCCCTACCTTTTATGAGAAGCAACCGTATCTGAAGGGAAATGAGGCAATGGGGTGGGGGATAGATACATCAAGTCCCGAGGGAATGATCAGAACGGTAGCCGAACTTAATGCAAGACAACCCATGGCGCGAGCCATTCGTGGTCCGTATGATGCGCCGAATCAATGGCTCGATGAGACCTTGACGATGATGAAGCATTACAAGACGCATTTTGCCCTGTTCACAGGCACATACGGTTGCAGAAACACTTGGTCGAATGTCCAATCCATGGCGAGGGAACTGGAAAAGCATGGGTATCCTACGCTGATCTGTACAGCAGATGCAGTCGATGAAAGGCCCCAGTCCTGGATGCAAACACAGGCTCAAATTGAGGAGTTTCTTGCCATAAGGGGGATTCTATGAGCTACGTAATCGGTTGCGATGTCGGGTCTCTCACCTCCAAGGCTGCCGTTCTGAAGAAACGACGTTTCGTGAGCGCAGCGATCATACCGTCCAAAGCGAAACCAGAGGTTTCGGCGGAAACGGTCATCAAGGAGGCCCTGGAAAGAGGAGAGTTATCCTTGAAGGACGTTCAGTATTGCGTGAGCACCGGCTACGGTCGAGAAAAGGTGACCATGTGCGATAAGCCGGAATCAGAAATCGAATGTCATGCCAGAGCTGTCAACTGGCTCTTTCCCTCTGTTCGAACCCTCATTGACATCGGCGGTCAGGATTGCAAGGCAATTCGGATCAATGAGCAGGGGAAGGTGGTCAAGATTCATGCGAATGACAAGTGTGCTGCGGGCACGGGACGCTTCCTCGAGGTGATGGCGAGTATACTGAATGTAGATGTAAGTGAGCTTGGCGCTCTTTCTGAAAGGGCAACGAAGAAATATACCATGTCCTCCGTGTGCACATTGTGGGCCCAGGCTGAGGTGATCAAGCGCTTGAATTCCGGTTATGCGGCCGCGGATATTGCAGCGGGGATTAACAATGCCATGGCCATCCGGGCAGCTATCTTGTTGAACACGGTGGGCATCGAAGAGGATGTGCTCGTAACGGGCGGCGTTTCGAAGAACGCGGGCGTTCGGGCTGATTTGGAAGGCATCATTGGGCACCGGATCAAACAGTCCCGCAACGCGGATCTACAGCTGGCCGGTGCCATGGGTGCTGCGTTGATTGCACAAGAAAGCATCAGACAATAGGGGGCAGTCATGATACATGCGGGTTGTGATGTGGGATCCTTAACAGCAAAAGCCGTGGTTCTGAAGGAAGGGAGCATACTAGACTCCCTACTGATTCGAGCCAAAGCGGATCCTGTTGAATCTGCTGATGAGGTTATGAAGACACTCTTATCAAGATTGAAGCTTGCCATGCAGGATATCGATTTCATGGTTTCCACCGGATACGGAAAAGACCAGGTTCCTTTCACGAACTGCTGCAGCCGTTCGGAAATTGTCTGCCATGCGAGAGGAGCTTGGGCGTGCCATCCATCGACACGCACGGTGATTGATATAGGAGGGCAAGACGCGAAAGTCACACGTGTAGATGAGAACGGAAACGTTCTAAGTTATCGCTACAATGACAAATGTGCCTCCGGCACCGGCCGCTTTCTCGAAGTCATGAGCAAGGCCCTGGAAATCGAGCTGGAGGAGATGGGAAAAATTGTGAAGAAGTCGACAAGGAAGATTTCTTTGTCCAATCAATGTGTGATCTTTGCTGAAACCGAGGTTATTTCCCTCGTCAACGAAGGCGTAGAGATCCCCGACATCCTTGCGGGGCTCAGCCGGTCCCTGGCCGGTCGTGTGGCTGCCCTGGCAAGATCGGTTGGAACGGAACCCGATGTCGTCTTTACGGGAGGAGTAGCAAAGAACTCGGCCGTGAAGCATGCGTTGGCAAGGGCATTGAATATAGATCTCCTGTCGCCGGCCGATATAGACCCGCAAGTGATTGGTGCCTATGGTGCGGCGTTGCTCGCCCGGGAACTCTCGGAAAGTGGACAAGACCTGCAGGCAGGCAGCAGAAAGGCTTCGTAGGGGAATGTCCGGAATGAGACTTTACGATGAGATTATCCAGGAGGTCAGGATCTATCAAGCGGAGAAGGAACACGAAGCATATTGGCGAGAATTCCTTAACGTTCAGCACTCACCGTGGCCGGAAGGCGGCCTGAACAACATCGTTCTCCAAACGGATGTGGGCATCGAACTCGGCCACCCAAGGGATCCGGCAGCGGCCCTTAGCATCTGGACAGAAGATATCGATTGCATCACCGATAATCGAGTTACCCTGATCGGCCCCGATATTGGGGAAGCAGGGGTTGAACACTTGCCTTTCGGAAAGGTCGTTCTTCTGTGTGTCGAGGGGTTTGATGAGGAATGTGCCTACGTTCGACAGAAAGAGCTGGAACTCATGATTCTCGACGTTTCCTTGAAGGGGTATATGCTGCGTGCCACGACAGAGCATGCGCGGGAGTGGAGCCGCATCAGTAAGGAAGCGGTCCAAGGGGGCTTCTCCTTGCTGACGCTCGCGGGAAGCTTGATTCATGAATACAAAAGAAAGGAATACGTGAAGAGCGTGGAACTCATGTTTGTCACCTCCTGCTCGGAAGACGTGGAGGCACTGCGCCCGATGGCCGAACGAGCCGGGAAGATAACACAAGCGTTGTCGAAATTCGACGAACAGATCTCGCATGATTGTAGAACCTGTGACGTTCAAGAGGTGTGCAGTGAGGTTGCCGCCTTGCGAAAGATGAGACGGAAAGTGAACCGCAGGGAGATGCCGTAAAATGCACGAGAGGCAAGACGGCGAAGCGAAAGTCATTGCTGTGTGCGGCAAAGGGGGCGTGGGAAAGACCTCTGTCAGTTCACTGATCACCAAGATTCTGCTCAATCAGAGAACCCGGAGAGTACTCGCTATCGATGCCGACCCTGCGGTCGGCCTGTCTTCGTCGCTGGGGGTCAAGGTTCATAAGACACTGGATGATATTCGAAGGGACTTGATCTCCGTGTTGAAGAAGGACCGAGGACGGGACCGCGGAGAAATCCTTGCCCATCTGGATTATGAACTATTTGATGCGTTGGAAGAACAGGAAAACCTGGCCTTCCTAGCCATCGGTCGTCCTGAGAATGAAGGATGCTACTGCGAGATAAATCGCCTTCTGAGAGAAATGATAGCTTCGCTATGTTCTAAATTCGACTACGTAATCATTGACGGGGAAGCCGGTATCGAGCAGATCAATCGACGCGTCATGGACAAGGCGACACATCTGGTGTTGGTATCGGATCCATCCCGCAAGGGGCTGGAGGTGGTTACGTCAATCAAGTCGGTTTCCGATTCGCTCATAGGCTATGAAGCTGCGGGTCTGATTCTCAACAAGGTTCGCGGCCAGGCTGAATTTGAAGCACTGTCCTTGCCCGAAGGGGTGCGGTGTATCGGGTGGATACCTGAAACGGATATGATACGAAGGTTTGATATGGAAGGACGGAGTATTCTGTCAATGCGGGATGAATCCCGGGTCATTGATTCAATGAAACGTTGCATGGAGTACTTGCGGATCCTGGAATGAGACGATCACGTGAGGGAGTGGCAAGGAAAAGCAAAGGGATGCTCGAAGGTAGGGTTGCAGTCGTGACGGGAGCGGCCTCAGGGATCGGCAGGGCAACAGCGCTCGCTTATGCCCGTGAAGGGGCGAAGGTTGTCGTATCCGATATCAACGAAAAGGGATTGGCCGAAACAGCGGATGCAGTTCGTGGGGAAGGACCGGACGTGCTGGCTGTAAAGACCGATGTCAGCGATGCATCGGAATGTGCGGATCTTGTGGAGAGCACGATCAAGGCCTTCGGCAGGATCGATGCAGCCTGCAACAACGCCGGTATTGCGGATCCGACCGTCCCCCTGGCCGAGATTGGGCTGGATCAATGGGCGAAAACGATCGCCGTGAATCTTTCGGGCGTGTTCTACTGTCTTAAATACGAAATCAAGGCGATGCTGCAAAACAAGACGGGCTCGATCGTCAACATCTCTTCGGGTGCCGGACGGATCATGCTGCCCGGAGGGGGGCATTATGTGGCGGCCAAGCACGGGGTGGTGGGACTCACGAAGGCGGCCGCTGTCGAATACGCGCGGGACGGTATTCGTGTGAACGTCATCGGACCCGGCGCGATCGAGACCCCTATCCTGTCGGCTCTTCCCGAGGAATTGCTCCAGGGCGTAGTGACAGTGACGCCCATAGGCCGGATGGGACGGCCCGGAGAGGTGGCGGAGGCGGTGGTCTGGTTGAGTTCGGATCGGGCATCCTTCGTCACCGGAACCTATCTTGCGGTGGACGGGGGGTTGTCCTGGCGCAATGAAGTTTCATAAATACTGCAAACAAAAGTTCGCAATCAAAAAGGTGCATGCCATGAATGACGTCTATTCCAGACTCAGGGAATTCACGCACACCTTGCCGGAACGTTATCCCCTGACCGGGGTCAAGATGAAAATCCTAAACAAGCTCTTTTCCCCCGAGGACAGCCGTAAGATAGAACACGGCGAAACCTTCCTGCAATATGTGCACCGATATTTCGGCATTTAGGCCGACATTTCGGTGCATGCTTCCATCAACGCTTCCCCAATTCAGCTATAAGGTACTGATTCCTAATCATATTGGATCGGGGTGAGGGTTGGCGTAGATTTTGCTGACCAGTGTAAACCATGTAGCCCTCTAACCAGAAGAAGGCGGCCGGGATGGCCCCCTACCTACGGATGGAGGCAAATGCTCCGCATCAGCGAGAAAGTCGGCGAGGATTCTGTCCATGTGCGCGTCGAGGGCGTCTTGGATAATGAATCGGTTTCGCTTTTAAGTGATGTTTGTAGCCGCCACCTTGAGACGAGCGAAAGAATCATCCTGAACCTGGGTGGCTTGGTGGATATTTCACGGGAAGGAGTTGAATTCCTGCGGAAGAGCGCCGAAAGGGTTCTGATTGTCGATGCTCCACAGTTCGTGATGCTGTCGGTTCGCGGCCCGCGCATTACCTAGCCAGGGAGGAGAAAAAGTGAAGGTCAATTTCGGTCAGCAGATGCTCCACGTCGCCACACGCTTTGCCGACAAGGAAGCCCTGGTCAATATCGAACGCGGGAGGCGGTATACCTTCATGGAACTCCACCTCTTAACGAACAAGATCGCCAACATGCTCTTGAACCGCTTCGGTCTAAGGAGGGGAGATACGTATCTGAACATACTGGAGAATGACAGCATCAGTCTTGTTCATCTGTGGACAATCTTCAAGGGGGAGGCTACGTGCGCATGGACCAACTATCACGATTCCATTGATGAACACCTCTGGCAAGTCGACTTGGCAAAACCGAAATTGGTATTCCTGGAGGCCTCTCTCGTCGACAAATACTACGACGAGTTGCGATCCCGGCGGATTGAAATCGTCTCCATGGACCCCCCGGCCAAGGAGCGGGAAGGAGTGCACAGTTTCTGGGATTTGGTCCGAGAGGCGTCGGACGCCGAACCTGGGGTGGAGCATGAGCGAGACAAGGATGTGCTACTCTTTCGCTTCACGGGCGGCACAACGGGCAAGGGCAAGTGCGCCATGTATACAATCGGGAACTGGGAAGGCCAACGGGCGATCTACTACGCTCTTCCGGAACCGCTCTTTGGGCCTGATATGAGGTTTCTTCACATTGCACCCATGAGCCATGGGGGCGGCCTGTTTGTCCTTGTGAACTTCTTCAAAGGCGCGTGCCAGCTTACGCAGAATGCGTCCGACATCAGACAATTCTGTGCCAATATACAGGCCGAGAGGATAACTTCAACCGCGCTGGTGCCCACCATTCTGTACAGGCTCCTGGAGCTAAAGGAGTCGCGCGACTACGATCTCTCAAGTTTGTCCACCGTCTTCTACGGGGCCGCTCCCATGAGCCCGGCGAGGCTCGGGAAATTACAGGAAAGGTTCGGTAATGTCTTCGTCCAGATGTACGGATCGACGGAGTGCCCGGCACCAAGCACTGCATTGGGAAAGGCGGACCATGTCGTCCAGAACGATGATGACATGAAGCGCGTTGCATCGTCTGGGAATGTAAGCCCGGGGGTAGAGTTGAAGATCGCCGACGAGAGTGGGAACCAGGTGCCGATGAATGAGGTTGGTGAAATATGGCACCGGTCGGCTGCTGTCATCTCAGGCTATTATGACAATCCTGAAGCCACCGACGCAGAGTTTCAGGAGGGATGGTGGAAATCCGGCGACATGGGATACATGGACGAGAAGGGATACCTGTACATCGTGGACCGCAAGAAGGACATGATTATCACGGGCGGCTTCAACGTCTATGCGGTTGAGGTCGAAAACGCGTTAGACTCTCATCCCGCAGTCTTACTGTCCGCTGTTGTGGGCGTTCCCCACCAGGACTGGGGTGAACAGGTGCTCGCGGAAGTGGTGCTGAGAGAGGGGGAGTCAGTCGAGCCCTCTGCGTTGATCGCTCACGTGAAGGAGAAAATCGGGAGTTACAAGGCGCCCAAGTCGATTCGATTTGTCACGGAACTTCCGGTAAGCGCCGTTGGCAAGGTGCTCAGAAGAAAGGTGCGGGAGAAATACTGGATGGCTGAGGAGCGCAAGGTGCACTGAAATGTAGGAAGAAAAGGGGCAGCTCATATTCCCAAGGGAGGCACATATAGATGGAGTTGTGTCAAGAACACGCCATGATGCGAGACACAGTTAGAGAGTTTACGCAAAAAGAAATCATTCCCATTGCCGAAAAGATGGATAAAGAGGAGTACTTCCCTGAGTATCTTTTTCAGAAGTGGGCGGATCTGGGAATCCTCGGGGTGACCATCCCAAAGGAGTACGGAGGGATCGGCAGTGACGCCCTGGCCCAACTGATCATAGCAGAGGAACTAGCAAAAGGAAGTGCCGGCATTGCCGTCACCTACGTGAGTCACGCCAATCTCTGTGTTCACAATCTCTACTCTCACGGTAGTAATGAACAACGCAAGAAGTACTTACCACCCCTATGTAAAGGGAAGAACGTGGGGGCTCTGGCGATGACGGAACCGGGTGCCGGCTCTGACGCCGTGAGCATCCAGACCTCCGCCGTTCGAGACGGTGATGCCTATCTTCTTAACGGTACCAAGATGTTCATTACGAACGCTCCTATTGCCAACACCATGATCGTGTATGCCAAGACGGATAAAGCCAGGCCCGTGAAAGGCGTTACAGCCTTCATCGTGGAGAACACCTTTGAGGGGTATCGCGTATCCCGCAAGTTGCAGAAGATGGGATGCCGATCATCACCGACGGGTGAGGTCGTTCTTGATAACTGCAGGGTGCCTGCAGAGAACGTCCTTGGAGAAGAGAACAAGGGCATTGCCGTAATGATGTCGGGCTTGGACATAGAGCGGGTGGTCCTAGCCGGTGTGAGCCTCGGCCTTGCTCAGGCTGCTTTTGCTGACTCTTTGAGGTACTCCCAACAGAGGGAACAGTTTGGACAGCCCATTTCTCAGTTTCAATTAATTCAAGCAAAGCTTGCTGATATGTATACGGGTATCGAGGCGGCTCGCCACTTAGCCTACGATGTAGCCAAAAGGACTCCAAAGGAGAAGCGCCTGAGGAAGGAGTCGGCGGCCGCGGCGCTCTTTGCGGCTGAGATGGCTACAAAGGTCTCTCTGGAAGCGGTCCAGATTCATGGGGGCTATGGGTGCATGCTTGAGTTCCCTGTAAACCGGTATTTGCGGGATGCCAAAATCTGTGAAATCGGTGGTGGAAGCTCGGAAATCAGGCGTCTTCTCATTGCGAGGGAGCTACTCAGGTAACGGATGGAGGGATGTCATGATACTTCGTACAGGGCCCTACTTTGACGACGTTGAAGTGGATGAAGAGATCATCACAGATAGACCACATACAGTTAGCCGGATTTTGGCACGCCCGTTGCCGGCTAGGGATACCTGAATGCCTACCCGAAAACCGGAGGTTTCCTTGCCGCTCCAGGGGGACAAGCTCATCGTCGCAAATTTCAGCGGTTTTTTCGGCGACAGATTCGATGCCGCCCGGGAGATGATCGAAGGCGGACCCATCGACGTGCTGACCGGAGACTACCTGGCCGAGCTGACCATGGCCATCCTTCTCAAACAGACCTTCAAGGACCCGAACAAGGGGTATGCCCACACCTTTCTCAAACAGATGGAACAGGTGATGGGGCCATGTCTGGACTCGGACAAAGAGAACCCGTCCGGCAACGAAGAGGCGTATGCCTATCTGCGCATGTCTGTCATGGACCCGGACCCGAAGGTGGATATTCCGAAATCGCTGATCGCATAGAGAAGGTGGTCCCATGGGACAATCGGAGACTCTCTTTCCAGGATTTTGCTCAAGTAACCTTAACCGTAACCAAGGAGGGACAGGCTATGTCACGCCCGATACAGACCATACAGGCTGACGTGGTGATTGCAGGCTCAGGACCGGGCGGGGCAACCATGGCCCGCGAGCTGAGCAAGAAGGGAAAGAAGGTCGTTCTCTGCGAGGCGGGGAAATACCATCAGCGACTCGGCCAGAACACCTTAATGCTTCTCGGCATGATGGACAATATGGGCCTGACCTTCTCCAAGGAGGGGACCTGGGTGCTGAGACCCAAGACCGCGGGCGGCGCCTCGGTCGTCTTTTGCGGTGCTGCATTCCGTCCGCCGCCCTGGCTCAAGGAGAAATACGGAATCGACCTGGACGAAGAGGTCGACGAACTGTACAAGGGGATCCCGATCCAGGCTCTCCCGGACAAGCTCGTCGGACCGGCCGCCCGCACGATCATGCAGGCCGCCCAGGACGTTGGACACGACTGGAACCTGATCGACAAGTGGATCCGGCCGGAGAAGTGCAAGCAGAATTGCGGCAAATGCGGTCTCGGCTGCCCCACGGGAGCGAAGTGGTCGGCCCGGGAGTATATAGAAGAGGCGAGAAAAAACGGGGCCGATCTGCTTCTGAAGACAAAGGTGGACAGGGTGCTTACCGAAGGCGGCAAGGCCGTGGGCGTCAGGGCCAAGGGCCCTCAGGGCTGGATGGACATTCTGGCAGAGACAGTAATCCTGTCCGCCGGAGGGCAGGGAACGCCTCCGATCCTCCACCGTTCGGGCATTTATGATGCTGGACAGGGCTTCTTTGTCGATCCGCTGTGGTTTGTGGGGGGCCCCAGCAACATTCAGGGCTCCATCTACGATGTCCCGATGACTGCCGGCATGAATCTGGCCGAGGACGGCATCCTTATGACCGACCTGATGACGCCCCCTACGATGTATGCAGGCAGCCTGGCTTTTGCGGGCCAGAAGGGGATCATGTCTCTGCCTAAGGTTCTCAAGTACAAGAAGACGCTCAGCATCATGATCAAGGTGCGAGACGGTCTGGACGGAAGGATCAATCTGGACGAGTCGTTCTCCAAGCCGATCGACTACGACACCTGGTGGAAGCTGAACAAGGGGGCGGTTCTCGCTGAAGAGATCCTGATGAAGGCCGGAGTGAAGCGGGACGATCTGGTGACAACATGCGTCATAGCGGCCCATCCGGGAGGCACGGTTCGGATCGGCGAGCTTCTTGATAAGGATTGCCAGACACCGATTCAGAACTGTTACTGCATGGATACCACGATCATTCCCGAGCCCTGGGGCCTGCCACCCACGGTGACGGTCGTGGCCATGGCGAAGCGCCTGGCCAAACATCTAACCGTGCCGGCCGAGGCAAAGGTAGCCGCCCAGGAACCGGCTTGATTCGCAGGCAAGAAGGTGCGACCGACGCAGCCGGGAGCCGGGGATTTGTCTCCGGCTCCCTATACACAGCTGGAAACCAACCCCAACTCCTCGCATGAAGGATGCACGTGGACAAATCTGCAGCGAGCACCAACTAGACTCCACGACGAAGAAACCGGACAAAGGGATTCAGGTCTGGTGCTACCCGGTGAAGAACCAGCGGGACAAAACGGTGAGGGTGTTTGACTACAGGTGGATGTTCCAAATGCGGGTCTGATACGAAAGAGAGCAGGCTATGATAGCGTGGACCATCGGCGAGCTGTATGATCGTTGTGTGGATTCCTTCAAGCCCAGGATTGCCATCACATACAGGGACCAGTCCTATACATACGAGGAAATGGGGCGAAAAGCCGATTGCCTGGTAAACGCTCTTCAAAGCCTCGGCTTGCGAAAAGGGGATACGGTTTCCTTCCTGATGGCAAACTGCCCCGAGTATGTTTTTTCTGAAATTGCCGTCGCCAAAAGGGGCTGTGTTCGCGTACCCCTGGCCGTGCTCCTGCGTTCGACGGACCACATCTACATGATGAATCAGGCAGAGAGCAGCGCCCTGATCTACCATGAATCGATGACCTCCCGGGTCAAGGAGATGATCCCCCAACTGGAGACGGTCAAGCACTTCATTTGTGTGGGCCGGGACGCCGCTTCCGTGATGGAGGGGCATCTTCATTTCCAAAGCCTCATCGAATCCTCATCGCCTTCCCACGAGGAAGTGCCGATCGATCCGGAAGACCTGGTGGGGATCTACTATACCGGCGGGACCACGGGAAAACCGAAAGGCGTCATGCTTTCCCACAGGGCCTGGGTGTACACGGTCCTGATGGAAATGCTCGAACTCGGGCTCGGCTGGGAGGAGGTGTTCGTCTATCCCACGCCCCTCACGCATGCCGGCGGCTGTTTCATGCTTCCCGTTCTTCTGCGCAAGGGCAGAATCGTGATCGTCGATCACTTCGACCCGAAGCTGCTTCTCGAAACCATGGAGAAGGAAAAGGTAACAGCCACCTTTCTCGTGCCGACCATGATCTACGTTCTGCTGGATACCCCGGATCTCGAGGCATATGATCTGCGGCACCTCAAGAACATCATCTACGGTGCTTCGCCCATAGCACCGGAGCGTCTCAAGCAGGCGCTCGAGACCTTCGGCCCGGTCATGACACAGCTCTTCGGCCAGACAGAAGCGCCCATGATGATAAGCGTCCTGTCGCGAGAGGAACACGTGGTGGCCGACCCGGAAAGAGAAAGGCAAGTCTTGAGTTCCGCCGGAAGACCGACGTTTCATACGCAGGTGAAACTCCTGGATGATGAGGGCAGGGAGGTAGAACGCGGAAATGCCGGAGAAGTCGTCGTACGTTGCGCCAACGTGATGCACGGCTATTTCAAGAATCCGGAGGCCACGGCAGAGACCCTCCGTGATGGATGGCTGCATACGGGCGACATAGCCAAACAGGACGAGGAAGGCTTCCTATATATCGTGGACAGGAAAAAGGACATGATCGTCAGTGGCGGATTCAATGTCTACCCGCGGGAGATCGAAGATGTCCTGTTCGAGCATCCCGTGGTGAAGGGTGCGGCGGTCGTTGGCGTTCCCCATGAGAAGTGGGGAGAAGAGGTGAAAGCGATCGTCACACTCCATGAGGGCAAGACGGTCACCGAGGAGGAGCTGATCCGGTTCGTCAAGGAGCGGAAAGGAAGTCTCATGGCTCCGAAGACCGTCGAATTCTGGGACGAGATCCCGTTGACGAACCTCGGCAAGCTGGACAAGAAGGCGATTAAGGCGAAATTCTGGGGAAAGCAGGATCGGATGGTTTCCTGAGGCCGCGAGCCTTGTTTCAAACTTAGAAGAGACGGGATCTTTTCTGTTCAAAAAGTACACGGGTTGTCGATATCAGGCCACATGTGGATTGAGGATGAAACATGGTGCCGTCATGCTGCAAAGTTGAATGCTCCGGGATAGGGGGAAACGGCCAAATCTGTTTGTTAAAAGCACTATCATGCAGTATCGATGCCGTAGGGATAGGAACGACGGAGACAAGGCATGAAAGCCGTACGGAGGAGACAAGCAATGGGAATGTCAGACGCGTTCAAGGGGATTGAACCAATAATCTACGAAGGCAAAATCAAGGTGCCCTACAGCTGGTGGGCAGGCGACACGGCGAGCAAGTTCTTCATCAGTCTGAGGGACGAAAAGAAGATCATTGCCACGCGTTGCGGGACCTGTAAAAAAGCCTTTGTCCCGCCGCGTAAGATTTGCCCGGCCTGTTTCCAGGAAAACACGGAATGGGTGAATGTCTCCGATCAGGGCACTCTCGTTTCTTACAGTGTCGCTCGGCGGCAACTGGAGTCGATACCCGCCGACAAAAGGGTCCCTGTTATCTGGGGACTCATCAAACTAGATGGGGCAGACACCGCTATGCTCCATTACCTGGGTAACGTGAATCCGGGGGAGGTGAGCATCGGTATGCGTGTGAGAGCGGTTTTCGCTGATTCGCGGACGGGCGGTATCCTGGATATCGCACATTTCCAGCCTGTCAGGAAGGGGGAATAATGGATAGAACAGCAATTATTGGCGTCGGAATGACCAAAATCGAAGCGAACAAGAATCGGGAAACCTTTGCCGACATGGTATGGGAAGCCGTGAACAAGGCATTGACTGATGCAGGAATGTCCATTGATGGCATTGATAATGTCATCACTACGTCCAGTGATTTCTGGGACGGCCGAACGATCTCCTGCATGGCCGTGGGTGATGTGAGCGGCGCCGCGGACAAAAATGCTTCCTGCGTGGAGGGTGACGGGACCTACGGCGCCTTGTATGCCAATGCGCGCACGTTGTCGGGTTCCTACAAAACGACCCTGGTTACAGGCCATTCAAAGGGCTCGCAATGTATTTCCAGCCTGATTACCAATGCATCCTTCGATCCTATCTACGAACGGGGTCTTGGAATGGACATGATCACGGCGTGTGCGATGCAAGCCAATGCGTACATGCATCGGACCGGTTTGGAACCAGAAGAGATGGCCCTGGTTTCCGTGAAGAACCACGGAAACGCCTTCAAGAATCCGATGGCGCAGCTTCCCATGGACATCACGGTTCAGGACGTCATGAAGTCCGAGATGATTGCAGACCCGCTCCACAAACTCGATTGCTCGCCTGTGTCGGACGGGTGTTGCGCCGTGATCATTGCTCATGAATCCGTGGCCACTCAGTTTAAGCAGAAACCCATTTGGATCAAAGGGTTGTCCTTCTGCACGGACAGCTTCTTCTTTGGAGACCGCGATCTATCACGGAGCAATGCCCTGGCCGAGGCCGCAAAAGCCGCATACAAAATGGCTGGGATCAAGGACCCGAAGAAGGAAATTGATGTTGTTGAACTCTATGACACATTCACCTATCAGGAATTGTTGTGGCTCGAAGAGATGGGACTGGTGGAATATGGAAAGGGGGCCAAGCTCCTTGAAACGGGCGAATTCAACATGGATGGCCCATTGCCCGTGAATCCGTCGGGCGGGTTACTGGCGGGTCACCCCGTGATTGCAGCGGGACTTTATCGTATTGCGGAAGTCGTCATGCAGTTGCGCGGCGATGCCGGGGAGCATCAGGTCAAGAAAGCCAAGACCGGCCTTGCCCACGGCGTCAATGGTCTCTGCGGTCAGTCACACTGCGTGTGGATACTGGACAAAGAAGGGTAGGAGGAATCACTATGGCCAAACGAGTGGCAATCGTAGGGACGGGGCAGACCTACCACAAGAGCCACCGACCGGATGTGAATGGTCAGGAACTCATCCATGAAGCGGTTCAACGCGCCCTGGCAGATGGCAACCTGGGGGTGAAGGACATCAATGCCATTGTCATTGGGAATATGGACCATTTTGAAGGGATCAACTATGTTGACTGCTGGAGCGTCGATGGCTCCGGTGGGGTGATGAAGCCGGTCATCAAGATAACCACCGGCGGTACGACGGGTGCATCTCTGGCGATCGGAGGGTACCATATGGTAGCTTCCGGCATGTTCGAGAAAGTTCTGGTGATCGGCTGGGAACAGAACTCCGAATCTGATACCACCGCTGCCATTACAACGTGTGCGGATCCCATCTGGGAGCGTCCGGTCTTTGCCGGCGCTATAGCCGCTCTGGCCGCTGAAGCGCAGGCATATATGGCTCGCTATGGCGCTTCCGACAGGGACGGCGCACGTGTTTCCGTGCGTGATCGGAAGCATGCGATGAACAATCCGTATGCCCAGTTGCGGAAAGAGGTTACGCTGGAAAATGTGCTAGAATCCCCGATCTTGGCCGATCCGATTCACCTTCTCGACGTGTGTCCTCGGACTGATGGGGCCTGTGCGGTCATCATGGCCAGCGAGGATATTGCCGAGAAGATCTGTCCGAACCCGGACTGGATTTGGGGAACGGCTACACGTCACTCATATACCTACTTCGGTGATGCCGACTATGGACGCCTGACGAGTATGGAACGGTGCGCCAAGGAGCTCTTCAAGAAGGCGGGGATTAAGGAGCCGCGTAAAGAAATTGACGTCATCGAATTGTATCAGCCCTATTCTTTTGCCGGACTCATCTGGATCGAGGACATGGGTATCGTCGGCCGTGGTAAGGCGCCGGGCTACGTGTGGGACGGCAACACGGATATGGGCGGGGAACTTCCCATCAATCCTTCCGGCGGTGTTATAGCCTGCAACCCCATCGGTGCTACGGGGCTCATACGGTGTGCGGAGGCGGCTATGCAGGTCATGGGCAAGGCGGAACCACGCCAGGTGCCGGACGTTAACTTTGCTGTTAGCACCGGTTTCGGAGGCTGTTGGTGGACCGATATGCTCCTTCACGGGAAGAAGAAACCCAATTGAGAGGTGGAATCATGGCTGAAAAGGAACAACTGATCGTTGAATCCGGTGAAGTGCCGCAGCCATTCAAATATGCGGTGGGGATGCATGGGAGCAGGTTTTTTGTAGAAACTCGTGACAACAAGCGACTTATGGGCGTGAAGTGCCCAAAATGTGGCAAAGTCTACGTCCCGCCGCGCGGGGTGTGCGGCCCGTGTTTTGTCGAAATGGATGAATGGGTAGAAGTAGGCCCGCTGGGAACGATCGGCACGTATACCATTCTGCGCTTCCCCTTCATTGATCCGGAGACAGGGCATCAGAAACCAATCCCCTATGGGTACGGGTTCATCAAGCTCGACGGCGCCGACACCCTGCTTCAGCACTATATCAACATTGAGGACGAGAGCAAGGTCAAGGTCGGCGCCCGGGTCGAACCGGTGTTTGCAGAAGAACGAAAGGGAAGCCCGCGGGATATTGAATATTTCAGAGTCATTGATTGATCCATGGACGAACCTCAGGCATGGGCCGGTACCCCCAGCAGCAAGGGAACACGGAGTAGGCCGGTGAGTACCTGATCAGGGCCCTGGAGATGTTCGAGAGACTCGTCACGTTGATCGAGCCAGACAACGTGAGAAAGGAGTTGGCGGAACTCCCACAATGAGCACTGACGCGTTGGGACCTTCAAAAATCCCTAAACGCAATATGTAGACGGCCTTTCCGGGTGGCGAGAACTCAAGATAACATCAAAAGAAGAAGCGGATTGTCCCTTCATCTACATTCATATTTCGCTTGAGTAATTGTCGCCTCCCGAGCGCTTTTTCGGATTCAGGGTATTTGGTCATTCGGTTGAAGTCAAAAAATACCAATATTTCAAATGGTTACAAGTCGCCTGGGTCTCGGATGATCTCAGTAGGATGCACACTGTGCATTCGAATCTAACGAGTTGCCTTGCGTCTTCATATAACACGTGTAGGGTTGATTAGGTGCCAGGGTTTGTCTTTTCATATTTGCTCTCAGCACCCCTTGCCCAATTCGTGGGGAACTTGGCAATGACGACGTCAGTACCTGCGGTGAGTGGGGTAGGAACACTCGATATCATTCAAAGATGAATCAGATGTTGCGTTCACCAACAAGACAATAATCTGCGCTGATGAATGACTGCGAGTCGAATCTCTGCGGCATTTGTCAGCGCCCATGTCACGCCAAGATCAGTTTCGACACTTCATTCGTCGTGCATCTCGTGTTCGGGCTGATGCAATTGTATTCCCCCGCCTTCTGGGACCTGGCTATCGTCGGTGGCCGGTATGGCGGGTTCTGCCGGTATCGACGGTTGGCTGGTCGTGGACTGCTCGAGAGTGAGCCCGCTCCTCAATTCGAAGGCGCTCGCGAGTTGGGCACCGTCGCTCTCGGTCTCCGTCAGGTATAGCCTCTTGCAGCCGATGTCGGCCCTGGCCACGGCCTGGTGACCCGTGAGGAAGACATAGGCCTGCCTGGGCGGCAGGTTCTGGATCTGCGAGGGGAGCACGAGCGGCTCGGTCACGGTGCGCTTTGCGAAAGAAACGCCGTCCTTGAAATCTTCGACACCTGCGGAAGTGGTCTTCTCCGGCTGCCAGTACTGGGTCTCCCCGAAATGTTCCGAGAGTTGCCGCGTGGTGACCGTGTCCCGGGTCCTCAGGACGATCAGGTTGTTCAGGTTCCCGAGAATGCTCTGCCGTTCTTCTCTGCCGTAGATTTTGTCGATCTGGCCGAACTCCTGCACCCCGATGGAGACCGCCGCGCCCTTGCTCCTGCCGAGCCTGAGGATCTGGACCACGGCGGGCAGGTTGTTCAAGGCGCCGAACTCGTCCAGCACGAGAAAGAGCTTTCGGTGGGAGTCGTCGCTCATGGAGACGAGCTTGGAGGCGAACATGTCCATGAATAGGGAGAGGGAAGGCCGCAGAGTGTCCTCGAACCTGGGGTTGTTCATGAGGAAGATGAACCCCGGTCGGTCGTGGCCGGCTTCCAGCCATTCCGAGATGGAGAAATCCCCGTCGGGGAGGTACTGCAGGGCGTTGATGTAGAGCATGAAGACGCTGTTGTAGGACTGGGCCATCTTGGAGCCCGGGTCGGTCAGGTGATGGCTCCCCTGGGCGCCGTATGAGGTGGTCTTGAGCCAGGAGAGTTTCTCGGGGATCGGTGCGATACAGATGTTCCAGAGTTCCTGGTTGGAGGTGCGGCCGCTAACGTGAGCGTAGTGGAGGAGCCCGATCAGGATGTGCCGGGCGCCGTTCTCCCAGTTCGGATCCCTGATGTTTCGGTCCACGGGGATCAGCCTGTGTGCAACACGTTCGATATCGGTAATGTCGGTTATGTCGTTGAAGATGGTCCACCGGAGCGAGCGGCTGTCCAGAGGGTTGTATATGAGGTTCCTTCCCGGCAGCGCACCTTCGTAGTCGTAGAACCTTGCCGTGAACTCCCCCTTGGCGCAGTGGATGATGCCCTTTTCCCGCTGCTCCATGAGTGCGGCGATGAGGGGCGCGAAGTAGGAGTAGGTCTTGCCGCTGCCGGTGGCGCCCACTACGCCGAAGTGAAAGGTGTCCAGGCCTCTGGGAATGAGGATCTGGCCGAGCTCGAGGCGTATCGGCTCTCCGGAGGCGCGGATTTTCCGGTTCAGCTCGCTCACCGGGACGAGCTTCGCCCCCCGGATGTACTCTGTGGTGGAGTGCTCTTCGGCTTTCCTGCGGAAATACCGCAGGCAGACCGGGTAGACGGCTAGCGGGAAGAAGATGAGGATCAGGGGATAGTACCAGAGTTCACGGCTGGCCGCAGTGAGTTGGAGTTTCAAGTAGCCGAGGTACTCTTGGCCGCTCACGATGCCGTTGAAATACTGGCTGGACGCATCCCAGAGGTTTCGGAGCACGAGCACGATCGCCGCCGCGTCCCTTTGGCTGGCGAGGATCAGGCTGGCAACGAGAAGGAGGGTGACGAGGGCGAGGAGCTTCACGATGTTCTCGTGCATCTTGAGTTCCATCCGTATGGCGTTCCACCATGTTTCGTGGCCGATATAGGTCTCGTCCATGGGGTTCCTTCCTTTCCGGTCTCTTTTGAATGGTTTCGTGGGTTGGCTTCGAGCTGCTTCTCATGTTCCGGGGCTTTCTATTCGGCTCGGGCCCTGCTTTGCTCCTCGGGTGTGGGAAGCCGGTGCCTAGCGTAGAACTCGTTCGTTTCGGTCCGCTCCTTCTCGGTCATGTGTGGGTAGAGGGTGTCCACCACGTACTGGTTGATCCTTTCCGCGTTGGCGCGCCAGGTGTCGGCGCTTGTCTCCAACCGGCTGTTCTGCCAGGCGAGCCACCCGAAGGCTGGCAGACCGATCAGGGCTGCGGCCGCGACCGCGGCGAGGAAGGTCCGGAGCCCGACCCTGAAGTTCTCCGCTTGCAGCTTTTCGGCGACGCGCAACGCGGCGGTGGAAACCTTGGTGAGTGTCTCGGTGGATTCCGTGGCGTGCTTTCGGAAGGAGGTCAGGATCTCGTCGGAGCTCTTCTGGAGCTGCCCTGGGATTTGGTCGAGGGTCTCGACGCGACGGTGGAGTTCCTGGGCGTGGCGCTCGCTTGCCCGCTCCAGGAGGTTTGCGGCGTGCTCTTGGGCGGCGTGGAAACCGGTGGTGAGACCCGTCACGCTTTCACTGACTCTCTGCCGGGCATCTTCCAGGGTGTCGACGTTCTCCCGCATGCACTTGCGGAAGTTCTCGTGTAGCCAGTCGAGGGTGTCATTGGCCTGGATGTACAGGCAGGAGATGAATCTTCTCACCTGGTCGAGTTCGGAGACGAAGATCTGCCTCACCTCTCCCAAGTTCTCCGCGACTTCGGGGGAGATGCCGGAGGGCCGATTCGTCGTGGTCGTGGATGCGGGATTGTCGTCCGTAGGCGGGGGAGGGAAGGGGAGCAGTCCGAAAAAGTCGACGGGCTCTCTTTCGTTCGGTCCAGGATCCTGTGCGGGGGTTTTAGCTGAGACGTCTAGAGTGGCAGACTCGGGCTCTGCGCCGGCAGCTTGGGGAGGCGGCAGGTCTGGCGTGTTCTTCGAGTCCATCTCTTGCTGAGTCGCAAGGGACTGTGGTTCGCCCGGTGTTCCGGCATTCTCTTCTGTCACAGAGTGTCTCCCTGGTGGGGCAGGGGAGGCCGCTTCGCGTGAGGGGTCGTCTGCCGTCTGCTGCGTTTGGGTTTCCACCGAGAAGAGATCTTCGTTTTCTGGCGGGTGTAGTGAGGCAGCATGAGCTTGCGGGGTAGTTTCAGTGACATCCGTGCCTGTCGCTTCAGAGTCGCACGGCACAACGGGTGAGGTTGAATGGTTCTCGCAATAGTCCAGGGCGGCCCATTTCAGGAACGCCCCAGGTGTGGTCGGGCTGTCCGGGCTCGCGGTCTTCATGGCATCGAGCAACTTCGAGAACTCCTCGGGTTGAAGTTTGATGTTGATGCTGGTCCTTCGTTTGGTCATCGCACCTTCCCCCTCGGGTGGCATCTATCACGCATCAAATCTCGAGTTGCAGTTTCCGGTCACCCTGGCCGTCGTGTGTCTGGGAGTGAGCCGGTGCATCTATCGCCGTTTTGTCGTGTCCGCCGGTGTGAGGGGTCTTCGCCCTGGAGACGTCGAGGGATTCGATCCCGTACAAGCCGGTGCCGAGCTTGAGGGCGGCAAGGAGGACCTGTTCCTGGGTCGGCACGTGGTCCGTTCCGGCCTGGAGCGATGCTGTGGCCCTGGCCAGAAGCTCTTCGGGCGTGTCGGCTCTGTCGTCAGGGAAGACATCCTCCGAGGATCCTCTTTCCGGGGACATGGCCAGACGCGGGAGCATCTCGAGAGGAGTACCCAAGTGCTCTGCAGTTGCCCCCCACATGGCAATCAATTCTTCTCTGGTGACATCGTGCTCCTTCCAGAGGCGCGTGTTGAGAGTGGCCCGGTCATAGATCTTGAGGCTGAGCGTGTCAGGGTGGGTTTTTTGATAATCCTTCGCTAGTCGTTCGATTTCGGCACGCCTCTTTGAGAAGGCCCGGATCAGGGAGTCCAACACACCGGCTAGTTCCCACAAGCCGTTTTCCAGGTCTGTAACGCGTATGTGGTAGCCGGCCAGAGCGAGATCCCGGGCGAGTTCGTTCTGGTAGATCTGTCCGAGAAGAAGGCGGTGTCTGTAGAACGGGTTGGATAGAATTGCGGTTGTACCGCGGCCGGTGGTGATTTGCTTGCCGCGGTGGAGTGCCCTCCACTGACCGTCTTCAGGCCTGCGTGTGATGTTGAGGACGAAGGCGTGGGTGTGGAGCTGGGGGTCGAGGGCCCTGGAGGTCATGTGCATGAAGAGCGCGGCCGCAATGTTACCGGTATTTACCACGACCTGCTTGCCCCCGGCCATGGTCCGGGCCTGCGCGTATCGGTCCTCGGCAAAGGCCAGGGCTTTCTTCACCGCGCCCGAGTGTGCGTCCATGACCCTGCCGCTGCAGAGGCTCAGGACGCTGGCGGACTTGGGTGCCGAAAAGGCGAGATCGAAGCCCGCAATCCGGGTGCGGTTTGGCCCTCCTGCGCGGACGAGGCGATTGCCTCCTGGGTCCGATCCGGCCAGGAGGTGCTGAAAGGCCTCGCCGTCGACTCGGCCGGCCAGGCCCAGGGCCCGAGCCGCCTTGCCGAACCAGACAGCGTTTCCATCCCGGAAATAGGGGTCGTCCCGAAGGAGGTACTCTTGAGCCGCTTGGGGGGTTTTCGGGGAGCTGATACTCAGCATACAATCAAGTCCGTTTCGAAGGGCAGGGTTGTCATCGTTGTTTCGAGTCCCAGGGGCAACAAGAGGGGTGGACAAGGCAGGTGGACAGAGGTGGGCAACCCCGGTGGACACATCAAAGACTCGTTTAGCATAGTGTGTATCCCTTGCTGCGGACGGGTGGACAGAAAGGTGGACAAAACGATGGACACGAGGTGGACAAGGCCGGTGGAGAGGGTTGGATGCATCACGGATTCGCCTCCTCGCCAAGGTCCCCTGCTAGCAAATACGGCTTTGGGTCGATACGCCGTCCGTCCTGGAGGACCTCGTAGTGGAGGTGGGCACCCGTTGCCCGGCCTGTGTCTCCCACCGTGCCGATCACGGCCCCTTTGCATACCGGGTCGCCCCGCCGGACGAGAATCCGGTCCAGGTGCGCATAACGGGTCGCGAGTCCCCCCGGATGAGCCAGCATGATTGACTTCCCGTAGTCACCTTCCCAGCCCGCCCGGATCACGTCCCCGTCGGCGGTCGCCCATACCGGGGTGCCGGGGGCAGCGGCTATGTCTATCCCCTTATGGAACCTCGGGAAGCCGTAGAAGGGGTCGAGTCGCAGGCCGAACCTGGAACTCACGGTGCCTGAGACCGGAAGGCCTGTCGGGAGAGCGGTCGGACGGTCCAAATCAAGGGAGGACAAGGTCGTGCGGGCCACCGCAGAGGACCGCTCCGCCGCAAGCCGGATTTCCCGGAGCGAGGCGAGAATCCTGGAGAGCCTGTCGGCATCCATGGCCTCATAGGTGCCCGGTGATATCGTGATCTCGGGTGCGTGACGGATGCGAGAGAACAGCGGAACGGGCAAGATGAGGAAGGCGATCAGGAAAAGCCCCTTCCCATTCCATGTGGCGGGCCAATAAGGAAGAATTGGCCGTTTCATAGGGCTTATCTACGTGCAAAAGGTATGCCTCGAGGGACCGATTTCGTCCTGACGTCCGAATTACATCCCTACACACCCTCTCAGTCCCCCCCGGTCTCTCCCCAGGGGATAGCCCTCCCCGGCAACAAGCGGCCGCGGCCATGCGGCAGGCCCCCCGGCGCCGGTCCGCCGGGAGGCCCTGATCGCCCGTCGGGTCCTAGAAGGGGATGTCGTCGTCCTTGACCGGGGGCGGCTCGTTCGTGGGCCCGGGGGCACCCTTACCGTTACCCCCGAGGAACTGCACCGAGCCGGCGATGATCTCCGTGACGGACCGCTTGTCGCCGTCCTTCTCCCAGGCACGGGTCTGCAGTCTCCCCTCGATGTACACCGTGCGGCCCTTGGCCAAATGCTGGCCGCAGATCTCCGCCAGCTTGCCGAATGCCACGACGCGGTGCCACTCGGTCCGCTCGGCCTTTTCCCCCTCGGCCGTGTTCCATCGCTCGTTGGTGGCCACGGACAGGGTGGCGACCGCAGTGCCGCTCTGCGTGTACCGGACGTCCGGGTCTCTGCCAAGGTTGCCGATCAGCATTGTTTTGTTCAGGCTCGCCATGTCGGACTCCTTTCCTCTTGGGAAGTTGTGTAGGAGGTCAAGATCGCTTGACCTTTCACTTGAAGAGAAGGTCAAGCGGTTCACGGGTCCGTCTTCACCCCGAGGAGTGAGTTCTCCTGGAAGCTGAAGAAACTGCCGTCCGGCGCGACCACGATGTGATCCAGGACTTCGATGCCGAGGAGTCTACCCGCCTCAGCCAGTCGATCCGTGAGCTTTCTGTCCTCCTCGCTGGGATTCGTGTCCCCGCTTGGGTGGAGGTGCCCCAGGATGATCTTTTCAGTGTTTGCCAGGATCGCCGGCTTGAACACCTCGCGAGGGTGCGTTATGGCTTGATTGAGCGATCCCAGGGATACAAGGTTGACCCCGATGAGCTTGAGCTTCGTGTCGAGGAGTGCGACCGCGAAGCCCTCCCGGTCGTACCCGGAAAAGAACCGTGCGAACACCCTGGCAGCGGCATTGGCCCTGCGGATCGCATATTGGGGACCGGCCCGTTCCCGGACCAGCACGACCTTGTACACAGGCAGGCAGACGCCCTTCTGACCGGACATAAGGGGTTTCTCCTTATGAGGCAATGTCTCATTCAGCGATTTCGAGCACGGAGTTGCGGCGGAAGCTGAAGAACCTTCGCGTCGGGGTAACGATTGGGCGCCGGGGGGAAGCCGTTTCTTGCCTCTTCGCCACACCGGAGAGGTTAAGAAACGGCTGGGCAGGTCCCGCGGGGAGTGGAAGCCGCGGACACCACAGGTGGGCTGTTGACCAGCGGACCCGCAGGTTTGATCCCGTTCTGGATGTCGAGGATTGGGAGGAATGTGATAAGGATGGAGTGTTCTAACATTGGCGCTGTTTGCGTCAGATGCCCGGTCAAAGACGGTCGTAACCAAGCTATCTTATTACACTATTTCTATGAGTCTTGCTTGACACAGCAGTTATACCGTCGTATTGTATATGAAAATCTCTATGATAAGAGGGTATCTTGGCGCCTCGAGATATCCCTGCACCCGACGTCACAACCTTGCCGGGCTTCCAAGGATCCATCCGGCAAATCTCCTGGTTCACCGAGAACGAAGTTGACGCCTTGACCAAGGCTTTTGAACAGTGATACGAGACAGATTCAGAATCCGCAAGTCCGCCGAACCTGCGGTCGGTACTGGTTCGTCTGCCACGCGCTCCGATTTACGGGGGCCAGGATCGGCGATATGCCCTTGGGGGACGAAATACGGCGGCATCCGGAGATAAATCGGAGATGGAAAATCGCTTCTTCGAGAAACCGATCCTTTACTCCCCTTACGAATATCCAGTTCGCCACTGGGAACTTGATAATCAAGGACAGCCGACCCAGCAGATCATTGAGAGGCGGCGCCGTGCCGAATTCATCACACCGATTCCAAAGCCTCGAAAGCGGAGGGGATCGGCCGAGCGACAGCAACACCTGATCTTCGACGAAGGCAAAGGACTTTCGACCCAAGCCCAGCAGTACGATCCAACTCCGATCATCAATGAGCTGCGTCACTACGTAGACCAGTGGCGCAGCCTCGCGAATTCCAGCTGGCAGGTCACGCCCGAAACCGCTCGCCTGCTTCAGCATTGGCGACATCACAGGTTCAACAGCATCCGGCCGTTTTTCTGCCAGGTTGAAGCGGTTGAAACCACGATCTGGCTGACCGAGGTGGCGCCGAGGGCAGGCAAGGCCGGAAGCAAGTTTCTGGAACACCTTGCCAATGCTAATAACGATACGAACCCGGAGCTAACGCGACTGGCGCTCAAACTGGCCACTGGCGCCGGAAAGACCACCGTCATGGCCATGCTGATTGCCTGGCAGACCGTGAATGCGGTGCGCCGGCCGAACAGCAAGAAGTTCACGCGCGGATTTCTGATCGTGACACCCGGCCTGACGATTCGGGATCGTCTGCGCGTACTTCAGCCCAACGATCCGGACAGCTACTATCAAAGTCGTGAGTTGGTGCCGAGCGACATGCTGAGCGATCTGGATCGCGCGAAGATCGTCATCACCAACTACCACGCCTTCAAGCTGCGCGAGCGGCTGGAATTGTCCAAGGGCGGCCGCTCCCTGCTTCAGGGACGCGGGGACGGGCTCAACACCCTGGAGACCGAAGGGCAGATGCTCCAGCGGGTCATGCCCGGTCTGATGGGCATAAAGAACATCCTGGTAATCAACGACGAGGCGCACCACTGCTACCGCGAAAAGCCGGTGTACGACGGCGAGGAGGATCTGAAGGGCGACGACAAGAAGGAGGCCGAGAAAAACAACGAGGCCGCGCGCCTCTGGATCACGGGTCTCGAATCCGTCAAACGCAAGCTCGGCGTTGCAACGGTCATTGACCTGTCGGCTACACCCTTCTTCCTGCGCGGCTCGGGCTATGCTGAGGGCACCCTTTTCCCTTGGACCATGAGCGACTTTTCGCTGATGGATGCCATCGAATGCGGGATCGTAAAACTGCCGCGCGTGCCCGTTGCGGACAACATTCCAGGCGGGGAGATGCCGAGGTTCCGAGAGCTGTGGAAACACATCGGGCCGAAGATGCCCAAGAAGGGCCGGGGCAAAGCAAAGACCCTTGATCCGCTGAGCATTCCCGTAGAACTCCAGACCGCACTGGAGGCACTCTACGGCCACTACGCAAAGACCTTCGAACTCTGGCAGCAGAGCGGCATCAAGGTCCCTCCTTGCTTTATTGTTGTCTGCAACAATACCTCCACATCAAAGCTTGTCTATGACTACATCTCCGGTTTTCAGCGGGTGAACGAAGATGGTTCGACCACACTGGAAAACGGCCGCCTGGCCTTGTTCCGGAATTTCGATGAACATGGCGACCCGATTGCCCGCCCGCGAACGATTCTGATCGACAGCGAACAGCTCGAATCCGGGGACGCCTTGGACAACAACTTCCGTACCATGGCCTCTGACGAGATCGAACGGTTCCGTCGCGAGATCATCGAACGTACCGGCGACCGTAGTCAGGCAGATAAGCTCACGGACCAGGATCTCTTACGGGAAGTGATGAACACCGTCGGTAAGGTTGGCCGCCTCGGCGACTCGGTTCGCTGCGTAGTATCGGTCTCCATGCTTACCGAGGGCTGGGACGCAAGAACCGTCACGCATGTGCTTGGGGTTCGCGCCTTCGGTACCCAACTGCTGTGCGAGCAGGTGATCGGTCGGGCGCTGCGCCGCCAGTCTTACGAGCTCAACGAGGAGGGCCTCTTCAACGTCGAATACGCGGACGTTCTGGGCATTCCGTTCGACTTCACCGCCAAACCGGTGGTTGCACCCCCGCAGCCGCCGCGCGAGACCATTCAGGTCCGGGCCGTGCGCCCGGAACGCGATCCCCTCGAAATCCGGTTTCCACGTGTCTCAGGGTATCGTGTGGAACTGCCGGAAGAACGGCTCACTGCTGAGTTTAATGAGGACTCCGTACTTGAGCTTACCCCAGATCTCGTCGGCCCTTCGATCACCAGAAACTCCGGGATCATAGGTGAAGCCGTTGATCTCAGCCTGGAACATCTCGAAGACATGCGCCGCTCGACGCTCCTGTTCCACATCACCCAGCGACTGCTTTACACCAAGTGGCGGGACCCCGGCGAGGAGGCCAAGCTCCACCTGTTCGGACAACTCAAACGGATCACCAGGCAGTGGCTCGATACCTGCCTGGTGTGCAAAGGCGGCACGTATCCGGCACTACTCATGTACCAGGAATTGGCCGACATGGCCTGTGAACGCATTACCGCCGGCATTACTCGAGCGCTCGTGGGCGAGCGGCCCATCAAGGCGGTACTCGATCCTTACAACCCAACCGGCTCCACCATGCACGTGAACTTCAATACCTCCAAGGCCAGCCGTTGGGAGACCGACGCCCGCCGTTGTCACATCAACTGGGTCATCCTCGACAGCGATTGGGAGGCCGAATTCTGCCGCGTGGCCGAGGCGCATCCGCGGGTCAACGCCTACGTGAAAAACCACAATCTCGGCCTGGAGGTTCCCTACCGCTATGGCTCCGAAATGCGCACCTACCTCCCTGACTTCATCGTGCTGGTGGACGATGGCCACGGGGAGGCCGACTTGCTGCACCTCATCGTCGAGATCAAGGGCTACCGGCGCGAGGACGCCAAGGAGAAGAAGGCTACCATGGAGGCCTACTGGGTGTCCGGTGTGAACAATCTCGGAGCCTATGGCCGATGGGCCTTTGCCGAGTTCACCGAGTTCTACCAAGTGGAAACCGACTTCGAGGCCAAGGTCGAGGCAGAATTCAACAAGATGATCGACCGACTCTTAACCGAAAAGGCCTAACCACCGTGGCCGCCACCGGACTGAAGATATTCGTGAGCAGCGTCCAGAAGGAGCTCGCAGAGGAGCGTCGTGCCCTGAAAACGTTCATCGAGAGCGACGCACTGCTGCGTCGGTTCTTCACGGTCTTTCTGTTCGAAGACCTGCCTGCCAGCGACAGGCGCGCGGATGCCGTTTATCTCGCTGAAGTGGACCGTTGCGCCGTATACCTCGGGCTGTTCGGGAACGACTACGGATTCGAAGACGACGAGGGTCTCTCGCCGACGGAGCGGGAGTTCGACCGTGCGACCATTCAGGGGAAGCCTCGGCTCATTTTTGTCAAAGGCAAGGGCGACAGGCAGCGGCATCCCAAGATGCGCGCGCTCGTTCGCAAAGCCGGGAGCCAGCTCATTCGCCGACGATTCATCAGCATCGCAGAGCTGAATGCCGCGGTTTATGAAAGCCTGGTAGAGCACCTGGAATCCTGCGGGGTTATTCAAGACCGTCCTTTCGAGGAAATGCCTTGTAGGGATGCAACGCTCGACGATTTGGCCCCCCCTGCTGTGGCTAGCTTCGTACGCCTCGCCCGCTCGGAACGTCAGTTTCCCCTGACGGAAGCCGCATCTTTGATCGAGGTCCTGACCCACCTCAACCTGCTCTGCGAGGGACAGCCTACCAACGCTTCCCTGCTCCTTTTCGGGAGGGATCCCCAGCGTTTTCTCCCTTCTGCCGAGGTCCGCTGCATGCACTTTCATGGCACGGAAATTCAGCGGCCGGTGCCGTTCTACCGAATCTTCAAGGATAGCGTCTTCGAGCAGGTGGATATGGCCGTGGACTTCGTCATGTCCAAGCTCAATCGCAGCGTCGGAACTCGCGACGAGAGTAGTCAGGCGCCAGTCCGTTACGAAATCCCGCACGCGGTGATCCGGGAGGCCATTGTTAATGCCGTGGCCCATCGTGATTACACCTCAGGGGGCGCCGTGCAGGTTTCGGTCTTCGCTGATCGCGTCGAGGTCTGGAATCCTGGTGTTCTGCCTGCCCCCCTGACAACGGAAAGTCTCCGCCGTCCTCATGGCTCCATCCCCCGGAACCACCGGCTGTGCGAAGCGCTCTTCCTTGCTCGTTACATTGAGAAATTCGGCACCGGCACCCTCATGATGATCCGCGAAAGCCGTGCCCACAATCTGCCCGAACCCGACTTCGCTCAGCGGGGGGGCGAATTTACCATCGCCCTGTGGCGGGATTGGCTCACGGACGACGTGTTGGCCGGTTTCCACCTAAACGACCGTCAGACACAGGCCGTGTCCCATGTTAAGCAGACGGGTCGTATCTCCAACTCCGAATATCAACGGCTTACGGGTGCCGCCCGCAAGACTGCCGCCCGGGACCTTGATGATCTTGTCGAGAAAGGCGTTTTCGTGCGCGTTGGGGAGAAGCGCGGAAGCCACTACGTTCAGGCAGGCAAGAAATGAGCCACTTATGGGACTTATGGAATTGCAGGGTGGGTGCTGACGCCATTCGCCGGAATGGGACATTTATGAGACATTTGAGACATAGGACATAGACATGGCCAAGAAGCAGAGACAAAGGACCGTGGAGACCCTCAAACATGATGAGGCCACGCGCAAGAACATCCCCACGGCCGAATACCAGTCGGTCATGGCCAAGGAGCAGCAGACTCCCGTCCGCATCGCGTACGAGCGGCGCAACCGTGACCTGGACCCACAACTGGTCTGGCGCGGCAAGGACGAGCAGGACTGGTCCGAGCTCGTAGTCCATGCCCCGCCCCTCTACATCCAGGAGAAGGTCCACCCGAAGGTGCTCATAGACGATCTGCTGCGCCGTTCCGCGGCCGACAGGAAGGCCGTGGAGCCGCAGTGCGATCTTTTTGCCGACTTCAACGGCCTGCCAGACGAGTGCGCCAAGACAGAGTTCTATCAGCACGACGCCAACTGGTCCAACCGCATGATCCTCGGCGACAGCCTTCAAGTGATGGCCTCGCTTGCCGAGCGTGAAGGTCTGCGGGGTAGGGTGCAGTGTATCTATATGGACCCTCCCTATGGAATCAAATTCAACTCCAACTTCCAGTGGTCAACGACCAGCCGCGATGTGAAGGATGGTAAGGTCGAGCACATCACCCGCGAGCCGGAACAGGTGAAGGCATTTCGGGACACCTGGCGGGACGGGATTCATTCGTATCTGACCTACCTCCGTGACCGGTTGACTGTAGCACGAGATTTGTTGGGCGATAGCGGGTCAATTTTTGTGCAGATTGGGGACGAGAACCTCAGTCGAGTAAGAGAACTCCTGAGCGAGATCTTCGGTGAGGATAATATCCTGATCACAATTCCATTTCAAAAGAAGGCATATCAGGAGGCATTGTCTCTCGCCCCAGTAAACGATTACCTCGTGTGGGCAGCCAAATCCAGAAGCTCATTGAAGTTTCGCCCACTCTATATTCCAACACCGTTCGAAGGTGAGGTTGGCAAGTATACGCGCATCGAGTCTCCGGATCTCTTTCTTGATAAGTCAAATAACAAGCAACCGGAAGTCGTTGAATCTCTCATCTCCCAAGGGTGGCGGCTAGTCCGCGAGGATTATCCTGTAATCAGTCAGGACCCATCAATAGCGTCCCAACCATTTGAATTTCAGGGGGTCATCTATGAGGCCCCGTCAGGTCGACACTGGTCGCAGAAATGGCCTGAAGGGATGCAGCGTCTGGCTCTTGCTGGGCGACTCCGCGGAACGGGTTCGCGTTTATACGCACGAGAATACTGGACGGACTCGCCTATCGTCCCTCGCAACAATTTATGGACGAAATTGAAGGGACCTGCGAATCCGAATTACGTCGTTGAGACAGCAACTGAAGTCGTAAAGCGTTGTGTGCTAATGGCCACAGACCCCAGTGATCTTGTGCTCGATCCCACATGCGGTTCCGGAACAACAGCATATGTCGCTGAAGAATGGGGCAGGCGTTGGATTACCATTGACACCTCCCGAGTAGCACTTGCCCTCGCCCGTGCCCGGATCATGGGTGCTCGCTACCCTTACTACTTGCTCGCCGACAGCCGTGAGGGCCAGCTCAGAGAGGCGGAGGTCAGCCGGACCACACCGTCGAGCCAACCCACCCGTGGCGACATCCGCCAGGGTTTTGTCTATGAGCGGGTGTCGCGAATCACGCTCGGAGCCATAGCAGGCAACGCCGAGATCGACGTCATCTGGGAGAAGTTTCAGGAGACACTGAAGCCCCTGCACGAGAAGCTGAACAAGGCGCTCGGCAAGGCATGGAGGGAATGGGAGATCCCCCGGGATGCTGATGAGAAGTGGCCTACTGCAGCCAAGAAACTCCACGCCCAGTGGTGGGAGCAACGCCTCGCCCGGCAAAGGGAGATCGACGCATCTATTGCCGCCAAGGCAGAGTTCGAATACCTCTATGACAAGCCCTATGAATCCAAGAAGACGGTGCGCGTGGCCGGGCCTTTCACCGCGGAGAGCCTGTCGCCGCATCGGGTGCTGGGGGTGGATGAGAACGACGAGCTGATCGATGGCGTGGCGGAATCCCGGGGCGGCTATGGAAAAGGGTGGGATTTCGCGCGGACGATCCTGGAGAACCTGAAGGTTGCCGGGGTACAGCAGGCGCACAAGCAAGACAAGATCGCGTTCACCTCTCTCATCCTCTGGCCGGGCGACCTGGTCTGCGCCGAAGGCCGCTACGTTGAGAAGGGGGAAGGGGACGAGGCTGCCGGGGGGAAGGAAAAGCGCGCGGCCATTTTTGTCGGCCCGGAGTTCGGCACGGTTTCCAGACCCGATCTCGTTGCCGCGGCCCGTGAGGCCGGCGACGCGGGCTTTGATGTGTTGATCACGTGCGCCTTCAACTACGACGCCCACTCCACGGATTTCAAGAAGCTGGGCCGCATCCCCGTACTCAAGGCCCGGATGAACGCCGACCTCCACATGGCCGATGACCTGAAGAATACCGGTAAGGGGAACCTCTTCGTCATCTTCGGCGAACCGGACATCGAAATCCTGGATGCCGGAAACGGCCAAATCCGGGTCAAGGTCAATGGCGTGGATGTGTTCCACCCCATGACCGGCGAGGTGCGCAGCGACAGCGCCGACGGCATCGCCTGCTGGTTTATCGACACCGACTACAACGAGGAGAGTTTCTTCGTCCGCCACGCCTACTTCCTAGCCGCGAACGATCCCTACAAGGCCCTCAAGACCACGCTCAAGGCGGAAATCAACGCCGAAGCATGGGAAACTCTTCACAGCGACACCTCCCGGCCTTTCCAAAGGCCGAAATCCGGCCGCATCGCGGTAAAGGTGATCAACCAACTTGGCGACGAAGTTATGAAAGTGTTCAGGATGCAAGGAGGCGATCAGTGAGTCGGGGAGCAAATAGAGAGAGCAATGATGTGACGAAAAATATCCTGAAATGCCGGGATGACCCTCAGCCGGTAGTATTTGCAGCAGAAGACGAATCTGCCGACAGTTCCTCTCCTAAGTTTGTGCTGACCAAGAATTCGACTTGCTCCTGGGCAAAGCCGGAAGAGATTTTTGGACCCGAGAAGCTGCGGCCACGTATCGAACCTTGGCTGACCGCCTTGTGCCAGTCGGAGCACCTTTCGCTACTGCTCGGTTCCGGATTATGCCATGCCATTCATAGTCTCGGGACAGGTAAGGCGCTTCCAGGAATGGCTTTGGGAAGCTTTGGTGCCGAGAACGATGTGATCAACGGCGAGGCAAGAAGATCGGCCAAAGCTTCCGGGCGAGGTGACGGCAATATTGAGGATCAGATACGAGCTGCGAACGAACTGCTGCGCGGGCTGGAGATTCTTGGCTTGATTGACAAAGAAGCGAAGGCGCGTGCAGGTGCACTGCGCAAGGAGGTACGCGCGGTGCTCAATGGTTTTGTAGAGAGCATTTTGTGTGGCGAGCAGGGACTGATCACTGCCGAGGAGGCGAAGCGTGAACGCGCCTTCCATTATCTTGTCAACTTCCTGATGAGCTTTGCCAGCCGTACCGGAACCCGTGATCGCCTGCACATTTTTACAACCAACTTCGATCGCTTCATCGAGGCTGGTGCTGAAGTCGCGGGGCTGCACTTGTTAGACCGCTTTGTCGGTACCCTGGCGCCGATCTTCCGCTCCTCCAGGTTGGATCTGGACATCCACTACAACCCGCCTGGAATTCGGGGCGAGCCTCGCTACCTGGAGGGTGTGGCGCGCTTTACGAAGTTGCACGGGTCGCTGGACTGGCTGGACTGCGTGCGGAGCATCCGCCGGCTCGCCGTCCCGTTCGGCGCCGACAGCATCCAGCCGTATCTGAATGCCCCGGTTACACCCAAGGCCGATGCGATGAGGCTGATGATCTATCCTAACGCGGCCAAGGACCGAGAAGCAGCTTCATACCCGTACGTTGAGCTCTTCCGGGACTTGGCCGCAGCGACGTGCAGGCCAAATCATACACTGATCGTCTTTGGTTACAGCTTCGGAGACGAACACGTCAACCGGGTCATTGAGGATATGCTCACCATTCCATCCACCCATCTCGTTGCTATTTCTTACGATGATCCGCTGGGACGGATTATGAGGACATACGAAAGACTGGGAAGGCCTGCGCAGATCAGCCTACTCATCGGCAACCACGTCGGTGAGTTTCAATCTCTGGTGGATCACTACCTGCCGAAGCCAGCAATCGACCGAACGACCTTCCGTATGGCCGAATTGCTCAAATCTCGATGGGGAGCAATCCAAGGTGTGGACCAGGGTGCGGTGGATACCCCGGTAACAGGAGGAGGGAGTGACATATGAGTCAGACGCCCTTCGCCCATGCTGAGACGCTGCGCATCGGCACGGTGGATTTCATCTCGCCGGACGAGGTGAAGGTGTTGATAGAGATAGAGGCACCAGAATCGGTCGCGCTCAATGCGGGTGGCGCGCGTCCCTTTCCCCGGGTGAACGGTTATGTGCTTTTGCCAGTCGATGACGGTTACCTCGTTGGACAGATTGAGTGGTTGACCATCGAGCGCTCGGCTTTCCCCAAACGTCGAGGTGTGCAGGATTTCGGTCTGGTTGATTTGCCGTACCCCTTGCGCAAGATGAGCCTTAACCCGCTTGGCACACTGCGCAAGCAAGCCGGGGCAGATGAGCGATACACGTTTCGCCGTGGAGCGGATGCCATGCCGTCAGTTGGGGCCGCTGTGCTGCTACCCACGGAAAAACAGCTCCGCTCCATCGTTGAGTCGGGGCAACGACGGCGAGTGCGTATTGGCACCAGTCCCCTAGCGGGGGAAGCCGAGGTTTCAATAGACCCGGATCGCCTCTTCGGGCGGCACCTTGCCGTGCTCGGCAATACTGGCAGTGGGAAATCCTGTTCCGTGGCAGGTCTGATTCGCTGGTCACTGGAAGCGGCGCAGTCCAAAAGCAGGGGGAATGCCAGCCCGAACGCCAGGTTCATTGTGTTGGATCCGAACGGGGAGTATTCGCGAGCGTTTGCCAGCAAGGGTTCAGGATTGGAGGCAAGGATCTTCAAGGTTACACCGGAGGCGGGGGAACGCGCCCTTCAAGTGCCCTTGTGGTACTGGAACAGTGCGGAGTGGTCATCGTTTACACAGGCCAGTGCGAAGACACAGCGACCCTTGCTCAAACGTGCGTTACGGGAGGTCAAGGCAGGACGTATTGGTGAAACTGAGCCCACACAGGAGGAACAGAAGCTCGATCTGCGCCGGTACTTGTCTTCGACGTTGATCAGCATTCAGCGTGACCTGCGAGCAGGAGTGATCAAAACAGATGAAAGCAGGTTCGGGTTTCGCTTGAAGGCAATTCGGGACGATTTGGAGCAGAAGAAGAGCCGGTTCATTGGCCATCACCTTCGAGAAATCGGTGATGCGATTCAGGAAGCTCTGGACAAAACGTTCCACAGCTTCACCGACAAGCAAACCCAGAAGATGGTGGAATATTACCGCGCATTCACTGAAGAACAAATCAACCGTGTGATAGAAACATTGAAGACAGCATTGGACACTTTGGGAGGGATCATCTATCAGGAAGGCCCAGACGAAGATGTGCCTTTGCCGTTCAAGGGGACGGATCTTGCTGATCATTTGCACATCCTTTCCGAACAAGAGAACGTCAGCCAGTTCCTCGATTTCCTGATTTCACGGATTCGGACGTTCCTTTCCGATACCAAAATCAAGTCGGTGGTCGGAGACCACGGGGCTATTACTTTAGAGCAGTGGTTGACTGAATACGTCGGCGGACAAGACACGACGGAGGGCCAGCTCGCAATTCTTGATTTATCGCTCGTGCCATCTGAGGTGGTCCATGTGGTGACAGCAGTTACCGCGCGTATGGTCTTTGAAGCTCTTCAGCGCTATCGGAAGATAAACAAGGTGACGCTCCCGACGGTCCTGGTGATGGAAGAGGCACATACCTTTATTAAGCGTTATAGGGATGACATCGAAAATTACGACGCTGGGACCGTCTGCTGCCAGGTGTTCGAGCGGATCGCCCGCGAGGGCAGGAAGTTTGGGCTCGGCCTTGTTCTCTCTTCTCAGCGGCCATCAGAGCTTTCGCCTTCGGTGCTTTCGCAATGCAATACGTTCCTCCTGCATCGGATTAGCAACGACCGCGACCAGGAGTTGGTCCATCGACTGGTGCCTGACAATCTTCGTGGCTTGCTGCGAGAACTTCCGTCTCTCCCATCGCAGTATGCGATTCTTCTCGGATGGGCATCAGAACTACCGGTTTTGGTGAAGGTGGATGATCTGCCCAAGGCCCAGCAGCCGCATTCGGATGATCCGGATTTTTGGAACGTTTGGACAGGGAAAGATGCCGATGGCAAGCCTGTCGAACGTAAAGCCGATTGGAAGCCAATTGCAGATGATTGGCAGGGAATAGGACAGACTAGCGAATCTGTTGATTCGAAAGGTGATGGTCTTTCGATAGGGGGCGGAGATCTTGAGCCGATTGAATGACTGCCAATCCAAGTTGTTGCAAGCGTGTTGAATACGAGGTAATCACTGATATAGTGAATTAAGAAGAACGAAATTATGCAATTCCGCATCGCCGATACGTTCACCGACAGCCTGGCCAGGCTGACAGGCGAGGAGCAAAAGGCCGTAAAGACGACCGCCTTTGACCTGCAAGTGAACCCGGCTAACCCGGGTATGCGGTTCCACAAGCTCGACAAGGCGAGAGACAAGCACTTCTGGTCTGTCAGGGTGAGCGGAAACCTGAGGATCATCACCCATAGGACGGACGTAAGCCTGCTTTTGTGCTACGTCGGCCACCATGACCAGGCTTACCGCTGGGCTGAACGACGGAAGCTGGAGATCCACCCCAAGACAGGTGTGGCGCAGTTGGTGGAGATACGTGAGCGGGTGGAGGAGATCATTGTTCCCAGTTACGTCGAGACCCAACAACCGGTCCAGGCTAAGCCGCCCTTGTTTGCAGAAGTCTCTGACGGTGATCTTCTCGCCTACGGTGTGCCGGAGGAGTGGTTGGGAGATGTGCGCGTCGCAGATGAGGATTCGTTACTGGAGTTAGCCGACCACCTGCCCGCCGAGGCTGCTGAGGCGCTGCTGAATCTGGCCACGGGCGTCACGCCGCAAATCAGTAAGCCGGTCGCCCCCGGTGGCGACCCGTTCGACCATCCTGATGCGCTGCGTCGGTTCCGTACGATGGAAGACGTCGAAGAACTGGAGCGCGCCCTGGAATATCCCTGGGAGAAGTGGGCCGTCTTCCTTCATCCGGGTCAGCGGGATTTGATCGAAAGGGATTATAACGGCCCGGCGCGGGTTTCGGGATCAGCAGGTACGGGTAAAACGATTGTTGCCCTGCACCGGGCCGTGTTCCTGGCCCGTAGCAACCGCGATGCCCGAGTGCTGCTCACCACCTTCTCCGACACCCTGTCGAATGCGCTGCGGACGAATCTGAGGCGGTTGATCAGCAACGAGCCTCGTCTGGGAGAACGGGTCGAAGTGCACGCCATGGACGGGATCGGCCGGAGACTCTATGAGGTTAACTTCGGGCGCCCCCAGATCGCTTCCAGAGAAGTCATACGTGAACTTCTTGAACAGGCCGCACGAGAAATCGAGGGACGCAAATTCAGCCTGCACTTTCTACTGTCTGAGTGGGAGCAGGTCGTCGATGCCTGGCAACTGGAGACTTGGGAGGCCTATCGTCACGTTACCCGGTTGGGCCGAAAAACCCGTCTGCCGGAAGAGCAACGGGCCGTTCTCTGGTCGATTTTCGATCGGGTTCGATCAGGCTTGTCGGCGAGACATTTGATCACGTGTTCCGGAATGTTCAACCGGTTGGCGTCCCATCTTGCAGGAATCGGACAGGCTCCTTTCGACTTTACCGTCGTGGACGAGGCCCAGGACGTCAGTGTGTCCCAGTTACGATTTTTGGCTGCGCTCGGTGGAGAGCGATCAAACGGCCTTTTCTTTGCCGGCGACCTTGGCCAACGGATTTTCCAGCAGCCCTTTTCATGGAAGAGCCTCGGAGTTGATGTGCGTGGGCGTTCCCGCACACTGAAAATCAACTACAGGACTTCACACCAAATCAGAGTGCAGGCCGACCGGTTGCTGGGACCCGAAGTGTCCGACGTTGATGGGAATAAGGAAGAACGGCGTGGCACCATTTCGGTATTCAACGGCCCTCAACCGGAGATCCTTGTGTTGGACAGTCCGGAAGCAGAGATAGAAGCGGTCAGCCGGTGGCTTCAGGATAGAAGGCGGGAAGGCGTGCCGCCTCATGAGATCGGCGTATTTGTGCGCTCAGCGGCCCAGATGGACCGGGCTCGCGCTGCGGTGGAGAAGTCAGAGATCTCCTATAGGGTTCTCGACGAGAACGTGGAGGCAACCAGCGGCCACCTCTCGATCGGTTCGATGCACCTTGCCAAGGGACTGGAATTTCGAGCTGCTATTGTGATGGCCTGTGACGACGAAGTCATTCCTCTCCAAGAACGTATCGAAACAGCGGTCGATGATGCAAATCTGGCCGAGGTCTACGACACGGAACGCCACCTGCTGTATGTCGCCTGCACCCGTGCTCGGGATCATCTGCTGGTAACGAGCGGTGATGTACCGTCAGAGTTTATGGACGATCTCCGGGTCTGAGATGCTTGGGTGTCTTCTGGGCAAAGGAGTGTTCCTTTGTTGAACTGCCAAGGCTGGCTACATGCCGCGCCCTGGAATAAGCGGTTGTGAGTCGGCTTAGTGGAACCATCCAGCTTTGGTCAAATCGGGGCAATACAGAAGCACCCATACCAAGACATTCGAAAACACACACGGGCACCCGCCCTGTGAAAGTGCAGCGGAGCTGATTTGAGCGGGATGCTGCCTACCCAAAGCTGTCGTTGTGAGCGGAATTCTGCCGGGATCGCACGGTTCTAAGGCGGTGATGGGTTTGATCCCAGGGTTCGTGCCCACGCTCTATCGGGCTGGTCCCTTCACAGCCCTAACTCCCATTGCCTTCGAGAAAGCTGTTTGTCCTGGGTGCGTTCGGCTTGTTTGTCTTCCCGCCATTGGATGTCCTTGTTCACGGTGGAGCGTGCCTCTTCGGTCTTGGCGTCCCGAACTTGGTCGAGGATGAGTTTTGCGGCCTCGGGGGCGATCACGCCTCCCCGTATTTCTGGGAGGCTTTTGTATTCAAGGATCGTCCTGTCCACGTGGGTGAGCGGGGGCGGCTCTGTGGAGCGAGCCTCGGGGGTGGCCGAGAGTTCCCGGGTGTGTTGTTCAAGGATGTTCCGGGCAACGCGGCCGCTGTGTGACATTGCATGAAGGCCTACCCCCAGTGCTGCCCGCTCTTCCAGTGGGTAGAAGGCGGCCAGGAAATTGTCCTTGGCGACGTCTGCGGAGATGTTTTTCGGGATCGTGTTTTGGGCGAGGTTCTTGTCGGTCCGGATGATTCGGATGGGCCTCGAGTCCGAAATGTGAACCACGGTCGCGACTTCCGAGGCATCGGTCAGGGCAAAGGAAAGTTCCCCCAAGTAACCCCGCTCCTGGAGCGCTCGGGCTCGTAGGGTGGCGAGCCGGGAATCGGCGGTCCCGTGCTCCCGTGCGGCCTTGAGGGTGGCTGCGATTTCACTTGCGTGTACCCGCTGGGCGTGAAGTCTCTCCGGGGCCTCTCCCCCGATCTGATTGTGGGGGTCGAGGATCTTCCCGGGGTCCATGACTAAGAGCACGGGCTTGTCGCTCGAATGCACCTTGCGGTCCAGGGCGAGTGTGACCTCTGACTTGGGGCGGAAGGCACTGGGTATCCTGTCCGGGATCTTGCCTTCCGGTTCGTTTTCCCGTCCTGAGAACTTCCGGCCCGAGGTGGTCGATACCAGGTACGCCTCGAAGACATGACGAGGGTTCACGTTTTCGAAGGAGTGGAGAGGACTTGCGGCCTCCTGCCTGGTGAGTTCTGTAACAAGCAGCCTGCCTTCGGTTTTACCGAGCACGAGGCGGTAGGCCCGGTTCTTGAGGTTTTGACTGCCTATACGCTCGTCCCCGCCGAATTCGAGAACGTGTCCCGCCTCGATCTTCTCCGCCTTGGCGGACTGCCCGTCCTCGACAGTATCGAGAAAGAACGCGTTGGCCTTTGCCCGACCTCCGGCCCGGGTGAGAACCTCTTTGGTCCTCATGAGGACCCCGGGTTGTTCCGGGTGTGGCTCGACGGCTGCAACCCAATTTGGCGCTCCCTCCGTGGGGGTGTAACTCAGGTTGGGTATCGTTCCCTTGGTGATGGGCATGGTTTCGACCTGTCTGGCTCGTCCCAGGCGATCGATCACGAAGGCCCTGTTGCGGCTCTTGTCTTCCCCCAACTCGACGACAACGTCTCCGGCCCGAGTGAGACGAGGAGCGTGGCCCTCTGTGAGGGTGATGCCCATCTCGGACGTGACCTTCTGCGCCCAGTTCTCGTACCGCATGAGGTGGAGGAGCCTTTCGCGGTCCATTGGCCCTGCCGCGGTCGCCGCCTCCCGGTACTGCTCGTTGAACTTGGCCAGGTTGATGGGCTGGTCCGCCGCCTCTGGGAGCCGCTGAAAGACGCGGAAGGTGTGAAGAGGCTTCGGGGCCTTATCCGTCAAGGGCTCCGGGTCGGGGAGAAGTGCCTCACGCTCGGGCGCGGAGTGCGGAGATTCGCGAGTCGGGGTGGGTTTCAGAGCTTGTTTGTTCAGGTCGTCGTACATCTGCCCATAAGCAGCGGCCCGCTCGTGTACGGTCAGGAAATCGAGGTTGTGTACCTGAGCCCGGGTGTTTTCGGAGAGGCTGCTGCCCTCTCGCATGTACTCCAAAACCACGACCTTGTCTCTGGAGCTGGCCTGCGCCTGCTCTGCCTGGTACTCCCTCGCGAGCTTGTCCAAAGGTGTGTTTCTGAACTCGGGGACCGAGGCCGCGGCATACTCTGTCCGGCGGGCTGCCTGGACGAGGTTCGCTTCAGGGCCGTGCCTGGTGGGGATGACGATCGTGGCGCCGGAATCGAGGAAAGCCTTGATCTCGGGGAGGATGTCGCTTCTGGAGGGGGCGCCGGCAAGGATGTCCCAACCCGGCCTGCCCAGGTACTCCGGGGATGGGGCTTCCCCGGTCTTTTCTCTGACCGGGAAGGATCTCTCCGGCTGTACATAGGTGCTGTACTGGGTCCGGCCCTTCATGTCCGCGATGTGAACGAGGGTGGCCTCCTGCGGGTTGCCGTTCAGGGACTCGGCGACCAGGAGCAGGGGAACGTGATCTCGTTCCAGCATCTCTTCATAGGCGCGCCGCTTGAGCGAAAGATCGAAGTTGCGCAGGGCGATCGCTTGGGTGTCATGGCCCCGGTGATACCCCGTGGTCGCAGAGGCGTATTCCCGGGAGAGCGCGGCTTTCTTCAAGAACTCAATGTGGCCCTTTCCCTGCGGGGTGAATTCGATGCCTGAGCCCTCATAAGGTGCTGTCCGGATCTCGAGTTGTGGGTCGATGGCGAGCAGGTGCCGGTTTCCCAGGTCCGTGACGGAGTAGTCCGCGACGACGGCGATCCGGTTTTCCCGAAGGAAGGCCATCTTGTCCGACGCGCTCGGGAGCTTAGAGGCTTCCCGTATGAGGTTTTGAGACCTCTCCGTGTCGGTGCCTTGAATGGCGCCGCCCGGGTCCAGGATTGCGGCACGGCTCACCCGGAACGCTGCCGTTTCCGGCCGATCCGTCTCCCCGGACGGTTTGTCGAGCGTGACGGTCCTGAGATCGTGGACCCCGCTGAACGACCTCTCCGGGGCGAGAAAGCCCTGGATCGTGATGATTTCGGGTTGCTCCCGGGGCGTGCCGGCTTCGGGGGCTGCGCGTGCCCGTGTTTCGGGGTGGGTGGGCGTGTGAGCGAAGGAATGGTCCGGGGTGGTCGTGATCGTGGGGATCTGGCTGCCGGCTGCCGTGGTCGGGAGGCCTTTGGCTGTCACATCCATGGGAAGCCCTCCTCTGGAGACTCGAGGGATGTCGGTGAGTCTAATCCTGTTATCCGGTCTCAGATGGCGGGCTTTTGTGTTAGAGACGACTGTCCTTTTGGACGATCTCGAAAATCCGGTCTGCGTATACCCCGGCCTTCTTGCGGGGCGCAGACCCGGCCCCATAGGGCTTAGGTTCCGGTATACTCCGGCAACTGGTAGTTGAAGTTGTCCGGGTGTATAGACACCCAGACGTCCTTGCGCATCTCTTCCCGGATGGCCCCGTCCCGTCGGGAGACGGCATTCACGAACCCTTGTATTTTTGTCGGTGTCCTTAGCCCTGTGAAGAGGCGTATGAGCTCCCTGGGCAGTTCGGTGGCAAGCTCCAGGACCTCGATCTCGACCTCCGTACCCCTCTCTGTCAATATGGAGTGAGACAACTGGGTAAAGGTAGTTTAGTGTAGGGGGCGGGGAGGGAGCGAAGGCGATGACAGAGAGAAGAGAGGGAGTTGGAGTGCAGGGAAGGAGGCCGGGGAAGGACGCCGGTGGGCGAGGGGGCAGAGGTGGGCAGGATGGTGTTGGGGGGGAGCGTGGGGATGGGCGCGGTCCCCTGGCGCTGGTGGAGCCCCGAGAGGGAGGAGGAGGCGAGCGGAGCGAGCCGCAGCCGACCGGCAGGGGCTCCACCAGCGTTGACTCTGAGCTTACGAAGGGTGCCCAACCCGATCCGGAGGTGGTTCCACAGGCCAAGCGGCGGAGGTTCACAGCAAAGTACAAGCTGAGCATTCTAGAGAAAGCCGATGCATGCATAGAGCCCGGGCAGCTCGGTGCACTTCTGAGGCGCGAAGGGCTGTATTCCTCGAATCTGAAAAACTGGCGCAGGCAACGGGAGCAGGGGAGCCTGACGGGGTTAGCACCGAAGAAGCGAGGTCCGCGGCCGGATCCCGACAAGGAACTGCACAAGCGCATCGCGAAGTTGGAGAAGGAGAACCTGCGTCTTGCTGACAAGTTGGAGAAGGCGGAGTTGATCATCGAGGTCCAAAAAAAAGTGGCACGGCTGCTGGGGACCGAACAGCCGGAAGACAGGGACGACAGCAAGTGATGACAGGGGCTCGAGAACTGGTGCCGAGGGTGGGCGTGTCAGCTGCATGTAGGGCGATGGCCCTGCCCAGAGCGACGTATTACCGCAGGCTCGCCGCGGAGACAACAGCAGCCGAGTCGAACGATGGCAGCAATCCGTCAGAGGTGTTCGGAGCCGACGAGAGCATTGTTGGGAAAGCGGATCCAAGGCCCCCCAGACGGTCTCCTCGTGCGCTCAAGGAACCGGAGGAACAGAAGGTGCTGGCGGTTCTGCATTCCGAGCGTTTTGTGGACCGATCCCCCGGACAGGTGTACGCGACCCTGCTCGACGAGGGTTCGTACCTGTGCTCCGAGCGCACCATGTATCGGATCCTGGAGAAACACCAGGAGGTCAAGGAGCGCCGCAACCAGCGCAAGCATCCGGAGTACAAGAAACCGGAACTGCTGGCCACGGGTCCCAACGAGGTTTGGAGTTGGGACAGTGTGCCGTAGAGGCACAGAACGAGTAGGCAGGATGCACTCGTATCTGAGCTGTAAGCTCAGGAAGAGATGGTGGTAGGCCCACCGAAGTCTGCTGTCGGAAGCCGGCTTCAAACCAGCCCAAGCCGCGTGTGTCAAGAGCATTCGTGGTGAGCGTTGGGTGAAAAGGTAGCGCGAGACGCTATCAGGTGAGATATCGAGAGACGAGAGAAATCGAACCCATGTTGACGTGTCGTGAACCAGACGTGACATCAAAATCGGAGGCGTGTCCCATCTCCGAGATCAGTCTGCAAATAGAGTCCGAATGTTGTGCAGGCGGTGTCCGGCATAAAGTGGGCGTGAATCGATGTCAGGCTCTTTCTGGGAACTGCGGGAACCAGTCATCATGATGCCAAGGGAGAAAGTGCAAGCGGCGACCACCGCAAGACTGAGAGTACCGATGCATGATACTGGGACGGAGCCGTTCGTAGTAGTGAGGAAGCGTTTGTAATGAACGTGGAGCGAAGGGGCGGCATCAAGCGGCCGAAACGACCGTCTCAACTGGGAACTTCCCAGGAGGAAGGTGGCGTGAAGGCAAAACCATTCAACATCGATAAGTGGCGATTCGTCGAGGCCTATCGGCTCGTGAAAGCCAAGGAAGGCTCAGCTGGTGTAGACCAACAATCCTTGGAGGACTTTGAGGGTAATCTCAAAGACAATCTATACAAGCTCTGGAACCGAATGTCCTCGGGAAGCTACATGCCACCCCCGGTCAAGGGGGTGGAGATTCCGAAGAAATCGGGGGGCAAACGCCTTCTCGGAGTGCCTACGGTTGGTGACCGCATTGCGCAGATGGTTGTCAGGCTTGAGTTTGAGCCCTCTGTGGAACCGCACTTTCTGCCGGACTCTTATGGCTACAGGCCGAACAAATCGGCGTTGCAGGCCATAGAGGTCACGCGCAAACGGTGTTGGGACCTGGACTGGGTGCTTGAATTCGACATCAAAGGCCTGTTCGACAACATTTCCCACGATCTGTTGCTAAAAGCCGTGGACAAACACACCGATAATCCATGGGTGCGATTGTACATCAGGCGTTGGTTGACTGCACCGATGCAGATACCGACAGGGCAAACAGTCCGTCGGGATAAGGGCACGCCACAAGGAGGCGTGATCAGCCCGCTTCTGGCCAATCTGTATCTACACTACGTGTTCGACAAGTGGTTGCGAAAGAACTATCCACACGTCAAGTGGTGCCGATACGCCGATGATGGTCTGGTGCACTGTAAGAGCGAGGCACAAGCCCGCTTTCTACGGAAAGTGCTCCGGAAACGGCTTGGCGAGTGCGGACTGGAGCTCCATCCGGAGAAGACGAAGATTGTGTACTGCAAGGATGGTCGACGCCAAGAGAACTATCGCAACACGTCCTTTGAATTTCTGGGCTACACCTTCCGTCGCCGTGGCTGCAAAGACCGCAAGAACAATTGCATGAGGCTAGGCTTTGTGCCCGCGGTCAGCACATCGGCATTGAAGACGATGCGCCGGAAAATCAGAACAATGCGTATACGCAGTCGAACCGACCTGTCCCTGGCCGACCTTGCATCGTGGATCAATCCGATAATACGGGGCTGGCTTTCGTACTACGGAGCCTTCTACCGATCCGAGATGTATCGATTGGCTCGTCATGTCAACAAGACGCTGGTACGCTGGGCGATGCGAAAGTTCAAACATCTTCGAGGACGGAAGACCAAGGCCATGCAGGTCTTGGAGCGCGTCGCCAGGCTGAGGCCGGACATGTTCGCTCATTGGCAGCGAGGGATGTTGGGTGCATTTGCTTGATGGGAGCGGTATGAGCCGAGAGGTTCACGTACCGTTCTGCGAGAGGCTGGGGGTGCGATTCCCTTGGTCTACTCACCGTGTGCCGTAGAGGCACAGAACGAGTAGGCAGGATGCACTCGTATCTGAGCTGTAAGCTCAGGAAGAGATGGTGGTAGGCCCACCGAAGTCTGCTGTCGGAAGCCGGCTTCAAACCAGCCCAAGCCGCGTGTGTCAAGAGCATTCGTGGTGAGCGTTGGGTGAAAAGGTAGCGCGAGACGCTATCAGGTGAGATATCGAGAGACGAGAGAAATCGAACCCATGTTGACGTGTCGTGAACCAGACGTGACATCAAAATCGGAGGCGTGTCCCATCTCCGAGATCAGTCTGCAAATAGAGTCCGAATGTTGTGCAGGCGGTGTCCGGCATAAAGTGGGCGTGAATCGATGTCAGGCTCTTTCTGGGAACTGCGGGAACCAGTCATCATGATGCCAAGGGAGAAAGTGCAAGCGGCGACCACCGCAAGACTGAGAGTACCGATGCATGATACTGGGACGGAGCCGTTCGTAGTAGTGAGGAAGCGTTTGTAATGAACGTGGAGCGAAGGGGCGGCATCAAGCGGCCGAAACGACCGTCTCAACTGGGAACTTCCCAGGAGGAAGGTGGCGTGAAGGCAAAACCATTCAACATCGATAAGTGGCGATTCGTCGAGGCCTATCGGCTCGTGAAAGCCAAGGAAGGCTCAGCTGGTGTAGACCAACAATCCTTGGAGGACTTTGAGGGTAATCTCAAAGACAATCTATACAAGCTCTGGAACCGAATGTCCTCGGGAAGCTACATGCCACCCCCGGTCAAGGGGGTGGAGATTCCGAAGAAATCGGGGGGCAAACGCCTTCTCGGAGTGCCTACGGTTGGTGACCGCATTGCGCAGATGGTTGTCAGGCTTGAGTTTGAGCCCTCTGTGGAACCGCACTTTCTGCCGGACTCTTATGGCTACAGGCCGAACAAATCGGCGTTGCAGGCCATAGAGGTCACGCGCAAACGGTGTTGGGACCTGGACTGGGTGCTTGAATTCGACATCAAAGGCCTGTTCGACAACATTTCCCACGATCTGTTGCTAAAAGCCGTGGACAAACACACCGATAATCCATGGGTGCGATTGTACATCAGGCGTTGGTTGACTGCACCGATGCAGATACCGACAGGGCAAACAGTCCGTCGGGATAAGGGCACGCCACAAGGAGGCGTGATCAGCCCGCTTCTGGCCAATCTGTATCTACACTACGTGTTCGACAAGTGGTTGCGAAAGAACTATCCACACGTCAAGTGGTGCCGATACGCCGATGATGGTCTGGTGCACTGTAAGAGCGAGGCACAAGCCCGCTTTCTACGGAAAGTGCTCCGGAAACGGCTTGGCGAGTGCGGACTGGAGCTCCATCCGGAGAAGACGAAGATTGTGTACTGCAAGGATGGTCGACGCCAAGAGAACTATCGCAACACGTCCTTTGAATTTCTGGGCTACACCTTCCGTCGCCGTGGCTGCAAAGACCGCAAGAACAATTGCATGAGGCTAGGCTTTGTGCCCGCGGTCAGCACATCGGCATTGAAGACGATGCGCCGGAAAATCAGAACAATGCGTATACGCAGTCGAACCGACCTGTCCCTGGCCGACCTTGCATCGTGGATCAATCCGATAATACGGGGCTGGCTTTCGTACTACGGAGCCTTCTACCGATCCGAGATGTATCGATTGGCTCGTCATGTCAACAAGACGCTGGTACGCTGGGCGATGCGAAAGTTCAAACATCTTCGAGGACGGAAGACCAAGGCCATGCAGGTCTTGGAGCGCGTCGCCAGGCTGAGGCCGGACATGTTCGCTCATTGGCAGCGAGGGATGTTGGGTGCATTTGCTTGATGGGAGCGGTATGAGCCGAGAGGTTCACGTACCGTTCTGCGAGAGGCTGGGGGTGCGATTCCCTTGGTCTACTCACCTCACGAAGCTCAGGGGCCCGGTCAAGTGGACCTACTTCTACCTATACGTGATCCTGGACATCTTCAGCCGCTACGTGGTCGGCTGGATGGTGGCCACCCGGGAGACCGCAGCTCTGGCCAAGCAACTCATTGAGGAGACGTGCAGGAAGCAGGGAATCGGCCCCGGAGAGCTCATCCTTCATGCCGACCGTGGCTCGCCCATGAAGGCCAAGACCACGGCCCTGCTGCTGGCCGATCTTGGGGTCGGCAAGAGCCACAGTCGGCCGCATGTGTCTAACGACAACCCGTTCTCGGAGAGCCAGTTCAAGACGCTGAAGTACAATCCGCAGTTCCCCGATCGATTCGGATCCCCCATGGATGCCAGGGTATTCTGCGCTCCATTCTTCCAATGGTACAACACGGAGCTCCGTCACAGCGGGATCGCCATGATGACCCCGGAGATGGTCCACTACGGGTTGGTCGAGGATGTTCAAGCCAAACGGCAGGGTGTATTGGCCATGGCCTACGCGGCCCATCCCGAACGGTTCGTACGAGGAAAACCGACGTCGCCTGATCTGCCAAACGCGGTCTGGATCAACCCGCCGGCTGCCAGGCAAGGTCAGATAATCAAAGCTGTGGGCTGCGATGGCGAGCAGGAGGCTGTTGCTTAAACTTTGGGAAAAGGTGTCTCAAACCTATTGACAGCTTCCGTACCCACGTTCGGGTCGTCTCTGGACAGGGTCTCGCAGTGCATCTCCACAAGCCGGCAGGCGGCTGCGCATTGCTTGAGGGTTTTGAGCCTTTCGGCCTCCCGGGAAAGCCGGTCGGTGAGGCTTGTCTCCTGCGGATCGGCTTTATGGCGTGTGTGTGTGGCAGGATGGTCTCCGGTGTCAGGCGGGTCATTCTCCATTGCCTCCATCCGCTCCGAGTAGGCTTCCTCCCATAGGCGCTGCAGGGCCTCGAGTTGGGTCGGTTCCCGGGCCGCCAGGATCACGAACTTCACAGGTGCCGGTACTCTCCGGAAGGGGAAAATCTCGACGGCCGTGACGTTCCTTTGGGGGTCTTGGGCGATCCGCTTCTTCTGGAACTCGAACAGGGGCCGCACGTCTTCGAAATCTTCCTCGGTGACGAATTCCTTCAGGCCCTGGCAGAAAAGGCTTTTCACGAGCGGTTTCATGGAGGACTCTCCCTGCTTGGGTTCGAAAAAACGCCTGTCATTCGCTGGGTTGGTGCATGCTCTTCAGTTTTGCAACGTGCATGCCAGCGGCGAGATTCCCCATGCCCCAAGAGGTGCGAGTCTCTGTACCTCGCGGGATGATCACCACTCAATCCCATTCCGGGCAGCCTTTCCTGTGAGGGCAGCTACTGTTGCAAAAGGAGACCGGTCGAGGTTTGCCATCCCGGTCGGGGCAGGGTTTCGTGGGCTCTTCAGGAGATTCGTCAGCTGCGACGACCGCCTGTCCGACGAGCGGATCGGGTTCTCTCGCCTGTGCGCCTTTCTTGATGGGCTTTGCGAAGGGTAGGGGCTTGGCAGACTCCGGGGCCGCTTCGATGGCGGCAGGTTCAGTCTGGGGGCTGGCCGGTTGCTCCGTGGAAGTCGGCTGCGGGGCCGGGAAGATCTCCGTAGCGGAAACCCTGCCTTCCTTGAGCGCCGTGGCCATGCCGCGCAGGTCCACGATGTCCGAGGGCGTCCACTCGTCGATGGGGCGGCCGCGTTCCTGCTCGATCTGGGCCTGGCTGACCCCGTATCTGGAGAAGAAGTCGAGGACCTTCAGGCGCGCCTGGTGGATCGTATCCGGGTTGATCCCGGAGAGCACGGCCTGCTTGGCGGTCTCGATCGCCTTGTCCACGACCCAGCCCGGCATGGCCCGCGTGATGGCGTTCCTCTGTGTCTTGGACTGTCCGATCTGGAAGACGATGTCCTCCTGCCGCTCGCCGTCCATCCTGGAGGAGACCTTCTGGCTCTTTCTCTGGCGGAAGAGCCGCGTGTACGTGAATCCGGTCTCCAAGTCGATGAACACGCCCTTGAAGATGTAATGGGTGAGGGTCTCGGTCACATCCGCGTCCACGGCACAGTTTTCGTAGTTCCTGGCCAGACTCATGGCCAGGTCGATGGACGGGCCTTCCACCGGGACCTTGCGGCCTTTCCGCCGGTCTTCCACTTCCCAGTAGTAGTAGAAGCTCTCGCCGGCGAGCCGGGCTTCTTCGAGTACCTTGGAGAGCATGCGCGCCACGGACCGCGGCCTCTGCACTGCGATGGCCGTGGTGTACTGGGTCTGCGTGCGCATAAGGGCCTGCTGGGGCGCTTCCGGTAGCAAGGCTGCCGCGGCAGTCTGGGCCCTCTCCTCCGGAAGGCCCGAGAAAACCCGGGTCTGGTCCAGGGTCTTGGGGTCGAGAACCGCGAGGGGGGACTCTTGGGTGTTGAGGGTCTTTCTGGGCATGGGTTGTTACCTCCTTGCTTTTCGGTTGATTGGGGAACCTCGGGAGAAGTCAAACGGCACTCCTCCCGGAGGGCCACGTAATGGTCAGCTCTTGGCCCCGAGTCCGTTTCCGCCCGTGGTGTACGGGCAGGTGAGGTAGTACCCGCAGTAGAGAGGCCTGCAAATCCAATGTCCGGGGTCTGCGGGCCTGAACACGCCTGCTTCGAGATCGTCAAGGAAGTTCCGGACGTAGCGGGCGAGAATCTTGAGATGCCTCTGGGTTCGGTGCGTCTCCAGTGGTACGTGGACCGGGGTCTTGTTCGGTACGATGAGATCGTAACGGAAGCCTGCCGGCCAGACGCCGGTCTTGGCGTGCCAGAGCGCACAGTAGAAGGTGGCCTGGAGTTCCCGGTCGGCCCAGTCCTGGCCTTTGCGGTCCGTGATCTTGAGATCGCTCAGGCGTCCTTCCGGCTCCACCAGGTCGAGGACCCCGACCACGGGCAGGCCGAACCCCAGGTCCTCCTCGACCCAAAGCTCCGCTTCCAGGGGCATCACCTTGGGCGCGATCTCGTTACGGAAGAGAGTCGTTGCCGTGAGGGCCTGGTTCAGGGAACGGTTCAAGAGCGAGGCCTTCTCCGGAAGTTGCTCCGGCGCAAAGTAGATCCCTTCGTCCCGGATGAGACGCACGTACTCGTCCCGGCAGGCGTCGAGGAGGTCGGCAAGCGGCAGGTCCTGGCCGGTGAGTCTCTTGTGGTTGTAGTTCCGTTCCGCCGCCTTGTGGACCGCGCTTCCCCTGCGGGCCGAGACCCCCGGGGGAATGCGCTCTCCGTCGATGTACCGGCGTCGGAACTGTTCCCCGCAGCGCAGCCACGTGCCGAGCATGGAGGCGCTCAAGTGATCGATCATCTCGTTTCCTTTCCGGTGCGGGTGAAGAGTGGTGGGGAAGGGGACTCGCGGGCGAGGAGGCGCTAGAGCAGGGCAGGGTAAGCCGCAAGACAGGGGCCGCGGATTCCTACGCAGTGTGCGCGGCGTTCATGGAGTCGGGGTTCACAGGAACGATGCGCCTCCGGGGGGTCTCTTCCGCGAGGCCGACAAGTGTGACCGAGATCTCGGCCATCTGGTTCGAGATCGTTCTGCGAAAGAGGTCATTGTTGCGAAGCTCCCGGGCGTCCGTTCCGGCCACCAGCCCGCGCATGGTCTCGACGAACCCGGCCAGCTCCCGGTCGTTGTTGATGTTGAGCCGCTCGAACCGCTCGATCCAGTCCTCCAGGCTGTCCAGGGACTCCTGCCGGATGCGCCGCTTGTTCCCGCTCTTCAGACAGTCCGCAAGGTTGGCCACCGCGCGGGCGAACTCAGTGCGCAGGATCGTCACCGCGTTCGCGCGAAACTCCTCGATCATGACCCCTATCTTCTGCTTCTCCCGCTCGAGCATAGGCGCGGTCATCACGTTGGCGCCGGCCTCCGGGGCCTCGAGGATCACGTACTTCCAGGCGAAGCCGAAGCGAGTGCGGACGTCCAGCGGGTACTCCTCATCGTCGTAGAGGCCATCCGGCCCGAGCTCGAGTCGCGCCTCCTCCTTCATCCGGGGGTACAGGGGCAGAAACTCCTCCACGAGTTCCTCGTGCCGGCGCAGGTGTTCCTGCAGGGCCGACTCCACGGTTTCGATGTTCGCCTTGGGGACGAAACTCGCCCCGGTGAGCGGAAACCCCGGTACGGCCCATCGGTCCCGGATCCGTTCCGCGGCCTGTTGCTGGTTGCGCCGGATCGGGCTCAAGTACCTCTCGTGGTCCACCAGGCGCTTGGTGCCGGAGACGAACTTGGGGTCTGCCGAGACGTTGATCCTGTCCTGCGGGAGCTTCTTGCGGGCCCCCCAGCAGCTGGTCTGCAGGATGAGCACGACGCCGTCGTGATAGATGTTGTCGGTTTCCATCCGATTGCCCTCCTTGGGTGATCTGTTATGATCGAAACGCGCGCTGCTCCGCCTCCCCAAGAACCATGAGGCGGAGCAGCGCACAAGGCAGGCAAGGTGGGCCTGCGCCTTACACTGGGTGTGTGATGATCGAGGTTTGGGGTGCCCACGGGATAACGCTGGATTACGAGGATGGGGTCCGTCATGGGGGCCCGGCCGAAGTTCGAATGCACTCGAGCGCGTGTGCCTGAGACTATCGGAGTTGCTTTGGCCGTCAGCCGCACCATGGGTTCCCGTTTACGCAGTCCAGGGGCCGTTCGTCCGTCTCCCAGCCCGTGCATCTTCCGCACAATGCACAGAGGAGTGAGGCGCTTTCCGGGGTCCACCAGGCAGCCAACGCGGTTCCATCGGAGAACTCGATCTCGATCGTCTGCATGATAGGATTCCTTCCCGGGTACAGTCAGTCGCTCCCGCGCATCTTGGCTGTCGCCACCGCTTCCGCCTGGAAATACTCCGGCGTCTTCTTCGTCTTGACAACACTGCCCAAGGCCTTTTTCAGAAACTCGGCCGCCTTCATGCACGAATTGCCCCGGAACCCGCTTGTCTTGATGTCCGTGGTCCCGTCCGGGTTGAAAGTGATCTCGATCTTCTTGCTCATGGGTATTATCTCCTAGTGAGAGTGAGTCTGACGCTGCCGTCCTCGCGGGTCGTCTCGTAGACCGAGAACCCCTGTTTACGGGCCTCCCGCTTCGCCTTTTCCACGCCGTAAGCCTGCACGAGTCGCTCCGTCTTCGGGCCCAGTCTTTCGGTAAGCCCGCCCCTTGACCAGAAATCCCACAACAGCCGGTATCCCGTTCCCTGCCGGGCCTTTACCAGGCCCACCTCGTAGTCTGCGCCCGGGACTTGAATCGCGTGATCGCACTTGCCAAGGTCTTCCTGCGAGAAGCCCTCCGGCAGAGGGTAGTCTCCCTCCCATCGGCCGTACCACTTGTACGTCTTCTGGCCTTCTCTCAACACGAACCCCAGACGCCGGCAGGCAGCCGCGAGGGCTGCCAGGTCCGCGATCTGGATCTCGATCTCAGCTACGTGACTCATTTCTCCTCCGGGAATGTTCTGTGTGGGTTTCTTGGGCTGAGGTGCACCCTGGTCTCAGTTGCCGCAGACGATCCTGCGGGAGAAGGCGTTCTCAGATGGCCTGCCGACCCCGCCCTGGCTTCTACGGTGTGCAGGGACGGCTCTGCCTTGCGCCCATTCGCGGAGCGCCTGGATCTTCTCCTTGGCCGTCCGGCACACAGGGACCACGAACTGGGCTGCTTCCTCGAGGCTGGTGCCAAGCATCTTCGCCACCCGGCAGAGGGTCTTGATCTCCGCACCGGTCCAGTCGTTGATCTGGGAAGTCCCGATCGTGTCCGGGTCCACACCGAACTTGGCACTGTAGAGCCTAAGAATGGCGCTACGGGTCTCCTCGTCCGGCAGATCCACGAAAAAGATGGCGTCCCAACGTTCCGCGCGCATCCATTCCGGGGGGAGTTGGGTAAGATCGTTGCAGGTAGCGACCACGTATGCGGTGCCCTGGGGCCTGTCCGACATCCAGCGCAAGAGGATCGAGCCCACACCGGCCTTGGCACCCCCGTCGCCCTGGTAGCCGTTGTACGCGCTCGAGAGGCCCTTTTCGATCTCATCGAACATGACCACCGAGCGGCCCTGGGCATCTATGATGTCCACGGTCTGCTGCGCCTTGGCCTCGGACTGTCCGACCAGGGCCTGGCCCGCCGCCATGATGCGGTTCACGTCCGCGATGATCGTTGGCAAGCGTACGGCGTTCCCCAAGGCCTTGGCGAAGTGGGTCTTGCCCGTTCCTGCAGGGCCCAGAACCAGGATTCCGCGGTACATTTCCGAGGCGATGCTCCTGAGCGCGAACTCCTTCATCCGGTCCACGCCACGCAGGTCTTCGAAGGTCTCCTCGAACACACCGATCTCCAGGGTCGACGATTGCCTGATCATGTCGGCCTTGGTGTGTGCCACGATCTCGGGGGAGAACTTGCCGGACGAGACCACCGTGCAAAGTGCGGCCGCGTTTTCCGCCTCGAACTGTGTCAGCCCTAGAGCGGCCTCCGCAAGCTGGTCGAGCAACTCGGGGGATTGCTCACCCAGGTTGGCCGCGCTGGCGATTTCCACAAACACCTGTCGCAGTTCCTCTCGAGTAGGAAGCTCGAACGGGACGACCTTGAAGAGCTTGGAGAGTTCGACTGGCACGGTGACAATTGGGGAGACGGCAATGAGCGTCACGCCATTGCTCGAGAGGGCCTGCCTCGCGTTCTGCAGAGCCTGGACAGTCTCTGCCCCGTCAATGAACCGGTGAAAGTTCTCGAGAAATGCCACCGCCGGCCCTCGAATCTCGGTCAGGTGAGTCACCAGTTCGGCCGGGTCCTGAATCATCTGACGCTCATCCGCTGCTGGCAGAAGGCACTCGATGCCGCGCAGGCAGTCCCAGCGGTACACGGCGGTTCGGGTGTTCCGATGGTTGTCCCATTGCTGGATTTCACTCACGATATTCGCCTGCGCCCGCTCCGGCTCCTGGGTCTTAACCCACAGGGCCGGGTACCCGGCGTTCAGGTAATGCAGGACCTTGATACTATTCGGGACGTTCATTGTGCCTCCGGCTGAGTATGATTTGTCGCCGCTCTGAGCGCGGTTCAGGAAGTGAAATAGGGCAGGGGGGCTCAGCCCTTGCCGCCCAACGAAAAACGGAAAGGGCAGAGCAGGGCGTGGGGCCGGGGACATGTTCAGTGCAAGAAAGCGAAAGAAGAAGACACAGGCGCAGCAGGATTGCGGATTCATGTCTTCCTGAGGCTCTGAGCGTTCGACGGACATGACGTGCAATACAGAGGAGGGATAGTTCAACTGGACTTTGTGCGGTATGGACGAGTGGGAGTGATCGGTGGCACAGGTCCCGTGCGGAAAAGAACCGTTCTTCTTGCTACTACTCATTCGAGTCATCGCAAAGCCGTGGTGCCAGGCCGCGCGGATATCACACGGGAACATTTGGAGGAAGCTGATCCTGTGGGCAACGCGCACCGTGCTATCCTGGGCAAAGACGGCGAATCCGTCCACAATCAGTTCTAGCCAGACACTTGAAATGCTACCGAGGGCACCGTCAAGCCAGATGGGAGCAAGCTGAAGTTTGAGGAGAGCTATTCGCGGGAAACATCTCAACATGAGATCTCACCCTTCTTAGGCCACCAGCCGGTCAGCCTATCTCCAACGGGATGTAAGCGGACCGCCTGATCCGCCTAAGTTAAGATCGGTCTCGGCTCTCCGCACCGCCCTATCCCCAGCCATCCCGGAGTCAATCATCCAATTGACAAAGGTTGAGCTTCTTGATAAAACGGATTTATGAGATCCTCCTATGTAAGTGTCCTTTGGCTTCATACTAAATACTTCTGTGGACGAAGGGGAATCGTAGATTCCTCTAGGGCAGGCTGAGACAGGTCTGGATATTGGAGGGGCCGCCATCATCCCAGTCGTGGAGCCGGCGGCGATAGGCTGACCAGGGTCGTTGCTGATCAGCGGGGTCAACGGGCATGGTAGGTGGCGTTTCCTGATCGCGGCCTGTGAGCTTGGTCATCGCCTGCCCTTTCGGAATTGGGGGCACTTGGTCGGCGGGAGGGGAAACGAGTGCTAGTCGAAGTCCACGAACATCGAGTCGTTTTCAGGGTCTCGACCAATGGCCGTTTCCAGGGTCGCAGACGAATCTAGGTAGGTTCCCACTGGGATCACCGAGAACAATCAACTTGGGAGCGCCACAGAACAATCATACGCAGCGGATCGCGCCAAGCCTCTACGCCGATGTGAAGCACGACCTCGGCCAAGGGCGCGCTCGCTGATGCCACCGTTCTGCTATGAAAACCGACCCGCGAGATGTTAGAATAAATTGTAACCATCCAAAATGGTCGCACGTAGATCGCTCAATTTCCTTCGCTTTGTTATAGGATTTCTCGCGAAGATGAAAATCGACATCCATACGCACACCAAAAAGTGTAAGTCAGGCGACGCTCCTACAAGAGAGATCTCTCCAGAGAATTTCTGCGCAGTGATTCTTTCTACGGAAGTCAGGATCATTGCGATTACCAATCACAATGTTTTCGACCTGGACCAGCACACGGCAATTGAAACCAGCTTGGGCGATGAAGCGCAAGTCTGGCCTGGAATCGAGCTCGATATCCTCGAAGAGGGATCGAGTGGGCATTTGCTTGTAATCGTTTCTCCGACGCAGGCAAAGCATTTTTCTAGGGCGGTGGATGAGTTCACCAAAGGTTCCAGTCCGGACAGCTTCACAGCTACAATTGACGAGGTTCTGGAGAGGTTCGATTTGTTGAAGCCAGTCTACGTGGCCCACTATAAGCAGAAGAAGCCCAACCTCTCGGCCGACGCCCTTGAGAAGCTGCTGGCAGGAACGAAGAATCCAGGCTGCGTGATCAAGGAGGTCACCAACTCAATCTCGGCGGGAATCTATATTTCACACGGCCACGGTTCGATTTACGGTTCTGATGTGCACGATTGGGCGAAGTATCAAGAGCTTTCCCGTGAACTTCCGGATCTTCGGCTTCCTGTCGATAGCTTCGAGCATTTCTGCCTGCTACTGGAAAAAGATCCGACGACAATCAATACCGTCCTCGACAGAAAGACCTCCGAGGATCTCGTCCTGTTTCCGTTTGACGACGGCTCGACTCTAAAAGTCAGGGCATTCAACGACATCAATGTCGTATTTGGACCGAAGGGAACAGGCAAAACCTGTATTCTGAGGGCCATTGCCAAGCATTACGCGGAGAACGGAATAGATGCGAGGGTCTACGAGTCAGCGAGTGATCGACTGGATGAGATTTTCGATACGAAAGGCAGAGACCTGACGATCAATCTGAACAACTTCGGGATCAATTATTGCACCAACGAGATTAAGGCCCTGCGCGCTGCCGGTGAGGCTAGCGTTACGAACCTCGGCAAGTATGTAGCCTACTTCGCGGCGAAAAACACGAATAGGAACGCTAAGAAGATTCTGCTTAAAGACATCGAGCCCGAGGAAGAAAGTGGAGCTAAGCGCGAGTTTACCGATGTTAACGAGGCGGTGAAAACGACGGCAGAATTCTTGGAGTTCCTTACCGATAATCCTTCCGTGAAGAGGGAGCTCAACGAAGATGAGCATAAGCAAGTCACCCGGATCCTATCGGAGTTGCTTGAGCGGCTGAGCAAGCGAGAATGGGCCAGTTTTTCTGGGTGGAAAGAGATTTTTTTCTTGAATTCAGCGATCAAAACGTTCCGAAGAGAGGTGGAGCGTAAGACGGGATCGCCAGCGAAACCCACCACGACAGGTTTTCGCGATTACGCAATCAATCGCATCAAGATCGAGGTTAACGCTGCGGAAATCGTGAAGAGCGTTGATACAAAGATCCCGATGCTCAAAGAGCCTGTTGGTAGCCTCGGATCGAGCAAGGGGGAGCTAGAGTTCCAGACGGAGTTCGAATTCCAAGCTGGGAATGTTACGGACGGTTCTCTATCGAGTCTAAGAGACGGGGCAAAGAAGGGAGCGCAGAAGAAGTTCATTAATTGTGTCCGGAAGATCCTAAAACGCGCCTACGCCGACGATTTGTTTCAGCACATCTCCGAACTCAATGGAATCGAAGATGTGGAAAACATCAAGACCGTATACGAACTGCTTCTTTTTAAGAGGTACTTCGCGCTAGACGGAGTTCGGTATTCGCCGTCGAGTGGCGAGGCTTCGATGGTCATGTTGCAGAAGGAACTTGGGACAGACAAGGATGTCTACATTCTGGACGAGCCGGAGAGGAGCCTGGGCAACGAATACATTAACGATGTGATTGTGCCGCTGATTAAGGAGCGGGCGCGGGCAGGCAAGAAGGTATTCATTTCAACGCACGATGCGAATATTGCGGTACGGACCCTTCCTTACAGCTCGATTTACCGGTGCCACGGGCAAGGGGGGTACAGCACTTATATCGGCAACCCGTTCTCGAACAATCTGGTTAATCCGGACGACGCGGGCGATCAGCTTGAGTGGAAGAAGGTCAGCATGAGAACCCTTGAAGGCGGAGAAGAAGCATTTGGTGAGCGAGGAAAAATCTATGGAAACGATTAGAGCGACTGTCGTACAGGTTGATGAGAAGTACTTCATCAAGATTGAAGACGAAGAGCGCACAATCACGATTCCAATGTCCGAGGACAAGCCGAACGAGGTTAAGAGCGCATTCAACAGGCTAGTCGCTCGGATCAAGGGCGGAGAGTTCCAGATCGAGTTGGCTGAGGTCGGAGAAGATTTGTTTTCTCAGGTGGCGAATGAATACATCGCGCAGATAAACCGGGAGATCCAGGAAGTTCACGGTGAAATGGAGCGGTACGGCTTGGTTTCCGACTGATTGCGCCTGATAAGTCGGTTACAAGATGTTCCCACCAACTGAACCCATACCAACGAATCCAGAAGGAGACGAGTGGATGCGGCATCGAATAGGCCGCGGCTCGCTCGCAACATTAGTCGCCCTGTAATGACGCTTCGCTTGGAGCGCCTCCGTTTCGAGTATAGCTGATATGGATTTGCGATAGTGACTTGCCACTACGCTATGTCAAAATGGTTCGGCAGGGACACACAGATGGGAGTCGACAGAAGGCATGTCTCACATGAATCCGAATATTGCCTGTCTGGAAGATCCTTTGGAAGAAGACCAGCGTGCGCGCTCCAACTTTGCTCGACGAGTGCTACAGCGTTCCGGTGGGCCTCCTGATGTGTCCGCCGGGTACATGGGCACACCTCGACGACGAATAGTGCAGTTCTGGGACGACGGTGACCAACTTCCGAGCGACGTCGAAGAGTGTATCCATTCCTGGAAGAAGCTCGAGAAGCAGGGGTTCGAGGTTCTTATGTTCGATGAGAACTCAGCCAAGGAGTTCATCTGGAATCGATTGGGGTCGCGTCACGAAAGAGCATTTGAGAAATGCTATCACCCCGCAATGCAGTCAGACTACTTCCGGCTCTGCTATATCTGTATGGAGGGCGGCTGCTACGTAGACGCCGACGATATCTATCGCGGGGCGGATGTCGAACAGCTATTCAGCGATGGCCGACTCAAGATCCAGCCGCTCTGCTACGATATCGATACGGACGAGATGATTTCGCCTTCGGTCTTCGCTGGTCCAGGCGCATACTCATTGAATTGGATCTTCTACTTCAACAATAACCCTTTGATCGCAGTTCGTAGTCATCCCCTTCTCGAACGAGCGCTCGCGAATGCTACAATCTCCCTTGAACGAGCCCCCACAAATGAGTTGCCGGAGATCCAATCAACGACCGGCCCTGGCAACCTTACCAAATCGATATTCGACTCGGTCGCCGATGACCGTTCTCTAGAGGAATCGTTGCTCGTTGTGCATGATTGGGAGGACATAGCGACGACCAAGTGGCCGCTCAGTTACCGGACTGACAGCAGAAACTGGAGGCTATCGAATCAGCGAATCTGTCGAGACCGAGAGAGTGAGAAGGTAGGATGAATCTGTCGCGTCCGCTACTGGCTCCTTTGAAGCACGTTTTTAGGATCTGGCTAAGACTTCGGAGATTCCTGCCGAAGGAAAAGTGCCGGGCATTTGGCACCTCAAGTACGGAAGGATGCCCAGGAATAGAGAAGATCTATGTCATCAACCTCGATCGACAGCCAGACCGCTGGGCTAAGATCGAGCGCGAGCTTAGGTGCGTCGTGGACTCATCAGGCGTTGACGTTGCGGATTTGACGGAGCGATGCTCTGCGGTGGATGCAACGCGCATCGCGGAGATCCCCCCTGACGGATCGGATGTCAATCCTTTCTATACACTTGGAGATCAACTCTTCGTCGAACCGCAACCGCGTGCTTTTCCGGACCGGCTACAGCTCGACCGCCCGATTAGAATGACCCTGCAAGAGATCGCTGTAGCGCTCTCGCACATCAGTGTTTGGCGGCGGATCGCAGCCGGGGAGCAAGATTACTGCCTCGTTCTCGAGGACGACATATGGCTCCAACACGGGTTCGCTCGCTATTTGGAGCAGGCATGGCACGAGTTGACCTCCCAAGATCAACGAACAGATCTGTTCGACGTTCTTTACCTGTCTTACAAGGAAGTGAAGCACGGGGCTCAGAAAACCCTGTTGTCAGAAAGTATCTTCCGTCCTGTCCGGGGGCTCTGGTACCTATCTGGATACGTCCTCTCACGCGAAGGCGCTAGAAAGCTCCTGCGGCGCTTGCCGTGTCGGGGGCCTGTGGATCTGTGGATTAATCACCAGTTTCAGGGGCTATCCGTTCGGGCAACTCGTCAGTCAATCATAGCGCAGCGCCTAGACGGTGACTCTACGAACTCGTATTCCATACTCCCCGTACTCAGCCGGATTGGAGTAATTGACAGCGAGGGAGCATCCCTCTTCCAGATTCGCCCAACGGAGCGTCCCGTTTTTGCGTTCGGACCTGAGAAATCTGGTTTGTCATCACTTGCCATGGCTCTCTCCATGCTCGGTTACCGATGCTGTAGTGCCCTCAGCGAGCTTCCCGAGGGCGAGTATCAGAAGGTTCTCTCGGGACGTGGCGATTGTATCTTTGACGCATATGTAAACATCGGGTCGCTTGCGAAAAAGACTCGGCAACTGAGCCAGCGGCATCCTTCCGCGAAGTTCATAGTCACAACGCGCCAAGGCGCTGGGGCTGACGTGATCTCGATAGACGGCATGGATGACGTGGCAGACTCCATAGCTGTTCTCGATGCAGACGAAGCCAATAAGTGGCGGGTTCTGTGTGAACACCTAAAGTGTGCGCCGCCCGTCTGCTCCTTTCCCAAGATTGAGGACCTTGGGCAGAGACGAGTCCTTGATGTGAGCACACATTCGGATCGAGTTGCGACCAAGAATGTTCCGAAGCGTGACAGATCGCCTTGGGTCATCGAGGCTTCTCGAAGTTGGAAAGGCATCCACACCGCACCTGTAAAGCAGGCGCATCCGTCGGGTGATGCCCGCATTTTGGTCAGAGACTTCCTACAGGGCCCTGCTCCCAAACAGTGTTTTCTTCGTGACGACACTTTCACAGGGAATCTGGGGCTGTTTTGCCCTTCAAACGTTGAATTCCGCGGTGGAGGCGGAGCGGAACTCCACGTGCGCAAGGAGTCACTGGGTGTACGTGACTACAGTGCCGCCTCCATCTGCAGTTGCAGCCAGTATCTGTTTGGGAAGTTTGAGGCGGTGGTGCAGCCCACGAACGTGCCGGGACTGGTCACTGGATTCTTTTTACATCGCGACTCGCCGCGACAAGAGATTGACATGGAGATTGCTGGGAATCGACCAGATATCCTCCTTGCTAATGTCTTCTACAATCCTGGGGGCGAGGGGGCGAGGTATGACTACGGCTATCGGGGCGCACCAACCAAGATTCCACTTGGGTTTGACGCTTCTAAATCGGCACACCTGTTCTCGATTGAATGGCTGCCAAACGAGATAAGGTGGCTGGTCGACAATCGGCTAGTCCACAGGCGCGTTGACTGGGACCCTACGCCCATTCCGCATCTTGCTATGCGCCTCAATGTCAACACATGGCCATCCCGGTCCAAGGAACTCGCCGGACGGGTTAGCGTTCGGCTGCTACCCGCGACCACTATTGTGGAATCGATAGCAGTAGATGCCATCTTGCTGCGAACAGAGAGCTCGCAAGCCCACGGATCACCTGCCTGCGATGCGGTTGGACAGAATCGAATGACGCCCAACCAAGCGTTCCAGGCGACGATTGACCGGGCGCCCGAACGCTGACGTCATCCTCCTCTGTTGTCCAACATCCAGAACGAATGACATTTCATTCTCACACGTAAATGTCTTATTAACGGATGGCGATTTCATGTAATACTATGAAGTCGGTTTCGTGAATGACGAAGTGAGAACTAGAAATAGCTCTTACTGATCTTGTTCAGTGAAGATTACCACAATTCCTAGCCTGCCCAGGCATTTGGAGCACCCCGGTTACGTGGACAGTTGATAGCTTGCAAAAGGGTATTCAGCGGGTTTGGGTCAGGGTGGGGAAGGGTCTTGTGGCCAGGTCGCTGTTCTTGGCTTCAAACTGACTCCATCATCGGCGCAATATCGCTTGATGAGGTCTACAAAGAACGCTCCCCTGGATCGCCTGATGTTGCCCATGCGGGCTTCCTCCTTGGTCTCGCTGAGTGCCCTGAAAATCAGCTCCGGGGACTTGTAGGCCTCCAGGATCCTGCGGGCAAGGAACCCGTAATACTTCGTGCTTTTGTGATCCTGAAGTACTTCGATCATCTCGGATACCAGGCCTTGAATTTGAATTTCACGCTCTGTGTGGTCTTCAGGGGAGGCATAGAAATTAGCATTAACGTTAACGTTTTTTAAAGTACCTCTTAACGGTACGTCTTCCTGTAGCAATTTGCTACAGCTTACCTGAGTAGCAAATTGCCACTTAGGTGGGTCGCCGACCTCGGAATTCCTCGACCTAAGTGGCAAATTGCTACTTAGGTCTACTGACCCATTTCCCCGGTCAATTACACCGTCTCGGTATTCCTCAGAGGTCTTCTGTGGGAGCATGAGCCTTAACTCCTCCTCGTCTTCAGGGGTCAAGGGCTCGTCCATGGCGATGTAATACATGTCTGAAGTCCTCACTCTCTTCCTGGTCAGGGAATCGAAGACATAGCGCTTTTCACGCTTCACGAAATACTGTGCGATGGGTCTCTGCAATTCCCTCAGGATCGTCCATCTCGAGACGCCGATTTCTTTGGCAAGGGTCTCGTGCTTCGGATAGCACCAATCCCGGCGCTCTTTGGTGAGCTTGTTGAAGTAGCAGTAACGTCTGAGGCGGATGATGAGGAGGGTGAGCGTGGGCCCGAGCTGCGGGGCCCACTTGTCGAGAAAGTAGTGACTCACGACGGTCACCTTCTCAGGCGAGACGATCTCGTTCCTGCAATCCAGGTAGATGGGCTGAAATTCTATGGCATCGAGGCCCTTCTTTTCAGCCCACTCCTCGATGGCAAACGGGATGTCCCTGTCGGAAGCCATTTACCGGACCTTCAACCTGCAGCGGGAGGGAGCGGGGAATGCCTGTCCTTCGTACCGGTTCGGTATCGGTCGTGCTGGGGGCAGGACTGGTTCGAAATCTGTCCGGTGCCGGAACTCCTCGGCCTTGCCCTTGTTCCAGTTTTTCACCGGCCGGTAGTAGCCTACAATACGAGCATAGACCTCGGTCTCCTTGCCGCACTTCGGGCAGCGCGGTTGCCTGCCTTTGAGGTACCCGTGGTCGGTGCAGACGGAAAAGGTCGGTGAGATCGTGTAGTAGGGGATCGCGGTGGTCTCAGCGATTGCCTTGACGAGCTTCCTGCATGTGTCCACGTTTTCGATGCCCCCGCCCAGGAAACAGTGGAACGCGGTCCCACCCGTGTATTTCCGCTGCAGTTCCTCTTGGTGATCGAGGGCCTGGGAGAGGTCGGTGCTGTACTCGACCGGAAGCTGTGACGAGTTGGTGTAGAAAGGCTCGTCCTTTCCAGCAGTCCGGATGTCCTGGTAGCGCTCGCGGTCTATTTTTGCGAGCCTGTACGAGGTTGATTCGGCGGGCGTGGCTTCCAGATTGTAAAGGCTGCCTGTCGTCTCCTGGTACTCGATGAGCCGCTGGCGCATGAAATCGAGCACCGAGAGTGCGAAGTTTCTGCCCTGCTCGGTGGCAATGTCCTTTCCGAGGAAGTTCAGACAGCACTCGTTCATGCCCACAAGGCCCACAGTGGAGAAGTGGTTGTCCCATGTGCCCAGATAGCGCTTGGAGTACGGGAAGAGTCCATCGTTCATGAGCTTCGTGATGACGCGCCGCTTGGTCTCGAGGGAGTCCCGGGCCAGGTCCATGATGCGCCCGAGCCGCTCGTAGAATTCCTCCGTGGTGCTCGAGAGGTAGCCGAGCCGGGGCAGATTGATCGTCACGACCCCGATGGAACCGGTCATCTCATCCGCGCCGAAGAGACCCCCTCCCTTCTTCTTCAGCTCCCTTCTGTCCAGCTGGAGTCTGCAGCACATGGATCGGACGTCTCCTGGGTTGAGGTCACTGTTCACGAAGTTCTGGAAGTAGGGGGTTCCGTACTTCGCCGTCATACGGAGGAGAAGTTCTGCGTTCAGGCTCTCCCAATCGAACTCCGGCGTCACATTGTACGTGGGGATGGGGTAGGGGAAGCCGCGGCCCTCGGAGTCCCCTTCCATCATTACCTCCAGAAAGGCGCGGTTCACGAGGTCCATCTCTCTCTGGTAATCGCCGTAGCGGGTTTCCTGCGACTCCCCGCCGATGAGAATGGGCTCGTCTGCAAGGTCTGGGGGTACCAGCCAGTCGAGGGTGATGTTCGTGAAGGGGGCCTGGGAGCCCCACCGGCTCGGGGTGTTGATGCCGAAGACAAAGCTCTGGATCTGTTGCTTCACCTCCCGGTAGCTCAGGTTGTCGTGCCGGACGAAGGGGGCCAGGTACGTGTCGAAGCTGGAAAAGGCCTGGGCGCCGGCCCACTCGTTCTGGAGCACGCCGATGAAGTTGACCATCTGGGCGATGAGCGTGCTCATGTGCCTGGGCGGTTTGGAGCTGATCCGGTTGGGGACCCCGCCGAGGCCGAGCTGGAGGAGCTGTTTCAGGCTCCAGCCTGCGCAGTATCCGGAGAACATGCCCAGATCGTGGATGTGCATATCTCCGCGGCGGTGTGCGTCGGCGATCTCGGGGCTGTAAATGGAGTTGAGCCAGTAATTGGCGGTCACGGTGCCGGAATTGTGGAGGATCAGGCCCCCCAGGGAGTAGTTCACGTTGCTGTTCTCCCGCACGCGCCAGTCCGACTGCTCGAGGTACCCATCCATGATCCGCTGAATGTCGGAGAGCAGGCTCTTGCTTTCCCGCAGACGGCCGTGCTGGTCCCGGTAGAGGATGTAGGCCTTGGCGGCTCTGGCATGGTTCCTTCCAATGAGGACCTCCTCCACGATGTCCTGGATTTGCTCCACCCCAGGGATGACACGGGGGTGAAACCGCAGCAGGATATGCCGGCGCACCTGGTTGGAGCAGCGCATGGCCTCCTCGCGGTCAGGGGTCTCCACGGCCAGCATGGCCTTGGAGATTGCCTGGGTGATCCTTTCCTGGTCGAAGGGGACGAGGGTTCCGTCGCGTTTGCGGATTCGATGGATCGCGCGAGGGGGGTCAACGGATTCGGGTAGTTCGGTCTTCGTGAGGGCGAATTGCTCTTCCATGGGGGTGCTCCTCGTTTCCGGTAAGTGCTGCGCGGTTGAGTTTGTCCCCTGATCGCCGGACCCAAATGCCGCGTGATGAGGGTCGGTCAGATCGGGTACTGTTGGTTCTCAGTGGTTCTTCGGTTTGATCAAGCAGGTTCCCGGTTGTTCGGGACGGTGGCGGGCAGTACATGGAGAGATTTCTGCAACGCCTGTGCCAGTGTGGCAGGACGATCTTTCTTGGCCTTCCGCTGGAAGGCGAGGCCAAGAAAGATGGGGGCTTGCTTCTCCGGTTCGCGACTCTCAGGCTCTTTGGGATCTTTGCCTGGGCTGGGTGCTCTTCACCTGTTTCTTTTTCTTCTTCTTTTCTTTTGTTTCAGTGCCCTTGACCGTCTTTCCAATGAGGTCTCCGGCAAGATTGGAAGCTCTCCGTAGGGCGTCATCCCGGAGGTGAGCGTATCTTTGCGTCATTAGGGGAGATTTGTGTGTGAGGAGTTTCTGTAGTGTGTACAGATCCACCTGGCCGGAGGAGGCGAGTATGGAGGCGTAAACGTGACGAAGCCCATGAAGGGGTCTAAAATCCTTTGGGAGTCCGGCCTTCTGCTTGATCTGATTGACGTGCTTGTTGATGTCCGTCCGCTGTCGTCCGCCTCGTCCAGGAAAGACATATGGGCTGTCCGTCCTTGGATGTGACTCCAGGACGGCTCTGGCCATATCGTTCAAGGGGATCTTTTCGTCTGGCCCCCCTTTGGGGTCGACAATGGAAATGAATGCTCGGTCAAAATCGATATGTTCCCATTTCAACTTGAAGAGTTCCCCTCGACGCAACCCGGTGAAGAGAGCCATCTTTATCATGGGGCCTGCCTGGGCATGTGTGTCCGCCTCGATGGCTTCGAACAGGCGCGTCAGCTGTTCCGGGGCCAGGTCCTCTGTCTTGAGGTTGTGGACGCGGGGCATCTCTATCTTGAAGGGGAGGGGATCACAGAGTCTCTTCTTGACGCCGAAGTTTATGAGCCTTCGCAGCAATTCGAGGACGTTCTTCACGGTGGCAGGCCTTTTCGTTCTTGCAAGCCTGATCCTTATGCGATCAATATCGAAAGGGGACAGATCCCTCGGTTCCTTTGTGCCAAGATGGGGCTTGAGGTGCTTCAGATAACGATTCTCGTCTTTCTTGATTCCCTTCAGGGCTGGGTGGGATTTCTTGTATTCCGACCAGAGACGTTCGAGAGTCCATGTAATCTGCTGGGTGGCTTCCTCTTGCTCCCTTCGTTCCCTGTTCGACGGCAGGTCGCCTTGAATTCGTTGGACCCGAATCTGGGCCGCCTTGGCCGGGGTCATGTTGTCTTGGAACTGGCGGCCGGCTTTTTCCTCGATGAGCTTTCCGTCCTTTCTGTAGAGGACATAGTACACGCGTTCCGGTTTGCCCGAGCCGATGGCCGTGGAATCGACGTAGTAAACTCCGGGGTATTTTGTCTTGGTCCTGGGTTTCTTAGGCACTTTATCCTCCTAAACGGGTAGGAAGGTACCCAACATTTCCCCAACACAGAAACTGTATAACAGGGGACAAACCGGGATGTCAAGGGTGGTATTATCCCTGTAACATACTGAAATTAAGACATTCTGGTAAATCGACGGAAATGGGGGTAAGAACGGTTCTGGGGGCTCATAACCCGGAGGTCGGTGGTTCAAATCCACCCCCCGCTACCAATAAAATCAAGGGGTTAGGCGAAATGCTTAACCCCTTTTCTTATGCCAGAAAATGGTGTCCCCGGCACTGTCCCCGGCACCCCGAAATCATTGCGCTTTTTCCTCTTCCCCTTAGTTTGCTCCAGATCCATCGATAAGAATCTGTACATCCCATAGTCCCGGTGGGAGAATAGGGAAGGGGAAAGAACCTGCCGGGGACGTCAAGAAAAGGGGGAGAAAGCCATGCGAACCTTGCTTGTCTTCGCTCTGCTCGCCCAACTCGTGGTTGTCCCGGATGCGATCCAGAAGGACACGCTCCGAATCGAGCGGGATGGCCTGAAGCAGGGGGAGATCCGCCGGGATGTGCTCAACCGGGATCAGCTCCGCATGTACGATTCGAAGGCGTTGGTGGGGACGTGGAAGCGTGACGTAATCCTTCGAGACCGGTACCGGTTTGAGGAAACACGTTAGAGGAAGGATCCCGGGCCTAGGCCAGAAGACCGTAGCAGGGCGGAATTTCCTGGCCGAACCACTTGGGATCTAAACACATTCTGATATTATCCCAAACTTGATCTAAGGGCTCGCTCATAAATAGATTCACATAAGACAGGGATAACTATGCCAGTATGAGGATCTTGTGAGTTGCCTTGGACTCGGATGATGGCGCCTTTTGAAAGGGCTATTGTTTCTGAATCGATTGTGGCAACATTTCCCTTGACGCAGGCTGAAAGAAGGGATAATGTTGCCATTATGAAAACAGCGACATTCCATCCAGAGACGGTTGCCTCGTTCCTGAAGCGGCGCAAGATCGCCACGCTCAGGGAAATCGGCGAGGCCATGGAAAGTGCCTCGGATCGCACCGTATTTCGCAATCTGAGCCGACTGGAGTACCTGAGCAGCTACAGTCATCGGGGCAAGTTCTACACGTTGAAGTCGATCGCCCAGTTCTCTCACGAGGGGCTGTGGAGCTTGCGTTCGGTGTGGTTTTCGCGCTTCGGCACGTTGCTGGAGACCGTGGTGGCCTGGGTGCAGCGCTCGGAGGCGGGATACGATGCGGCCGAGTTGAGACGTGCGCTGCACGTCGAATCGAAACATGCCCTGACCCGCATGGTTCGCCAAGGCCGACTCCAGCGCGATGTGGTCGGCAACCGTTACGTGTATTTCGCAGCCGACGATGCCACAGCCAGTCAACAACGTAAGCGCCGCGATGCTCATGTTACGGCCTCCCGGACAACGACCATGATCGTCTCCAACCCGGACTTGGCCATCGACGAAGCGAAAGCCACCCTCCTGTTGTTCTTCAGCATACTCAACGAGAAACAGCGGCGGCTGTACGCCGGGCTAGAATCCCTGAAGCTGGGACACGGAGGTGATGCGCATATTGCCAAGCTGTTTGGCATCGATCCGCATACGGTGGCGCGCGGACGCCAGGAACTGGAGGCCGGACAACTGGAAGGACGGCCGATACGCGCCAAGGGCGGGGGGCGACTTTCGCAGGAAAAAAAACGCCTGACATAATCCGGGTGCTTGAACGCATCATGGAAGATGACACCGGCGGCGATCCGATCAAAGGATGTAAATGGACGCACAAGACCACAGCCAAGGTTGCCGAGGCCCTCAAGCCGGCTGGCATCCACGTATCGGCCAATACCGTGGCACGCTTGCTCAAACAGATGGACTACTCCCTGCGTGTGAACCTCAAGAGCCTGGAGTCCGGACTGAGCAAGCCGCCGGACCCGTCCGAGCGTGATGCACAGTTCCGCTATATCATGAAGCAGAGTCGAAGGTATGCCGCGGAAGGAATGCCCGTGATCAGCGTTGACACCAAGAGTCGTGAACTGATCGGCCCGTTCCATCAGGCAGGCCGCCGATGGAGTCGCGAACCGCTGGAAGTCTTCGACCACGACTTCCCCTCGGACGCGGATGGCGTGGCGATACCCTACGGCATCTATGATCCCTTTCGTAATCACGGTTTCGTTTCGGTCGGCACGACCCGCGACACCTCCCAGTTCGCGGTCGATGCCATCAACACTTGGTGGACCGAGTTTGGCACGCGACATTATCCGCGTACCGATCGACTGCTCATCCTTGCCGACTGCGGCGGAAGCAACGGCTATCGCATCCTCTTGTGGAAGCACCAGCTCCAGCACGCTTTCTGCGACCGCTTCGGCATCCGCGTGTGCGTCTCCCACTACCCGCCCGGCTCCTCGAAGTGGAACCCCATCGAACACCGGATGTTCTCGTTCATCAGCAAGAACTGGGCGGCCCAGCCTTTGCGAGACTACGAGACGGTGCTGAACTTCATACGCTCCACCAAAACCAGCGGCGGCTTGCGCGTATGTGCCCGCTTGAACACCAAGGACTACCTGTCGCAATCTAGAATCATTCATCAAGACAGGGCAGGAAAACACTGACAGGGGGAGAGCATGAGATCTCAGATCTTCTCGATCCATCAACCAGAGAGAGAAGAGGAGAGATCGACATGGAAGAGAGAATGAACGGAGGCGTACGGGGCAAGGGGGAGGCAGCAGGGAGGCAGAAGGTTCCGAAACGGGGGCGTCGGTACTCGGAGGGGGAGAGGGAGGCGATTTTGAGGTATGCCGAGGAGCAGGATGTGGCCGGTGCGGCGGAGAAAAATGGTGGGCTACCGGGCCGAGACACAGCTGGCGAACCTAGTGGGTCCACTGCTCCCGTGCCGGGAAGACGAGGCCCGGAAGTTCATGCGCCAGGTCTTCGACCTGCCGGCGGATTTAGTCCCAGACTACGAGCAAGAAAAGCTCGTGGTTCGGTTGCACAGCATGGCGACTCCGCGCCACAACCGCGCTCTGAGCGTCCTATGTACCGTGCTAAACGATCTGGACGTCTGCTACCCGGGCACCACACTCAGGCTGGTGCTAGAGGCTACGCAGGCGCCGACAGTGTCGCAGTAATTACCGGCGTATGTCCGGGGCCCTGAATTTGTGGGTCGATCAGTTGGTCTATGGGGGATACGACAACTGGCGCTTGCCTAGAGTGTTGCCTGTAGATGGTGCGAATTAGGGCTTGTCAAGAATTTAGTTGAAATTGTTTGAGGCTCCCCATCCATTTCTTTTACGCAGCCTTCCTTACAGCGCGATCTTCTCTAATCTCTTCCTCGATGGCAGAGACGACCTGTGCGATCCCGCCATATCCCTTCACTCTTCGAAAGGACTTCTCGCAATGAAGCAGGATGGCGGCCAACCACCTTTGTCGCATGTTGCTGTTGCGAGCCCGTTTTACGTTGCGTTCGCAGTGCCTGACGAGGGAGAACATGCTTTCAATCGGGTTGGTCGACTGCAGCGTTTTCCGAAGCAATGCCGGAACCTTGAGGCGATGGAGAGTGAGGAGCTCCTCCAGAGCTTCCTGCAGAGAGTCGGCTGCGGATTCGTTGATCGCTCGCAGCCATTTCTCCAAATCCAGAAGCATTCTCCTGGCATCCGCATAGCTGTTCTGCTCCAGGGCTGTCCGGAACTGCCTGTGAGCGTAATCCCTGTACTTCTTGGGAAGATGGCGCTGAATGTTGCGGTCCTTGTGAATGGTGCAGCGCTGGTGGATGAACTTCTTGCCGAACCGCTCCCTGAGCGCCTTCAAAATGCCGGCGCCCCCGTCGGTGACCCACAGGATCCGCTTGGATAGTGCCAATCCTCGGAACTCCAAATCGCTGAGCAGATGCTGGCAAATCTCAGAGTTCTCGCTCGATCCCTCCCAAAAACCCAAAGGCATCTTCTTGCCGTCCAGATCAATGCCCAGGGCCACGATGAAGGCCTGCCCTCCCCGATGAATCGTATCCAGGAAGATCGCAAAGGGCTTGAACTCCTTCAGGCTTCGGCTCTTGAATTCCTCGAGTCGTTTGCTCGTCACCTCCACAACCCGTCTGGAGACCGAACTGGCAGAAACCCCAAAGGCATGGGCCGAGGCAATCACGGTATCCGCATACTTCCGCCCCGATATCCCCCGGAGAATTTTGCCCATCAGCTCATCGGAAAACTGTCCCCGCCGCTTCATCTTCACATAGCTCTCAATGGGAATCTCCCGGTTTTCCGCCTGGTTGCGCAGACGAGGGTGAAACAGCCGAACCTTCTGATCCCCAATGTAGATCGACCCCTCTTGCGAGGCCCACTTCTGGATGTTCGGATCCAGGGGATGATAGTCGGGTCCCGCCTTCTCCAGCCGTTCCATGTCCATGATCGCTTCGGCAAACATCTTACCCATCTCAAGCATCATCGCATCAAAAGCCAGCTTCCCGTCTGCCAATACACGATAAAGACGATCTGCGACCCATTCCTCTCCGCCCAGTTGTCGAAATGCCCGGTTTGCTTTCTTCCGCCTTCTTGTGCTCTCTTTCATAAGAGGCTCCTTTCCTTGGTTGAGGTCCTGTGGATCTTTCCACAGGGGAGCCTCCTTTTCAATTTCAAACTAAATTCAGGATATCACCAGAGGAACATTGATGGGTATGTACCAGAATGAACTGGAGGGGGAATAAGATGAGACATACAGCACGTTTTTTGACCCTGACGGTTTTGTTTTTCTTCTGCGGTTGCGGCGATACCTACGACTGCAAAGGGATTATCTGTGATGCTTGCAATCCAGGCCAGGATTGTTGTGCTGGCACATGTCAGGCGGTCTACGAGGGGGAAGGAGATGAGCAGGTTTCTCACTATTGCCTCGACACCCCACAGCAAGAGTGTCCGGTCGAATGGTGGCTGAAGGATTGAAACACAACACCCACGCCTAGCATGGTCTGGCCGGAAGAAGGCTGAGAGAAAGGAGGAAAATGTTATGGATTTGTTAGGCTGGAGTTTCGCGTTTCTTGAGGGGCACTTTGTGTGCCGATCCTCGCTACACTGGTCAAACGTAATGATGTGATTTTTTTGCTGGACACAGCATTCCTTTTCCGTTATCTTGGCCGCATGAGCAGCACAGACGTAAGAAGCACTCATGTGGCCGCCACAGCATCAGCCGCATCATTCAGGCAGCAGCCGCTTCCCAAGGAAACCATGCACGCCTGTACCGCCTCCTGTCCCACGGCCGATGGTGTTGCGATGCCGTGGCCCATGTCGTTTTTCAGCTTCTGCTCTGCCTGCTTCCCGGAAACATCGTTGCCATAAGGCAGAATCGATGACCGCGCATACTTCTCCACCGACCCGGACATGCCCATCGAAATGATCCTTATGATCTTCGCCCGCCGCTGGGAAATCGAGGTCGCTTTCCGAAATACCAAGCAGTTCATGGGCCTCGAAGATCCTCAAAACGGATGGTGGCGTCGACATCCGGAACAACCCGCTCCGGGGAAAAAGCCAGGTCCCAACCCCCATCCCACAAAGGGGCATGACGCCATCATCCATACTTTCTCCATGGCTATGACCGCCTATGCGATCACGATCCTCTGGCACCTCAACCATGGCGACCGCCAGAAAGACGTGCAAAGGGTCCTGGCCGAAGCCCCCTGGTATCGCCACAAACAAACCCCTTCCTTCATGGACATGATCGCCTCCTGCCGAAGGCGTCTCTGGTCTCACCGGTTTTCTTCAACCCCTACTCCAACCAGGGGTCATCAAAATCTCAGCGACATCATCCCCCACTGGCTCTTGGCCGCCGCGTAGTTCTGCGCTATAATCCACCCAGCGCCCACCGCAGAACCCGGCGCTGCCCCTCAAAAAACGCGAAACTCCAGCCTAAGTCAAGCGGGTGATCTTGTGAGCAAGGTTGATGAGCTTTTATGAATCCGTTGGACAATTTCCGTCGCGAAGCTTGATGTTTGGGAAAACGATATCCTGGATGGTATGCTGAGGCCGCCGAATACAAGAGGTAATTCACAGAAAAAATTGCCCTAGCCATCGTGGATAGGAGTCTCCAATGCCCAAGACAGCCAAGGACCTTACGAGAAGAGAGATGCTTGCCTACCGCCCCTGGCTGACGTTGCAGGGCTACGGCCTCGATCCTGAAACAAAGACCAAGAAAGAGCATGCGTGGAAGATCGCGAAGGATGTGGCCGCACTGCTAAAGCAGCGCTATGGTGCAACGCGGGTTGTGGCTTTTGGGTCTATCGTGCGCGAAAGCGGGTTTACGCCCTGGTCGGACGTGGATCTTGCGGTCTGGGGCCTGACCCCAGACGACTACTTTGACGCAGCCGGAGAAGCCATGGACTTGGGTTTGGATGGAAGCGTAAAGGTTGACATCGTGGACATGGGAAAATGCTCATCGGCGCTCCGTGAAGCGGTGGATGGCGAGGGAGTTGAGCTATGATGGATGACCTTGTGAAGCTATCCGGGCGGATCCGAGCGGAGCTCTCCGACCTTCAAAGGATCGCTGTGCATGCGGTCAGAAGGTTGGAGAAGTCGTTTCAGGATGAGGACTACCTGGGGAGCGTCGCGTTTGACCTCCAGAGCTTCTACCAAGCAATTGAACGCATCTTCACAATTGTGGCGGCGACAATTGACGGGTCCGTTCCCTCAGGAGAGAACTGGCACAGAGATTTGCTTGATCAGATGTCCGGCGAGGTGGCCGGCCGCCGTCCCGCGGTCATTTCGGCTGAGACCAAGGAATCCTTGCAGGCCTTCCGCAGATTCCGTCATGTTGGGCGCAACGTTTACGCCTTCGAACTGGACCCCCTGAAGATCCGCAGCTTGGCCGAGAGAATTCAGGAGACGTGTGGCAGAGTCGGTTCCGAACTCCTGGCATTCGCTGAATTTCTGAGCCGGGCCAGTTCCGCCACGAAAGACGATTAGGGAAACCCTCTGGACCGGTGTGCACTATCCGCTGTGGGGAAAGGAGCGGACACGAAAGGCAGCTCATGCCTGCGTTCGGCCGCTACATTGGCATCGACTATTCCGGTGCGGAGACACCGAGATCAAGCCTAAAGGGCCTACGAGTATACATGGCAGACACGGACTCACCCCCGGTCGAGGTACAGCCGCCGCCGAGCCCGCGTAAGTACTGGACCCGGCGCGGCATCGCCGAGTGGCTGGTTCGCATTCTGTCGGAAGGCCCTCCAACGCTGGTTGGCATTGACCACGGCTTTTCGTTTCCGCTCCGGTATTTTGAGACCCATCGCCTGCCGCCCGACTGGCCTGCATTCCTTGAGGACTTCCAGCGCCATTGGCCCACCGACGAGGATCATACTTACGTTGACTTCGTGCGCGACGGCGTCTGCGGGGACGGAGCGGCTCGTTCGGGCAATGCGCGCTGGCGACGATTGACCGAAGTGCGAACGGGCGCGGCCAAGTCGGTCTTCCAGTTCGATGTGCAGGGATCGGTGGCCAAGTCCACCCATGCCGGGATTCCATGGCTGCGCTTCCTGCGGGAGAGGCTGGCCGGCCGGGTCCATTTCTGGCCGTTTGACGGGTGGGCTGTTCCGGCTGGGTGCTCGGCAGTGGTCGAGGTCTAGCCACGGCTGTGGAGCCCGAGCTTTACACCCGAGGAACGTACGGCCGAACCTCCAACCGGCAGAGCGTGAGGTAGCCCGGACCGAGGGGTGGATTTTGGGGATCAAGTGAACTCATGGTGAATTCAGGTGAGAGAACGATTGTCTGATACACAAAGATCGAGAACTTATTGCCATTCGAAGCTTAGCAGATCGAGCGGTGGTGCCGTTTTTTGCTGTGCCGATGTGGTTGTCATGCGGGGACAGTACGCGGAGTTTCAGCGTTTGATGACGTACCAGCGACTCCTGCGTGACTTCCCTCTTCGAAACAACATTTATGCCTTTAATGCCTCGCGCACCCGCTTCTATCCTTACCAGTTCAAGCCGTTACTTAAGTTTCTCGACTCCCCGAGACACCGTCTTTTGGTTGCCGATGAAGTAGGGCTTGGAAAAACAATCGAGGCCGGACTTATTCTTACAGAACTCAGGGCGAGGCAAACGGTGCAGCGAGTCCTGGTGGTGTGCCCGGCGAACTTAACCCAGAAGTGGCAGCTCGAGCTGAGGCGAAGGTTCGGAGAGGATTTCAAGATACTCAAAACAATCGATTTCACGGAATTCCTTCGAGAATATGAAGAGCATCCTGAGGACACGACCCTCAACGGCATCATGTCCTTGGAGTCCATCCGGAGAGAAAGGATTCAGGAACAGTTGGAATCGCTAGCTCCCGGGTTCGACCTCGTGGTTGTGGACGAAGCCCATCACATGCGCAATCCCACTTCTCAGAGGACGGCCGTGGCGGAGCGTCTCCATCTGTCCTGGGACGAGGCGGCCGGCATCCAGGAGCGCGCCGTCCTGCGGGGCCTCGCACGGCGCAAGCTCGAACCCGCACGTTATCTGGGAGTCGACGAGACTTCGTTCCAGCGGCGGCATGAATACGTCTCCGTGATCACCGATTTGGAACAGACCCGGGTAGTCCATATTGCCGATGACCGCACGCGGGAGAGCCTCGACAGCTACTGGCAGAGCCTGCCCTGCGAGCATCTGGGTTCCATCGAGGCGGTCGCCATGGATATGTGGGAACCCTACATCCGCTCGACGCGCGCCCATCTGCCCGGCGCCGACTCTAAGATCGTCTTCGACAAGTTCCATGTGGCCAAGCATCTGAACGAAGCGGTGGACAAGGTTCGCAGGCAGGAGAACCGGCAGCTCTTGGCCGGCGGGAAGAGCTGGCTCGTGAAGACCAAGTACGCCTGGCTGCGCAATCCGGAAAACTTCACCCGACAAGCCTGGCGGGAGTTCGCCCCCTTGCGGCAGAGCGTGCTGAAGACGGCTCGGGCCTGGGCCGTGAAGGAAGCAGCGATGTGCCTGTGGGATCTCCGGTACCTCGGCGTCGTGGAGAAGAACTTCCGCGCCTGGTACAACTGGGCGATCCGCAGCCGTCTCGAACCGATCAAGCGGGTAGCCCGGATGATCAAGACCCACTGGGCGAACATCAAGACCTACTTCGAGCATCGCATCACCAACGCGGGGGCAGAGTCGATCAACAGCAAGATCCAAAAGGTCAAGTACATGTCACGCGGCTTCCGCAACCGGCGGCGCTTTCGCAACGCCATCTATTTCCATTGCGGCGGCCTGGACCTCTATCCTGCTGGGGGCCATCTCAGCCAATGATTTTACCCACACGAAACCCGGAAGAGCCTATTATTTTAGGGCGGACCGTCAACTTCGGCGGTCTCGAGATCCTGGCCCGGGTGGTGCGTTATGCCTTTTCGCAGCAAGGCGCAAAACCCGAACCGTAAGGCCTCACGTTCCGGTGTGTCCCGGTAACTGGTAGTTGAAGTTGTCCGGTGTATTTCTCTCGGGGTGCTCAGCCCCGTGAAGAGGCGTATGAGCTGCCTGGGGAGCCCCGTGGCGAGTTCCAGGACCTCGATCTCCACCTCCGTACCCACATTCGGGTTGTTTCTGGACAACGCCTCGCAGTGCATCTCGACAAGCCGGCCGGCGGCTGCACATTGCTTGAGGGTCTTGAGCCTTTCGGCCTCCCGGGAAAGCCGGTCGGTGAGGCTCGTCCGTTCTTGACTGCAGGCAGGGAGAGACCCGCAGCATCCGCCAAGGCGCTTTGGCTGATACGTTTCCCAGTTCTCAGCCTCCTCACGTGGCAACCCTGGATCAGGTCCGGATCACCCGCGAATCCGACGGGGCGATCATCGATTATGCCGAGGAAGGGGTGTGGACCTCGCACTTCGGGCTGGGCGACGAAGTCCACAAGATGACGGACCAGGAGATCCTCGATCGGTTCAACGAGATGATCGAGGCTACGGAGCGGCTGCGCGCGGAGTACGAGCACGTGGCGATCGAGATCCCGCCGGGAAAGCCACAGATCGAGTATTTCGAGAAAGGGTACCAGTGGACCCCGCGGGGCGATGTCCTGCGTTGCGTGGTGAGCGACGGCGGCCCGGACAACGAGCCGATCATCTACATCGACGACCACGAACTCTCATGGAAGGAGTTCGGCCGCCTTCTGACGACGTACGCCGGGTGGGGAATCCGCATCATCTGCGTCCCGGACGACGAGATCGATCTCGAACCCCGCATCGAGGTGCGTGAGCCCGGGGAGGACGAGAAGTGAGAATAGCCGGGAAGTGGCTTTTCCCGGAGATGGACGAGCGGGACCAGGATGACTTCGAGTTACAGATCCGAGGGGGATGTTCGAAACGGATTGAGGACCACTAGCGTGTCCAGGCTTTGTCCTTCCTGTAGGTCCTCGGTGAGAAGGTAACGGCACCCGGCCACCCGTGCGGCAGAGACGATCAGGGCATCCCACCACGAAAGCGAGTAGGCATCTTGGACGGCCCACGCGCCTTCGAGGACACGTCGGTCCACTGTCGTGGGGCCCCAGGTCAGCAAGGACCGCACATCCTCCCTGGCGGTCTCCTTGTCCAGACCGGGGACGAGTTTCTGGGTCACGGTCACGTAGAACTCCTGGAGAACCTGGAAGCCCGTGCGCCCGGTTCGGGTGCTCCACAGGTGGTTCATCCAGGCGAGCGCTTGTGGCTGTTTTTCCGGCTCGGAGAGGTCCCGGCTGTAGACAAGGACATTCGTGTCGACGAATATGTTCTCACTCATGAAGAGTTTCCCGCTTGGGGTATATCACGCCGGGGCCTTTGAGCCCCCGAGGCTTCTGAGAAAGGTATTTCTGCATTGCCGCCTGATAGCTTTCTTCCTCCAACATCCTTTCTCGAAGCATCTCCCCCACAAGCCGGGAGACGCTGGTTTCCAGCTCGGCGGCCCGGATCCGTGCCCAGCGTGCGATCTCCTCATCGAGCGTTATGGTGACATTCTTCATCTTCGTTTCTCCGTGGTCGTGGTCTTGTTCACGTAAGCACTATTCTAGTGTTACACGGGATTCGTGTCAAGCGGTCCATGAGAAGAAGAAGTGAAGCTCCCTTGAGGTCTAGACAGGATTCTCTTTTGAATTCAGGGTCTTTTTCGCCCACGAGGGGCTTATGTAATCATTGACGGTAGGGCCATGAATCCCGGGAGACTGCCGTTCAGTCCCATTCCGGACAGCCTTCCCTGCGAGGGCAGAGACCGTTGCAAAAGGAGACCGGTCGAGGTTTGCCGTCCCGGTCCGGGCAGGGTTTCGTGGGCTCTTCAGGAGGTTCGTCGGTGGCGATGACCGCCTGGCCGACGGGCGGGTCGGGTTCCATCGTCTGTGCGCCTTTCTCGGTGGGGGTTGGCAAGGGCATGGGCTTCCCCGACTCCGGGGCCGCTTCGGGGGATGCCGGTTCAGGCTCAGGGCCGCCCGCTTGACCCGTTGAAGCCGGCTGCAGGGCCGGGAAGATCTCCGCAGGAGAAACCCTCCCCTCCTTCAGCGCCGTGGCCATGCCGCGCAGATCCACGATGTCCGAGGCCGTCCACTGTTCGATGGGGCGGCCCCGTTCCTGCTCGATCTGGGCCTGGCCGACCCCCGTACCTGGAGAAGAAGTCGAGGACCTTCAGGCGCGCCTGGTGGATCGTCTCCGGGTTGATCCCGGAGAGCACGGCCTGTTTGGCGGTCTCGATCGCCTTGTCCACGACCCAGCCCGGCATGGCCCGGGTGATGGCGTTCCTCTGCGTCTTGGACTGGCCGATCTGGAAGACGATGTCCTCCTGCCGCTCGCCGTCCATCCTCGAGGAGAGCTTCTGGCTCTTCCTCTGGCGGAAGAGCCGCGTGTACGTGAACCCGGTCTCCAGGTCGATGAACACGCCCTTGAAGATGTAATGAGTGGGGGTCTCGGCAACGTCGGCGTCCACTGCGCAGTTCTCGTAGTTCCTGGCAAGGCTCATGGCCAGGTCGATGGACGGGCCTTCCACAGGGACCTTGCGGTCTTTCTGGCGGTCTTCCACCTCCCAGTAGTAGTAGAAGCTCTCCCCGGCGAGCCGGGCTTCTTCGAGCACCTTGGAGAGCATGCGCGCCATGGATCGGGGCCTCTGCACCGTGACGGCCGTCGTGTACCGGGTCTGCGTGCGCATGAGGGCCTGCTGGGGTGCCTCCGGGGGGTCTCTTCCGCGAGGCCGGCAAGTGTTGACCGAGATCTCGGCCATCTGGTTCGAGATCGTTCTGCGAAAGAGGTCATTGTTGCGAAGCTCCCGGGCGTCCGTTCCGGCCACCAGCCCGCGCATGGTCTCGACGAACCCGGCCAGCTCCCGGTCGTTGTTGATGTTGAGCCGCTCGAACCGCTCGATCCAGTCCTCCAGGCTGTCCAGGGACTCCTGCCGGATGCGCCGCTTGTTCCCGCTCTTCAGACAGTCCGCAAGGTTGGCCACCGCGCGGGCGAACTCAGTGCGCAGGATCGTCACCGCGTTCGCGCGAAACTCCTCGATCATGACCCCTATCTTCTGCTTCTCCCGCTCGAGCATAGGCGCGGTCATCACGTTGGCGCCGGCCTCCGGGGCCTCGAGGATCACGTACTTCCAGGCGAAGCCGAAGCGAGTGCGGACGTCCAGCGGGTACTCCTCATCGTCGTAGAGGCCATCCGGCCCGAGCTCGAGTCGCGCCTCCTCCTTCATCCGGGGGTACAGGGGCAGAAACTCCTCCACGAGTTCCTCGTGCCGGCGCAGGTGTTCCTGCAGGGCCGACTCCACGGTTTCGATGTTCGCCTTGGGGACGAAACTCGCCCCGGTGAGCGGAAACCCCGGTACGGCCCATCGGTCCCGGATCCGTTCCGCGGCCTGTTGCTGGTTGCGCCGGATCGGGCTCAAGTACCTCTCGTGGTCCACCAGGCGCTTGGTGCCGGAGACGAACTTGGGGTCTGCCGAGACGTTGATCCTGTCCTGCGGGAGCTTCTTGCGGACGCCCCAACAGCTGGTCTGCAGGATGAGCACCACGCCGTCGTGATAGATGTTATCGGTTTCCATCCGATTGCCCTCCTTGGGTGATTGGTTATGGTAAGGACGCAGGCTGCTCCGCCTCCCCATGAACCATGAGGCGGAGCAGCGTTCGTCGCCGGCAGAGGTGAGCCCGCGCTTCACTTCACGGAGGTGACAATGATGAGATGGGTTTACAAGGGGATGATCAGCAGGGGGGTGACGTCCAGTCGTTCCGGGAGGCTGGTAGCCTATCGTTGTCTACCGATAGACATCACGGCGGTGTACCACGTGGAGCACCACGATCGTGATGACTCGATCCTGAATGTCGCAGATGAGCCGATAGTCACCCACCCTGTACTTCCAAAACTTGCCGAGAATCGGTCCGTGGAGAGGCCCGCCCAGGCTGCGGGGATCCTTCAGGGGCGCAACCCGCTCTGCGAGAAATCGCATTAGTCTTCGTCTCGTTGGCAAGTCGAGCCGCTTGAGTTCCTTCTCCGTTCGGGGATCGAACTCAATCCGCCAGGCCAAGGCGTCTTTCCATTTCGTCGAAGGGGATGGTAGGCTGGCTGTCTTCTTGGCGGGAAAGTGCCAGGTAGTAGTCTTCCAGGTCCTGGATGTGTTCAAGGATCGCTTGCCGGACGTAATAGGATCTTGACCGTTTGGTCTTGCGGGCAATCCTGTCGAGTCTTTTCACGACTTCCTCGGGGACTCGAACGCCAATTTGAATCGCCATGATTTCTTCCTTCTTTATGTAAGGATACATCCATATCATTAGCACGGGAAGACGGTCGAAAGCAAGATTGACTCCGATCCAGGCTGGGTGATCAATTGTGGGTTCGTGTTCACTGAAGGCCTCTGGCCGCGTTCAGGAAAGCGGGGACGGTGTGCCCGCGGGAGCGCTGATGGGTGCAGTATTGGTGCACAGTTATTTTCCTTTACCGCAGGGATCCTCGTCAGCCGCACCAGGGGTTCCCGTTCACGCATTCCAGGGGCCGTTCGTCGGTTTCCCAGCCTGCGCATCTGCCGCACAAGGCACAGAGGAGTGAGGCGGTCTCCGGGGTCCACCACTCCGCCGAGGCGGTTCCTTCTGTGAACTCAAACTCGATCTCGATCGTCTGCATGATGCGATCCCTCTCCGGGGCCAGTCACTCCCTACCGCGGATCCTGGCCGTCTCCGACGCTCCGGCCTGGAAATACTCCGGGGTCTTCTTCGTTTTGACAACACTGCCCAGGGACTTTTTCAAGAATTCGGTCGCTTTCATGCACGAGTTTCCCCGGAACCCGCTCGTCTTGATCTCCGTGGTCCCGTCCGAGTTGAACGTGATCTGGATTTTCCTGCTCATGGCTCTCATCTCCTGGTGAGGGTGAGTCTGACGGTGCCGTCTTCGCGAGTCGTCTCGTAGACCGAGAAGCCCCTTTTGCGGGCTTCCCGCTTCGCCTTCTCCACGCCGTAGGCCTGCACGAGCCGCTCCGCCTTGGGGCCCAGCTTTTCGGTTAGCCCGCCCCGGCACCAGAAATCCCACAGGAGCCTGTACCCGGCTCCCTGCCGGGCCTTGACGACTGTTGACTACACCGATAAAGGTGAGGGGCGGGGGTAGGAGATTTGCGAATTGA
>CAYZMM010000007.1:0-155902 GCA_964479535.1 uncultured Thermodesulfobacteriota bacterium
TTAGTGAATTGTGCAAGCATTATACGTCACCTTATTTATGACGACTTGTACTAAGGGATGCAACAGGGGGAGAAAGCGGCAGAGAAAGGGTATTTGAATAAACCAGCAACGCGAGGATATTCGATAGAGACTGGATTCTGGCTCCGAAATCGAGCTTCTAAGGCCGGAAAAGGGCTGATTTCGGCATCTTTCTTTTTGTATAACAACCACTTAGTTTGGTCCGACCCCATTCGAACTGCAATCAAGGCAACCGATCCGAGCCCAATCAACAAGCATTCGATCCAGAATTCAACGACTTGGGGCCCTTTTCTGGTGTCGCAGCTGGAGCAGATGGAAGGCGGCCACGGTGAGGATGGGTAGCACGAGACTCAGGAGCACGACACAGATCAGCAGGTCGCCGAGCTCGTCGTACCGGCCCCGTTCGATCACGAAGATCTTGTTCACGTATTTCGTGGCGAGGCTGCTGGCGGACAGGGCCAGGTTCGTGAATGCGGCCATCACAGCGAAGTAGGTCGCCTTTTGATGGCGAGGCGCCTCCCTGGCGATCCACGCGAGCATCGGGATCATGGCCACCTGTCCCATGGGGGAGTCGGCCATGGTGTCGATGATCGCGATCGTGCGTGCACCGAAACCGAAGGTCGCCTCTGTCCATTCGTGGAACCCGTAGTACATGGCCACGTACGGCAGAGACATCACGGTTCCGTAAAGGGAAAGGAAGACCACCACATAGGGAACCGAGCGCCGTCCCATCCAGCCTCGAAGGGCCATCATCCCGACGATGACCAGGATCGCCGAGATCTGGCGCAGGGTGCCGAAGAAGGCTTCGTCGAAGCCGAGCACGTCGATCTGCCACCAGCCCGCGCCCGCGCCCGGGGTGGGCATGGCCCGGAACACGAAGACGATGACGGCGATGCCGAGGATTTCCCTTCTCCTGTCCATCTCCATTTCACGGACCAGCTGGAGCATCAGAAAGCCGATGATGCCGAGCGATCCGAACAGGATGATCTCCTGTTTCAGCATCAAGTCGGAAAGCCCGACAAGCAGGGTCACGGCCACGAAGACGGCGCTCCCACCCAGAATGTACGCGTTCGGGGAAGGCTTCTCGTCCCGGGGCTCAAGCATCCGCTGGATCTCATCCTGCTTGAATCCCTTTCGGCGAAGCCGCCTTCTTCGCCGGCGCATCATGAAGTCGCCGAGGGTCACACCCATCACGGACACCAGCGGGATGACCAGGGACATCTTGTACATCAGGTCGTAGGAGAAGACCTTGGCGAGCCAGCCGCCCAGGCCTGCCACCAGAGCGCTCCCGCCCACGATGGCGATGCGGCCGAGGGTCTGCATGGTCACGTGCATCCGCCGGAGTTCTTCCAAGGGGATGTCCGACCCGTCGTCGCGAACCGAAGGGACGGCCTCCACGGTCATGGCGTCCGCCACCACGTCCTGGAGCATGAACCCGATCGGTGCGAGCAGAACGGAGAGGATGTACCAGACCTCCACCGGCAGGATGCCTGCCATCCGCTCGGTATAGCCCGTGAGGCCCACCATGATCAGGAGGCTGGATGCCATCAGTGTGGCGCCTGCATAGACGAACCCCGACTTCCAGCGCCAGGCGAGGTCGACCAGGTGCCCGACCGGCATCTTCAGCGCCCAGGGCATGCCCGCCCAGAAGCCGAGACCGGCCAGGAAGGCGGCGCTGAGGCCGAGTTCCTCTTTGACGAAGAAGGATTCGATGATTCCCGTGAAGCTGGAGACCCCCGCTGCGAAGTAGACCATCAGGGGAGGCAGGTAACCGAGGCGGAATTCGCGGAAGATCCCGAGAAAGTCGTTCCTGAGCCAGTTCCACAGTGCGCGCATGTTGAGTGCCTTTAGCGATTCTTCGTGGTGTCCTCAGGAATCTCGACCGTGCAACTATCCCGCCTGGCCTCGATCTTTGTCAAGCAGCGCTGTTGCTGGCGAGGGGGAGTAGGGGACGTTGTTGAATTCGTTAACTTCGGTGCCGAAGTTAACGAATTCAACAACGTCCCCTAAATGTCTACGCGGGTCGTGAGGAGGAATCCTGCCGGTCGGATTGCCGCGATTGTAGATAGGCCTTGAAGAACCTTCGCACCCGTTCGAACTCGGATCGGATCTCGGCCATGAGCCCGGGGCCGTCCCCGGGGGCCTCTCCGCTCGCGAACTGTTCGATCCGGCGGGCGATCTCCTGCATCCCCTTGGCACCTGCGTTGGCGCTCGCGCCTTTGATGGCGTGGGCGCAGGTCTTCACCTCTTCCCCTCGGGCCGCGTGTATGGAGGACTCGAGAGATTTCAGGCTCTGTTCCGTGGTGGAAAGGTAGGACTCGATCAGGTCCTTCTCGAAGGCGATGTCTCCGTCGGCGATCGCCTGGATGCGCTGGATGTGAACCGGCTTGCCCTGGCCGGTGCTGTTCTCGGGCGAAAGCATCGCAGCGGACGGCTCGGCCGTGAGGATCCTCTCCAGGACTTCGCTCAGGGCCAGCGCGGTTACAGGCTTGCTCAGGTAATCGTTCATGCCCGCCTCCAGGCACTTCTCCCGGTCGCCCTTCAGGGCATGCGCCGTCATGGCGATGATCGGGATGTCGTGCCGGAGCACACGGGACTCCGGATCACGGATCCGCTGTGTCGCTTCGAACCCGTTCATGTCCGGCATCTGCACGTCCATCAGGACGAGATCGTAGGGGAGGGTCTCCAGGGCCTCGACCGCCTCCCGGCCGTTGGCCACCGCATCGGCACGGTACCCGAGCTTCTGGAGGATGCGCAATGCCACCTTCTGGTTCACCACGTTGTCCTCTGCCAGGAGGATACGGACCCTGCGCTTCTTCTCCTCCCGCAGGCTGTGCCGCGTGATGATGGGCCGCTCCCTCCTCATGCCGTCTGCAGGGCCCGCGCCCAGGACCGTGACGAGACAGTCGTAGAGCTGCGATATCTTGATCGGCTTGGTGAGGTACGCGGCAAAGCCGATCTGCTGCAGCCGGGCGGAATCGCCCCGCCTCCCCAGAGAGGTGAGCATGACAAGCCGTGTGTCACGGATCTCCGGATCCTCCTTGATCCTCTCTCCCAGGGTCTTGCCGTCCATGCCGGGCATCTGCATGTCCACCAGGGCGATCCGAAAGGGATGCCCTTTCTCAGCAGCGTTGCGAAGCGCCTCCAGCGCCCCGGGCCCGTCCTCCGCCTCTTCGAAACGGCATCCCCAGGAGCGAAGCATTTCCCGGAAGACCAGTCGGTTGGTCGCGTGGTCCTCCACCACGAGGATCCGGGACTCACGGATGTCCTCGGGCAGGACCTTCTCCGGCGGCCGGGCCTTCGGCTGCTTCTCCAGTTCGAGGGTGAACCAGAATGTAGACCCCATGCCCTCCTCACTCTGGAAGGCGATCCTGCCGCCCATGATGCTGATCAGCTGCTGGGAGATGGCAAGCCCCAGCCCTGTCCCGCCGTACCTGCGCGTGATCGAGGCGTCCACCTGGGAGAAAGACTTGAACAGGCGGTCCTGCCGATCCCGGGGGATACCGACCCCGGTGTCGATCACGGAAAAGCGAACCGCGACGTGGCTCTCCGTCTCCTGGTCCACGGCGACCCGGATGTGAACCTCCCCCTGTTCGGTGAACTTGATCGCATTGCCGGTCAGGTTGATCAGGATCTGCCGCAGGCGGCCCGGGTCGCCGCGCACCAGCGCGGGAACCTCCGGGTGCACCAGAATCGAGAATTCGAGCTGCTTGTCATGGGCCCGCACCGCCAGCATGTCGGCCACGTCCTCTACGGTGGTTCGCAGGTCGAAGTCGAGGACCTCCAGGTCGAGCTGTCCCGCCTCGATCTTGGAGAAGTCGAGGATATCGTTGATCAGGCTCAGCAGCGTGTCCGCCGAGGCGTGAATCGTTCGGGCATATTCCTGCTGCTCCGGCGAAAGGTCGGTTTCCATGAGCAGCCCGGTCATCCCGATCACGCCGTTCATGGGCGTACGGATCTCGTGGCTCATGTTCGCCAGGAACTCGCTTTTCGCCACATTGGCGACTTCCGCTTTCAGGGCGAGCAGGTTCGCGTGCTGGATCGCCTGTTCGAGCTGGCTGTTCGTCTTCGCCATCTCCTGATGGGCCTCCAGCAGCTCGATCTCGGCCTGCTTCCGTTCGGTGATGTCACGGGCAAAGGCGCAGTTGTACTCCTTGCCCTGGTACTGGGTGTGGTTGAGGGTGAGCTCTACCGGAAAGGTCCGTCCCGATTTGGCGCGGTGCTGCGATTCGATGGTGAAGGAGCCTCGCTCACGGAGTTCACGCCAGTGTGCCGGCCAGACCTCCGGAGGGAACCCGGGGTCGATGTCATGGACGGTCATGTCGAGAAGCTCTTCACTTGAATATCCCAGGCATCTGCACGCCGCTTCGTTGACGTAGATGAAGCGGGCCTCCTTGTCGATCCAGTAGACCGGATCGGCGGCATGGTCTAACGAGAACTGGGTGAACCGCAGCGCTTCCATGACCCGCTTGCGTTCGGTCACGTCACGGGCGTTGAGCACGATGCCCGCAACGGCCGGGTCATCCAGGAAGTTCTTGCCCAGGACCTGGATGTTCCGCCACGAGCCGTTCCTGTGCCCGATCCGACACTCTGCTGAAATCGTCTTCCGGCCTTCCGCCACCTGGGCGAAAGCCTGCGTGATCCGCTGCCGGTCGTCCGGATGGATGTTTTCGAAGACGCTGGTTCCGGCAAGGCTTTCCGGCTTGTAACCCAGGATTCGTTCGATGGAGGGGCTCACGTAGCGCCTGCTGCCGTCTGCGTTCAGGATGGAAATGATGTCGGACCCGTTCTCCACCATGGATCGAAAGCGCCTTTCGCTCTCGGAGAGCCCTTCCAAGGACTTCGCCAGGTCCCGGGTCTTCTGTTGAACCAGATCCTCCATCCGGTTGCGGTACCGGTTCACTTCTTCTGCGGCGGCGATCATGGTCTGGTTCAACAGCAGGAATTCCCTGTCCAGGCTGCCGGAGAAGACCAGACCGGACCCTCCGGAGGCGAGTTCCTGCGAGGCGATGCGGGCTTCCTCGATGGACCGCAGGATCGAGGCGAAGTAGAGCCCCACCAGGAAGCTGCAGATCGACATGCTCAGGATCGAGAACAGGGTGATGATCGTGGTTTCCCAGGGGTCCTCGTGGGACCCGAGGGTGAAGGAGTTGATGACCAGGAGGGTGATGAGCATGAAGACCACGAAGGAGGCGAATTTGCCCTTGAGGGAGAACAGCGGTGCCTCTTCGAACCGTTCGCCGAACAGGTGGATCTTCTTCTTCACCTCGGAACGAAGAGACACGGTCAGGAAGTCGGAGATCACGTACGTGATGTAGAGATACAGAAGAATCGCGATCAAACCGGCCCGGACGCCCAGGAAGAGCTGTTCCAGATGGGCGCCGTGGAGTGCGACGACGCCCAGGATGGCGGAGAGCAGGATCGTGCCGAAGACGGCGCCGGCCACCGTATTCCAGAGGGGGAATCTGGACAGGGCGTGCAGAAGGGCCGGCAGCCTCTCGGGCGGGAGGGATGAATCCAGGTCCATGCCGTGCACCTGGTCGTTGATGATCCGCAGTCTTCGGAGTTCTCTTCGGGCACCGAAGGTCCGGAGAAGGCCGAAGCAGAGATAGTGGCCGGTCGAGGTGAGGGCGAGCAGCGAGAGCAGAACATAGACGATCCGGTCGGGGAGAATGCTCAGGATGAGGAGGTCTTTTCGAATGTACAGGTGGCCGTAGAAGTAGAGGTACCCGTAGAGGGATGCGATCTGTCCGCCCAGGATGCTGAGAAACGCCACGGCAAAGGTGTAGCAAGTCGATCTTGCCAGCCAGGCGAAGGCCCTCATGAACCACCCCCTCGTACCCGCAAAACCTGATCTAACCGGCAGGGACTTCACCCCCACTGGATCGGAACAATCCATCCCCTTCATGAGCTTTTCTGAAAGAAGATCAGGCTTGTGCGGAGAGGTGGAACAGTCGGTCCGCCAGTTCGACGACGTACCCTTTCCCCTTTTCGCTCTCTTCGAGGGCCTGGGTCCAGCGCGGGGGAAGGGCGTCGGCCCCATGGTAGGCGCAGACCACCGCGCCGGCCATGGCGCCGATCGTGTCCGCATCGCCTCCCAGCCCGACCGCGCGGATGATGGCCGCTTCAGGGTCTTGCGGACAGGAGAGCACTGACCAGAGGGCGGCTGAAACGGAACAGGAGGCCTCCACACCCGTTCCCAGACGGGCGGCGGCCTCCTCCGGAGACGCTCCCAGGTTCCCCGTGATCCAGCCGAGGGCATCCAGGAATTCCTGGGGACCGGCCAACTTGAGGTTCTTCAGGAAGGAGCCGGGGTCCAGTTGCGCGCCCTGCTCCCCGCTCTTGATCGCCCAACGAACGGCGATCGCCTGAATACACGCCCCGATTCTGCCGATGGGGTGCGTGTGGCCGGTGATCGCCGCCTGCTGGGCTGCGGCCCGGACCATTGCATCCGGATCTCGATAGAAGGCGAGGGCGACCGGCGCCACGCGCATGGCAGCACCGTTCCCGTAGGAGCCCCCCGGCAGCCCGTGCGCCCGGGTGGCATGCTGCCACGGAGCCCCGTCGCGAATGGCCCCGAGGATCTTGATCGTGTTGCCGCCGTAGCCACGATCCGGATTGAAATTCTCTCCGAAACGGGCGGCCACCCGATGAGCGTCCAGGCGACCCGGGGTGTCCAGCAGGGCCTCGGCGAGCCCGATCATCATCTCCGTGTCGTCGGTGTACGTACCCCGCCCCAGACGAGCAGGGAGCATTTCCGTCACCACGTCGAAGCGGGCCCGGATCACCGAGCCGGGCATGCCCTCGACCGGCATGCCCAGGGCGTCCCCGACCATGGTGCCGAGCAGGGCGCCCCGGAAGGACTGCATCCTGCGGTCTCTTGCCTGTTCATCGGTCAAGTCGGCCCCCGTGAAGCTCTTTCTACTATCACAAATCGTCACGAAGTCCCAAATCTGATAGAATGGGAAGGATAAAATATGAGAAATCTCCCTCCCTCCCGAGGGGTTTCGAAGGACTTCCCCGTTCGAGGCAGACCGTGATTCCCTTTCTCTCCGTCCAAAGCGCACGGGTCCGGACCGCACTGGTCGTCGCTCTGGTTGCCTGGCCCGCCCTTTCTTCCGGGGGTGAAACGGACCTCCGGCCGGAAGACCCGACCGGGAAGGTGACCCAGGACCTGAGAAACAGACTCTCCCACCCTGCTCGGGAGGAAAGGTCGTTCTGCAGAAAAGAGACCCTCTGCGGGCAAGCCGTGCTCTCCCGTTTCTATGAGCAGCGGGGCTTCGCACCCGCCTGGGCGGGGCCGGAATGTCGTTTCGAGCTGGCGAGGGACCTCGTGGCCACCCTCCGCGAGGCCCCGCTGGAGGGCCTGAGACTGAATGCCTATCACCTCGGGACCATCGAGACCTTGCTCCCGGCCGTCGATGAAGAGCGGGCCGCGGGCAGGCCGGTGGATCCGGAGTTGCTGGCCGATCTGGACCTTCTGCTCACGGATGCCTTTCTCATCTACGGGTCCCATCTGCTTTCCGGACGGGTGGATCCGGAAACGGTCCACACGAGATGGATCGTCCGCAGCCGGGAACAGGACCTGGCCGACGTCCTCGGTGCGGCCCTGAAGAAGAAACAGGTGTCCGGCGCCCTGAAAGGGCTCCTGCCGGGCCATCCCGGGTACGCCGCCCTCCGACAGGCCCTTCTGAAACACAGGGCGATCGCCGGACAGGGGGGGTGGCCCTCGGTGCCGGGAGGGGCTGTCCTGCACGAAGAAGACCGGGACCCGCGCGTCGCGGCGCTGCGCGCCCGCCTCGCTGTGTCAGGGGATCTGGGCGACCATAGCGCAACGGATCCGGAAATCGTGGATGAGGCTCTGGTGGGGGCGGTGCAGCGGTTTCAGTACCGGCACGGGCTCATCGTGGACGGCGTGGTCGGCCCGGCGACGCTGGCGGCGCTCAACGTGCCGGCAGAGGGCCGGGTGCGGCAGATCGAGCTGAACATGGAACGTTGGCGGTGGCTGCCCGAAGATCTTGGGACGAGATACATCCTGGTCAACACGGCCGCCTTCTCCCTGGAGGTGATCGACCGGGGAGAGCGCGTCCTGGCCATGCGTGTCGTTGCCGGCAGGACGGCGAGACGGACGCCCCTTCTGAGCGGTGACATGTCCTACCTGGTCCTGAACCCGTACTGGCACATCCCGCACAAGCTTGCCGTGCGGGACATCCTGCCCGAGGTCAAGAAGGACCCGGGCTACCTGGCTCGACAGGGAATTCGTGTCTTCGAGAGCTGGGACGAGTCCGCCCCCGAGGTCCCCCTTGAAGGGATCGACTGGTCGCGTGTGACCGGGCAGAACCTCGCCTTCAAGTTCCGGCAGGATGCAGGGCCTAGGAATGCGCTGGGACGTGTGAAGTTCATGTTCCCGAACAAGTTCGCCGTATACCTGCACGATACCCCTTCGAGGTACATGTTCGCCCGGAACCGGCGGGACTTCAGCTCCGGCTGTATACGCGTGGAGAAACCGATCGATCTCGCGGCCCTGGCTCTGGAGGGTGACCCGAAGTGGACAAGGGAAGCCATCCTCTCCGCAATCGAAGAAGGAACGAACCGAACCGTCTGGCTCCCGGAGGCGATTCCCGTGCACGTACTCTACTGGACGGCGTGGGTGGACCGGGACGGCCGGGTCTGCTTTCGCCGCGACGTGTACGGTCGGGACCCGCCCCTGGCCAGGGCGCTCGAGGAAGGTCCGCGTCGCTACCAGTAGCGGACGCGCCCCACATCGATGTGTACGAAGTCCGGCCCCGGGTAGTAGCCCACGCCCCCGCCTTTGAGCGCGATCGCCGCACGGCGCAGCGTGGGAAGGTCGCAGCCGGGCAGGCGGATGTCCACGGCCTTCCCCTCCAGGTGGAGGCTGCTCCTCGCCACGCCCCTGCCGTTGGCGCGGAGCCGGGCATTCGTCGTCGGAGAGCGGTATCCGGAGATGACGTGAAAGGGGCCGCGATTCCCGAGGGCCTTTCCCAGGGCGTGCACGAGATCCAGCAGTCGGGTGTCGATCGGCTTTACCTCCCCCGACCTGTGGTCCCGGAGGATGTGGTCGATCTCGGCGAGGGCCTCGTTCCTGTATCTCCCCCGCGCCCAGTAGACCAGGTTCAGTTCCTCGGCGGTGTGGGTGTTGAAGAAGGCGAGTGCCCGTTCCGGCGCACAGAATGGCTGCAGGGCCGCAAACGACCGGCCCGGGATGGCGGCCGAGGCCAGGCCCGCTGCGCACAGACCCAGAAGATGCCGTCGGCTCATGTGACGCTCTCGAGAGACGATTTTGTAACCCCCCCTGCATCGCTCAGATGCGGTTTCGTCCAACCCTTTGAAAAACCTCAGGATTTATTTCAAGGAACAGGGCCGGTGTCGTGCCAGCCTAGCCTGCATATACAAATAAAGCAAACACCATGCCTTTTGTTCCCGCAAGGGGGTGCCTTTCCGGCCGACCGTCGCCCGCCGAAGACGGACGCACAGCCGGGTAGCCCAGGGATCAGGGCGTTCGTTGGGTGAATGCGTCGGAGCAGGTTACTTCCGGAATCCCCGGATGAGATCCAGGAACCGGGGTGCGCCCGCCATTTCGGTCAGAAAGGCCTTTTCGGTCGCAAGATGGGTGAGGAGATCCGTGTTCTGCGACGCGTACATCATCGCCTTGACCGCGGCGGCCGCCTTCGGCGGTACCTGGGCGATCCGTTCCGCCAGGGCCTGGGTCTCCTCGAAGAAGGTGTCGACCGGGAAGAACCTGCTCACGATGCCGAACTTCCTCGCTTCCTCCTCGCAGATCGGGTCGCCCGTCAGAGCGAGGTCCAGGGCACGGGAGATCCCGACCATCTTCGGAAGCAGATAGTTCATGCCCCCGTCGCCGGTGAGGCCGATCAGAGAGTAGGCGTAGCGAAGGCGCATGGTTTCGGTGGCCACCCGGATGTCGCAGGCCAGGGCCAGGGCCGAGCCGTAGCCGGCCGCCTCCTGGTTGATGCCCGCAATGACGGGCTTGTCCGCCTGCCGGATCTCGGCGACCGCCTTGTGCGCGATCGTGGCCATGATGTCGATGCGTCGGGCAGGGTCCGGGTCGGCCGCGACCTCGGTCAGATCCGCCCCGGCCGAAAGGGCCCGCCCTCTGCCGGTGAGCACCACCACCCGGGTGGACTCGTCGTCCAGGGCCGTGCGGAGGACGTCCAGCGCCTTCCGCCCGAGCTCGGTGCTGAAGGCGTTGAGCTTGTCGGGCCGGTTGAGGATGACCCATGACACCGGCCCTTTGATCTCGTAGAGAACCTGTTCCTGGGAAGGCATTCCGACTCCTGCGTCACGCACTCGAGTATTCCTTCACCAGCACGAACTTGGTCACCTTGCCGGTCGGCGTCCTGGGAAGGGGCCGGTCGGTCCAGACGATCTTCTTCGGCACCTTGAAGCCGGCGATCCGCTCCTTGCAGTAGCCCATGAGCTCTTCCTCTGTGACCGATGCGTCCGGTGCCCTGACCACCACACCGGTGACCATCTCCCCCCACGTCTCGTGGGGCAGGCCGATGACGGCGCAGTCGGCCACGCCCGGGTGGCTGAGCAGCGTCGATTCCACCTCTACCGCGAACACATTCTGGCCGCCGGAGATGATCATGTCCTTGACCCTGCCGGAAAGGTACAGGAAGCCTTCCTCGTCGAGCCTGCCCAGGTCTCCGGTGTGGACCCACCCGTCCCGGAAGACCTCCCGGGTCTTCTCCTCGTTCCGGAAGTAGCCCGCCGTGGCGGTGGGCACCCTGCCGATGATCTCGCCTACTTCGCCCACCGGCACGTCTTTCCCCTCGGCGTCCACGATGCGCATCTCGGCGGAGAAGATGACCTTCCCCACGGACTCCGGTTTCTTCTCCTTCTCCTCGGGGCCGAGCTGTGTGAGGATCCCGGTCTCCTGCAGGCCGTAGTACTCGTAGATGTTCGGGCAGATCCGCCGCTTGACCTCTTGCTGGAGGCTCGGCGCCAGCGGGGCGGCAGCAAAGACCAGGGCCCGGAGCGAGCTCAGGTCCCGTTCGTCCACGTCCGGGAAGGAAAGGGCGAAGCTGGCCATGGTGGGGACCCAGTTCGAGATGGTCACTCTCTCCGACTCGATCAGCTCGAGCATCTTCTGGGCCTGAAATTGGTGAATCACGTTCCGGGCCCCTGTGTACAGGCCGATGCCGCACCAGGCGAAGCCGACCCTCCCGAAGATCGGGAAGGCGGTGAGGATCACATCCTCGCGGGTCACATCGTGGATCATCGCCATGACGAGGGCGTTGGCGTTGTTGTAGTGGGTGAGGAAATAGGCTTTCGGCAGGCCCGTCGTCCCGGACGTGAGGTTGAGGTACTGGATGTCCTCTTCCGAGATGTCCACCGCCGGCTCATCGGGGGAGGATCGTCCAGCCAGCTCCTCGTACTCGGTGGCGAACCCGGGAAGCTCCTCCCCCATGCCCACGAAACGGGCAACGTCCGGCAGGGCCTCCCGCACCCGGCCCGCGACCTCGGAAAACCACGGGTCGAACAGGAGGGCCTGGGCCCCGCAGTGTTTCATCAACTCGATCATCTCCGCCGGTGCCAGTCGATAGTTGAGCGGAATGCCGATGATGCCGGTCTTGGCCAGGGCGAAGTAGATCTCCACGATCTCGGCCCGGTTGGTGCAGAGGAAGGCGGCCACGTCCCCTTTCTTCAGGCCCATCGACATGAGCCCGTTCGCCAGCCCGTTCGCCCGCCGGTTGACTTCCCGGAAGGAGAACCTCCGTCCTGTGGAAGAGCAGTAGATCGCCTCCCGGTCGCCGTACCTGACGGCGGCAACGCGGGCGATGTTTCCGACTGTGAGCGTGCCTGTGGCCTTCTGTGCCATGCGAACTCCCCGATCAATCGGGTAGGATGGGAAGCTCCACGTGAGACGGATACGCGGCCGTCCGGTGGAGGGTCATCGTCGTGGCCGGCGCGTCCTCCGGGTTTCCGCTCGGGGCGAGGCCGGGGTTCAGCTCGAAATTCTGGTGGTCGGCCCCTGCGATGGCGATCCGGATCTTGTGCCCCTCCTTGAAGACCCAGGAAACGGGCACCATCTCGAAACGCAGATTGAGAGGCGTGTCGCTGTCAAGGGCCCCGTCCACCCATTGCGCCTCCTTGTACCCGTGCCAGGGCAACTCCGGTTTCACGTCCATGACGCCGTTCACCCGGTCGTCGTCCTCGTAGAGCCGATGCCACCCCGCCCTGAGCTGCCCCTCCGCCACATAGATCGATTCCCCCTGCGGGTCCACATCGCAGAGGTAGACGAAGACATCGCCGTATCGCCGGTTCGAGGTGACCCAGAGGTCCACGATGGGGTGGCCGGTCACTTCCGTGTCCTCCGCGAGCGGTTCGGTTTCGTAGACCAGGCACTGCGTGTCCTTGTCGGTACGGATCATCAGGTCGTCCGGATAGCCGATCATGATCCACCGGTCCGAGACCGTGGAGCCGTAGCTGGACCGGTGGGTGAAATCCACGTCGTAGTCGTCCGAACCGTCCGCCGTTCTCTCCGTGGAGAGGCTGTTTGACTGATCGAGATAGTAGTCGGTCATCACCTGTCGCGCCGGGGGCCATTCCTGCTCGGCGCGCCAGCCCTCGTGCGCCACGTAGATGTAGACCGGAGGCTCTCGGTCGATCCCGTTGTCGATGCCCTTGAGGTAGCGGTCGAAGAACCGCAGCCGCTCGATGTTGTTCTGCTCCTCGAAGTCCCCGGAGTAGGAGAAGTAATCGAGGTAGGCGTCCGGGATTCCCTGGTGGTATCCGGGGCCGATGAGCAGCTTGCTCGGCACCATGTGGCGGGTGCTCGCATAGGTCATGGGCGCGCCCTTGCAGAAGGCGTCGTACCAGCGGCCGATGTGGTAGATCGCGATCCCGGAGCCGTTGATCTCGTTCATCATGTATCCCGGGCTGCCGTCGAGAAAGGTGACGTTCTCCCAGGGGGGCATGAAGTTGCTGTCGAAGAAGGGCATCGCGTCGGCCAGGTCCTGGAAGACCGGGTTGAACAGATGCTCGAAGGTGGCCCGGAAGTACTTGTGCCTGGACCGCCTCACCTGGTCCGGGTAGTGAATGCCGAAGGGAGGGATGATGAGATCGTCGAAGAAGATCGACGGGTCCCCCTGATCGTACGTGGGCACCTCGTCGGCGAACTCGCCGTCCCCGTCCTCGTCAAAGGCGGGCGCCGCAGGCATGAGGCCGAAATCCGGGTACTGGACGTTCATGTTGAAGGCCTGCAGGAGCTGGCTGTAGCTGGAGATCCAGTTGATGGCGGCGATCCCTCCCGGCCGGAAGCCCTCGGTGTACCCCTCGGTCAGGATCACCTCCGGTGTGATGCACTTTAGGGCGGCGGGCAGGTTCCGGGCCGTTGCAAACTGGCTCCATCCCACATAAGAGCCCCCGGTCATGCCCACGTTGCCGTCGCACCAGGCCTGCGCCGCCATCCAGTCGATGAGCTCCTTTCCGTCCCGGCCGAGGATGGGTGTGAAGGGCCCCTGTTCGCCGGTGGCGGCCCCGGTTCCGCGCATGTCCGCCGCCACGAGGGCGTAGCCGTGGGACAGCATCAGCTGCCCCAGCGAGGTCATCGAGAAATCGGTGGTCACCTCGCCGGTGGAAGGGTCGACCTGGGCCCTGTCGTAGGGCGTGTAGGTGAAGACCACGGGGAAGGCCTCCCGGTCCGGACCCCCTGCGGGCAGGAAGACATCCACGGCGAGCTGTGTGCCGTCCGACACGGTCACGTACCGGGACTGCTTGGTGAAGCCGCTGTACTCGGGAGAGCTGAACCCGGAATAGGTGAAGGGCGCGCACACCTTGTCCGCTCCCCCGTTCCCCATTCCGGTCTCGTCGTCGTTCCCGCAATGGAAACTCAAGAGCGCGACCGCAAAGGCTGTGACAACAAACGTGACTCGAGGGCCCTGGGGGGAGAACTTCATGGACATCTCCTTCCGTTCGTGCCGCGCTGGAAGCGACTCCGTTTACTTCGGTTGCATCCGGATCGCGCCGTCCAGCCGGATGACTTCTCCGTTCAGCATCGGGTTCTCGACGATGTGCCGGGCGAGCATGGCGAACTCGGCCGGTTTACCCAGACGGTTCGGGAAGGGTACCATCTGGCCCAGCGAATCCAGGACCTTTTCCGGCAGGCCCATCAGCAGCGGGGTCATGAACAGCCCGGGGGCCACTGTCATGACGCGGATGCCGAGCTGTGCGAACTCGCGGGCGATGGGGAGGGTCATTCCGTTGATCCCGGCCTTGGAGGCGCTGTAGGACGCCTGGCCGATCTGCCCCTCGAACGAGGCGGCCGACGACGTGTTGATCACCACGCCCCGCTCCCCCTCCTCGTTCGGGGTGTTGTTCACCATCTGCTCTGCCGCGAGGCGGATCACGTGCACGGTTCCGATCAGGTTGATCTCGATGACCTTGTTGAAGACGTCCATGGGTACCGGGCCGTCTTTGCCCAGGATCTTGGCGGGGAAGCCTACCCCTGCACAGTTGACGGCCGCGTGGATCGCGCCGAAGGTTTCCATGGTCTTGTCGATGGCGGCCTTCACGCTCGCTTCATCGGTCACGTCCGTATGGCAGAAGACCGCATCCTTGCCCAGTTCCGAGACGATCTTCTCGCCCCCGTCCTCGTTCATGTCCAGGACGGCGACCCTCGCGCCCCCTGCGGCCAGCTCACGGGCCGTCGCCTCCCCCAGCCCCGAGGCTCCGCCCGTGACAACGGCTACGACATCGCTCGTCTTCATGCCCCATCTCCTTTCTTTCGCTGTTCGGGTCCGTTCACGGGAACCCGTATCGGCCGCGAGCGCCACTGGTTCCAGGTGGTCAGGGCCGCCTTCGGCTGCCCTTCGTAGTCGAGCACGCCCAGGGATCCACTCCATGGCGGAACCCCTCGGGCACTTCCGGGAAGGCCCTACGGTCCGGTCATGATTCCCTGCAGGCGCTTCTGGGCCTTCTGCACCTCGGGATCCGTCATGTAGGGCATGAGCTTCGTCATGGCGGCGCCCATCTTCTTGCCCATTTCCTGGGACTGAGCCTGCATTTCCTTCAGCTCCTCGGGCAAATCCTTCCTGTCCCTCAGCTCAGGATACTTCTCCGACAGCGCCCTCATCCTCGGCCACAGATCCTCCATGCCGTCGGCGAAGCGATTCACCGCCTTTGCGGCGTCCTGCGCATTCTCCGTCCGTTCCAGATCGTCGACGTATTGCTGGACCACCTCACTGTATTCGCGGTTCACCTTCTTCACGTCAGCATACTTGCCCTGGCAACCGATGGCGAGGAAACCGGCCGCCAAGACACAAAGGACCGCAATGGAAAGCGTTCTTCTCATTCGGATCTCCAATCAGATCTGAAGGTGGATGGTCGAAGATTATAGTGCTGCCAAGGGAATATCTCAACCGTGGAATGTAGCACAACCATGGCCGGGAGGGGCGGCTTTCACCGGCTTGAGATTCGTCCTATACTGATCGCCGGCAATCCGCGCATCCCTTTTTCCATACCCGGTTCCGGGATGAGAGGGGCGACATTGAAATCGAAACAGGTCTGGGGGTGGACCCTCTACGACTGGGCCAATTCCGCCTTTGCCACCACGGTGATGGCCGGGTTCTTTCCGGTCTTCTTCAAGTCCTACTGGAGCGCCGGCACCGACGTGAACACGAGCACGGCCCAGCTCGGCCTGGGCAATTCCCTGGCCAGCCTGGCGGTTGCGCTGATGGCGCCGGTGCTGGGCGCAGTGGCGGACCGGGGGACGGCCCGGAAGAAGTTCCTCCTCTGTTTTGCTTACCCTGGAGTCCTCGCTACAGCCGCTCTAAGCATGGTCGGGAAGGGCGAGTGGGAGCTGGCCATCCTGGTCTACGCCGTGGGCATCCTCGGTTTCTCCGGGGCGAACGTGTTCTACGATTCCCTTCTGCCCGAGGTGGCCGGCGAGCAGGAGATCGACTTCGTCTCGGGCCTCGGCTTCGGCCTCGGCTACCTGGGCGGCGGTGTCCTGTTTGCCCTGAATGTCTTCATGGTCCTGAACCCGGAGCTTTTCGGTCTCACGCAGACGACGGCGGTCCGGTTCTCGTTCCTCACGGTGGCGGTCTGGTGGGGGACGTTCACCCTGTTCACCCTGTTCTGGGTGAAGGAGTCGTCCCATGCGATGGCCCCTGCTCTCAGGGGCAATATGTTCTCGGCGGGGTTCGGGCAGTTCGCGGATACCTTTCGAAAGAGGCGTCACCTGAAGACGGTCTTTCTGTTCCTTCTCGCCTACTGGTTCTACATCGACGGCGTGGGCACGATCATCCGGATGGCGGTCGACTACGGCATGTCCCTCGGGTTTGCCTCCAACGACCTCATCCTGGCCCTGCTGATCACCCAGTTCGTCGGTTTTCCCTCGGCGCTGCTCTTCGGCCGGCTGGGTGAGCGGTGGGGGGTTCGCAAGGCCATCTTCCTGGCCATCGGGGTCTACATGTTCATCACAATCTGGGGGATCCTCATGACGAAGAAGTCGGAGTTCTACCTCCTGGCGATCATGATCGGAACCGTGCAGGGGGGCATACAGGCCCTGTCCCGGTCCTACTACTCGCGCCTGATCCCGAAAGGGCAGGCCGGTGAGTTCTACGGGTTCTACAACATGCTGGGGAAATTCGCCGCCATTCTGGGCCCTGCGCTGGTCGGCCTGGTCGGTATCGCAGCAAGGGGGTGGCTCATGCCCGAGGCGCCATCCGCCGACCAGATCGCAGCAGTGGAGCAGGCGGCCTCCCGGTGGAGCATCGGCTCCCTGCTGATCCTGTTTCTGGCGGGTGCGACACTCCTATATTTCGTCGATGAAAAGAAAGGTCGACGGGAGATCGAGCTGTACGTAGAAGAGAACAGTGACCATGAGAGTGTGGTGTCGAAAACGACCGGATCATCCAACCCATCGCCGTAGACCAGGTTATCGGATCAAGCGGTGGGCTTCCTGTGACGGGCGCACCTCGCCTCGTACTCCTTTTGAAATCCGCGAAAGCACCATGCTTGAAAAAGCTTGGCCTGCAGCGGGGGCTGCACGAAATAGTAATCCGAGCTCAGGTAGTTCGCGGCAATATCCGCTCGGGTGATTTGCGGCCTCTGCTCTGCCTGGGAAACTTCCAGCGGCACGACCGTGACGTGCTCGGTTTCCGACTCGCCGGCCCTGGCCACGACTTCGCCCGAGGCGTTCCGAACATTGGAGGACCCCCAGAAGTCATAGATGATCTCTTCTCTCCCCGGCAGGGGCCAGAAACGAGGACGGGGAAAGGGAAACCGTATGGTTCCCGCCTGATTGACGAAAACCGTGGGCACCTCGAGCTTTGTGGCGTACTGTCGAGGTACGACCTCCGCAGCCAGGTACGACCAGCGTTCCATGAGACCGCGGAAGACCCGGGTCTCGGGGTATCGGGCAAGGTGTCGAATCGTGCCCCAAAGGGCCACGATGACGACGAGCTCGACCGCACTCTGCCTGAACCCCTCAAAGGTCTCACGGGCGAACGAGTCGAAGCAGATCACGCCGCCCACACGGCCGAAGGGGGTGTCGAAGATTCCCGGCCCCGGCGTGTCGCTGCGCCGCCAGACGGTCGTCTCCTGGCAGGTCGGGTTTCGTTTCCGGTAGATCTGGAGGCTCCCGTCGCTGCCCACCATGAACATGGTGTTGTAGAAGTATCCCTCGAAGCGCTCGTACAGGCTGCCCGTGATGTAGATGCCATGCCGGGAGGCCTGTTCCCTGAGCCAAGCCACCGACCTGCCGTCCAGATCCTCGGCGACAGGCATCAAATCCTCGCCGAAGTGGAAACCAACATTGAACATCTCCGGAAGAACGACCATCTGCGCGCCCTCGCCGGCGGCCCGTTCGATACATCGCTCGGCCAGCGAAAGGTTCTTTTCTACCTCGAGGGGTGCAGCCAAGATCTGGACGATGCCTACATTTAACATAAGATCACCTGCTGGGCTGTCGGGTGGATTCGATCCGGGCGCCTGATCGGCCCTCCCGGGGATTCTAGCAGTTCCCGGTTCGGAATGCAGCCGGAAAGGTCGCGGTCCTTGTCCAGCCTGCCGGGTTTTGCTAAGGTCACACTGAGAAAGATGACAATGCAGCTTGTTTCTGGAAGAAGAAGACTCCCCCGTCGGCTCTCTAGCCTCGTCGTATGCCTCCTCGTCCTGTGCCTCTTCTTCCCGGCAGGTCCGGTCAGGGCGGATGACAAGGACACGGAAACGGACCGGGCCCTGCGGCGAACCCTGACCAAGGGGACGATTCGGGCCTTCGTCAAGGGCAGACGCATACGCGTGTACGGCCAGACGGAAGGGGCGAGAGCCATGTTCAAGGCGCACTGGGAAAAGGGACCCTTGGCCGACCGGGACTTCTCCTACCGCACCGCCGAGCTGAAGCTGGAGAAGGGCCCTGCCCGGATACCCGGACCGAAGAGCGCCTGGCACGAGGTAAAGTTCCTGGACGTGGAGGCGTGGCGCAGATACTCCCAGAGGGCTCTCGAAAAGATGGTGCCCGGAGAACCGGGGCAGGCCGTCTACGTCCAGTTGATGGACGGAGAACGTGTGCTGGTGCGCGATTCGGAGGGCAGGGTTCAGACGCACGTCCTGCGGGACAAGCCCGCGGATGCGAACATTCAGTGTCGCTACAATGATCACGAATTCGCGGTTCAGATCGCACGACATGTGAAACGGGAACTCACTTCTCGTTACCCTGAGCAGACACATTTCCTGGGCGTGTATCTTTCGGACACCCTTGCGCCCCGCTACATTCTGTTCAATTTCCCTCGTCGCGCCTGCGTGGTCCTGCACGGACCGTTGGAGCGAGGCGCCGAGGCCGGGGGGCTTCCCCTCTCCTCGGAGTTCAAGATTCTCACCGCTCTTCTCTTTGAAAGCCATGTCTTTGCCGTCCTCAAGAATCCGGTCTCGAGCGTGGGCCGCCTGGTGAACACCGGCGTTCAGTCCCTCGCAAGATTGGCCCGTCCGCGGCTGCCCTCCTTCGACGAATCGCCGCCGGCTTTGACCCGAAGAACGGGGATGGACCTGGTCGCATGGGAAACGGATCTGGACGAGCTGACACGCACGAAGCGAGACCTGGGGTCCGTCTCGTTCCTCATCGACGGCGAGAACTTCTTTCCCCGCTTCCGGCGACGCATCGAAGAGGCAGGGGAAAAGGTGGACCTGAGGGTCTGCATCTTCGACAACGATGATGTGGCGGTCGAAATCGCAGATCTGCTGAGGCGGATTTCGAGGGAGGTGAAGGTGAGAGTCCTGGCCGACCGTTTGAGTACCCAGACTGCGGCCCTTTCCCTGCCGATCCTGCTCCCGGAGGGATTCACGCCCCCGAAGTCCATGCCGAAGTACATGCGGAGGGGATCGCGCGTGCGGGTGCGAGCCTTCCTGAACCCCTGGCTCAGCTCGGATCACGCCAAGGTCTTCCTGATCGACCGGCGGTTCGCCTACCTGGGAGGAATGAACATCGGCCGCGAGTATCGCTACGAGTGGCACGACATGATGGTGGAACTGGAAGGGCCGATCGTACATGTCCTGGAGAGCGACTTCCGGCGTGCCTGGGCCCATGCAAGTGTCCTGGGGGATCTGGCGTACGCGGGAAGTGCGGCGAGCGGCCCGCTGCGACCGGAGCCTCGGTGGGAGGAAGGGGGCAAGAGGCACATCGAACTGCGCCGTCTCTACACGCGAACCGGCGCGTTGCAGATCCGGAGGGCGGTTCTGGAGGCAATCGGTCGCGCCAAGCGGTACGTGTATCTCGAGAACCCCTATCTATACGACAACTCGGTTGCAATGGCCCTGGCAGAGGCGCGGATGAGGGGGGTGGATGTACGGGTCGTCCTTCCCCTGGGGACGGATTCTCCCGGGGGAAACAGCAGCAACTACGTCACGGCCAACTACCTGCTGGCGAACGGCGTTCGGGTGTATATCTACCCCGGGATGACCCACGTGAAGGCGCTCATCGTAGACGGCTGGGCATGCATCGGGTCCGCCAATTTCAATCATCTCAGCCTCCGCCTCAACCAGGAGGTGAATGTGGCTTTCTCGGACCAGGAGACGGTGGAGAGGCTGCGCCGGGAATTGTTCGAAGTCGACTTCGAAAAGTCTCACGACCTGCGCGGGCCGATCCCCGTTGGATGGACGGACCACGTTGTGGAAGAACTGTTGAACTGGTTCTGAGAGGCGGGAACCTCTTGCATTCGAAGAACATCTATTTGATCATAAGGGTAGGGTCTCTGACAAGGGTATCCGGTGAAGAAGCAAGCCGCTACAATCCTCGCCCTGATCGGGCTCGTCGTTGGCATCGGGAATCCCATGGCCGTCGTCGTATGCTTCGGGGGGGATGGCCACATCGAAGTGGTGCCCCTTACGGAAGATCACTGCTGCGATTGCCCCGGCCATACCCGCTTTGAAGATCCAGGCCACCCATGCGCCTCCTGCTTCGACGTACCTCTCGCCCTGGGCCCCTGCGCCGCATTTCTTCGCTCAGTTGAAGACGTGGTCCAGGAATTGAAGGCCCGGGCCGCGTCAGGGGGGGGCGGTCCTTACGTCACGTCCATTCCACAGGATTCGCCCGCGCGTCTCCCGGGTCCCGCCCCATGCATACACGAGAGCGAAATCTCTTCGCGTTCCACCGTGGTTCTGCTGATTTGAAACCCCTCTGAAGCATCGTACCCGGCTGCATTTCTCCGTTCCGGTTTGTGTTCCTCTTGCCGCGCCTTCAGGAGGTCCTGCATGAGATCAAGATACGCGATCGTTTTTTGCATCCTATTGTCAGTCAGGTTGGGCATCTCTGCTGCCTCGGCGGCGGACATGTCCGCAACGAAACCGTATTCGCTTGGAAGGGATCTTGCCTCTTTCCGGCCGCCCGGAGGACCTGCCGCCCCGGATCCGACATCGGCCGGCATCGAAGAGCCCACCGGCGCCCTTACGCTCCGGCAGGCCCTCGCGCTGGCCCTGATGAAGAGCCCGGAGCTGGCCGTATTCTCTTGGGAAGCAAGGGCCAGGGAAGCGGAGGTGCTGGAGGCCAGGATCCTGCCCAACCCGGAACTGGACGTAGAGGTGGAGAACATCGGCGGGTCCGGGCCCTTTGGTGGGCTGGACGAGGCGGAGACGACCCTTCAGCTCGGCCAGCTCGTCGAACTGGGCGGAAAACGATTGTCAAGGAAGCGGGCCGCTTCCCTGGAGCAGGATCTTGCCGGGTGGGACTACGAAATCGAGCGAATCCGGGTCTTCACCGACACCACCAAAGCCTTTGTGGACGTTCTGGTCGCACAGGAACGTTTGGCGTTGAACCGGGAATTCGTCCGCCTCGCCGGGAAGGTCCTCGATGCAGTGGCCGAGCGCGTGCGCGCGGGCAAGGTGTCTCCCATCGAGAAGGTCAAGGCAAAGGTTTCCCTCTCAACCCGGCGCATCGAGGCGGAAAGGGCGAGGGACGAGCTGGTCGTTGTCCGAAAGGTTCTTGCGGCCGCCTGGGGGGCGACCACGCCCGTATTCAGAGAGGCCCGGGGCGATCTGGAACGGTTGCAGGAAATCCCGCCCTTGGAGGTGGTCCGCGAGCGTATGGCAGGGAGCCCTGAGATGGCCCGCTGGATGGTCGAGATCGAGCGACGAAGGGCTTCTCTGGACCTGGAGAAGGCCGGTAGATTCCCGGATGTGACCCTGAAGGGGGGTGTTCGACACTTCAACCCGACGGATGACTGGGCTTTTGTAGCAGGGCTTTCCGTCCCGATACCGCTGTTCAACCGCAATCAGGGGGGAACCCGGGAGGCGCAATACAGGCTCGCCAAGGCAGAGGAGCAGCGCAGGGTCTTGCACGTGCGTAGTCAGGCCGCTCTGGTCAGCACTTATCAGAGGCTCTCGTCCGCATGCAAGGAGGTGATCTCCTTGAAGACCGAGGTGCTGCCCGGGGCCAGGAACGCTTTTGAAGCTACGGGGGAAGGTTTTCGGCAAGGGAAGTTCGGCTACCTGGATGTCCTGGAAGCCCAAAGGACCCTCTTCGAGGCGCAGGCCCACTACACCGAAACCCTGGGAGAGCTGCAAAAGGCGGTCGCCGACGCAGAAGGTCTGCTCGGCGAACCCCTGGACGAGATCGAGAATCCCGCCTGACGGGATGCCGGAGGAGAATCACGATGAGAGAAGCAAGAAGGTTTGTCAGGAAAGGGGCGTTGCGAGTAGCCCTTTGCGGATGGTTGTTGTGGGCCTGCTCCGGCTGTTCGGGGGAATCCGCCAAGGACTGTCCCGTGGGCCAGGGCAAAGGACAGGGGTACGGCCGCACCGAGACAGTGCACCGCGAGGGTCGCGACCATCCCCACGGAGGGCATGGGCAGGAGGCCCACAGGGAGAAACCGTCCCTTTCGCTCGATGAACTCGCTGCCTTCCGTTGCGAACACGAAGTGCCCGCGTATCAGTGTACGTCCTGCAGGTATGAAGTGGGTGTGGTGAAGGTGCCTCCCTCGCTCCTGAAAGAGGGTCCCGATCACGAAAGGGGTCTCCTGGTGACTCGACCTGTCGAGAAGACGAAGGTTGCCGATGGCCTGACCGTAACCGGTGAGGTGCGGCTGAACGAGAACAGGGCCGTCCACATCAGCCCGCGAATCCCCGGCATAATCGAATCGGTGAGGATCGATATTGGAGCCCACGTGGGAAAGGGGGACATTCTTTTCGACATCAACAGCGTGGAGCTCGGCAAGGCCTTGCGTGACTACGCGCGAAGCCGTTCGCTCGCGTCACTTTCCAGGAAGAACCTCGAACGGGAGCGGTCCCTGTTCGACCGAAGAATCTCCTCCGAGCAGGAGATGATCGATGCGCAGATGACCTTCGAGCAGCACAAGACGGAACGGGACGCGGCCCGGCAGGCACTGGTGGTGCTTGGCCTCTCCGAAGAGGATCTGACGTCCCTCGATCGAGGCGCCGGCGGCGCGCGGGCCGGAAGCCTGCCGGTGCGAGCCCCCCTGGAAGGAACGATCATCGAGAAGCACGCCGTGGTGGGGGAACTCGTCGAGCCGGGAACCGATGTGATGCTCGTTGCGGACCTGACGACCGTGTGGGTGTGGGCGGATATCTACGAGCAGGACCTGCCCCATTTGATCCGGGCGCGCAGCCTGGGTCCGATCCCGGTGAAGGTGCACGTGCGCGCCTTTCCGGGCCGGCCCTTTGAGGGAACGATCGACTACGTGGGCGCCACGATGGAGGAGCGAACCCGGACGGTGAAGGTTCGTGCGACGGTCGCGAACGCGGAGCGTCTCCTTCGGCCCGGCATGTTCTGCGAAATCCGGATCGGAATCGGCAGCGGGGAAGAGGCCGTGGCCATCCCCCGGATTGCCCTCTTGTCGGATGAAGGAAATGACTTTGTCTTCACACACTGGAAGGAGGACTACTATGTCCGACGCCCCGTGGAAACAGGCCCGGAATTTTCAGATCACGTGGAAATCATCGAAGGCCTGGCTCCGGGCGACAGAATCGTGGCGGAGGGAGCCTTTCTGCTGAAGTCGGACATCCTGCGCGAGAAGATGGGGGCGGGTTGCGCGGATTGAGCCGTTCCTCGGGAACAGCCCCGACACCTCCCCTTTGGAGATGAAATCATGCTCGACAAGGCGAACCACTTCGTGTTGCATCACCGCCTGATCGTCATCATCGCCACGATCGTAATAGTGGGGGCCGGTGTCTATGCCTGGAAGACCCTGCCGATCGATGCGTTTCCGGACGTCACGAACGTCCAGGTCATGATCCTGACCGAGGCGCCGGGCCTCGCACCGGTGGACGTGGAGCAGCAGATCTCTTTTCCCCTGGAGCTGGCCATGCAGGGGTTGCCGGATGTGCGGCAGATACGGTCCCTGTCAAAGGCAGCTCTTTCGCAGGTTGTAGTGGTCTTCGAGGATCAGGTGGACACCTATTTCTCGCGCCAGCTCGTGTTCGAGCGTCTCCAGTCCGCGAAAGAGACCCTTCCAGAGTGGGCGGAACCGGAAATGGGCCCGATCAGCACCGGTCTGGGAGAGATCTACCAGTACACCCTCGAGAGCCCGGAGCGATCCCTCATGGAGCTTCGCACCATGCAGGACTGGTTGATTGGGCCCCAGCTCAGGGCGCTGCCGGGTGTCAACGAGGTAAACAGCTTCGGCGGATTCGTGCAACAATACCACGTGCTCGTCGATCCGAACCGGCTGCTCAAATACGGGGTGACCCTTCAGGACGTTCTCGAGGCGCTCGAAAACAACAACGCGAATGCAGGCGGGAACTTCATCGTCCAGGGATGGGAACAGGCATATGTCCGGAGCCTGGGCCTCATCGAGACGATCTCGGACATGGAGAACATCGTGCTCGAGGCGGTGGACGGTACGCCCGTCTATCTCAAAGACGTGGCGGAGGTGAAGGTCGGCCCGGAGACCCGCCAGGGGGCTGTGACGCGGGACGCGAAGGGGGAGGCGGTTGCGGGCATGGTGATCATGCTGAAGGGCGAGAATTCGAAGTTCGTGGTGGACCGGGTCAAGAAGACGATTCCGAAGGTCCAGGCGGGCCTGCCGGAAGATGTGAAGATCCATCCCTTCTATGACCGGACGGCCTTGATCCAGGCCTGTATCCGCACCGTGTCCGACGCCCTCCTTCAGGGCGGTGTCCTGGTCGTGATCGTCCTGTTTCTCTTTCTCGGCAACCTTCGGGTTTCGGTGATCGTTGCCCTCTCGCTCCCGCTGACCGCTCTCATCGCCTTCCTGCTGATGGGCTGGCAGGGCGTGACAGCCAACCTGATGAGCCTGGGGGGCCTGGCCATTGCCATCGGTATGATCGTGGACGCCTCCATCGTCATCTCCGAGAACATCGCGAGGCATCTGAACGAGAAGGCCGGGACCCGTTTCTCCCGCGTGGAGGTTGCCTATGAAGCGGTACAAGAAGTCGCCCGCCCCGTACTCTTCGCCATACTGATCATCGTAATCGTCTTTCTCCCCCTGTTTGCCCTCCAGCAGATGGAAGGCAAGATGTTCCGGCCCCTGGCACTGACCTTGTGCTTTGCCATGCTCGGCTCGCTGGTGGTGTCGTTCACGATTGTGCCGGTGCTCTGCTCGCTCTTTCTTCGAGGCCGGAGGGGGGCGGGGGACAACGCGATCGTGCGATTCCTCAAGCGAGGCTACCTGCCGCTGCTCTCTTTGGCACTGCGGCGGCGCTGGACAACGCTTCTGGTCGCGGCGGGTGTCCTGGCTGCGTCCCTGCTGCTCCTTCCCTTCGTGGGCACGGAATTTCTGCCGTCTCTCGACGAAGGCGCGATTGCGGTCAACGTAGTGCGGCTGCCGTCCGCTTCGCTGGAAGGCTCGATCGCGGTCGGCACCGAGATGGAACGCCGCCTCCTCGAGAAGTTTCCCGAGGTGGAAACCGTGGTGACCAAGACCGGCAGGGCCGAGATCTCCGAGGATCCCATGGGCCCGGAACAGAGCGACGTCTTCGTCATGCTCCGTCCCCGGAAGGAGTGGGGCACCGGGCGGGACAAAAAGGAACTGACCACGGCCATTCAGGAGGAATTGAGCCGGATTCCCGGACTGAGGTTCTCCTTTTCTCAGCCCATTGCGCTCCGTGTGAACGAGCTGATTTCCGGAATCAAGAGCGACCTGGCGGTCAAGATCTTCGGGCCGGACCTGGAGACCCTTCGGGAAAACGCGAATCGCATGGCTGCCGCCATCGGTACGCTGGAGGGGGCCGAGGATGTGAAGGTGGAGCAAGTCGCAGGTTTCGCCCAGGTGGAGGTCTTGGTCGACCGAAAGGCCATCGCGCGGCACAAGATCAACGTGTCGGATATCAATACGATCATCGAGACCGCCGTGGGGGGCAGGGTCGCCACCACGGTGGTGGACGGGCAGATGCGGTTTGCCGTACTCGTCCGTTTTCCTGCAGAGAAGCGGGGCGACCCATCCTCTATCGAGCGGATTCTCGTTCCGTCGCCCGAGGGCCCTCACGTGCCCCTGGGGCAACTCGCAGCCATCCGCGAGGTGGAGGCCCCGGCGCAGATCAGCCGCGAGAACGGCATGCGGCGCGTCGTGGTGGAGTGCAACATCCGGGGAAGGGACATGGGGAGTTTCGTAGGGGAAGTCAAAGAGGCCATCCGACCGATCGTCGAGGGTCTTCCCTCCGGGCACTTCGTGGACTTCGGAGGGCAGTTCGAGAATCAACAGCGTGCCATGCAGCGGCTGGCGATCGTCGTGCCCGTTTCCATTCTGCTCATCTTCCTGATGCTCTTCTCCGCCTTCGATTCCATGCGCAGCGCCCTTCTCGTGCTCCTGAACCTTCCCTTTGCCCTGGTGGGCGGGATTTTGGCCATCTTTCTTGCGGATATCAACTTGAGTGTCTCTTCTGTCGTCGGGTTCATCGCGCTCTTCGGTATCGCCGTGGAGAATGGGACCGTGCTGGTCGCCTTCTTCAACCAGCTTCGGGATCAGGGGATGGATGCTCTGGAGGCAGTGAAGAGGGGGTGCGAGCTCCGATTCCGGCCGCTCCTCATGACCGCGCTGACCACGCTGCTCGGCTTGACGCCCCTCCTGGTCGCGAGCGGCAGCGGGTCCGAGATCCAGAGGCCTCTGGCAGCGGTCGTCCTGGGCGGACTCGTCTCTTCGATGCTGCTGACCCTGTTCGTACTGCCGGTTCTATACTCGATCGTCGAAACGAAACGTTGACCGCTTCCGGTTCACTCGAACATGCTCAGGGCGAAGCCTTCCGGGATCTCGCCCGTGTAGGGCGACAGCAGACCCATGAAGGCGTTCAGACCGACCATCTTGTTCAAGCCGTTCAGATAGCCCCGCCAGCCGAACTGCCCGAGCATGTCCAGGATTTCCCGGTAGCAGGACAGGGCCGTTGCCCGGTCACCGGTCAGGTCGGCCGCGATGCCTAGATAGAAGAGCGCCACCGCCCTTTCGTTGTTCGCCTGAGACCCGACGACTGTACCGTCGAGGCATTGCTCGAGCCGGGCCATGCCCGCATCCAGGTCCGCCGTGCTGCCCGTGGCAAGGCCCCTCCTCAGGAGGAACCGGGCTTCCGCCCGCCGGTATTTCGGTTCCCCCGGGTCGGCGATCCGCGCCGCTGCGAGGTGGCCGAGGATCGCATCGACATCCGTCTTGTCCACCTGGTACGCGAGCTCGGCCGCCATGTACGCGGCAAGGCCCTCCCGGTGGCTGTCGTCGGCCCAGGCATAGCCCGGCAGCACGGCCGGGGTAACGGCCGGTGTTTCGCCGTTCAGCTCGGCCCAGAAATCGTATCCCGTGTACGCGTTCTTGCACGCGGGCATGCCGCCCTCGCCCGATGCGATCCAGAAGAGGCCCCGGGCCGGCAGGAAGACCACGGAGGTCACGTTCGGTGAACCGCAGACCACGTTGCCGCCGCCCCGCTCCCGGTTGACCCCTTCGATCGTGTCCATGGAATCGCTCATGAATTCCGCCACCGTCGTCGGGTCGATGCCGCCGTAGTGGCTGCTCACGAGGGATTTCAGCCTTGCATAACGACCATACACGTCCCGCATCTGAATGTTCAGCTTGGCGGCGATGTCTGCGGCGAACTGTTCGGGACTCTGTGCGAAGTTCGTGGTTACGATGGCGCCTTCTTCCATTTCTCGAATGCCGAGCCGCTCGTATGTGGCCTCGAACCCGAGGGCCTCGCCTGTCTTGCCGTCTCCCACGGTCAACCCGAAGGCCCCGCATCTGGGATTGTCGGTCAGCAGGGCAACCACGTCCGGCATACTGCTCATCTTGCGCATGATCTCGTTCTCGAAGATCGTGAAGGAGTAGCCGTGAGGATCCGCCGGCGAGAAGAGCATGAAGTGGCCGCTCACGACCATGCCCACCTCGTTCATGGCCGAATTGCACTTGAGAAGGCCTGCGGTCGTGACCTTCACGTACCGGTGGGCCCCCGGGTAGTCGTAGAAGAAGATCACCTGATGGTCGATCCACTGCTTCTGCCCTTCGTAGTCCGTGTTCCGCCCTACCACCAGCTCGCCGGTGGAGGTGGCCGGGCCGGACGCGAAGACGCCGCTGCATTCGCCCGCCGAGCCGGTCGCCGCATCCAGGAGGGTGATCATGTTGTAGTCGGACAGGAAGGTCGCCCTGAACACGGTCTTGTAGTCGAGACCGCTTCCGTCGGCAATGCCCTTCAGCTCCTCGAGGTACTCCACCGGTGTCTCCCGCTCCATGGGGCCGAAGACCCTCCGGTCCGCCTCCTCGAGCTCCAGGTCGATCTGCGTCTGCGTCACATAGGGCGGCGGTTGCCCGTGGTAGATCGGATCGGAGAAGACCTGGAAGGTCGGGGTGTTGATGCTGTCCCGGAGGAGGATCCCGTGCTGGTAGCCGAGCTCGTAGGGAGTGGGTCCGGTCAGCCGGACGACCCGGATGCTTCCCTCCCTCGGCTCCATCGTGGCCGTGCCGAAGCGAAGGCCGCCGCCTTCGGTTTCTTCGAGCACGGTGGCCTGTACGCGGTCCAGGACTTCCTGGTCGGGCAGGTAGTCCGTTCCGTCGGTCAGCCCCTCCTCGACCGGGAGCTCGCAGGCAGCGAGTCCGAGACCGAGCAGGGCTATCGTTACGAGAAAAAGAGATCGCATCGGGTTCCTGGTCTTCATCACGGGTGCCTCCTTGTGTCGCCATCTCTTGAAACAGCATGTCTTCAACTACTTGTCCTTCCGTGGATATCCCACGCACTGTGCCAGGGTGACCTTCTGGTCCGGGCGAAGCTTCATCGCCTTTTCCAGGGCGGGCCGGTCGATCAGGCCCCGCACCACGGTAGCCAGCCCCTCGGAAGCGCAGTACAGGTAGACGTTCTGGCTGATGAAGCCCGTGTCGGCGGCGGAGCAGAAGCTCTTTACCTCCCTTTCCGCATCGCCCATTCGCGAGAAATCCGCCACGTAGACGAGGTTCACCGGGGCATGCTGCACATACGGCTGCTCGCCTGTCAGGGCCCGTAGGTCCCCGGCGAGAACCGGCAGCAGCGCGTGCGTCTTCGCATCGTAAAGGAACAGTCCGTCCGCGGTTGCGACGTAGATGTCGATCTCCTGCCAGTTCCGGGCGGACGGCGCGGTGCGCTTCCCCGATTCCGGACGATTGATCCCCCACGCGGCCCAGAGCAGGTTCGAGAGCACCTGCACGGGCAGCTTCTCCGCGCTGTAGGCTCGGGACGTACGTCTTTCCTGCAACGCCTCCATCAGCGTTTTGCTTCCGCCCATCTGGGGGTCAGGAAGCTGAATCGGCTCGAGCCCCTGCCCGGAGATCAGGGAAGGGCATACGAGCAGAAGGGCCAGCACCAGATGAAGAGCCTGAAGCAATTTTGTGTTCATCATCTTCGTACCTCCGTTTCGGTCAAGAGCATTCTCGAGTCCCGTGGGTGGTTCAGGAGCCGCTCGGGCTCAGCAGGGGCTACCGGCGATGAAGTCGACGACCACCCGGGCGAAGGCGGGTCCGCAGTCCTCCTGGAGGAAATGGCCGCCGCCCCGGACCGTGGTGTGAGGCTGCCCCCTGGCGCCGGGGACCCGGTCCTGGAAGATCAGGTCTCCGCCGCCGGTGATCGGGTCGCCGTCGCTGAAGGCGGTCAGGAAGGGCTTCCCGAACCGGGAGAGGACCTCCCAGGCCTTCCTGTTGGCCGGTGCGGCCGGGTCTTCCGGGTCGATGGGCACCAGCGAAGGGAAGATCCGGGCGCCTTCCTTGTACGTATCGTCCGGGAAGGGCGCTCTGTAGCCTGCGAGGGCGTCGTCCGGCGGCGGGTTCAGGCACCCCATCATGACGATCGCCCCGACGTCGAAGTCCGGGGTCTCCACGGAGAACTTGCGCCAGTTCAGGAAGGCCTCCGTGATCGGCATGTCCCCGGTGGGCAGTCCCGTGTTCGCCACGACGACCCGGGCGAAGCGGTCCGGGTTTCGGGCGACGAGACGCAAGCCGATCAGACCTCCCCAGTCCTGGCAGACCAGCGTGATCCTTTGCAGGTCCACCTTCTCGAGCCACGCCTGCATCCAGTCCACGTGACGCTGGTAGGTATAGTCGTGGCGGTCCGCCGGCTTGTCCGAACGGCCGAAACCGACCAGGTCCGGGGCAACGGCACGGTGGCCGGCATCCAGGATGACGGGGATCATCTTTCGGTAGAGATAGGACCAGGTGGGCTCGCCGTGCATGAGCAGCACCGTTTCCGCGGCCTTCGCGTTCTCGTCCACGAAATGTATCCTAAGGCTTCCGCCCTCGCCGTCCGGAACCTCCACGTAGTTCGGCTCGAAGGGGAAGTCGGTCAGGGACTCGAAACACTCCTCCGGGGTTCGCAAGGTCTTCATACGGGCTCCTCCTCTGGTAGCCGGGGGGTTGCCGCGGGGCCGTCGCTCCTCGCAATCTCCATGGGTTGCCGGGAATGATGGCAGATGCCCCTGCCGGATCACGTGTGCTCCAGGGTAGTACGAAAGGGACGGGCAGGCAAGACCTACCAGAAGCGGTAGGAGATCTCGAAGTTGTGCATGTTGAGCCCGGGGTTCGGCTGCTCGATGTCGGCGTTGGAGATGTGCTGGAACTCGTAGCCGATGCTGAGATTCCGGACCGGGAACAGGGAGACCCCGCCGTGGGTCAGGAACTGGATGTGACCGCTCAGATCCTCGTCCCCGTAACGGTCCTCGCTCAGGAAGGCGGGGCTCACGCCCAGGTCGATCCCGACGATCCACCCCTTCTTGCGCACGGCCAATGCGGGGCCAAGGGAGCCGAGAAAGCCGTTCGTGCCGCCGGCGCGCAGAACCGAGGCGGTGAAGTCCAGCCGCGAGGCGAGGATCCAACCCGACTTTGGACGCCAGGCCCAGGGCAGGTAACCGTTGCAGAAGACCTCGTACTTCCTGAAGTAGGCCTCGTTGCGTTCGTCGGACAGGCCGTACCGGAAACCGGCCTCCAATCTCTCCAGGTAGGTCGCATTCTCCTCTTGCGCGCCGGCAGCCGGTGGGAACAGGGGCGAGAGCAGAAGGGAGAGGAACAGACAGAGCAGGCAGACGTGCCGGAACGTACCGGAGAAGAATGATTTCAAAGCCACCCTATCCGTTTCGGAGATCGATTCGAGAACCGGAGTGACCCTTCTATAGCAAGAAGGCGGGCAAAGTCAACACAGCGGGGGGGCATGCAACATGTGGGGTCCTCAGGACGGGTTTCCCTTGAGATCGTTCAAGGACCAGTCGTAGTCGAGGCATTTCACCTGGAAGGAGCCCTCGTCGATCCGCTTTGCCGTCTCCTCGGGCAGATAAGCGCGGACAAAAGAGAGGACCGACCCGGAGTGCTCCTCGAAATCCTCCCTGAACCACTTGAAGATGGCGGAGAGGTACGCGGTCTCTTCTTCGATGTCCACCCTGTTCATCGATTTCGTGTTCAGAAAGGTCCGGCCCTGATCCTCGAGTTGTTCGTTCAGCTTCTCAGGCGTATACGGCTCGCCACGGAGCACGGGGCAGCTTACCGCGGCACACACCAGGGCGAAATGAATGCGCGGTTCCTTGTAGTCCTTCCTGAGAAGACCGTGTTCGACGTGGTCCAGCGTCACCTTCTCTCCGAAAAGGCGGACCACATCCTGCTTCCACGGGCTCTTCCACATGGGCCAGATCTTCCGGATGCTCTCCACCGGGTAGTGGTCGATGATGAGCTGCAGGGTCGCTGCATTGTAGAGGTTGATCAGGAAGGCGATCTGCTCCGGCTCGGACCAGCTCTTGAATGCCCCCTTCGAGACCGAGGCGAGCCGATCCAGATACAGTTCGAGGTCTCCAGGGGCCTGCTTCAGCCCTGCATAGTCCACCCAACCCTGCTCCACGCGGGATTCGAGCACCTTGCCGAAGACGGCGTGGGAATGATCAAAACTCGAGGAGGGCGAAGGGCCTTCTTCCTCCCCTCCCGCCAGGGCCGCCCCGAGCGGAAGGAACATGGCGAAGAGGATTGCAGTTCGTTTCGTGAGCATCGTACGGTTTCTCCGGTTACTGCATTCGATCTTCGGCCCAACCGTCTCAGAAGGATTTTGCCATTTTCCTCGCTCTGGCGAGCCCTTCTTCCTTTGCCTTCCTTGCCGCATCCGGCCCGGCCGCAAGGGTCGGCTCCAACAGGAGGATACTCGGGTCGGTGAATCCGATCATCCCCAGGATGGTCCTCAGGTAGGGCACCTGGTGGTCGAAGGCCTCTGCGCCCGTGCCCTCGGAATAGGCCCCTCCTCGAGAGCATGCAATGAACATGGGCTTGCCGGTAACGAGCCCCTCGTAGGCGCCTTCTTCCGTGACCCGAAAGGTGTAGGTGGGCTGCACCAGAATGTCGATGTAATGTTTCAGACGGTAGGGTATGTTGAAATTCCACATGGGCACGGCAAGAACGTACTTGTCCGCCGACTTGAAGTCCTCGATGATCGCCTCGACGGCCCGCCAGGCTGCACGGTCTTCTTCCGAATGCTGCTCTCCGTGCATGATGTTGTACTTGGCCTGCAATGCATGTCCATCAAAAGGTGGAAGCTCCTTGTCGAAAAGGCTGATCTTCTGAATCTCGTCGTTCGGGTTCTTCTCCCTGTAGGAAGCGAGGAAGGCTTCCGCAGCAGCGGTGGAGTAGGACCTCTCACCACGGGGGGATGCTTGAATGTAAAGCACTTTTGCCATGACAGCCTCCGAATGCGGGGGAACGTAGTGATCCGTCATCAAGGTATTGATTCAGGCGGTCGTGCGCGGGTTGCAGCCATCGAGGGGGAGGCCGCGACATCCGTCCGAACGGAATGGGTTGTGAGCGGTCTCTTCGAACCCCGGGCGAGCCTTCAGCCGGATGCGTCCTGGAGGAAGTCCAGGACGGCCTGGTTCCAGCGTTCCGGGTCCTCGAAATAGGGGGAATGACCGCTTCCCGGGATCTCGGCGACCCGCGCCCCTGGCAGGAAGCTCGCGGCCTTCCTTATGTCGCGGGCCGGGAAGAGCGCGTCCAGGGAACCGACGACGAAGAGGGCGGGAACAGACAGGTTCTGCAGGCTCTCTCCGGTGTGCGAGGTCTCCATCATCTCGAGGATGGCCGACATGGGCGTGGGCGGTGCAAGACTCGAGATCTGGTTGTACAGGAAGGTCCGCGCCGGCTCCTGCTCGGCAAAGCCCGGGGCGAGGCACGGGTGTTCGACCCCGATGGGCGCGTTCGGATCGAGAAGCACGGCGGCTACGCGTTCACGGGCCTTCCGGGTCTCTTCGGAGGGAGGGTCCGGAAGCTGAATGCCCGCCACCGTATTCGCGAATACGAGGGATCGAACGCGCTCCGGGTGCTCCAGGGCGAACCCGAGGATGGCCCAACCGCCCATGGACTGACCGACCAGATGGGCCCGTTCCACGCCCACGTGGTTCAACAGCGTCACGAGATCCTTCACCGCGGCCCGGGGCCCTGCCCGGTCCGCCCGGTTCGTGGAACGGCCGAACCCGCGCTGGTCCCAGGTGATCAACCGGTAGCCACGGGCAAAGGCCGGGACCTGCTGATACCAGCTGGCGTGGTTGCCGCCTGCTCCGTGACAGAAGACGATGCATTCCCCCTCCCCGCTCACTTCGTGGTAGATCTCCTCACCGTCCGACTGGACGAAGCCCGTCGACCGCGGGATCGCGACGTTCGCCTCTTCTGCCATGAATCATCCTTTCCAGTCGATTCGTACGGTTGGGGGGGCAGTATAGCCTCCCTCGGTCGGTTTCTTCAACCGGCAGGGTCCGGGCGGATGGCGCCCGGCATGTTGAGGAGCCGGAGGCGATGTGCTATCCAGCTTCGAGGAACCACCACCCTGCAGAGAGGAATCCAACGATGGCAAGTGAAGAGATCCTGGCGGTGCGTGAACTGCTCGCAGCCTTTCCGGAAATGAAGGACACCCCGATCCATCAGCTGCGTGACCAGATGGAGGGATGGGTGAGCGCTTTCCCTTTGCCCGAAGGCGTGTCGGTGAAGAACGTGGATGCAGCCGGTGTTCCGGCGGAGTGGGTGAAGGCCCCCGCAGTGGGGGGCGAATCCGTCCTCGTTTACCTGCATGGGGGCGGCTACGCCCTGGGCTCGGTGGCCACGGGTCGCCGCCTGGCGGCCGCCGTCTCGGAAGCGGCTTCGACCCGGGTCCTCTCACTCGACTACCGGCTCGCACCGGAGCACCCCTTTCCGGCTGCGGTCGATGATGCGGTGGCGGGCTATCGCTGGCTTCTCGACCAGGGGGTGGCACAGGGGAAGATCCTGATCGGCGGGGACTCGGCGGGGGGAGGCCTGACCGTGGCGACCCTGACGGCCCTGCGTGATGCAGGGGACCCGATGCCGGCAGGGGGCATCTGCATCTCACCGTGGGTCGACCTGACCTGTTCGTCCGGCTCGTACGGAACAAAGGCGGCCTCGGACCCGGTGGTCGTTCGCGAGGACATCCGGTGGCTCGCCTCCCTCTATCTCGGAGACCGGGACCCGAGGACGCCCCTCGCCTCACCCCTCTTTGCCGATCTCACCGGACTGCCGCCCCTGCTGATTCAGGTCGGCAGCGAAGAGGTCCTGCTCGACGACGCTGTGGAACTGGACAGGAGGTCCCGGGAGGCGGGAGTGGAGTCCACCCTCGAGGTGTGGGAAGATATGATCCATGTCTGGCACGTGTTCTTTCACATGCTGAAAGAGGCGCGGGACGCGATCGCACGGATCGGAGCGTATTTCAAGGATCGCGTCCCTTGACCCGCGAATCTAGGACCTCAGGGCGTACCAGGAGTACATCACCTTGAGCTCCTCGCCCACGAGCTCCCCGCTTCCGCATCCGACCGCCTGGATGCGGTTCAGCCACACATAATCCGGGTGGGCCGTTTCGAATCGGGGCGCCGTGTGGATCTTCATGCCATCCACCGCCTGCCCGCTCAGGAGCTGCTCGACCTGTTCCCGGGTCAGGTCGATGACGCCGCGATACTCGACGTGGATCAACGCACTGTCGTCGGTCTCGATCACCAGCCGGACATCGAGCTCCAGGCAGTTGTCCGCCCGAATGATGGCCCAGTCGGCGCCGAAGGGCCTGGCCACCCCCTTGATCTTCGGCCCTTCCACGGTCCCCCGGACAACCGGGAAGATGAGCCTCGTGCCCCAGGCTGCAGGCCCGACCGGCATGGGCATGGTCACGAATCCCTCCAGGTCGGCGATGAACTCCAGCTTCGGTTCGAACTTCGGCATTGTTTCACCTCCTTCACATCGACATCGCTCTATTCGAGGGGCCTTTCGGAGGACCAGACCTCCGTCCCTCCGTCAAAGCTCGCCGTGAACACCCGGCTCGGGTCCGCCGCGACCTCCACATTCGGAATGGTCGCACCCGCGAGGCTCTCGAACCCGGCCGGCACATACAAGACGAAGTCGAGGGGCTGGAGCCTTCCCTCGAGAACACCCTGGAGGTAGCCGTCCAGGCCTTCCTGAGAAGGTTGTCCCAGGATCGCTCCGGTGTATCGTCCCTCGTTCTGCGACTGGTCCGCGTAGGAAAAGGCGAGCCCATAGATGCTCGGGAACCGGATCTTCTCCGGGTACTGTTCACCGTAGAGGGACAGGCCCAGAAGGGCGTGCCGGGCCAGCTCGAAGCTCGGCCAGTTCCCACGTCCCCAGGTCATGCCCGGAACGAACAGGTCCGGCAGCTCCGTTTCCATCAGGGACATCTGGTAAGCGACGTTGCAGACGAAGGCGTATCCGAACTCCTTCAGCAGATCTTCCCCCTGCTCGTTCCATTCGGTGTCCGTGAGCCTGAAGATCGTGGTTCCCTGGTCGAAGTTCCCCTTCAGCAGCCCGGCCTCCTCCGATCCGATCCGCGCGACGACCTTGCCGATCAGGTGAAGGACGATGCCGGAAATGCCTCTCCGGCCGTTTTCCTCATAGGTGATGACGCCGTCCCGATCGTCGTCGTAGGCGGCCAGGAACTGGTCCCGGAGGGACGTGCCGGTCAGTGCGTCGATGCACGCGAAATAGCTCAGGGTCGTCTTCTGCATGTCCCAGCCCATCTTGAAGTCATCGTAGAAGAGCGTGCTCGTGAAGAGATCGGTGAAGGAACCGTCCTTCTCCGTGCCCAGGTGTCCTCGAATCGATACGATCGGACATCCCGTTGCCCCGTCCCTTCCCACCGCGTGATAGTCCCGCTGCCCAAGCCCCCTCTCCTCGGCCTTGGCGAAGCACACGTCGCGGGCCAGCGGCGCGTCATAGCCCTCGCGGGTGACGATCCGGGATCCCTCCACGGTGGGGACGGGCACTTTCTGGGCGAAGACTCCGCCGTCTCCGTCTTCGAGGCCCGCTTCCAGGGCCTCCTGCAGCGGGATGTTCGTGAACATGTACCGCGCGCTGAGCAGGTCGGTGGCCACCGGGTCCAGACCGGCGAAGACCATGCCCTCCGGCTCCTTGGTGGCGGTTCCGGTGGATCCGGTGTGGTCGTGGTTGGTCGATTCGATTCCGTCCACCACGTGGAGCATGAGGATCCCCGCCCCTTCCACGGCCCGGATGATGTCGATCATGGTGGCGTTGAGCCCGCCGGTCTTCTCCAGGATGTAGCCGCCCCCCTCGTCCTTTCTCGGGGTCCCTGCAACCTCGTCCATGTCAGCCACCCAGATTTCATGGGGAATGGCCCCTTTGACCCCGGGGACCTCGCGGTGAGGTCTGCTGTAGTCCCATCGTGTGCCGCCGGTGCTGGCATGCTGCATCGGATAGAGCCCGATACCCAGGTTCTTGATCACGTTCGTGAAGAGGGCCATGTTGTGGACCTTGAGCTTCGGAACGTTCACGAGGACACATCCCGGGTAGGCCCTCCGGTCCTCCGGAGCGTCCGGGTCGCCTCCGACCACCGCCTTGTGCAGGGTGATCGATCGGTAATTGACGCCGCCCGGGACGTCGATTTCGCGGCCCTTGGCCGGGTCGTCGAAGATGCGGTTCAGGTCGTAGACCATGAGCCGGTCCTCAACTTCGCCGGGCGGGATGTAGAGGCCGGCGACGCTCTCCTTGTACCCCTGCATCGGGTCGTCCCTCTGGTCCGGACGGAGGGATTCCGCCAGGTACTTCCTGGCGAAGTAGAAACCCCAGCCACCGTAGAAATCCCCCGATCTCCCCTCGATAACCGCTTCCGGCGTCACCGTTTGCCCTGTCGGGACCATCCTCGAGTAGAACCGGGCGGTTGCGGTGATCGTGGTGGCCGCCTCGCCGATGGCCATATCGTGATAGCTTATGTTCAGCTTGTCACGAAACCATCGCATCAGGGCCGCCACGAAAGGCCACTCGGTGCAGGCCGTGCTGCCCATGTCGGGTCCGTGTGTCTGGGCGTGTATGTTCGTGGGTGTGACGAGGTTCGGTTTGAACAGGAGTTTCTGTCCTTTCCGGACCCTCTCCACGATCTGTCTGCCGAAACCGGTCTCCTCTTCCAGAGCGCCGAGGGCCCAGTCGAGGCACGCATAGGTGGTATCGATCTTCTCCCGAATCCTGTTCCAGGCCCCCTGGTCGTCCTCGTTGATGAAGGCCGCGAGGAGTTCTCCAACGCCTGCATAGGATCGCTGCACGTCGATCTTCGCGACACCGATGGGTGATCCCGTTGCGTCTACGGTTTGCTTCCCGACGTCCGTATCCAGCTGTCTGTCCTCGCGGTGGGTCATGGAGGGGCCTCCCTTCGGTGGTTCGTGTCGGCGGTGGGCATGGCGTGGCCGGGTGAAGCCCGCATCCGAAGGCTCGACGGGAACCGGACCCCTCGGGGCACGCCGGCCAGGTTCATGATAGGCGATCTTACCCTGCCAGGCAAACGAAACGGCTTGCATTGCCCGGGGTCAACGGGCCGGATCTGTGCCGGGAATTTTGCAACCCGTAGCGTATGGCGAAGAGAATCGCCCTCGCAGTGGTGGCCGTGTTCATCTGCTGGTCGTTGTGGACGTCGTGGTTCACACATCATGGCCCTCACCTGGTTCCTCGGGGCCCTGGCCAGATACACCCTGGCCGGCCTGATTACGGGCGCGATCATCAAGGATGGGGGCTAGAGCCTCATCGAGGCCAGGCAGGTGAGGGAAGCGAGAAGTAGGACCGAAGAGATGCCGCAAACGGGCACATTCCGCTTGACGAAGGGGGTCACCACTTCTTTGGACGTGTTGCCGTTCTTGAAGAGCTCGGCCTCGAGTCCGGCGAATCCCGTGCCGAAGAAGACCCCCACAAAGGCCCACTGGAAAGCCACCGCAAGCAGGGCGAGGGGGTCCGGCTCTCCGGAGAGATAGAGGTATGCGCTGAAGGCGGTCGTGACGAGGATGGCCAGGGTGAAGAGATGGTCGAAGAGGAGCTGGGGCCTCTTTTCGCGAAGGAAGACGGGGTACGTAACCTTGAACACGTCCGTCCTTCCGGTTTCGAACATCCAGTTGAGAAAGCGGCCGAACAGAATCGTGTGGCCGGCCATCGCGCCTGCGGCCGCTCCGGTCAGGATCAGGCTGATGAGCCAGAAGCACCGTGTCCAATCCATGGGACCCCCCTCTTTCCGACGGCAAGCCTTTCACGCAGCGCCCTTTTAGCAGAAGTCGGTACCGCCAGGCAACCCGCAGGATCAGGGGACGTCGTTTCCTGTCTTCATTGACACTCGAAGAGAGGCGGCCGTATACTGCCGCTGTTTTCAAGGAAAGCGTGATCTCTTCGGAACAGGCAAGGAGGGGGAAGCTATGGGTATCTTCAAACGGTTGTTCGGTATCTGTGAGACCCAGGTCCCGGCGAATTCGGGATGCTGGAATTATTCGGGCGGCAAGCTGGAGGTCTTTTTGGACAAGGCGCCGGAATTGTCGCAGAAGGGAGGGGCCATCCGCCTGGAGGGACCTTCTCTACCGAAGCGCGTGCTCGTGGTCCACGGGCAGGACGGTGCCTTCCACGCCTTCCCCAATCGCTGCACCCACATAGGCCATCGCCGGATCGACCCGGTCCCCGGGGAGGAGAAGATTCGCTGCTGCAGCGTCGGCAAATCTACGTTCGATTACTCGGGGAAGCTGCTCTCCGGGTCCGCCAAGGAGTCGATGGAGTCCCTGGCCGTCGAGTCGGACGGCAGCAGGCTCTTGATTTCGGTCTGATCTCCCGTGGCCCCTGCGAAGCTTCCGGAAGCAACTTCCGGCAACTTCCGCAACTTCCGGGTCGGACCAACAACTTCCGGGTCCAACTTCCGGGTCGGACCAAGACAAGTGCTTGAAGTTGAAGGAAAAGGATCTTCAAGACCACGAAAAACAGCCCTTAGAACCCTCTTTTCATGCCCCAAGTAACGCTCCAGGAATAGGGCTTCTTGTTGGGAGGGCTAGATCCATTGTCCTGGAGAGCGTGCTATCCTGCCCTTAGAGACGAACTTTCTGCATCAGAATTGAACATCTAAGCCCCAGGAAGACCCTCTGTCTGTATCATTTCTTTTTGCGGATCAGGCACTTGTCTTGGTCCGACCCCATTCTTTTCCCCATTCGTTCAGCCTTGAGGTCTTTCGGGATCGGACCCCCGCCTCGTGCCTCGACCCGCCGGTGATCCTTTAGCGGACCTTCCCAACCCTCCGCTGTGGCAGAAGACCCTCGACAGGCCGGGGCTCATGTTATATCATGTTGTACGATGGTATTCTATTTTGTTGGAACGCGAGGAGACGGAGGAGGACCATGAAACATACAGGAAAGATGCTCGCCCTGCTGTTTGCTCTCTGTGGTGTGTTCTCGAATACCGGCTGTTCCGAAGTATCGACGCTGGTCGATATGGGGGCAGGGTCCGAGGCTCAGTTCCTCTGTTCGAACGTGTTCATCTCGGGACGTACCCCGCAGTCCGTGTTCGATCAGGAGGGTAACCTGACCGAACGTATGGGCGACATCGGTGCACTGGTCGAGTCGCTCATGGAGTGTGAGGTCGACTACGAGGATCAGAGCGCGACCTGCGGGATCCTCGGAGCGACGCGCAAGTCGGTCTATAGAGAACATCTGGGCTGCACCCTGCTCTACGGCAGGCGGGATTACCAGATCCCCCTCTATGAGGCGAGCCTGAGAGCTCAGGTCACGGGCGATCTGACACCTCTTCCCCCGGGCCAGGAGGATCTTCCCTGGCCGACCGGAGACGTCCTCTCCGGTACGATCCCACCGGAGGTGGATACGGTGCAGCTGGAAGCGATCCTGGATGAGGCCTTTTCCGAACAGGATCCGGGCAATCTGCGCCGCACCAGGGGGGTGGTCATCGTCTACGACGGCCAGCTCGTGGCCGAGCGGTACGCCGAGGGCGAGGGGTATTTCATGGAGACGCCCCACTACGGATGGTCCATGACCAAGAGCGTGACGAATGCGCTGATCGGCATCCGGGTCCGGCAGAGTGCGCTCGACATCCATGATCCCGCTCCGGTACCCCAATGGTCCGACCCGTCCGATCCGAGGCATGCCATCACCATCGACCAGCTCCTGCGCATGAGCTCGGGGCTGAAGTTCAGCGAGGAGTACGACTCGCCCCTGGCCGACGTTCTGAAGATGCTCTACAGCAACATCCTGGACAAAGCGGCCTTCACCGCGAACAAGCCTCTGGAGGCGCCCCCGGACGCCCTGTTTCACTACTCGAGCGGCACCTCCGTGATCCTGGCCGGCATCATACGGAACAGCTTCGGCACCCTGGAGGAGTACTTCCAGTTTGCTCGCAGGGAGCTCTTCGACAAGCTCGGCATGCGGACCGCACTGATCGAGCCGGACATGGTGGGTAATTTCGTGGGGGGCAGCCTCATGTGGGCAAGCCCGAGAGACTGGGCGAGGTTCGGCCTGTTCTGTCTCCAGGACGGCGTCTGGGAGGGGGAGCGGATCCTTCCCGAGGGATGGATGGACTACACGACGACGCCCACGCCGAGCGAGCCCGAGGAGAACGACGGCGAATACGGGGCCCACTTCTGGCTGAACGTAGGGGGGGCCAAATACCCCAGTCTGCCGCAGGACCTTTTCCAGTGCAGCGGGCACGACGAACAGAAAGTGACGATCATCCCGTCCCGCAATCTGGTCGTGGTCCGGGTGGGGTACACGCCCGGTTCAGACGCGTGGGATCACGAAGCCTTCATCGGCAGCATCCTGGACACGATCGCGGAGCCGACATGATCCGGCTCAGTAGCCCTCATACGTGAGGTCCTTCCGGCTCGCCGCGTTGCTCAGGCGCTCCTCGATGTCGACGCCGAAGAACGCGGCGACCGGGGCGAGGATCTCGGGCGCGTTCTTCTGGACCGTGCGGGCCACATCCAGGACCACCTGAAGGCCCTTCTCGGTCATCTTGCCCATGGGCGGACGGCAGGGTCCGGCCTCCATGCCCAGGATGTTCATCAAGGTCTTCACGGCCAGGGGATTCCGGGCCCGGCAGGTCACCGACCCGTAGGGGGTTTCTTCCTGGGTCTTCACCGTCACGAGCCCGAACAGGGGCTTCAGGCCCTCGAGCAACTCCTCCGCCTCCGCCCTCTTTCCCTCCTGCAGAAGGGTGACGAACGTGGTGAGGGCCTTTGGCGCAACGTTGGAAAGAACCGAGATGACCCCGCTTGCACGGATGGCGTCGCTCGTCATCATATCGAAGGTCTTGTCGTCGTCCCCGGAAAGGATGGTGTAATCAGGACCACAGACCTCGCGCGTGCGTGCCATGTTCTCCAGGCTGCCTGTGGCCTCCTTGACGGTGCGGACGTTCGGATACTGCTTGTACAGGATGGCCAGGTCTTCCGGAAGCAGCTGGGTTCCGGTCCGTCCCGGAATCACGTAGGGGATCACGTCGATCTCCGGGAACCCTTTGGCCACCGGCTCGATGTACTCGCGACGGATTTCCAGTGAGCTGGGCCCGTTGTAGTAGGGGTCGACGACGAGCACGGCATCCGCCCCGAAGTTCGCAGCGTGTTCCGAGCCTTGGAGGGTCTCGCGGGTCGAATTGCTGCCCGTCCCTGCTATGGCCTTGCATTTCCCCTTTGTCCCCTCGCACACGAGGCGGATGACGTCGTTGTGTTCCTGCCACTCGAGCGTGGGGCTCTCGCCCGTCGTCCCGACCGCCAGAACCCCGCTGATGCCGTTCGTGACCTGAAACGCGATCAGCTTCTCCAGGGCCGTCCGGTCGAGTTCCTGGTCGGGCGTAAAGGGCGTGACCAGCGCAGTGAAGCATCCTTTCAGCATGATTGTTTCCTCCTTGATTCGGCAAACAAAAAAAGCAGCGGAACGCTCTCGCCCGCTGCTCGTTTTCTCGTGCAGCATCAAGAGAGCGCTCCACGGAACCCTTTCCGTGACAGTCCTGCGGATCTTCTCCGCAGTCCCAGCCCTCTCCTGCGATAGGCTGAAGCGGGCTTCGGCGACCTCCCCTTTCATCCAGACCCGGGGCCTATCCCCCTTTCGAGGGTCCGGCTACTGATGTCGGCCGCTCCTCAACTCTTGCTTCTTGTCGGTCCTGCAGCATATCCGGGGAGATGCGTCCGTGTCAAGGGAGAAACGTAGGGTACGCGTTGCGGACCGAAAAGACCGGTGCGAGGGCGACGAACCGGGGCCTTGAACGGCATCGGCTACCGTACGGCGGCCCGGATCGTGACGACCCCCTGGAACCCAGGGCCCCGTCGGGGACTCTAAATAAGAAATCCCAGGGATGGAGTGCGGAAAATGTCTGCAAGAAAGGCCTACAGCCGGTTCAGTTGTGCCGACTGCGGCGACAACATATCCGATCGAATGATCTGGGTGGACGACGGCGGATTTCTGTGTCGACACTGCGCCCTCCTGAGCCGTTACAGGCGCATGAAAGGAGAGGGCGGCAGGGCCGGCCGCAGGAACTGGGGACTTGGGATCAGGGGGCGTTTCAACAGGCCGATCTGGTAAGGCCCGCTCCCCTATCGGAACATACCCCTTGCCTTCCGGCGAAGACGGTCGCGATGGTACCTCGCCAGTCCGCGGTACCACTGCACGAGGCTCAGATGGGTCAGGGTCTGGTCCTTGTCGTGCTCCGCGAGGAAGGTTTGGAATTCACCGCCGGGCGGCGGGCAATACGCATCCACTGCCTGCTCCATACGGTCAAGTAGTGCGGCATCCGAGCCGTCGGCCACTCGTAGATCCCCTCCTTCCGGCTGAATGACGTCGCAGCTCCCGAAACCGCCGGAAAGGCCTTCCACCACAACGGTTCCGTTGATCGAATAGGCTCGGAACTCCTGCAGAAGGAAGCGACGGGCATGCTCCGCAACCTCGGATACGGGAACGCAGCGGAAGCCCCTTTCCACCAGCCCCCCGAGGAGTTCGATGAAATCCGGCTCGTATTTCTCCACCCGTCCGATCGGGTGGTCGCAGAGCAGTGCACAGCCGCAGTCCTTGATCGCCTTTTCCACGGTGCCGCTCAGGTGGGTGAACATGTCTCGCCGGGAAAACCCCGCCTTCTCGAAGACCCCGACGGAGCCCGCGTGGACCGGAACCTGCAGGGGATACGTGCTGTCGTTGTAAGGGAAGCAGGGAACATCGTCTGAATTGAAGGCGAATTCAGAGGAATACTCGAAGCCGGCCTTGCGGATCGCTTCCTGGTACCCCTCGAACCAGAATCCATAGGGGGATCCCACCCCCCTCGGCCGGACGCCCTCTTTCTTCAGGATCCGCGTGCCCCTGTTCAGGTTTGCACGGTTCACGTCTTCGCGCCGGTAGGTCATGTGGTGGTAGCAGTGAAGCTCCACCTCCTGGCGGTTCGCAATCAGATCCCTCACGAGCCGGATGTTTCCGCCCCAGCCCTGCACGTCCATGAACCAGGAAAAGGGGGCACTCCCGATGCTCTTCGAGATTCTCAAAACAGACTCGGTGCTCTCACGGGTGAACCCGTCGGCATCGATTCGAAAGGAGAAGGCCGGATTTCGGGAGAAGGGGTACTGAAGCTTCACCAGCGGAAGTCCCAGGTGCCGGAAGGCATACAGCACCAGTTCCTCGAACAGTCGCCTGAGGGCGCCGAAATCGACCACCGGCCCGGTCTCGGCGAAGTGTCTTCCCGCGAAGGGGGAGTAGAAAGGCCGGAATTCCCAGCTGGCTCCCATGCTGTGGTCCAGCAGGTTCCAGGGCACGGACACGAACAGGGTGTTCTCCCATGGGTGCAGGCGGATTCCGGAGTTTCCGATTTCCCGGCCCTCGAGATCGAGGCAGGCGCCGGGACCGTCCGGGAGTTGCGGCAGGGTCTCGCAGGGGACGTGGACATAGAAGCTTCTCTCCGAGAAAGGGCCCTTCCGGATGCGGAAGGAGTGGCACGGCTTCTCCGTGCTCTCGAGCCTGAAGACCCTTTTCAGGAAGCCGTGCTCCGTAATCACGGCGATGCGTTCCCCATCCGGGTTGCCGAAGAAGGGGTCATCCCGGTTCCACAGGAACACCCGTATCCCCTGATCCACGCCTTCCCGAATCGTCGAAACCGTTGCCCGGGGGATCCCCGCGTACTGCAGGAAGGTCTCTTTCCAGCCTCCCGTGGGCTGAATGCCCACGGCCAGGGACCGCCTCGATGCACCCACCGCTTCGTCTCCGGTCTTTCCCATGTCGCCCCCCTTCCGGTCCGTCTCGCCCGGGCTGTCATTCTACGGGGATCCTCCGTGGGCTGACAACCGGGCTTCCGGGACAGGACTCTGGCCCGCACCGTGCACGAAGCCTTCTGCTGGACGGTTCGGGAGAAATTGGGGACAGCCACCGATTTCCGGAGGAAATCGGTGGCTGTCCCCAATTTCTTCTCCCAATTTCTTCGCTGTCCTCAAGTTCTTCCCCGATTTCGTCCGGGAGTCTCGTGCACGGTGCGGGCCGGAGTCCTTGAAAACCCTAAAGAAACGTGAGAACTTGTGCGATGAGAGGGCAAGACGGACCGGCAGCAGAAGAAGGGCAGCGAGGAACGGGATGCGCAGACTCTGGGAGAAGATACGATGGATTCTAAGGGGGTTCAAGAGAACCCTCCGCTTCCTGTCCCAGTTCTGGGACGACCGATATTACACCCAGGTGGACATGGACCGGTGGAGGTCCCTGGGCGCCAAGATAGGCAAGGACGTCCAGATCCAGCACCTCAAGGTGGACGAGCGGTTTGCCCGGCTCCTCGAGATCGAGGACGAGGCGAACATCGCCGAAGGCACGAACATCGTGCTGCACGACTCGTCCCTGAACAACATCTTCGGGGAGGAGTGCCCGGTCAAGTTCGGCAAGGTCCGAATCGGCAAGGCCACCTACATCGGCCGCAATGCGATCATCCTCTGCGGGGTGGACATCGGCAAGTACGCCTTGATCGGCGCCGGTGCGCTGGTCTGCAGCGATGTGCCGGACTACGGCGTGGCCATGGGCGTGCCGGCCAAGATCGTGGGCGACACGCGGGAACTGAAGGAGAAACAGAAGCAGCAGATCGAAGAGCAGGAGAACAGCCCCTACCGCTTCCTTCGCATCAAGCGCTGGCACGAACGGCACAAGATCATGACGAACGACGAGGTGGAAGAGGTCTACCAAGCCTTCTTCAAGAAGGTGGGGTGGTGAACGGCTCTTCCCCCACACCCTTGGCCTGGAGCAGGGAGACCAGGGCCGGCAGGAACGTCAGGATGGACAGGGTCACCAGGAAGATCGCCAAGGAATTGACGATGGCGAAGTTCCTGAGGAATTCCGTGCTGGAGAGCATGAGGACCAGGAAGCCGCAGCACGTGGTGGCGTTCGCCGTGACGATCGCCTTGCCCACATGGCTTATGGTCTCGCGGAGAGCGACCTCGCCCCCGGTGCCGGCCAGCCGCAATCGGTGGTAATAGTGAAGAAAGTGGATCGAGCCGTCCACGCCCAGCCCGATGACCAGGGCCCCCACCAGGGCGGTGCCGAAATCGAGAGGGATGCCCATCCAGCACATGAGGCCGAGAATGGACCCCATCGGCACGAGCACGCTCACGAGCGAGATGAGGCCCCGTTTCAGAGACCACTGCGTGAGGGTGACCAGAACGAGGACGATCAGGGAGGCGAGGATCAGGCTCTGGACCTGACTGTTGAACACCAGCTCGTCCATTCGTCGGAACCAGTCGGGTGCCCCGGTCGGGTCGCACTCGAGCGGCTTGGAAGCAAGGACCGCCCGGTCGACCCCGGGAATCGAATCGACCCGGGAATCGAAGAACGCCGGCGTTTCGGCCCATAACTGCCACAGAACCCCCTCCGCCCGCTTGCGGAAGTCCTTCTGCTCTGCGAGGTTCGGCGGGAGAAGGGGCTCCAGGGCCAGCCGCAGGGACCCCGCCCTCTGCAGCCGCAGGGTGGCCCCGGCCCGCTTCATGACCCCGGCCGCCGTCGACCTGGCATCCTCCGGAACCATGGCCCCCTGGTCCACGATCAGCGCGGCGATCCGGGCCTCGGCCGCGGAGGGCCCGGCAGCCCGCCATCGCTCCCTCACGGCTGCCAGCAGCCGCTCGACGAGCTCGGGGGGCAGCTCTTCCACCGTTTCCTCCTCCAGGTACGTCCTGCAGGCCTCCCACACGGGTCCCAAGTCCACGCGCTCGTCCAGGTTCGGGAAGGCGTGCGCCAGCTTCTCCCGGAAGGCGTCCGGGTCGTACCTGCGGGGCTTGTCGTAGCCCTGGGCGAGCCACGAGAGCTGAAGGGCCGCCTCGGAAAGACGCAGGTCCTGCAATGCCTGTCGACCCTCCGAGGGCAGCCGTTCCGGGTCGATCACCACGACCCGGTCCGAGGTCTTCTCCACCATAGACCCGGAAATGGAACGTGAGAGCTGCTTCATCACCCCCGTGTCGGTCTCCCGGATCAAGGCGGTGACCAGGCTCCGGTCCCGATCGGGGACGACAAAGGTCTTCAAGTACTCCTCCCCTTCGAGAAGGAGCCACAGGTTCGCGATCCCCTGCCGGGTTTCCGGAACAGCGTACACGCCGTTCATCAGCCAGTTCTCTTCCGCCACGAGCCCGTTGATCGAGGTGAAGCCGGAGAGGGACGCATACGAACGCAGGTAGTTCTCGAGATAGTTCTCCATCTGCATGACCGCCGGGTCTTCGATGTCCCCCCGCAGGTAGAGGGAGACAGGATAGATGCCTCCGAAGTGATGGCGAAGGATTTCGTGCCCCTCGCGGGGCGGGCTGTCCTCCGGCAGGGTTTCCACGAAGTCGATGTCGGTCGTGAAGCGGACGAACCCCGTCAACATGATCACGAGGCATACACCGGCGGAGGTCATGACGAGCCGGACGTGCCCCTGGACCCATTCACCCAGCCGGGTGAGCGTCCTCGGGAGCCACGGACTTCCACTCGTCGACTCCGCCGGGACCGGAGCGGGCTTTGCCCGGAAGATGAAGATGCAGACCGGCAGGAGCACGATCGAAAGCAGGCAGGCGACCCCCAGTCCGAAAGCCAGTTCCACACCGAAGAACTGCAGAATCTCGATCCGGGTCGTGGCAAAGGTGAGCAGGCCCGCCACCGTGGTGACGGCGCTCATGAGGACCGGGAGGCTGATCTCCGCGGTGGAGATCTCGATGTCTCCACGCCTCAGGTAGTGGTTGTAGATGTGCACCGCGTAGTCGGCTCCCATGGCGATCAACATCACCACCACCGCAGGGGTGAGGATGTTCAAGTACATCCCGAACAGGGCCTGGAGCCCGAAGGTCCACACGATGCAGAGGAGGACAAAGCTCAAGGGCAGGACCACCCCCAGGAGGCGGCGGAAGCCCGCACCGAGAATCACCACCATGACCATCAGCATGAGCGGCACGAGAAAGGCGAGGTCCTCGGCCATGTACATATCCATGTAGACGAGGATCGCCGGATCGCCCCCGAAATAGTACGGGTGGTCTCCGGCCACTTCCTTGATCGTCTCCAGCACCTTCTGGGCGGCCGCCCCCTCGTCGGCGTCGCCCTCGATGTTCGCCACCAGGACCGTGTATTCCGCATCCGGGGAGATGAGCGTATTCACGTACATCTCCTTGGACAGGACATATTCCTTCAGTCCATCGAGCTCTTCCCGTGACCGGGGAATCTCCGGGATCAGGTCCCCCACCTCGATTCCGTAATCGGTCTTCCGTATGTCCACGATGTTCGTCAGGCTCGAGACGTTGAACAACTCCGGGATTGCGTCGAGGGCGTCGGTCATCCGCTGGACCAGGGCGAGGGATTCCGGGTGAAAGGTGCCCTTCTCCGTGAAGTCCAGCACGGCGAACACCAGCATGTTGGCCCCGAACTGATCGTCCACCTCGAGATAGAGCTCGGTTACCCGGTCGTTCTGGGGAAACCAGGTGTCGTAATCATTGTTCACGGTCAGGTTCTTCGTTGCGTAAACGAGCCCCACAGTGATCAGGACGACGAGGAGCAGAATCGGCCACCGCAGCCGAATCACCCACTTTCCGAAGGATCTCATCCGGGATTCACGTTTCATGTTCCGCTCCGTAACCTTCCTGCCCGGGGATCGAAGCAAATAGTTGTAGAGGCGTTTTCAGGAGATTGCGCATCGAAACGGATCAACCGAAAAGCAATGTAGAGCCTTGGAGACAGGAACATGGAAAATCGAAAATCATCGAGAAATTTGGTCATCGGCTTGACCCTGATGGTGCTCGTCGTCTGGAACCTGGCGGCGTCCCCCGGGGTCTACCCGGCAGGATCCAAGATGGTCAGGATCACCGGATATCTGCTTCCCTCGGAAGAAACCGGCGCGCCGGGTGCCTACACCCTCCGGTACGGGGATCAGGATTGGACCTTCAGGCTCACGGATGTCTGGATGCCCAGGTCCCAGCCCCAGGATACGAGCGATTACGCCGTCATGAAGCGATTGGGTCGTGAGAGGCTCAACCTCCTGGGCAGGGACGATGTCATCGGGCAGCTCAACCATCCCGATATGGCATGCAAGGAGATCACACTGACCGGCACGATCTACACGTCGAACAACGCAATGGCCCTCCACCGGATCGATGCCGCCTCGGAAAAGAAGCCGGTGGGAAGCTGTATTTGAAAAGGCTGTACCCGTCATGACCCTGGGTGCTTTCGCGGATCTTTGATCAGAAGAATGCTTTCAGAAGAACGTAGACGAGATCGCTGTTCGAGAAGGCACCCAGCTTCGTCGTTCCGGCCCCGTTGAACGCGATGTACGCAACCTCGATCGACGTACCGTCGAAAGGCACGTACTTGAGCTCCGGTGTGATCAGCCAGGTGTTGTTGCTCGAAAAATCGTCGTATTCGGCCACCTCGAGCAGGAAGTTCAACGTCACGGTAAGCGTGTCGCTGAGGAAGGCGTATTCGAGGTAGGTCAGGTAGTAGTCGTCCAGCTTGCCGAGGAATCCGGACCGATCGACGCCCAGGGCTTCATCCGCCTCTTCCGTGTAGGCGAATTCATCGTAAAAGCCCCGGTTGAACTGCACGTTCCAGTACAAACCTTCTCCCACCCCGAAGGTGTAGTCGAATCCGATCGTGAACTTCGTGTAGGGTCTGTCGAGAAGCTGGAAACGGTCCTCCAGGTCCCCCAAAGGCGTCCGTACCAGGACCAACGTATCCCGCTTCTCCGGGATGTAGACGCCCGCCTCTGCCCAGATCCCCACGGAATAGAGTTCACCGGCAAGGTCGAAACCGAAAACGTCCAGGCGGGGGTATCCGTAGAAGCCCGTAACGGAAGGGGTCTCCAGGGTCAGATCCGTGACGATCGTGTCCGGCAGGGGCAGCGTCTGGTGCCCGCGGAAATAGCTGAGTCCCACGTCGAAGTTCAGAACGTAGCTGCTCAGCCGGATTCCGAACACGCCGTTTTCCACGTTGTAGTCCGGTACGTCCTCGAGCGACACGGTCGAGGTGCCTGGAGGGAGCCCGAAGGGGGCGGTAAGCGCATCGAGTGCATCCTTCTGTTGCCGGGCCAGGAAGGACTCGAACCCGGCGGGAAGGGGGGACGGCTTGAAGGCCAGGTAGTAGACCCCCTGAAACCGCAAATCGAAATCGAGGGGGAAGCGATATTCCAGAACGAACCCGTCCATCGGCTCGTGGCGCACGAAGTAGTCCGGATCGAAGGAGTAGAGATTCGCATAGTCCACCGGGTTCAGGTTGTCGATCACGTTGTATTCGTCCGATGTTCCCCATCGTACGCGGCCCCGCCCCACGATCAGGTCCAGCCCGGGGGTGAGCAGGTCCATGATCTTGAACGAGGCCTCTCGAAAGTTGATGTCGAAGTCCTGCACTTCCGAAGAGAACCCGGTGCCCGCCTCGATGTCGGAGAAATCGTCGTATTCCGTATCCGCGGTGTAGATGAGATCCGCCCGGCCCCGGAAGCTGACATTGTCCGAGGCATACCCGGTGAGCTTGAGCCAGAGCTCTGCACGGGTGAGGGCGAAATCCCCTGCCTCGTGTGGGAACAGTGCGGCGCCGTCGCCCTCTTCCGTGAAGACCGAGGTGTAGAGCTTGACCGTTCCGCCGAGGCGCACATACGGTTCGGCTCGGCTCCTCTCCGCCCAGAAAAAGGTCGCCGGCAGGAAGAACAGAATCCAGCAGCAGAGCGAGACTCTTCTAGTCAACCCTGACCCTCCTCTTCAGGTAGCGCTGGGTGAAGGTGTCTTCGTCCAGGCCCACATCGAATTCGATGTCTTCCATGGTCATGATCGTCTTGTGCTCCTTCTGGACATCCTTCATCGTAAGAGACGTGAGCGTCCAGTACCCCTGGATCTGCTTGTACTCTCCTTCGAAGGTCTTCCAGAGCCTGTCGTTCTTGTCGAAGAGCTCCATCCTGGAGAGGGTGAAGTTCTGCTTGTTCACCCAGACGACGGATCGGGGATAGATGCGGTTCGAGCCGGGCTTCCGCGTCAACTCGAGCACGTATTCCTGATCCGTCTCGTCGGTCACCTTTGCCGAGTAGTGGTCCACGTACTTGCCGGTGGAAAGATCGTCGTTCGACAGGTCGGACCCTGCAAAGCTCTCCTTTCGGGCATGGGAGGCGATGCGGCGGATGCGGTCGAAGGCGGGCAGATACAGGTACATCTTGTCGTCCGCCAGGCTCAGGAAGCCCAGGTCCCGGACCTCGGCGGGCGCCAGGAACTTGGTCAGCGACCAGTCGTCCTTGTCCTTGAAGTAGCGCGTCCAGAGCTTCAAGCTGCGTTCCCTGGTATTGCCCCGTTTGTCCACGAGGGTCATCTTGGCCGTGCTCGTCCCGTCGGTAGGTGCCGACAGGACCGCGTCGATCTTGGCAAGGATCTCATCCCCGGTGAGGGCCTTCGCGGACGCTGCGGCCAGAAATGCGGCCAGAAGGATGATGGAATAGATGGCAGGCTTCAGCGGCTTCATGTCTACCTCCCGTCGGTCTGTCCTTTCCTTTGCTTCGAACCTTTCACGGATTTCCTCTCTTCAACCTCTTCCCCCCTTCCCCCGAACCCGCCGGGTGCGCTGAGCCCTGAGAGGCGAGGGCCTCGAGGGCATGGACGACGGACTCGAGCACCTTTTCCATGTCCACGGCCTGGGGGTCCAGGTACCATTGTATGAACAGGCCGTCAAAGAGTGCGGCCATGGCGGCTGCAAGGTGCTCCGTGGCCGGGACGCCCGCATCGCGGAGATGGTGCATGATCAGAGCACGGTATTCCCGGTACATCTCCTTGACACGATCCCGAATGGTACTGATGAGCTCGGCGTCGAAGAGCATCCCGAAGAAGACCGTCCCGGATTCCGGATACCGCTCCATGAGGCGTACGTAGTCCCTGATGAGGAGTCGAAGCTTCTCCTCCAAGGGAAGATCCTTCGGCTGGATATGACGGTAGCTCGCCTCGAGTTCGCGCATGATCCCATCCAGCACTTCGAGGAGCAGGTGCTCCTTTGTGCCGAAGTGCCAGAGGATGCTGCTCTTGGCGGTGCCCGTCTCTTCGGCGATCTGGTCGAGCGTGACACCCCGGAATCCGGGCTGTGCGAGGAGCCTCCGGGTGACCTCGAGGATGTGGTTCCGGGTTCGTTCCCCCCGTTTTGTGCGGGCGACCTTCGGTCGTGCCAAGATCGACTCCGGAAGAAGATGAGAAAGAAGCAGATAAATTAAACTGACCGGTCAGTACAATTCTATGAAGAGGAGGATGGCTTGTCAAGGGGAATGGGGAAGTCTTCCCGAGGTGTCAGACTGCGCCCCCCCTGACCCCTGTCTTCCAGGAGAGTGACCAAGGCGGGCATGAAGGTCAGCAGGGAAAGGGTCACCAGGGCGATTGCCAGGGCGTTGACGATCGCGAAATTCCTGAGCATGGCCGTGTTCGAGAAGAGGAGAACGAGGAACCCGCAACATGTGGTCGCGTTGGCCGTCACGATCGCCTTGCCCACGTGCCCCATGGTCTTCCGGAGGGCAGCCTCGCCCCGAACCCCCCTTCCCTGGAGGTCATGGTAGTAGTGCAGGAAGTGAATCGAACCGTCCACGCCCAGTCCGATGATCAGAGCGCCGAAGAGGGCCGTCCCGAAATCGAGCGGAATACCGGTCCAGCCCATCAGGCCCATGATGAACACCATGGGGACGAGCACGCTGGCCAGCGAGATCAGCCCTCTTGCGAGCGAACGCTGGGTCACGGATACCAGGGCGAGAACGATCAGAGACGCGAGGATCAGACTCTGGAACTGGCTCAAGTAGATCAGATCGTCGAACCGCCGAATCAGGTCCGCCATGCCGGTCTGGTCGACCTGAATCGGTCGCGAGACGACGGCCGCCCCGTCGATTTCAGGAAGCGACTCGATGCGCGAGCTGAAGAAGACGGGCCGTTCCGTCCAGAGCCTCCAAAGAACACCCTCGGCCCGCTTCTGGAAATCCTTCTGATCCGCGAGTTGGGAGGGGACGAGAGGCGCCAGCGATGTCCGGAGGGATGCGGCACGCTGCAGCCGAAGAGCGGAGGCGGTCCTGTCGACGACTCCTCTGGCCGTGGACTCTGCGTCCTCCGCGTCCATGATCCTGCTTTCCACGATGGCCTTTGCCAGACGATCCGCCGGCCCGGCACCTTTCGGGTCAGGTCCGATCTGCTTCAACAGGGCCATCAACCGGTCGATTAGCTCCGGTGGCAGAATCTCGACGGTTTCCTCCTCCAGGTAAGCTCGGCTCGTCTCCCAGACGGGGGCGAGATCGAGGTTGCGGTCGATGTCCGGGTACCGGTGCTCGAGACCCGGGAGGAAGAGCTTCTCGTCGTACATCCGTCCCTTGTCGTAGCTTTGGGCGAGCCATGCGAGCTGGCGGGCGGCCTCGATGAGTTGCAGGCTGCGCAGCGCCCGAAGTCCCTCGGGAGACAATCGGTCCGGGTCTACCTGGACGACCTGATCCGACACATGTCCGTCGAGATAATCCCAGACCTGCCTCGAAAGGCTCCACATCAAGTCCGACTCGTGCCTGTTCACCAGGGCGGTGACCAGGCTCTGTCGCCGATCCGCATCGACAAAGGTTCTGAGAAGCTCTTCCCCCTCGAGCAGGAGCCACAGGTTCGCAATCCCCTGCCGGGTCTCCGGCACGGCGAAGACGCCGTTCATCAGCCAGTTCTCCTCGGCGATCAAACCATTGATGGAAGTGAACCCGGAAATCAGCTCGTAGGAGCGCATGTAGTTCTCGAGATAGTCCTGCATCTGCATCAGCGCCGGGTCCTCCATGTCCCCCCGGAAATAGAGGGTGAGCGGGTAGGCGCCGCTGAAGTGGTCCCGGAGAGCATTGAGCCCCAGGCGAGGGGGAGAGTCCTCCGGCATGAGCTCGGCGTAGTCCACGTTCGTGGTGATGCGGGAGATGCCGATGACCATGACGATCAGTCCGGCCAGAGCAACGGCGATGGTCGCCCTTGCGTGGACGTGCACCCAGCCGCCCGTCCGGATCAGCGCCCTGGAGAGCAACGGCTCCTTTCGCCTCTCCCCCGGATCGATCCTGTCCGGTCTAGCCCTGAAAAGCCGGATGAGGATGGGAAGCAGAAAGACCGAGAGCAGGCACGCCGATCCCAGACCGAAGGCAAGGACGAGGCCGAAGAATCGCAGCAGGTCGATCCGGGTGAATCCGAAGGTCAGAAGACCTGCGATGGTGGTCACTGCGCTCATGACGACCGGCAGCGTGATCTGGGCGGTGGAGACCCGGATGTCGCCCCTGCGAAGGAAGTGGTTGTAGGTGTGGACCGCGTAATCGGCCCCCATGGCGATCAGAAGCACGATGGCGGCGGGAGTGAAGACGGTGACCGGGATTCCGGCCAGAGCCTGGAGCCCGAAGGTCCACAGGACCCCGAGAACGACCAGGGCCAGCGGGAGCACCACGCCCCAGAAGCGGCGAAAGCTGACGGCGAGAATGGCAATCATGACGAGGAGCATGACCGGGATCAGGGTGGAGAGGTCCTCGTTCATGTACTTGTCGGCATACAGGTGGAGCGCCGCCTCCCCGCCGAAATGGTAGGGGTGGTCCCCGGCCAGCTCTTCGACGGTTCCGATGACCCTGGAGGCCGCGGTCACCTCATCGGAGTCGCCGTCGATGTTCGAGACGATGACCGTGTACGCCGCATCCCTCGAGATCAGGGAATCGACGTACATCTCCTTGGAGAGCACATACGCCCTCAAGGCATCCAGCTCGTCCCTGGATTGCGGGATCTCGGGGATCAGGTCGCCCACCTCGACCCCGAACTCGGTCTTTCGGATGTCGATGATGTTCGTGAGACTGGATACGTTGAACAGCTCGTCGATGCCTTCCAGCGCATCGGTGAGCCGCTGGACCAGCCGAAGAGACTCCGGGTGGAAGACCCCCTTGTCGGTGCAGTCGAGGACCACGAAGACCAGGGCGTTGGACGAGAACTGCTCGTCCGCCATGCGGTAGAGCTCGGAGACCCTGTCGTCTGCGGGCAGCCAGTTGTCGAAGTCGTTGTCTACGACCACGTCCTTCGAGGCGTAAACAAAGGCTGCAGTCATCAGGGCGATGAGTGCGAGCAGGGTCCATCGATGACGAAGGATCCACCCGCTCAGGGACTGCATCGTGGCGTCGACGTTCATGGTGTGCCGGTTCCCCGGGTCTTGTCGTTCTGCAATGCGTGCAATCTGCAGGAACCCCCGGTCCCTGTCAAGAGAGATCCTCGTTTGACCCGAAGGGATCCCATCCCCTATGCTTTCCGCTGCACCTACGACACGGAGCGGATCATGGAGATCAGAGAAGGCTTACACTTCCTGCAGGTCGAGAAGAAGGGGATCGTGGACTCCTCGAGCCTGGTGGTGATACGCGATGAAGAGGGCCTGATCTGCCTGGAAGTGGGTGGGGGCGGTGAGGAGAACATCCGCCAGACCCTCGCCCTCTTCGAAGATGAAGGGCTGGACATAGAGGAGATGCACACCGCGATCATCTCCCACACACATGCGGACCACATGGGCGCGATCGGCTATTTGCGAGAGCGGCTTCCCGGGTTGACCGTGGTGGATCACGAGGTGGACGCCCCTTACATGAGGGACAACACACTCCTGAGCCGCGCCTTCGATGCCGACCTCGTGGCCGAGCACTTCCCCGGGGAGCGCTTCGACATCCTGGAATTCTACGCCGCCTTCTGCCCCATTTCCGAGGCCTGCCCCGACGGGAACGTCGTGGAGGGAGACACCCTGACGTGCGGCGCGTACACCTTCGAGGTGATCCACACGCCCGGCCACCACCCGGGCCACATCTCCCTGTACGAGCCGACGGAGAAGATCCTCTTCGTTGGGGACATGGTCGGCATGGAGGTCCCCTTCTACACACCGAGTTCGGGCGGGGTGGAGGGATATCTCGCAAGTCTGGAGAAGTACCTGGCCCTTGATGTGGACCTGATCCTCCCCTCTCACGGCGATTTGATCGAGAATGCCCGTGAGGTGATCGAGGGCGCCGCGGGGAAGGTGAAGCGGCGGGAGGAGCGTCTCCTCGCCGCGCTCGAAGGCCGGCACAAGGCGTTCACCGAAATCCTTCCGGACCTGTTCCGCAACCCGGCCCAGCACATGTTTCCGGGCGCGGCCATCCTGGCAAGCCACCTGGAGAAGCTGAAGAAGGAAGAGGTCCTCAGGGAAGAGGACGGCCGATTCCTGCGCGCAGGTGCCTGAGAGCACCTGCAAAAGAGGTGATTGACCCTCCGTTTTTGCCTGCCCTATAATTCTTCTCTCTCTCGCAAGTTTGGCCTTTGACGACGGACCCCTGGAGGAAAGCGATGACCCGTCGTCGCTGCACGCTTTTCCGTTTCGGCCGGAAGACGCTTTTGCTGCTCTTCGTCGGTCTCCTGAACATGGTGATCCATACCAGCGTCTCGGGTCTCGAAGAGCAGCCCGAGAAGGCCCTGTCCCTGACGGCCGGCGACGTGAAGAGCCTTCGCCAGAAGGTGGAAGAAACCGAGGATCTGAACGAGGAGACCAAGGCGAGGATCCTGGAGACCTGCGACAAGGCCCTGGCCCGGCTGACGGCCGCGGAGGATTGGTCGAGCAAGGCGGCCTCCTTTGACCGGCTCCGTGAGGAGGCGCCCGAGGCCACGAAGGCCCTCGAGGAGGAACTGAGGGGGCCCCCCCGCCCGAAGCGAAGCTGGACCTGCCGAAAGGTGCATCGCTGGATCAGCTGGAACAGAAGCTGCTGGAGGTGAAGATCGACCAGGAGGCGGCCAAGGAGCGGTTGATCAAGCTGGAGGCAGAGGTCACCTGGAGAAGGGAGCGGCGGAAGAAGGTGCCGGAGCAGCTGGCGGCTCCGTTCTCTGGGGGGTACGGAGGCCTTCGTGACCGCCATCGGCTCCGCCGTCCAGCTCACCGCCGTCATGTATCTGACCCTGGAGATTCTGCGGAGGGTTTTCAAGCCGCAGGGTTTGGGAAGGGTCCACTTCCAATGGCCCGAGGAAACGCTGGCCGGCATCGAGATCGCCTCCCAGCAGAACTCAGAGGATCTTGGGAAGCACGTGCTCTTCCAGGTGACCGACGCAGCGGCGCATGTACTCGAGGCAGGTGTCACGTGAGGGGCTGGCGTGCTCTTCGTCGCGCAGCCGGTCGTTGGTTGAACCCTCGGCGGCCAGAGGTTCTTTCATCTCCTCGGGCAGATCATCCGCCGGCTCCAGGCCGTTCATCGCGGCCCAGGCGAGCGTCCAGGCCCGGGCCACGTTCCCCGGAGTGTAGCCCCCGCCGCCCAGAGCCAGCAGGGCAGGGGCCGCTTGGGTCAGAAACGAAACCGCCCGGACGAACCCGTTCGTGGTGAGCTCGAGCGCCGCCAGAGGGTCGTCCAGCAGCGAGTCCACGCCAAGCTGGGCCACCACCACGTCGGGCCGAAAGGTCTCCATCAGGCGAGGCATCACGGATTCGAACCCCCTCCAGAAGACCTCGTCGTCCGTGCCCGGTAGCATGGGCACGTTCACGGCATAGTGGGTGCCTTCCCCTCTTCCGGTTTCGTCGAGGCCGCCCGTGCCGGGGAACAGGGTCCGGCCGTCCTGGTGGAAGGACACCGTGAGCACGCGGGGGTCCTCGTAGAAGGCCCATTGCACCCCGTCCCCGTGATGGGCGTCGATGTCGACGTACAGCACCCGTTTTCCCCTGTTCACGAAGTGCAGGGTGGCCAGGACCGGGTCGTTCACGTAGCAGAAGCCGGAGGCCCTGTTCGCAGCGGCGTGATGGAGCCCTCCGGCGATGTTGAATACGACGCGCGCCTTTCCTTCGGAAATCCTTCGCGCTCCCTGCAGGGTGGCGCCGGTCGAAAGCAGGGACCACTCCCACAGGCCCGGAAAGACAGGGTTGTCCCCCGGCCCGAGGCCGTGGGCAAAGTCCCATTGCGTATCGCCCCGGCTGCCCCTTTTCAGGGACTGCACATATTCGGGTCCATGGAATTCCAGGATCTCGGATTCGGCCGCCGGTCTCGATTCGACCAGATCGGCCTCCGGTAAGGCGAGAATGCCGTATGCCTTGCAAAGATCATGGGTGAGTCGCAGTCGTTCGATCTTCATGGGGTGGCTGTGCCCGTAGTCGTAGGCGAAGTAGTCGTCCGCGTAGAGAAAGGCGTTCCTCACGGGGCCTCCTTTCCGTGTACAAGGGCCTTTCGGACCTTTTCCGTGTGGGTCCGGATCTGTTCTCTCATCTCTTCGAATTCGCGCTGCAACGCCGGGGAGTCCGTCTCGAAGATCTGAAAGAAGTTCCGTTCCAGCAAGCCGCTCTCCAGGTCGAGGGCCATGTCCAGTGCATGCACGAAGGGAAGTACCTCGCTCCTTGCCTCCTCGAGCCGCTTTTCCGCATAGTCGAGGAAGTGCTGTATGCCCTCAGCGCGGAATCGTTCTTTGCCGAGACGGGCGGACCCCTTCCTCACTTCTGCGTACAAGTCCCGGATCCACCGGGCGTGGCCCCTCTCTTCCTCGGCCAGGCGAGACCACATGTCATGATGTTCCTGGAACCGCTGCGCGAAAAGGGTGTACATCTCGGAGAGGGTCTCCTCTATGCGAACCAACCCTTCGATCTCCTCCTGCGCCTCCTTGTCCTCGGGCATGCCCGTTCTCCCCAGTGTGGCCCGCTACCCCTAACAGGCCGTTGAAAAAGTACCTGCTGGAGGCTGTTCAAAAAGTTCCAGACGCTAGGCAGGCGAAATCCCGAGGAATGAGGCGTACTTCCTGTACGTCGAATGACGAGGGATGAAGCCGAACGCCGCAGATGGGACTTTTTCAACAGCCTCCTAACGATAAGGGAAAAGCTGCGCTCCTGTCGAGGGCCCGTCTTCAGTGGTCTTGGATGTGCCTGGCAGCACCGGAGGTTCGCGGCCGGTCGACGAAGCCCTTGCCGCCGCTGATTTTGATTTCCCATGAGATCTGATAGCATCGGGCCCGTAGGTGCATCCTGCAGAAGGAGAGGGAGAACATGGGGGAAGACTCGCGTCGGGCCGGCAAGGAAACCGTTGGTTCCGAAAGGGGCAAACGGGCAGGAAGCATAGCAGAGGCGGGCGGGATCGAGGAGGCCCTGGGCTCCGGGGCCCTGTCGCGATTCCAGGACGTCAGCCTCTCCGAGGCGGTCGTGCTCGGACTGTTGCGGCAGGGGGTTCGCCGGTTTCTTTGTGTGCTCGGGCACGGGTCGACCGACCTGGGCGAGGCGCTTCGCGAATACGAGGGGGCCGGACTCCTGAAGACGTACTGCGTGCGGCACGAAACCGAGGCCTCACACGCCGCCGCGGCTCTCCGGTGGGTGACCGGGGAGAAGGCGGCCGTCGTGACGTCCATCGGGCCGGGCGCCCTGCAGGCACTGGCCGGCTCGATCGTGGCGGCGAGCGACGGTCTCGGCGTCTGGTACCTTCTGGGGGACGAGACGACGGAGGACGAGGGGCCGAACATGCAGCAGATCCCCAGGCACGAGCAGAACCTCTTCCTGCGGCTCTTCGCGACCATGGGGGATGCGTACGCGCTGCACTCGCCGGAGGCGGTGGGCACAGCCCTCCGAAGGGGCCTGGTGACGGTCGACCATCCCCATCGCGGCGGCCCTTTCTACCTGCTTCTCCCGATGGATACACAGCCACGCCCCCTCCATGGCTTCAACCTTGACGAGCTTCCCTACGGGCCGCCGCCCGCCCTCGGCAAGGCCGCGGACGATGATGCGTATGAGCGGGCCGCTGCCGCCCTGTCGAAGGCGGAGCGGGTCGTTGTCCGCGTCGGGGGAGGAGCGCGGAGCTGCGGTCCCGAGCTGCGGACATTCCTCGATCTGGTGGATGGCATGGCCGTGCTCAGCCCTCTGGTGACGGGAGTGATCGAGTACGACCACCCGAGGAACATGCTGGTGGGCGGGAGCAAGGGATCCATCTGCGGCAACTATTCCATGGAGGAGGCGGACCTGCTCGTCGCCATCGGGTCCCGTTTCGTCTGCCAGTCCGACTGCTCCCGGACCGGTTATCCGAAGGTGAAGGCGGTGATCAACATCAACACGGATGTGCGCGACGTCACCCACTACGGCAAGACCGTGGCTCTCCTGGGGGATGCCGCGCCCACCCTGCGAAGGCTTTGCGCAGTCGTGAAGGATCGCGGTCTTCCCTCTTCGGGCGAACCCTCCGCATGGTTCAAAGATTGTACGGCGAAGCGGAAGGAGTGGGAGGCCTTCAAGGCGGAGCGGTACGGGAACCCCTGCCTCTACAGCGAAACGTGGGGCGAGGAAGTCCTCACCCAGCCGGCTGCGATCAAGACGGCCACGGACTGGGCCCGCGCGAAGGGGGCCGTGTCCTTCTTCGATGCAGGGGACGTCCAGGCGAACGGGTTCCAGGTTGTGGAAGACGACCGGCTGGGACGGACGTTCACGGAAACAGGGGCGAGCTACATGGGATTCGCGGTGTCGGCCCTGCTCTCCACGGCCATCGCCTCCGAGCCCTTCTACGGACTCGCCCTGACCGGGGACGGCTCCTTCACGATGAACCCCCAGATCCTGATCGACGGGGTCTGCCACGGAGTGAAGGGGTGCATCCTCCTGCTGGACAACCGGCGCATGGCGGCCATCTCCGGCCTGCAGGACGCCCAATACGGCGAAGAGCACGCTACCCGGGACGACGTGGAGGTGGATTACGTCCGTCTGGCCGGCGCTGTGCAGGGGGTCCTTGCCCTGGACGGTGGCCGAAGCGTGGAAGACTTGAAAGCGGCCCTGGAGCAGGCCCGAGCCCACGAAGGCCTGAGCCTCATCCACCTGCCGGTCTACTACGGCCCCGATCCGCTGGGCGGGCTCGGCGCATTCGGACGATGGAACGTGGGGAACTGGTGCGCAGAAACCCAGGCTCTTCGCCACAAGATCGGTCTGTAACAGGCCGTTGAAAAACGCCCATCTGCTGCGCATGTTGCGAGCGAAGCGTGGCAATCCCCCCGCTTCAATCGTTGCGGCGTACAGTGTACGCCTCGTTCCTCAGGATTTCGTGTGCCTTGCATATGGACGTTTCGAACGGCCTGTCCACGGAGTAGGGCAAGAGTCGAATTCGTCGAAATTCTTGTTGAGTTAACGAATTGAACAGCGTCCCCTGATAGTAATGTCCCCCGGTTGTGCTCCATCGCAAATCTCATCCCTCACAGGTTGAAGAGGACGGCCGGGACAGAAGAGGGAGTCGAACATGAAGGTTCCAAATGAAATGTTCATTGATGGACAATGGGTGCCCGCGTCGGACGGGGCCCGCCGGGAGATCGTCAACCCTGCTACGGAAGAGGTCGTGGACTCGGTGCCCGTGGCAACGGCCGCCGACCTGGACAGGGCCCTGGAGGCAGCCGACCGGGGCTGGAGGGACTGGCGTGAAGTGGACGCCTGGACCCGCAGCGCTGCGCTGCGTCGAATCGCCGAATGGATACGAGACCGGGTGGAGGAGATCGCGGCGGTCATGACCGAGGAGCAGGGAAAGCCGATCGCAGAAGCACGCGGGGAGATCCTTGCCTCGGCCGACAACTACGACTGGTTCGCCGACGAGGCGCGCAGGATCTACGGCCGCGTCATCGACGGTCACTCGCGGGCCCACCGCCTGCTCGTCCTGCGCCAGCCCGTCGGCCCGGTGGCCGCCTTCAGCCCCTGGAACTTCCCCCTGCTCCTGTCGAGCCGGAAGATCGCGCCCGCCCTCGCCGCCGGATGTTCCATCATCGTGAAGCCGGCCATCGAGGCGCCACGGACCAGCCTCTATCTTGCCCGGGCCTGTCAGGACGCGGGCATTCCCGCCGGCGTGGTGAATGTGGTGACGGGCGACTCCTCTCAGATCAGCCGGCACCTGATCCTCTCACCGGTCATCCGCAAGGTGAGTCTCACCGGTTCGGTGGAAGTGGGCCGGCAGATCCTGAAGCTGTGTGCAGAAGAGATCAAGGCCGTTTCCATGGAGCTGGGTGGGCACTCCCCGGTCCTCGTCTTCGAGGATGCGGACATCGAGAGCGCGGCCGAGACTTGTGCGCGGGGCAAGTTCCGCAACAACGGCCAGGTGTGCATCGCTGCGAGCCGGTTCTATGTCCAGGAATCGGTGACGGACCGGTTCCTGGCGCGGTTCAGAGAGGTCACCGAATCCCTGCGCGTGGGAGACGGAAGAGACCCGGAGACCGATGTCGGGCCCCTGGCGAACCGGCGGCGGCTCGAGGCGACCGAGTCGCTCATCCACGACGCGGTCGGCAAGGGGGCGGTGGTTGCGTGCGGCGGGCATCGCTCGAGGGGCTTCGAGCGAGGCTTCTTCCACGAGCCGACCGTCCTGGTCGACGTGGACGACTCGATGACGATCATGCGGGAAGAGCCCTTCTGCCCCGTGGCGCCCATCACGACCTTCTCCGGCCTGGAGGACGGGCTCGCAAAGGCGAATGCAACCGAGTTCGGTCTGTCCGGATACGTCTTCACCCGCAACACCCGGACCGCCTTTCTCGCCGCCGAGGGCCTGGAAACGGGGATGGTCGGGGTGAACAACCTCGTCATCGCCTCGGCGGAAATCCCCTTCGGGGGGATCAAGAAGTCCGGTTTCGGTCGCGAAGGCGGGAGCGAGGGGATCGAGGCCTACACCGTGAGCAAGTATGTCAATATCCTGTTATAGGTGAAAGATAGGTGAAAGGTCAAAGGTAAAAGGCAGGGGTCAGGTATCAGGCCCCAAAGCCCAGCCCCCAAGAGTGTGCTCCCCATCGAGCGACCGGTCATTCAGGATTGAGGACAAGCACGGTGCCGGGCTGTAGGTTATTTCGTGTCGGAGGGGTGGGAGGCCTGGGCCTGACCCCTGATCCCCGACCCCTCGTTTACCAACCGACGCTGTTCATAGGATGCAGATCAGCCAAGAACCACTTCACGGCGCGCCTCCGACGACTCGTGAATCGCCAGGGAGAACTTCAGGATCTCCCTTCCCTGGCGTCCGGAGAGGAAGGGCTCGGCCTCTCCCCGGATTGCGCTGATGAAATTCTCTGTGGCCCCCTTGAAACCCGCCGCCCAGTCGGAGTCCACGTCTTGGTAGTGTTTCCAGCCCCCGGCGGTGAAGGTGCTCACCGCTGGACCCGGCAGGAGTTCCCCGGTGCAACGGTGGACCAGGATGATCCCGTCGGTCCCGGTGATCTCGAACCATTCGTCATTCGCATAGTATCTGGACGGCATGGTCACGTTCTGGCAGTGGGCGTAATCGCAGGTTCCGTATTTCGTTCCCTCCCTGTACTTCCACATGGCGACGGACGGGCAGTCCAGGATGCCGTCCGCCGAGTCGATCCAGCTGACCACCCGTTCCACCTCCCCCAGCAGGAACCAGGCGGTTGCCCAGAGGTGATGACCGTGATCAAAGGTCTGGAGCTTTCGTCCGGCCGCCGCTTCGTGCAGGCGCCACTCCCATGCCGAATCCGGGACGTCCCACCCCCCGCCGCCCGCACTCACGAACTTGATGCGCAGGTTCATGGGCGTACCGATCTCGCCGTTTTCGATCATCTGCTTCGCCAGAACGAGGGGAGGGTAGAACATGTAATTGTCCGTCACCCGGAAGACGACCCCCGTCTCTTCCGCCACGGCGACGATGCGGTCCGCGCTGGCCAGATCCTTGGTCATCGGCTTCTGGAGGGCGATGTGCTTGCCCGCCTTCGCCGCATCCACCGTGATCGACTCATGCGCCCCATGGGGGACGAGGATCTCGACCGCATCGACCTTCAGGTCGTCCACCAGATCGAGATGGCGGGTGTAGGCCTTCTCCGCCTGCCACTCGCTCTTCCTGCGTTCTGCGGTGGAGGGGTCCGTGTCGCACACGGCATAGATCCGGGCATCCGGGCTACCCGCGTAGCCGAGGGCGTGAAGGTCGGCGATCCGGCCGCATCCGATGATCCCCACATTGATCTCGTCCATGCTACAGGTCCTCCGAAGGCAGAATGCGTGCGGAACAGGCTCCCTTTGAGAGCCGGGTCCCGAAGCTATCCCTGAACGGCAGTGCTCTACTGGCGTAAGCGGCATGAATATTAGGAAAAAGGCGGATGCCGGGTCAAGGAAAGGGCCTTGGGCAACCTCCTGCCGACATCTTCCAATCAGCGGAGAATTACGGTATAAAGACCGGCGTGTTATGAGCGAAAGGTGGAGTCGCCGCAGGTGTTCACAATACTTCTTGTCCTCTATGGGCTCGCCTCTTTCTTCCTGGTCCTCTATGGGCTAAACGCCTATCTGATGATCTACTACGGTCTTTCCTCCCGTCGCGAGAACCTCTGGGTGGACCGCGGAGAGGGGAAGAAAGGAAGCGGGTGGCCCGTGGTCACGGTGCAGCTTCCGATCTACAACGAGAGGAACGTCGCCGAACGCGTGATACTTGCAGCCGCGGCCATCGACTGGCCTCGAGACCGTCTCGAGATACAGGTCCTGGATGATTCCGTGGACGAGACAAAACAGCTCGTCGATCATCTGGCAGGGAGGCTCGCCCGGGACGGGGTGGACATCAAGGTGGTCCGCCGCAGGAATCGCGAGGGATACAAGGCCGGTGCCCTGGCGAACGGCACCTCTCTGGCTCGAGGCGAATTCCTGGCCGTCTTTGACGCCGATTTCATGCCGACCCCCGAATTCCTCCAGCGGACCATCCCCCCCTTCCTCGCCGACCCGAAGATCGCCTTTGTCCAAACCCGGTGGGGACATCTCAACCGGGACGAAAACATGCTGACCATCTGTCTCGCCCTCGGGATCGACGGGCATTTTCTCGTGGAGCAGCCGGCACGGGCGAAGAGCGGGCTCTTCATGAACTTCAACGGCACGGCGGGTGTCTGGCGCCGAAGGGCCATCGAGGATGTGGGAGGATGGTCGAGCCGCACACTCACGGAGGATCTGGATCTTTCCTATCGAGTGCTCCTGGCCGGGTGGAGGCCCTGCTACATCGAGGACGTGACCGTGCCTTCCGAACTGCCTGCAACGATCACCGGGGCCAAGAGCCAGCAGTTTCGCTGGGCCAAGGGATCGATACAGACGGCCCTTCGCAATCTTCCGAAGGTCTGGAGAGGTCCGTACAGCCTTCTCGAGAAAGTCGAGGCCTTCCTTCATCTCACCAATTATATGATCCATCCGTTGATGCTCCTACTGGCGATCCTGGCCCTGCCGATGCTTCTCTCCCGGAGCCTGGATCCGCCTTCCTGGTTCTTTGCCGTCGCCGCGCTGCCGATCCTTGCGGCCACGCTGGGTCCTTCCACCATGTACACGGTTGCCGCCTTCCGGGGGCCCAGGCGGACCGTCTCCTTTCTCTGGTGGCTCCCTTTCCTGGTGATCTACGGGGTGGGCATCGCCGTGTCGAACACCTTCGCTGTCCTGGAAGCGGTCGTGGGCAGGTCGGGTGAGTTCGTGCGGACGCCGAAGAAGGGAGATCGGAAGCGTTCCGGGTACCGGCTCGGGCGGAACAAGGTCTGGATACTGGAGGTTCTGATGGGCGTCTATTCGATCGGTTCGATTCTCGCGGCCCTCCATAGAGGCAACTACGGCATCCTGCCCTTCCTTGCCATCTTTGCGGCCGGCTTTCTCGCCGTGGGGATTCGTACGGGCCTGAGCCAGACCGGGGATGCATGAAGCGCCTGCACTCGAACCTTGCTTCGATCCTCTTGCTCATGGGGTCCTGGCTTCTGAGCCGCAGTCCCGACATCGGCGCAGACCTGTACAGCTTCTACACCGGGTTTGCGCTCGCCTCGGGCGGCTATATCGGTGTCCTCCGGTGGGGGCTGCCGTTTCGAAAGCGAGGATGGGTCCTGTGCTTTCTGGTGCTGGCGGCCTGCCCGCGCCTGTTCGCCCTCAACCTGACTCCGTCGGACGATGTCCCGCGCTACGTATGGGAAGGGCGTATCCTTCTGAAGGGCTACAACCCCTTTGCGATTCCTCCGGATGACCCGCGGCTGGCTGTCTTTCGGGACGAGGTCTATCCGGAGATCAATCACAAGGACATGCCGGCCATCTATCCGCCCGTGGCGCAGTACGCGTTCATGCTCCTCTCCACCCTCACCCACCGGGTCGAAGACTACAGGCTGTTCCTGCTCCTCGTCGAGTGCCTGGCGATCGGGCTGATGTTCCGATGGGTGAAGACCCTCGGCCTGCCAAGGGGCCGGGTGCTGATCTACGCCCTGAACCCGCTGGTCGTGGTCGGCATCGCAGGCCACGGCCATCTGGATTCGCTCCAGGTTCTCCTTCTCGTTTGGGCCCTGACCTGCAATGCCGGGCGCCGGGAGGGGAGGGCCATGGCTCTGGCCACCCTCGCAGGCCTGGTCAAGTTTCTCGCCTTCTTCGCATTGCCCTTCTTCATCAACCGGCGGACGGCGAAGCACCTGCCCCTCTGTCTCGGGATCGTTGTCGCCGGGTACGCCCCGTTCTTCTTCCTGGAGGGGGCCTTCTCCTTCGGAAATCTCGGCCACTACCTCGGGGTGTTCGAGTACTATTCGCTCTCCTTTGCGCCCCTTCGGTGGATGCTGGGCACCGCCGCCGCTCACGGCGTGACCGGGATCGTGCTGCTTGCCGTTCTTTTTTGCCTGTGGCTGACCCGCACCCGGCCCGAGTACGCGGTGCCGCCTTTCCTTTTGCTGCTCACCCTGATGAATACCACGGTTCACTACTGGTACCTGATTCCGATCCTGGCCCTTGGCGTCGTGTGGAACACGCGCGCCCTCATTGCGTTGACCCTGCTCGTTGCCCCTTACTTCTGGGTTCTAAAGGGGCTCAGCCTCGAGGGCGTTTTCGTGGGGGCCTGGTGGCAGCCCGTGGCTACCTATGTTCCTTTCCTGGCGATTCTCTGGCTGGAGATGAGCGGCCGATGGCCCGCCTTCGGGCACCGGCGCAGATCCGTCGGCGTGGTCGTGCCGGTCCTGGACGATGCGAAGCCTCTGGGCCGTTTGCTTGAATCCCTGTCGGCGGCGGGTGTTCCAAGGCCCAGTGTGATCGTTGCGGACGGAGGCAGCGAAGATGGCAGCCGCGAGGTGGCGAAGGGGTGGGGCGCCCGCCTGGTGGAATGCCCGGTCCGGGGGCGGGGGCCGCAAATCGCCTCCGGTGTCGGACACCTGGACACGGACCTGATCCTGATCCTGCACGCGGACAACCGGGTGCCTCGAAACATGCTGACATCCCTTCAGCGGGCGGCTGCCGCCTATCCGGACGCACCGGGGGGCGCTTTCCGACTGCGATACGACACGCCCGGCCTCAGGATGAGGGTCGTCTCGGTGGCGGGCAACGCCAAGGCCGCCCTCTTCGGGCTCAGCTTCGGCGACCAGGGGCAGTGGTTTCGGCGTGGGCGGGTCGATGTGCCCTCGATTCCTCTCATGGAAGACGTGGAGACGGCCGTCCGGATGAGCGATGCCGGAATCCCGGTCTGGACGGCGGCGACGCTCGAGGTCTCTACGAGAAGATACAGGCGGCAGGGAGCGCTGAGTGTGGTTCGCTCTGTGGTGGGAAGGGTGGTCGGCTACCTTGCCCGGCGTCGCTGGAACGACGAGGTCCCGGATACGAACGCGCTGTATAGAGAATACTACGGTAACTGAAGGGCGAAAGGACTCACCCATGGCCATCTCACCCTGGGAGGTTTTCGCGGACCTCGGAATCGCCGCCATCCTGCTCCTCACAGGCCAGCTGCTGCGGGCCAGGATCGGGCTTCTCCAGCGTCTTTTCCTTCCGGCCAGCGTCATCGGCGGCTTCCTCGGGCTGGCCCTCGGTCCGAACGGAGCGGAGGTGATCCCGCTGTCGGAAGCGTTCTCGTACTACCCCGGCATCCTGATCGCCCTGGTCTTCGCCTCCCTTCCCCTGGCTTCGGAGCGGGTGCAACGGAAAGGCCTGTCCCGGCAGCTCACGGACATGTGGGGCTTTTCGACGGTGGCCACCCTTCTGCAGTGGGGCCTCGGGGTCTTGTTCACGATCGTGGTGCTGCGGCAGGTGTGGCCGGATCTGAACCCGGGCTTCGGTGCCGTGCTTGCCAGCGGATTCGTGGGCGGACACGGCACGGCGGCCGCCGTGGGGGAGACCTTTCAGGGCCTCGGCTGGTCCGAGGCCACCTCACTTGCCATGACGTCCGCAACCGTCGGGATCCTGAGTGCAATTGTCGGGGGGATGGCCCTGATCAAGTGGGGAGCCGCTTCGGGGAACGCAGGCTTCATTACCCGTTTCCAGGATCTGCCCGAAGAGATCCGGACCGGGCTGGTCGGTGAGGAGGAGCGAAGACCGGTCGGCAGGGAGACCGTGTCCTCCACATCGATCGACACCCTTGCCTTTCATTTCTGCCTCGTCTGCTGCGCCGCCGTGGGCGGCTACTTCTTCAGTGCATGGTGGGCCACGTTCCTTCCCCGGTTCCGGCTGCCCGTCTTCTGTGTCGCCTACGTGGTCTCGCTCGCGCTCGCCAGGGGGCTCTACGCGACCCGTGCCATCCGTTACGTGGACGCGAAGACGGTTTCCCACCTCGCCGGAGCCCTCACCGACATCCTGGTGGTCTTCGGCATCGCCTCGATCAAGATCACCATCGTGATCAAGTACGCCGCTCCTCTCGCCCTCCTGTTCCTGTTCGGGCTGGCCCTTTGTGCCGTCATCTTCTTCTGGATGGGCCCCCGGTTCTTCGAGATGTACTGGTTCGAGAAATCCCTGTTCACCTGGGGATGGATCACGGGCGTCACGGCCCTGGGGATCACTCTGCTGCGGATCGTCGATTCGGAGAACGGATCGCGGGCGTTGAACGACTTCGCCCTCGCCTACCTCTTCGTCGTTCCCGTGGAAATCGGTCTGGTCGCCTTCGCCCCCCAGGTCATCCTGAGCGGTCATTCGGGGGTGCTCGCGGGGGTTACCATCCTGGCCGCCGTCTTCGTCTCGCTCATGGTGCGGCGGCTGAAGCGTGCTTGAAGGAGACGAAGCTTCGTTGCGTTGCTACGGGATGCCCGAATCGTGCGCATCGGCGGTGTTTTCACGAGGCCGGTTCGGGTCCTTGGAGCCGCCGGCTTCCGGTGAGGATGGGGCGTTCTGAATGTCCCTGAGAAACCGGCAGATGTCCTCTGCAAGGGGGGCGCTGTGCATGTACCTGTTCGATTCGCAGGGCAGGAGGTCGCCCCGCCGGATCGTGCGGGCCATCCGGGTCATCGCATCCGAGGCGTGAAGCTTGTCCGTGGTGGCGTAAGCGATCCGTGTCGGAGGCTGTACCGTTTCGAGGTCCGGCCAGACCTTGTAATGCATGAAGGCGCGGCCCGAGAGCTTGATGCGCAGAGGATGGGCGGAAAGGATCGTGTTCTCGTACCGCCGCATCTGTTCCGGCTCTTCCCTGACGTTGACGCGGAAATGCCGGAAGTACCAGACAATGAAATGCTTCACCAAGTGGTAGGCGACGGACGGGAACAGGTAGGGTATCCATCGGAGAACGAAGGGGACCCGGAACTCGCATGCAGGCCCTATGAGAAACACGCCCCTGGCCCTGAGCCTCTGGTGCTTCAGGGCTTCGAGAAGGACCGTGGCGCCGAGCGAACTGCCGGCCACGATCGTATCTTCCATGTGGATCGGCAAAGCCGAGCAGACCGTCATCACGTCCCGGGCAAAGCGCTCCACCCGGAAGTCGTTCACCTCGAGTCGGCTCTTTCGGATCTCCGCCGACTTCTTCTCCCTCGTTTCGATGTAGTAGACCGGGTGCTTCTGCGTGAGGGCGTGGAGGAACTCCGCCCACCCGGCTACGATCGACACCCACCCGGCCACAAAAACGATCGGACAGCCTGCGTCGTCGCTCTTCGGCTGCCAGGAGACCACCCGAAGGCTCACGTCCTGGTCCACGTCCATCAACTGTTCGGAGAAGGAGGCGTGAAGCGCTGCAATCGGGTCCTGCAACCGATCCGGCATGGAAACCTCCAGAAGTTCCATTGTAGATGTCCTCAGTATAGGTAGACACGTCGGAGGCGGTCAAGCGGGAAAAGCCTCGAAAAACAGGGGGAAAGGGCCTTTCCGGGGCCGCACCGCGCCCGCGGCCGGAGGGCCGCCCTCTTGATGGATGGCACAGAATCTGGAGAATAGTTGGTTTCCCGCGTGCCAACAGAGGAGGAGGTCATGGGCGAGAGGAAGGCCTTCGGAGTTCAGAGCCTGGTGCTCTGTGCGGTGTTCAACGGTTTGCTGGTGGCTTGCCTGTACTGGATGGCGAAGCAGGTGTTGCCCGGCATCCACGAGGGGGTGACCCTGGCCGGCCTCGGCGCATTTATGGAGAAGAACCGGCACCTGCTCACACCGATCGTGTTCGGGTTCGGAGGGCTGATGACCCTTGCCCTCTGGCTCTCCCTCCTGCTTGCCGCGCGCCGGCTCCTCGGAGAGGCGTCGGGTGCCGAGGGAAAGGAAGCGGTTCCGGGGGAAGATCCTCTCGAGAAAGAGGTGAAGCGGCTGGAAAAGGAGCTTCAGACGGTGAAGAAGGCGGCCTCGAAGCCCTCGCCCGGTCCGGCGATACAGATTCTTTCCATCCTCCAGCGCCAGGGGCGGCTGGTGGATTTTCTGGAGGAGGATCTCGGCGAGTACGAAGACGGACAGATCGGCGCGGCGGTTCGCAGCATTCATCAGGGCTGCAAAGACGCGCTCGCGCAGAACGTGGGCCTGGAGGCGGTCTATGGAGAGGAAGAGGGTACGGAGGTGACCATCGAGCCCGGTTTCGACCCCCGGGCGGTGCGCCTGACCGGCAACGTCCAGGGCGACCCGCCCTTTCGGGGTGTCCTTCGTCATCGGGGATGGCGTGTGGTGCGAATGGATCTCCCCCTGAAATCGCCCGACAGGGAGATCGACTGGATCGTGGCCCCGGCCGAGGTGGAGATAGGCGAATAGAGAGCCTGAGGCGCTTGACGAGAGCGTTCGGCGAGGAGTTCGAACCTTGGGAGATCACAAGTACATCGTCGGAATCGACCTGGGCACCACGAACTGTGGTCTGGCCTACACCGGAGGAGCCTCTTCTCCCGGGGAGGACGCGGAGATACGGATTCTCGGGATTCCCCAGGTGGTGAGCCCGGGCGAGGTGGGCGAGAGGGACCTGTTGCCGTCGAATCTCTTTCTACCCGGTCCCCACGATGTACCTGAGGGCGGGCTGTCGCTCCCCTGGAGTCGGGAAGAGCCGGACTTCTGCGTCGGCGTTTTCGCACGGACGCGGGGAACGGAGATCCCCCATCGGCTCGTCTCCTCGGCCAAGTCATGGCTCTGTCACGACGGGGTGGACCGAACACGGCCGATCCTGCCCTGGGACAGCCCCGAGGAGGCGAGGCGCGTCTCGCCCATAGAGGCCTCGGCCCGCCTGCTCGCGCATCTGAGGGATGCGTGGAACCACGAGATGGCCGCCCATGACCCGGAGGCGCGTCTGGAGGAGCAGGATCTGTACCTGACTGTACCCGCATCCTTTGATGCGGTGGCCCGGGAGCTGACGGTCCAGGCCGCGCGGTCGGCGGGTCTGGAACGGCTCACGCTGCTGGAGGAGCCGCAGGCGGCCTTCTATGCATGGCTCGAATCACAGAAGGAGGCATGGCGGGATGCGGTCCGGAAGGGGGACTCGATCCTGGTCTGCGACGTGGGAGGGGGCACCACCGATTTCAGCCTGATCGGGGTGAGCGAGCAGGAGGGGAACCTTGCCCTGAAACGGGTCGCCGTGGGCGAACACATCCTCCTGGGCGGCGACAACATGGACCTGACTCTTGCCCATCTGATCCGGGCGAAGCTGCCCGGGAAGTCGAGGAAGCTGGACGCCTGGCAATTTCGGGGTCTCTGGCACAGCTGCCAGGCGGCCAAGGAGCGCCTGCTCGGCGACAGCACCCTTGAATCGGTGCCGGTGGTGATCCTGGGGCGGGGCTCTTCGCTCATCGGCGGAACCATCCGAACGGAGCTGACCCGACGGGAGGCCGAATCGGTCCTCCTGGAGGGCTTCCTGCCGCTTTGTGACTCTTCGGACCTGCCCGGAGAAGGGGCCAGGGTCGGCATGAGGGAAATGGGGCTTCCGTATGCGTCGGACCCGGCCATCACACGGCACCTGGCCAGGTTCCTCCTGCGGCAGGCCCGTGTTTCCGAGGCGGAAGGGCAGGAAAGCGCTCCCACGGCCGTTCTGTTCAACGGAGGGGTGATGAAGTCTCCCCTCATGCGGGAACGGGTGCTCGCGGCGCTCCGCAGCTGGGAACCGGAATCTGGTGGGGAGCCGGCGATCCGTGAGCTGCCCGCCGCGGATCTCGACCTGGCGGTGGCACGGGGAGCGGCCTATTACGGCCTGGCCCGAAGGGGCCGGGGAATTCGGATCCGGGCGGGCACCGCCCGGTCCTACTACATCGGCGTCGAGAGCGCCATGCCCTCTGTGCCCGGTGTTCCGACCCCCCTCAAAGCGCTTTGCGTCGTGCCCTTCGGCATGGAAGAAGGGACAGAGGCTTCGATTCGCGAACGAGAGTTCGGGCTCGTGCTTGGAGAGCCGGCCGAGTTTCATCTCCTCGCCTCGACGACGCGCCGGCAGGACAGGGCCGGAGAAGTGGTGGAGGACTGGGACGAGGAGATCGATGAGGTGACCACCATGGAGACCCTCCTCCCCGCCGGTGAGCCGGGCGAGGGGGGCAGGGTCCTTCCGGTCTGGCTCCAGAGCAGGGTGACCGAGGTGGGGACCCTCGAGCTGTGGTGTGTCTCGAGGGAAGACCAGCAGCGTTGGAAGCTCGAGTTCAATCTTCGCGAGCGCGACGCGAGGGACTGACGGGTTGCGGGCTACTTCTTCTTGCCGATCCCGCTCAGGTCGACCGGCTCGAAGATGTCGGAGAGCGGCAGAGACAGTGCCACCTCCGGGCTGTAGCGCATGTACGTGGGAATGGGATACCTTATCCCCTGGGCGTGCGTCTTCCGGAGACCCTCTACGACCTCCGCCAGCTTCGCCGCCGGAAGGGCCATGACCATCTCGTGGTCCTGGCAGCCGCCCCAGACCCGATCCCCGTTTCCGGGCACCACCACTTTCAGCGACTGATCCTGGTGCGCCCCGATGACGCCCTCGGTGCAGGAGGAGGCCCTTCCGGAGAAACTGCTTTCGATCGGCGCGCCCGCGTGGTGCGTGCCCCCGTGTATGAGCCGCATCAGTTGGGCCGGGTTGACGTAGATCAGGATCACGTCCGGCTCGACCCGTGTCCTCTCCAGCGGTGAGTAGACAACGACCAGGTCTTCCGTGAACTCGGCCCTCCGGAAGGAGTCGAACGCCTTCCGGGCAGCCTCGGCATCGCTCGCATAGTTCATGTGGGTCATGAACCGGACCATGTTCTGTTCATCGGCGGTTCTGTCCCAGCCGTAGGTGTTGGCCGCGATGGCGCACCCCACGTCCTCCTTGCCGAAGGCCACCGTCCAGCCGTAGCGTCGCGCCACGGCGGCGCCCTGACAGGGTGCCATACGGACCTGGAGATTCTGCAGAGGCCTTCTGGCAGAGGGGGGAATCTCGGACTTGTCCCTCACGAACCGTACGGCCACGGGAAAGGTCGCCGGATTGATGAACCTCCTGACCTGTTCACCCAGCCGATGCCACTCTTCCATGGAGTCTTCTCCTCAACGCTTCTTGAACAGGCTTCGCAGCGATACGCGGTAAGGCGCCCCGCCATCTGACCGGGACTGGAGGCGTGCCAGTTCCCCTTCGAAGGGTCCGATGGCCCAGCATTCCGCCTGGGGCAGCTCTTCGATCGGTCGGCCCTGATCGTTCAGGGGGCAGATGTCTCGAAGCTCGGCGGTGGTGCCGTCCGGGTACTGTTCGATCCATCGAAGGGGCAGTCCCTGGGTCCTGCACACGTAGGGACGGTGTTCATAGATCCGGCAGGCCCCTGCCGGATCGAGGAAAGCGCAGCCCCCTTCCGGGTGGGGATCCCCGCCTTCGAGCAGGTCGGGATGGTGGCGGCGTATGCTCTCTGCTTCCACTTCGAAGACGCCGAGTTCGTCGATGCAGCATTGATGACATCCCCGACGGCATTGAAGACGAGCCGAATGGACGTCGAGGAGTGGACGGACCCGCTGGTCCACCTCCCGGTAGATCCGGTTGAGCTCGCTGGCCAGTCGTTCCCGGTTCATGGGAAGTTCTTTCACCATGGGGGCGTCATCCGACAAGGTAGCTCGGGGCCCTGTTGGGAGTCAAACCGTTTGCACACAGGGCGGGTCCGGTGGTAGTCTCCCCCATCCGCTGGCGGCTGCTCTTCCTTGCTCGGATCGACACGTGCCGTGATCGGATCACCGGGAACCGGGGGCGCATCATGGATCAGAATAGGAGGCAATCCGGCATGCTGATTCCAACGATCATCCTGGCCGTGCTCGCCGCTGTGCTGCTTGTTACCGGCTACCTCCGGGGAGAGGGGCATCACCTGGAGGGGATGAAGATCGGCCTTGCCATGCTCGTGCAGATCCTCCCCCTGTTGCTCTTCGCCTTCGTCGTGGCCGGGATGGTTCAGGTGCTTCTTCCGCACGAAACGATCGGGAGATGGGTGGGCATGGAGTCCGGTTTGCGGGGGATCCTGATCGGTTCCGTTGCGGGCGGCCTGACACCGGGCGGCCCCTTTGTCAGCCTGCCCCTGGCTGCCGGCCTCATGCGTTCAGGCGCCGGCGCGGGTACGATGGTTGCCTACCTCACCGCCTGGTCCCTTTGGGCGGTCAACCGGCTGCCCATGGAGGTGGGCATCCTGGGCTGGAAATTCACCCTCATCCGAGTAGCGAGTACGTTTGCCCTGCCCTTGATCGCGGGTCTGATCGCACAAGCGCTTTTCGCCAACGTCGAGATAGGGTGAGAGAGGGATCAGCGGCCAGGTCCTTCACCTGCTCTTCTCCTCTCTTCGCGCCAACCCGAGCGAGACGAAGAGCCAGGGAGCGATCAGGGATCCGCCGAGTCCCAGAAAGAGATACCGGACAAAGCGCGCGACCGATTCACATTCCGCTCCGGCGGTGACGAAGCCGAGCCCCTGCCGTATCAGGATCAGCAAGGCCATCCCGCAGAGCAGGCGCAACCCCCTCCTCTGCCAGCTTCCATCCGAAGCGAAACGGACCCATCTCCTCTCTAGGACGAACCCCGCACCCATCCCTGCGAGGGAGGCGGCCGTCCGGACCTGGTAGGCATCGATACGGGGGGAAAGGAGCAGAATCAGGGAAGGAGCGGCCAGGGCGAACAGAAGCTGAAGGGCCGTGCTCCTCTCCCGGAGCCAGGCCTCGATCCGCGGCTCCAGCCGGATGTAGACAACCAGCAGGGCCGCACCCAGCAGGTATCCCGCGAGCAGATCGGTCGGGAAGTGCACCCCCAGGTAGACGCGGGAGAGGGGGATGAGCACGATGAGAACCGCGGCCGCCGCCGCCCGCATTCCACAGTTTCTGCACAGCCGGGTCGTATTGAAACGGCCTGGGCTGTCCCGCCATCTCTTTTGCGACGGCGTTGATGCAGGACGAGAAGAGGACCAGGACGATCAGCCTGGCCCCGAAACGGCGATCCACGCACCAGTAGACCAGCGGAAAGAGGATCAGGTAGAAGATCTCGTTCCCTATCAGCGTCAGGGCCTTGAAGGGGATGTCCAGGGCAGGGCTCGCCTGCTGGAACCAGAGCACCATGCGAACGCCCCAGTCCATGATGCCTTCCATGATTCCTCCTCCCGGTCTTTCGTATGAAGGACCTCCATGCTAGCAGACGGACCCGCCTCCACCAAGGCATCCTTCAAAGGGGCGGGGTGGCGTGGCCTGACCGCCGACCCCTGATCCTTGACCCCTGCAGTTCTCATGTTTTCGAATCATTCCTCCGATTGGAATATGTGCGTACATACCGGAGGTGAGCAGATGCCTGCAGGGATCGAGCAGACCAGGGTCGCACCGAAAGAGGTTCCACCCCTCGGATCGAAGATCAACTGGTGGGGCTTTCTGGGCCTGCTCTGCATGGTCGCCTCCGCCTTCCTTTCGGTCGCCGTACTGGTTGAGGTCCTGGAATTCCTGAACGCGAGCGGGACCTTCGAGTTCGCGCCCGTCTTTGGCTGACCTCTCTATGGGCCGGTCTCTTTTTTGACACCCCCTCTCGACACGTCTATACTTACTCGTTTAAGGTTCGAGCATTTTCGATCCCGGTCGGGGGGACCCTTCCGGTCATTGAAAGAAGTACGAACATGGACTTCAAGCATCTGTTCTACCCGAGGCGTATCGCGGTCGTCGGCGCATCCCCCGGCATGGCGACCGGCAGAATGCCCTTCTTCCAGATACTCAGGAGCACGGGCTACGCAGGGGAGGTGTATCCGGTGAACCCCTCGCACGAAGAGATCGACGGGCAGCGGGTCTATCCCTCCCTTGCTGAGGTCCCGGAAGGGGTGGACCTCTGCGTCTGCCTGGTCCCGTTCCGGTTTGCCCTGGACACGCTCGAGCAGGCGGTGGAAAAGGGCGTGCCCTTCGTCCACTTCTTCACTTCCGGGTTCTCGGAGGTGGGCCGAACGGATCTGGAGGAGGCGATGCTCCGCATCGCCGGAAAAGGGCCGACACGCATCCTCGGTCCGAACTGCCTGGGCGTTCACTGCGCCGAATCCGGCGTGACCTTCGACCCGACGGTCGAGCAGGACGGACACGGCACGGTGGGTTTCCTGGGACAGTCCGGGGGCGTGACGAACAACTTCATGCGCATGGCGAGTGCCCGGGGGATCGGAATCAACAAGGCGGTCTCTTTCGGCAATCAGATGGATCTGACCGTCGAAGAGTTGATGGTGTGCCTGGCAGAGGACGAGGAAATCCGGGTGATTGCCGCCTACATCGAGGATATCAAGAACAGCAAAACCTTCCTCAGGGCCCTGAAAAGGATCACGCCGGTGAAGCCGGTCATCATCCTGAAGGGCGGCGTCACCGGAGAGGGGGCGGAGGCGGCTGCGAGCCATACGGGCGCCATGGCCGGGAATTATTCGATCTGGTCCGCTGCGATGCGCCAGCACCGATGCATCGAGGTGTACACGGAAAGGCAGATGGTCGACTCGGCCATGCTCGTCTCGGCAAAGAGGATTCCGGCCGGACCCAGGATCGGCTATCTGGGTGCGGGCGGGGGAACCTCCGTGCTCTTCACCGATCTTGCGGCTAGCGCCGGATTCTCGATTCCGGAGCTCGCCACGGAGACCCGGAAGAGCATCGGGGCGAGCATCCCGGGCGTGAACACGAGTACCCGGAACCCTGTGGACCTCGGCGCCGCAGGCGTCGAGTCCAGGATCATGACCCATGCGATGAGGGAAGTGGATCGGGACCACAACGTGGATTTCATCATCTTCTATCTCTCTCTCGACTATCTGAATCTTTTCGAGCGGGAGCGGGTGGAAGAGGGTCTCCGGGCCATCGGGTCGGAGGCGGAAGGACTCGCGAAACCGGTGATTCCCGTCCTCGTCAAATCGGCCGACAACAAGCCCCGGCTGGAAGAGCTCCGGCTGCTGGCGCTCTCCATTTTCAGGGAGGCTGGGCTGAGCATGTATACCGACCTGGAGGATGCAGTCAAAGCCGTCCGCGCCGTCCTGCCCTGGAGCCGTTCCCACAGTTCGTCCCTTCCCGGCGCCCTCGCCGGCTGAAACGGAACGGACAGCATGACAGAAGCTAGACCTCCTGCAGCACGCGCCGCGGAACGGGCAGACCTCGACCATCGGTACGTTGTCGGAATCGACCTGGGCACGACGAACTCCGCATTGGCATACGTCGACCTGGCCTCGGACGAGGGCGAGCCCGGGCGGCGGTCGATTCACCTGCTCGCACCGCCTCAGCTCGTCGCGCCGGGCGAGGTTGCGGACCGGCCCGTCCTTCCTTCTTTTCTCTATCTCCCGGGGCCCTACGAGCTCTCCCAGGGGAGCACCCGGCTCCCCTGGGACGAAGAGCGTGGATACGCAGTGGGCGAGTTTGCGCGGGAACAGGGCGGCCTGGTGCCCGGCCGTCTCGTCTCTTCGGCCAAGTCCTGGCTGTGTCACGGCGGCGTGGACCGGACCGCCCCGATTCTCCCCTGGGGCGCCGCCGAGGGGGTTCCGAAGGTATCGCCCGTGGAGGCGAGCGCACGCTATCTGCAGCATGTCCGAGAGGCCTGGAACGAGCGGATGGCCGAAGAGGACGAGTCGAACCGGATGGAAGCGCAACGGGTGATCCTCACGGTGCCCGCCTCCTTCGACGAAGTGGCCCGCGAGCTGACCCTGGACGCGGCCCGTCAGGCGGGTCTCACCCGGGTCATCCTGGTGGAGGAGCCTCTTGCAGCGTTCTACGCATGGCTTTCCTGCCACCAGCAGGACTGGGCGAGCCGGATGCAGGCGGGGCAGCTGATCCTCGTGTGCGATGTGGGTGGAGGGACCACGGATTTCACGCTCGTGGCCATTCGAGAGGGAGAGCACGGCCTGCGGTTCGATCGACTCGCAGTGGGCGATCACCTGATGCTGGGCGGGGACAACATGGACCTTGCCCTGGGCAGGCATCTGGAAACGAGTCTCGCGGGCAAGCCGGGCAAGCTCGAATCCAAACGGTGGCATCAGCTCTGCCATCAGTGCAGGAAGGCGAAGGAGACCCTTCTCGGCGAGGAAGACGAACAGGCAAGCATGGACGTGGTGGTCATGGGGTCGGGCGGAAAGCTGATCGCCGATACCCTGAAGGGGACCCTGACCCGTGAGGACGTGAGGAGCCTGATCCTGGAAGGGTTCTTTCCGATCGTGCCCCTGGAGGAGGCGCCCCGGGAAGCCCGGCGCACCGGCCTGACCGAGTGGGGGCTGCCTTACCTACAGGACCCGGCCGTCAGCAGGCACATGGGCGCGTTCTGGAAGCGGTTCGAGGCTCTGATGGCCCGGGAGACGGGCCGATCGTCTCTTTACCCGGATTTTCTCCTCTTCAACGGCGGTGCCCTGACACCCGCTACGGTGCGGAATCGAATCAGGGAGATCGTAGCCCACTGGTTCCGGCACACGGCGGGGGAGGCGTGGCTGCCCGAGGAACTGGAGAACCCGAACCCGGAACTCGCGGTTGCCGTGGGTGCAGCCTACTACGGGCTCGTGCGCATGGGCGAAGGGGTTCGGGTGGGGGCGGGCAGCCCGCGCGCCTATTACGTCGACGTTCAGGGCGAAGAGGTCACAGGCGAGTCGGACGTGCACACAGGGGTATGTCTGGTCCCCAGGGGGACCGAGGAGGGCTTCGAAGTACAGCTGGAGGCCCCGACCTTCGAAGCCCTTGCCAATCAACCCGCCAGCTTCCAGCTCCTGAGTTCCAGCACACGCCTCGGTGATCGTCTCGGCGAGGTGATCGATCTGGCCCGGGACGAGATCACGGTCTTTCCGCCGATCCGGACGGTGCTGCGGTACGGAAAGAAGGGGGCTGCCCGGAAGCTGCCGGCACGGCTCGCTGTGAGGCTCACCGAAGTGGGGACCCTCGATCTGTGGTGCGAGTCCATCGACACGCCGCACCGCTGGGAGCTTCGGTTCGACGTGCGGCAGGATGTCGCCCCGGACGCAGCGACGGAAGCTTCCTCAGCAGAGACCCTCGATCAGGCGATCATCGAAAAGGCACAGCAGGAGATTCGGGCCGCCTTCGAGAAAGGGGAGACCTCCCGGGAGCATTCACCGGAACGCCTGATGAAGGGTCTCTCGGCTGCCCTGAAGATGCAGAAGGAGAGGTGGCCCACGTCCCTGATCCGCAGACTGTCCGACACCCTCCTGGAAGCACGGGACGGGCGGGCACGCAGCCCGCAGCACGAGGCGCGCTGGTTCAACCTCCTCGGCTTCTGCATGCGGCCGGGCTTCGGCGATCCGGTGGACGAATGGAGGATGAAGGAGATCTGGAAGATCTACTTGCAGGGCCTTTGTTTCCCGAAGCATGTACCCTGCCGCTCCGAGCTGTGGATCTTTCTCCGCCGCGTGGCGGGCGGCCTTTCGGCCGGTCACCAGTGGCGGATCTACCAGCAGCTGGCCGGATATTTCCAGTCCCCCGGCGCAAAGAAGAAGAAGGCGGGGGACAGCCGGCTTCCGAAGCGGCTGAACGCCCAGGAGGAGATCGAGGTCTGGATGGCCATGGCGAATTTCGAGCGGCTTCCGGTGGAGACCAAGGTAGAGCTGGGCCGACGGCTCCTCGAGAAGATCCGAAAGAAGACCCGTCCCCAGGACCTCTGGACCCTGGGCCGTCTCGGGGCCCGGGTTCCCCTCTACGGTTCTCTCGACCGGGTGATTCCAAAGGGCGAGGCCTCCTCCTGGACCACCGGGCTCCTCGCCCTGGAGCTGCCCGCAAGGGAGGCGATGGCCCACGCGCTGGTCCAGCTGGCTCGGTACACCGGAGACCGGGAGCGGGACGTGCCGGAACAGGACCGGCAGCAGGTCGGGGAATGGCTGGCCGGGCTTGCCCAGCCGGACCGGCTTCGGGAGGTGCTCACCCATCCGGAGAGCGGCTGGGAGGAGCAGGAGCAGGCCTGGGTCTTTGGCGAGGCCCTGCCCTCGGGGCTGAGCCTCATCCCCGGCTGACACGGCCGTTCAACGGCTCGTCTCTTCCCTTCAGGCGACCCGTGGGGGTCAAACCTACACATTTGACAAAACGACGCCCTTGAGGAGAACCGAAGGCTCGGAGAGCTTGCCATAAATGGGATGCGGGCTTACTGTAGGGGTTGCTGTTGTCCGTTTTGTCAAATGTGTAGGTTTGACCCCTTCCGGTCCGTCTCTTCCGGGGTTTCATGTCGATTCAAAGAACCGACATTGCGATCGTGGGTGCAGGCGTTGCGGGGTCCCGTCTGGCCTGTCTGCTCGCCCGGCGAGGCTTCGATGTGACCCTCCTCGATCCGAAGCCGGCCTGGGAGAAGCCCTGCGGCGGCGGGCTTTCGGACAAGCTCGTACAGGAGTTCGGCGACGTGGTCGAGGAGCTGCACGGGGCCCGAAGCCATCCAACCCTGGAGGTCGTCTTCTTCACCGGTCGCAGGGCGCGCATCCGAATGGATCGGCCGCTGGTCACCGTGTCCAGAAAGGTCCTGGGCGAGTCTCTGCTGGAAAAGGCCCTGAGAGCGGGCGCCCTTTTGCGGGAGGAGAAGGTGGTTTCGATTCACGAACAGAGGGGTGAGCACGAGTTGGTGACCCCTGGGGGGGGCATCCGGGCAAGCCTTGTGGTCGGCGCGGACGGGATGACGAGCGTGGTGCGCAGGCGTTTCCTGCGACCCTTCGCACGGGAGGACCTGTGGGTGACCCACGGAGCCCTGCTCCCGGTGGAAGTGCATCTGCCGATTGTCATCCGGTTCTTCAGCAGCTTCCGAGGTTATGCCTGGATCTTCCCGCGGACCGGACACACCTCCGTGGGCATCATGGTTCCTGCTCGAGGAGGCATGAAGAAGGAACCGACGGTCGAATTCCTTCGGAGATTCGTCCTCGGCGAATTCACGCGGGCGGGCCTGCCGGGCCCGGAGTGGGGCCACACCTATGCGCGGCCCCTTGCCGGACTGCGGCCGAAGGCCTTCGCGGACAGCAGGGTTGCCGGGGCGAACTGGGCACTGATCGGGGACGCCTCCGGATCGGTGGACCCCCTCACCGGAGAGGGCGTCTACTATGCCCTGAAGACCGCCCACCTTCTCGCCGAGGCCCTCATCGGAGAGGACCTCGCCGCCTATGAACCGGCCTGGAAGGCCATGGCGGCTTCGAGCATCGGCAAGGTCGCGAAGAAGCGCGATACCTTCTACCACCCGGCCATCCTGCGCATCCTCGGCATCCTTCTCGACTACAGCCCGTCGATCCGGGCCCTCGTCTGCGACCTGTCCTGCGGGGGCCAGCCATACGATACCCTGAGAAGCCGAATCCGCTCAGAAACGCCCGCGTACATCCGAGAAACCCTTTCCAACCTGGTCCTGCGGCTCAGAGGCAATCCGTCATGAAAGCGGGCATCTTCCTCTTCATCGCCGTCTTCCTCAGCCTGTACGGAGCCATGCATCTCTACATCTACAAGAAGACGGTCGCTGCCGTGCCGTGCAGCCCGACTATGCTTCTCTGGGCCCTGCTCTTCCTTCTCCTCGCGCCTTTGACGGCGGAGCTGTTCAAGGGCCTCCGCCTTTACGCCCTTGCCGTCCCGCTCGGCTGGATCGGGTACGTCTGGCTGGGGTTTGCCTTTCTCTTCTTCTCCTTCGCCGGCCTGCTGGACCTCGTGCTGCTCGCTCTGAAGGCAGGGGGGAGAGCCCTGGGAGCCGGGCCCGGGACGATCCCGTCGCCTTCGGCGCTCTGGACCTTCCTCGTCACAGCCGGCCTTGCCCTGGCCGTCACCGCCTACGGGTTTGGGGACGCGCGGAAGGTCCGTGTGGAATGGGTGAGGATTCCCACCCCGAAGCTCGCCGAAAGGGCTGAACCCTTTCGCATCGCTCAGATCTCGGACCTCCATCTGGACCTCTGGAGCGACGTGGGACGGCTGCGCCGCATCGTCGAGGCGATCCGGGGGATTCGTCCACATTTGGTGGTCTCCACGGGCGACCTGATCGATGCGGGACCGGATCGACTGGGCAGGTTTGCGGATATACTTCGTGAATTGGAGGCCGAGCACGGGAAGTTCGCCGTTACCGGAAACCATGAGGCGTATGTGGGTCTCGCGAAGAGTCGGGCGGTCGCGGAGCGGGCCGGGTTCAGGATTCTGTCGTACCGGACGGCGGGCCTGGAGGGCGGTATTCACATGGCCGGGGTGGACGACCCGGCGGTGCGCCGGCGAGTCACGATCGATGGGAGGGCCGAGAAGGCCCTGCTGGCGTCGATCCCGAAAGAGGGCTTCACCGTCTTGTTGAAGCACCAGCCGCGGGTGAGCCCGGAGTCGGTGGAGTTCTTTGATCTGCAGTTGTCGGGACATACCCACGGTGGTCAGATCTTTCCTTTTCATTGGCCCGTACGAATGGTATACCCGGCCCGTACGGGCCTGTCGAAGGTGGGCGACGAAACCTGGCTCTACGTGAGCCGGGGCACCGGGACCTGGGGGCCGCCGATCCGTTTGCTTGCCCCCTCGGAAGTGACGGTGATCGAATTGCAGCCGGCCGCGGAGTCGACGGGGAAAGGGGAGTGAACAGGGTGCAGATCTGGGTCGATGCGGACGCGTGCCCGAAGGGGATCAAGGAGATCCTGTACCGTGCCGCAGATCGGGTTCGTGTCCCCCTGACGCTGGTTGCGAACCGCTCGTTTCGCGTTCCCCGTTCTCCCTACATCCGGTCCGTTCAGGTGCCCGCCGGGTTCGACGTGGCGGACAAGGAGATCGTTGAGCAGATTCAACCCGAGGATCTGGTCGTCACCGCCGACATCCCGCTCGCCGCGGCCGTTATCGAAAGAGGGGGCCACGCCCTGGACCCGCGAGGCGAGCTCTACACGGAAGACAATGTTCGGGAGCGGCTTTCCGTGCGTGACTTCATGGACGAGCTCAGGGGCGCCGGCGTCGTAACGGGCGGGCCCTCGGAATTCGGCCGGGGGGATCGGCAGGCCTTTGCCAACGCGCTGGATCGCATCTTGAGCAAAGGGACGAGGACGAAATGACCACAGAAGAAATCATGCAGCTCGCCCTCCAGATGGCGGAAATGGATTCCATCCCCGCGGACAGCGGCATCTTCCGATCGAAAGAAGGGGTCAGGAGGGTTCTCCTGGGTATCGATATGGAGAGGGAGGATCTCCTCCACGCCGGGGAACACGGTTACGACCTGGTTCTTGCACACCATCCCCTGAACTGGACCACCTTCCTGGACGTGATGGATCGGCACGAGACGTTCATGATCGACGCAGGAGTTCCCCGGGCACTGGCGGATCAGGCCTGCCGCGAAAACAGGGCCTTCTGGGACACGATTGCCGATCGCGGGCACGCGGAGCAGGGGGTGAGAGATCTTTGCGCGCTGGCCGAGGAACTCGACATGGGCCTCATGAACATCCACCTTCCCTGCGACGAGCTTGGGCGCCGCCTCCTTCATGAAGAGGCGGAGGAGCTGGCGCCGTCGACAACGATTTCCGCACTGATGGCGCGGTACGCCTCCCTTCCGGAGATCGATGCGGCCAAGGAGGGCGTGCGCCTCGTCTGCGGGGACCCGGACGCGGAGATCGGCAGGGTCGTTGTAATCCACGCCGCGGGCGTGAACGGCGGATATCCTGTGGCGAATGCCCTGTTCGAAAGCGGCGTGGAGACGGTGGTCTACATCCACTTCTTCTCCGGAGAGCAGGAAGAGCGTCTGCGGAGGGAGAAAAAGGGGAACCTCATCCTGACCGGCCACTATGGATCCGATTCGCTGGGCATCAACCCCCTTGTAGACGAACTCGAGGGGCGAGGCATCGAGGTGGACTGCCGCAACAGGATGGTCAGGGTCAGGTGGGATGGGGAACGATGAAGCAGACGCCTCTCGTCACCGGGTATTCCGGCCTTTCCTTAAGGCCGCCGGGGCCGCGAATGATCCAAGGCTCGACGCATGCGCTGGCAACCTTCCATCTCCACGAGGATGTGTCGCACCTGTTCCCGTACATCAACGCAGTCGCCGACGAGGCGGTCTATTACGAAGCCCCGGCTTTCATCAAGTTCTACCTGGACACGTTTCAGTGCGCCCTTCATCCGGACAGCGGGGCGGCCGCCCCCTTTGAAAGCGAGGGGGCGGCGCACGCCTTCATGGACCGCCTGATCGCCTTTCTCAACGATCTTCATCGCCGCAGGGATGCGATCCAGCCGAACTACAAGGCGTTCGAGCCCGTCTCCGTGCTGGAAGTCTTTCGCCTTCTGCCCAGAACCAACTGCCGGGAGTGCGGGTTTCTCTCCTGTATGGCCTTTGCCGCCGCGGTGAGCACCCAGGAGACCGTGCCGTCCCGGTGCCCCGGATTCATCCGTCCCATTGCCGAACACGCGGTCTACCCGATCTACGACGACGAGGGCAGGCTTCAGTCCACGGTGACCCTCGAAATCGAACCGGAAGCCGCCCGGCCGGATCCAGATGAAAACGCGGCGTACGTGGAGAGGCTGAAGCAAGGAATGGGGGAAAGGCCTGAAGCGGACCGTTCGGTGCTGGAAGCGGGCAACAAGTCCCTGCCCGCACCCCTGACCGGACGGGAACTCGAGGTGCTCGGCTTCGTAGCGCAGGGGGCCACGAACACGGAGATCGCGGACCTTCTCGACATCAGCCCCCACACGGTGAAGAGCCACGTGATCCACATCTTCAACAAGCTCGGCGTGAACGACCGGACCCAGGCGGCCGTCTGGGCCGCCCGCCACAGGCTGGTGTAGCAGAACTTTAGGGGACGTTGTTTACTTCGTTAACTTCTGCACAAGTTAATCAATTAAACAACGTCCCCTAAAATTGCGCGATATGCGGGTTGCCCCGCTCAGGGCAGCGGTGCTTCCGGAAACCCGGCCGGGTAGGTTCGGTGGCTCACGGCGTGCGCCTCCACGTCCTCCCTGAGAACCCAGAACTGGAAATTCCGGTTGGAAAGCCACAGCGGCAGCTGGTCTGCGAAGTGTTCGTCGCCCACGTGCCCGCTCTGACCGCCGGCCAGGACGTTGTAGGTGGTCCACTCCCCCTCCTTCATCTCCACGCAGAACCGGAAGGCCGGGCCGTCCCCCTGCTCGTAGGGCAGGGTCTGGATCCCGCCCTCCGGGGTCACGATCGGGTATTCCGCCGGATCCACGCTGTGCTGCCCGCCGTCGTTCTCGAAGAACCCCTGGCTCAGATCATCCCAGACCGGGTGCACGAACTTCTTCCGGTGGGCTTCGCCCCATCGCCAGGTCTCCATGGCCCGGTTCGGTCCGAAGAATTCGGTGAGCTGCCGGACCGCGCCCTCGAGCGAGACGACCATCTGGTCGTCGGCCGTTTCGACCCGGCCGCCCGTGGTCAGGTCGTCGAAGTAGTTCCTTCCGCTGTCCGGGCCTCGTCCGGCCAGCCAGGCGCTCAGGTCGCGTCCCACGAGCTGGGACAGATAGGGGCCGGTCAGCCCCAGGAAGAAGGCGGGAATATCGTCGTGGATCGTGTTGTAGGCCAGGTGCGAGTACCAGACGCTGAACAGGGCGGCCCCTGCGCTTTCCCGGTCGAAGCTCCTGTCCCAGGCCTCCAGGATGTTCAGGGCCCGGCAGGGGCCGGAATCCGGCTCGGTGCAGATCCGGGCTCGATTGCCGAGGAGGGGCGGCAGCAGGTCGTCGGCGAGTTCGGCGTGCACATCCGTCTGCAGACCGGTCATCTCCTCGAGCCGGATCGGCCCGGCGGCTTTCATCGCCTCGATGCGCTCGGTGATGCGCCATGCCCGCGTGCCCAGGTCGAAGAAATGTCCGTAGTAGTGATCGTCGTTTGCCGGGTCGTTGTCCAGGGTCTGGTCGCTGATCGTGTTGTTCGCGGTGATCACGTATCCCTTGTCAGGGTTGAGCGTCTGTGGCTGGTCGGCGAGGTCGAGGAACCCCTGCCATTCGTGCAGACCGCCGCCGGGCAGGGGCAGGAAAGGCGGGAAAGCCTCCCGATCCTGGGCCCGGATCGGGTAGGGGCCGGCCGTCATGTGCCCGATGTTGCCGGAGGAGTCGGCCAACACCCAGTTCATCACGCCGCTGTTGAAATGCTTCATCGCGGCCATGACCTCCTGAACGGTCTCCGCCTCGATCACCTTTCGGAGGGTCAGGAGATCGGTGCTTTCGCTCGAGAAGCCCGGCCAGCGGGCCGAGTAGACCAGGCCGAAGAGCTCCATGACGGAACCGATGTCATCCGGCAGCAGGTCGATGAGGATCGGGCCGTGGTGGGGAACCCAACGGGCGGTTCGGACAACCTCGGTCGTATCCTCCAGCGAGCCTCCCTCCGCACGGATGAGAATCCTTTCCTCGTAGAACTCGAGGGGGACCCACTCGCCCCTGAACAGAACGGCCTGTCGGTTCGTGCCCAGCTTTTCGCGGTAGAGGTCGGTCGCATCGCCGAACCCGTTGGTGAGTCCCCAGGCCACCTTGGCGGTGTGCCCGATCAGGACCAGGGGCGCCCCGGGGACGATGTTCCCCACGGCCCCGACTTCGTCCCGGCTCAGGTCCACGATGTGGGTGGCCATCATGGTGGAGGGGTATTCCAGGTTCATGTGCGGATCGTTGCAGAGGATGCACGCGCTGCTCTCGGTCAGGCTGTCGTCGATCACCCAGTTGTTGCTTCCCCGGTTCATTCCCCACCCGGGTCCGCCAAACGCCCGGCCGAGCCGGTCCGCCATGATCATCAGGCCCTCGGCGAGTTTCTTGCGCGTCGCCTCGTCCCCGGGAATGCCGTCGAGCAGGTCCGCTGCCTCGCGCAGCCCCGCGTTCCGGTTCGTTGCAAGGCCGAAATCGGTCGTAGGGAAAGGCTCGAGGATGTAGGTGGGTCTCATGGGCTGGAACCGCATGAGGTCGTCAAAGGTGTCGAGAAGAAGGAGCTGGCCCAGAAAGATGAACATCTCGAGCTCGCCCTGAAAGCTCTGCAGGAAGATCTGCGCCTTCGCCACAGCGACGACGTCCCGTGGCCGCCAGTGGTCGGGCCAGTAGGCGGGGTCGATCCGGTCGAACTCCAGGGGCCGGACCGCGCCGTTCCGGCCCGCCTTCATGTCCTCGATGTAGGCGTTCACCCCGTTGCAGAAGGACCGGACAAGGGCAAGGCTGTCCGGGAACCGTTCTTCCAGGAAGGCGAGGTTCGCCTCGGCCAGACGGCGGAAGCCGATGATCCGCTTGGTGACGTCGTCTTCCAGAAAGGCCTCTCCGTACACCTCGGCCTGGGTTCCGTAGATGAAGCGCCGAAGGTGGTCCATGTGGAAAATGCGGTCACGGGCCATCTCGTAGCCCTGCACGAAGACCATGTCATCCCGGTTCTGTGCGTAGACGTGGGGGATCCCCCACTCGTCCCGGTACACCTCGACGGCCCGCCCGATCGACTCGATGGGTTCGACGGTCGGGACCCCTCCGGGAACCTCCGCCGCATCATTCCCGGAACAGCCGAGCAGCAGGATCCACGATAGGAGAATCGGTATCGGGGAGGTGGTTCTCTTCATCCGGCTTGTCTCCTCTTTCCGCGGCAGGGGCCTTTCTGCCTTGGGTCGGCCTGCGCACGTAGTTCTTCGTCAGCTCTTCTTTCAGGTATCCGAAGGCAGTGTCCACGTCATCGAAGAACCGGAAGATCTGCAGGTCCTCCTCACTGATGGTCCCTGCTTCCGCAAGAGCATTCAGGTTCAGGATCCGATCCCAGTAGTCCTTTCCGTAGATGATGATGGGCATGTACTTCTTCGTCTTTCTCGTCTGCACCAGAGTGAGAAGCTCGAAGAGCTCGTCCATGGTGCCGAACCCGCCGGGGAAGGCGACCAGGGCCTTGGCCAGGTAGAAGAACCAGAACTTGCGAATGAAGAAGTAGTGGAACTCGAACGAAAGGTGCCGGGTCTGGTACCGGTTGGGGGACTGTTCCATCGGAAGGCTGATGTTCAACCCGATGGACGTGCCCCCGGCCTTCTGGGCCCCCAGGTTCGCCGCCTCCATGATTCCGCCGCCTCCTCCCGAGCAGATCAGGAAGCGCTTCCTCTTGTCGGGCAGGCTGAGGGACCAGCGGGTCAGCTTCTCGGCCAGCTCTGCGGCATCCTCGTAGTAGCGGGACATGGCAAGATCCTGCTGCGCCCTTTCCCGCTTCTTCGCGAGGGTGCGGGAAGGTCTCCTCTTCTGCGGCATTTGCCGTTCCAGGGCCTGGAGATTCGCCTCGGCCTCCTCCCGGGGCAGGGTTCGCGAAGATCCGAAGAAGACGATCGTGTTGTTGACCTTGTGCTTGGCGAACCGGGCGGCCGGTTCCAGGAACTCGGAAAGAACGCGAACGATTCTGCCCTCCGGTGAGGTGAGGAATTCGAGATTCTTGTACGCCTTCTGAGGCCAGTCCGGGGTCTTCTTCGGGGGACGCCTTCTCGTCATTTCTCATCCTCTGTGCGGCTGGTTCGTCCGGTCCCGGGCGCCTCCGCGGCAGGCGCTGCACGATGGGCAGGGGGCTTGGGAAGGGGCTTTCCCGGGATCGGCTGCGATGGGTTCGGATTCAAGTCGGTACGGCCCGGCTTGGAAACTGTGTGGCAAAAGGGTAAGAATTGAGGCCTACTATATGGGTTTTGCATGAACTGTGCAACCGGGACGGGCGGGAGGTGCCGGCCCGGGTTACGACGGACTCGGATGAAGACGACGCTTCCGCCGGACACGATCGAATACCGTGTTCTTCACGGGCTTTCCCTCGAATGGGAGACGGCGCTCTGGGTGCTGGAAGAGTCGTACCGTGAGCGGATGCGCCCGCCCCTGTTCCGTCTTCGGGACCTGAGGAGAACGTGGGGAACCTGGTCCGCGGAACGCCGGGAGATCTCGCTGAGCAGGGACCTGGTGCTGCACCATTCCTGGGACGCGGTGCTGGAAGTGCTTCTTCACGAGATGGCCCACCAGTTCGCCGAGGAGGTCCTCGGAGCCTATCAGGAGGGTCCCCACGGGCCGGTGTTTCGGCGGGCCTGCCACCTTCTGCGGGCCAACCCGGGGGCCTCCGGAAGCTTCACCCCACTGGACGATCGGTTGGCCCGGGACCCGGAGGACGCAGAGGACCGCACGGTCCGCCGGGTCAGGAAGCTCATGGCCCTGGCGGAAAGCCCGAACCGGAACGAGGCCGAGGCTTCCATGGCCAAGGCCCACGAGCTGATCGCCAGGTTCAACATTCGCCTACTGGAGCAGGGTGAGGACCGTAACTTCCTGAGCGCCTTCGCGGGCCGGCCGGCCCTTCGCCATCCCCGTGAGGACTATGCGCTGGCCAACCTTCTTCAGGAGTTCTGCTTCGTGCAGGGCATCTGGGTCCCCGCCTATGTGCTGGAGAAAGGCAAGATGGGCAGGGTCCTCGAGATCAGCGGGACGGAGCAGAATGTCCGTCTCGCTTCCTATGTCCATGACTTCGTCCGCCGGTTCATCGAATCCGAGTGGCGGATGTACAACGACGGCAAGGGCCTGAAGCGAAGCCGGAAGAGCGACTATGCGGCGGGCATCATCGAAGGCTTCCGGTCGAAGCTCGCCTCTCGGAGCACGCGGAGGAAGGCCGGGGGGAAGAAGGCCCTGATCAGGGTGCGGGACCCCATGCTGGACAGGTACGTGGCCTACCGATACCCCCGCACGGTAACCGAAAGGAGGACCCTTTCCGGTCGGGATGAAAAGGTCGCGTCCGACGGGAGGGAGGCCGGCAGGAGACTCGTCCTCCACCAGGGGATCACCGAGAAGCGCGGGGGGCGACGCAGGCTGATTCAGGGCTGATCCTGACCGTCCGTGGTGCAGAAGTCCTTGATGAGCCGGACCGTCTCACGGGGCCGCTGCATCGGGATGAAGTGGCCCGATCCCTCCATGACAACCGTTCTTGCCCCTGGGCAGTGACGGCAGAAGGCCTCACAGGTTGCTGCGGTGAGCACGTCCGATTCCCGGCCGCGCACGAGCAGCGTCGGCATGCGCAGTCTGCCCGGCCAGGTCGAGGGCCACGGCGTGCCAGCTCGAAATGCCTTCGCTCAATCCGTCCTGGCCCCTGAGGCTGAGCCCGAGGACACGGAAATCGCGGGCGAGCTCATTCAGCCACGGCAGGTACATGCTCACCGGGAAGCCGTTGGCGTGGGAGAAATGCAAGGGCGGCTTCGTCCCCACGCTGTCCAGGTAGGAGAGCTTCAACCCCTGCTCGGAAAACTCGGAACACTCGAACGGGATGTTGTTCGTCACCGGATCCTCCTCCTTTCAGCCTGTGCGGTGCCGAGTCTAGCACAGAAGAGGGGAAAAGGGGCGTTCCTTGACACTCAATTCTCACACTCGGTATAGTCCCCTCCTGGCTTCGAAGTTCTCAGCAAGGCCTCCAGCCTGCACCCTCTGATGAGCCCCGGCAAACGAGACGGAAGAGGTGCACCATGGGCAGCCATGGTTCAGGCATACGAACCTTCATTCTTCTGGCCCTGATTCTGATCCTCGGGGGAGTTCTCCGCTTCCATGGACTGGACGAACGGGGCCCCTCCTTCTTCGATGAGGGGATCTACACGCTGGAGGGGAAATGGATTCACTCCTTCGGCCCCGCCCTGACGGCCGCCTTCCAGAGAAAGGCGGAAGAGATCCGTCTCGGCCGCGAACTGTACTCCTTTGAAGAGCAGGCCGCGCGATTCCAGGAGGATCTCGAGGGAGAGCCGCCCGTCTGGGGGCGGCCGGGCTTCTCCGTGCTGACGGCCCTGTGCATGAGCATGGTGGGCCCGAAGGTGTTTGCCGCCAACGCGGTGGCCGCCTTCTTCGGCACCCTGTCGATACTGGGCGTCTTCTTCCTGGGCAGAGCCATGTTCAATCGCGAGGTGGGGCTGCTCGCCGCTCTGCTGCTGGCGATTTCCGGGTATCACCTGGTCTACTCGGTCACTGGCCTGTCGGACGGGCCGGCCATGTTCTTCGCCCTTGTCGGCTTCCTCTTCTACTACAGGAGCAAGTTGTGTGAAAGGGAGGACGGGGGCGTCCTCTGGAGCCTGCTGGCCGGGCTGGGGTGCGGGCTGGCCTTCACGGTCCATGACCGGATGCTCTACGTGTTTCTGGTTCTGCTGCTCAACGAGGGCATCGATTTCCTGAAGGAGAGGGCACGGATCAGAAGAAGGATCAAGAAGGCGGCCCTGCTCGGGGGGGCCTTCTTTCTTCCCATCGTCCTCTTCGAGCTTCCCTACTACCTCGGAATGGTCGTGCTGCGCCATTTCGGAAAGGCGCTTCCTTTTCGGACCTACTTCGAGGAGCTGCTGACGCATCATATCTTCAACTTCTTCGATTTCTTCGCGGTCTCCCTGGTGGACTTCAGCCGGATTCCGGAACTGCAGGATGCCGGGAGCCGGCTGTGGAATTTCGTCACCTATCCGTATCTGTTCTTCCGGTTCGACGGGGTCGTTCTGTGCCTCCTGTTCGTCGCGGGGATCATCGCGGCGGCCCGCCGGAGAACGTACGAGGATCGCCTGCTCCTGGTCTGGGTGGCGGTCCCTTTCTTCCTCTTCAGCACGGGACTCTCGACGAACGTCCGCTATGCACTGGTCTTCATGCCCGCCGTGTTCCTGATCGCTGCCCGCTCCCTCCTGCTCATCGAGTCGTATCTGCCCGGGATGAAGCTGAAGGGAAGGCCGGTGGGGAATCTGTTCCTCCTCGCCGCTGTCCCGGTCGTGATCCTGAGCGGTTGGACCGCTTCTCGGGAGATTCGAGAGATGCGGTGTTCGTACAGCGAACCGGTCGCCTTCCTGGAAGAACATGGGTCGAAACACATCAGCCTTCAGTACCCGGTCACGAAGGCGTACATGGGCACAGAGAACGTCAAGGTCCCCCCTTTCACCATGGAGAAGCTCCGGGAGCACTACGAAGAGGGGTATCGCTACTATCTGGTCGACTTCCGGAAGTTCCGCCTGAGGCCGCCCTTCGGAAACTCGCCGCAGGGGGAAGTTCTGATGAACATCGAGGAGAGCATCCAGCCGGTCTTCTCCTACCGCCACCCCTGCTACACGAAGGAATGCTACCTGTTCGAACTCAATGTCTTCTTCTGTCTCACGCGCAAGCTGGTACGGGAAGCACACGAAAGGGGGCTGGACGAGATCCTCATCTACGATCTGGAGGACCATTTCAGCCCGACCGGCAGTTCCGAGGGCTGACGGGCCGGTCCCGAACCTCGCGAAACCGCCGCTGAAAGGGAACGAGCCATGGGCGACTGGAAGAAGACGAGTTGTGTGTTGTGCGGGCAGAATTGCGGCCTGGAGGTGCAGGTCGACGGGAACCGCATCGTCCAGGTGCGGGGGGACAAGGCGAATCCCAGGAGCGAGGGGTATGTCTGCCGCAAGGGGATGAATGTGGCTTACTACCAGCACCACGCCCAGCGGCTCACCCATCCTCTCAAGCGTGTGGGCGATTCGTTCGAACGGGTGTCCTGGGACCAGGCCCTGGACGAGATCGCCTCCAGGTTGATCCGGATCGTGGATCGGCACGGGCCCCGCTCCTTTGCCTACATGGGGGGCGGAGGGCAGGGGTGCCACTTCGAGGCCGCCTTCGGCGTCGCCCTGTTGCGGGGGTTGGGCTCCCGTTATCACTACAATCCGATCGCCCAGGAGCTGACCGGTCTCTTCTGGGTGAACGGCCGGGGCCTGGGAAAGCAGTACCTGAGCACCATCCCGGACGATCGGGGGACGGACATGCTGCTGGCCATCGGATGGAACGGCTGGATGAGCCACCAGATGCCGCAGGCCAGGCGGCATCTGAAGCGGATCTCCGACGATCCGGACAAGCTCCTCGTGGTCATCGACCCGAGGAAGAGCGAGACGGCCCGGCGGGCCGACATCCACCTGCCGATCCGTGTCGGAACGGACGCCCTGTTCACCCGGGCCATGATCGCCATCATCCTGGAGGAGGGTTGGGAGAACGAGGCGTACATCCGGAACCACGTGAGCGGCTTCGACGAGATCCGGTCCTGGTTCTCCGGCTTCGATGTGAGAGCGGCCCTCGAGGTGTGCGGGCTCGACTACGAAGAGGTGCGGGAGGTGGCGCCCGCCTGTTCGCCAGCCGGAAGTCCTCGATGCACAGCGACCTCGGCATCCTGATGAACCGGCACAGCACGGTCACTTCCTACCTGGAGCTGATTCTGATGGCCGTCTGCGGCCGGATCGGCGCTCCGGGCGGCAACGTCGTTCCCGGCACGATCATGGCCATGGGGTCTCACTCGGACGGGCGCGACCCGAAGACCTGGCGCACCGCGGCCACGGACTTCCCCGCCATCATGGGATACTTCCCGCCGAACGTCATGCCCGAGGAGATCCTGTCGGACAGCCCGGACAGGCTGCGGGCCGTCCTCGTGAGCGGGGCGAATCCCCTTCGCTCCTACGCGGACACCACCGCCTACGAGAAGGCCTTCGCCGAGCTCGAGATGCTGGTGACCTTCGAGGTGGCCATGTCCGAGACAGCGGTCCTGTCCCACTACGTGCTGCCCGTAAAATCCGGGTACGAGAAGTGGGACGGCACCTTTTTCCCCTGGACCTATCCGGAGGTCTACTTCCAGATGCGACGGCCCGTCATCGAGCCGGAGGGGGAGCCCCGGGAGGAGGGAGAGGTCTACACCGGTCTGGCCGAGCGGCTCGGCCTTCTGCCCGGCCTTCCCGCGGAGCTCACCGATGCCGCCGGAGGGGACCGGTCCGAATTCGTCCCGGCCCTCATGGGCTTCCTTCAGGAGAACCCGAAGGCCATGGGCGTCACGCCCTTCATCCTGGCCAGGACCCTCGGGCCGGCCCTCGGTTCCACCCACCTGGCGGCCCTCTGGGGACTGCTGCAGACCGCCCCGGCCGTCTTCCGCGAGAACGCGGCCCGTGCCGGGTTCGAACCCGGCCCGAACATGGCCGAAGAGATCTTTCAGGCCCTTCTGGACCATCCGGAGGGGCTGTGGATCGGCAGGGTCGATCCGGGGGACAACCTGAAGTCCCTGAAGACCGGGGACGGCCGGGTACAGGTGCACGTCCCCGAACTCGCCGACTGGGTGCAGAGCATCCGGCCCGAGAGCGAGGCGGAAGCCCTCCGTCGGGACGACGCGTTCCCGTTCATCCTGATGGCGGGCCGCCACACGGACATGAACGCAAACACCCTGATGCGGGACCCGGCCTGGAACGAGGGCCGTCGTGCCTGCACGGCGGCCATGCACCCGGACGATGCCGCGTCTCTGAACCTGAAAGACGGACAGATGGTTCGCGTCACCACCGAGGCGGGCGCCGTGGAGGTGGAGCTCGAGGAGACGGAAACGGCCATGCAGGGCCACGTCGTGATCCCCCACGGCTTCGGCCTCGTCTACGGGGGCGAGACGTACGGCGCCAACGTGAACCGACTGGCGAAGAGCACACACCGGGACCGGCTCGCCGCCACGCCCTTGCATCGCTACATCCCCTGCCGCGTGGAAGCCGTGTGAACGCAAGAACCTGTCCGGGGCTTCATGCAGCCAAGAAGCACCTGTACATGCCGCTCATGCACGCGGAGTCTTCGGAGATGCAGAGGTAGCAGAGGTGAAGCAGAAGAAGCGGTTTGCTGTACTCAAGGCAGGCACGGCCAATCCCCTCGCCCGGAAGAGGCTGGGGGATTGCGACGAAATGTTCATCAACCTTCTGTCCGAGCCCGGGGCAACCTGGGAGGTCTACGATGTGGAGCACGGCGTCTTTCCGGAGGATGTCTCCGGGCACGACGGGTTCGTGATCACCGGAAGCCGTTACTCGGTCTATGACGACAAGCCGTGGATCCGGGAGCTTCTCGAGCTGGTGCGGGAGATCCACCGCCGTGACATCCGGCTCCTGGGAGTCTGTTTCGGTCATCAGGCCGTTGCCACGGCGCTCGGCGGAGAAACAGGGCTCAACCCGAAGGGATGGGACATCGGGTTGAGAGAGCTGACGTTCACGGAGTCTGCCAAGGCCCTTCCCTCTTTTCGTAATATGCACCATCCGACCCGTATTCTGGTGAGCCACATGGACGCGGTCACCCGAATGCCGGAAGGGGCTGAGCGGCTGGCGTACAGTCCGCGGACGGAATCAGAGATGTTCCGGCTCGGACGTTCCGTACTTTCCCTGCAGGGGCATCCGGAATACGATCGGGGGGTGATCGAGGAGATCATCGATCTGCTGGCCGGGCATTCGATCCTCCCCGCCGACCGGGCCGAAGAGGGCCGGGCCTCCCTGCACGAGGAGCCGGACAACGCCCTCTTTCGAGACCTCCTGAAGGGTTTTCTTCAGGGTTCCAGCCTCTGAGCGTTGTCAGGGGTCGGGGATCAGGGAAGCTTCTTTCCGACAAAGGGAACGGCCACGATGACCCCCGTACCTTTCCCCTTCTGGCCCTGGCTTCCGGCGCAGAAGAGGGTCAGGGTCAGGTTGATGCTCCCCTCCAGGTCCGGGGACTGCGGGCCGGGACCGAACCTTCCCGTGATGTTTTTCACGTTGGTGAAGTAACAGGCGCCCAGGACGTGCTTGATCTCCCCCTCCAGGTGCATCACGAACTGCTTCTTGTTCGCGTCGTAGAGGCCTTTGACCGGAGGGTCTCCCGGCTTCTCCGGATTCCGGATGATCACCTGTGCCTTGTCCACCTCGACCTCGATGACCCTGGAGAGGGCCTGCAGTGCCTCGGCCGTGTCGTCGGGCAGCTGAATCTGCCCGCGCCCCTGCTTCTGCACCTTCTGCTTCTGCAGTTCCTCCAGGGCGATCACCTTCTTGGTGCCGCCGGCGTTCACGACAACCTGGTCGTCCTTGAAGGTGACCTCGTAGCGACCGTTCACTCCGGCCGCGGCCGTCTTCTTCACTTCGATCGCGACGTTCAGCACGCCCTTGTTTCCGGGGTAGGCGGAAAACTTGCCCCGGGTGTTGGCGGTCAACTGCAACGGCCCGCTCTTCTCGAACCGGATTTCCTCGCTGGACCCCACCAGGTACTTCGAGCCCATCACGACGGCCACCAGAGCGCCGATCGGGGCGTCCGGAAGCTGGTAGCCCGCGGGGGCGGACGTCCCCGGCTCCCCGTCCGGGCCGCAATAGACGCCCTCTTTCGGCTTGACGCTCCATTCGCCCGTCGCCTTGAAAGAGACCACGTCTCCGGCCTGAACGAAGAGCTTCGTATTGTTGAGAAGCTTGTCGGCGTGGACCGCTACGGTCGTCTGCCCGCCTTCTGCCTTGCCTACGCCGAGCGGCAGCACCGGAGCGACCAGGGCCGCTCCGAGCAGGATGAGGGTCATGGGCCTGTTCATGGGTCTGCTCCCTTGCTTCCGTGCTGGATGAACGATCTCACGCGGAAGCCATGTGTACCGTTGTCTGGGGGAAGGGTATTTCGATACCCTTCTCGTCGAAGGCCTCTTTGATTTTGCGCGTGAGGTCGAACCGGACGCCCCAGTAGTCCGCCGCCTTGACCCACGGCCGAACCACGAAGTTCACGCTCGAATCCGCCAACTCCGAAACGGCGATCTGCGGCGCCGGATCGACCAGAACCCTTTCCTCCTGCTTCAGGATGCTCTCGATCGTTTCGTACGCATCCTGAATGGAGGAGCCGTAGCCGATTCCGAAGACCATGTCCACGCGCCGCGTTTCGTTGGCGGAGTAGTTCTTGATGATGTCTCCATACAGCTTGCTGTTCGGAACGATGATCTGCACGTTGTCCGGCGTGGCCAGGATCGTGGTGAACAGGTGGATGTCCTTCACCGCACCCATCACGCCCGCGGCGTCGATGAAGTCGCCCACCCGGAAGGGGCGGAACGCGAGGATGAGAACGCCCGCCGCGAAGCTGGAAAGAGAGCCCTGGAGGGCGAAGCCGACGGCGAAGCTCGCGGCGCCGATGACGGCCACGAAGGAGGCGGTCTGAATCCCGAACTTGGCCAGGGCGGCCAGGATCGCGAAGGTGATGACCAGGATGAAGATCAGCCTCCCGGCAAAGGAGACGATGGCCGGGTCGGCCTTGCCCCTCTCGAGGATCCTCGTGACGACACTCCGGCAGATCCCGGCTGCGATGCGCCCGACGATCAGGATGAGAATCGCGCCGATGATCTGCAGCCCATAGGTGGTGCCGAAGGCGACCAACTGATCCAAAACGGGCTTCATTTCCATTTCCATGACCAATCTCCTTCTCGTTCGAATTCGACGCCAGGAACCGCATCTACAGGCTGAAATCGTAACCCAGACCGAAGATCAGGGCCGTGTCCGTCTTCTCGAAACCGGGCGAGGGCTTGTTGTCGTACGCCACGTTCGCCTGAAAGCTCGTGTAGAAGTCCTTCAGGACCGTGAAACGGAGGCCCTGCTCTGCACGCAGGTTCATGTCCGCGAAATCCTCCAGGCTGTAGTATCCCTCCTGAAAGTGGAAGAAGGCGATCTTGTTCGGGACGACGTCGTAGTCGAAGTCGATCGACCACCTTCCGCCGGCGTAGCTGTTGTCCGGCGCGGTCCGGAAGTTCTCGTCCACGTACGAGACACCGAGTTCGAAGCCGAGCTTCTTCCGGACATCTTCCCAGAACTGGTAACCTACTCCTCCGCCGAAGGTGCTCCGCAGGTCCAGGTCCTTGAAGGGGTTGTAGTCGAAGAGGGTGTTTGCGTACAGATAGAACTTCTGGGTGACGAAGAAGTCGTACTTGGCCGAGCCCCCCGCTTCCCGCGCGGAGACCTCGTTGTTGTCTTCCGCGTAGTACCACCTTCCGCGCAGGGTGAAGCGCTGCCGCTTGCTCCTGGCGACGAAGAGGCCGGAGAGGTTCGCGCTCGTCGTCTCGGTGTTCCCCGTCATGTACGAAGCGCCTGCCTCGACGTTTCCCGTGTAGGTTACAGGAGGCACCACGGGAGGGTTGATGTCCGTTATGGAGGCGGTCTCGTCGACCGTGACAGGCCCCGCCGTTTGTGTTATCACCTGCACGACACCTTCTTCATCGATCCGCAGGGAACCCTGGAGACGGGTGCCGTCCGACAGGACCACCTCGACAGCCGCGTCGGTTCGGATCTTGGCGATCCCATCCCAGGGGAGCTCCAGGGACTCGTTGTAAGGGGTCTTGACGGTCAGCTTCCCCTCTTTCAGTACGAGGATCTCTCCGGTGATCACGTCCCCGTTCGCCATGGTGACCTCGTCCGCGTGGGCCCAGGGACCGAGGGTGAGGAGGGCGAACCCGACAGCGGCCGCCAGAAGGCGGGTCTTACCCCTGACCTCATTTCCTGCCATGCGCTCTCTCCGGGTCCATTTCCATCCGCGTACGTTCATGCCTTCGACTCCTTCTCTGCTCGGTTGCGATCCACTTCAGCCCGACTGCGAAACACCGATCATACTATCAGGATGCAAATGTGTAGAATGCTGTGCGGGACAACGGAGGCAGGACGCCGACCTTTCGCCGGGGCACATGCCCGTCAGATGCCTGCCGTAGCTCAGAAGTTTCTCAGAAGCCCGACGATTCCGTGCTCGAGCCTTCGCTTCGGCAGGCTTCGTGCAATGTGCAGGTTCGCATTCAGCGGCGCCTGTATACCAGAAGGGTCAAAGAAATTCAAACAGTTTCCCAAGGGCAGCCGGAGTTGCTCGGGCGGCGTCCTCTGGTGCAGAAAGCTTTTCTTGTCCCTTGACAAGGTGTATGGTTGTCGGGCGGGGTCGCCGTGGGCGCCCGCTTCCCGATCACGCGTAGAGACCCCGTCGTGAGCACACAGAACCCTCATATCGCATCCGATTTCCGGGCCGATTCCATCCGTTGCCCCGGACTCTCCGTGCAGGCGGAGAGCCTGGTGCGCATCGTGGAGGAGGTATCCAAGCGATGGGAGGTTCTGCAGTACGAGACCCCCCGGGCATGCATCTGGGTCGTCTTGATCGGGGGTACGGGGACCGGGAAGTCGACGGTCTTCAATACCTTGTGCGGTTTTCCCCTGAGCCAGACGGGTATCGAGCGCCCGAAGACAAGAGGCCCGATCGTTTATGCCCATGAGGGGATGTCCCTGGAGAAGGGGTTTCCGATTCCCGGCGTAAGGGTGAGGAAAGCCCCCGCCGACGTGTCCGATGGCCGGAGGTTCACGGGGCAGGCGGGTGAAATCCTGATCGTGGAGCACCGGCGCGAGGAGATCTCCCACTGGATCCTCGTGGACACGCCCGACCTGGACAGCCTGGAGCAGGACCACCGCAGGATGGCGGACGACCTGTACCTGATGTCGGACGTGGTGGTCTTCGTGACCAGCCAGGAGAAGTACGCGGACGGGGTTCCATACGCATTCCTTCGTACGATTCAGCAGGACAGGAAGCCCTTCTTCTTCATCCTGAACAAGGCGGGCGTGGAGACGAGCCCGGAAGACATCGCCTCCGCCCTCGAGGAACACGGAATTCGGATGCCGAAGGACCGCTTCTGGCTCTTCTCCTACCTTTCGAGTGCCGCACCCGAAGTTCTTCCGGAGAGCGGTGACTTCCACGAATTCTCGACCGCCTTTTCACGCACCCTCTCCCCTGAGGCGACGGACGACGTGCTGCGGGAGGAGAGAACGCGCAAGGCCCAGGTGCTGGGGGAACGATTGGATGCCCTCCTGGAGGCGTTGAAGCGCGAAGAAGAGGCTGCGGAGAAATGGGTCGGGAGTCTGGAACGGCTTGTAGGTGAATCCTGTGACGCCTTCCTCCAGGGACAGCAGGAGAAGTTCTCCGAAGAGAGCCGCGCGTATCTTCAGGCGGAGATCCGCAGCCTGTTCGCCAAGTACGACGTGCTGGCCCGTCCCAGGCGAGCGGTGACCCGCATCCTGACCTCCCCCCTTCGGATGCTCGGTCTCCTGAAGAGGCCGGACGCTGTCAGAACGAGGAAGGAGGCCCTCGCGAAGCTTCGCGGGAAGGTGGACCTCTCTCCGGTCAACCGAATGCTCGATCAGTTCAACCGGAAGGTCCTGGAACGGCTTTCGCCTTCGGATCCTACCGCCCCGCTGTACCGCGAAATCCGAAGGCCGGACATTCCGATCACGGAAGATGAGGTGAGGGAACGGGTCTGGGAAGAGCAGGAGAAACTGTTTGCGTGGCTTCAGGAGACCTTCGACGAGCTTGCCGAGGGCATCCCGAAGCACAAGGAGTGGGGCATCTACTCCACCTCCGTGCTCTGGGGCATCTTCATCGTCTCCCTGGAGGCGGGAATCGGCGGGGGGCTGGGGTTCGTGGATGCGGCCGTGGATGCGCTGCTGGCGCCGTTTGTGACGAAGGGCGCCACGGAGCTGTTCGCCTACCACGAGCTGCAGACCATTGCACGAGAGCTTACCGAGCGATATCAGGACGGCCTGCTCTCCGCGGTCCGGGAACAGCGGGACCGGTACCGCAGGAGGCTGGAGGAGCTGCGAACCGGGCCGGAGACGATGAGCCGCCTCCGGGAATTGAGGAACACGGTCTCGAAGCTGGAAAGGGGGTAGGATCCGCCTTTCGGCCGCAGTTCTCCTGCACTCGAGGTTCGTCATGGAAACGTTCACCCAAAGAATGAGAAAGCAGGTCCTCGAGCTGAGGGAATTCCTGAAGCAGGGCCTGCTGCTTGCCCTTTCTCAGGAGGAGAGGGAGGCTCTGCTCACCTCTTCCCGGAACCTTCTGGACCGGTTGGACGCAGTCTCGGACCAGGTGCTGATCGCCGGGCTTCTGGGCGGAACAGGCGTCGGCAAATCGACGGTCATGAACGCCCTCGCAGGCGAGAGCATCGCCTCCACCAGCCACCGCCGGCCGAACACGGACCGGGTCCTGCTCTACCGGCACGAGGAAGTGGAGCTTCCGCCGTCCATCCCCACGTCCGAAGCCCCATGGCGCGAGGTCATCCATCGGGCGGACGGTGTCCGGCAGATCGTGATCTGCGATCTCCCCGACTTCGACAGCCTCGTGGGGGAACACCGTGATCGGGTCTTCGGATTCCTGGAACACCTGGACATCCTGGTCTTCGTCACCTCCCCGGAGAAGTACGCGGACCGTGCTCTCTACGAATTCCTGGAAAAGGTCCCCAAGGCCCGCCCGAACTTCTACTTCGTGCTGAACAAGGTCGATCTTCTCTTTCAGGGGGAGGCCCTGGAGCCGGCCTACCGGCAACTCGCGAGCCTGACAGGCCTGTTTCAGGAGTATCTGCAGAAGGCGAAGGTCTCGGACCCCCTGGTCCTTCCCGTGTCGGCCGAAGAAGCCGTGCGAGGCACTGCTGTCAGCCCGTGGAACCAGTTTCCCGCCTTCCGCAGGGAGGTCTTCCGGGACAGAGAGGCGAAAGAAGTCTTGACCATCAAGTCGTCCAACCTGGATGAGGAGGTTCAGGGCCTCCTCTCCCGCCTCCAGGCGGAGCTGTCGCATGTGGACACCCTCGGGGAAATCCTCGATGCCTCTGTGAGGCAACTCCGGGCCGACAGGGAGGAGTGGGAGAAACAGGGCCGCGAGGCACTGGACATCTGGGTGGAGACCCGGATGAGGCGGTACGTTCTCGGTCGCCTGGAGACGCTCGCTCCCCTGGTCGGCCCCGGCTACGGGGTCGCCCGGGTGGTCCAGGAATGGAGGTCCTGGAAGGCGGGCAGGGGGGAAGAAGCCCGCCCGCCTGCACCCGAGGAGGCGTCGGCACCGCCGGAGGCCTTGCGCGAGCAACTGGAGCAAGCCGAGAACCGGGTCCTTCACAGGGCCCTGCAGGCAAGCGTTGCCGCCTCCTATCGGGAACGTGTCAAGACGAACCTCGATCTGGGCGGCGCCTGGGAGGCCTTCTCGGCCCGATGGAGACAGCAGATCGAGCTGCGCCTTCTCACACAGCGGGCGCCCCTGCTCGTGGGGTTTCGGGTCCTCCAACACGCGGTGTACCTGGCGGTCCTGTTGCTCCTGCTCATGGCCCTGACCGACGAGGACGCAGGCCGGAGGTTCCTGGAAGCGCCGGGATGGGCCACCTCCTTCCAGGTCCTCTTCAGCATGGTGAAGAACCTCTTCAGCCCGACCGGGCTGGGCGCAGTGATCACCTTCGGGCTCATCCAGATCCTGCTGGGGGTCGCCTTCTACCGGCGGTACCAGGCCCGCCTCGAGAAGAGGGCGCGCAAGGCCCTCCTGAACCTCAAGAGGGAGCTCGGGCGCGTCTGGTCGGTCGAGCTGCAGCGGGTGGAGAATGCCCTGAAAGGCTGCTTGAGCGAACTGGCCTCCCAGCGTGAAGCACTCAAAAAGCGCCTCGACCGCGAATAGACATGAGGATCGCTACCGAATCCCCGATCCCTGATCCCTGACCCCTTGGGTTGGGGGGAGAAGTGGTTGGGCTATTTTGCGATCATGGCCCGCATCATGTCCCCCGCATTCTCCGCGTGGTTGCTGACCTCTCCGATGTACTCGATCAGGCGAATCAGGTGAAAGGTCGTGGCCGGATCGTCCGCCGTGAGCGTGAATGCCTCGCTTTTGAGATTCCGCTCGATCTGATCGCTCTCGAATTCCTTCTGCCGCAAGTCACGAATGACCGCCTTGACCCGGTCTCTCTCTTTGTTGGAGAAGGTGCGGAAGTACTGGACCGCACTCTCCACCATGGGCTGGAGCTGATCGATCACCTCCACCGCCTTGTCCACCATGAGAAGCAGGTCGTCCACCAGCGGATCGGGCACGCGGGTCGCCCTGTAGGAGAGCCAGTGCAGTGCGTCCTGCATCGAGTCCATCACTCTGTCCGCTTCCCGCAGGTACCAGAGGAACTGGAACTTGTCCACGGGCAACAGAATTCCCTTGGGGAGATGGGCGCGGATGTTCTGCTTGATCCTGTCTGCTTCGCTCTCCAGGGCGGTTACCTTGAGGTGGAGCTCTTCGAACTCGATGCAATCAGATTCCAGGTAACACTGGATGGCCTTTCGAAAGAGTTCTCCTCCTACCTGGACCTTTTCCGCGTGCTCCAGGAGTTTGGTGAAGGGCGACTCCCGGAAGAGACTGAACAGGCCAAAGCGCATTTGCGTATCCTCCCTCGGTCACGTTAGGACCGCCTCCAGGAGTTTGTAGAAAACCATACAAGTCAGGGCTGCCACGGGCAAGGTGATGACCCAGTAGAGGCAGATCTTCCAGACGACCCGAAAATCGACGGCATCCACCCCCCTGGCGAGCCCGACGCCGACCACTGCGCCGACGGCGGCATGGGTCGTGGAGACGGGCAGGCCGAGCTTGGATGCCATGAGAACGCAGGTTGCAGTGCCGAAATCCACGGAGAACCCCCGCGTGTTGGTCAGCGTGGTGATCTTCGTACCCACGGTTTCGATGACACGGTGTCCCCAGGTGATGACCCCAAGGGCGATCGCGAAGCCTCCGAAGGCGAGCAGCAAGAAGGGCACGGGCACCTCGGGGCTGACCGCATGGGTCACGTAGATGATGTAGATCCCTGCCAGCGGGCCCATGGCGTTCGCCACGTCGTTGGCTCCGTGGGCCAGTGCGACATAGCACGAGGTGAGCATCTGGAGTCTTCGGAAAATCTCCTCCACGCCATCTTCGCCCTTTCGAAGAATCGTCTTCTGGATGATCTTTCGTCCGATCGCACCGAACACGACGGCGAACCCCAGGGAGACGAGGGTGCCCGCCCCCAGGCCGATGCCCAGCCTGGAGCCGAGCGGGGTCTTGAGCAGAAAAGACAGCAATATGATGAAGATGGTCAGACCCGCGAAGAACGGGCTCCACCTCAGGGCCTTGACGAACATGTCCGGCCGCGAAAGGATCCGGTTTCGTATGAACCGGAACATGAGGAACGCGAGCAGACTCGCAAAGAAGGGAGACATGATCCAGGAGAGAACGATCAACAGGACCTTGCCCCACCGGATGACCGAGATGCCGCCCGTGATCAGGCCGAACCCGATCATCGCCCCCACCACGGAATGGGTGGTGGAGACGGGAAGCTGGCGCCAGGTGGCGAAGAAGACCCAGAAGCTTGCGGCCAGAAGGGCTGCCAGAAGGCCGAGGGACACCGTGTTCGGGTCGCTCAGGACCGACGGATCCACGATGTTCTTCCGGATGGCGGACGTGACGTGGGATCCGATGAAGGCGGCGCCTACAAAATCCAGGATGCCCGCAATATAGACAGCCTGACGCAGGGTGATCGCCTTGGCGCCCACGGCCGAGGCCATGCCGTTGGCCACATCGTTCGCGCCGATGTTCCAGGCCATGTAGAGCCCTGCGGCGATTCCCAGGATCAGGATCGTGAGCGTCATTCAGGTGATTCCCAGTTGGGTAAGCGAAGCAGGGTTTTCGTCCACATACATGAAATTCGCACCACAATCAAGGGAACGGGGCTCAAGGAACGTAGCGGAGGTGGCTAGCGAAATGGAGCAGAAGGAATAGCAGGCCACCCGTAACGGGGGTTACGAACCAGGCCAGCAGGATGGAAAAGAGGGTCTTCATCCGGATGGTCTGCGTTCCCTTGAGAATGCCGACCCCGAGCACCGCGCCCACCACGGCCTGAGACGAGGATACCGGCACGCCGACCCATGTGTAGACATGAACCGCGAGGGCTCCGGACAGGACAACGACCAGGGCGCAGTAGGGATCCAGGGCGACCAGGTTCTTGCCCACCGTTTCCATCACGCCCCGGCTGAAGGTTGCGATCCCGAGGGCGATGCTCAGGCCCCCGATCAGGGTGGCCCCGAAGACGTCCAACCGGCCTGCTCCAACGAAGACGGCCGTCACGTTTGCCACATTGTTCGATCCGAGGGCGTAGGCGGAGTAACAGCCGGCGATCACGAGACCGATCCGGACGATATGATCCATCTGGAACAGATTGTAGGGTGCTCGATTGTAGGCCCAGCCCAATACAACGTAAACGAGTAGGGAGAACAGGATTCCTGCCAGGGGTGTGCCCACCCAGCAGACAACGACTTTGACCAGCCCTTCAAGGTGGAGCTGGTTCTGCAGGAGCCCTGCGCCCACGATGGCCCCCACCACGGCCTGAGACGTGGATACCGGCAGCCTGAGCAGGGTCATCCCGGTGACGGTAGCGGCTGCGGCTATCGAGGTCAGGACCGCCATTTCGAGGTCCATGGGGGAGAGGCCCTGGAGGGTCTCGATCCCGCGACTTCCCTGCAGGACCGCTCCCAGAATGACGAACAGGGACGCCAGAAAGGCCGCCTTCCAGAAGCGGATCATATGGGAGGAGACGGCGGAGCCGAAGAGGTTCGCCGCATCGTTGGCCCCCAACGACCATCCCAGGAAGATTCCGCCGAGCAGATAGAGCATTTAGACCCGTCGCTTGGTCACAATCAAATTGACTTGGCGGCAGACCTGGACCGCGGAGTCTGCAATGTCTCCCATCCTCTGAGTCAGATCCCGAAGCAGAATCTTCTGCAAGGGGTCCCAGTCGGATTCGAAGATGTGCACGATGATCCTCTTTTCGACCTGATCCCCCTGGCTTTCCAGCTGATCCGTCCGGAACAGAAGCCTGGCCGCCCTCTCCCCGCGTTCCAGAATGGATCTTACGCTCTCCATGGTGAGCGTACAGGCCTCCAGGGATAGGGCCAGGAGTTCCTTGTAATCCAGGATCAGGGAATGGGGCATCACGATCTTCTGAGTACAGATGTTCGAGAGAATCCGGTCGAACTGGTCCGGGATCTCATCCGTGGTTTCGAGCAGCTTCAGGATGTCGCTACGGAGGTCCGGCACCAGGGCCTTTTCGTGCAGGAGCCGCACGATCTTCTCCAGAATGTCGTCCGTCCTCGATTCCGCCTTGTGGGTCTCCGCAGCTAGAACCTCGAAGGTCGGGCTGCAACTGCCGGTCTGGAAATAGGTCTCCATGGACTGGAGAAACATGTCGTGGGCGATTTCCAGCGAACGGGTGTATTCGCCAACGAGATTTTCGACCGCCTTTTGTTTTTTGAAGAGGAAGCGAAACATGGATCCCCCTTGCCCTCGAATCTATGCCTGACGCACCGGGACCCAATGAGACGATGGCCTGGCAATAAGTCTTTTAGATCAGCGGCTTGGAGCAAAAAAGTCACAAGAACGTTACATTTTTTTAATGGGAACTTAACATTTTTGGACTATCAATATCCATAGAACCGGACGATAGGTCTGGAAAAGGGGCGGAAGAATGTTTTCCGGGGTCGGCACAAGGCCTCGAGAGCTTACGGCCATCAGGTCGCTTCCCTCTTCCGTTCAGTTGGTTCGCAACGGGACGGGAGCAAGGGATGCTGCAGATGCAGGGATCGACAAGGTTACGCTGAACGCCCTGACCGGCAGCGTGGTCGTGAACTACGACACCGACATTACGGGATCCGGAGAGATCCTCAAGATTCTGAAAGAGAACGACTACTACGACGACACAAGGGTCATCACGAACGAAGAGTATATCCAAAGTTCGGTTTCAAGGGCCGGAAAGACGGTGAGCAAGGCACTTTTCGGTTGGGCCATCGGCAAGGCCATCGAGGACACCGGTTTTGCTCTCCTGGCAGCTTTGATCTAGAGCCCGCCTTCCCCGGGCAAAGCATCCGGCGGCACGGACGCCTCGAGCCGGCGAACCCTGCCCGTCCATCACCGAGCCGTGAGAGCATGCACCCTATCGGTCCTCTCCCAGGGAAGTTCGAGGTCTGTCCGGCCGAAATGCCCGTAAGCCGCGAGCTTCTGATAGAACCCCTCCGGATGCATCGAAGGCAGATGCCGCAGGTTGAACCTCTTGAGGATGCCGGCGAGACGGAAGTCGAAGCACTCCCTGACCCTCTCCATGATTTGGTCGTCGGGGATCCTGCCGGTCCCGTTCGTTTCAACGTACATGCTCACAGGTCGAGTCAGACCGATGGAGTAGCTCACCGTGATTTCGCAGGCGGCCGCCAGATCGGCCGCCACAACGTTCTTTGCCGCGTGACGGGCCGCATAAGCGCCGACTCGATCGATGCGAAGGGGGTCCTTGCCGCTCAACGCCTTTCCGCTGTGCCGTGAATACTCTCCGTACGTGTCGATCGCGTTCTTCCGTCCCGTCAGGCCGGAGTGGGTGGACGGGCCGCCCATAAAGGTGCCGTCCGGGTTGACGAATACACGTGTGTCCTTGTCCGGCCTGATCTCGTCGCCCTCAAAGGCGGGGTGGACAACATGCTTCATAAGGTCCTTGTGAAGGGTTTCGAGATCGGGTTCGGTTGCCTTCTCCTGGCTTGCAGTGATCGTGACGCTGTGGATTCGATGAGGCTTGCGGTCTCGATATTCCACACCCACCTGGACCTTGCCGTCCGGCATGAGGTAGGGCAGGGTATCCTTGTGCCGCACCGTAGAGAGCCTGCGGGCCAGCTTGTGGGCGAGCCAGATCGGAAGCGGCATGAGCGTGGGCGTTTGGTCACAAGCGAACCCGAACACGGTGACCTGGTTCTTCACCGCGATTCGATCGATTTCCTCTTCGGAGATCTCATGCTCCCTGAACAGGCGGTACGGGTCGGGAGATGCCTGCTGTATGGAGGTCAGGATGCTGCACGTCTTGGCATTGAAGTCTTTCTGGTGATAGCCGATCTGGTCGATGACCCTCCGGGCCACATTGGAGAAGTCAACGGTGGCATCGGAAGAGAAGCGCGCCGCGATGAACACGACCGCGCTGGAAACGGCGCATTCCGCACGCACCTTCGCATACGGGTCCTGCATGAGGAAGTGGTCGATAACCGCATCGCTGATCTGGTCGCAGAGCTTGTCCGGGTGACCTTCGGTCACGGACTCAGAGGTCATCATCGTGTGTCTTCTCATTCTCTTTCACCCGAGTATTCTTCGTGAGTTCGTTGACGGCCAGGGGAACGAGGGCGCTCCCCGTGATGACCGCCATGTCGAGCCAGTTCACGGCGGTGATTCCGAGCATTCGCCTCAGGCCCGGAACGAACAGAGTAAGCATTTGCACACCAAGGGAACCGCCAAGTGCAATGTTGAGGTACTTGTTTGGTGGTGGTCCCCCTGGAGCAAACACACGGTGTCGCTCCGAACGGCAACTGACGGCATGCAGGAGTTGGGCGATGGTCAGAGTCTGAAAGGCGACGGATCCCGCTCGCGCTCCCAGCCCGTACCGGGCCAGGCCGTAGCCGTACGCCCCCAGCGTGGCGCCGCTGATCACGGCAGACTCGAACGCCATTCTCTTGAAATCCGCGGTGTCCAGAAGAGGCTTCTCGGGATCCCTGGGGGGTTCATCGAGCACATCCCGCTCGGGGGCCTCCATGGACAGGGCGAGTCCGGGAAAGATGTCCGAGATGATGTTGATCCACAGCAGTTGCATCGCATTGATCGGGAAACCGATCCCGGCGGCCATGGCGGCGAACATGACCATGATCTCGCTCAGATTCGTCGAGATGAAGAAGTGCACGGATTTCCGGATGTTTCTGTACGTGGCCCTACCGTCCCGCAGGGCAACGATCAGGGTTTCCAGATTGTCCTGCTCGAGTACAACGTCCGCCACCCCCCGAGCGATGTCCGTTCCGCTGCGGCCCATGGCGATCCCGATGTCAGCCGCCTTGAGCGCTGGTCCGTCGTTGATTCCGTCCCCCGTCATGGCTACCACCCTGCCTGTGGCCTGCAAGGCCTGGACGATCATCAGCTTGTGAGATGGGCTGACCCTTGCATAGACATGGACGCGCTTTGCAAGGGCCTGCAGAACCTCCGGATCGACTCGCGTGAGTTCCGAGGAATCCAGGATTTCCAGAGGATCTCCCCGGCTCAGATTCAACTCCCTGGCCACCGCGTGGGCCGTGGGGCTTTGATCTCCGGTGATCATGACCGTCTCGAGCCCGGCCCGGTGAAAGACCTGCATCAGCTTCTCGACGCCCTCTCGAATGGGGTCGGCCATACCGACGAGCCCGAGCCAGACGAGATCCTTCTCCGTTTCCACGGCTGCCCCCGCACTGAATGAGGCGCAGGCCATACCCAGAACACGCAAGGCCCGTCCGGCCATACGTTCGTTTTCCGTTTCGATGGCGAGTCGCGCCTTGTCCGTGAGTCGCACCTTCCGACCGTTCTTCATCTCCCACTTGCACATGGCCATTACTTCCGGCGGACTCCCCTTGACAGCATAGAGCCTGCCTTTTTCCGGTGCGGCGTGAAGCGTGCCCATGAACAGACGATTCTCCGAGCGGTGATTGACCCGAAGGAGCCTGTGGGCTTTGCGCAGTTTGGAGACATCGATTCCCGCGAGGGAGGTCAAATGGACAAGGGCTCTCTCGGTAGGGGATCCGGAAAGGGCATAGTCTCCGTCGCCGTTCTTCCCGTTGGAGCTGATCTGTGTTTCGCTGCAAAGCGTGCACACGTGCAGGAGTTTTTCGAGTTCATGGATCTCCAGAGGCGCCACCGGATGTCCGTTGATGGCGAAACCGCCGCTGTGAACCTCGACGCGCTTTCCGCCGGCGAAGACGGACAGAACGGACATGCGGTTCCGGGTCAGGGTGCCCGTCTTGTCCAGGCAGACGGTCTGGACGGCGCCGAGGGCCTCCACGGCCTGGAGTTGCCGGATGAGAACGTCATGTTCTCTCATGTTCTTGATGCCCAGTGACAAGGTGATCGTGGCCGCGGCCGGAAGACCCTCCGGGACAGCGGCTGCGGCGAGAGAAATGCCCATCCTGGCCAGCTCGAGAAGACCATAGCCCCTGAGAAACCCGATCAGAAAGACGACCCCGCAGATACCGGTGGCGATCAGTACGAGCTGATCACCGGTGCTCGAAAGCTGCTTTTCGAGGGGCGTCCCGGGGGAGGTCGTCTCATCGAGCAGAATCTGGAGTCGTCCGATTTCGGTGAACCGTCCTGTGGCCACGACCACGGCCCGGCCCTCTCCCCCTGTGACCAGTGTGCCCGTGTAGGCCATGTTGAGGCGGTCCGCGAGCGGAACGTCCTTCTTGCGGATCGCTTTCGTTCTTTTTACAACGGGCATGCTTTCGCCGGTAAGAGCGGACTCGTCGACGCTCAAGTGTGAGGCCTCGATCACCCTGCTGTCGGCGGGAATGTAGGTTCCCGGCTTGAGAACGAGCAGGTCTCCGGCCACGATATCCGCTGCGGGCATCACGCGTATCCGCCCATCCCGTAAAACCCTTGCGTAGGGCTGTACATAGCTCTCGAGGGAACGGATCGTCTTTTCCGCCTCGCGTTCGGTGAAAAATCCGATCAATGCGTTGGCGACGACGACACCCGAGATGATGGCAGCGTCCAGGGTGCCGCCGGTGAGGATCGACAGACCGGCGGCAGCACCGAGCAGCAGAACGGGGAGAGAAGCGAACTGGTGGACAAAGATCTTCCATTCGGGCCGGGGAGCGGATTCGGGCAGCACGTTGGGACCGCTCTTTTTCAAACGACTTCCTGCGGCTTCTTCCGTCAGTCCAACCTCTATGTCCGTCTCCAGCGCGGAGAGAACCGAATCGACGTTCAAAGAGTGCCAGGGTTCTTTGTTCTGCTGTTCAGACGAGAGCAATTGCTTTGCCACAGACCGCCAGGCAGGCTCTTCTTCCGATTGAAGTTGAAGTTTCTCGGTCTGCCGCTCTTCTCTCGCACCTCCGCCTTCCCTCTCCCCCTCCAGCCTTTTCACCGACCTTGCCGTCTCGGTCAGTACGCCTTCGATGATTTCGGCAATCGTCTCGTGATCGTTTCCGGAATTGTAGTATACGAGAAGGTTGCCGGTCGTTATGCTCGCGGAGGCCCGGATGATATCGCCGTGCCGGGAGAGTTGGAGTTCCAGCTGCTTCTTCAGGGGAGGAGAGCGGTACAGGCCCTCGATCCTGTATCGTGCTCTTCCGGGGACCTGTGTATGAATCGCTTTGATCATCGAAAGGTCCTGGCGCTCCCGTCTTTCCATGTAGAGGCCGGAGTGCGAAAAGCCACGCTTCGAGGTGTCCTCCGTGGACAGATGGTCCGACACGAATCCCTGCTATTGGTCGGCGTGGTCTTGCTCCTCTTCCTCCATGAGCTGTTTCGTGAACACACCGAAGGCGTACCAGAATGCCGTGTACCATGGGGGGGCAGCGAAATTGCCCCGCGCGATCTGGTAAGCGCCCGTGCCCAGCAGGAGGAAGAAGACGAGCCCTGAAAGATCCAAATGTCCGCCGGTAAGCTGGCCCATGGCGTTTTGAAAGCCCTGGAGCGGTTTCACGACCTTGCCGGCCAGATGTTTCGGATTGTTCCTGGAATCAACCGAATTCGTGTCGACTGTGAAGAGCCCGTTCTCTTCGCCGAAGGCAACCACCGATTGCAGGTCGAGGCCGTCGCCCACGAAGAGCAGACTCCCCGTCATCCCGTTCACCTCGACGGCTTCGGCACCTTCGTAGGCCGAGAGAGTCCTTTGCAGGGAGGAGAAGTACTCATTGTTTCCCTTCTCAGAAGGAATGCGAATTCGCAGCCTCCTACTGCTGCGGTGGCTTACACGTGCCTTGGGTAGACTCACTTCCCGGTTTCCCCCGTGGCCTTCGCTGCATTCTCAGCGGCCCTCTGTTCTTGGGCAAGCTCCGCCCTGGCTTCTGCAGCCAGATCTTCGACGGTCTCCATCGCCTCCGCCCCCATGACCTTCGCCTTTTCATAGGCGAGAAGACCGCCCTTTATGGCGGATTTGAGGATGGGCCTCGTCACCTTGCCGACCACAGGCGAGACAAGGGGTGCGAGGACGGCCGCCCCGACGCCTACGGCGAGGACGGTGCCCAAACGTTTGTCGATATCCAAAAGAGCCATGATTTCCTCCATCGGAAGTGGATAGGATCGACTTCGGTTCCTTCCAGTGCCGGGCCGACAAGATAAAATACAGAAGGGGATGTCGGGTAGTCAACGAGAATTCCGTCCATCGGGTGGTACCATTAACAAACAATATTGTTAAGAGAATGTTAAGAAACGGTTGTGGCTGCGTCACCCGTGGTGGTTTGGTGGTGGTTTGTGCGAAAGTGCAACAAGGGTGCTCAGGATTGTTTCCTTTTTCGCCCCTGGCTTGTAGAGCGTAGTCAACAGCAGTAGAATACAGCAAGGCTGAATATGCCGACCCTTTGTCCGGGAAGGAACGTCGTGAAAGGCCGCCGCAGAAAGGGTGCTCGAGTTTGTCATTCCATACCGGGCCGCTCACTTCGGGGTTGCCTCGGGTCATGGACGTGGTCCCCAGGAGTCCTCGGCAAGACCCGACTCGGATCATCGCCGTGGCGGATTCGATCCGAACGGAAGCGGCCGGCGTCGTGGAGTGGCTTCGGAGTGACGGTGTCACCCTACAGCGCCTCCTCAGCGGTGACGTAGAGCCGGTCGTTCGATCCGTCGCCCAGGGCCTGGGTCTGGATGAATACGAGGCAGGCATCCTTCCGGAAGAAAAGGCGCAAGACGTTGCGAATCTCCTGGCCGAAGGAAGACAGGTTCTCATGGTCGGAGACGGTGTCAACGATGCACTGGCTCTATCGGAGGCAAAGGTCGGGATCGCCATGGGTGCCGGAGGGTCCGAGGCGGCCATCGAGGCCGCCGACATTGCGTTGACAGGGAACAATCTGGAGCATCTGGCAATCCTTCGGCTGCTGAGTCGGAAGGCCCTCCGTACGATCGAACAGAACTTCTGGATTGCGAACACGACGAATCTAATCGGCGTCTTTCTGGCTGCAGGGGGCTGGTTGTCACCCATGCTGGCCGGCTTCCTGCACGTGGGCCACACGCTGGGGATCATGTTCAATTCGAGCCGCCTCATCGGATGGGGCCCAACCGGTTTGCTCCTGCAATCGGATTCGGTCTCGAAAGCGTCCGGTGAAGAACTTTCCGAGATTTCCCACTGAGCAGGCAGGTCCGGAAGATTTCCTTGCCGGTGAACACCGTATTTCTTTCTCAGGAGGATGAGACCGTGATGGCACCAAGGCCCCTGCAACTCGGAATGCTGTGCATAGTCTCTGCCTGTGCACTACTCGGGTGCCAGTACGAGACCGTCTACTTCTCCTTCGGCCAGCATGTGGATTTCTATCACTCCTACCGCGGGGACAGCCCGGATGAAGACGGTTTCGGCAAGGACATCCGGGTGATCACCGAGACCTTGGACATCCTGGATCACTACCCCATGGTGAAGATGAGCTGGGAGTTCGACAGCTGGCAGACCCTGGAACACCGGCTTTCCGAGTACGCGCCGGACCTCTTCGATCGTATCAAGGCAAGGATCGCCGAGAAGGACGAGGTGCGATTTCAGAGTTGGAGCGGAAGCCTGGTGAGTGCTCAGACCCCGGAAGAATTCGCCGCCAGCATCGGCTGGCAGCGACAGAACCTCTTGGACCTGTTCGGCAAGGCGGAAAACGGCGTCTACCCGCAGGAAATGATGCACACGCCTTCCCTGGTCCGTGCCTACGGAGAACTCGGTATCGAATGGGTGAGCCTCTTCTACAGCGCATCATCCTTCACCGCCTTCCGGAACGAGGTCCTCTTGAGCGGCCGGGAGCTCTACAATCCCCTCTGGCTGGAAACCCCTGAAGGGGATGCCAGGATGATCGTCCTGCCCACCTACCACCATGCGGACGTGGCCGACTTCCTGGGCATGGCCAACTGGGCGAAATACGTCGGGACCACCGTGCCGGGCGACTCCCTGATCTTTGTCGACTTCGACGCGGACGGTGATTCCTGGCCCCTCATCTTGAGGCTGTTCCTGCCTGGACTGGTGAGCCGTCCCTTTGTGAAGTTCTGTACGCCGGGCGAGTACATCGCCGAGCACGAGCCGGTGGGTACGATCGTTCTCCATCGAGACCAGGCGGACGGCGCCTTCGACGGGTACAGCTCATGGGCCGAGAAGCCGATCAACCACGAGGCCTGGACCGCAGTCGAGGCAAGTCGGCTCGGCGAAAGGCGAACCCGCTTCCTCGAAGATCGATTCGGCCTCAGCGGCCCGGAGGTCGCCGATCTGCTCGAAGAGAATTTCCGCTGGCGTCTTCAGACGATGAAGACGACCCACTTCGGCTTGGCCACGCCCCACCTCCACCCCGACCGGGTCGCCAAGGTTCAGGAGCACGCGGACATGATCCGGGCGCTTTCCGATCAGGCCCTGAACCTTACGGAGATGAAGGCGGAGCCGGTCATCATGGGCTTGGTCGGGACACCCCCTTCCTTGCCCTTTGCGGGGAGTAGCCGGCCCTACTATGTCTTCAAGCCCGAGGGGCCGGGCGGTCCCTGCCTGGTGCGGATCCCCCTCGAATTCTCCGAGGGGGATAGCTTCTCCGGCGGGATTCGGGTCTTTCGAAACGGCCAGGAGGTCCCCAGCTGCCTGCTCGACATGACGTTCCACGTGGGCGGCTCTGTGGCGACGGCCACGGCCGTCTTTCCTTCCAACCTGGGCCCGGAAAAGGAGGCCCTCTTCTGGATCAGCGAGAGCAGAGATGCAGGTGTTTCCGAGCCGGACTACGGACTCGTTGCCGGAGGGAATGGCTTGCTCGAAAATGGGCTCGTCTCACTCACCTTCGATCTCGACGGTTGGCCGATCTCGTTGCAGAGGGGAGGTCTCGAGTTCTCTTCTGGCAAGCTGCTCGGCCCGGGCGTCACCTACCAGGGAGTTTTCGAAGGGCCTGCGGAGCTGGAGCCCGACGGCTCTTCCGGGAGCGTTCGAAAGCGAGGGTTCCTGGCCAGACACGCTTCGGTCGGGGAGTACCAGGTCGGGTGCGGCGGCCAACCCCTGGACGGTTCGGTTCGGTACGAGTTCCTCTTGTATGGGGGTTTTCCCTTCGTGGAGATCCGGGCCGAGTCGGTCTATCCCGCCCTGGGAGAGGCGTGTGCAGAGGCCCTGACCGAGGCGTACCCGCTGGGGATCTATCCCTCCCTGTCCGGATACGGCCTCCGCGTCTGGAAGCACAACTACTTCGACGATACGGGGTCGTATGACATGACCGCCCCGGCGGATTCTCTGAACAGCCATGTGACCGCCTCATGGGTGGCGGTGACCGACGAGTCGATGGGAATCATGGTTGCCTACAATGCGGAGCAACGGGCGGGCCTCGCCTTTTGTCCGATCCGGATCCGATCCGCCCTCTCCGGGCGGCTCGAGCCGGTTCTCAATCCCTTCGGCACACTTTGGGGTGATCTGCCGGACCACGACGCGGCCCGGACCGGCGGGCTCGGTCTGGGCGAACCCCTGACCCTCCTCCTGGGCGAGCACTTGCACCCCACAGGCCCGGCCTACGCGGGTACGACCTCGAGCCTCTCCGTGATCCTGCTTCCCTACCCGGGCGACGAGCCGCCCCTGGAGGAACAGGAGCTGGCGGAGGCCTATTCCTATCCACCCCGCGTGATCGGCCTTCCGAAACCCTGAAGCCCTCTCTCCCACCCCCTCCCGAACTCGTCGCCGTTCCCTGCTCTCCGAAGCGTCGGGTTCAGGAAGGCAAACTTAACGGGTCCGTAACAGAACGGAGACGGGCCTTTAACAATCCTGTGAAAGGCTTTTCTCTGCCGCCTCGAGACCGGAACGAACCGTCGAAGACACTTGTCGGAGGCTTTTCAGGAACCGACCCCACGCAGTGCGGCTCGAGGCTTCTCCCAGGGTGAAGAAAAACGTGTACCCATGAAAAACGTACTCATCGTTGAGGACGAAAGGGACTTGCGGGAGCTTGTCTGCCACCACTTCAGAAAGGAGGGGTTCAAGCCGATCGGCGTGCCGGATGCCGAGACCGCCTACGCCGAGGTGCAGCACCGTGTTCCCGACGCGATTGTCCTGGACCTGATGCTTCCCGGCATGCAGGGTACCGAGTTCTGCCGGATCCTCCGGAGTGCGGAACGAACCGCTAGAGTTCCCATCCTTATGGTTACGGCAAAGGATGAAGAGATCGACAAGCTTCTGGGGTTCGAGCTGGGCGCGGACGATTACATGACAAAACCCTTCAGCCTCCGGGAGCTCGTGGCGCGTCTGCGAGCCGTCCTGCGCAGGTCTTCGGATGCGCACTCCGCCACCCAAATTCCCCCGTACGTGAGTGACGCACTGTTCATCAACTTCCACAGCTATGAAGTGCGGGTGCGGGGGGAAGAGGTCAGCATGAGCTTGATCGAGTTCCGGCTCCTGAAGCACTTCGTCTCTCACCCGGAGATCGTCTACTCCCGGGATCAACTCCTGGATGCTGTGTGGGGGCGTGACACCTCGGTCATGCCCCGCACGGTGGATGTTCACATCCAGAAGCTCCGCGCTCTTGTGGAAGAGGATCCGAAGAATCCCAAGATGATCCTCACGGTTCGGGGAGCAGGCTACAAATTCCACCCGAATTCCGCTCGCTAGCGCTTTGCGTGCCCGAGTCTTTCGATCCTTCTCCGCAACGTTCGTATGCCGACCGAGGCCGAAAGATCAACAATCGTTAACAATTCCGAAACAAAATCTTAACAGGCTTCGGGGACCATTTGGAGTGTAAGATTGTGTTTGATTAATGCGTCCGTGTATTTTAAGATCGATAGAGGCGTTTTGAAGAATCGTTTTTGTGCCGAGACTTAGAGGCTTCTATGGCAGCAACAGCGGACTCCCCCAAGGTCCAAGTTCGAGACGTGGATTTCTATTATGGCCGGAAACAGGTTCTTTTCGGAATCTCCCTCGACATTTTGCCTCAGGCGATCACCGCACTGATCGGTCCTTCCGGCTGCGGCAAGTCCACCTTTCTACGGGCCCTCAACCGGATGAATGACCTCATTCCCGGGACGAGGCTGGCGGGCAGCGTTCGGATCGACGAGGAGGACATCTACCGGAACGGCTATGACGTGGTTACGCTGCGAAGGAAGGTGGGCATGGTCTTCCAGAAGCCGAACCCCTTTCCCAAGTCCATCTTCGACAACGTGGCCTATGGCCCCCGTATTCACGGAATGCGGGACAAGGATCAGTTGCAGGAGATCGTTGAAGCAAGTCTCAAGGCAGCGGCTCTATGGGATGTGGTGCGGGACCGTTTGAACGGTTCAGCCCTTGGGCTTTCCGGAGGGGAGCAGCAACGGCTCTGCATCGCGAGGGCTCTGGCCGTGGAGCCGGAGATCCTTCTGATGGACGAACCGGCTTCCGCTCTCGACCCGATCGCAACAGCCAAGATCGAAGAGCTCGTCAAGGAACTCCGGAAACTCTACACGATCGTCATCGTGACCCACAACATGCAGCAGGCGGCTCGGGTGTCCGACGTGACTGCGTTCTTCCACATGGGTCGACTGGTCGAATTTGACCAGACCGACAAGATCTTTACGCGGCCGGACAAGAAGGAAACGGAAGACTACATAACGGGCAAGTTCGGCTAGAAAACTGTCTGCCGAAGTCGCACCGGAACGAAACAGGAAGCACGCTATGGAAGATCCGTTGAAAACGCGCACGCATTTCGATCAGGAGATGAAGGGTCTCCAGGATGCGATCCTTCGGTTGGGAGGAATGGTGGAGAGGAACATCTACCAGGCGGTGGAGGGGCTGAAGAAGCGGGATCTTCTGATCGCCGAGAAGGTCATCGATGGGGACATGGAGGTGGACGAACTCGAAAACGAGGTGGAGGAGGAGTGTATTCGACTGATCGCACTCCGTCAACCCATGGCCAAGGACCTGCGTGCAATCACGACAGCCATGAAGATCACCCACGAGTTGGAAAGAATGGGCGATCTGGCCGTGAACATTGCGGAGCGGACCCTGGAGCTGTGCGAGGAGCCTCCCATCAAGCCGTTGATCGACATCCCGAGGATGGCCGAACACGCACAGCTGATGCTTCGGAAGAGCCTGGATGCCTTTCTTCGGGAAGATGTGGAGCTCGCCCTGGAAGTGTGTGACTCGGACGATCTCCTGGACCAGTTGAACGAGCAGATCTTCCGGGAGCTCATCACATATATGATCGAAGATCCGAAAACCATCTCCTGTGCAACGCGGCTCGTTCTGGTGGCGCGATACCTGGAGAGGTTCGGGGACCTTGCGACCAACATCGGGGAAGTCGTGGTGTTCATGGTGGAAGGGCGCAACATACGGCACGCCAGGAAACTCGGAAAGATTCCGGAAAAATGAAACACGTACTCGTTGTAGAGGATGAGGCGGACATTCGCGAACTGATCTGCCACCACCTGAAGAAAGAGGGGTTTCATGTCCTCCACGTGGCCGACGCAGAGACGGCGTACGCAGAGGTTCAGAAGAGGCTCCCTGATGCGATTCTGCTGGATCTGAAGCTCCCCGGCATGCAGGGCCTCGAGCTCTGCCGCATGTTGCGGAGCAGGGAGCGCACGGTGAAAGTTCCGATCCTCATCCTTACCGCCAAGGAGGAGGAGATCGACAAGCTGATCGGGTTCGAGATGGGGGCGGACGACTATATCACCAAGCCGTTCAGCCCAAGGGAACTCATCGCCCGCCTGCGGGCCGTGTTGCGTCGTGCCGGAGAGGCGCCGAGCCCGGAACAACGCCCCCCCTATGAGACGGATTCGCTCTACTTGAATTTTGCCACCTACGAGGTACGGGCAAGAAACAAGCCGGTCGCCCTGAGCCCGATCGAGTTCCGGCTCCTGAGACACCTGGTCACACATCCTGAGATCGTGTTCTCCCGGGATCAGCTTTTGGACTCGGTGTGGGGCCGGGACACCTTCGTGATGCCCCGTACCGTGGATGTGCACATCCAGAAGTTGCGCTACCTCATAGAAAAGGACCCTCGCAATCCGAAGATGATTCTCACCGTCCGGGGGGCCGGGTACAAGTTTCAGCCGAATGCGAAATGATACGTAAGCTGTGGTTGCGGTTCCTGTTTCTCTACCTGGTGGTGGTCGTTCTGACCATCTGTGTTGCCTCCATCTACGCCAACTATCGACTCCGATCCTACTTCGTGGATCGTCTGGAAGCGGATCTCTTCCGTACCGCCGGGACGCTGGCGATCCTCCTGGACGTGCCGGAGAAAGAAGGGTCCTATGACCAGCTCTGCCGTGAGCTCAAGGAACGCTCCGGATACCGGGTCACCCTGATCGACGATCGGGGTGTCGTCCTCGGAGACTCGGATCGGGAATCCTCATCCATGGAGAACCATCTCTACCGCCCTGAAGTCCAGGAAGCGCTCGAGAGCGAAATGGGATCGGCCATTCGCTACAGCCACACATTGAGCTACCCCATGCTCTACGGTGCCACCCTCGTGCGGTCCGGGACGTCCCCCTATTTCCTGCGCCTCGCGCTGCCCTTGGAGGGGGTCTTCAAGCAACTTGCCGCGATCCGTCGCAACATCATTCAGGGAAGCCTGGTTGCCTTTTTCGCCGCCGCACCGCTGCTGATCTTCCTTTCGCGAAGGATGAGTCGGAGGATCGAACGGGTAACGACTTTCGTGCAGGCAGCGAGGAAAGGTGATTTCAGCCGCAGGCTGTACATCGGCAGCCACGATGAACTGGGGATTCTGGAGAAGGAGTTGGACGAGGTTGCCGGGGAACTGAACGACCAGATGGCGGGACTCACCTACGAAAGGAGGCGTCTGAAGACCATCTTCGAGGCGATCCAGGATGGCATCGTCCTTTTGGATGCCCAGGATCGGATCCTACACATCAACCCGTACGCCTGTGAGATCATCGGACGCAAGGAAGGGGCTGCGGCAGGCACGCGTTTGATGGAGGTCCTGCGCAGCGACGAACTGTACGGCCTGGTTCGCAGGGCAAGAGAGGAGGATAAGCCTCCGGCCGCGATAGAAATCGTCTTCGTCTGGAATCCGGAGCGGACTTTCCTGGCGAGGGCAAGAAACCTTCGGGACGCGGCCCCAGGGGCCTCCGGGGCCTGCCTCATTCTGTTGCGGGATGTTTCCGAGCGGAAACGCCTGGAGAGGATTCGTGCGGATTTTCTGTCCAGGGTGAGCCACGAGCTCAGAACACCCCTTACCTTGATCAAGGGTCTTGCAGAGACACTTCAGGACGAAGGATTAGAGGATGTGGAACAGGCGACCCGCTATCTCTCCATAATGGAAGAGAACACGGACCGGATGGTGAGGCTGGTGGGGGATCTGGTTCGTCTCTCCTCGATCGAGCTGGGAAGGCATCCGATACAGGTGGAGGCCGTTCCGTTGAGAGAATGGCTTCGGAAGACGGTTCAATCGTTTGAGGTGCGTGCAAAAGAGAAGGGGATTGTGCTGGTAGCGGACATCCCGGAGGGACTCCCTCCCGTGATGGCCGATCCGGACCGTCTGACCGAAATCCTCTTCAACCTTCTCGACAATGCACTGAAATTCACGGTAGAGGGCGAGATCCGGATAAGTGCCGAGCAGCACAACGTTCACGAAGGGGTGGAAGAGGCCCCGGTCAGGGGTGATCCAGGCTGCGGAGACGATGATCGTCCCCAGTTCCTCTACGTGCCTTCCGGAGCGAACGCGACGGGTTGTGCCGTGGTGAAGGTCGAGGACACCGGTGTCGGGATCCCGGCCGAAGACTTGCCGCGGGTCACGGAAAGGTTCTTTCAGGGGGAGAAGAAGACGCAGGGCAGGGAACTGGGCAGCGGCCTCGGCCTGGCCATCGTGAAGCATCTGGTCAAGCTCATGGGAGGGCAGCTGACGATCCAGAGCGAGGTGGACCGTGGCACCACGGTAAAGGTAATCCTTCCGGTCGCGTACGAAGAAGAGGGAGCGCCGGAAGGGCAGAGTGGCGGTCTGTCCTCCTGATCCCCGGGTCTCCTTTCTTTGCCTCTTGCCCAGGCCATCGTCGTCCTTTCACAATCTCAGCCTCCCGTCCCGCGTAAAGCACCGTCTCAGGCTTAGAAGAACCACGAGCACACTGCCGAGAGAGGTCGAGCCTACCAACATGAGCATGACCATCACCTGATACTTCACCGCCGTGATGACGTCGGCTCCGGCAAGGATCTGGCCTGTCATCATGCCCGGGATGAAGACCACGCCTACGCCCATCATCGCGTTGATCGACGGGATCATGCCCGCCTTGACCGCCTCCCGGGCGATGTCGGCGGAGGCCTCCCTGTAGGAGGCTCCGAGACTGAGCCTCATTTCCACCAGGTTCCTGCCCTTTCGGAGTTCGCCGAAGAGTCTCTCCAGGCCGATGGCGATGGCATTCATCGAGTTGCCGATCACCATGCCCCCCAGGGGGAGGAAATAGCGCGGCTCGTACCAGGGTCGCACCTGCACGATGAGCCCGTTGACGATCATTGTGATGATCGTGAACGAGAGGAACATGGAGAGGAAGGTGGCGTCCAGGTAGCGGATAGACTTCTCCATGACGCGGCCGCGAATGATCTGCAGGGAAAAGGCGATCATACACCAGAAGATGAGCAGAACGGGCCACCAAACCGTAACGTTGAACACGTGCTTCAGGATCAGGCCGAGGAGGAAGAGCTGGGCCACGGTTCGTACCGATCCCCACAGGAGGTCTCCGTGGAGCCCCAGTCGCAGGGCGATGGAAGCCACGCCCGCCGTCATGATGAACAAGAGACAGACCGCGAGCTGGGGCCAACCGATTTCAATCACGCCACTCACGGAGACCCCCTGCCTGCATTTCGAAAAAGCGGGTTTTCCCGTCCAGAGGCCCTCCCACCGGCTGGTGGCTGGCAACCACCAACCCGGTGCCGTCCAAGGCTTCCTGAGCAAGCCACGCCCGTATGGCGTCCGCAGAGGCCTCGTCCAGGTGGGCAAGCGGCTCGTCCAGAAGCATGAATTTGGGCTTGAGAAGGTGTGCCCGTATGAGAGCGGCACGCTGTCTTTCGCCTCCGGAGAGGGTGCCCGCCTGCCGGTCGAGCAATGAAGGGTCCAGATGAAGTGCGGTGCACGAGCGCCGGAACTCCTCCTGCTCGGGTTTGTTTCGCTTCCCGTGTACACCGTAATGGAACGGCAAGAGGAGGTTTTCGAGAAGGGAAAGGTCTTCCTCCATCACCGGGGCCTGGTGAAGGTAGATGATTCGGCTTCGCAGCACCTGGTACCGAATCTCCTTGAAGGGTCTTTGATCCAGAGTGAGGCTCCCTCGGTCGGGCGGAAGGAAGCCGCTGAGCAGCCGCAGGAGGCTGGTCTTGCCGCACCCGGACCTTCCCCGGATCAGGGCGATCTCACCCTGTCGCAGGGTGAAGTTGACTTCCCGGAAAAGGGGCCGGTCAGGGAAGGACAGGGCTATGTCCTTGAGCTCGATCATGGCAGCCCAAAAATATCACGAAAGGCGGGGCAATTCGAGCAGGCCAGGGTGGCCAAGGCCCGACAGTTTGGGGGACGTCGGATGCCTCGGAACCGTGCCCGTCCAAAAAGTCTCTCCTACAATCGAAGTTGTGGGGTGTCGCAGACGGTACAGAAGGCACCTTCCCGCGTGGAGACTGGGGTGGGGCCTCTGGTAAGATCCCCTGTCGCGATCCAGATTTGTGCAGGGCGACTTTCGGGGGAGGGAGCGACGGAGCCCAAACAAATTCTGGGCGGGACAGGGGATCTTACACTAGAATTTGATCTGAAGCACCGTCTGCACCCTCCAGTCGTCCTCGAGGTTCCTGCCGGCCGAGGGAACCTTGCCCACACCGCCGCTGTTGCTCTCGTATATGATCCGTTCGTAGACGAGGAGCCAGAGGAAGTGATGATAAAATTCCCAGGCCAACCCGCCGTTGACCAGGTCGTAGCAATCGTCGCCCGGCGTCACCACGTCCTTCCTGTCATGGTCGAAATGGTCGTACCTGGCAAACAGGTTCAGCTTCCGGTCGAGAACGGGCAGCTTCGTATTGGCGAAGAAAGAATAACCCTGGCCGCGCAGGCCCTCGTTCGTTCCCCGGGATCACCAGGTCTCCCTTGTTGTTGCCCCAGGTCCTTGCGTACTGGCCCGTGAAGGTGAGCCATTCGCACTGGTAGCTGAGCATGCCGAGATGGACCCTGTAGTCGGGGGATGAGATTTCCGAATCGTCTGTGTTGCCTCTCCCGTAGAGCCCGAAGTTTCTGTTAAGAGAAGGACTCGGATCCATCCTTGAGAGGGGCCGCGGCGCGCGGATTTCGCTGGACTCGCGCGGGGAAGGGTTGCCGAACGGAGATTGTTCCTCCTCCAAGAACAATTAACAGAACCTTAAAGGTTGCTTAACCGTCCGCATGTGATGATGCAGTTCACGATGAGACGATTGCTGGGCATGTCCCTGGCGAGGCTGCTTCCGGCCTCGGTTTGCGGCAATGGTTCAGCCGCTTTCGAGACGGGAAGCCTGATCCAGGTCGTTTACAAGGGCGACGACGCGGACGAGGGGACCGATTTGCTGGATTTGCCTACCCTTGATCCCGGCCAGCAGGATGTGGAAGTTTCACCGGCGGGCAGAAGCGCTTGCCTTCGAGCATCTCGTGTGCCTTGGAGAGCACCTCCTCCGCAGGAATGCTCTTCAGACACAGATTGTTGCCGTCGCAGGGCGTGTTGCGGTGGTTGTAGGCTGTCAGGCATGGAGAGCAGGACAGGGAAGCATGAAAGCAGTAGGCATTGTCGCCCAGCGGGCCGTACAGGACAGGGCACTCCGGGCCGTACAGGAGGATCGCAGGAAGGGGTGTCATGGAGGCGAAGTGTCCCGGTCCTCCGTCGTTCGTGATGAGCAGGGAGGCGAAATGAAAGATCAGCATCAAATCCCGCACCGTCGCCGTGTAGCCCGTCAGGTCGACGCAGCTCGTATCCTGACAGTGGGACTGGATCCCACGGGCGAGCTCCTTGTCGCCGGCGAGCCCGATGATGCCCACGCCGTAGCCCTTGTCCAGGAGATCCCGGGAAACCCGGCAGTAGTTCTCGAGGGGCCAGGCCCGAATCGGCAGCAGGCCTCCTCCGGGGTAGACCAGGACGAGTTTCTTGCCCGCCAGGTTGGGGAAGTCCTCGAGAAATCGCTTGCGGGCGGTCTCCACCTCTTCCGATTCCGCGTTCATGCGCGGGACCCCGAGGGTGTGGGCGACGCTGCGTTTCACCCTTGGGCTGCCTTCCGATTCGATCGCCTCGGCAAGGTTGATGAACTGCTGGGAGATGTGGTGATACGGGTTGTAGAGCACGGGGCGGTTGATGAAGCCGCCCCGGTACAGCCCTTCCTGCTTGTGGGGATGAAACCCAACGATCCTGCGGGCGCCGCTCAGGAAAGCATAGAGGCTGCTGATCCGGGTGAAGAGCTCGCAGTCGAGGACCGTATCGATCGCGAGCCGGCGCATGCGAACCAGGACCTTGAGGCTGTCCGTGACGAAGTGGAGCAGGGAGTCGCTTCGGACGGTGAGGATCCGAGAGTCGGGCACCGCCTCCAGGACCTCCAGGAATTCCCTGTTCTGCTCGAACAAAAGGACGTGGATCGAAGCATCCGGGTACTTCCTTTTCAAGGTCTCGAACATGGGGTGTGCGAGTACCAGGCTGCCCATTTCGGACAGCAGGATGATCAGGATCTTCTTCGGGGGGCCTTCGGTCCGCTCCTTGCGTGTCCATCGACCGAGGAAGGAGAACACCCAGCAGAGTGGAATGCCGGTGAAACGGTCCATGATGCGCTGATGTTCGATCTTCATACTCGTCTCTCCCCGTTCTGTCCCTCGCGCAGCCGGCCACATCAGGGATCTCTTCCTCTTTGACACACAAGTCCCTTATAGTGAGAGAATTGACGATGTAAGTCCGATACCGTACAATTTTCGCTCATACCCTCTAAACTTTTCAAGCCTGCAGAGTCCCATGCACCCCATCCTCGTTCGCTTCGGACCCACCGCCTTCATACACTCGGGCCACTTCATGCTCTTCCTCGGCGCGCTGGCGGCCATCGTAGTCCTTTCAAGGGAGATGAAGAGGACGGGGGAACCACCGGACGAGATCTACGGGCTCCTGCTCCTTCTCTTCCTTTCGGCGATCGCAGGATCGAGACTCCTCTACTGCATAGACTTCGATGCACAGCATCAGTACAGCCTCAAGGAGGCTCTCCAGTTCTGGAAGGGGGGCATGGCCCTGCACGGAGGGGCCCTCTTCGGCCTTGTCACCTTTATCCTGTATATCAGCTGGAGGCAACTCGAGTTCTGGAGAATCGCGGATCTTCTCACTCCCCCGGCGGCCTTGTTCGTCACTTTTGCAAGGGGAGGATGCATCCTCATGGGTTGCTGCTACGGCAAGCGGTGCGACCCGGGCTTCCCCCTCGCCATGACCTTCACGGGTCCGTCCACCGTGGCTCCCAAGGGCGTTTCCCTCTATCCAACACAGCCCCTGTTTGCCGTAGCGGCGCTGCTTGTCTTCTTCGCCGTCCTGGGTCTCAGGCGACGCAAGCGACCCGACGGCGAGACCGCTCTGATCGGGGTCTCGCTCTTTTCCCTGCTCGCCTTCCTCATCGAGTTCCTGCGCTCGGATCTCCGGGTCCTTTACGAGATCGGCGGGATCACTCTGTCCCAGAACCAGGTCATCGGTGCCCTTGTCTTCCTGGCGGTCACGGCTCTCTACTTCTACAGGTCACGTACTTCTCCAAGGACCGATTGAGGCCCCCCCATGAACCGCCCCCTTGTCGTTTCCTACGTCGTGTTCACCGGGTTCTTCCTCTGCCTGACCCTTCCGGCCAACGCTCTCGTCCCTGCACCCCTGAAGCACCCACTTGTCGCCCGACTCGCGTTCCCGGCTTTGATTCTTGCCCTGATCAGAGTGAATCCACTGAAATACGGCCTTGGCATCGGAAACTGGCGAAAGGGGCTCTGGCTTTCGTTTCTCGCCTCCGTCGCGGTTCTTCTGTCCTGTTATCTCTTTGCCAAGGTGCCGGGAATGAAAGCCTACTACTCTGCGCCGAAGTGGGGCGCTGGGGACCTGGAGGGCATGCTGCTTGGGGAATGGGGCCGGTTCAGGGATCTTGTCGGATGGGAATTCCTGTTTCGAGGCTTCCTGCTCTTCCCGCTCTACGAGATGTTCGGACCGGTCGCGAACCTGATTCAAGCCGCCCTCTGCGCCGTCGCCCATACACGCAAGCCGCTGGCCGAACTCTACGGGTCCTTCCCCTTTGCGCTGCTCCAGGGCTACCTGGCCAGGAAGAGCGGATCGGTCTGGTTTTGCGTATACGTTCACTGGTTGCTCGGATTTTCGTTGCAGGTCTATATCACCCTCGGAAACAGGGGATCGATCCCGTTTTTGTAGAGACACCCGTAGAACCCAACCTTCAAGGAAGATCCTCCTCCGCCCCTTCCTCCATGACCGAAAGTCGTCGGCAGAGCTCAGCCGTTGCGGCTGGCATGTCCTGAGGAGTTTCCTCAAGGCATATCCAGTCGATCTTCCGGCACAAGGTGCCGCGAATGCTCCTGGGCGCGGGCTTCGTTTTACGTAAATAGTTAAAGTGTCTTCGAGCAAACTTCACAAAAACCACATCACAACTTCATGTGTCCTTGATGACCTTTGCCTGCGGGTGGAAGTAGGATTGCGGAAGAATCAGGCAGCCGCAGAAAGCGGGGATTCTGCTAAAACCGATAACATTGAGACCACAAAGCCCTGAATCCGGAACCTGTACCCCCGCCCGCGGGCTGGGTTCAGAGGCTGCGGGGTGGATGAAAGGAGGTGATTCGGAGGAAGGAACGATGCGGCAAAGGAAACAGTAGGAGTGGGGATGATCGGCCATCCGTATGGATCGAATCCAAGACAGAACGAAAGATGAGGGTAATCAACCTTACCTATGGATTCAATCAACGAAGCAATGCATTCAATCAACGAAGCGATGAAGGAGAAGAAAATGAAGAAGCTGCTATCCTTGGTATTCATCTGTTCTCTGTGTCTTGTTGGCGCTGGACAAACTTGGGCCCAGTGTACCGAACCCCCGCCGGCTTGCTCTGATCCGTTTGCTGATGCGAATGGTATCGTGACGCTGGCAGGTGATATCACCAGCAACAAGACGCTCGATGCGAACTGTGTATATGAAATCGATGGCCTGGTCGTTGTGACAGACGGAGCCACGCTGACCATCCCCGCCGGCACGGTGCTCTATGGCTTGCCCGGAAGCGGCTCCTCCACGAGTTACATGATCATCGACACGGCCGGGAACGATGTGGGCGGCACCTTCGCCCGAGGTGCAAAGATCGTAGCTAACGGAACGTCAAGCGCGCCCATTATCTTCACCTCACAAGCGGGCTACCAAGGCGGCGTCGAAGCCCCGGGCCAATGGGGTGGTTTGACGATCGTCGGAAACGCAGCAATGGATGGTCAGGTCGGCTGTTATGAAGTGAACGAGAATTATTGTCCGGGCACGGGCGATGCTACCGACAATTCCGGTAAACTTCAGTGGGTACAGATCAACAATTCCGGCATCACCATGGAGACGGACAAGGAGATCAACGGCCTCTCCCTGGTCGGTGTGGGAAGCGGGACCATCATTGATAACTTAACCGTTAACCGCAGTGATGACGACTGCGTCGAACTCTGGGGCGGAACGATCGATCTGTCCAACGTCACAACCAACATCTGTACGGATGACCAGTTTGACACGGATGACGGGTGGTCCGGAACGGTCACAAACCTGACCATCTATCAGAACGGGGGAAATGCCGCTATGGAGATGTCCGGCAACACCCCGAACCAGACCTTTGACGGCCTGACCATCACACAGGACGCCTCCGCCAAAGAAGGCGTCATCTACTTCAAGGGAAGCGACGGCGTCGGCGGCACTTTCTCGAACGTCACAGTCGTGGACAATGATTACGATGCCTCCTTCGGAATCGTCCACACCAATGCCGGTGCAGGTACTTTGGGGACAGTGACGATGAGCAATTGGAACATCTGCGGCGACAACACCGCTACGAACTTCACGGACACGGGCAGCGGCGAGGCAGCGGTCCTTGAAGGCATCTTTGACGCTTGTGGCACATGTAGCGAAACTGCCCCTTGTCCGTAATCCGCCTTTACAACGACGGTGATCATCAGTTGCCGGCCTGCACATCGGCCGACAACTGATGATCCCTCTTCACCTTTTCTCCATGATGCCCTTTCGCACGAACGGTATCTCGAACCAACCCTGCTGAACCTGTGAGCCGTGTATTCTGCTGCCCTCGAACCCTCCGTAGTGTGAGACGATCGGCCCTACATATTTGGGAAATGAGTTTTTAACGGACCCTTAACATTAAAGTAATACCGCCTTAACCATGGATTCCTATCATGCACTGCTGTGAACTACAAGCAAGGATTCCTGCGGTTTAACCAATGGAATCGGTTCTGGAACGACAGTGCCCGCCTGACCGGGCACGGAGATTCAGAGACGGTCATCCATTGCCGGCCACGCATCAGCCGGCAATGGATCATCCCTCTTCACAAAAGACAAAGAGGTGCGGGTTTTGAAAAAGAGCACACGAACTTCACTCTCTATCGCATTTTCCATAATGCTTTTTTCTCCATCCTTTCTGCACGCAGAAAACGAGAAGAACGAGAAGATGGTTGAATCCATCATGAAACTCAGAGCCGACGTTGAGACGCTCTACACAAAAATAGACGAGAACAAAGACAAGTACAAGACGCAGATGCAGTCGCTCGCCATGCAGATTGCAGACAGCGAAGCACAGATCAACAGAATAGACACCTCCATCAAACTGACAGATGTTGAACTGCAAAAGACCCAGCAGGAAATCGCGGATAAGTCGAGCGCAAGCGTTGAATTGAGACCTCTTCTGGAATCCGCTTTCACCATGCATGAAACCAGCATCAGGGAGGGACTCCCCTTTATGGTCCAAGACCGGTTGGCAGCTCTCGAGAAGATAAAAAAAGACCTTGCAGAGAACCTCATAACAGAAGAGAGGGCGCTGGCACTGCTATGGGCAAGCTATGACGACAACATCAGGCTGACGAGTGAGATCGGCCTGTTCATGCAAAAGGTGACGATCGAGGGCCGGGACGTACTGGCCCATGTGGCCAAAATAGGCACTGTCATGCTCTTCTTCCAGACCCTGGACAACAGGGTCGGCTATGTAACAAAGGACCGTGACCGCTACACGTACGAAACCGTCCAAGACCCGGACCGGAAAAAATCCATTCTCGTGTTGTTTGATGCTTTGAGAAAGCAAATACGAACCGGGTATTTCTCGATCCCGAATGCGCTTCTCGTTACAGGAGGCGGCTGATGAGAAGGCTTAGCATTTTGCTCGTTTCCTTCACGCTCTTTTTCGGAACGCGTTCCGCGGCCGCCGATGCGCTCTCTGATGCGTACATGAGGGAATATACCTTCCTCAAAGCGCAGAAGGAGGAACTCGCCAGCAGACTGAAGGAAGAGCATCTGCAACAAAACCAGGAAATAACACGTGCCAGGAACAAAGTCCGCAGCCTTCAAGACAAACATGTGGCCTTGTCAAAGGAACTGAAGAGAAAAGAGACACGCCTGGAAAAGGCCCAAGAAGAGCTGCAGGACGAAACAAGCAACAAAGACATTATCGAGAGCCTTATCATCCAGGCGAAGATGAGCCTTGAGAAGTATGGCGTTGTTCTTGACGAAACGGCGGCGTCTCCGGTCGACACCATGGCCAAAGCCTTCAGCAGCGCTCGATATCTCTACAGCACACTGTCGTCCATCCGGACGGAAGAGGGTCGATTTTACCTTCCGGATGGGACCACGGCAGAAGGTGAGATCGTTTACGTAGGGAATGTTGCGGCTTACGGGATATCCGCCAAAGCGAACGGCGCTCTGGCACCGGCCGGAAACGGGGAATTCAAAATCTGGAACCAGCCGGGCAGTGCGGATGACGCCCGCGCGCTGTACAGCAACCGGTCGCCTGAGACACTGGATATCTTCGTATATGAAAACCTGGAAAAAGGCGTTGAGTACCAGAAGCAAAAGACGTACCGAGACGTCCTTCGAGACGGCGGCGTTATCGGCTACGTCATCGTGGGACTCGGTGCCTTCGGCCTGCTGCTGCTCCTGCTCAGAGTGCTCTTCCTCTTGCGCGCGGGAAGGCGTGAAAAGGAGATTACCCGGGTTGTTTACAGGAAAATCGAAGGCGGCAAGGTGGATGAAGCTTATAACACCATCAAGAAGTTCCGGGGCTCGACCGCACGGGTCATCAGGGCCACCCTCAGAAACATAACAAGCGACCGGGAACATATTGAAGATATCATTACGGAAAGCATCCTCAACGAGAACCGAGCACTCGACCGTTTCGGCAGTTTCATCCTCGTCATAGCCGCGGTTTCACCGCTTCTTGGCCTGCTCGGGACGGTGACCGGCATGATCCACACCTTTGATATCATCACCGTGTACGGCACCGGGGACCCCAAGCTCTTGAGCGGCGGCATCTCGGAGGCCCTTGTGACGACCATGCTGGGACTCAGTGTCGCCATCCCGCTCATACTTCTTGGAAACCTTTCCAACGGCTGGGCGGAAAGCATCAAGGATTCGATGGAGCAAAGCGCCCTTCATGTAGTGAACCTGTTCGAAAAATCCGCTGCGGCAAGATGATGGACATCCTCACACGACATCTGGAACAGTTTGCCACCCTGATGAACACCGGTGGCGCGGCCATGTGGATTCTGTTCTTTTTGAACCTGCTGCTCTGGTACAGCCTGGGTCACCGACACTTCACCCTCCGGCGAAAGAGCGTGCACAACGTCCGCCGCCTGGTCACCAAACACATGCGTGAAGGAGACAGGAAGAAACGCAGAGGCATCTTGGATCACGCGATCGTGGACGCTCTCAAGGCCGCCTCCGAAGCCAGAGCCTTCCGCAAGAAACCGAGAAAACATGTTTACGATGCCTTGTGGCCGTACCGGCGCAGAATAAAGGAATACTCCGTCGTGGTTAAAACCGTTGTCATGATGGCACCGCTCATAGGCCTCCTCGGAACGGTCATCGGGATGATCGAAACGTTTGACGCACTTCAGTCGAGTGCAATGTTCTCACAGGGAGACAGCATCTCGGGCGGTATTTCAAAGGCATTGTTTACCACAGAGCTGGGCCTCGTCGTAGCCGTCCCCGGGCTCATCATCGGAAGGACGCTGGATAGAAGAGAGCGCAGGTTTGCCACGGAGTTCGAGCAGCTTACCAACATTCTTTGCGCAGAGGGATCGACAGATGCGGCTTAGAAGAAAAGAGCAGACGGTGAACAATATCGATGTCTCCCCTCTGATTGATATGGTTTTCATCCTTCTGATCTTTTTCATGGTCACAACGACCTTCGTCAAGGACATGAAACTCGACCTGGAACGGCCCACTGCGGCATCGGCGACCCTTCTGGATGAAAAGGTGATCCGGGTGTACATCGACGACAACCGTGAGGTCTTTATCGACAACCAGCCGATAAAGATCTGGGCCATTCAGAGTAAACTGAGGGATTTGCTCAGAAGTTCAACGAGCAAGGCCGTCCTGGTCGTTTCAGACACGAGCATACCGGTTGAATCGCTCATCGATGTGGTCGATGAGTGCAAAATGAGCGGCGCCAGGGATGTCGCCGTGTCTACCACAAAGGAATTGGGGTGAGCTCATGCGAAGGAATATTCTCGGTGCCCTGGTATCCATGTTGTTGGGCGGTTTGTTGATGGTTCAAGTTGTCGTCATGCTCAACAAGGCTGTGGATCCAAAAGAAGAGGTCGTCAAAAAGCAGACACGCATTGTCAAGATGAAAAAGACCAAGAAGCAGGTGGTCAAAAAAGAAAATCCCAAGCCAAGGCCGAAACGCACGGCCGAAGCCTCACCCAAGGTTCGGCCCCCCGTCTTGAGCGCGGCTTTCGGCGGATTGGCCATGAATATTCCCGAATTCGCGGTGGCGGGTATTGAGGGGGACCCCAGAGAGCTGCTTGACGACGTCGCAGAGGACGTCATCATGACCGAGGAGACCGCCGACAGCAAACCGACGGCGACGTACAGAGCGCCCATCCAGTACCCTGAAGTCGCTTACGAAAACGGCATCGAAGGGTATGTCGTGATGCATCTTCTGATCGGAAAAGACGGCAGTATCCAGCTGGCCAGGGTGCTCGAATCAGAGCCGGAAGGCGTGTTCGAGGATAGCGTGTTAGGCTATATCCAGGATTGGAGATTTGCCCCTGCCAAATACAAGGGTGAGTCCGTGGCTGTCTGGGTAAAGCAGAAGGTTCGTTTCAATCTTTGATTCCCGCCTTTTTGTATCAGCTGCCGCATGTCGTAATCCGCTGTACAGTTTTCCACTGTTCGCTGCGGAAGCCGAAGGATGCCTATGAACAAATTCATAACCGTGATGCTCTTCCTCGTTTCATTCCCATCCCCTGTGCTTGCCCAGGATCCCGCACAAACCGCCGAAGTCGATCGTCTGGCTCTGGCGACCCTCATGATCCACGACGGACGGTATGACAAGGCGGAGGAGGAGCTTTCTCAGGTAGACAAATCAAGCAGAACATTCGATGCCGCCAGGTATTACACGATTCGGGGTGTGCTCGATTCCAAAACCGATCGCTATGAAAGTGCAATCGCCAACTATACAAAGGCACTCAGCGCGACCAAATGCAAAACGTTTCATCGACCGGAGGTCGACAAAGGGAAGAAACACCTCTTTTCGGTGGGCGCAAGCCGCAGCCCAGAAGAACCTGAACCCAGTTTCGACCCGGAAAAGGAAAGACAAGAAAAGCTTGAACAACTCCATGGTTACCTGGCAAAGGCATATTACGAAACAGGAGATTACACCAACACAGTCAAGCATCTTGATCTGGCCGGCGACAGAGGAAGGGAGCACGCGGGCCTTTTTGCACTGCGGGCCGAGTGTTATTGGAAGACGGCGAACCCTGATGAAGCCATACATGCGCTGAACACGGGGCTCGAGCTTTTCCCGAATGATGCACTGCTTCTCAAGCAGAAATATCACTATTTTGCAGAGATGGGGCTTTACCAGGCTGCCATAGAGCATGCCAACCGATACATGGCCGTCAGCAACGCTGATGCCAATGAGTATATCATACTGGCACAACTGCTCTTTGAGGCGGGTCAGCTGTATGAGGCAACGCACATCCTTGAAACGGCCAAGGGCAAGTTCCCGGAAAACCCGGAAGTGGATGTGGCTCTCGCTCACGTTTACATGAAGCGGGAAATGAATTTCGCAGCGGCCTATCTCCTCAAGGAAGGCGCCTACAAGGATAAGAAGTACCTGAAAGACGCGGTGGAAATGCACAGGCGGATCAAGGACTATTCGCATGCCATCTTCTTGACGACTCAAATGACCGACACGGTGGAGAAGCTGAAACAGAAAGTAGCCATCTACCTGGACAGGGGCGAGTTTGAAAAAGTTATCGGCCTCAAAGACGACCTTCGAAGGTACAACATCCTTGAACACGACAACATGCGCTATGCCCTCGCCTATTCGTACTATATGGCAAAAGACTATCCGCAAGCCGAGTTTCACCTGAAAAGGATCCAGACCGCTGCACTCTTTGAGCAAGGCCTTGTGATTCTCAGGAATATTGAAAGGTGCAGAGAAGACATCACGGAGTGCTTCTAGATGAAACCGCTTGTCAGGCTTTCAGTCTTTCTCCTGCTCTTCGCACCGATGCCCCTCATCGCCGATGCTGCAGGCACTTTAAGCGTCTTTGTGTTTCTGGATGGCAAGCCTCTGGCCGACATGGAAATCCTGGTAGATGGCAAGTTCTCCAACAAGACCGACTCGGACGGTTCACAGAAGATCAGGTTGACAACAGGCCGACACCGGGTCGAGGTATCAGGCAAGAACGAAGCCGGAGAAAACCTGGGGTATATCAAGAAGAACGTTGAAATCAAGGAAGGCAAAGACACGCAGCTCATCGCCCGGTTTCTATCAGATGAAGACGCCCTGATTACGATTGATGCCCCACTTGATGGCGGAGAAGCCAGGGTTGTTGAGTCCTCTGGAAAGGCTTTTCTTCATGGCACGGTTCTTTCCGGCGAGACACAGAAACCGATCTCGAATGCAAGGGTCTTCGTCAGGGGGACGTCGGTGGATGCCCGCACGAACAAAGAGGGCTCTTTTCAAATCGAGGTCCCCGCAGACGTGCCTTTGAGCATTTCGATCGTCCACTCTGAATACGCCTATCAGACGATCGATGACCTTTCTTTGCCAAAGGGTCAACGTGTCACCAGAGAAATCGAGCTTTCGCCGGCAAGTGTGGAACTCGAGGAGTTTATCGTCCTGGCGCCCAAGGTGAAGGGCAGTATCGCCAGGGTTGTCGCCGAGGAGAAAGAGATGGTCTCCATATCAAACTTTTTGAGCTCGGAAGAGTTATCGAAAAAGGGTGACAGCACGGCTGCCGAAGCGTTGAAGCGCGTTGTCAACCTTACGCTCATAGACGGGAAGGATGTGTTTGTGAGAGGTCTCGGGGACAGGTACTCAAACATTGAAATGAACTCGCTGCCCCTTCCATCACCCGACCCACTCAAGAGAGCTGTCCCGCTGGATATCTTTCCGGCAGGGGCTATCAGTTCCATGAAAATCCAGAAGAGCGCCACCGCTGACATTCCCGCCAGTTTCGGCGGGGGATATATCGATATCCGCACAAAAGAACGTATCGAAGATGACTACATAAAGCTATCGGTTGAGGCTAAAGGCAAATCCAACACGTTTGACGATGTATTGACTTATGGGGGGGGTGATAGGGACTGGCTAGGCTATGACGATGGCTACAGGGAGATTGATGGGGACATCCTGGCCACTTCCCGGGTGGTCGTCGGGCAAGATGTCAAGGGCCTGACAACCGAGGATTTCACGGAGGAGCAGCTTTCGCAGTTCACGCAGGATTATGTGAACAGGGATTACAATGTGGTTCAAGAGAAACAGCCCCCTGGGTTTGCGCTGGCAGCGGAGGTTTCCGGATCGAGGTCTGGTGACTATCACGAACTCTCCCTGTTTGGCTATTACAAATACGGAACCGAATCAACATCCAGAATCGAGGATTACAATAATTACAGATTTGATTCGAGCACAGGAGAACTGGAAGAGGACCCAATCCAGTACGGAGAAATTCATAAATCGCTGACCGAGTGTGTCCACAATGCCTTTCTGAATCTTGGTTACACCTACGAACAAGTTCTGAGTCTGCAATACACGTTCTTGTTCACGCGCAATGCCGAGGATAGCACCAGGATTGTTGACGGCATTCTGGGGTCGAACGATGAGGATATGACCAGGTACTATCTCGACTGGGAAGAGCGCAGCTTGTACGTTCATCAGCTGTCCGGTGCCCTGGACTATGGACTGTTTGGGAATGACGCCGATTTCCGGTTTGGTTTCGAACAAGCCCGGGCTGACCTGTACCAGCCCAATAACTTCAACTACACATTCATAAACGAACCAGGGTTCGACGGCAAGCCCTATCTGAACAACAAGCTTTCAAACAGCGTTGCCACCATGCTTGACACCAATGATAGGTTGACCGCATTTTTCGTTAAGAATAAGTTCCGTTTCGGTCTGTTGAGCAGTGAGGACTACCTGGATCTCGGTGTGTCCATGAGTTCCAAAGAGCGGGAATCAAGCCAGTACACGTTCTTCCTGAGGAAAGTGGGAGCGGGCACCATCGTCGATGACCGTGAAATGACCGGGACGATCGAGGATGTCTATGACACCTATGTCCGCCCGGACATACCCTACGAAGAGCGAAGCCTCGTGGTAGATCAACTCTTTAGGCCTGCGGACCTCTATGACGCCGAGGTCGACGAAACCGATCTCTACATCAGCATCTTCTTGAAGCCCTTCGGGAAGGTGGAAGTCCTTGCTGGTGTCCGGCATGTCGATTTCTCTCAAACGGTTTATCAATACGTCGAGGACAGGAACAATCCGGACGTATCCAAAAGAAGACTGATCCAAAGGGTACCCGAAGAGTTGACGCTCAATGATTTCTTCCCGAGCCTGGCGGTGAAGTATATTCATGACGACAAGAATATTGTGGACTTCGCGCTTTCCAGAACGTACATTGTGCCGGACTTGAGAGAGTTCACCAGCGGTGCATACCGGCATCCCTACGAAGTTGCAACGATCATCGGAAATCCCGACCTGGTCAGCACGGATATCTACAGCATTGACCTCAAATACGGTCACTATTTTTCAGGCATCCAGAGCATCAAGTGTGGCCTGTTCTTCAAGTACCTTGTCGATCCCATTGAAGATGCCCAGCGCCAGTCGTCCTCACTGCCGGTTTACACTTTTATCAACTCGGATACGGCCACCCTTTATGGGGTGGAAATTGACGGGTGGAAGGATCTTTCATTCATTCACAAATCAATGAAGAACTTTTACATATCCGGCAACTTTTCGTATACGAAGTCCGAGGTCTCTCTCACCGAAGAGCAGCAAACCACCTTCACCTCAAACGAGAGAGAGCTTCAGGGGCTTTCACCCATTGTTCTGAATTTCACCCTTGGATACGACACGAAACGCCGCAGCATCACCCTTTCTTACAACAAGATGGGTGAAAGAATCAGGCAAGTCGGGTTGATCGATGGCGAGAATCGCTACCCGGATCAATTTGAAGACCCGGCTCCCCTGCTGGACTTTGTCTGGATAGAGAACTTCAGGAATGGCATCAGCTTGACAACGGAGATTGGAAACATCCTGCAGCAAAAAACCGTTTGGACTCAAGGTGATAGAGTAACCAGGGAATTCAAGAATCCCATGACATTCAGTCTCAGACTATCGTACAAGTTTTAGTCTGGACAGCCTGTTCATTTGCCGATAAAAAGGAAGGGGGATTCGCTATGCCGTGTCCTCCTTTTTTCGGGTCTTCAGCGCGAAGGACCCCCTCAGGTTAACCCAAGGTTCACGGTCGGTTAACAATTTCTTAACACTGTTCGCATACCATTTCGCATACCATCATGTCGAAATGATGGTCCAAGCTCAGAAAGGGAGGAAAGAAAGAGATGAAAATCAAAGCGCTTTCGGTCATTCTCCTGCTGGCGGCCTTTACAGCGAGTCACCCGGTCCGGGCCGGGAACCTGGTGATCAAAGGTTCGACCACGGTCCTGCCGATCGCCCAGAAAGTGGCCGAAGTGTACATGGAGCAGCACCCGGACGTGCGGGTTTCCATCTCCGGCGGCGGGTCGGGAAACGGGATCAAGGCCCTGATCGACGGTATGACCGACATTGCCGACAGTTCCCGGTTCATCAAGGGCAAGGAAGTGAAGCAGGCCGTTGAAAACGGGCAATATCCGGTTCCCTTTGCTGTGGCGTACGACTGCATCGTTCCGGTTGTGCATCCTAGTAATTCTGTGAAAGACCTCGGCATGGACCAGTTGAAGGCGATCTACCAGGGTCAGATCAAGAACTGGAAAGAGCTTGGCGGCCCGGACAAGAAGATTGCGGTCATCTCCCGGGATACGTCTTCGGGCACCTACGAGGTCTGGGAAAAGATCGTTATGAGAAAGGAAAGGATATACCCAGGGGCGCTTCTCCAAGCCTCCAACGGCGCGGTCGTCCAGGCCGTCTCCAACAACGAGAACGCCATCGGGTATATCGGTATCGGATATATCAACGACAGCGTAAAGGTGCTGACCGTGAACGGCGTCGAAGGGACTCCGGAGACGACGTTGAACGGGACGTTCGCGATCAGCCGGCCCCTGTATATGTTCACACGGGGATGGCCAGAGGGCGATACGCTCAACTTCATCAACTACGTTCTTCATCCGGAAAAGGGCCAGAAGCTCGTAGGCGAAGTGGGGTACGTGCCTCTGTACTAGATCTACGGTGTATGCGGTGGAGAAGCAGGAAGAAAGCGATTGAGGGGGCAGGGATCAGGGGTCGGGGGCCAGCAGGCTCCGTCCCGTCTCCACCTGGGAGTCAGAATGCCGATGTCCGTCTTGCGTCAGAGAAAGGAGTGGGGAATCCGTTCCCTGTTCTTCCTGATTGCCTTGGCGTCGATCACGATTCTCGTCCTGATCGTCGGCTTCCTGTTCGCCGAAGGGATGCCCATATTCAAGACCGTTTCAGTGAAGGACTTTCTCTTCGGAGAGTATTGGTACCCGACGGCAGACCCGCCTGATTTCGGAATCTTTCCGCTCATCACCGCCTCGATCGCGGTGACACTGATTTCGGCCGTGCTCTCGATTCCGCTGGGCGTGATGACCGCAATCTACCTGGCTGAGATAGCGAGTCCGAGGGTTCGCGAATGGGTGAAACCCGTGGTAGAGCTGCTGGCCGCTCTCCCTTCGGTGGTTATCGGTTTCTTCGGGATGGTCGTCGTGGCCCCTCTCCTTCAGGAGGTGTTCGACATCGCCACGGGCCTGAATCTCTTCAATGCGTCCGTCATGCTCGCCTTCATGTCGATCCCGACGATTACGAGCATATCGGAAGACGCCATTTACAGCGTCCCGCTGGAACTGAAAGAGGCTTCTCTGGCGGTGGGCGCGAACCACTGGCAGACCATATCCCGTGTGACCGTCCCCGCAGCCCTGTCCGGGATCAGCACCGCCGTCATTCTCGGCATGTCCCGTGCAATCGGCGAGACCATGGTCGTGCTCATGGTCGCCGGAGGGGCGACGCTGGTACCCTCTTCGCTGTTCGACCCAGTGAGGCCCATGCCGGCGAGCATCGCAGCAGAAATGGCGGAGGCGCCGTTTCGGGGCGAACACTACTACGCCTTGTTCGCCACCGGGGTGGTCCTGTTCCTGTTCACGCTACTGTTCAACCTCGTCGCGGACTATTACGCGCAGAAGTACAAGCAGGTGGGCGCCGCCACGCTGTAAGGGAAACGAGGATGGAAGCTCCGCGAATTGAGGTCGTATCCCATGGGAAGAAGGGCGTATCCGTGACCGGGTCGGTTGCCGCAGGCGGTAAGGGGGCCGTTTGCGAGACGATGCCCGGATTGCGCCCGCAACCGCGGAGGATACGGCGCCGAGTCGTGCAGGGGGTCATGTTCGGTCTCTTTCGGAGTGCGGCAGCCCTGAACGGCATCGTGTTGGTCGTCGTCGTTTCCTTTCTCGTTGGCAGGGGATGGCGGGCCATCAACTGGGGCTTTCTGACGCAGGCACCGGCCGAGGCGATGACCAAGGGCGGAATCCTTCCCTGCATCGTGGGCACCCTGTGCCTCAGCCTGGGAGCAATTCTGGTGGCCCTTCCGATCGGCGTCGCTTCGGCCGTCTATCTTCACGAATATGCGAGGCCCGGCCGCACGATCCGCGTGATTCGGCTCGGCATCAACAACCTGGCCGGTGTGCCGTCCGTGGTTTTCGGACTCTTCGGACTGGCCTTCTTTGTCATCTATCTAGAGATGGGGGTCAGCATTCTGGCGGGAGCCCTCACCCTGGGTGCGCTTACCCTTCCGGTGATCATCGGCGCTTCGGAAGAGGCCCTTCGGGCGGTGCCGCAGTCCTATCGGGAGGCGTCTCTGGCCCTTGGCGCCACGCGGTGGCAGACCATCTACCGCGTGGTATTTCCGGCAGCTTTGCCCGGCATCCTGACCGGCGCCATTCTGGGAATCAGCCGCGCGGCGGGAGAGACAGCGCCGATCATGTTCACCGCCGCGGTCTTCTTCACCCCGGATCTTCCCTCGTCCATCTTCGACGAGATCATGGCCCTGCCGTATCACATCTACGTGCTCGCCACGGCGGGCACGGAGATCGAGAAGACGCGCCACATCCAGTACGGGACCGCCCTGGTGCTGATCGCCCTGGTCCTGGGAATGAACCTGGTGGCGATTGTTTACCGGTCACGGTTGCGTAGGCGCGTCTGAGCCTTGCGAGGAGAAGAGACTCAACCCCTTTCCCCCTTGCCCTTGACCCTTTCGCCTTTGGGCAGGATCGGCGTCTTGGGTGGTTAGACCGGCCAACTGGCGCGGATCGTGGTCCCTTTGCCCTTGGCCGCGTCGATGGAGAACTCGCCGTCGGAGAGCTCCGTCCGCTCCTTCATGCTGAAGAGGCCGAGCCCTCGTTCGAATTCCTTTTGCGACAGCACTTCTTCCGGATCGAAGCCGGCGCCCTTGTCCTGGACCTCCATCTCGATCCGGCCGTTCCGTCTTCGGAGAGAAAGGCGCACCTTCTCGGTCCGGCCGTGTTTCGCAGCGTTGTTCAGGGCCTCCTGCATGACCCGGTAGACGACGATCTTCAGCGAATCGGGCACATCCCTCTCCTCGAGCCCGATCTCCTTCTCGATACGGATATCCGAGTAGACGCCCTCGAAGTCTCTGCAGAACCAGGAGATGGTGGCCAGGAGCCCCAGGTCGTCCAGGGTGGGCGGCCGCAGGTTCTTCTGAATTCTGCGGACCTCTTCCACGGCCTCCTGCACGATACGGATCGTGGACCGGAGTGACGGAACCGTCCTGGCCGCCCCTCCTTCCTCGATTGCCTGAAGGGCATTCTCCACCGTGAACTTCACCGCGCTCAGGCTCTGCCCGACGCTGTCGTGCATTTCGCGGGAGATCCGCTTTCGTTCATCCTCCTGGGCGGTCAGAAGCCGGGCCGACAGGAGTCGGAGCTCCTTGTCGGAACGGTGAAGCTCCTCCTGGGCCCTTTCCCGCTCGTCGATTTCGAGCTGGAGGCTCCGATTTGCCCTCGCCAGTTCGGCCGTGCGCTCTTCCACCCTTCGCTCCAGCTCGTCGTGGGCTTCCCGAAGGGCGTTTTCCGACTGCACCCTCTGCAGGGCGGTGCCGAGCTGCAGGGCGATTCGTTCCAGCGTTTCGACCAGCTCCAGCGGGACCGCGTCGGCCCTGCGGTCCGCCACGTGGATCAGACCCAGGATGCGGCCCCCCAGCCGGATCGGGACGAGGGCGACCGACTCGTATCCGAACTCGTTGCATACGTTTCGCAACTTGCCCCTTTCCGCTTCGGTGAACTCGCTCATGAGGCGGCTCGTCCCGTTCATGTAGAAGGACCCGCCCGGTGTGTAGAAGGGAAGGCCGGAATCCACCCCGCCCCTGACGACGTTGATGCACATGCACTCGTGTCGTCGGATCGACAGCCGGCTCTCGATCTTGTGGAATTCCGGGGGGAATCCCTCCGCTTCCTCGTACGGGATGCCGCCCTCCTCGTCCAGGATCCGCATTCCCACGGCCTCGCATCCGGACAGTTCCCTGACCTGCGACACGAATGCCGTCAGCAAGGGGCCCATTTCACTGTGCTCATTGGCGGCCTCGAGGAAACGGTGGGACGCCTGGAGGGCCTGCTCGGTCTTCCACTGGAGTCTGACGGTTTCCTGCAGCTCGAAATTCGCCTTGTGCAGGTCGCGGGTCAGATTCGTCAGCTGGTCGTTCAGGGCGGAGATTCGGCTGACGATCTCGCTTTCCGCGAGCAGGGGCCGCTCGCCGAACAGGACGTAGCCCTCTTCCGTCCTGTAGAGGTCGCAGGTGAGACGCGTCACCGCCCCCGCGCTTCCCCGCAGGTTCAGAACAACCCTTCGACGGTCCCCTGCCCCGGGAACGTCGAAGGCCTTCAGGCTTTCCGGCGCCAGGAAGGTCCTCAGGTTGGCGCCGGTCGGCTTCTCGGACATCCCGAGGAGCCTCTGGAGTCCCTGGTTGCACCCCATGACGGTCATCTCGTCATCCAGTACGACGATCAGGATGTGCGCAAACTCATCGAGATGTCGGTCCAGCACGTCGGAGGAGGTCTTCTTGACGAGGTCTTCGATCATCTGTGTCCCGCCTGTTCCCACAGCCTGCCGATTTCGTACATGGAGGGCTGAATCACCTGCAGGTAAAAGCCGGGCAGATCCGCCCGTTCCCGCACGTGCCGATCGGCGAGTGCCATGGATTCCTCGGACTTCCACCTCCGAGGCCATCCGCTCCGCCTGTCGCCGATAAGCGGCAGCAGCCTCGGGTGGAACCGGACGTGGTTTCTGCATATCGCGATCGTTGCGTTCGTTCGATACCATGGACCCGGCGCGCGCCGTGGAGATGGAGGATCCCTCCGATTCGAGAGTGCCGTCAGAACGCTCCGAGCTGGCACGGCTTGATCTTGATACCGAGGGCCTCGGCGGCACAGGACACATCGATCCTCTTCAGATCGAAGTCGTCCGCGATCTTCCATGCCGTGGCACAGGGCAGTCGTTCATCTGCGAGGCCGTTCCGGATGGCGGATTCCAGCTCGGGCGATACCGTCTCGGCCGGCTTCACGATCGACTTGGAAGGCGAATAGCCGAACAGGCCGAGCTGGCACTTGACCAGCCTCACGTTGAGCAGGTCCACGGCCTTGCCCGCCTCGGCCGGGCTGACGCCCTTTTCGGACGCGATGGCGAAGACCCGCGCACAGGAGATTTCCCCTCCTTCCGCCGCCCGGGTGACCGCCTCCGCCAGGGCCGGGTCGGGCTCTTCTCCGGGGCCGTGCTTCCGGGGATAGCCCCCGGCATCCTTTCGTGCCATATCGCTCCTCCTTCCATCCTGTAAGGCTGCCCTGCGTTTCATCAGTTCTTCATTATGCCTTCCACAGGGGCACGCCGCAACGCTTCGCCTTGCGGGAGTCCCTCGACCGCCTCGGCGATCTCCCTGCTGAGGGCCGCCAGAGCGCGGCTCTGGGCCGCGACCAGCGCCTCGTATCCGTTGCCGTTCACAGGTTCGCTGAGGGTGGAGGTTCTTGCGGCCCATTCCCGCCCGCGGTCGCTGGAGAAGATGGCCCACCGGCTGTGCAGGGTAATACGGTCGCCCGGTCTTCCGTCCATACGCAAGATGTCGATTTCGATCCGGTAGTCGATCGGCGTGGTGCTTCGCCAGGGGTAGAGGGCGACATCGTTCGTATCGAGAAGGAGGGACAGGTTCTCCGCGAGGATGCGCGAGACATCCGCTGCGAGAGGGCCTGCCCATCGGTGGAATTCCGCGAACCCGACCTCGTTCGGGTTCTTCCGGGTTACGATCTGCGGTCGATCCAGGTAGGCGGGGAGTTGGACGGGCCCGAGGCCGACAGCGATATCCTCTCCGGAGGCAGAGGCCAGTCTCTCGGGTCGTGCATCCGTGAGGGCATGCAGGGTGTAGAACCTGGCCGTTTCGGTTCTGCCGCATCCCGCAAGGGCGAGCAGGAGCGGGCAGAGCAGGGTCACCAACAGCGTGCCGACAGGTTTCCTCTTCATCGTCCATTCCCTCCGGAAGGTCCTTTTCCCCGCAGCAGGGCCTCGGGCTGACGCTCCAGGGTTTCCGCCAGGATACGAATCGAGCGGGAGGCGGACGAAAGTTCGGTGAGCGCCTCGGTCAGGGAATGGACAAGGGCCGAATCCTCCCCGGCCGTGCTCTCGATACTCTCGATGGTCTCGGCGGCCTCGGCGATGGCGAGGCGGGCTGCCTCCAGGGTTTCCTCCAGCTCGGAGGCGAGGGGGGCCACCTCGGCATCCACGTCCTGCAACAGCTTCCGGGCGTCCTGGAGCGTACCATCCAGGCTCTCCGCCAGGGGATCCACTTTTTCCTCGAGGCGGGTCACGAGCTTCTCGGCCGCCACCAGGGTGCCCTTCAGGGCCTCGAGGCTTTCGGTCACCTGAGGCGAGTGGACCACCTCTTCGAGCCCCTCCAGGGCGTTTCGAATCGAATTCGCGATCTCTTCGAGGGGCAGCCGCTCCACGGTTTCGAGCAGCTCCTGCATCCCGGACCGGATCGTCGGGACCTCCTGATAGCCGGTCTCGATCCCCGCCAGCCTGACCGGCGTCTCAGGATAGAAGTCGAGGACCACCATCAGCTGGCGCGTGAGGAAGCTCTGCATTTCAAGCCGCGCCCGAAGGCCGTGTTCGATCATGCGCTGCATTCGTTCCTCCGAGTCGAAGCTTGGCCTGCGGCCGAGCACATGGATTCTCTTCGGCTCCGTCTCGAAGAAGACGGCGATCTGCATGGTCATCTCCCGCGGGTCGCCGAGCAGCTCGATGCCGGTCACCGTGCCCACCCGTACACCCTTGCAGATCACGGGCGCTCCATGGTTCAGCCCGAACACCGAACCTTCGAAGAACGCAACGTACTGCTCCCTCTGGGTGAAGAGCCGGCCGCTGCCGAAAACGATCACCGCCGCCACCACCAGGACGAGGGCGCCGACGACGAAACCACCGATCAGGGTTGGGTTGACTTCCTTCTTCATGGTTCCGATTCCCCCCGGGTCAGAAAGCTTCGCACCTTCGGGTCCGGAGACTCGGTGCGCAGGGTGCGCGGATTCCCGAGGGCGGTCTGGGTCCTCGTCTCCGTGTCGAGGAATACGCAGTTGTCGGCGATCGTGAAGATGCTGGCCAGTTCGTGGGTCACCACGACGATCGTGGTTCCCAGGCTCTCCCGAAGCTCCAGGATCAGGTCGTCGAGCATCCTTGCGCTGAGCGGGTCCAGGCCCGCAGAGGGCTCGTCAAAGAAGAGGATGTCGGGATCCATGGCCATCGCTCGGGCCAGGCCCGCCCGCTTTCTCATCCCGCCGCTGATCTCGGAGGGGAAGTAGTCCTCGAAGCCCGCCAGCCCCACCAGCGCGAGCTTCAGAGAGACGATGTCCCGGATCGATTCGGTCCCGAGCTCCGTGTACTGCTGCAGCGGAAGGGAAACGTTCTCCTCCAGGGTCATGGAACTCCACAGGGCGCCGCTCTGGTAGAGCACGCCGAAGCGTCTCATCCATCGGCTCCGTTCCTCCGGGTCGCAGTCCCAGAAGCTCACGTCGCCGTACAGGATCTTACCCCTTGCCGGCGCCTTGAGCCCGATCATGTGCCGCATGAGGGTGCTCTTGCCGCAGCCGCTTCCCCCCATGATGACGAAGACCTCGCCCGGGTGGATCGAGAAAGAGAGATCCCGCATGACCACGAAATCGCCGTAGGCCATGGTCAGGTCTTTCACCTCGATGTGCATCGTCCCTCTGCTCCTTGAACCGGGGAGGCGGCGTAGGGCCTGACCCCTGACCCCCGATCCCTGACTCCTCCTTCGCGCTTTATCCTTTGATCTCTCTATATCCCGAGGATATTGCACACGAACGTGATGACCGCCGTCGCCACGATGATCGCAACGATCCCGGTGACGACCGCGGAGGTGGTCGCATCCCCTACTGCCGAGGCGCTGCGCCCGCACTGCATGCCCCTCAGACAGCCTGCAAGGGCCACCAGGACCCCGAAAACCACGCTCTGAAAGATCCCGATCCAGAAGTGGGTCAGGGTGACGGCGCCCTTTGTCTGAGCCACGTATTCGGCAAGAGAGATGCCGACCATGCCCACCCCGACGACCACGCCGCCCAGAATGCCCACCAGGTCGGCGTAAACCGCGAGGAGGGGCATCATCAGGATCAGGGCGATCATGCGCGGTAATACCAGGAACTCAATGGGAGAGATGCCGAGCGTCTGGAGGGCGTCGATCTCCTCGTTCACCTGCATGGTGCCGAGCCGGGCGGCGAAGGAGGAGCCCGTGCGGCCTGCCATGATGATGCCGGTCATGATCGGGCTCATCATCCGGACCATGCCGATGCCCACGAGGTCGGCCACATAGATTTCCGCCCCGAACATCCTGAGCTGGATGGCCCCGAGGAAGCCGAGGATCATGCCCACCAGCAGGCTGATGATCGAGACGATGGGCAGGGCCTGATGGCCGCACTCCTGCAGGATCAGCCCGAGGTCGGTTCGGCGGTAGCTTGCCTTCCCGGAGACGAAGCGGAGGAACGCGAGGGCGGCCTCGCCGACGAAGGTGAGCATCTCCCGGCCCGAACGGACCGCCTCGAGGGTATCCCGGCCGATGCGCGCGAGCCGTCCCTGCCGTGTCCCGGTCTTCCTGATGTCTTTCCTTTCCGGGACTTCGGCCGCCAGGGCCAGGAGCCGGCGTACCCCCTCCGGGAACCCCTCCCGGTCCAGGGCAACATCCCGCTCGGAGCAGGATTCGCTGATCTTGATCAGGAAGGTGAGCAGCCCGGAGTCCCAGCCCGTGAGCGCCTCTGTATCGACCGAAACGCGCCGGATCCGGGGATCCGAGTCGATCTGCTTCGTCACCTCGGCCGCCGACGGGAGGCCCTCCGTCAGCGTCCAGTTTCCCTGAAAACGGACGAGGAGGCTCTCGTCATCCGGTCGGTCGAAGCTCAGTCCCCCTCGGGCGCTTCCCGGTTCCATTGGAACACCGCGTCAAGTTCGACTCTGTTGTTCCGGACGGACGGCGGATCGTCCTGTTCCCGTTGTCGTCACTTCAGGGCGTTCGCGACGGCCTCGCGCAGTTCTTCCGTGCCCGGGTTGCTGACCGTGCGTTTCAAGAGGATGTCCGTGGGTCGGGTTCCCCTTCCGTAGTAGCTCTCGTTCCACTTCGCGCGACTGATCACTCCGGCACCCTCTGCCGAGATGCCGGCGAACAGCCCCTGATCGGCCGTGTAGGCGACCATGTCGAAGCCGAAGGTCAGAGAGGTCTGCCCCTTCGCGCCAACACCTGCGGGCCCGAAGGCGACGCTCGCGTCGCCACCGATCCTGAACGAGGAGGTGTAGAACGATTCCACCCCTTTCGTGGTCATGACGAGAAAGACCATCTCAGAGGATTCGGCACCGATCTGGAGGCCGAAGCTACCGGTTCGCATCTTGTAGAAGGCCGGCTGGCTCCACTCCCCGGTTTCTTCGTCCCGAACCAGCAGCACACCGGTCCCCCCTTCGAAGCCGAAGAGCAGTGCGCCCTTGAGGAGTTGGGGCACGATGAAGATCGCCTTGGCGTAGCGTGCCTGAACCTGCGTCCAGCCGATGGCCGGGTCGGCGGCAAACTTCTCGAGAGTCAGTTTCGCCTTGTCCACGACCTGTTGCTGCTTGCTGTACCCTTCACCTGCAACCGCCGGATTCGCAACCGCAATCAGAGTGAGCACCATGATCATCGTTCCGGTCGGGAACGTGCCTCGGAGCTTACGCATTCTCTCTCCTTTCCCTGGTGTTCGCCGCGCGGGGGTGCCTGCCCTGTTTGCACTCCCCGGGAGCTTCGACGCTCCATATTGCCCCAACCGTTTCCCTGATTTCAAGTGGCTTGCACCGGGCGGACTCCAGGCTGCGCCTCGACTCGGTTGACATCTGGCCGGGCGGTGCTATCCTGGCGATGTGTGCCTTTTTCTGTTCCGTGATCGAGTTTCGATCCGACGGCCATGTACGAGGCATGGCCCCCCCCCCTGTTGGTCACCGGTCCAGAGATGCCGGCCGGTGGCTATTTTTTTCCCCGGAGGATGACGAATCATGAAGAAATACCTGATCTTCTGTTTCTTCCTTGTCGGACTGGGCCTGATCGCCCTTGGTTGTCAGAAAAGCGAGGAAGGGAAGGCGGATGGGGTCCCCCGGACCTCGCACACGGAAACCGAGAGCGATGGGCAGCGGGGCCTTCCCTCGGCCTGGACAACCGCAAAGGAGGATGCCATGGTGGTTCGCGTGAACGACAAGACGATCGACGTGTCCGATGTGGAGCGTGCGACGGAGATCCTCCTCGCCCATTACCGGGGTCAGATTCCTCCGGACAGGGCCGCTCAGGCCCGGACGATGCTGCGCCAGCAGGCAGTGGAAAACCTGATCAATCAGCGGCTCCTTCTTGGAGAGGCGGAGAAGAGGGGGACCGAGCCGGAGAAGAAGGAGATGGACGAGCGGTTCGACGAGACGGCGGCAAGGTTTTCTTCTGAAGAGGAATTCAAGGGCGCTCTGACTTCCATGGGCCTTTCCGGGGAGGCGTTCAAGGAGGAGATCAAGGAGGATATGATGATCGAGATCCTTCTGGACAGCGAATTGAAGGATGTGAAAACGGCGAGCTCCGAGGAGGTGAGCGCCTTCTACCGGGACAACCCTCAAAGCTTCGTGTCGCCGGAGCAGGTCCGTGCGAGCCACATCCTGATGGCTGTCGAGCAGGGCGCTTCAGAGGAGCAACGCTCCCAGAAGCGTCTGGATCTGGCCGAAATCAAGGGCCGGATCGAGAAGGGCGCCGACTTCGGCGAGATGGCGGCCAAGGTTTCCGACTGCCCGAGCAAGGCCCGGGGCGGCGATCTGGGATACTTCCAAAGGGGCAAGATGGTCCCCGCCTTCGAGGAGGCGGCCTTTGCCATGAAGGTGGGCGAGATCAGCGAGATCGTGGAGACCCAGTTCGGGTATCACCTCATCAAGGTGACCGACCATCAGGAGCCGAAAAAGGCCTCCCTGGACGAGGTCCGGAGCCAGATCGAGGATATGCTGAATCGTCAGTCCAAGGACAAGGCAATCGGCGAGTATGTGGCGAAGCTCCGCGAGGATGCGGAGATACGGTACGCCGAAGGCTTCCAACCGTAGGAGGCTGTTGAAAAGGTCCCATCTGCTGCGTTCGGCTTCATCCCTCGTTATTCGACGTACGGAAAGTACGCCTCATTCCTCGGGATTTCGCCTGCCTTGCATCTGGAACCTTTTGAACAGCCTCCTCCAGGCCCTTTCTCGGCAGCCTGCTACGGAGCGTTTTGAAAAAGGGTCATCTGCTGCGCCTGTTGCGAGCGAAGCGTGGCAATCCCCCAGCTTCAAGCTGGTTGTCATCCTGCTCAGTGGGCGGCCTTCTCGGCGGATATGCAGTCCAGGCATGTGAGCGCCTGACCCGCCGGAGGCCTCACGGGCGTGAAGATCTCCTGCCCGCATACACAGCAAATGACCTTGTGCTGTGGGGGTTTCTTCTTGTAGGTTCCCCGCTTGCCTGCGCCAGCCCTTCTCTTTCGTGCCATCTTTTTTCTCCTTCCGGGGGAACGGTCCGTGCATCCATGAGGATAAGGCGGCACATCCGCCCTGCTGCATGCCGCGAATCCAGCCAAAACAAAAACCGCCAAGACTCGCTCTCGGTCTTGACGGTTCCAGCGAAAAGGAGTTCCTAAGCCAGATCGGTAACGGAGCGTTGAAGTCCTTCTATATCCATAGCAGAGCGCGGCCCATAGTGCAAATGCACGGACGCCTGTATTTCCGTCCGGCGACTTGATAAACTGGCGCGCGGCACGGAACCGCAGGTTCGGCCGGACGTACGAAGGCTTCAGATGGCGATTGGGGGGAAGACATGGAACAGCATCAGGGCTACCGGGAGCGCGGGCTGGGGTTTCTTATGATATGTCTCCTTCTCGTGCTCCTCTTCGGCTACCTCGTCCTCCGTCCCTTTCTGAACATATTCCTCATGGCCCTCGTGCTCGCTACGATCACCTATCCGGTCTATCGGCGCATACTCGTCTGGACCAGGGAGCGGAAGAGCCTCTCCGCCTTCCTGAGCTGTCTGTTCGTGGTGTTCGTCATCATCGTACCCTGCATCGTGCTTGTCGGCCTCCTGGCCAAGGAGTCCGTTCAGATTTACGGCTGGGTCAATGACAAGGCCCAGAGCGGGGCTCTGCAGGAAGGCGTGATCCAGCGGCTCGTCGATCTGCAGGCGAAATTCCTTCCGAAGCTCGATCTGGAACGAATCGACATCGGAAAGAACCTCTCCGCCCTGGCGGGGACCATAAGCGGGCTCCTGGTGAAATGGAGCACGAGCGGGGTGAAGCTGGTCACCAGCACCTTGTGGCAGTTCGTTCTGATGCTCTTCGCCCTCTTCTATTTCTACAAGGACGGTGCCGACTTTCTGCGCTGGATGATGCATCTGATGCCCCTGCCCGGGAGCCTCGAGCGGGAGATCCAGGAGAAATTCCGGGAGGTGAGCGAGTCGGCCTTCCTCGGGACGTTCGTCACAGCTGCGGCCCAGGGGGTCCTCGGGGGGGTCGGTTTTCTGATCGTCGGCCTGCCGCCCCTGGTCTGGGGCGCCTTGATGGCCGTTCTGAGCCTGATTCCCCTCGTGGGCTCCTTCCTCGTGTGGGGCCCTGCAGCCGTTCTCCTCATGGCGAGCGACCGTCTCGGCTCAGGGATCTTCCTCGTCATCTGGGGCGTGGTCGTTGTGGGGTTGAGTGACAATCTGCTGCGCCCCCTGCTCATGGGGGGCAAGAGTCAGCTCCACCCGCTTCTGATCTTCTTCTCCCTGATCGGTGGGATCATGGCCTTCGGCGCCCTGGGGATCCTGCTCGGACCGTTGGCGATCGTGCTGGTCATCGCCATGCTCAGGGCCTACGAGGAGGCGGCCAAGCCCTTCCTCGAATACATGGATCAAAGGTAACCCGCCTCGCTCCGACAATTGCCACTTCTCAGGCGAGTCGAACGTTTCGCTGCAATCCCGGGTTCCCTCTCCGATTTGCTTGGGCTCCATGTTCCGGCAACGAAGTCCCTCGTCCCTCACAGCGGAACATGGGCGCAAAGCGCCGAGTCCTTTGATATGCACGCGGGGACTCGGGAAGCCTCCACGAGTCGCCCTGCACAAATCTCCGACGGAACCCGGGACTGCACCCGACGCCCATGCACTGCCCGATAGGCGTGGCGACACTCACGAATTGGCCAGGTGGCGACAGCGTTTTACAAAAGGAAGGGCAAGGAAGAAGGAATGGCTCTTTGGTGTCAACAGCCGGCCTTGGAGTGTTGACCAAGGAGTATTCCCGCCGGGCGACTTTGTAGGGGGAGGGAGAGACGGAGCCCAAGCAAATCGGAGAGGGATCCCCGCGGCCACAACCGGCAGCATGCGTTGCCGCAGGAACAAGAACATGTTTTTGGGGCGGCCTGCTAAACGTTTTCCATTGCGCCGAAGGCACTGTGAATCCGGTCCCGCAGGACGAAACAGAGCCTCTCCAGCACTTTGAAGCCGAGGTCGGGATCCGCGAGCATCCTGTCTCTCAGGGCCTGGCCCCTGATCACCACGGCCGTGGTCGGCTTCCGGCATTTGGCCGTGGACATCAATGTGTGAGGCTCCCCGAGGAGTGCGGACCAGCACCCGAGGGCCCTGCCCCTGCCGAGAAGGCCGATCACCGCGCTTCCTCTGCGGGTACCCAGATCGATCGTCCTCTCGAGCACGACGGTCCCCTGGGCGATGATGTAGAGGTTCTCTCCGAAATCGCCCTGGCTCAAAATGTTCTCGCCTGCCTCATAGGTTTCCAAGCGCCCCAGGCTCGCGATGTTCTCCACCTCTTCCCTGTTCAGTCCTCTGAAGAGCTCGCATTTCTGCAGACATGCTGAAATATCCGACTTGGACATGGCGTCCCCCGCAGTCCGTTGGTCGGTCTTGTCTCAGCTACACTTAGGAGACTCCGGGTGGAAAGTCAATGGGCGGCCTGTTCGACGCGGTTGCGTCCGTTCTGCTTCGCTTGGTAGAGGGCGGCGTCCACACGGTCGACAAGGGCCTCCATGCTGTCCCCTTCCGGAGCGATTTCTCCCACGCCTGCACTCACCGTGACCTTGACCTTCTTCTTGACGTGCAGGAAGGAGGTGTTTTCCACGGCCTTCCGGATCTTCTCCGCCACGTAGCGTCCCTGGTCTGCATTCGCCTCGGGCAGCAGAACGGCGAACTCCTCCCCTCCGTAGCGGCTGACAAAGTCGTTGGTCCGGGTCTGATCCTCCAGCACCTGTGCCACGAGCCGCAAGATCTGGTCTCCCACCAAATGGCCGTGGAGGTCGTTCACCTGCTTGAAGCGGTCGATATCGATCAGGATCAGCGAGAAGGTGTTCCTGTAGCGCCGGGCGCGCTCGCACTCCTCGTTCAAGCGCTCGTCAAAGGCCCGGCGGTTGGCGATCTTGGTGAGGAAGTCCATTCGCGCGTCGATTTTGAACCGCTCCAGGATCTGCTGCTGTTCCCGGATGGTCGTGTTCGCATGCTCGAGCTGGAGGCGGTAGTTCTCGCTGGTGGATTCCATTTCCTCGATCTCACGGATCAGCAGACGCCGGATCTCCTCCAGACCGGCTACGGTCATGGCCTGGTCGATGGATACCTTGTGGCCCTTCATCCTGCTGTCGTAGGTCAGGTTGTTCTCCATCAGGTCGGACACGAAATCGGAGAGGCTTCTCAGAAGCTCCTGCACCGCGTTTCTGCTCGACTCGACCGCCTCAGACTGTTCGTCCATGCTTCGAGTCTCGGCGGTTGGGCTCTTCGGAGCCGCCGATACCCGTTCGCGAGCCCTTCGCAGCTTCCCCGCGAAGAACAGAACCATGGCGCAAGCGACAAGAAGGGCGAGCACCGTGGAGAAGATCGCGGTCCACGACGCTTTGCCCCGAAGGCCGGAAGGGGTGGGGCCGTGCCTCCTCGCCTCCTCAACCAAAACCGATGAAGACGCGGGACCGGACCAGATCCCGAGCTTCAGATCCCTGGCGGAGTCCTCCAGGGTCTGCAGCTTGATGTCGTTCGGGGCGCCTTCCCGGTCCCAGGCGGCGAGTCCGTTCTGGACGAGCCTGTGATTGAGGACCGTTCCGTCGTGCAGGAGAGCGAACCCCACGACCCGCGAATCGCTTTCCCATGTCTGTACCCGAACAGAAATGTCCTCATCCAGGGCCAGCCTGGCGGCAAGCCGACGCGCTTCGATGCCGTGGGGAACATCAGGGCCGGAACACCGGATGCCGTAGAGGGACAGCTCGATCCTCCTGCCCTCATGTTGGAGGGTTAGGAGATCGCCTCGGTCCACACCCACGACCTGCGCCTCGAAGGTCTGGGCTTGCACGAAAGGAGCGATGGCGAGAATGAGCAGAGGTAGAAGGTATTTCTGAAGCCAGGTCTTTCGGCCCATGATGCGCGTCACTCGCTTCGGAATGGCAACCGCTTCACCGCACGGCAAGTGAATGGTACACCGGTTGCCGCGGGCTGTCTACACCCGCTCGGCCGGTCAGGGACCGAAGTAGGCCTTTTCGAAGCGATCGACCAGCTGCTTGAGCTTCTCCACGTTCTCGAGGTCCGTGGTCTGCTTGCTCTTCATGGAGTGGACGATCATCAGATGCAGGAGCGTGAGCTTGTGCACGTACTCCGCATTCTCGCTGGATTCCTTGGACAGGGCCGGGTTGACCCGCTGGGCCAGGAAGTACTGGGTGACCACCTCCCGGATCTTGTCTGCGTGATGCTCCTTGTTCACGACCCAGCGCACGATCTGGTTGTAGTTCGGCTTCGCCTGTTTCGAAAGCTCCATGATCTGTTTCATCGACTTCTCGATCGTGGCGATGTCTTCCCTCATGGCGGTGAAGCGCATCTTGTCCCCGTAAATTCCGCATGGGATTTCACAGTGAGCAGAAGCCCGGTGAGCGGAAAAAGCCGCGAGGAACAGGGGGATCACGAGCCCGAGTACCGCCTTCCGTCCCATCTTTCTCATAACCAGCCTCCTTCCTGTTTCGGTACGGTCTCCGTTAACCTCTTTAGATGCCGCCGAACCAGGATCGTTGCCGAATCGGCCGGTCGAAAGGCTCGTTCCCTGGTTATTCCGGGTCCACGTGCAACTCGCTGTCGGGCTTCAACCAGAGGATGGCATAGGGTCGGAGACGGATCCTGAGATCTTCTCCCTCGGCGAGCCACTCTTCCCCGCGGATCAGGTCGTACCAGCGAGCGTCCCGGACCCCGGCCCGCTCGATAGGCACCTCGATGCCGGTCTCCCGGTTCGTGATGTTCGTCAACGTGAGAACGTGCTCGTCCCCCTCGGGAGAAGTTCGCAGCAGGGCGAAGACGCTGGGGGAAACTTTCAGGACCTTCTGCGGGCCGTTCGGGTGGAAGGCCCGGTGTCTCTGCCGGATGTATACCAGCCCTCCGAGTTCCCTGATCCGGTGAAGCTTGTTCGAAGGGTCTTCATAGGATTGAACAAGCAGGTCGTAGTCCAGGACCGTGCGGTTGATGGCCCGGTTGGATTTCGTGGTCAGGGCGGCCTCCACGTCGTTGCGCTTCCCGATGAGGCCGAGGAGGTAGGCCCCGGGAACGCCCTGCAGCACCAGGGAGATGTTTCTCGCCGCCAGAAGGCGCTTGACCTGCAGGTCCAACTCCTCCCCGCTGTCCTCCCGGTTCAGGGCGCTGAACAGGGTGATGTTGATCTCGTACGGCGACTCGGTGCCTTCGCGGTCCGTTCGATAGGAGACCATTCCGCCGTGTTCCTGTGCCCTGCGGATCATCGAATCGATCGCCTCCTGCGGAAGGATGTCCTTCACCCCCATCAGACCGAATCCGTCGTGGGAGTCCAGGAAATTGAAGAAGTGGGTCGTCTCCGAAGGGGGCTGGAGGTCTTCCGCCCACTCGGACAGGGCCGTGGCGTCCTCGGAGTAGAAGGTGTGAAGGACCAGGGGCGGCAGGGCGAAGTTGTAGACCATGTGCGCTTCGTCGCTTCCATGCCCGAAGTACGAGATGTTCTCTTCGTGCGGTACGTTCGTCTCGGTGACCAGGGCCACACCGGGCGCCACCAGGTCCACCACATCCCGGAAGAGCTTGATGATTTCGTGGGTCTCGGCGAGACTCGCGCAGGACGTCCCCGGTTCGGCCCATAGGTACGTGACCGCGTCGAGGCGGATGATGTCGGCGCCCCGCCGAATGTAGTAGAGCAGGAGCTCCAAGATCCGTATCAGCGCCTCCGGATTCCGGAAGTTCACGTCCACCTGGTCCGGTGAGAAGGTGGTCCACACGTAGACCGGTCCGTCGATGGACTGGAACTCGGTGAGGATGTCGCTCGTTCGAGGCCGACGGATCCGCTCCCGCTGCTCCGGCGCGAGCTCGCCCCGAGACCGATAGTGGATGAAGAAATCCTTGAAATACGGATTCCCGTTCAGGAACTCCTGAAAATAGCGGCTCTTGGACGAGACATGGTTGAAGACTCCGTCGAACATCAGCTGCACTCGGGAATCGAGTTCCTCGATGTCCTCCCAGGTCCCGAGGTTCGGATCCACCAACGTGAAGTCGATGATCGAAAATCCCCTGTCCGAAGAGGAGGGGAAGAAGGGTAGGATGTGAACCGTGTTCACACCGGCCAGCATGGTGTCGCACAGCCGCACGAGCGTATCCAGAGGGCATTCCCCCTTCTTGCGCACGAGATCCCCATAGGTGATGAGAATCGCGTCCTTCTCCGTGAACCGCTCTTCGGGGACAAGTCTTTCTTCCCTTTCTATGAGGCGTCTCGGCTTGTGGGCATGGTAGACCTTGAGGATCCGCTCCAGTTCCGGAAGCCACGACTTCGCGATGGTCTCTCCATAAAGACGAGCCAGGCGGCCCAGAATCCGATTGCTCGCCTCCGGAGGAATCTCCAGAAGGGGTCGATAGTAGTCCGGTTCCGGATCGTGGACGGTTGCGTGGTTCCCGTGGCGCGCCACTCGCGACGGCCTTGCCTGGTGGTTCGGTGGGTTCGGGTCACTCATGAGGTCGTCTCCGGATGTTCAGGTTCGGTCGGGATGCACCTCACGAAAGTACCCAAATTGTGATCCGCATGTAAAGAACGTACGATGAGAGGACAAAGGAGAAAGGGAGACGTTTTGCTGGACTGGAAGTTTTACTCTGCCGTTGTGTTCGTCTGCGTGGCGGTCGGATCCTTTCTGTACAAGCGGGCGCAGGTCCTGGGCGTGCGGTCCGGGTCCTTCATGGTGGTTCAGAGCTTCTGCTTCTTCTGTACGGTGCTTGCGGCGAGCCTGCTGCGATACGGCGGCATCTCCGGCAGCCCCTATCCCTGGCTCGGCCTCGTGGCGGGCGCCCTCGGAATGACCGGTGCCTTCTCGACCCTGCAGAGCATGAAGAGGGGTGAGCTGGGCACCAACATCGCCGTGGTCCGCTTGAGCTTCGTTCCCACTGCCGTCGGGGCGATTCTGTTTCTGGGTGAGCCCTTCACCCTTCGGAAGGGGGTGCTCATCCTGCTTGCCGCGCTGGCGATCCTGCTCTTCTTCGACCACTACCGGCGTGAGAACCGGCTGGCAGTGAAATCCATGATTCCTGCGACCACCGCCTGCATGGCCTTCGGGGTCTTCGACCTGGTATACAAGATCGCATCCAACCGGGGCGTGAACCCCCTGACCTTTCTGATCGTGCAGTCCGCAACCGCCCACATCCTGATCCATCTCTACGTCGCCTTTCACGAAAAGTACGAATTCAACCGGGTCGTCTTCCGGATTGCGCCGCTCTGCGGGATCCTTTTTGCCTCGGCTTGCCTGTCCATGCTCAAGGCGCTGGAAGAGGTGGATGTCTCCCTGATCTCCCCTTTCATTCAGATGAACTTCGTCCTGAGCTATCTCCTGGGGGTGATCTTTCTGGGGGAGTCCGTGACCCGGCGCAAGCTGCTCGGCATCGCCATCGTGGCGGTCTGCGTTCTGCTCCTCACGGAAGACCTCTTCCGCCGTCTGAGCGATCTGTGGATCGGGTGAGAACCTTCTGATCCTCGGGCCGGACCTTCAGGCCCCCCCACCGCTCTCGCGACGAGGGTTTCGTGCAATCCGCGGGTCAGGATGCTATAAGGGATGGATTCGAGCCCGAGATCCCGACAGTGTGCTGTCCCCAATTACAGCAGAGCAGGCTGTTGCGAGAGTGCTTGCCGGAGGCTGTTCAAAAAGTTCCAGATGCAAGGCAGGCGAAATCCCGAGGAAT
>CAYZMM010000008.1:0-107230 GCA_964479535.1 uncultured Thermodesulfobacteriota bacterium
CTCAGCGGGTTGAGATTGGGGTTGGTCCGATTTGCAACAAAATGGGTTTCCACCCTACCGGAGGAGGAATCGGCTTGGCAAGATTTGTGAAAGGTGATGTAGTTGTCGTTCCCTTTCCTTTCTCCGATCTGACTAACGCCAAACGGCGGCCTGCCTTGGTACTCTCCGTCCTACAGGGCGACGATATCTGTAACTTGGTACTCCATCTCATAAATACGGCGGCATTCGGATGCCGATCCATCCCGGCAGGCTGCGTTGCTCGTCGGTTAAATACTCCCGGTATTCGCCCTCATCGTGGCGTCCGGGTCGGACTGATCACCGGCCAAGCTACCCTCCTGAAATTACAGGGAATAGAGCCTCGGAATCGCGTAGAAACGCGCTTAGAGGCAATCCCTGTCGTGGAGGGCCTCCTTTAGGGCCGAAACGATCCCCATCCGGACCTTATTTATTAGCGTATTCAAGCGCTTGGCTTGGCCGACCTCATTTCGGCCCCATTTCGACTTGACACGAAATTCGTGCAACACTAGGATTGTGGCGAAGCGGCACGAAGCACGACCAAGGAGAAACGAAGATGAAAAACGTCACCATAACGCTCGATGAGGATGTTGCCCGGTGGGCGCGAATCCGGGCCGCCGAGCGGGAAACCAGCGTCTCCCGGCTCGTGGGGGAGATGCTTCGAGAAAAGATGCTGGAGGAGGAAAGCTACCAGGCGGCCATGCAGACATACCTCTCTCAGAAGCCCCAGGGGCTCAAAGACCCCGGCGTGATATACCCCAAACGGGAAACTCTTCATGAGTGAGAAGATATTCGTCGATACGAATGTCCTTGTCTACAGCCGGGACCTCTCCGAGCCGGAAAAACAGCCAAAAGCCTTTGCCTGGATGAACCACCTGTGGAGCACCCGAACCGGGCGCACGGGCTTTCAGGTTCTCCAGGAGTTCTACGTGACCGTGACCCAGAAGCTCGTTCCGGGCCTGGACCAGGAGACAGCCAGGGAGGATGTGCGGTCCTTGCTGACCTGGGGCCCGACGACAGTGGACCGACGTGTCGTCGAAGGCGCGTGGGCCGTCCAAGATGCCTACTCGCTTTCGTGGTGGGATGCCCTGATCGTCTCTGCAGCACGGGTGGCCGGGTGCCGTTACCTTCTCACCGAGGACCTACAGGAAGGCCAAAACCTGGACACGCTCGTGGTCCTCAATCCGTTTCGAACATCCCCCTCGGATCTTTAACTCGAAGTCATCCTGGTCCCATTCGCCCATTTCGGTAATGCGCCACTTCCCAGCGATTCTCACTTCGCGTCCTCCCTGGGTTCACGCACCTCGATGCGGGGTTCGAGGTCGATCTCGTCGTCGGAGAATATAATAGTAGTCATCGCCCGCATCCAGGCTGACAGATGCCGTAGGACTTTCGTCAGCCTACTCCCGCCTGGGAAAGTGCAGTAGCTCGGAGTACCTGCAGCGCGCTGGATTTCTACCCGTTACCGGGATATACCGGAACCTAAATCCTGCCCGGACCGGGACGGCAAACCTCGACCGGTCTCCTTCTGCAACGGTCGCTGCCCTCACAGGGAAGGCTGCCCGGAGTGGGACTGAGCGGCACTCGTGCCCCCAGGCGAGGGTTGAGCGACGTTGCGTCCCGTAACAATCTGTGCTATGGTAATACCCGGTCATACAGAAGGCGGTTCACATGGGATCTCGTAAACGAGCGGTCATGAGCTTGTCTCTTCCTCCCAGCACGGCCGAGGAGTACAGGAATATCGCCAAGGAAGAAGGCAAGACGGTCAGCGGGCTTTTCCGCGACATGTTCGCTTTCTACAGGCAGGAGAAGCTCAAGAGAGAATATCGGGCCTTGCAGGAGTATGGAGTCGACAAAGCGGAGAAGCTGAAGATCTCCGAAAAGGAAATCGAGCGGCTCATCTTCGAAGGCCGATAACGTGCGGAAAGCCGTCTTCGACACGAATGTGTACATCTCCGCCCTGATCACGAAAGGCGGAAGGGCTGAAGATGCATGGCTTCCGGCGATAGAAGGAAAGATAGAGGTCTACACATCCGTTCCGATCGTGACGGAGATGGCTCAGAAACTCCGTAAGAAGTTCCGCTGGGAAGACAACCAAATCAGAGCCGCCATCAGGCACATCGCCAAGATCGCCCAAGTAGTGAAGCCAGAGGTCAAGCTCAACGTACTGGCGGACAAAACTGACAACCGGATCCTGGAATGTGCTCGGCATGCCGGCGCGGAATATGTCGTTACCGGCGATAGACATCTCCTCAGGCTCGCCTCCTTCGAAGGGATCAAGATCGTAAGCACTGCGGACTTCCTGGCGTCATAAGTGCGCCTTGTCGCAACACGAAGAGAAATAATAGTTGACGTTGGTCACTCCCCTGCTCTTTTCTCCGAACCCTGACCCTCGAGGCATACTTTTTGCGAGTGGATAAGCCCCATGAAACGATAATGAGATAAAAAGACTCGCCTTGACATACCCAGACTCTCGGACGTATACTGTGAGAAGTCCTATACGTCACACAGGAGGCTAATCGTGCAGAGCAAACTGACCCTGCGCCTCGATGAGGGACTGATCCGGCGAGCCAAGGTCATCGCCAAACGGAGGGGGAAGTCGCTCTCCCAGATGGTTGCGGAGTATTTTGCGTTGCTCGGATCCCGGTCCCCCAAAGGGCCCGATGACCTCGCGCCTACGGTGAAGTCGCTAAAGGGTATTTTGAAGGGGTCCGACCTTGATCGAGAGGACTATGAGCGACATTTGGAGGACAAGTATCTGTGAGAGTCCTGTTCGATGTCGACGTGGTCCTGGACCTTCTGCTGGATCGATCCCCGTTTACGAGAGACGCAGGAATTCTTCTCTCAAAGGCTGAGCAAGGGGAGCTTGCAGGCCACGTTTGTGCGACGGCTGTCACGACGATTCACTATATTTCGCGAAAAGCGATCGGCGACCGCCGGGCCCGCAAAGAGGTGCGGAAGCTGCTGACCTTTCTGGAGCCCCTGGTCGTAAACCGCACTGTTCTTGAGGGGGCTTTTGACACCAGCTTCAAGGACTTCGAGGACGCGGTTTCCCACGAGGCTGCCCACCAGGCGGGAATCGAATGCATTGTCACTCGCAACATCCGCGACTTCAAAGCATCCCAAATTCCCGTATACTCGCCTTCGGATCTCGTACGAACCCTCGCCGCTGTGGAATAGCTCCCCGAACAGGAATGGGAAAAGGCTCATTTCTGCATGTCCGTCTCGTTCATACTCACCTCCCTGCCCAACCCCACCACTCCACCTACCGGGCGGGCGGAAGCGACGGACTTCAAAAGGTTACGAATCCGATTTGTATAGAATCTTGGAAAGAAAGCCAGCGCCCGGGCAGCATGAAAGCGCTTGTCCGGCGCCTCTTCGTTCTTGCATATATCGATGAAAAGCTCACGTTCACCATCTGCCCCATTTATCGCGGTAGCTTGGCGGATCGGGAATAGGATCTTCCGGTTCCTCCGCTCTCTCTGCGATAAAGGAACTTTCATCACCGTCTCTGATCTTGATCCGTCCCGTGAGACGACCATCCTTGCGAAGCTTCACGCTCCCTGTTCCGCTGACAGGATCGTATTCCCAAGCCCCCTCCCAAGTAAACGATACACCCATCTTCGTAGGCTTGCAGCTCACGCGAGCGAGAAGAACGAACATCCTCAGTCGGTCGTCATATCCTGTGAGCGAAATCAGCGCCGGCCCGATGATGTCAATATCGTCGTTAACCCACTGCGATGTCTCGATGATCCGCCACCAGCCGTAATACTCATACGGGATCTCTCTATCTACCATGAAACGACCTCACTTCTTATTAAGCATTTCATTCTTGAGATAATACTTCAGCTTGTTTTCATGCCTGCTTTCCTGTTCCTTCTGGTCAAATGGAAGGGATGTAATGATTCCGCAGGTGGTCTTGGCTAGGTCGTACGTCTCTTTGAATCCACGTCGAATTCCCCCTCCGAAGTGAATTGCATAGGCCGACAGGTAGCCGTCATAAATAACCCGCCCCCGGAAGGGAAGCAAAGCCCCTTCGACCATGACGGGCAAGAATGGAAAGAGTTCTTTCAAGCTCTCGGACAGGAAGAGAACCCCGTAGGTTCGCGGTGGAGCGCTCGAGTTGAGAAAAATGGTATACTTCTTGAGATGGCGAAACACATAGAACTTGTCCCGCACAAAATGCTTCCAGGTCCGAACGATTTCAACTTCTTCTTCGGAAAAACCGAAGGGGTTCGCCCCGGCAAACGAATCGATGAGTCGACTGTTGTCGAAGAGCTGATTCCTCACTCGCACTCTGTCTTCGACAGGTTGCGACATAAACTCCTCGGGTGTCGAAACTTGTTTGAGAATCCTCTTCAAGCAATAGCACGACTTCCCCTTCAATTGTTTCCCTTGAAAAGTCCATCGACCCGTCAAGACTCAAACTTTGTCGAGGCAACATCGATCCGGTCTCTTCCTCCCACCGGCGTGAGCTGTGCTCCAATGATCTGTTTGTCCACCTCCGGAAAGAGCCGCAGTTTGTTCTCTACGAGTTTCGCCATGTCCTCCCGTACCGCGGAGATTTCCTCGTCGGTGAGGTCGGGATTGAATGATCTGAAGCTCCTGACATACTGGTCCAATGACCTTTCTCGTGCCTCGGGCTGATTGCAGGCCATGTTCCACGCGCTGCACGCCGCATTGAGGCGATTCTGCCTTTCTTCAAGCGAGTCACCGATCCTGATAAATTCGCCGGCGAACTCCCATACCATCTCCGATAGTTTTGTGGTTGAACTGGATGCCCTTTCCCCAGGTTTCTTCTTCCTTCGCTTCACAACTCCTCCTGTTACTGTGTCAATCCGAGCTCCCGCCCAATAATCTTGGTGACGAACCTCTCTCCAAACGTTTCACTTGCGACCAATCTTCGGATGCGGCCGAGAGTCTCTGCCCTGCTTCCTGCATTCTCTGCGGCTTTCATGGTGTGGTTGTATGCCGCCCACACGTCCAGACTCGTGACCTCATATCCGTACCCTTCGACAAGCCACCGAAGAGCAGCCATTCCCGCTTCCAGGGCGAATCGGGGGTCGGTTTCCTCCCTGTCCCGGGCCGCACGTGTGAGAGTTCTGGGATCACAGGGTGTACGGTTCGCCAGTTCGATTGCCTCCATGTAAAGCCCTGCCGACTTGGCTGCAGCGAACCACTTGCCTTCATCTCCCGGGGTGTTGGCCACAAGGTCACGCAGAATGACACCCGCTTCCTTGTGGGGATACTTCTTGGCAATGGCTCGAAATGTGGCCAGGTAGGTCGTCTTTTCATTGGCTTCGATGGCGTAACGATTGTAAGCTTCTTCTGCCATTCCGCTTGAGAGAAGGATTTCTTCACAGGCCTGTGAAATACGAACGGAGGGTTCGTTCAGGCCCCGGGAATCCTCTGCGTACCGAATTGCTTCCGCCTTCCTGCCCATTGCCGACAGGGCCTGGACGCCCCATCTGCGATAGTGCCAGAACTTGTAGGTCGGCAGATCAACCAATTCCAGGATTTCCTCATTCCGCCCCGCTTTGAACAACGCGCTCAAACAGGCGGGAGTCCCCTTGAAATAGCCTCGCAACTCTGGGTCGGGGCTCAATGCCATCCGGGTCGTGCTGACAAACCGGTCCGCCCAGTGAGAAGCGCGTTCAGCGGTGACGCACAGTTCTCCCCAGTAATCAGGGAGGAGTTCAATATACGGGATATCATCTTCTTCCACCGCCCGCCAGAGGCGTTCCAGCCATTGGTCACGTTGCGCATCCTCAGCAGAAGCCCCAGCAATGATAGGTACCAAGGTTTCTATTGCGTGAGTCACTGCCGTGCCGATGGCTCCTGATGAACTGTCAACCCGTTCGATGGCCGGAGACACCCTTTCAAGAAACAACACGGCTCCTTCAGCGCCCAGAACCGGGTTCTTGCGTGCCACTTTCTTGATTTCCGATACAGCTTCCTTGATTCGCCTGATAGCCGGTTGGGAACGCCATCCAAAGGCCTGCCTCCTGAACCGGGCCCGGAAGGTCCACTTGTGATTCATGTTGACGCCCATGCTCCCGCCCTTTGGTCCCATTACAATGGCGCAATTGAGAGGTAATACCTGCTTGAATCCAAGCTATGCCGCGATGGTGAAATGTTGCTGTCCAGTAACGAAAGAGTTGGAGTTTTCCGCTCATCATACCTGAGGTAGACGATCAAGGCCATGTGGGGAATCTAGACCGGTTCTTATGGACTAGGAAGGGGCGGTGTCCAGTAGGGTGTTGCCGCCTTTTCGTGCCCCGTCCTGTTGACGAGGAGCGTCGACTCTACCGGAAGAACGGAAAGCTCATCGAGGAGAAGGCGGGACGTCAATTCAGAGACAACATGACCCCCACCAAGGCTGCGGGAATTCGCGCGCAGAGGATAGAAGGGGCCTCACCCACGAACCGGGAAAGAAGACTGGCAATCCTGGAAGGGAAGCAGGTCGAAGCCGACAAATGGACAATCGACCGCATCTGGAAGGAGTACAAGGGCCAGAAGCCGGACAACAAAGCCATCCGCACCGACGCCAGCCGGTACGACAAGTACTTGAAGCCGAGGTTTGGTGACCTGGAACCTCACGAGCTCCCGCAGCTGGAGATCGACCGTCTGAGAATCCGCCTTCGAAAGACCGTCCGCCCTCAAACAGCCAAAACACATCCTGGCCCTGTTGAAGCGAATCGTCAATTTCGGCGTCCGGAAGGGACTCTGTCCCCCCCTTCCCTTCACCATCGAGGTGCCCAGGGTCAACAACCTGGAGACGGAAGACCTCTCATCTGAGCAACTGACGCGGCTGTTCGAAGCGATCGAGGCGGACAAGCATGCCCAGGCAGGGCCCATAATGAAGATGGCCCTGTTCACCGGACTGCGTCACGTCTACGCTTCCATCCTGCCGTCCTCCGGCCAGGTGGATCTGTACACACTTCAGAAACTCCTCACACACAAGTCTCCCCTGATGACCCAGAGGTACGCCCACCTCAGGGACGAGGCACTGAGGAGAGCTTCCGATCTGGCCGGGAACCTCATCGAGTAGACAATCAAAGGCACAGAGGCCAAGCGGAAGACAAAGAAGCGGTCGAATCGCTAGGAGCCCGGCCGGCCCCCCCCAAAAAAAAGGCCTGAAACTCGACCGGAGTAGCAGAAGCCCCGTGATCTCTCTTGGCCTTACCTTCCAGGGGAAGAACAAGAAAGATTGTCCCCCCACACTGGCACAGCCCTTACAGAGAAGTCTCTCCACGTAATGCCCGCCACCTGTCTCGTGGAACCGGGAACCGTATTTGATCAAACCGAATAACCACTTAGAGCCAACAGTCACCCGCTCTGACCGACGCTGACCACAGGGCATCTGGGTCGGGCGATCACCGGACAGACTTAACAGCATATAGGCTTCGACGAGCCCTCTTTACTCGACCCCAAAAGGTGTCCTATTATGTTGACATATGGGCTGACATCCTAAACAAGGTGCCACCATGGTGAAGACCCAAGTCCAGCTAACGAAAGAGCAGTACACGGTGTTGAAAGAGCTTTCCAAAAAGAACAGAGAATCCATTGCGACGCTCATCCGTAAGGCGGTGGACCAGTTCCTTTTGAACCGCAGGCCCGATCGTGCGTACCTGTACCGTCAGGCGCTCTCTGTTGTGGGCAAGTACGAGGCCGGAACGGGTGACATCTCCCAGAAGCGCGACCGCTATCTGGAAGAAGCCTACCGTTCATGACCCTATTTGTTGATACCTCCGCAATCTTTGCGCTCTTGGTCCGGGACGACGCGATGCACGTCCACGCGAAACAGGAATTCGCCCGGCTTGCAGACCAGTCCGCACACCTGACGACAAGCTCCTACGTTTTGGTGGAGAGTACGGCCCTGCTTCAACGTCGCGTCGGGCTACAGGCTGTGCACGACTTCAACACGAAGATCGTTCCTCTTCTGGATGTCGTTTGGGCGGATGCCGAATGGCATGACCGGCCCGTCGAGCGTCTTCTTGCCCAAAGCGACAGGAACCTGAGTCCGGTCGACTGCCTGAGCTTCGAAATCATGGAAACAAGGGATATATCTACTGCATACACCTTTGACAAGCATTTTGCGGAACATGGCTTTGAAGTGACCCCGTCACCTTCCCTCTGATCATCATCAGCCCGCCTCGAAGCAATATTGGGACGCTCACGGAAATCTTCCTTTTCTTTCCTTCCGAAGCTGCCGGACCCCCGAGCATCGAAGCTGAAAAACGCAGGCCCCATGAGATCGAAGTCATACTGGTCCCATTCGTCCATTTCGGCAATGCGCCACTTCCCAGCGATTCTCACTTCTCGTCCTCCCTGGGTTCACGCACCTCGATGCGGGGTTCGAGGTCGATCTCGTCGTCCGGGACGAAGATGATACGCATTCCCCACCCGGCGTACGTCGTCAGAAGCCGCCCAAACTCCCGCCAGGAGAGTTCGTGGTCGTCGATGTAGATGATCGGGTCGTTGTCGGGACCGCCGTCGCCCACCACGCAACGCAGGACATCGCCACGCGGGGTCCACTGGTACCCTTTCTCGAAATACTCGATCTGAGGCTTCCCGGGTGGGTTCTCGATCGCCACGTGCTCGTACTCCGCGCGCAGCCGCTCCGAAGCCTCGATTATCTCGTTGAACCGATCGAGGATCTCCTGGTCCGTCATCCTGTGGACTTTGTCGCCCAGCTTGAAGTGCGTAGTCGAAACCCCTTCCTCGGCGTACTCGATGATGGCACCGTCGGGTTCGCGCGTGATCCGGACCATATCCAGGGTTGCCACATACGGTTCTTTTGGTCGCATGAGTTCTCCCCTGTTGCTCTTCCCGCCTGCGGATTCTGCCGCGGATACGAAACGTCAAAGGCTCCCGTGGCCAGCCGTCCGACTGGCAAGCTCGGACCCACCCGCACTCGGGCGGTCTTCTCTTGTCATCCGGGTACTGATTTCCCTACGTATACGAGGCCGGGCCGCTGTTCGTCAATATCGGGGTAATCGTGATGGGCAAACTCATCCTGTTCCCAAAGGAGAGACTGATCAGGAGAGCGAGGGTTGTCACCAAAGGTAGGGGCAAATCCATCTGGCAGATGGTCTCGGAGAATTTTTCGGTGCAGGGATTACCTTCCTCCCGGGAAGCCGATGAACCTTCGCCTACGGTAAAATCGCTCAAGGGGGTTCTGAAAGGTTCCACAGTTGATACGGAGGAGAATCATCGGCACTTGGAGGACAAGTTCCTGTAAACCTCGCTTGCAGTGGCAACAGAGGGTCCAACTTCCGAATTGAACCCCCGCAAATCCATCGTGCGCTGATTGACTGAGCCGATTCACAGACGGACCCGTGAACCGCTTGACCTTTTCTTCAAGTGAAAGGTCAAGCGATCTTGACCTCCTGCAACAACTTCCCAAAAGAAAGGAGTCCGACATGGCGAGCCTGAACAAAGCAATGGTGATCGGGAACCTCGGAAGGGACCCGGAAATCCGCTACACGCAGAGCGGCACCGGGGGCCTGCTGCATTGTTGCGGCCCGCTCATCTGCTCGTGAGGTTCGGCGACCGATTGCGAAGTCAGCGGTTGCAAAATTATACCGAAAAGGATTAGAATCTATACTACCATGCGTTTTGAATTTGACCTGAAGAAGAGCAAGAGTAACAAGACCAAGCATGGTATTGATTTCCATGAGGCCCAAAGACTGTGGAACGACCCGGAGTTGCTGGAGATCCCTGCAAGAACGGTCGATGAGCCAAGATTCCTGGTAATAGGAAGGCTCAAGGATATACACTGGTCAGCAGTAATTAACTTACAGGGCGCAGACCGTACGGATTATCTCCGTGCGCCGGTCACGCCCGGAGGAGATAACAATTTATGAAAGCGCGCGAGTTCGACAAGAAGTTTGACAAGGTAGAAGACGTCTCCCAGGTCCTGGATATTTCCAAGGCAAGAAAACCTATGGCCGGCCTGAAGAGAATCAACGTTGATTTCCCGGCTTGGGTCGTCGAAAAACTGGACAGGGAAGCCACTCGTCTGGGTGTGCCCAGACAATCCCTGATCAAGGTATGGATCGCCGAGCGCTTGAAAGAGGTCGATTAGGCGTCGCCGTCGCATCAAGGCCAAGCACCTCTCGCTTCTGCGCTTCTGCTGTCCGGAAGCGCAGAATCTGATCTCGTCACGCCAAGTGGGAGTACGCACCGAATAAGTGCCCTGTGGGGGAATAGTGTGGGGAATAATCGGTTACAGATTTAAAAAGGGGTTACGATTTCTCGTAACCCCTTGAATGTTCTGGCGGGAGCGACGGGACTTGAACCCGCGGCCTCCGGCTTGACAGGCCGGTGTGCTAACCAACTGCACCACGCCCCCGAAATGTCTCCGATATCCTGGTAGGCGGAACAGGGCTCGAACCTGTGACCTTCGGCTTGTAAGGCCGACGCTCTCCCAGCTGAGCTACCCGCCCTTGAATCGAAACACTATACCTTGAATCGTTTCGTTTTTCCAGCCCCTTAGCGAAACCGTTCCCCGGTCTCCGAAAGGGAAGGATTCGACCGTTCCGTAGATGCGATGCGGCCTTGCGGGTAACCGACTTCGAGGGCGCCCTGGGGTCCCAGGCTAGACCAGGGTCGTGCTCGGTTCTTCCACGTAATCCTTGTCCAGGTCCTGCGACTCGTCCTCTTCCGGGCCACCGCGTGACCCAGCAAGGGGATCCGGGATCGGGTCGGGGAGCAGGGCCCGGTTCAGCACCTCGTCCATGTGCTCCACCAGGACCAGCTTGACCTTCTTCTGCACCTGGGCAGGCACCTCGCGGATGTCTTTTTCGTTCTCCGCCGGGATCAGCACCGTGCCGATCTCCGCACGGTGGGCCGCCAGAGCCTTCTCCTTCAGCCCGCCGACGGGCAGCACCCGCCCGCGCAGGGTAATCTCGCCGGTCATGGCGATGTCCGACCTCGCGGGGCGCCGGGTCAGGGCGGAAGCGATCGAGGTGGCAATGGTGATGCCAGCAGAAGGACCGTCCTTCGGGATGGCCCCCTCCGGGATATGCACGTGTATATCGAGCTTGTGGTAGAAGTCCTTCTCCAGGTTCAGCATTTCCGCCCGGGAGCGCACGTAGCTCATGGCTGCCTGGACCGACTCCTGCATCACGTCACCCAGCTTTCCGGTGATGGTCAGCTTGCCCTTTCCGGGCATGACGGTGACCTCGGTGGCCAGCAGTTCGCCGCCCATCTCGGTCCAGGCGAGGCCGTTCGTGAGCCCCACGCGGTTTTCCGCCTCCTTGACCCCGTACCGGTACTTGGGCACGCCCAGGTATTTACCGAGCATGTTCGCGGTCACGCGAATCTTCGTTTCCGGCCCCTTCTTGACGATCTCACGGGCCATCTTCCGGCAAACCGAAGCGATCTCCCGCTCCAGGTTCCGGACCCCGGCCTCTCTCGTGTACCGGCGGATGATGGTCAGGATCGCATTGTCGGTGAAGCTGACTTTGTCCGGCGACAGTCCGTGGAACTCGAACTGCTTCGGGACCAGAAAACCCTTTGCGATATGAAGCTTCTCCGTCTCGATGTAGCCCTCGATTCGGATGATCTCCATACGGTCCTGCAGGGGACGGGGGATGTTGAACAGCGTGTTCGCCGTGGTGATGAACATGACACGGCTCAGGTCATAGTCCAGATCCAGGTAGTGATCGTTGAACGCGTGGTTCTGCTCCGGGTCCAGGACCTCGAGGAGCGCCGCCGCCGGGTCGCCCCGGAAATCGGTGCTCATCTTGTCCACCTCGTCGAGCAGGAAGACCGGGTTGCCGGCCCCGGCTTTCTTCATGTACTGAATGACCTTGCCCGGCAGGGCGCCGATGTAGGTCCGCCTGTGCCCGCGGATCTCCGCCTCGTCGCGCACGCCACCGAGCGAGGCGCGCACGAACTTCCTGCCCGTGGATCGGGCGATCGACTTGCCGAGGGAGGTCTTTCCGACTCCCGGAGGCCCCACGAAGCAGAGAATCGGGGCCTTCATCTTCTCCACGAGGGAGCGGACGGCCAGATACTCGAGGATCCTCTCCTTGACCTTCTCGAGCCCATAGTGGTCTTCGTCCAGGATCTTCTCCGCCTTGTCGAGGTCCATCTCGTCTTGGGTGTAATCGAGCCAGGGAAGCGAAAGGATCCAGTCGATGTAGTTCCGTACCACCGTGGCTTCGGCCGACATGGGCGACATCATCCGGAGCTTCTTGATCTCCTTCTTCACCCGCTCGTTCGCCTCTTTGGTCATCTTCTTCTTGCGAAGACGTGCCTCCAGTTCGTCGATCTCGTTCTTGAATTCGTCCTTTTCCCCCAGCTCCTTCTGAATGGCCCGCATCTGCTCGTTGAGATAGTACTCCTTCTGGGTCTTCTCCATCTGCTTGCGGACCCGGGAGCGGATCTTTCGCTCCACCTCCAGAATCTCGATCTCCGACTTGAGAAGGGAGTAGAGCTTCTCCAGCCGCTCCTTCTTGTCTCTCGTCTCGAGGAGATCCTGCTTGTCCGGGAGTTTGAGATTCAGATGGCCCACGATCGTGTCCGCCAGCTTGCCCGGATCGTCGATGGCCGAAATGGAAAGGATCATGTCCTGGGGTATCTTCTTGTTCAGCCGGGCGAAGTGCTCGAAGGCATCCTGGATGCTCCGTATGAGCGCCTCGATCTCGGTCGTATCCCCCTCCATCTCCTCCATGTCCCTCACACGTACGAGAAAGATCTCTTTCTTGGACAGATAGTCGGTGAGCACGGCCCTCTTCTGGCCCTCCACCAGGACCTTCACGGTCCCGTCCGGGAGGCGGAGCATCTGAATGACCGAGCCGATCGTTCCGACCGGGTAAACGTCCTTCTCATCCGGGTCCTGGATCTTGGCGTCTTTCTGTGCCGCGAGAAAGAGGCGCTTGTCCTTGTTCATCGCCTCGTCCAGGGCGTTGATGGATCTCTCCCGGCCCACGAAAAGAGGAACGACCATGTGGGGGAAGATGATGATGTCCCGGAGGGGAAGCATGGGCAGAATGCTCAGTTCTTCAGTCATATCGGTATCTTTGTCATCCTTGTTGTTGTCGTCTGTCTACCTAATCGGCCGATGGGCGCCAACTTGTTAGTGCTGCGGGCGACTTTTCGAGCGCGACCCGGGTGCGGTCTGGGCGGCAACCGACCTAGGCGGTTTCCTGCTGTTTCTCGAAAACCAGGATCGGCTCGGCTTTCTTCTGGATCACTTCCCGGTTCACGATGCACTCTTTCACATCCTCCAGCGTGGGAATCGTGTACATGATGTCCAGCATACGCTGCTCGAGGATGGCTCGCAGTCCTCTGGCGCCGGTCCCTTTCTGGATAGCCTCCCGGGCGACCGACTGCAGTGCGTCGGGGGCGAACCGCAAGGCCACTCCGTCCAGATCGAAAAGCCTCTGATACTGGCGGGTGATCGCGTTTCGCGGCTGGGTGAGGATCTTGACGAGATCCTCTTCGGTGAGGTCGTCCAGAGTTGCGATCACCGGAAGGCGCCCGATGAACTCCGGTATCAGCCCGTACTTGAGCAGGTCCTGCGGTTCGTTCATTCCCAGGATATCCCCGATCTTCCGTTCGACCCTGGACTGGATCTCTGCACCGAACCCCATCGTTTTGGCACGTACGCGCCTTTCAATGATCGACTCGAGACCGTGGAAGGCCCCACCGCAGATGAACAGGATGTGGGTCGTATCGATCTGCAGGAAGTCCTGCTGCGGATGTTTCCTGCCCCCCTTGGGCGGCACGGAAGCCGTGCACCCCTCGATGATCTTCAAGAGGGCCTGCTGCACACCTTCCCCGGAAACGTCCCTCGTGATGGAGGGACTGTCCGACTTCCGCGAGATCTTGTCGATCTCGTCGATGTAGACGATTCCCCGCTGGGTCTTCTCGATATCGTAGTCGGCCGCCTGGAGAAGGTTGAGGATGATGTTCTCTACGTCCTCGCCCACATAGCCGGCCTCGGTGAGGCTTGTGGCATCGGCGATCGTAAAAGGCACGTTCAGAAACCGGGCAAGGGTCTGAGCCATCAACGTCTTGCCGGACCCGGTCGGACCTACGAGCAGGATGTTGCTCTTCTGAAGCTCTACATTGTCCCCGCCCTGGGGCTGCTGAATTCTCTTGTAGTGATTGTAGACCGCAACGGAGAGCATCTTCTTCGCCCTTTCCTGGCCGATCACATAATCGTCCAGGAAGGCCTTGATTTCGTGCGGCTTGGGAATCGTTGTGCCGCGTTTGCGATGGTCCTCCTGCTCACACTCCTCGGCAATGATCTCATTACAGAGTTCGATGCATTCGTCGCAGATATACACCGTGGGGCCCGCGATCAGCTTGCGAACCTCGTCCTGGCTCTTTCCACAGAAGGAGCAAACCAACTTCCCCGTGTGGTCATAGCTGCCTTTTCTACTCACGCCGAACCTCCAATGGCAAGTCTTCTCCCGAAACCCTTTCGAATCCCTTTAACCATTCCGGTTACGGAACACTTCCTGGTTTCCCGTGTCACCTAAGCCTTCTTCGTCACCACTTCGTCGATGATGCCGTATTCCTTCGCTTGCTCGCCGGTCATGAAGAGATCACGCTCCGTGTCCACCTGAAGCCTGTCCAGGGGCTGGCCGGTGTGGCTGGCGAGGATCTCGTTCAGCTCTTCCCGCATCCGCAGGATCTCCCGGGCGTGAATGTCTACGTCCGTAGCCTGCCCCTGGAATCCCCCCATAGGCTGGTGAATCAGGATCCTGGAGTGAGGCAGTGCGTACCGTTTTCCCTTCTCCCCCGCCGCCAGCAGCAAGGCGCCCATGCTCGCTCCCTGGCCTATGCATATCGTGGAGATGGGCGGCTTGACGTACTGCATGGTGTCGTATATCGCAAGGCCCGCCGTCACCGAACCGCCCGGTGTGTTCAGGTAAAGGTGGATATCCTTGTCCGGATCTTCGCTCTCCAGGAAGAGCATCTGGGCGATCACGAGATTCGATATCTCGTCCACGATCGGGGTGCCGACGAAGATGATCCGGTCCTTCAGGAGTCGCGAATAGATGTCGTAGGAACGTTCGCCGCGGCTGGTCTGCTCGACAACAATCGGAATGAGATTCATCGGCAAGCTTCTCGCTTTTTCGCTATTTTCCCTTATCTTTTATTGTAGCTTTCGACAAGAGAAAATCAAGCGTCTTTCCTCTGAGCAGGTTGGACCGGAAGTTCTCGAGGCCGTTCTCCTCCTTCTGAATATCCGCTTTCACCTTCTCGACGCTCTGCTCGTGCTGCTCGGCGATTTCCCGGATCTTCTCCTCAACGTCGTCATCGGAGGCCCGAATCGCCTCCTTCTTCGCAATCGCCTCGATGAGAAGATGTTTCTTCAGGTCTCTTTCCGCGAGCTCTGCCAGGTTGGACTCCAGCTTCTGGTAGTCTTCGCTCGACTCCTCCATCTGGAGTCCTTTGGTCAGGAAGTGTATCTTGGCATCCTTCATCATCTGTGCATGCCGGGCCTGGACCAGGGAACGGGGTGCGTCGAAGTCGTTCCTGTCGACGAGCAGCTCCAGCAACGATTCCTCGAGGGCCCTGCGGCTCCTCGCCCTCTTCTCCTTTTCGATCTCTCCTCGAAGCTTGTCCTTCAGCTCCTCCAGGGTCTCGTAGGAGCCCACATCCTTGGCGAATTCATCGTCCAGGCCGGGGAGTTCCTTGACCAGGATCTTCTTGACCAGGAGCCGGTATTCGACCTTCTTCCCGGCGATCTTCTTGTCCAAGTAGTTGTCCGGGTATTCCACTTCCATCTTGCGCTCATCCCCGACTTTGGCCCCCAGGAGCGTCTCCTGCACGTCCTCCTTGACCGATTCGGGGTTGATCTCCATGTATACATCTTTCCTTTCGTGATCGGGCAGGGGCTCGCCGTCCAGAAACGCCGTGTAGTCGACCAGCGCCGTGTCCCCCTCGACGACCCCCCGATCCTCCTCGATCGGCTTCAGGTCTCCGTGCGCCTTGCGCAGTTCCTCGAGGGACCGCTGGATCTCCTCCTCCTCTACCTCCGTAGGCTCCTGCTCGAGCTCGACGCCCTCGTAGTCCCCGACCTCGATCTCCGGCTTCACGTCCAGGGTGATGCTGAAGGAGTAATCCTTTTCCTCTTCGATGGCAGGGGCGTCGATGTCCGGCTCCCCGAGGGGTGTGAGGGAATGCTCTTTCAAGGCCTCTTCGAGGGAAGAGGAGACCAGCTGTGAGGCGACTTCCTGCTGGATCTGCTGACGGAAGTACCGCTTGATGATGCTCGGAGGCGCCTTGCCCTTTCGGAATCCCCGAACCTCCACCTCCCGGGCCAGGGTCTTGCACTGCTTGTCGAATTCCTTCTGCACATCCTCGGAAGGAATTTCACAGATGATCTTCTTCTGGGACCCACCCAGGTCCTCGACCTCGGTTTTCATGATACACCTCTTCCCCTCTGTGCGGACCGTTTTTACAACTACCTTTGATGCAGGGACCTTGGATGAAGTTGGACGTCTACCCCAATGGATTTCCGAACTGGTGCGAGAGGGGGGATTCGAACCCCCACGGTTGCCCGCTGGATCCTAAATCCAGTCCGTCTACCAATTCCGGCACTCTCGCACGCTCCCCCACCCGTGGCTCTCATAACATTGTAACGATCTCCCCGGCGAAGCGCAAAACAGTTTCTCAGCTGTCGAAAAGGAAAAGGGGACGCGGAAGCCTGTCCTTCCGCGTCCCCTTTCCGCATGGTGGGCCGTCAGGGTCTCGAACCCCGAACCTACTGATTAAGAGTCAGTTGCTCTACCAATTGAGCTAACGGCCCCCGGGGAGTTGCCGTCCCCCTTGCGACGGTTGTCAACGCGAACCCCTGGAGAGTCCCCTTCCGAACCCGTGATGCGTATATTGGCACGCCCGGCAGGATTCGAACCTGCGACCTGCGGATTCGAAGTCCGACGCTCTATCCAGCTGAGCTACGGGCGCACAGAACCCTGTACTTGTCAATGGGGTGAGTGAAGGGACTCGAACCCTCGACCTCTAGGGCCACAACCTAGTGCTCTAACCGCCTGAGCTACACTCACCATACAGCATCCATCGGACCGGCACTACGGATGGAACGGAGACCTCGGGGGTCCTCCTGCGGCCTTCTCGGCCGGTCTCCCATGATGGCACGCCTGGCAGGATTCGAACCTGCGACCTACGGATTAGAAGTCCGTTGCTCTATCCCCTGAGCTACAGGCGCCTAATCGTCCTCTTCTCTACAATCTGCCGCCGGTTTGGGGAGGATGGTCGGGGCGAGAGGATTTGAACCTCCGACCCCCTGCTCCCAAGGCAGGTGCGCTATCCAGGCTGCGCCACGCCCCGTTAGTTCGAATCCACACCGCTTTCTCGGCATCCCTACTTGATTAGCACAAAACGCAGAAAGATTCAAATAACCGGTTGTTTCCCCTCCGTTTTCAACCGGACATCTCCTGCCCGTCCGGCACGGAATACGCGGGCAGGGGTCTATTTCTTCTGGGATTCGAGAAAGCCTTTCAGAACCTTGCGGAAGTTCTTCATGGCATCGGCGCGATGGCTGATCTTGTTCTTCAACTCCGGCTCCATTTCCGCCATGGTCAGCTGGTAGCCGTCCGGAACGAAGATCGGATCATAGCCGAAACCGTGGGACCCGCGCATCTCGAAGCTGATCCTTCCCGTGCACGTTCCCTCCGCGCTCACGCTCTTGCCCCTCGGCGTGGCGGCACAGATGACACATACGAATCTCGCTGTCCTCTCCTGCCAGGGCACTCCGTCGAGCATCTTGAGGACCTTGCGTGCGTTGTCCCTGTCCGTCGCTTTCTCTCCCGCGAAACGGGCACTGTACACACCGGGTACCGCGTCGAGGAAATCAACTTCCAGCCCGGAATCGTCCGAGACCGCCATTCTGCCGGTCGTCTTGGCGATCGACTTCGCCTTCTTGGCGGCATTCTGTTCGAAGGTCTTCCCGTCTTCCACCACCGCGGGAATGTCGGGGAAATCGTAAAAGGACAGAAGCCGTATTTGCATCCCCTTGAAGAGGGAACGAAACTCTGCGATCTTCCCGTGGTTTCTCGTTCCCAAAATCATTTCGATCTTCTCTGTCGCCATCATGCCTCCCCTTCTAGAATTCCAGCCTCAACCCTTGCAGTGCGATCCGCTGGGCCTGTGTCAATCGAGCGATGCCCTCTGCGCCCAAGGCCATCATCTCGTTCACCTTCTCTGTGGAGAAGGGCATCCCCTCGGCCGTACCCTGTACCTCCACCCACAGTCCTTTGCCCGTCATCGCCAGGTTCAGATCCACCTCGGCTCTTGCATCCTCCTCGTAACAGAGGTCGAGGTACGTCGCGGTGCCAACCAGACCGACGCTGACAGCGGCGACCGTGTCATGCAAAGGGATTCTCGCCAGACGACCCGATTCCTCGAGCCGTGCAAACGCCTCGGCCAGCGCCACGAAAGCGCCGGTAACACAGGCGGTGCGGGTACCCCCATCCGCCTGCAGCACATCACAGTCGATCCTGACCGTAAAGCCTGCAAGTCCTTCCAGGTCCGTGACCGATCGCAGACAGCGACCGATCATCCGCTGAATCTCAGAAGTGCGCCCTCGAACCGCCTCGGGCGCCCTTTCACGACGGGAGCGCGTCTTGGTGGCGCGGGGCAGCATGCTGTACTCAGCGGTCACCCAGCCGGACCCCCGCCCGGCGAGAAAATCGGGCACTTCCTCCTCCACCGAGGCGGTGCACAAGGCCCAGGTGCTTCCCAGCCGGATGTGGCAGGATCCCTCGGGATGGTCGAGAACGCTCCGCTCGATGGTCACGGGTCGCAGTTCGTTCGGCTTGCGATCGTCGATGCGCATTTAGAATCTTTTTTTATATATTGTTGCGCGGCTCTGAATCTGTTTATAACAATACATGAAGTTTGTCAATCCATTTGATCGACCAAAACTTGATCCCACGTTTGCAACCGGAGGGATCCTCCGACCCGAGCGAAGGAAAGGAGATGTCCAAGGCAATTTCAGATAGGGGGAGCCGAAGCCTCTTCGCTGCTTCAGGGTGTGGGCGGCGGCGCGGGCGGCTTCTGATGAAGCGTTTCGCCCAGGGCGTCTTCCAGGGATTTGCGGATCGCCGCCCGGAAGGAGTCGGCCATCTCCTGCAACCTGTCCCTGTGGACGTCGCCGACGATGACGGCTCGTCCTTCCGGGCTTGGAAGTGCGACGGCGGTCATGAAGCCACTCTGCCACATGGCGGGAACCGAGGAAGCGATTCCCGGGGGAGGCTGATCGACGGGTCGTGATTTCCCTGTTTCCGAGTGGTGCCAGGTCTGGAAAAAGGACACACTGCTCAGCCCGTCCGTGTACACGATCTGCAGACAGATCTTCGATCCTTCCCAGCGCACCACAACATCGTGGGGCCTGTAGCCGATCGGGATCATTGCAGGAACCACGAGATCCCGCTTGAGCATACGACGCGCTTCCTCGAGGGTGAGGTTCTCCTGCTCCTTGATCTCGACGAAGCGGGAATCCCGCGGCACCCGCAAACGAAAACTCTCCGGTCCCAGCTCGGCATCCCATCGGATGTTCCGCAACTGCTTCACGTACGCCGGCTTGCCGTCGCTCGAGGAAACGTTCACCCGCACCGGCACGTTCCACCTCTCCTCCAGCCACCACTCCCTGCGGGGGCGATCTCCCAACCTGGGAACGAAGGAGACGATCCGGCACCGCCCATTCTCGGTGGGCACCGGGCCGACTACCTCGAACCGGTAGTTCTTCACCACGAAGTCGAGGTCCTCGGTAGGGCGGAGGGGGAAGGGGCTGTCTTCGTCCCGCAGCGGCTCCTTCACCACGAGCCTGCGTGCCGGGAAATAGCTCCACAAATACTTCCCATCCTCCAGCGTGACGAACCGGCTCTTCTCGGGCCCCTCGATGCACTCCCTCTTACGATAAGGATATGCATACTGCACCCTGAAGCGGGTGACCACCGTCTTGTCCCCGCTGAAGGCGAACACGGTCTGCTCCCCCTCGAAACGGGCCTCCGTCTTCGCCTTCTCGATCGCCTCGGACAGACGCATCAGTTCGGCTACAGGATCCTGGTCACGGCTCTCCCCCATGGTCGAAGCGGGGCCGACAAAGACCGCAACAAGCAGAATCAGGGGTGCTTTCCATCTTCGCATGCGCTTGCCCTCTTACCGGGAAGGCGTGGACGCCAGCTGCATCATCGGCACCTCGTCCCCGGACTGTTCCCAGGGTTGATGGGTGGCGTGCTGCAGGACGTAGTACTCGATTTCATCCATTTCGTCGCTTTCCGCTTGCGGAAAGGTGGCGGTGCTCGCCGGGGATTTCTCCAGGTCGGTCACATCGACCCAGTCGCGCTTCTGCTGCGCGTAGTGCTGCGTGTAATAGAAGGCCGACCCAAGAGCGATCAGAAGCACCGGCAGGGCAAATCTCATCACATACCGGGGCAGGAAAGGAGATGGGAAGAGGTTGCGTCTGATCCACCCCAGCGTCCCGGACCCGGCCCCCTCCCCTGCAGAGGCCTCCCTCTCGCCTGCCGCCGGAAGGGATTCAGCCGCCACGACCCCTTCATCAGACGCCTCCATTCGGAGCAGATCCTCGAGCCCCCATTCCCCATGCATCTCCGGTATCCCCAGCTGGGCATCCGCGGTCTGCAACCAGACCCGCAGTCGATTGACCCCCTCCATCTCCTTGTTGCACCATTCGCAAAAGGAGAGATGGTCGAGCAGGGTTTCCAGGTCCTTGTCTTCGAGGTCCTCATCCAGATAGCGGGATACGAGGGGTGCGTAGTCTTTGCACTTCATCGCCTGTCTCCCTCTCCAGGAAGCGGCCCACAAGAGCGGGCGGTTCTCATCCCCGATGCGGGTCTAGCTTTCGTACACATAAGGCTCCAACAACTCTCTCAAGCGGGCGCGGGCCCGGAAGATCCTGGACCGGACCGTTCCAAGGGGAATCTCCATCACCTCCGAGATCTCCTCGTAGTTCATGCCGGAGAACTCGCGGAGGATGACGGCCGTCCGGAGCTCCTCGGGCAATCGACGCAGTGAGTCAATGAGGTGCTTGAAGAATTCCTTTCGCATAAGGGTTTCTTCGGGGTCGTCCTGCTTCATGGAATCGGATTGGAGGGCGGAAGCCTGGAGCTCCTGCTCCACGGTCCGCTCACGGTTCTCGACCACCGATTCCCTTTTGATGTGGCTCAGTGAGGTGTTGACCGCAATACGATAGAGCCAGGTGTAGAAACGGGACTTCCCCTGAAAGGAGGAGATCGAACGGTAGGCCTTCAGGAAGACTTCCTGCGCGATGGGTTCCACCACGGCGGGATCCTGCGTGATCCGGTAGATCAAATGGAAGATGCGCCGCTGATATTTCTTGATCAGAAGCTCGAAGGCTTGCTTGTCTCCATTCTGACACTTTGCGACGAGTATCTCATCCGAACTCGGCAAGCCCGACCCTTTATCCGCTGCCCGGCCCGACTGCCCGCTCCCGCTCCGACGTCGTGGTCCGGGTGTCAATCAAAGTAGACTCGTTGAAGATCCGAAAGTTCCTTCATTTCGCAGGATTATTGGTCCGATCCTTCCGGGGTGCATCCTCATTTAACAGAATCGCCCCGGAGAAGTCCAGCACCGGACCTATACCTTTTACACCTTCTGTCCGATTGGTCTATTGTGTACTTTAGCTACACCCGGTTGACGGATTCGCCGTGGAGGGGCCGGACCCTTCGGGAGAGGATTCAGTCGGGAGAGGGGATGCACAGGCGTAGGAACCGTTTCAATTACGTAATCCTGAGCGATCTGCACCTGGCTGAGGGCAGGAAGAAGGCCACGGGACAGACCTCCCGGCTCGAGAGCTTCCTTTTCGACCGGCCCTTCGAGCGTCTCCTTCGACACCTTCGGGAGAGGGCGGAACGTGGGGGGTATCTCTGGACACTCGTCTTCAACGGTGACATGATCGATTTCCTGCGCGTCACATCCATACCGGCCCCGCATCGAGCCCCCAAGAACCTTCCCCCGATCACGCCGACGAAAGAGAAATACGGGCTGGGCGCATCCGCCGCCGAATCGAAGTGGCAACTGGAACGCGTGGTGGAGGGCCATCCGGTCTTCTTCCGAGCCCTTGCCGGGTTCCTCTTGCAGGGCAACCGGGTCGTCATCCTCAAGGGGAATCACGATGTCAACTGGTTCTGGCCCGAGGTCCGTTACCGCTTCATGGAACTGATGGAGGGTTTTCTCAGGGAGATCGACGCATCGGATGAAGGCTCTGAGCAACGGATCGCCGACGCGCTGGATCGCCTCCACTTTCGATCCTGGTCGATCTACATCAGGAAGCTCCTCTACATCGAACACGGGAACCAGTACGATCCCACGAATGCATTCCAGAATTTCATGTACCCCGTTCTGGTTGATCCGGAGAGTCCGGTGGGGAGCTATGAGATCGACTTCCCCTTCGGATCCTTTTTCATCCGGTACTTCTTCAACGAACTCGAGCTCCGTTTTCCGGCGGCACCCCATTACCGGAACGTGGCGGCGTTCTTCTACACGGTACGGAGGAGACACGTTTACGCCTTCTGGCACGTAGTCAGGAACTACTTTCCCTACTTCTTCCGAACCCTGCAGAAGGTGAAGACCCGGAGAGGACGCAAGCATCGGGAGATCCGGGACAAGAACCTGCAACTGATCCGGAAGGTGGGAGAGGAATACGGAGAGAGAAGGGCCATCGAGGAGATCGCCAACCTGCAGGAGGCTCCCGCGTACGAGAACAAGCTGGATTTCCTGATGACGGTTCTCAAGAGGCCTGCAAAGAAGTTCGCCGCCGCCGTAGGCGGTCTGATCTTCTTGAGCCTTCTCTGGAACATCCTCTCCGAATGGATTCTCGGTGCAGGCCGGAACATCGTGCTGAAGACCACCCTCTCGGTGATCTTCGACTACGGGTTCATCGTGGTCGGCCTCGTGTGGCTCTTCCTTGTGCTCAGGCCGACGAAGAAAGGGGCCTCCTACAGGGAGGTGGAGCCCGAGGAACTTCGCAAGAAGGCGGCCAGGATCACGGAACTGCTGGATGTGAGGTGCGTCACCTTCGGCCACTCCCATGTGGAAGATGCGTGGAAGGTACCGGGCCGGGATTCCTGGTATTTCAACACCGGAACGTGGAACCCTTTGATCGATGAGGACAAGCACATCATCCGGCCGGAAGTCCACTTCCCGGTCTTCCTGGTGGAAGACGGCCTCGCAAGACTCACTCGCTGGAACGACCCGGTCGGGGAGCTGGAAGAGCTCCCGATTCTGGAGGACGCCCCCTCCGACTGACCGCTCGACCGTGTGACCACCGGCCACCCCTGAAAGGGCCCGTTCCCTTGACACCCTCCGTTTCGTGCTTACCTTGTGATCGGTTTCGAAAAACACATTTTTGTCGTTTTGCCGCGTCCCACGCTGGGGCCCAGGGCAACTCGAACGAGGAAAAGGAGAGAACGGAGCAAAATGAATCTGAACCAGTTCACACAGAAGGTCCAGGAGGCCCTGTCCGAGGCACAGAACGTCGCCATCCAGCACAAGCATCAGCAGATCGATGCCGAGCACCTGCTGCTCGCGCTGCTCACCATGCCCGAGGGGCTCCTGCCCCGCTTCTTCCAGAAGATGGAGATCCCTGTAGAGGGCTTTGTCCAGGCCCTGGAAGACAGCCTGCAGAGGCTGCCCCAGGTCAGCGGCCCCGGCGTGCAGCCGGGAAACATCTACGTCACGCCCCGCCTGAATCAGCTGCTCGTCAAGGCCCAGGAAGAGGCGAAGAGGCTGAAAGACGAGTACGTGAGCGCCGAGCACATCCTTCTCGCCCTGCTCGAGGAGGGGCCGAAGACCCCGGCGGGCGAGCTGTTTCAGAAATTCGGCGTCACGCGGGATCGATTTCTCAAGGCCCTGACCGAGATCAGGGGAAAACAGCGCGTTACGAGTGCGACTCCCGAGGGCACATACGAGCCCCTGAAGCTCTACGGGAGGGATCTGGTGGAACTGGCCCAGAAGGGCAAGCTCGATCCGGTCATCGGACGGGATACGGAGATCCGGCGGGTCATTCGTATCCTCACCCGTCGCACGAAGAACAACCCGGTTCTGATCGGCGAGGCGGGCGTCGGCAAGACCGCCATCGCCGAGGGCCTGGCTCAGCGCATCGTCCGGGGAGATGTGCCGGAGGGCCTCAAGGACAAGACCATTTACCAGCTCGATCTGGGCGCACTGGTGGCCGGCGCGAAGTACCGGGGCGAATTCGAGGAACGGCTCAAAGCGGTGTTGAAGGAGATCCAGGAGAGCGAGGGCCGCATCCTGCTCTTCATCGATGAGGTCCACACCATCGTGGGGGCCGGCAAGGCAGAGGGGGCCATGGATGCGGGCAACCTCCTGAAGCCCATGCTCGCCCGGGGCGAACTCCACTGCATCGGGGCCACCACGCTCGATGAATACCGCAAGCACATCGAGAAGGACCCCGCACTGGAGCGGCGTTTTCAGCCCGTACTGATCACCGAACCGTCCGTGGAGGACACCGTCTCGATCCTGCGCGGGCTCAAGGAGCGCTTCGAGGTCCACCACGGGGTGAGCATCCGAGACAGTGCGCTGGTGGCGGCCGCCGTGCTGAGCCATCGCTACATCACGGACCGGTTCCTGCCGGACAAGGCGATCGACCTGATCGACGAGGCGGGCGCCATGGTCCGCACCGAGATCGACTCCCTGCCGAGCGTTCTCGACGAAATCACCCGCCGCATCATGCAGTTCGAGATCGAAAGGGAGGCCCTGAAGAAGGAGAAGGACAAGTCTTCCCGGGACCGGAAAGCAGCCCTCGAAAAGGAGCTCGCAGACCTGAAAGAGCAGGCCGACGCCATGCGCGCCCAGTGGGAAGCGGAAAAGGCGGAAATCGAACGGCTGAGCCAGGTGCGGACGGAGATCGAGGACACGAAACTGGCCATGGAAAAGGCGGAACGGGAATACGACCTGAACAGGGCGGCCGAGCTGCGCTACGGAAAGCTCCAGGAACTGGAGAAGCGGGTCCAGGAAGCAGAAGAGAGGAAGGACCGGGAGCGGCAGGAGACACAGCTGCTCAAGGAAGAGGTCACCGATGACGAGATCGCCGAGATCGTGGCGAAATGGACCGGGATCCCGGTCACACGGATCGTGGAGAGTGAGCGGGAGAAGCTCCTGCGGCTCGACGAGACCCTTCACCTTCGCGTCGTGGGCCAGGACCAGGCGGTCCAGGCGGTGGCGGACGCGGTGATTCGGGCCCGCTCGGGGCTGAAGGATCCGAGGCGGCCCATCGGCTCCTTCCTGTTCCTCGGCCCCACGGGTGTCGGCAAGACCGAACTGGCACGCACCCTGGCGGAGACGCTGTTCGACACAGAGGAGAACATGATCCGCCTGGACATGTCGGAGTACATGGAGAAACACACGGTATCCAGGCTGCTGGGCGCCCCTCCCGGGTACGTCGGGTACGAGGAAGGGGGGCAACTCACCGAGGCGGTCCGGCGAAGACCCTACTGCGTCATCCTCTTCGATGAAATCGAGAAGGCCCATCCGGACGTGTTCAATGTGCTGCTGCAGATCATGGACGACGGTCGCCTGACCGACGGGCAGGGGCACACCGTGGACTTCAAAAACTCGGTGATCATCATGACATCCAACGTGGGAAGCCCCTACCTGCTCGAAGGGGTCAACGAGAAGGGGGAACTCCGGGAGGAGGCGAAGGAGCAGGTGATGCAGGCTCTGCGAAGCAGCTTCCGGCCCGAGTTCCTGAACCGTGTGGACGACACGGTCCTGTTCACGCCCCTGACCATGGACGAGATCAAGCAGATCATCGAGCTGCTTCTGAACGAGATCCGGTCGCGCCTGCGCGAGCGTTCGATCGAACTGGCGCTCACCGAGTCCGCCAAGGCGATGATCGCCCGGGAGGCGTACGACCCGGTCTACGGTGCGCGGCCCCTGAAGAGATACCTCCAGAGAGAGATCGAGACCCGTCTCGGCCGCACCATCCTGGCCGGCGAGGTGCCGGATCATTCGACGGTCCGGATCGACACCGGGGAGGAAGGCCTCGAGTTCCGGATCTCCGCCCCGGCAGCCGGCGAAGAGCCAGCCGCAGCGGAAGCCGTGGGGTAATCTTTACCGGACGGAACAACCACTTCTCCCAGGCCGTCGAGAAATGGTCAGATGCAAGGCGCACGAAGTCCTGTGGAACGAGGCGTACACCGTACGCCGCAGTGACACAGGACGAGTGCAACGCCGCAGATGACCGTTTCTCGGCGGCCTGCTATAGAATGTCTTTGCCGTCCATGTCCTCCGGGACGGGAATCCCGAAACAGGCCAGGACCGTTGCGGTCAGATCGCAGAGGGACGCCTCGGCCGGCCGAACAACGTTCTGGTTCGTCAGGAGGATTCCGGGCAGGATGTCCGAGGCCATGCAGTGGTCACCGCTCCATTTCTTGTCGTTCGTCTCGTACCACTGCTTCGGAATCTTGCCCAGGGCGGTCTGCCAGGAGGCACGGTAGCCCCGGTTGTAGCCGACCACGATGTCCGGTCCCTTCCGCCCATAGGGTCCCCTGTAGGACTCGGTCGCCTTGTAGGCCTTCAGAACGGTCCGCTTGCCCGATTCCGGATCCCTGAGAAGCTCCAGCTTGGAGGCGATCTCCTCCTCGAGGCCCGGCACCTCCGCCGAGGAAACCGTGCCCTGCCCCTCCCGACCCCGGCGATTCAGGTACAGTCCGTTGAACCCCAGCGCATAGGCCTGCGTCCGGGTCCAGTCCACGTTCTGGAAGAACTCCGTCTCACCCTGCCGGGCCGGATCCTTCAGGTGAAGGTACCCGTGGTCCTTGAGCCAGCTGTTCAGGTTGAACGACCGGTAGTAGGGGGTGAAGCCGTGATCCGAAAGGACCAGGAGACGGGTGTTCCGATCCACCCGGGTCAGGATCTTCCCCACGAACGCATCCATCCGGCGATAGATGTCCTCGACCGCGTCCCCGAAACGTGCCGCCAGTTTTGCATCATAGGCCGGATGTTTCGGGTCCGTGAGCCTCCAGAACATGTGGGACCGCTGGTCCGTGCTCGAGATGTAGAGGTACAGGAGCCCGGCCTCGAACCGGTTGAGTTCGTATTCGGAGATGGCGAGGCGTTCCTCGAGGATCATGTCGTCGAAGGCGAGGAACTCCTCCTCGTTCAGCACCCCGTGCTCCAGGGCCTTCGTATCGGCCGGGAGCCCCTTCGTGTGGAAGGGACCGAAACGCGCGTGCAGTTCCTTCGCGTATGCCTCGGGCGTGCTGATCGGAAGAGCCGGGTCGGAGGGATCGATGTTGATCGGCGTAACATACAGCTTGAAGTGGGGGTGCACCTCCTTCAGGTAGAAACGGCAGATGCCCTTGACCCGGACCGCGGGCATCATGGGGAAGGAGAGCTCGATCCAGGGGCTCCATTCCCCCTCGTTCAACAGCCACTCCCTGTCTTCGATCACGATCTTGGCAACCGGGTATTCCGGATCCCGGTGGACGGTGAAGCCGATCTCGGCGTCCGGCGTATCCTTGCGGTAGGTGTTCGGCGGCCCGATCAGGCTCGCCTTCACCGTGTGGTGGTCCATCGACACCGTGTACACCTTGCCCCCTCCCAGGTCCGTGTCGATCTCCAGGGGCTGGTCGGTGTAGTACGAGAAGATGCCGTAGGTCCCCAGGATGTCCGGCGTACCCATTCCGGAGAAGGTCCTCTGCCGGGTTTCCGTGGGCGGGAAGTTGGAGGGCATCTTGAAGACCGTGGCGGGCACATCATAGTCTTCCAGCACCTCCCAGAAGGCCCTGCCCTTCCTCAGGTCGTGGATCTTGCCGGAGGAGAGGGGGATCACGTAGTCCCCGATCGTGATCGACTTGTCGGCCGGCTCGCTCTTCGAGGTGGACAGGTACGGCAGATAGTTGGCCGGGTCCCGATGGATGAAGTCGAAGATCCCGTGCCTGCCCGGATTCGCCCCGGTGATGAAGTTGGCCCAGGCCACCGGGCTCTGAGGAGGCGTGCTCGTGCCCAGGGGACCGAAGTAGCCTTGCCGGGCGACCTTCGAGAAGTTGGGCATCTTGCCTTCGCGCATCATGCGGGAAACCAGGCCCGGATCCATTCCGTCCAGACCCAGAACGATCACCTTTGTCCCGGTATCCCGACCCTGCCTTCGGCTGCACGCGAGACCGCTCGCTCCGCCCATCGCGATCCACGCGCTACCGTAGAGCTGCAGGCGCAGGAACTCTCTTCTTGTGAAATTCCACTTCCCCATCCGCGATCTCCCTCGGGGAAAAGGGTCCGCCAAGAGCCCTTTTTACTCGTTTCCGTTCATTATCTGACACCCCTCGACCGGCTGTCAAAGAGTTAGAGAGCAGAGGCAGACGGATGGGTGCGTTCTTCCCGTTTGAGAACAGGGTACTTGCGCCTTTCCCTGCTGCCCGGCTGCTTCCCTGGACCGCCCGGCAACCATGCCCGTAGAAAGTTGACGGCACGTCGGGACCCTGACATTCGTCGGAACGCCGGAGACATCTGCGCTCCTCTGCTTGTTCCGTGGAGAAGGCCGAGTCCCCCTCGAGGAAAACGTTCTGAATCGCCGTTCATTTTCTGTGTTTCCTATAACTATTTGAACGGGGTGGAAAAATCCGCTCACCCCGCCCTGCCGACTCCCGAGCGCGCCCTTCGCGGCCGTACCCGTTTCCAACGAATCGGTTGGCCCGTCATCTTCGAGGAAGCGTACGTGCCAGTGGCATAGAGATTGCTTTTTGGGGTTGCCGGGAGTTCAGGAAGATGAAGGCACGCCGATTCACGACCACCCGAAACGAACATCGAGAAGCGAGGACAGAGACATGGCTCAGACGGCCGCCGTCGATTTCAGGGAACTGATCGAAGGGGCGAGGGCGAGGAACGGGAAGCGGCACTTCCAGGGGACCTTCCTCGAGTACCTCGAGCTGGTACGGGAGAATCCGAAGATCGCCCAGCTCGCCCACGCCCGCGTCTACGATCTCGTCACGGCTCCCGGTTTCCGGGTTCTCAACCACGAGAACAACCCGAAGGTCGCTCGTCTCTTCCGACACGAGGTCGTCAAGTCGTACAAGTTCTTCGAGGACGAGTTCTTCGGCATGGAACGGGTGCTCGCCAAGATCGTCCGCTACCTGCGGTCCGCCGCCCTGAGGGGCGAAGAGAGCCGGCAGGTCCTCTATCTGGTCGGGCCGGTGGGGTCCGGAAAGTCGAGCCTCGTCGAGAAGATCAAGGAGGGGCTCATCCGGAGCGAGCCCTACTATGCCCTCGAGGGCTGCCCCATGAACGAGGAACCGCTGCACCTCGTGCCCCACCACCTGCGGGAGCAGATGGAGAAGATCCTGAACGTGGCGATCGAAGGGGACCTCTGCCCCGTGTGCCGCTATCGTCTCCGTGAGGATTTCGGCAACCAGTACGAGAACTTCCCGGTCCACACCCTGGAGTTCTCGAAGAGGGCCCGGCGCGGGATCGGGGTCGTCCCGCCGGTGGATCCGAACAACCAGGACACGTCGGTGCTGATCGGGTCGGAGGACATCTCCAAGCTCGACAAGTATCCGGAGGACGACCCGAGGGTGCTCAGCCTGAACGGCGCCTTCAACGCCGGAAACCGGGGCATGGTGGAGTTCATCGAGGTCTTCAAGAACGAGATCGAGTATCTTCACATCATGATCACCGCGACCCAGGAGAAGTCGATACCTTCCCCGGGCAAGCAGAACATGATCTACTTCGACGGCTTGATCCTCGCCCACTCGAACGAAGCGGAGTGGAACAAGTTCAAGGCGGACCACACGAACGAGGCAATCCTCGACCGGATCGTGAAGATCGAGGTGCCCTACGTCCTCGAGCTGAGCGAGGAAGTGAAGATCTACGAGAAGATCCTTCGGAACAGCAATTTCGACGCTCACATCGCGCCGCACACCATCGAGATCGCCGCCATGTTTGCGATCCTCTCGCGTCTACACGAAACCAACAAGTGCGACCCCATGACGAAGCTGAAGATCTACAACGGGGAGGAGGTGGTGGAGAAGGGCCAATCGAAGAAGGTGGACGTGGAGGAGCTTCGCGAGGAGGCGGAGAACGAGGGCATGACCGGCATATCCACACGCTTCATCCTGAAGTCCCTGGACAACGCCCTGTCCGACAGTGAAGACAACTGCATCAACCCGATCAACGTCCGGGAGGCTCTGATCACGAAGATCAAGGAGTCGAGCTTCCCGGAAGATCAGCGGAAGAAGTACCTGACCTTCCTCCAGGACACCATCCACAAGGAGTACCTCGAGATCCTGGAGAAGGAGATCACCAAGGCCTTCGTACACAGCTACGAGGAGCAGGCCGAGGCGATCTTCTCGAACTACCTCGACCACGCGGAAGCGTATGTGAACAAGACCAAGATCAAGGACGCGTCCACCAAGGAGGAGCTGGAGCCGGACGTGGAGTTCCTCAAGTCGATCGAAGAACAGATCGGGATCACCGGAACGGCGGCGGACGGCTTCCGGCAGGACGTCACCTCCTTCATGTTCTCCATCGTGCGCCGGGGCGGCGGTATCGACTACCGGTGTTACGAGCCCCTGAAGGAAGCGATCGAGAAGAAGCTGACCACGTCGGTTCGAGAACTCTCCCGCGTGGTCACCAAGGCGAAGACACGGGACCAGAAACAGCAGCAGAAATACAACGCCATGGCGGCCGAGATGATCAAGAACGGCTACTGTGAACACTGCTGCGAAGTGGTTCTCAAGTACGCATCCCACCACCTCTGGAAAGACTAGGGGCGCGGACCTCATGGCCACCTTCCGCGATTTCAGGAAAGAGGGGATCGACCGAAGCGCCGGCGACCGAAGGCGTCATCGGCAACTCGTCCGGAAGGCGATTCGAGAGAACGTGGGGCACGTCATATCGGAAGAGTCGATCATCGGCCAGAGCCGAGACAAGCGCCTGAAGGTGCCGATCAAAGGCATCAAGGAGTACCGGTTCATCTTCGGGGAGAACACGCCGGGCGTGGGCCAGGGCGACGGGGATTCCGAGCCGGGCCAGGTGATCCAGAGGCACCGGCAGAACGCCAAGGGCCTGCCCGGGGAACCCGGAAGCGATCCCGGAGAGGACATCTACGAGACCGAAATCACGATGGAGGAGCTGATCGAGCTGCTCTTCGAGGACCTGAATCTGCCCCACATGGAGCGGAAGCGGTTTCACGTCCTGGAATCGGAACGCCTGATCAAGACGAAGGGATACCGTGTCAAGGGCATCCGCCCCCGCCTGAGCAAGAAGAAGAGCCTGGTCCAGAAGATCAAGCGCCAGCAGAACCTGTGCCGGCACGCCTCTTCGGAAAACGAGGATGCGGAGCAGGTGTCCTTCCACGAGCAGGACCTCCGGTACCGTCACAAGGTGGTCACGCCGAAGGTCTTCTCCAATGCGGTCGTCTTCTGCATCATGGACACGTCCGGATCGATGGACACCACGAAAAAGTATCTGGCCCGAAGCTTCTACTTCCTTCTCTACCGGTTCCTGCACACCCGGTATCAGAACGTGGAGATCGTCTTCCTTTCCCATCACACCGAGGCGCGCGAGGTGACCGAGGAAGAGTTCTTCCACAAGGTGGAATCGGGAGGCACGATGATCTCCTCCGGCTACAAGAAGGCCCTCCAGATCATCGAAGAGCGATACAACCCCGCCCTCTGGAACATCTACGCCTTCCACTGCTCGGACGGCGACAACTTCACGAACGACAACAACGACGCGATCAAGTACGCCCAAGAACTGGCAGAGGTTGCGCAGCTTTTCGGCTACGGCGAGATCAAGCCGACCCACAGCCTCTCCTGGAGCTCCATGCTCGACCTCTACAAACGGATCGACAAGGACAACTTCGTCACCGTGACGATCCGCTCCAAGGACGAGCTCTGGCCGGCGTTTCAGCGATTTCTCAAGCACGACCGATCGGAAGCGAAGCGGGCTGCCAATGCATGAATACAGGGTCGCAGACCTCGAGAAATGGGACGATACGATCCGGAAGATCTCGGAGGACGCGGGTTTGGAGCCTTTCCCCCAGGAATTCGAGATCTGTGATTACCACGAAATGATGGGCTACGAGGCGTATGCCGGCATGCCGTCTCATTATCCGCACTGGTCCTTCGGCAAGAGCTTCGAGAGGAAGGAAACCCTCTATCAACTCGGGGTGGTCGGGCTTCCCTACGAGATGGTCATCAACTCGAACCCTACCCTCGCCTACCTGCTGAGGGACAACACGCTTCTCCTGCAGATCCTGACCATCGCCCACGTCTACGCCCACAACGACTTCTTCAAGAACAACCGGACCTTTGCGCACACGCGGCCGGAACGCACGGTCGAGCGATTCAAGGCCCACGCGGACCGGGTGCGGGCCTACACGGAAGACCCGAGCATCGGGCCGGACAAGGTCGAACGGATCCTGGACGCGGCCCACGCCCTTCAGTTCCAGTGCCGGCGAGCCAAAGGGGTGAAGAAACCGTCGCAGGAGGACCAGCGGAAGCGGGCTCTGGACAGGGCCGTGCCTCGGGAGGATCCCTTCGAGACCATTCACCGGAAGCAGGAATACGAGCCCCCCGACCTCACAAGGGTGCCTCTCGAACCGGAAGAGGACTTGCTGCTCTTCATCCGGGACCACAACCCCTACCTCGAAGCATGGGAGAAGGACCTGCTCACCATGGTCGTGGAGCGGGCCGACTACTTCCTGCCCCAGATCGAGACGAAGATCATGAACGAAGGCTGGGCGAGCTACTGGCACTACCGGATCCTGAACGCCCTCGACCTGGAACCGGCCCTGCACATCGAATTTCTGAAGCGCCACAACCAGGTCATCCGTCCACTGCGGGGAGGAATGAACCCCTACCACCTCGGCTACAAGATCTTCGAATCGATCTTCGAGCGGTGGGAGAAACCGTCCGACGAGGAGAGAGAAGAATACGGCCGTCCCGGAGGACAGGGAAGAGAGAAGATCTTCCAGGTCCGGGAGGCGGACAGGGACGAATCCTTCCTGCGACAGTATCTGACCGAAGAGCTGATGCGGCAGCTGGACCTCTTCCAGCACGGGAAGAGAGGGAGCGACCGGGTGATCACCCACGTCTCGACCCCGGACGACTGGAAGACGATCAAGCAGACCCTCCTTCGAAGCGTGGGGCTGGGCAGCATGCCCGTCATCAAGATCGTCGAGGTGAAGACCCGGGGCTCCCAGGAGATGATCCTTCAGCACGCGTTCGACGGCAGGGAGCTGGATGCCGACTATGCTGACCGGACGCTTCGCTATGTCCAGCAGCTCTGGGGAAGCAAGGTCGTGCTCGAAACACGCATCGCCGGCGAGTGCTGCCAGATGAGCTACGACGGAACGGGCGACAAGTCACAGCTCACCCGATCCTGAAGCAGGCCGCCCCTCATCTCACCGCCGCAACTCCAGGGTATGCTGGCCCACGCTTTTCGAGGGCGCCTCCGGAATTTAGAAGAAGAATTTACCGTACAGGAAGATCCCCGTGTAGTCGAAGTTGAGCTTGCCGTTCCAGCCGCCGCCGAGGAAATCGCTCCCTCCGTCCCCCTCGATGTCCACGCGCAGGAAATTGAAGCCCGCCCCGAGGCCGAAGAAACGTGTGATGTGGCCTTCCAGCGCGATGTTCGTGTCCAGCAGCAGGCCGTCGAACCCGGACAGGTTGATGTAGAAGAAGTCGAAGCTCTGCTTGATGAAGACCCGGTTGGTGATGGCCACGCTGCCCCTAAGGGAGAACACGGGAAGGGGAAGGGTCGTGTCCTCTGCGAGCACCTGTTCCGCAAACGAGCCTTGCTCTCCCCCTGCCGAGCCCTCGGCCAGTACATTGAGCCCGGCCGCCAGTTCCATCACATAGAAACCGAGTCCCACACCGAGGTCGAGCCGGTCATCGTTCCAGAAGGAGAACGCGTATCCGGCCTTGTAGATCGTGATGTCCAGATTGCTCTCCACAAAGGCGCCGGCCTCGATCTCCTCCTCCGGGATCGAGACCTGGAGGGTCTTTTCCGCACTCCGGGAAAGGTCGTAGTAGCTAAAGTGGAAATGGTGGCGGCGCCACGCCCGGTAGTGGGCCTCCAGTCGAAACTGGTTCGTCGCCGAATCCAGGCCGAGGACGTCCTCGAGATTGAGGACGACTCCGGCCCCTGCACCCGACAGGCTGACGTCGCTCCGGAAGTCCGTGACAAAGAAGCCTAAGGTGACACTGAGTTTCTCCCAGGGTTGATCCGAAAGCCAGGGCCGGCCCCGCTCGTAGGCCTCCGCCGGGGAAGCCCAGCAAGCAAGGCAGCAGGACAACGCCAGAAACCAGACAGACGCCTTTCCTTTCATGCGTTCCCTCCCTCATCCTGTCTTGATCTTGAGCCCGAGGCCGGTGGATCCGGCCCCAGCGGAAAACCCAGAAAACAGAACCGGAACAGACGGTTTTGCAGGCAATCTAGTACGAAACGCTGTGAAACGCAACGGGTCTTTGCCGTTCTTTCCGGACCCTGCTCCTTGGCCCGCTCATGGATCTTGGCAACTTCCTTGATTTACGCTGAATCTAGAGGTAGTAAGGGTGTTTGCGGGAGAGAACGGCCCCTTCCGGGCCGCCGGAAAACCCGGCCCCTGACCCTGAAGAAGGAGGTGAACGCATGAAACGGATTCTTTTTGTTCTCGTCCTCTGTCTCATCCCTTGTGTCGCGATGGCGGGAGAGGAAGAAGTCCTGCAGGCCCTCGAGAACATCCGGAAGGCCCTCGACGAGGGCGTGCCCGAGCCCGTGAACGAAACCCTCGACAACCTCATCTCGGAGGCACGGTCCGCCATCGAAAAGAACGAGGCCGCCGGGGGAAAAGGGGGCCTGTTCACGGTCAATGCGCGGAAATCCCTCGAGTACTTCGAGAACATCGTTCGCATGACCAAGATGGGCATGCCCCCCTTCGAGGCGGACCGGAAACAGGCGGACAAGTTTCTCCTCGAAGCCGCCCGGATTCACCGCGATGCCGCCCGCCAGGCAACCACACCCTGAGGCCGCACCCTTCGAAGTCAGGAAAAAGAGATGAGAACCTTTGCGTTCAGTCTTCTCTCCAGCCTCCTCCTGCTCTCCGCCTCCTGCAGCAGCGAGGAGGAGACGCCTTCGGCCCCGCCGCCTCCTCCGGACGTGGTGGTCTTGGAGACGAAAGCACAACCCGTTCCGATTCACAGGGAATTCGTCGGGGAGATTCTGGGGTACAAGGACATCGCCATACGCGCAAGGGTGGAAGGCTACCTGGAAGACATCCATTTCAAGGAGGGCTCTCGGGTAGAGAAAGGCGCCCTTCTCTACACCCTGGAAAGCCAGCCCTTCGAAGCCGAAGTGGCCGCCAAGATGAGCCGCGTTGCAGAGGCGAAAACGGCTCTGGCCAAGGCGGAAAGCGACCTGAGACGGATCCGTCCCCTTGCCGAGGCAAAGGCGGTCAGCGAGAGCGACCTGGATTCCGCCGTGGCTCTGTACGAGGCCTCCGTAGCGGGTCTGGAAGCCGCCAACGCGAACCTGAGGGCGGCGAACATACAGCTGAGCTACACCAAGATCCACTCGCCCATTTCCGGCATCATCGGAAGGACCCAGGCAAAGGTCGGAGATTTCGTGGGCCGAAGTCCGAACCCGGTCATCCTGAATGTGGTCTCCCGCATCGACACGGTCCTTGTCCAGTTCTTCATCACAGAGTCCCAGTATCTGCGGGCGGCCCGTGAATATGGATTCCGGCCCGACCCTCCCGACGACGATCCGGAGGAGGCGACGCTGGAATTGATCCTGGCGGACGGGTCCGTATACCCCCACAAGGGGGTGTTCGACTTCGCGGACAGGGGCGTGGATCCCATGACCGGCGCCATGCTGGTCCAGGCGTCTTTTCCGAATCCGGACGAACTGCTCCGCCCCGGACAGTTCGCAAGGCTCAGGGCCCAGGTGGGCCTTGTCGAAGACGGCATCCTCATCCCACAGCGATGTGTCACCGAATTGCAGGGAACACACAGCGTCTTCGTGGTGGGTGACGACAATCATGCCAGGATAAGAGAGGTGAAGGCGGGTCCCACGATCGGATCGTACTGGCTGATCCTGGAGGGACTGGAGGCCGGGGAAAGGGTCGTGTACGAGGGTCTGCAGAAGGTCAGGGACGGGGCCCCGGTGAATCCCACCCTCCGCGATACGGAGTCTTCCATCCAAGAAAGCGCCTGAACCATCATGGACAACTTCTTTGTAAGACGGCCGATCGTGGCCATGGTCATCTCCATCTTCATGGTCATCATCGGAACCGTGTTCCTGGGCGGCCTTCCCATCGAGCAGTATCCGAACATCACGCCCCCCATGGTCGAGGTCCGTGCCACGTACACCGGGGCGAACGCCGTCAGCGTGGAGCAGTCCGTCGCAACGCCGCTGGAGCAGGAGATCAACGGCGTCGAGAACATGATCTACATGAAGTCCACCAACGCGAACGACGGCACAGCGGTGGTACAGGTGTCCTTCGAGATCGGAACCGACCCGGACATGAACACCGTTTTCACCCAGAACCGGGTCGCCGCCGCCACCTCCAAACTGCCGGAAGAGGTCCGGCGGTTCGGCGTCAAGACCGAGAAGTCCCTTCCGAACATCCTGATGCTCGTCACGCTCACGTCCGAGGACGGAAGATACGATCAGAACTTCCTCGGCAACTACGCCCTGATCAACATCAAGGACATCCTGGCGCGCATCAAGGGGATCGGGCGGGTGAACGTCCTAGGGGCGAGCGACTATTCGATGCGCATCTGGATCCGGCCGGACCGCCTCGCCCGGCTCGGCATCACGGTGCCGGAGATCGTAAACGCGATCCGGGCCCAGAGCGTGATCGTGCCGGGAGGAAAATTCGGCGCTGAGCCTGCCCCGCCCGGGACCGAATTCACGTACACCGTCAGGCTTCCCGAGCGGCTCCAGTCGGAAGAGCAGTTCGGCGAGATCGTGGTGCGCACCACCGAGGACGGCTCCCAGGTGAAGGTCAAGGACATCGCCCGGGTCGAACTGGGTGTGGAAACCTACAACTCCTTCACCCGCCTGAACGGAAGAAAATGCGCCATCATCGCCCTGTACCAGGCGCCCGGGTCGAACGCGGTCGCCTTGGCGGAGGAGATCAAGAAGACCATGACGGAGCTCTCCGGCTCCTTCCCGCCGAGCCTCCGTTACGACATCTCCATGGACACCACGCTCGCCATCACGGCGGGCATCGACGAGATCATCGAAACCCTTTTCATCGCCCTCGCCCTGGTCATCCTCGTCGTGTACGTGTTCATCCAGGACTGGCGGGCGGCCCTGATTCCCACCATCGCCATCCCGGTGTCTCTGGTGGGCGCTTTCATCGTCTTCCCGCTCATCGGCTTCACAGTGAATGTGCTGTCCCTTCTCGGGCTGGTGCTGGCCATCGGCATCGTGGTGGACGACGCGATCGTGGTCGTCGAGGCGGTGCAGGTCAACATCGAAAACGGGATGACCCCGAAGGAGGCGACCGGGAAGGCGATGAGCGAGGTCACGGCACCGGTCATTGCGACGACCCTCGTTCTCGTGGCGGTCTTCATCCCGGTGGCGGCCATGGGCGGGATCACGGGAAGACTGTATCAGCAGTTTGCGATCACCGTCGCGGTCTCGGTCTGCTTCTCCTCGGTGAACGCACTGACCCTGAGCCCGGCGCTCTGCTCACTCCTGCTGCGAAAGCGAAAACCGGCTCGAGGGCCTCTGGGCCTCCTCTTCGCAGGTTTCAACAGGGTCTTCGACAGATCGACCGACGGCTACATGACCCTGGCAAGGACCGTGACGAACAGGATCCCCGCAGGCCTCGTGTTCATCGTCGTGGTCATCATCGGGCTGGTCTTCCTCACCAGAATGCTGCCGGGCGGCTTCATGCCGGAAGAGGATATGGGCTATTTCTTCGTCAATATCCAGCTGCCGGATGCGGCTTCCCTCCAGCGATCGGACGAGGTGACAAAGAAGATCGAAGGCATCATCGGGCAGTACGAAGAGGTGGAGTTCATCACCTCGGCTGCCGGCTTCAGCATGCTCTCCGGCAGCATGTCCTCGAATGCGTCCTTCATCTTCGCTTCCCTCAAGGACTGGAGTCTCAGGGACAAGACGGCGAGGGAGATCGTCGCCCTGCTGAACCGGGACCTTCATCTCGGCGTCAATGAAGCGCAGGCATTCGCCTTCGGGCCGCCCGCCATTCCCGGCCTCGGAAATGGGTCCGGATTCACACTGATGCTTCAGGACAAGGCCGGAAACACGCCGGCGTATCTCGAGCGGCAGGCCTCGCAGTTCATCCAGAATGCGATCGAGCGGCCGGAAATCGGTTCGGTCTTCACCACGTTCCGTGCGTCGGTCCCCCAGCGTTACATGGACATCAACCGCGACAAGGTCCTCAAGGCGGGAGTCGCCCTGGGGGACATCTACACCACCGTCGGCGCCTTCCTTGGAGGCTCCTACGTGAACGACTTCAACCGGTTCGGAAGGCTCTACAAGGCGTACATCCAGGCGGAACCGGAGTACAGGTTGAACGAGGATCAGATCAACCTGTTCTACATCAAGAATTCGAAGGGAGAAAGCGTACCCCTGGCGGCCTTCGCGAACATCCAGGAGAGCGTGGGGCCCGACTTCACGATCCGGTTCAACCTGTACCGTTCGGTCGAGCTTACCGGTGGGCCCGCCTCCGGGTACTCTTCTGCCCAGGCCATCAGCGCACTCGAAGAGGTCGCCGACGAGACGCTTCCCGCGGGCATGGGCTATGCCTGGAGCAACATGTCCTATCAGGAAAAGAAGGCGGCCGGAACGGGCGGTGTGGTGTTCGCCTTTGCTCTGCTCTTCGTCTTCCTGATCCTTGCGGGCCAGTATGAGAGCTGGTCTCTGCCCTTCAGCATTCTCCTGGGAACGCCCTTCGCCGTCTTCGGCGCCTTCTCGGCGCTCGTGATTGCCCGGTTCTTCAGCGAGAGCTATGAGCTCAACGTGTTCGCCCAGATCGCTCTCGTCATGCTGATTGCGATGGCGGCCAAGAATGCGATTCTCATCGTGGAGTTTGCAAACCTGGAATTCGCCAAGGGTCTTTCCCTGGTCGAGGCGGCTCAGAAGGCTGCCCGGATGCGATTCCGGCCGATTCTGATGACCGCGATTTCTTTCATCTTCGGGGTCTTTCCTTTGATCGTGGCTTCCGGGGCCGGGGCAGAAGCGAGGGTCGTGATGGGGATGGCGCTGCTGGGCGGGATGTTCGTGGCAACGCTGATGGGCGTCTTCTTCTACCCCATGCTCTTCGTTCTCATCGGCAGGATCGCGAGGTACGAACAGAAGCGTGATGCACTTGCACAAGAGACCGGACCCCCTCCTCCTGCTTGAGAGGGATTCTCAGCTCATGGAGAGCCCACCGAAGATGGCGAGGCCGGGTCTACAACAATGCCGAAGTGGGAAGTGATGATTCTGGATATGAGGAAAGCCCTCAGCACCCTTGCAGTGATCGGTGTTCTCCTGCTCGGGGGCTGCATGGTGGGCCCTGATTTTCAGAAGCCTGCCGTCGACACGCCGGATCGGTTCCGCTTTGCCGATCCTGAAGCGGTGGCGACGGTCAACCTGAAATGGTGGGAGCTGTTCGACGATCCCGTTCTGAATACCCTGGTCCTCACAGCCCTGCGCGAGAACAAGGATGTGCTCCTTACGGCCAGTCGTGTGGAGGAGGCGAGGGCATCTCTCGGGTTCACCCGGGCCGACATGTACCCGACCCTGGACCTGCAGGCCGGGGCGTCGAGGGGCGACTTCGCCGGCGGCAGGAAGTCGGACTCCGTGGACGACAATGCCTTCATTGCGCCGACGCTGAACTGGGAGATCGACTTCTGGGGCAAGTTTCGAAGGGCCAACAGAGCCGCCCAGGCCGCCCTGGTCGGCTCCGAGTACGCGATGCGGACCGTCCAGATCGGCCTGATTGCCGAGGTGGTGAGTACGTACTACCTGTTGCTCGATCTCCATCAGCGAATGGAAATCTCCGAACAGACCCTCGATTCGCGGATCGACACACTCGACATCATCCAGCAGCGTTTCGACAAGGGGATCGTGCCCGAACTCGACGTGAATCAGGCACAGATCCAGAAGGAGGTCGCGGCGACCGCTATTCCCCTCTACAAGCGCCTGATCGCACGGACGGAGCACGCGCTCAGTATTCTCATCGGGAAGCCTCCACAGGGAATCGAGACCGGTGGGGCTCTGTACCAGCAGCAGAGGCCGCCCGCCATTCCAGCAGGGCTGCCTTCCTCTCTGCTGGAACGAAGGCCCGATGTTCTCGCCGCTCAATACGATCTGAACGCACAGACCGAGAGGATCGGCGTTGCAGAGGCCCTGAGGTTTCCCGCCATCAGCCTGACGGGAACCGCCGGCGGTGCAAGCACGGAGCTCTCGAACATGACGATCGAGGGCTTTGCCTGGTCGATTGGCGCCAATTTGGTGGGGCCGATCTATCATTTCGGCAAGAACAAGAAGCGTGTGGAGATCGAGAAGGCAAGAACCGAGCAGGCCCTTTACCGGTACGAGAGCACGGTACTCCTAGCTTTTCAGGAGGTAGCCGATGCGTTGAACGAGATTCGGACCTACGCAGAGCAGATCGAATCCGTGAGACGCCGATTCCTGGCCGCCAAGAACGCGGATGCTCTCGCCAAGCTCAGGTACGACAAGGGCTTCTCCGACTATCTTCTCGTTCTCGAAACAGAGCGGACCCTCTTCTCGGTCGGGCTGGAGCTCTCCGAGTTGACCAAGGATTTCTACAACGCCTACGTGAGGCTCTACAAGGCCCTGGGGGGCGGCTGGATCTCTGCTGAGGAGGTGGAGCAGGCAGCTACTGATGCCCGATCCGCTCGATGATCCTCTCGAGGGTCCAGAAGTCGGCCCGCCGGTCGTACCGGATCAGGTACACCTTCCGATCGTCGGCGAGCAGCTTGAAGTAGTCGTGGTCCTCGCCGGCCCATCGATCGATGATGTTCTCCACGACCTTCTTCTCGCCCCGGACCCAGAGGCAGGTCGGCCGCTCGTTCCCCTTGTGCCCGGCATAGCACTCCACCCGGATCACCAGGCCCCTCACATCTTGGTCGTTCTTCATGGCATCCAGAGATACATGAACGTGGGCCCGAACCCGGAGAGAAGCCCCTCCAGATCGAGTTTGATGACATTGAACTCCGCCCGGACGGGATGGTCCGGTCCGTCGGCGTACACGTTCGGAACATACTCTCCCCGTCGCTGATATCGGATGACCCGGGCATCCGGAACGCCGGCTGCGTTCCGGACCCAACCCAACGCATCCGCCACATATCCGATTTGATCGATCAGGCCGTCGGAAAGGGCTTGACGGGCCGTGAAGACCCTGCCGTCCGTCAACTCGGGACGAGCCGACAGATCCACTGCCCGGCGGTTCTCCTGGATCACGCGCACGAACTGCCTGTGAAACTCATCGACCACCCCCTGCAGGATCGCCCTTTCCCCCTCTTCCGGCTCGCGGAAGGGAGACCCCAGATCCTTGTATACACCCGACTTGACCGTGGCGTTGCTCACGCCGATCTTTTCCATGAGGCCTTGCAGGTTGAGGTTCACGAGAACCACGCCGATGCTACCGGTCACCGTGGTCGGGTAGGCGATGATCCGGTCGGCAGCCTGGGCGATGTAGTAGGCCCCCGAGGCGGCCGTCCCGTTCAGAAGGGCCACCACCTTGACCTGCCTTTCCGCCTTGAACCGCCGGAGCTCGTTGTAGATGACGTCTGTGGCCGAGACCGTTCCGCCCGGGCTGTTGATCATGAGAAGGATACCCCTGATCCGCTCATCGCCGGCCGCCTTGTCCAGTTGCTCCTTTACCGAAGAAACCATGCTCGGCTCGACCTGGAGCTGAAGAGGCTTGGACGATTCCCGTTCCGTGATGAGGCCCTTGATCTCCACGAACAGAATCTTCTCTTTTCCCCTGCCGAACAGGACCGTCTCATCATACGGCTGGGGCCCCGTGCTCAACAGTCCCTTGGTGGACACGAACACGCAGCCCGCCGACAGAATCGTAATCAACACCGCACACAGGGTGTAAAACGCGGCGCTGGAGTGTTGAACGGTTCTCCATCTCATGCCTCTTTCCTCCGGCTTCCTGTCCATGCGTTAGACGCTTCCTTGCACCCTCGTTGGAGATCGTATCCTTTCCGGCCGTATCCATCAAGGCAGTTGGCTCATCATCCATTGACGGGCATTCGCCATTTTCCTATGATTCTCCGTGAAGTATCCTTTACTTGTCGAATCAACACCCCTGAACCCTGCCACCGGGTCGTCAAGATCCCATGGGGAGGATAAAATGACCGATTGGGCGGAAAAGAGCAAAGCGCTGAAAGACAGGTTGTCCCTCAGGACGGTGCCGGTGGCCTTCAAGAGGCTGGAAAATGCCCGTGATCTGGACAATATGCCGGGCGTAATGAGATGGCAGCAAGGGTGTACCTTTTGTCAGATCCCCACCCTCGCCAGAATCATGGGTTTCTCTCTGGCGATCACCGGGGAAGATGGGATGCGCGATCGGTGCAAGCGGCTTCACGCTCTTCTTCCTACGACGGATGAGGGGATGAAGGAGGAGGCGCGGAGACTCGCGAAGACATGGATGCCCTCGGAAGAAGGGGCGATGATGCAGCAGAAGGACTATCCACTGGTGCCCGTCGGCGAGGCGATCGTCGTCGCCCCGCTGGCGGCGGTAGGCTTCGAGCCGGACGTCATATTGGTCTATGGCAATCCGGCTCAAATCATGATGCTTCTTTGCGGGCTGCAGAAGATCGAGTATGAACGCTTTCCCTTCTTCTTCATCGGGGAAGGGGCTTGTGCCGATTCAATAGGGCAGTGCTACACAACCGGCAAGCCCGCTTTGGCGATCCCCTGCTACGGAGAAAGGGCGCTTGGGCAAGTCGCAGACGATGAGATCGTTGTCGCCCTGCCTCCGGCGGCCGTTGATCGGGCGATCAGGGGTCTTGAACTCCTCGCAGGCGTGGGATTGAAATATCCCATCATGAGAACCGGCGGCCTCCTGGACCCCAGCCCCCTCCTGGACGCCCTTTATTCCGAAGACGAAGGGTAGCACTCCGACACCCCCCATTCCGCAATGGCGCAATCGCGCACGTGGTGCAACCCATGGAAGAACGGATCGTCGGCCTGCTCGAACAAATCGATCGGATCCTCTGGGGGGCCCCCATGCTCGTTCTTCTACTGGGAACGGGCATCTATCTCACTCTCAGACTTCGGGGGCTGCAATTCCGCTCCCTGTTCCACGCCCTCCACCTGGCCCTGATCAAACGAAAAGAACCGGTTGCGGAAGAAGGGGACATCACCCATTTCCAGGCGCTGATGACTGCACTCTCTGCAACGGTAGGAACCGGAAACATCGCGGGTGTGGCGACCGCCCTGGCCGCCGGCGGGCCGGGCGCTCTGTTCTGGATGTGGGTGACGGGCCTGGTCGGCATGGCCACCAAGTTCGCCGAGGCGGTTCTCGCCGTGAAGTACCGGGAAAAGGACCGACTCGGAACCATGAGCGGCGGGCCCATGTACTACCTTTCCCGGGGCCTCGGATCCAGGTGGCTTGGGATGCTCTTCGCCTTCTTCGCGAGCATCGCCGCCTTCGGGATCGGCAACATGGTGCAGTCCAACTCCGTAGCCGATTCGGTGGAAGCGATCTTTCACGTGCCGCCCACGATCACCGGGTTCGTGCTCGCCGCCTTGACGGCCCTGGTCGTTCTCGGGGGGATTCGCTCCATCGCACGGGTGGCCGCTGTCCTGGTGCCCGTGATGGTTCTCTGCTACATGGCAGGGGCGACGGTCGTCCTCGTCCAGAACGCCGCCAGGGTGGTCGAGGGGCTGCAGATGATCTTCACCCATGCCTTCACACCCACGTCGGCGGCGGGCGGGTTTGCAGGGGCCACCGTACGGATGACGATCCGCTGGGGCGTGGCGCGGGGCATCTTCTCGAACGAATCCGGCCTCGGCTCGTCCCCCATCGCCGCTGCGGCTGCCCAGACCCGGGATCCGACCACCCAGGCCCTGGTTTCCATGACCCAGACCTTCATCGACACCCTCGTGGTCTGCACCATGACCGGTCTCGCGATCCTGGCGACCGGTGTGTGGACCACCGGCGAAACCGGTGCCGAGCTCACGACCATCGCCTTTGCCGGAGCGCTGCCGGGGGGAAGGGGCGGCATCATCGTCACGTTGGGCCTCGTCCTCTTCGCCTTCTCGACGATTCTGGGATGGTGCTACTACGGGGAGAAGTCGATCGAGTTCCTCCTCGGAGACAGGGCCGTGTTTCCCTATCGCCTCGTGTACTGCGTCTTTGTCGCGGTGGGGGCCATGGTCAAGCTGGACCTGGTCTGGCTCCTGGCCGACATGATGAACGCCCTCATGGCCATCCCGAACCTGATCGGGCTGCTCGGCTTAGCAGGAAAAGTGGTGGAAGAATCCGCGCGCTACTTCGGGGGTCAGGAGTCAGGGGTCAGGGGTCAGGGATGAAAGAAGCTCTGAGATTGCTTCGCCTGCGGCTCGCAATGTCCCCGGGTGTGAGTTCTGTGCGGTTCACAGGGTGGGGCATCTTGGTGCGAGCCCCTGTTCCGTACGAGGTTTTCGCAGGGCGACTTTGTAGCGGGTCAAGTCCACCGAGTGACGAAGGATGAGTGCAACGCAGCAGGTGGGCCTTTATCGTAAGCCTGCTAGAAATCGTTCGGCATCTGGGCTACCTGAGCCGCCGTGAAGACCGGTCCTTCTTTGCACACGTAGACGTGGCCCACGTTGCAGCGGCCGCATTTACCCAGCCCGCATTTCATCCGGTTCTCCAGGGTCGTCCAGACGTCCTCGTCCCGGAAGCCCAGCTCCCGGAGCACGGGAAGGGTGAACCGGATCATGACGGGTGGACCGCAGAGCACGGCGATGCTGTTCTCCGCACTCGGCGCCGCCTCACCGAGCACGTTCGGGACGAAGCCGATCTCGCCTTTCCAGTCCTCGGTCTCGCCGCCCGGATCCACGGTCTGGACCAGATTGACGTCGCTCATCTCGTCCCACTGCGCGAGCTCGTGCTTGTAGACCAGGTCGGCCACGGAACGGGCGCCGTAAACGATGGTCACCTCTTTGAATTTGTCACGCAGGTCGAGCACGTTCCAGATCACGGAACGTACAGGAGGCAGGGCGATGCCGCCGGCCACGAAGACGATGTTCTTTCCGTAGAAGTCCTCGATCGGGAAGCGGTTGCCGTAGGGCCCCCGAAACCCGATCACGTCCCCCTCCTCTTTCGCCGCCAGGGCCCTGGTCAGGCGTCCGGCCGCCCGGAAGCAGCACTCGATGTAGCCCTTCTTGGTCGGAGAGCTTGCGATGCAGAAGGTGGACTCCCCTTCTCCGAATACGGAGTACTCGCCGAAATTGCCGGCATAGTAGGAGAACTTCTCCCTCACGTCATCGTCCAGGAAGGTGAGCTTGAAACTGGTGGTGTCGTACGTTTCGGTCCTCTTCTCCTCGATCCGAACCAGGTAGGGCTTGTAGATGTTCTCCACCCCTATTCTCCTTTTTCTGCCCGTTCCTGCGCGGTTGCCACAACATCGTAGAGGGAGAGGTTCACAGGGCAGTAGGCCACGCACCGGCCGCAACCGGTGCAGAGGGTCTTGCCGAACTTCTCCGGATAGATCGCATACTTGTGGTAGATACGCTGCCGGTATCGCTTCGGCTGCGTGTCCCTGGGATTGTGCCCGGAGGTGTGGAGGGTGAACAGGGAAAACTGGCAGCCGTCCCAGTTCTTCAGCCTGGAGCCGGCGTCGAAGACCGACTCGTCCTGGATGTCGAAACAGTGGCAGGTCGGGCAAAGGAAGGTGCAGGTTCCGCAACCGATACATCGGAAGGCCTTTTCCTCCCAGAGGGGGTCCTCGAAGTGGTCCTCCAGCCAGTCCTTCACCTTGTCGAACTTCTTCCGGTGGGCCAGGGAGGCCTCCCCTTCCCGGGCAAATTTCTCCAACACGTCGTCGCCCACCTCGCCCTTCTTGAACTTGGCAATGACCTCCTCCAGGGCCTGCCCCTTGGGGGAGACCAGCCGAACCGCAACGGTCGAATCGTCCACCTCGTAGAGCATCACGTCCGAGCCCTTGTCGAAGGAGGGGCTCACGCCCACGGAAACGCAGAAGCAGGCTTCATCGGGGGCGGTTTTGCAGGCATAGGTGACGAGAAGGGTCCGTTCGAGCCGGTCGTTGAAGAACCTGTCCCTGTAGTCCCAGTTCCAGAGCGGTTCCACCACCGGCAGGCTGGCCGCGTCGCAGGGCCGCGCGCCGAAGATGACCATGGGGGTCGCGTCCGGGGCCACGTCCTCGATGACCACATCGTTCCCGGAGTATTCGTACTCGAGGATCTTTTCGCATTTCGGGAAGAGGAACTCCTTGATCGAGTTCTTCGGAATCGTGCTCAAATCGAGTTGCGCAGGGTCGGCCCCTTCGCGGTAGAAGAGGTCGTGACCCTCACGAACCGGCAGAACGAGCCTCTTCTCCCGGCCGGCCAGCGCCTTGGCCAACGACGGCAAGTCCGTTCGATCCAACGTCATATGGGGCATTGCAAACTTCCCTTTACAGAATGAAAGAGTTGTCGTCGTCCAGATCGAAGGTCCGGAGCGGAGGCTCGACCTCCGGGTCCTTGCCCGCCTCGTAGTCAAAAGCGTCCTCGACCGTGCGGGCCATGGACCGGTTGAGCAGCATCAGGGGGATGTTCACCGGGCAGGCGGTCTCGCAGGCCTCGCACTCCACGCAGCGACCCGCCAGGTGGTACGCCCGGATCAGGTTCCAGGAGAAATTGCCTCTCGGGTGAGGGCTCGTCTCCACCCACTGGGGCTGGTTCTTCTCGGCGATGCATCGAGTGCATATGCAGAGCGGGCACGCCTGTCGACAGGCGTAGCAGCGGATGCACTTGTCGAGCTCCTCGCGCCAGAAACGGTGCCGCTCCTCCGGGGTCATGGCATCCAGCTTCTCCAGTTCCCTGAAACGTGCCTCCCTGTCCGGGTTCGAGGCCACCTTGTCGCCCACGATCTCATCGTAGAAGGCGGGCGTGTTCACCTCGCAGGCCCGGCACTTGACCGGGACGGTTCCGTCCGGCTGCTTCACCCCTTCGCAGGTCACGGCCAGGACCTTCACCTTCTCCCGCTCCACCTGGGATTCCTGCAGCAGGCCGATCAGGGACTTGATGTCACATCCCTTGGCCACGATGCCCACCTTCTCTATGCCCTTGACCGGCTCACGCTTCAGATAGGTCATCAGGTTGTTCGTGCAATGTTCGTTGAACACAAGGCGATCCGCATCCTCGGGTTTGCGCACGAGCACGGGCGAACACTTGTCCCGGTACGTGCCCTGCTCCCAGCCGACGACCGCATCGACCGTTCCGTCGGCAAGCCACTTCCGGGCGATCTCCCGGATTTTCTCCGTCCTATCCGCCATCGATCATCTCCCTGTATTCCCGAAAAGGCCCCTTCTCTCGAATGACCTCGGTGAACTTCCGGATGGTATCGACCCACTTGCCGCCTTCCGAGGCGGAGATCCAGCTGAACCAGACCCGATCCATGTCCATGCCAAGGGTGTCCAGGAGGGACTTGAAGACGGTGTACTTCCGCCGCGCATTGTAGTTGCCGGCCGTGTAGTGGCAGTCTCCGGGATGGCACCCGGAGACGAGCACGCCGTCCGCGCCCCGCTCGAAGGCCTTGATCATGAAGAGGGGATCGAAACGTCCCGTGCACGGGATCTTGATGACCCGCACGTAGGGGGGGTACTTCATCCGGCTCGTCCCTGCAAGGTCGGCTCCGGTGTAGGTACACCAGTTGCAGATGAAGGCCACGATGCGCGGTTCCCAGGAGGCCGCTCCCTCCTGCTGGCCCGCCCCATTCTTTTCTGTTTCGCTCTGCAGCGACTCGTTCATCCCTTGTTTCTCCGTTACCAAGTACCTTGCCGAAGACGAACTGCTTGACGAATTTTCCGTGCGCAACGAACCGCTAGGCGGCCTTCTCGTCCGAACCGTCTCCCTCGGCCGTCTCCGGTTCCAGTTCGGGGAACAGATCCTGGCCCACGGCCATCAGGGAGTTGATCTCCGAGTAGATCTGCTCGTCGGTGAAGCCTTCCAGGTCGATGGAGTTCGAGAAGCAGGTCGCCGCACACGTCCCGCACCCCGTGCAGACCGATGGGTTGACCTCGGCAACCCGCCGGATCAGATTTCCCTGACGGTCGGTGATGTCCTTCTTGGAGATCGCCTTGAAGGGGCAGACCTCGAGGCAGTACCAGCAGGCGATGCAGGTCGCCTCGTTCACCCTGGCGACCACCGGCTCCCGGAGCATCTCGTCCCGTGAGAAGAGGATCAGCGCCTTGGAAGCGGCGCCCGAGGCCTGGGCCACCGCCTCCGGGATGTCTTTCGGCCCCTGGCAGGCCCCGGCAAGGAAGATCCCCGCAGTCGCGCATTCCACGGGCCTCAGCTTCGGATGCGCCTCGTTGGCGAACTTGTACTTGTCGTAGCTGATCCCCAGCTTCTGGAAGAGGCCTTCGATCCCGGGCTGGGGCATGGTTGCCGTGGCGAGCACGACCATGTCCGCCTCGATCTCGACCGCGGCTCCGGACAGGGTGTCCGCGCCCTTGACGATCAGCTTGTCCCCGGACCGGTAGATCCGGGAAACCCGGCCGCGCAGGTAGACCGCCCCGTCCTCCTCGATGGCCCGCCGGACGAACTCGTCGTAGCCCTTCCCCGGCGATCGGATATCCATGTAGAACACGTAAGCCGTCCCGTGGTGCACCTTGTGCTTGTAGAGCATGGTGTGCTTCGCCGTGTACATGCAGCAGATCTTCGAGCAGAATTCGAGCCCCTTGGACGGGTGCCGGCTTCCGATGCACTTCAGGAACACGACCGACTCCGGCTCCTTGCCGTCCGAGGGCCGCAGGATCGCCCCGCCGGTGGGCCCCGATGCGGAGGCGAGACGCTCGAACTGGAGGCCGTCGATGATGTCCGGGTCCTCTCCGTATCCGTACTCTCCGTAGCCCAGGTATTCCGGGTACGGACCCTGCTTGTCCGCGGTGTAGAGGTCGTAACCCGTGGCCACCACGATGGCTCCCACCTCCTCCTCCACGAATTCGTCCACCTGCTCGAAGTCGACCGCATCCGCCGGACAGACCTTCTGACAGGCCTTGCACTTCCCCTTCGTGAAATAGATGCAGTTGTCCCGGTCGATCACGGGCCGGGCCGGCACGGCCTGGGGGAAGGGGATGTAGATGGCGGTCCGGTTCTTCAGACCCCGGTCGAACTCGGAGGGGATCTTCTTGGACGGGCACTTGAGCTGGCACTCACCGCAGCCCGTACACTTGTCGATGTCCACGGAGCGGGCCTTCTTCTTGATGGTCGCCTTGAAATTGCCCACGAAGCCGTCGATTTTCTCCACTTCCGAGTAGGTGTAGAGCTTGATGTTCGGATGGCTGCCCACATCGACCATCTTCGGCGTGAGGATACACTGGGAGCAGTCCAGGGTCGGGAAGGTCTCGGAGAGCTGTGCCATGTGGCCGCCCACGGAGGGGTCCTTCTCCACGAGGATCACCTCGTGGCCGCCGTCGGCGATATCCAGCGCGGCCTGGATGCCCGCAACGCCGCCGCCGATGACCAGGGCGCGCTTGGTCACGTTCACTCGAATCGGCTCGAGGGCCATGTTCCGTTTCACCTTCTCCACCATGAGACGCACGAGCTCGATCGCCTTTCGGGTGGTCACCTCTTCCTTTTCGTGCACCCAGGAGCAGTGCTCGCGGATGTTCGCCATCTCACAGAGGAACGGGTTCAACCCGGCCTCCGAGACCGCTTTCCGGAAGGTCTTCTCGTGCATGTGGGGGGAGCAGGCGGCCACGACCACCCCGTCGAGCTTGTGGTCCTGGATCGCCTTCTTGATCAGGGCCTGCCCCGGGTCCGAGCACATGTACTTGTAGTCGATCGCGACCGCCACGCCCCGGATCCGGCTCGAGGCCTTGGAGACCCGTTCCGAATCCACGGTACGCGAGATGTTCTCTCCACAGTGGCATACGAACACGCCGATCTTGCTCATCGGTTTCTTTTCCCAATCGCAGGGGCCAGGGGTCCGGGACCAGGGGGCTGGCCCTGCACCGCGACCCCTGATCCTTTATTTCTCAGCCGAAAAGCTCTTCTCTCCGGCACCCTTTCGTCTCTGTCCGATCCTGGGCTACAGCAGGTTCTTCGCCTTCAGCAGCCGTGTAGCATCCACCATTCCCTTCTTGATCATCACTTCCTTCCCGGTCGCCCCGCAGGCAATGCCCAGCAACTGCGTGAAATACACGGCGGGAAGGTTGTGTGCGATCCCGAACTTGGCGCGGATGCCGTCCTGCCGCATGTCCAGGTTCGCCTGGCAGAGCGGGCATGCGCAGGCGATGATCTCCGCGCCCGCATCCCGGGCCGACGTGAGAACGTCGTTCACCAGCCGAAGCACCGCATCGGTCACGGGCACGGCGTGGCTGGCGCCGCAGCATTCCAGACGATGCGTCCAGGAAACCGTTTCCGCCCCGGCGGCCTCCAGAACCCTTTCCATGACCGTGGGCTGTTCCGGGTCGTCGAAGGCAATCTCCGAAGGCCGCGAGAGAAGACAGCCGTAGTAGCAGGCCACGCGAAGCTCACTGAGAGGCTTGACCACCTTCTCCTTGAGGGCATTCAGCCCGTAATCCTTCTCGAGGATTTCCAGGAAATGCCGTGTGCGCACCTCCGGGTTGAAGGGAATCCCCGAAAGCTCCTCCACCTCGTTTCGCTTCCTGCCGTCCTCGCGCATCTCCACTTCGGCCTTCTTCATGTTGTGGTAACAGGCGGCACAGAGGACCGCAACATCGTTGCTGATCCCCTCGGAAAGGGAGAGGAGGAGATTGGCCACACCGGAGGCCAGAACCGGGTTGCGCTGGTGAATCGGGGAGGCCCCGCAGCAGACCCATTCTTCCATCTCCGTGAGCCCGATCCCGAGGCGCTGTGCGAGGACCATGGCGGACGTGTGGTAGTCGATTGCGGTTCCCTTCAACGAACATCCGGGGTAGTAGGCGTATGTCATCGGGTTTCTTCCATCCTTTTTCGAATCAAACCGGGCTACCGAACGGCCCATTGCGTTTTGCGGCGGGTCAGTGACCCGGCTCGTCGTGCCCTTCCTGGCTCACCTTCCTGCCCGCCTCCCTCTCCAGCGCCTCCGCCTTCCTGAAGATCTCGCGCAGCTTCTCACGGTTCTTCGAGGTGTGGGGCAGCAGCGGCAGCTTCCCCTTGAGCAGCATCTTCGGACCCAGCGCCACATCGTGAAAGAGGTCGCCGCTCTGAAGGTTGTAGAAGGCGATCATCCCGGGCTCGTAGAGCTTTCCATGATTCTCCATCGATTTGAGGAAGACGTCCTGGAAGACACGGGGCTCCCTGACCGGCAGCTTCTTGCCTTTCAGGCGGGCCATTTGCCGGACCACATCCATGACCAGCGCGATGTCGATGTCGTTCGGACAACGGGCCGTGCACGTCTCACAGGAGGCACAAAGCCACGGGGTGTTCAGCTCGAACAGGGCCTCCTCCATTCCGAGCTGAATGAGCCGCAGGGTCTTGGTGGGGCCCGCGTCCATCTCGGGCGTCATGGGACACCCTGCGGTACACTCCCCGCACTGATAACATCGTGCGAGATCCACCCCGGAGCGCGCCTTGACCTCCTGCATGAGTCGAGCTTCATCGCCTGACAGCCGGATCTGATATTTCATCTCGTTTCTCCAAGGCAAAGACTGGGGGAACCCATCCTTTTCCGGAATTCGGGGCCATAGGGCCCCGAAAAACACGAAGAGCGGGAATCTCCAAGTTTACTCCAAAAACGAGGTATTATCAAGATGCGGGGGGCCGCTTGACGAATCGTTTTCCCTGAATCTATGATCAAAAAGCCATGGACCGGAATACCCCGAAAGAAGTCGCCCTCATCCTGAACCGGAACGCCCACCGGGTGAGCCGAAGCGTGGTGAAATCCGCCAGGCGGGCGGCACCGCGCATCTCCCTCTACACGAGCCGCACCAAAGAAGAAGGCTACCAGATCGTGAAGGAGGTGCTCGACAGGGGCTACCGGAGGATCATTTGCGGCGGGGGCGACGGTACGCTCGTGCACGCCCTGAGCGCGGCGAAGAAGCACCTGGAAGAGAAGAACGCCAGGCTTCAAGCGATGGGGCACCAGGCGCGGGAAGGGATCTCGAAGATCTCCCTGCCGGAACTCGGCATCCTGAAGCTCGGCACGGGCAACAGCCTTGCGCCGGTCCTGGGAAGCAAGGAGGGCCTGCGTCCCGTACGGCAACTCGCCGAGGGCGCGGAGTTCGAGACCCAGCGGATCCACCTGATCGAGTCGGAAGACCGTTTCTTCACCTTCTGCGGGCTCGGCTGGGACGCACAGATCCTGAACGACTATGTCTGGCTCAAGGAGCGATGCAGGCCGCATCTCCTCGGCCGCATGCTCCGGAACCTGGTCGGGTATCTCGCCGCCATCCTCTTCCGGACGATTCCGAAGGTCCTGCTTTCCCGAAGGCGGGCGATCGCCACGGTTCGAAGCCTGGGGCCGAAGGTGTATCGCGTCGGAGCGGACGGAAGCCTCCAACCCGTCCCGTGTCGACCCGGAGAGGTCTTCTACGAGGGACCCATCCATGCCATCGGTGCCGCCACCACCCCGTATTACGGTTACGGGCTGAAGGCCTTCCCCGACGCGATGAAGCTGCCCGGCTTCATGCAGGTCCGCGTGATGAAGGCGGGCGTGGCGGAGTTGCTCACCCACATGCCCTCCATCTGGCAGGGAACCTACAAGAGTCCGAATTTCCTGGACTTTCTAGTGGAAAAGGTGCACTTCACCTTTTCGGAGAGGGTGCCCTTTCAGATCGGCGGGGACGCCGAAGGGTACCGCAGCGAGCTCGCCCTCGAAGTATCTGAAACCATTGCAGAATTCCTCGACTTCAACAGCCCCGCCCACAGCGCCCACCCCCCCACCGCCTAAGGGCAAAGGTGAAAGGTGAAAGGGATGGATCATGTATTGATGAAGGGATAGAGTCGTTTGCACGGCCGGCATCCTGTCCGTAAACATGCCCGCTTCAGGACTTGAACCGCCCCCTTTTCCCTTGTCCCTTTGACCTTTCACCTTGTACCTTTCACCTTTAACCTCCCGAGCGGCGGAGCCGCTCATGCGACGCCGCGTTCGAAGTAGACATGACTCCGCGGCCGAAAGCCGAGCGTCTTCCGCGCCTTCTCCGTGTCGAGCAGCACGCTGTACTTCAGCCGGTCCGCATCCACGGAGTAGTAGTACCGGGTCAACCCCAGCCTACGCAACAGGGCATTGGAGGGGCCCAGAAGGGGGGCCGGCAGCGGTACCATACGGGACCGGTTGATCTCCGCAAAGGTGGAAATGGGGGCCGTATCTGCGCCTGCGATGTTGAAGACGCCCTTGACGCTCTTCTTCTTGATCGCAAGAAGGATCGCCTGGATCACGTCCTCCATGTGGATCAGATTGATCAGCGGGTTGAAGCCCAGGGCCCTGAAATTCAAGGCCGAGTCGAAGAAGGCGTTCATCTGGCTGCTCACCATGCGGCCGATGATGTTCGAGAAGCGCAGGATGACGATGTTCACCTGACGGTTGTCGAGCTTCGACTGGCAGATCATGTCCGCGTCCACACGGTCCTTGATCCAGGGGTCCACATCCGTGTCGAAGTTCAAGTCCGAGTTCTCATCCAGATAGATCGGGTTGTGGGGGCGGATCTTGTAAACCACATCGCTCGACTTGAAGATGAACTTCGTCACGCTGCCGCTCTCGATGCATTTGTCCAGCAGGTCTCGTGTTCCTTCCACGTTGAGGGTATTGAAGTTCTTCTTTTCCCTGGAGCCGGAGACGACCCGGTTCAGAAAGGCCAGATGAACCACGGTATTGATCTTCGCTTCCTTGAAATCGCTTGCAAGAAAGAGGTTGGTGAGATCCCTCTGCTTCAGGATGTTCAGGTTCTTGTAACGGAATCGGTTCGTGTCGAACTGATTGAAATAGTAAGGTTTCGAACCGAGGGCCACGCCGATGATCACGCCCACGTTCTTGTCGTAATAGAGGGCCTCGGCCAGACGGCTTCCCACCGTGCCGGTCACCCCGGTAATCAGGACGTTCTTCTTGCGGCTCTGTGAACCGGACCTCTTCGCCGCGGGACCCTTCTTCTTGGGGGCCGCCGCCTTCTTCGTCTTTTCCGTCCCTTTCTTCTTGACCATCCCGTTCCCTCCGGCAGAGGTGCTCCTTCGGACAAGAGGCGATCCGTCAGGGCCCTGCCTTCTCCTTGATCTGTTTTGGCTCCTCCGAAAGGTCCTCTTTCTTCGCTCCGCCCAGCAGGGCCCGAAGGGGTGTCAGGGGAAACCCGAAGACCCCTTCCCGCTGACGAAGCCCCCGGTCGATGAGGTCCTGAACGTGTGTCTTGACCGTGTCGACCAGCCCGTAAATCGTCTCCGGATCCTTGACCGTCTCGGGCGGATAGTCACGGTAGAAGTGCAGGGGCTTCCCGTAATAGATGGTGTACTTGGTGGGCAGCGGGAGTATTCCCAGTGGGCCGAGGAGGACCATCAGGGGCGTAACCGGCATGTAGGGGAAGTTCAACAGCTTGGCCAACGGCTTCAAGTCGATCATGTAGGGATACTGCTCCTCTGCACCGATCACCGCCGTCGGCACGATCGGCGTCTTGTTGAGCAGGCTCAACTCCATGAAACCCACATTGAACCGGGCCAGCCTGTAACGCTGGCTGTAAGGCTTTCCGGTCCCCTTGTGCCCCTCCGGGAAGACCGTGACCAGCTCCCCCTGGCGGAGGAGTTCCTCGAAGTTCCTCCTGGCCCCGATGATCTGGCCCCAGCGATAGAAGAGAGTGTTGAAGAAGGGGAGGAAACCCGCGAAGTTGTCGACCACGGCCCGCATGACCCGCGGTGTATCCAGCTTTTTCGCCAGGTCCACCCCGATCATCGCCCCGTCGATGGGCAGCACACCGCTGTGGTTCGGCGTGATCAGAACGGGCCCCTTCAAGGGCACGTTCTCCACACCGTGGCTCTCCACCCGGAACCAGTACTGGTAGATGTACCTTGCCACCGCGAAGGCGAGCATGGCCGATTCGATCTCCAGGCCGAAGGGGTCGTAGCCGAACCCCAGGTCATTGATCTTGATGCTCTGGAGTCGCTCGTAATCGTCGGGCGCCAGCATCTTGACGATCGCACGCGCTCGCTGTCTGGCCCTCTGGTTCATCGGCACGCTCCTTTGCCCCGCACGGCCGCAAACACCTCCTGCCGGGGAACACGCTACGGCGCTGGACTATCGAAGCCCGAGGACATCCATCATGTCGTACATGCCGGCCGGCTGACCCGTCACCCACTTGGCGGCCCGCAGAGCCCCCATGGCGAAATTGTCGCGTGTGTGCGCCTTGTGAACGAGCTCGATCCGTTCCCCCATTCCCCCGTAAATCACGGTATGCTCCCCCACCACGTCTCCCGCACGCACCGCGAGGATTCCCACCTCGTCCGCCCTCCGGGCGCCGCAACGCCCCTCCCTTCCGTAGCAGGCCTTCTCGCTCAGTGCAACCTCTCTGGCCCGTGCGATTTCCTCGCCGAGACGGAGAGCCGTTCCGCTGGGGGCATCCGCCTTGAAACGATGATGGGTTTCCACGATCTCCACATCGAACCCTTCCCCCAGGATCCGGGTCACATCGTGGGCCAGCCTGAACAGGACATTGACGCCCACGCTCATGTTGGGAGCCAGAACGAAAGGAAGCCCTTTCATGCATTCCGACAGCCTCTCCCGTTCCGGCTCGGTGAACCCCGTGGTCCCGCTCACCAGCGGGATCTTCTCCTTGCCCAGCACTTCCGCCAGATCGAGCGTTGCCGACGGCGCACTGAAATCGATCACCACGTCCACCGCCTTGGGGAGCGCCTCCCCTGCGGAAGAAACCGTTATCCCCAGATCCTGTTTGCCCACCAGCTGACCCGCATCCTGTCCGACGGCAGGGTGTCCTGCCGCCTCACGCACTCCGACGAGTTGGAGGTCCGGGTCCTCTAGGAGGAGCGTCAGGACTCTCCTCCCCATCTTTCCCGCACCCGCATGGACCATTACCTTGGCCGCCATAAGCTCACCCTCCCGCTTTCGTCCTAAGTACTCAGAACCAGCTCATCCACACACCGGCCATCGTAGACCCAGACCGTATCGCCTTCAAGGAAAACCTCCCCGAACCCCTCCCCTCGCCTCCTGAAGTGGATGATCAGGATCTCCCCCCCCCGGGTCCGAACGGAAACCGGGGAAGCGAGCCCCCACCAGCAGGCACCGACCAGCGCCCCGGCCGCGGCGCCCGTGCCGCAGGCCAGGGTTTCGTCCTCAACGCCTCGCTCATAGGTCCTCAGGGAAACGTCGGACCCCCCTGCCTTCGAGATGAAATCCACATTCGTACCTGCAGGTGAAAACAGAGGGTGGCTTCGAATCTCGCGGCCCAGGGCCGCCACATCCACGGAATCGAGGTTCTCTTCCGAAAGAACGAAGTGAGGAACCCCGGTGTCGATCGAGGCGCCTCGGCGCACACCCACGGACAGGGAAACGTCCACTTCCGAGCGAAGGTCCCTCGGCGGGGTCATTTCCAGCTTCACCCGGCGGCCCATGACCTCGGCCCGTACCGGGCCGGCAAGGGTCTCGAAACAGTGCCGTGCTCCCGCGATCCCTTTTTCCAGTGCAAACCGCGCCGCGCACCTCCCCGCGTTCCCGCACATCTCCGCAGAACTCCCATCCGCGTTGAAGAACTGCCAGCGGAAATCGGCCGTGTCGGCATCCTCGATCGCAACCAGGCCGTCCGCCCCGACGGAGAACCTCCGGCGGCAGAGCCTGCGGGCAAGCCCTGGAAGATCCTCCGCCGAGAAGACCCCCTGGCGGTTGTCGATGAGAATGAAGTCATTCCCCGAGCCGCTGAGCTTGGAGAAGGGCATGCCGGGCACGATTACCTCTCAGGTACGGGGTTCAACCCCGGACAGGGCCTCGGGGACGGATTCTCCCTGCACGATATCCTCGTACGTTTCGCGCCTGCGAACCACCCAGCGCTCCTTCCCCTTGACGAGAACCTCCGGTGGCCGAGGCCTCGAGTTGTAGTTGGAGGCCATCGTGAATCCATACGCCCCGGCGCTCATGACGGCCACCAGGTCGCCGGGTTCCAGGGGCGGAAGGAGCCGATTCCTGGCCAGGAAGTCCCCGCTTTCGCAGATGGGCCCGACCAGATCGCCGGTGAGCTTCTCTCCCTGCCTTTGCACCACCGGCCAGACCGCCTGGTAAGCGCCGTACAGGCTCGGCCGAATGCAGTCGTTCATCCCGGCGTCCACGACGATGAAATTCTTCTCGGGCCCTCGCTTTATGTACAGCACGCGGGTGACCAGGATGCCGGCGTTGCCCACCAGCACGCGGCCCGGTTCGAAGATCAGGGTGCAGTCCAGCCCGCCCAACTCCTGGAGCAGGGCGTGGACGTAGTCGGCCGGGGCAGGGGCGGCTTCATCCTGGTAGGCGATCCCCAGGCCGCCTCCCAGGTCGATGTATCGAATGCCGATCGACTCGTCCCGCAATCGCTTCACCAGCTCCTTTATGCGTCCCAGGGTGTCTACAAAAGGCTGGATCTCGAGAATCTGGCTGCCGATGTGGCAATGGACCCCGATCGGTTCGATGTATTCCAGCCCTTTTGCCTGTCTGTAGACGTTGAGGGACGTTTCGAAGGGAATCCCGAACTTGTTCTGCTTCAGGCCGGTCGATATGTAAGGGTGCGTCTGGGGGTTGATGTCCGGGTTGACCCGGAGAGCCACGGGCGCCTTCACGCCCCCCTGCCCTGCCACCCGGTCCAGGGCCAGGAGTTCCTGCTCCGACTCCACATTGAACAGCAGGATCTCAGCCCTCAGGGCTTCTTCCATTTCAAGGACGGTCTTGCCCACGCCGGCGAAGACGATCTTCCCCGGGTCGGCCCCGGCCTTCAGGGCCCTGTACAGTTCCCCGCCGGAGACCACGTCCAGCCCCGCCCCCTGTTCCAGGAAGACCTTGAGAACGGCCAGGTTGGAGTTCGACTTCACGGAAAAGCAGATCAGGTGCGGGACGTCTCCAAGGGAGGCTTCAAAGGCCTGGTAGTGTCGTTCCAGCGTTGCGTAACTGTAACCGTAGAAGGGGGTGCCGACCTCCCGGGCAATCTCCTCGAGGGGCGTCTCTTCGGCGAAGAGCCTTCCGTCCCGATAGGCGAAGTAGTGCATTTCACCTGTCTCCCTTGCCGGAAAGCGTACCTTCCCAGCAGAACGCCTCCAGGCGACGCCTTCCCGCGTAGGTTCCGTACACATCGAAGGGCACGGCACAGTAGCGGTAGGTACCCCCTTGTGAAGGAGGCTCGTCCAGGAAGGTTACGGGCTTCCCGACCTTCTGCCTCGTCTCGGAAACCGAAAAGCGGATGTCCTGTCGCACATCCCTCCCCTTCGGTCCCTCCCGCAGGATGCGGTACCCCCCGATCGTTTCCAGGGCAGAGCCGTCGAGGCTCTTCGAAGGCAGGGTGAAGGCGATCCTCAGGCCTTCGGGCAGGGACGTAACGGTCAGATCCGTTACCGGAGCCGGAACCACGACCTCCCGCGGCTGGGGCGGCGCCTTCACCCCGCAGGACGCCAAGAGGAGCAGGGCCGAGAATCCCAGAACGGTCGCAAGTCCCGCATGAACAGGCGGAATGCATCGCCCGCGTGCCCCGACAGACTTGTGACGATCTGTGGATCGCGTCGTACCTTGAAGGGGCGGCAAAGCCCCTTTGCAATCTCTCTTCCGTACGTGTACCATCCCTTTCGCCTCCTGCTCCCTCCGACACCGGGAATCGAACACGGCGGTTCATCACAAGCCGATAGCGCTCTTCTCTTCGTCTCTTTCAAGGCGAGCCCGCCTCTTCTGTACCTCTCCCCTGGCCCGGCGAAGCTGCTTCCGGACCTGGCTTCGCGCCGTGCCCCCGGGGATGTTTCGCGCCTCGACGACCTTCTCCAGACCGAGGGTTTGCTGAACGCCCGGACCCACCCCCGGAGCGAGCGTCCTCCATTCGGAGGGCATCAGGTCTTCCAGCCGCTTGTCGTGATCGAGGCAGTAGCGAACCACCCGGCCGGCGACCCCGTGGGCCTGCCGGAAGGGCATTCCCTTCCGGACCAGATGGTCGGCCAGATCGGTGGCGTTCAGAAATCCCTCTTCCGCCTCCCTTCGCATCCGTTCCGTCTGGAAACGGACCGTCTCCAGCAGGGCGGAGAAGACCGAAAGGCACGCCCCAACGGTGTCCACCGCATGAAACAGAGGCTCCTTGTCCTCCTGCATGTCCCGTTGATAGGTCAGGGGGAGGCCCTTCATGAGAACGAGCAGGGCGTGGAGGTCACTGTAGACGCCTCCCGTCTTCCCCCGGATGAGCTCGAGCACGTCCGGGTTCTTCTTCTGCGGCATCATGCTCGAGCCGGTGCAGTAGGCATCTGCAAGCTGCACGAAACCGAAGGCCTCGGAGGACCACAGGATCAACTCCTCCGACCATCGGCTCAGATGAAGCAGGATCAGCGACGCGGCGGAACAGAACTCGATGGCGAAATCCCGGTCACTGACCGCGTCCATGCTGTTGGACGCCACACGGGAAAAACCGAGCAGGCTTGCCACGAACCCGGGATCCACCGGATAACCGGAACCGGCGATCGCACCTGCACCCAGGGGCATGACGTCCACGCGATTCCGCATCTCGGACAAACGCTGCTCGTCACGTGAGAACATCTCGTAGTAGGCGAGCAGGTGGTGTGCGAGCCGCACCGGCTGCGCCTTCTGGAGGTGGGTGTACCCGGGCAGCAGGACCTCCACCGTCTCCTCGGAACGGTCCAGGATGATTGCCTGAAGTCGAAGGAGCTGCCCCCGGACCCGGTCGATCACCTCCCGCAGATAGAGGCGCACATCGAGGGCCACCTGGTCGTTCCGGCTGCGACCGGTGTGCAGCTTTCCCCCTGCCTCACCGATCTTCTGGATGAGCCGGGCCTCGATGTTCATGTGGATGTCTTCGTGCCTCGGAGAGAATCGAAACCGCCCGGCCTCGATCTCCCCGGCGATCTCCCTCAGCCCCTTCTCGATCCTCTTCGCATCCTTTGCAGGAAGGATCTTCTGCCGTGCGAGCATCCTCACGTGGGCGATGCTCCCCTGGATATCCTGTCGGTAGAGCCGCCGATCGAAGGAGATCGACTCAGTAAACCGTTCCACCACAGGGGCCGTTTCCTCCTGGAAACGGCCCGACCAGGCCTTGCTCGGCCGGCCGGCCGGGCTCACCTTTGTTTTCTTCTTCTTCACGGCTCTCTCTTTCCACCCTGCTGCCTGAAATGGTGCCAGTCGTCGAACTCCTCCAGTTCATCGGCTTTGGGCAACAGGCCGTATTATCCCCGGACCAGGTTACGGATCCTCAACCGCAGGGCCTGCAGCCGAATGAAGCCCTCGGCGTCCTTCTGGCGGTACACCTCGTCCTCCTCGAAGGTGGCAAAATCCTCCCGGTACATGCTCTGATCCGAACGCCTGCCCAGGACCGTGACATTGCCCTTGTACAGCTTCAGACGAACCCTTCCACTGACCTCTTCCTGGGTCTGATCGATCATGCCCTGCAGCATTTCCCTTTCCGGGGAGAACCAGAACCCGTTGTAGATGCACCGGGCGTACTCGGGGACGAGGCTGTCCCGAAGGAACATCACCTCACGATCCATGGTGATCGACTCCAGGGCCCTGTGGGCCGCGTGCAGGATCGTTCCGCCCGGCGTTTCATAGACCCCGCGCGATTTCATGCCCACGAAACGGTTCTCCACCATGTCCACCCTGCCGATGCCGTTCGCTCCACCGATCTCGTTCAGATGCTCGAGCAGGCTTGCCGGCGACATGGACGTTCCGTTCACGGCGACCGGATTGCCCTTCTCGAAATCGACCTCGATCAGAACGGGACGGTCGGGCGCCTGCTCGGGGGACACGGTCGTCAGAAACATGTCGCCTGGAGGCTCTGCCCAGGGATCCTCGAGCACGCCGCCCTCGTAGCTCGTGTGAAGAAGGTTGGCGTCCACGCTGTAAGGCTTCTCCGCCGTGACCGTGATCCGGATCCCCTTGTCCCGGGCGAAGTGGATCAGGTCGTTACGTGACCGGAAGTCCCACTCCCGCCACGGAGCGATCACTTTGATGCCCGGGTCCAGGGCGAGATAGGTGAGTTCGAACCGGACCTGGTCGTTGCCCTTTCCCGTGGCTCCGTGGGCCACCGCCTCGGCCCCTTCCCGGTGCGCAACGGCCAGTTGCCGGCGGGCGATCAGGGGCCGGGCCAGGCTCGTCCCCATCAGGTAGGTCCCCTCGTAGACCGCATTCGCACGGAGGGCCGGAAAGACGTATTCACTGACGAATTCCTCCCGCACGTCTTCGACAACGACCCGGCTTGCGCCCGTCTCCTCGGCCCGTAAACGGATCTCCTCCAGATCCTCACGCTGACCCAGGTCCGCCACGTAAGCGATCACGTCAAACCCATGGGTCTCCTTGATCCACTTCAGGATGACCGAAGTGTCCAGTCCCCCGGAGTAGGCCAGAACCGCCTTTTTCATCGTTTCCCTCTCGTCGCTTTCTTCTTGGGGCCGCTCAGCAGTGCCTCCAGCAAAACCTTCTGCGCGTGAAGACGGTTCTCCGCCTGGTCGAAGACGATGGAATGCGGACCGTCCAGAACATCGTCGGTGATTTCTTCCCCTCGATGGGCAGGCAGACAGTGCATGACCAGCACGTCTTCTGCGGCCGCAGCCAGGAGTTGGCGGTTCACCTGAAATCCCTTGAAGGCGGCCCTGCGCCGGGCCCCCTCCTTCTCCTTGCCCATGGAGGTCCAGACGTCCGTGTAGAGCACGTCCGCGTTTCGGGCAGCCTTCTCCGGCGCGTGGGCGATGGCGATCTTCGCGCCGGTCTCCTTCGCCCTCCTCTTGGCGTCCCGCAGCACGGACCGATCCGGCTGATACCCCTTGGGGCAGGCGACCGTCAACTCCATCCCGAGCATGGCGGCTCCGAGGAGCCAGGAGTTGGCGAGGTTGTTGCCGTCCCCTACGTAGCCGACCCGGATCCCTTCGAGCCGCCCCCGTTTCTCGAGCACGGTCAGCATGTCCGAAAAGACCTGGCAGGGGTGCAGCAGATCGGTCAGGCCGTTGATCACGGGGATGGAGCAGTTGCGCGCCAGCTCCTCGGCCGTCTCGTGGCGGAAGGTCCGCAACACGATCCCGTCCACCCACCGTTCCAGGTTCCGGGCCACATCCGCTACCGATTCCCTCACACCCAGCTGCACTTCCTGTGCGCTCAGGTAGATCGAATCCCCCCCGAGTTGGCGCATACCCACTTCAAAGGTCACCCGTGTTCGGAGCGAGGGTTTTTCGAAAACCAACCCGAGGATCTTCCGCTCCAGGGTCCGGTTCCGCCTGCCCGCAAGGGTCTCCGCCTTCAGCTTGAGGGCCCGTTTCAGGTGCCGTCCGAGTTCTGCGGAGCTGAAATCGGTCAGCGTGAGAAAGTGCTTGTTCATCCCCCTTCGCCCCCCTCAACGGATGTCGTGGCGAGGACGCTCTCCAGGGTATCCAGCATCTCGTCCACCTCCGCCTCCGTGACGATCAGGGGCGGAAGGAAGCGCAGGACCGTATCGGCTGTGCAGTTGATCAGCAGGCCCCGGCCCATGCAGGCCAGCACGACGGGGCCTCCGGCAAACGTCAGGTCCATGGCCTGCAGGAGCCCCTTGCCCCGGACCTCCCGGACCAGGCCGGGATGACGAGACGCGACCGTCTCCAGGCCCTCCCGGAGATGACGTCCAACCCTGCGGCAGTTCTCCAGGACCCCTTCCTCCAGGATGGTCTCGAGAACGGCAAGGCCGGCCGCCGTGGCCAGGGGGTTGCCACCGAAGGTGGAGGCATGGGTTCCCGGCACGAAACCGGCAGCGACCCGCTCGGAAGCCACTGCAGCGCCGATCGCAACGCCTCCGGCGAGGCCCTTCGCAAGGGTCATGACATCCGGCACGGTCCCGGAGATTTCGTGGGCGAAGAGGGTACCCGTCCGCCCCATGCCCGCCTGCACTTCGTCGAAAACGAGCAGCAGATCCCGTTCATCACAGACGGAACGAAGGAAGGGGAGGTAATCGTCCGCAGGACAGACAATGCCCCCTTCCCCCTGGATCGGCTCCACGAGAACGGCGCACGTTTCGTCGCGGATCGCCGCCACCAGCCTGTCCGGATCGTTGAACGGCACGTGTCGGAAGCCGGGAGCCAGCGGATCGAAGCCCTTCTTGACCTTGTCCTGGCCCGTGGCCGCCATGGTGGTCAGGGTCCTCCCGTGGAAGGAGTTCTCCATGGTCAGGATCTCGAACCGATCCCCTTTGCGAACCTCATGCTCGTAGCGCCGAACCAGCTTGATGGCGGCCTCGTTCGCCTCAGCCCCGCTGTTGCAGAAGAAGACCCGGTCCCCGAAGCAGTTCTCCACGATCTTCCTTGCCAGGGCCGACTGGGAGGGGATGTGGTACAGGTTCGACACGTGGAGAAGCCTCCCTGCCTGCTCCCGGATCGCCCGAACCACTCTCGGGTGGCAGTGTCCCAGGTTGCAGACGGCAAGGCCCGCCACGAAGTCGAGGTATTCCGTGCCGTCGGCATCCCAGAGCCGGCACCCCTCACCCCGGACCGGTGCGATGGGGAAACGGCCGTAGGTATTCATCACACAGCGTTCCGTCAGGTTCGCCACCTGGAGATTGCTTTCCCTTTCGCCTCCGCGTGCATCCAGCATTGCCCAATGCTCCCCTGTCCGGTTCAATCCGCGAAGATCTCCGTGCCGACTCCGCCGTCCGTGAAGACCTCCAGGAGGACCGAATGCTCTACCCTGCCGTCTATGATATGGGCCTTTCGTACGCCCTGACTCACCGCCTCGGAACAGCAACGAACCTTCGGAATCATGCCCCCGGTCACCTCCCCGCGGCTGACCAGCCCTTCCAGTTCGCTCAGCGGGATCGATGACACCAGGTTGCCCTGTCGGTCCAGGATCCCGGTCACATCGGTCAGCAGGATGAGCTTGTCCGCCTGGAGGGCGACCGCCAGTCGGCTCGCCACCAGATCCGCATTGATGTTGAAGGTTTCTCCATCCCTGCCGACACCGACGGGCGCGACCACGGGCACGTAGGCGTCCCGGTCCATGTCCAGGATGATGTCTGCGTTCACTTTCGCCACCTCTCCCACGAACCCCAGGTCCTCCCCCGACCCCTCGCCCTCCTTCAGGACCATCTTGCGCGCCTCGATCAGGTTGCCGTCCTTGCCGCTGAGCCCGATCGCCCTTCCACCCTGTGACTGGATCAGCTGCACGAGATCCTTGTTCAGCTTCCCGGCGAGCACCATCTCCACGATTTCCATGGTCTCCGCGTCGGTGACCCGCATCCCCCGCACGAAACGCGTGTCCTTCCCCATTCGTTTCAGGGTCATTCCGATCTGCGGCCCTCCTCCGTGGACGACGACCGGACGCAAACCCACGAACTTCATCAGGACCACGTCCTGGGCGAAATTCTGCCTGAGCGACTGCTCCTGCATGGCGCTGCCACCGTACTTGATGACGATGGTCTTCCCGTGAAACCTCTGGATGTACGGAAGCGCCTCTGTCAGAACCTTCGCCTTCGAAAGATAGTGCTCCATTCCTTCAACCTTGATTCAGGGTTCAGGGACCAGGCCCCGTCACCGGACCCCACCCTCCCTCAGCAGGGTCCCTCGCGCCTAGAGGATGTATCGGCTCAGGTCCTGATCCTTGACCAGCTCGCCCAGCTTGCTCTCCACGTAGGCCGAATCGACGATGATCCGTTCTCCGCTTCTCTCCGGGGCCTCGAAAGATACGTCCTCCAGGAGCCTTTCCATCATCGTGTAGAGCCTGCGCGCGCCGATGTCTTCCGTCCGCGCGTTCACATCCTGGGCGAGATCGGCGATCCTGCGGATCGCCCCATCGTCCACCTCCAGATCCACCCCCTCGGTCTTCATCATCTCCACATACTGCAGCACCAGGGCGTTTTCCGGCTCCGTGAGGATCCGCACGAAATCGTCCGCCGTAAGGGAATTCAACTCCACACGGATCGGGAACCGTCCCTGCAGCTCCGGGATCAGGTCCGAGGGCTTGGTCACGTGGAAGGCGCCCGCCGCGATGAACAGGATGTGATCCGTACGGACCATGCCGTACTTCGTGTTCACCGTCGAGCCCTCCACGATCGGCAGGAGATCCCGCTGCACGCCCTCCCGGGAAACATCCGGCCCCTGGGCGTGCTCCCGTCCCGCCACCTTGTCGAGCTCGTCCAGGAAGATGATGCCCGAATGCTGGACCCGATCCACCGCATCCTTGACCACACGGTCCATGTCGATGAGCCGTTGCGCCTCCTCCTGCACCAGGATTTCCATCGCCTCGGGGACCTTCACCTTCCTTCTCTTTCTTTTCTTCGGGAAGAGGTTGCCGAACATGTCCTTGAGCTGGACATCCATTTCCTCCATACCGCTGCCGGAGAAGATCTCCACCACCGGGATCTTCTTGTCCGCCACCTCCAGCTCGACGAATCTTTCGTCGAGCCTGCCTTCCTTCAGAAACCTTCGGATCTTCTCGCGCGTGTCCTTCCGGTCCTCCGCGGCTACAGGAGCCTCGCCCTCCTCCTCGGAAGGCCTGATCGGCTCCCCCTCGGACCGGCGGGGAGACGGAGGAAGCAGGAGATCGAGCAGCCTCTCTTCCGCCACCTCCCGCGCCCTTTGCTGGACGCTCTGCTTCTCTTCCTCCTTGATCATGTTGACCGCCAGTTCGGTGAGATCCCGGATCATGCTCTCCACGTCGCGGCCCACATAGCCGACTTCGGTATACTTCGAGGCCTCCACCTTCAGGAAGGGGGCCTGAGCGAGTCGTGCCAACCGCCGGGCGATCTCGGTCTTACCAACCCCTGTCGGCCCGATCATGATGATGTTCTTCGGCGCGATCTCGTCCTGGAGTTCCTCGGGAACCTGCTGCCTTCTCCATCGGTTCCTCAAGGCGATGGCAACGGCCTTCTTCGCTTCCTTCTGGCCGATGATGTACTTGTCCAGCGCCTGAACGATCTGCTTCGGCGTGTATGGCTGCATCACCACCCGTGCCCCTCCTCTCCCCCCAGAGGCGAAGGGGCAAAGGGCAAAGGCGAAAGGGATGGCTCAAGAAATGAAGAGGCAATGGGAGGGATGACCTCCCCCGGCAATTCAACTTTCCGGAATCCCTTCGTCATATCTTGCAGCACCCCTTTCGCCTTGACCCCTTCGCCTTTCGCCTACGAAAGCTCCTGAACCTCGATTTCCTGATTCGTGTAGATGCAGATCTCCGCGGCGATCCGCAGGGCCTCTTCCACGACCTCTCTCGCCGGGAGCGAGGTGTGGGCAACCAGCGCGCGGGCCGCAGCCAGCGCATAAGACCCTCCGCTTCCGACGGCCACCACGCCGTCATCCGGTTCGACCACGTCCCCGGTGCCGGAGATGATCAGGGAGCGTTCCTTGTCCATGACGACCAGCAGGGCTTCCAGCCTTCGAAGGACCTTGTCCGTCCGCCAGTCCTTGGCCAGCTCCACCGCTGCCCGCGTGAGATTTCCCTTGTACTGGTCCAGCTTGCCCTCGAACTTCTCATAGAGGGCGAATGCGTCCGCAGCCGCCCCGGCGAAACCGGACAGGATCTTCCCGTCCTGCAGGGTTCGAATCTTTCTGGCCCGGGATTTCATGACCACGTTGTGCAGGGTGACCTGGCCGTCGCCCCCAATGGCCACGCCTCCTCTGCACCGCACTCCGACGATGGTCGTCGCATGCATCTCCATGCTCCCCACCCCATCAGATTCTTGGAGTAGTCGCCGCTACTCGTTCCACCCAACCCTACAGGTCAAAGGCGAAAGGTCAAAGGTCAAAGGGGCGGATCAAGTATCGAAGACAAAATCGGGGAGAACTTGCCGTCTTCATTCCCTTTTACCTTTCACCCTTGACCTTTCACCTTCCCTTTGCCGCTTCGCCCTCGGATGGACACGGTCGTACACTTCCATGATCCGATCCAGGCTTAGATGGGTGTATCTCTGGGTCGTGGCCAGGCTGGCGTGGCCGAGCAGTTCCTGGATCGCCCGCAGGTCGGCGCCGGAATCGAGCAGATGCGTAGCGAAGGAGTGGCGCAGCGCGTGAGGGCTCACTTCCCGAGGCAGACCCAGTCGCCGTACGTATCCGTCGAGACGACGGGCAACACTTCGATCCGTGAGCCTGCCGCCCGATCGATTCAGAAAGAGCGGCCCCTCTTCCATCCTTCCCTTTTCAACCTCCGGGGCCGGGCCTCGGAGGATCTCCTCCCGGGCGGCGAGATACTTCTCCAGCGCCTGCTTCGCCTTCTCACCGACGGGCACGATCCGTTCCTTGCGCCCCTTTCCCCAGACCCGCAGGACCTGCATATCCATCTTCACATCCTTGACGCCCAGGCCCACGAGCTCGCTCACCCGCAGACCGCTCCCGTAAAGAAGTTCCAGCATCGCCCGGTCCCGCATCGTCAGGAACGAATCGCCCCCCGGGGCCTCCAGGACCCGGAAGGTGTCGTCCACGGACAGGAAGTTGGGCAGCATCTGCTCCCGCTTCGGCATGGCCAGCAGGGCGGCCGGATTGGCGGGCACCTCCCCTTCGAGCAGCAGAAAGCGGTAGAACGACCGCAAGGCCGAAAGCTTCCTCGCCAGGGAGGCCTTACGGTTCTGAGCGAATCGGCTCGACAGGAAGCCCCGGATCGCATACTCATCGGCAGCCTCAGCCGTACAGGCCGGGTCCCGCTCTTTCAGGTAGAGCAGGAACTGCCTCACGTCACTCACATAGTTGCGAACGGTGTGTGCGCTGTACCCCTTGTTGTGGGCCAGATAGGCTGCAAAACCTTGCAGGCGGCCCTCGATCCCAAGGGCCGCCTCTCGAGGCAGTCGGTGCTTCCGGGTCATGCCGCCCCCCAAAAAGACAGTATTACCATAGCGTTAACCACTGTCGGATGCAAGCGAAGGCGGGGCGGGGTGGCTATTCTTCCAGCCAGCTCAGGTCCCCCAGTCCTCTGCGGATCAGGACCGGTTCGTCGCCTGTGAGATCCACGATGCTGGAAGGCTCACCGGGGCACTCCTCTGCGATCACGATCTCGATGGTGCCGCGGAAACGTTTCTCGATCTCTTCCGGATCGTTCAAGACGGTACCGTCCTCCAGGGTGGCGGAGGTGCTGATCAGGGGCCGGCCCAGCCCCTCGACCATATCGAGCACGATTCGAGAATCCGGAATGCGTACACCCACCATCTTCTGGGGCGTCAGCATCACCTTGGGAACCAGGGGCGTTGCCGGCAGGATGAAGGTGTACGGGCCGGGCAGAAGCCTTCGGAGGATCCGGTGGGCCGAGTTCGACAGGACAGCGTACTGACTCAGCTCCTTCAGGTCGGAACAGAGAATGCTGACCGGTTTTCGACGATCCCGCTTCTTGAGGGTGTAGATCTTCTCGATGGCGCGCTTGTTGAGCAGATCGCATCCGATCCCGTAGGTGGTGTCGGTCGGATAGCTGACGACCTTCCCGTCCGAGAGGGCCTCCACCACCCGCTGGATATGGCGCTTCTGGGGATTGATCCGATTCGTGTGCAGAATCGTGCTCATGCGTTACCCGGACAGAAAGCAATCGACCACTTCCGGGTCGAAATAGACGCCGGAAAGACCGGCGATCCAGAACCGTGCAGCCTCCGGGGTCATGGCCCCCCGGTAGGGCCTGTCTTCCGTCATTGCATCATAAGCGTCGGCGATTTGCACGATCCTGGCCGCCACGGGAATCTCCTCTCCGGTGAGACCGTCCGGGTAGCCCCGTCCGTCGAATCGTTCGTGATGGGTTCGAACAACCTGGCATATCGGGTCCGGCAGGGAAAGGGACCGCAGCATCTGTTCCCCCCGGAGGGAATGATCCTGAACCAGGAGGGTCTCCTGCAGGGAGAGCATGCCCGGCTTGTCGAGGATGTGGGGTGGAACGTCCAGCTTGCCCACGTCGTGCAGCAAGGCCGCCAGTTGCAGGTAGAGGAGCTGCTTTCCTCTGAGCCCCATCCGCATGGCGACGGGTATGCAAAGGGAGCAGACCCTCTCCGAATGGCCCCTCAGATCATGGTTGTAGCTCGACATGCTGCCCAGAAGGTCGCTCACCGAGCCCTCCTGCAGCGTGAAGGGAACCTCCTCCTGCAAGTTCAGCAACCGTTGCTTTCCTTGGACCCGGCCCCCGGGAAGCATGAGACCCTCCTTTCGTATTCCCTGTACAAAGCCTCCTTGGGAATTCCGTGGTCAATGAAGTCCCACGGGAAGAGCTCGTCCCTCCGACGGTCCCGGTGCACGAAGAAATCGGGATTGAGCGTTGTCTTTCGAAAGACCTTCCTCCAGTCCGTCTCTTCCACGGCGCCCTCCAGCACAAAGGGAAGGACCCGCCGGTCCCCCCGTCCGAACAGGGCCTGCAGGTAGGCCCATTTCACGAGACCGTGTGTGACGTGTATGTTCGGCTCCTTCTGAAGAGAACGCCGGATCTTCTTCAGCCGATCGTTCAGAACCTTCTGATCCGCCATTCCGCACCACTGGAAGGCGGACCAGGGCTTGGGCACGAAGGGGTTTACACTGAGCGTGATTTCCCCCATCCGCCGCTTGTCCTTGGCGGCTTTCAGGAAACGGTGACGGATTCGCTTGACGAGATCCACGATCGCTTCCACGTCCCCCTCTTCCTCCCCCGGAAGGCCCACCATGAAGTAGAGGCGCATCCCGAAGATCCCGTGCTCGGCCAGCCGGTCGGCGGCACGCAGGATCTCGTTCTCGTCGAAGGTCTTGTGCAGGAGGCGGCGCATCCGGTCGCTCCCCGCTTCAGGAGCCAGTGTCACGGTCTTCTGTCCGCTCGCCTTCAAGGCACTCAGGAGACCTTGGCTCAGCGTGTCCAGCCGCAGAGAGGGTGCGGATAGCTTCCCGCCCTTCTCGATGAGCCACGCACAGAGTTCGTCCAGTTCCGGGTAGTCCCCCAGAGAGGCACAGACCAGCCCCAGGCGGCGCTCCCTGTCGATACCCGCCTCCAGAGTGGACTTCAAGGCCTCGAGGCTTCGGAACCGAACCGGGCGGTAGATGAAGCCTGTCGAACAGAAGCGGCAGCGACGGCTGCATCCCCTGCCGACCTCCACCAGGTGGATGCCGGCGAATTCCGCCTCCGGGCTGAAGACGGTCGTTTCCGCGGCCGACCGATCGAGGTCCCGAACCCACCTTCTCTCCACCTTTGCCGGCGCACCTTTCTTCGGCTCGAAAGAGGCCAGGGTCCCGTCCTCCCCGTAATGCGGCTCGTACAGGGCCGGCGCATACACCCCCTGTACCGAGGGTGCCTCGTGCAGAAAGGCTTCCCGCTTCTCCGGCCCTCGGAGCCTTCGATACTTCTCGAGGATTTCGTCCAGGGCCTCTTCCGCCTCCCCGAGCAGGAAGAGGTCGATGATGCCGGCCATCGGCTCCGGGTTGAGGAAGCTGGCCGGTCCCCCTGCGACCAGCAGAGGATCGTCCCGCCTGCGCCGTTCCCGCTCTGCGGGGATACCCGCCATCACCAGGAGGGCGGCGACATTCGGATAGTCGTTCTCATACGAAAGGGAGAAGGCGACGATCTCGAAGGCGTCCAGGGGCTTCTGGGTTTCCAGGGAGAAGGGGCGGGTGCCGGTCCTGGCCATTTCTTCCCTCTCTCCCGAGTCCGGGAAGAAGACCCGCTCGCACACCACATCCGGATGCCGGTTCAAGAGTCCGTACACGGCCAGGAACCCGAGGTTGGACATGGCCACCCTGTAGACGTTCGGATAGACGATGGCGATGGGAATCCGGCCCCCCCAATCCTTTCGAAGCACCCCTTCTTCCCGCGCAAGCCGCTCATGCGCAGCCCTTTGGAGACGTTTCGACATGTTCCTTCATTCGATCCAGGACGGAAGATCGCTGATCGTTTCCAGCCTCGAGCCGCCCTCAGTCGGCGACCGGCTGACGCAGGAACGTCGGGACGTCCAGATCGTTCTCTTCCCGCTTGCTCGACATCCCGCCCGCTTTGATGATCCGAAGGGGATCCATCTCTTTCCGCTGCCCCCGTCGAAAGGTGGGGACATCGAGGTCGTCGTGCACGGGGGGCTCTCCCAAAAGGGGAGAACCTGCCGCGATGGAAGCCACCTTCTTCTCCGTGTCGAACTTCGCCTTTTCCGCCCGACCGATGCCGGTAGCGATGACGGTGATCCGGATGTCCTCCTCCATGTCTTCGTCGATGACGGCGCCGAAGATGACATTCGCCTCCGGATGAGCACTCTCCTGAATGAGCGTGATCGCCTCGTGGACCTCGTGGAGGGTCAGATCGTTTCCGGCGGTCACATTCACCAGCATGCCGCGGGCGCCATCGATGGAGATGTCTTCGAGAAGGGGGCTGGAAATCGCACGCTGCGCTGCATCCACCGCCCTGTTTTCGCCCTGGGCGATCCCTTCACCCATGAGCGCCATGCCCATCTCGCTCATGACGGTCCGCACATCGGCGAAGTCCACGTTGATCAGGCCGGAAACGGTGATCGTGTCGGAGATGCCTTTCACGGCATTGTGAAGCACCTCGTCCGCCTTCTTGAAGGCATCGCGCAGGCGCGTGTTCTTGCCGACCACATTCAGAAGCCGCTGGTTCGGGATCGTGATCAGCGTGTCCACGCTCCGTTTCAGGTGCTGAACGCCTTCGTCGGCCTGTCGGCTCCGCACCTTTCCCTCGAAGAGGAACGGCTTGGTCACCACACCCACCGTCAGGGCACCCGTCTCACGGGCGATCTCCGCGATGATCGGGGCCGCACCGGTTCCGGTACCGCCCCCCATTCCCGCCGTTACGAAGACCATGTCCGCCCCCTCCAGGGCCTCCCGCATGCGTTCCCGGTCTTCGATGGCCGACCGTCGCCCCACTTCCGGGTCTCCCCCTGAACCGAGACCGCGCGTGATGTTCTGGCCTACCTGGATCTTGGTGTGCGCGCAGTTGCTCTCCAGGGCCTGCACGTCGGTGTTCGCCGCAATGAAATCCACACCCCGCAGGCCGAGCTCGATCATGGTGTTCACCGCATTGCCTCCACCTCCACCGACCCCGACGACGCGGATCTTCGCACCCTGTCCCACACTCTCGTCGAATTCAAGCATGTCTCTCCTCCATCCCTTTCTCCGTTTAGATGAATGCTGCAATCCAATCCTTGTTTCCTGTCTAGAGGAACATTCCCTCGAACCAGGCCCGCATTCTTCGGATGACCTTGCTGAAGATGTTGTCGTCCCTCTGGGGGAAGCGCTTGCCCTCCATGTCCCGCCTACCGTAGAGAAGCAGCCCTACCGCCGTCGAGTAAACGGGCGATTTGACCACATCCGCCAGGCCCCCGATGTTCCTCGGCAGGCCGACACGAACCGGCCGCTGAAACACCTCCTCGGCAAGGGTCTCGATGCCGGCAAGCAGGGAGGATCCCCCCGTGAGGACCACACCCGAGGCGATCATCTCCTCATACCCGCTCATCTCGATCTCCCGCTTCAGGAGAGTGAAGATCTCACTGACCCTCGGTTCGATGATCTCCGCCATCACGCTGCGTGAAAGATCCCGTATCCCTCTTCCCCCCACGCCCTGTATGCCGATCGTCTCCTCCGAATCGATCAAGGCGGAGCGGCAGCAACCCCACTTCTTCTTCACCTCTTCCGCTTCGGAAATGGGGGTCTGCAGACCAAAGGCCAGATCGGTGGTCACCTGGTTGCCGCCGAGGGATAGAACCGCCGTGTGCTTGACGCTCCCGTTGGAGAAGATCGCCAGGTCGCTGGTCCCGCCCCCGATGTCGACCAGCGCCACGCCCAGGTCCTTCTCGTCCTGGGTGAGGACCGCCTCCGAGGAAGCGAGTTGCTCCAGAACGATGTCGTGCACGTTGAGGCCTGCACTGTTCGAGCACTTGATGATGTTCTGGGCCGAGGTCACCGCCCCCGTGACGATATGCGCCCGCGCCTCGAGGCGAACGCCCACCAGGCCATGGGGCTCTTTGATGCCGTCCTGGCCGTCGATCATGTATTCCTGAGGGATGACGTGAAGCACCTCGCGGTCGGGCGGGATATCGACCGCGGTGGCCGTCTCGATGACCCGTTTCATGTCCGCGTCCTTGACCTCCCCGTCCCGGATCTTGACGATACCCGTGCTGTTGAATCCCTTGATGTGTCCTCCCGCGATGCCCACGTAGACCGACGGGATGGTGCAGCCCACCATCAACTCCGCCTCTTCCACCGCCTTCTTGATGGACTGGATGGTGCTCTCCACATCCACGACCACACCCTTACGAAGTCCCCGGGAGGGATGCTGGCCGATGCCGACCACGTCCGTCCCATCCTCGCGCACTTCTCCCACCAGCGCACAAATCTTGGTGGTTCCCACATCCAGGGCCGCAATGAGCGAGTTGTCTTTCTTCGGCATGGTACCCTCTTCGCCTCAGGTCGTAGGGTGAAACCAGGAACCGGAACCCCTCTGGATGCGGGTTCCGACACCCACCGGGATCCGCGGTTCGCCTCCACCTCCCTCCCGCACGATGATCTGACAGGAGAAGCGCAGATCCACACTCTCGATTTCATCCGCTTGCGAAACCAGCGAGGGAAGGGCCTTTTCGAACAGGTGCATCTTGTTCGAGAAATCCGTCCAGCCCACCTGCACGGGAACGGGGAATCTCTCGAGAACGAACCGCAATCCCTCGGAACCATCGACGTCGATCTCCGAGACCCTTCCCAGGGCCGGAATCGCCTGCAGCACCCGCAGCAGAGCGAGGGCCTGCTGGACATCTCTTCCCTTGCCGCTGCGGTACAGGTCCTCCGCATCCTGCTCGAGCCCGGTGATCATGGGGAAATCGAGGGCCGCCCCCGGCTCGGTCTCTCCCAGAAACCCGCCTTCCGCGTCCAGGTAGTAGAGGCGCCCACCGACCCGGGTGAGGGCCGCCGGCCTCCTCTGCCAGACCTTGATCAGGACATCGGCCGGAGGCCGCTTCACCACCGTGGCATGGTGGATCCAGGGATGGGTCTCCAGACGACGGGAGACCTCTTCCGTGTCCACCGAAAGCAGATTCATCCCCGGCCGGATCCCGCTCAACGACCGGACCTCCTCCTCCCCCGGCCGTTGCGAAGCCTCCACTTCCACGCACTTCACCACGAAGAGGGGAGACCGGACCAGGGCGCACGACAGCAGATAGAGAGACAGGATCGAAGCGATGACGACAAGCCCCCACGTGCAGCGACGCAGGAGGCTTCGGGCCGGCCGGCTCTTCTGCTTCATACGGGAATCCTCAGCCATGTTTCCGGAGCTCCTCGAGAAACATCTCCCCGACCCGGTAGACATCGCCGGCCCCCAGGGTCAACACCATGTCCCCTTCGCGGCAGACCTCCAGCAGGTGGGAAACGATTTCGTCGTCATCCTGCATGTAGTGCACCTCTCTGTGCCCTTGCCGCCGGATACCTTCTGCGAGCCGCTTCGCATGCACGCCCATCAGCTCCTTTTCGCCGGCCGCGTAGATGTCCATCACCACCACGGAATCCGCATCGTGAAAGGCGACCAGGAAGTCTTCGAAACAGAGCTGGGTGCGGGTATACCGGTGCGGCTGGAACACGGCAAGGATCTTCCTCTCCCAGCCCCTGCGGGCAGCGTCGAGGGTCGCAAGGATCTCCGCCGGATGATGGGCATAGTCGTCCACAACCACGATGCCCGCCTCTTTCCCCTTGATCTCGAGGCGCCGATGAATGCCCTCGAAGCCCTCCAGGCCCTGTTTCACGAGGGAAAAGTCCAGGTCCAGCTCGTGGCCCACCACCACCGCCGCCAGCGCGTTCGAGACGTTGTGCAGGCCGGGCATCCGGAGCCGGATCTCCCCCAGGTCCTCTTCCTGCCGAACCACACGGAACCGTGTCTCCCACCCCTCCCGCCGAATGTCCTCCGCCCGGAAGTCCGCCTGTCGGGACATGCCGTAGGTGGCGTGCCGTTTTCGCACCTGGGGCAGCAGAGCGCACACGTTCGGATGGTCCATGCAAAGGACCACCAGGCCGTAGAACGGAACCTTCTCCACGAAACGGAGAAAGGCCTCCTTCAGGTTTTGCATCTCCTTGTAATGGTCCAGGTGCTCCGGATCGATGTTGGTGACCACCGCAACGGTCGGGCTCAGCATGAGAAAGGACCCGTCGCTTTCATCCGCCTCCGCCACCAGGAAATCGCCCCCTCCGAGACGGGCGTTGCTGCCGAGGCTGTTGAGTCTCCCCCCGATCACCATGGTCGGATCCATCCCCCCTTCGGCCAGGACCGTCGCGATCAGGGACGTGGTGGTCGTCTTGCCGTGGGACCCGGCGACGGCGATGCCGTATTTCATCCGCATCAGCTCGGCCAGCATCTCGGCACGGGGGATGACCGGGATGTTTTCCGCACGGGCCCAGGCCACCTCCGGGTTGTCCGGAGAGACCGCCGAGGAAACGACCACCACATCCGCCCCCTGGACCTGCTCCGCACGGTGCCCCTTGTACACCGTACCCCCCAATTTGCTGAGCCTGTCCGTGGTGGCCGTTTCCCGGAGGTCCGACCCGCTCACCTCGTAGTGCAGGTTCAGGAGCAACTCGGCGATACCGCTCATGCCGATGCCGCCGATACCTACGAAGTGGATCTTCTGATTCTTCTTGTACATGGTTCCCTTTTCAGGTTCGCGGTCTCGATCGAAGCACGCCGTGGCGGGCGATGCTGATCAGGAGACCCACAGCCATCAACGTGGCGAGCAGGGAGCTGCCGCCGTAACTGAGGAACGGCAGGGCCATGCCCTTCGTCGGAAGCAATCCCAGAGAGATGGCCACGTTGATCACCATCTGCATGCCCACCAGAAAGGTCAGGCCGCAGGCCAGAAACACACCGAATGCATCCGGAGCGCGCAGGGCGATCCGGACGCCGATGACGACGAACAGAAGAACGAAGAGCAGGAACAGGTAGCAGCCGAACAGACCCACCTCTTCGCCCATCACGGAGAAGATGAAATCGGTGTGCGCGTCCGGCAGATAGAAGAGCTTCTGGGAGCCGTTGCCGAGTCCCACACCGAAGAGGCCGCCCTTGCCGAGGGAGATCAGGGACTGGATCAGCTGGTAGCCCGCTCCGTAAGGATCCGCCCATGGATCGGAAAAAGAGGTGAGCCTGTGCCAGCGGTGGTTGTCCAGACAGAGAAGCCCCCCGACGGGCACGGCGGCCATCACCGTCAAGGTGAGATGCCCCCATCGCGCACCGGCCAGAAAGAGGAGAAGGAGAACGGCCAGCACCATGATCACGGGCGCGCCGAGATCCTTTTGAGCGAGCACGAGGAGGAGGAGGGGCACCGTGATCAGCCAGATTTTCAGGTAGCCGGAAAAGGACGTCCGGACCTCCTTCTGAACGTCCTTTCTCGTCAGCCGGCTTGCCACGAAGAAGACGAGCGCGACTTTCACGAATTCGGAAGGCTGCAGGTTCACGGGCCCGAGATCCATCCACCGGCGTGCCCCCCGCACCTCCTTGCCCAGGTGCGGCACGAAGACGAGCAGCAGCGCGATACCGCTGGCGACGAGGATGTGCGGCGCATAGGCCTGAAGTTGACGGTAATCGCCGAGGGCCAGCACCGTCATCACGGCCAGTCCGACACAGGCGAACAGGAACTGGCGGTAGAAGTAGTGATACTGGCTGCCGAACTGCTGCATCGAGAAGACCGAGCTCGTGGAGTAGATGAGAAGCAGGCCCAGACAGACGAAGAAGACACTCAGGACGGTCAGGGTCACTTCGTTCGTGTGGCTGCGGTATTTCTTCACGACCTCACTCCGTCGAACCGCTCTTCCGGATGATTTCGCGCACCAGGGTCTTGAACCTCCGGCCCCGCTCCTCGTAGTCCCTGAACATGTCGAAACTGGAGCATGCCGGGGAGAGCAGGACGACCTCCCCGAGTCGTCCCGCCTCGAATGCACGCGACACGGCCGCCTCCAGGTCTTCGGTCATCTCGATTTCGGTCGCCCCCTCCAGTTCGCGCGCCATTCTTCCGGCCGCCTCCCCGTAGAGAAAGAGCCTTCGGACGTGCCTCGAGAGAGGTTCCCGCAGAGGGGCCAGGGGCCCTCCCTTGTCCTTGCCTCCGGCGAGGAGCAGGACCGGCTCCTCGAAACACTCCAGGGCGCGCACGACCGAAGCCACAGTCGTCGCCTTCGAGTCGTTGTAGAACCGCATCCCTCCGCCCCCCCCCACGAACTCGACCCTGTGCTCCACTCCGGTGAAGCCGTTCATTGCCGCCTGGATGCCGCGAGGGGCAGCACCGAGAATCCGCGCGGCCGCGATGGCGGACATCATGTTCTCCAGGTTGTGCTTCCCCGGAACACGCACCCGCCCCGTGTCGTAAACCTCTTCTTGTCCGGTTTCCGGATCCCTCCACGAAATGAACCCCTCCTGGAGAGACACGTCCGGCACCGGGTCGGAAGAACGCCCGAACCGCACCACGCGTGCCCTCAACCGATCCGGGTGCGCTTCCAGCCATGGATCCCTCTCCGGGACGACCGCGAAATCCCGGTTCGTCTGGTTGAGAAAGACCCGCGCCTTCGCCTCGGCGTACGCCTCCATGTCCGGGTACCGGTCCAGATGGTCCGCGCTCAGGTTCGTCCACACGGCGACGCGGGGCCGGAAATGAACGATGGTCTCCAACTGGAAGCTCGAAAGCTCGGCCACGACCACCTCCACCTTCCGGTCTTGTGCTTCGGTTTGCCGGTCCAGCAGGAATTCGGACATCGGCCTTCCGATATTGCCTCCCACCCAATGGGGAATACCTCCCTCCTCGAGCATGGAACCAAGCAGATTCACGGTCGTGGTCTTCCCGTTCGTCCCGGTTACGCCGATGACCGGACCGTTCAGGTGCCGGAAGGCGAGTTCCACTTCTCCGATGATTTCCACCCCTGCCGCTCCTGCCCGTCGAAGCGGTGGAATCGTGAGCGGCACCCCGGGGCTCAGCACGATCAGGTCCGCTGCCAGGAAATCCTCTTCCCTGTGGCCCCCCAGCCGGAGATGACAGCCAGCCTCTTCGACCAGGCCGACCTCGTCGTCCAGCTGGTCCCTCGTCTTCAGGTCGGTACAGACCACCCTGGCCCCGCGGGAAACGAGAAAGCGCGCCGCCGCCACACCCGTCCGGGCCAGACCGACGATCAACACCCTGCGTCCTTCCAGTTCCAATCATGCCCCCCAGCACCTCAGGAAAACGCCGCGTCACGGCGCTCCCCCGATCCCTCCAGGTGAAAGGTAAAAGGTGAAAGGGTTGGGTCAGGTGTTGACCTGAACATCCTGTTCACGGCTCCAACCTCCCCATTCACCCTGCGCCTCCTGTCGTTACCCTCGAGCCTTTGACCTTTCACCTTTCACCTCAAGCCTGTGCCTACGCATCCTCGGCAAGGGGTTTCCCCTGCCGGTGCAGCTCCTCGACGACCCTTTCGAGCGCCATGCCGCGAGAACCCTTGATGAGAACCCACTCCCCCCCCTTCATCCTTGCCAGGATTTCCTGCGCGACCTTCTTCACATCATCGAACAGGACGATCCGCTCCTCCGGAAGTCCCTGCTCTCCTGCGCCTCGCCGGACCCAGTGGGCATAGTCTCCGGTGACGCACAGCAGGGAAGGGCTGATTCGGCCCGCCTTTCTGCCGAGATCCCGATGCGCCTCTTCGCTGAAGCCTCCCAGCTCGAGCATGTCGCCCAGGACCAGCATACGATCCGCTTCACCGCTGACGGCGCAGAGGGTCTCCAGCGCAGATTCCATGGAGACCGGGTTTGCGTTGTAGCTGTCGTCGACGATGGTGAAATCCTCGTACATCCGGACGGCGAACCGTCCCTGCATGGTCTCGAAGCGGGCCAGGCCCTCTTCGATCGCCTCGAGCGGGGCACCGAGGGCAGAGGAAAGGGCGACCGCCGCCAGGGCGTTGGTCAGGTTGTGACGGCCGGGAAGATGGATCTCGGTGTTGACCTCGTTGCCGAGAACGGAAACGCGCATCTTCTGCCCGGACCCGAGTTCCTGGGCGTTCAGGAGCCGTACCCCGGCACCCTCTCCGAATCCGAAGCTCGTCTTGGCCCCCCCCCATCGCTCGGAGAGGGCCAGAACAAGGGGATCGTCCCGGTTGAAGACGAAGACCGAATCCGACGGCATGGCTTCCAGCATCTCTCCCTTCGCCTGTGCCACGGCCTCGATGGTGACGAAGCGTTCCAGATGGGCGGGCCCCACGTTCAGGAGGGTTCCCGCCTGAGGCTGCGCGATCCGGGTGAGGGCCCGGATCTCGCCCGGCTCGTTCATTCCCATCTCGAGGACCACCCGTTCGTGCTCCGGTCTGAGCATCAGGAGCGTCAAGGGGAGACCGATTCGGTTGTTGAAATTGCCGGGGCTCCAAAGACAGGAGAAGCACAGCCTCAGGATCGCCATGGTCATCTCTTTGGTGGTCGTCTTCCCGTTGCTTCCCGTCAGAACCCCGACCGGAGCGGAGAATTGCCGCCTCCATCCGGCCGCAAGGTCCCCCAGGGCCTGAAGGGTGTCGGACACGACCACGACGGCCGCCCCGTGCTTCTTCAGCAGATCCTCGGGGGGTGGCCTCTCCACGAGCAGCCCCCGGGCACCGCGCTCGAGAGCGCTCTCTACGAACCCGTGCCCGTCGTATCGCTCTCCCCGCAAGGCCACGAAGAGGTCCCCCGCATCCAGGGTCCTGGAATCCGTGGAGACGCGGGGAAAGACCCATTCCCCGAACCCTGTCAGCTCCCGCCCTCCGGTGAAGGCTACGACGTCGCTCAGGGCGATTCCTTCGTAAGGGTCAACCAAGGGCCAGCTCCCTGTCTCCAGTCCCTCGTAGTGCACGAACCACCTCCTCACCATCCCGGAAGGGGACTCTCTCACCGCCCAGGATCTGAAATTCCTCATGGCCTTTGCCGGCAATGACCACCGTGTCTCCCTCCCCGGCAACCCGAACCGCCCTGCGAATCGCCTCCCTGCGATCGGTCACTGCACTGAATGCCTTGGACCCGGAGCGTACCCGGCCGATCTCTTTCGGTTTGCAGAAGGGAATGCCCTGTTCTCGAACCCCCACCAGGATCTCTTCGATGATGCCTTCCGGCGATTCCGACCTCGGATTGTCCGATGTCACCAGGACGAGATCGCTCCACCGGGCCGCTGCCCTGCCCATTTCCGGACGCTTTCCTCGATCCCGGTCACCGCCGCATCCGAAGACCGTTATGAGCCGGCCCGGCGTGAGATCGCGCACGCTGGCGAGCGCCCGCTCGAGCGCGTCGGGGGTGTGCGCGTAGTCCACCAGCACGAGAAATCCCTTGTCCGTGGGGATCGGATCGAGCCTGCCGGGAATCCGCTCGAGCGCCTCGACCCCCCGGGCGATCGCAACGGCCTCGATTCCGAGCACGCTCGCAGCAGCGGCAGCCGTCAGGATGTTCATCGCGTTCACTCTCGCAAGAAGGGGGCTCGAGAGCTGAAGCACGCCGCGGGGAGCCCGAATCCACACCGAGGTTCCGCCACGGTCGCAGGTCGCCCAATCGAGCCGGTAGTCGCATTCCTCGCTCGAGCCGACGGCAATCACCGGGACCGGTGTCATGTCCAGGAGTCGCCTGCCGTAGGGATCGTCCAGGTTCAGGATCGCCTTCGGATCCGTTGCCGCCGAACCGGGAAGAATCTCCGTGAAGAAACGGGCCTTGGATGAGAAGTACCGCTCCACGCTTCCGTGATGGTCCAGGTGATCCCGGCCGAGCATCGTGAATGCACCGAGGGAGAAATGACTGGCCTCGACCCGATGGAAGTCCAGGCCGTGGGACGACACTTCGACCAAGGCGTGGGTAACGCCCGCCTCCACCATTTCCCGGAGGATTCTCTGCAGATCCACGGACTCGGGCGTCGTATTCGCCGGATACCGGCTCTCTCTCCCGTATCGATAGGAGACCGTGCCGACCACGCCCGGGCTGAACCCTGCCTGACGAAGAATCGACTCCAGGAGATAGGTGAAGGTCGTCTTGCCATTGGTTCCTGTAACGCCTATGAGGAACAGCTCACGGGAAGGCTCTCCGAAGAACCGGCCGGCCACGTGGGCCATGCTTCGTCGCACCTCCGTCGCCTCCACGACAGCGCCCGGGCCGGAGATGGAGGAGCCCTGCGGCACCACCACGGCGCGGGCCCCTCTGTCCATGGCCTCCCGGACGAATTCCACCCCGTCCACGTGCTCACCGGGAAGAGCGAAGAAGAGCGACCCCGGCGTCGCCTTGCGGGAGTCATAAACCAGGTCGAGGATCTCCGAGGCGGGGTCCCCCTCGATCCTGATTCCCTCCTGCCCCGCAAAGAGCGTCTCCAGCTTCACTTCTTCCCCACCTCTCTTTCCGGAGAAAGGCCCCGATCCCTGGGCAGTCCCGCGAGTCGGATCGCCTGGCCGGTCTGAATCACAGAACCGGGCGGCGGGTCCTGTCCCAGTATCCTCCCTGTCCCTTCCACCCGGATCTCGACGGGAAGGCCTTCCAGGGCCCTCAACGCGGCTCGAAACGGCTCGAAACGAAGATCGGGCATCCGCCAGTCGCTCTTCACGGTTGCCAGGGGCACATGGGCGCCCTCGACACTCGGCTGCCCGGCAGGCGGCTCGAAGGAGCTGCGACAGACTTCTCTGCCCGCCTCCACCGGCAGCGGCCCCTCTCCCTGAACCCGGCCGAAGTGGAGGGCCCCGCGGGCGATCTCCTGAAAGACGGGCGCAGCCGTACCTCCTCCCGATGCGTGTCCTTCGGGACCGTTCAGCACGACGGCTATGACCATTTGCGGCGCTTCAGCCGGCACGATCCCCACGAAGGAGACCACGGGCCGCTCGTCCGTGTACTGACGCCGCTCCGGGTCGAACCGCTGCGCCGTGCCCGTCTTGCCGGCAACACGGAACCCGGGCACCCTCGCGTTCTTGCCGGTACCGTTCTCGACCACGATCTCCAGGACGTCGAGGACACGCCGGGCCGTCTCCTTGGAAATCACCCGGCGTACGACCTTCGTCCTCCGGAATTCCAGGGACCTGCCGGTCTCGTCCAGGACCTCCCGCACCACGTACGGCTCGAGAAGAAACCCGCCGTTGGCCAGGGAGGCGAATGCCGTGGCCATCTGAAGGGTCGTCACGGAGAAGCCGTGCCCGAAGGCGTGCGTTCCAAGGGCTACCTTTGCCCAGTCTTCCCAGGGTCGCAGGGTGCCTCCCACCTCACCGGGCAGATCGATGCCGGTCGCCCTGCCGAACCCGAAATCCTTCAGGTATCCCCACCAGGCCCGGGCACCCAGAAGCTCGGCCATCTTTGTGGCACCGATGTTGCTGGATTGTGTGATCACCTCGAGGGCGGTCAATTCGCCATGGGGCTTCATGTCGTGAATCCAGTGCCCACCGAAACGGTAGGCACCCTCCTCGCAATCGAGGGGGGTCTCCTCCGTCACCAGGCCCTCCTCGATCGTCGCCGCCAGAAGAAAGGGCTTGACCGTCGAGCCGGGCTCGAAGGTGTCGGTGATGGAACGATTGCGCCACCATCCAGGCCCATAGTCGCGAAACCGGTTCGGGTTGAAGGTGGGCACGCAGGCCATGGCGAGCACCTCTCCGGAACGGGGGTCCAGAACGACCGCCGACCCGGACGTAGCCTTCGATCCCTCGACCGCTCGCCGGATGGCACGCTCGGCTGCAAACTGCATTCGCGCATCCAGGGTCAGCACGATCTCCCCGCCCCGGCCCAGGCCGGGGGATGCGGCCATCTCCCGCCACAGCAACCTTCCCCGCGCGTCCCGCTGGAGGAGCAGGCTCACCTGCCCGCCCCGCATGCGCTCGTCATAGTACAGCTCCAATCCCTCCAGGCCCTGGGAATCCACACCTGCGAATCCGAGCACGTTCGCAGCCAGTTCTCGGTTCGGGTAGTAGCGCTTTCCTTCCTTTTCCACACCGACCCCCGTCAACCCGAGCTGCCGGACGGCCCTGGCCTTTTTCGGCGGAAGCTGCCGGGCCAGCCAGACGAAGGAGAGGGGCTGAGACAACTTGTCACGAAGGCTCCCGACATCCATCCCCAGCAGAGGCGCCAGCAGGGTTGCCGCCCTCGCGGGGTCCTCCAGAGAGGCGGGGTGGGAGAACAGAGAACCTGCTTCGAGGCTGACCGCCATGGGCGCACCCCGTCGGTCGAGGATCTTCCCGCGCAACGGGATCAGTCGGATCGGCTGAAGCTGTTGCCGGTCGGCCCATGCAATGTAGTGGTCCCTACGGGCAACCTGATGCTCATAGAGACCTGCCATCAGAACCGCGATCACGAGCACGAAGAGGCTCAGCAGCGCATAGATCCTCTGACGAAGACGGGGGTCGATCGCCTTCATTCGTAAATCACCCGTTGTCCAGCCGGCGGCATCTTCATCCCGAGCTCCTTCTCGGCAAAGGGGATGATCCTCTGCGGACGTCGGAGCATCTGACGTTCAATCTGCAGCGCGTTTCGGATCTGCACTCGCTGCTGACGGACTTCGTAGGCCTGGGAGTATTGGTAGCGGACCGCGATGTTCTGCACGTGCACCCAGCTGGCGAGCAGGGCGGCTGCAACCATCAGCAGCAGTCCGGCCACGAGATGTCCGATCCAGCGACCACCCTGCCCTTTCGCTTCGGGGAACTGGATCACCTGGGCGCCCAACACCTCCATCCATTTTCCGTTTTTCGTTCTGCCCATGTTGCAGGATGCTCCCTGGCTCACAGCCGTTCTGCGACTCGAAGCCTGGCGCTCCGTGCCAGCGGGTTGCGTGCCGTCTCCTCCCTGTCGGGTCGCATCACCTTCTTGAAGACCTGACGGAGAAGCGGGCCCGCCTGTTCCTCTCTCGCCGTGCCGGAGGGGGGAACCCCCTTCTCATAGGCCCGAAACCGCTGCTTCACGATCCGGTCCTCGAGGGAATGAAACGACAGGATGCAGCAACGTGCTCCCCGGTGCAGCAGGTCCGGCAGATCTTGCAGGAATGCCTCGAGGGCCTCCAGTTCACGGTTCACCGCGATTCGAAGTGCCTGGAACACCCGTGTTGCCGGATGAATCCGCGTGCGGCGGGCCTGGCTCGGAAGGGCTCGGAAGATCGCGTCGACAAGATCCCGGGTCGTCGAAAGACCGCCCTTTTCTCTCCTGCTTCTTACGATGGACCGGGCGATCCTGCGGGCCCAGCGCTCCTCACCGTACCTTTTGAAGAGAAGCGCCATCTCCTCCTCCGGCAGGTCCTGCAGAAGCCTGCTTGCAGAGGTTCCGTACGTTCGATCCATCCGCATGTCCAGGGGGCCCGATCTCGAAAAGCTGAATCCCCTGTCCGGCATCTCCAGCTGGACCCGGGAGATACCAAGGTCGAGAAGGGCGCCGTGCACCTTTTCCAGGCCGTTCCGCAGGAGGATGTCGCGGGACTGCTCGTACCTGCCATGCACCAGAATGGCCCGGCTGGCGTGTGGAGCCAGCCTGTGGCGTGCGATCTCGATGGATTCAGCATCCGTGTCGATCCCGATCACCCTTCCCGTAGGCTCGCTTCTCGCGAGGATTGCCTCGGTGTGCCCCCCTGTTCCCAGGGTTCCATCCAGGTAGACCCTCCCGGGCATAGGATTCAGGAACCCGACGATCTCCTCCACCATGATCGGCGTGTGATAGTGAGGCATCTGGATCCGACATCTTCTTCCTATCCCGCTTGAGGCCGGTAGGAATGGTTCAGATTCCCTGTTTCTCGGCCAACCTGGCGAGTTCCTCCTCGATCTCCAGAATCCTGTCCCCGGTTGGAGTGAACTGCTCGAGGAACAAGTCGCGATTCCAGATTTCGAAACACTCCATCATCCCCACGAAAAGCACCTTGTCGCCGAGCCCCGCCCTTTCGCGAAGCTCCGGATGCACCAGGATCCTGCCCTGTCCGTCCAGGGTGCAATCCTGGGCCGACGAGAAAAGCATGCGCTTGAAGTTGTCCACGGTTCTGCTGAACTTGTTGAATCTTTTGAGGTTTTCCTCCAGCCGTTCCCATTCGAGCAGCGGATAGGCCCGTATACAGCCCGTGTCTCTCGGGGACAGGACGAGTTGATCGTCGTACTGCGACCGCAGAATCTCCCGAAAACGGACCGGGATGCTGACTCTTCCCTTCTTGTCCAGGGTGTGGGAGAATTGACCGCGAAAGCTTGACATGAGATCCCTTGCAGAGTTGGTTGATTTTGCTCACTTCCTGGAGCATTTCCCACTCTCTGCCACTTCGTGCCACAATTTGGGCCATTAAACCCAACAACGAAACGGGTGTCAAGCCATTTCTTCTTTTTTTTAAGATATATGAAGAATCGTGTGTCGAATCGGGGGTATGACGAGGGCGAAGGGAGTGGTGGAAAGTGGGAGGCCTCCGGAAGAACAAGGGTTGATTCTCTAGGGTGCCCTTCGGTTTCAGTACAACAGGTAACGATTCCGAAGGGTTCGGAACTCTTCCAGCGGCTTTTCCCATTCTTCCTGTAGGCCGGGAGGGTCCTGCTTCGCCTCGACCTGTTCCCGCAGCCAGGGACCGCCAGCGAGCAGGTCGATGGCAAGCCGTTCGCTCTCGAACTCGTAGGTCTCCCGCCGCCAGTCAAAGGACTCCGGCCAGAGCCGGGCGGCGAGGCAGATCAGGTGAATTCCGCTCAAGAAGGGCAGAAATTCCTCCCGGTCCAGAACGTGGACCTCGACCCCGCCGCACGTTTCGCCGGCGTACTTGTGAAAAGTCGGCCGGTACCAGAGGGGGCGGAAGCGAACTCCGGGGAGTGTGAGCCCGTTCAAGGCTCGGGCGAATTCCGCAGGATCGATCCAGGGGGCCCCCAGGATCTCGAAGGGCCGGGTCGTTCCCCTGCCTTCGCTGAGGTTGGTCCCCTCGAGGAGACACCCCCCTGGGTATACGGTCGCCGTCCCCAGGGTCGGCATATTGGGGGACGGCAGAACCCAGGGCAGACCGGTTTCGTCGAACCACATGGCCCGTTTCCATCCCTCCATGCGCACGATTTCGAGCGAACAGCCGATCTCGTGGAACTCGTTCATCATCCAGGCAAGCTCACCGACGGTCATGCCGTGACGGACGGGCAGGGGATATCTGCCCACAAAGGAGAGAAATCCAGCGGAAGGGAGGTTGCCCTCCATGGCGGTCCCGCCGATCGGGTTCGGCCGGTCCAGCACCCAGACCTCGACACCGGCATCCCGGCACGCCTCCATGCAGTAGGAAAGGGTGTAGACATACGTGTAGTATCGACTTCCGACATCCTGAAGATCGACCAGCAGCACGTCCACCCCCTCGAGCAGTTCCGGGGAGGGTCGAAGCGATGCGACATCCGCACCGTACAGGCTGTGGAGCGGCATTCCCTTGAAGGGCCGGGCCTTCTGTCGGCCGACGCCCTCCTGGTCCTGGTGTGTGCCCATGAGCCCGTGCTCCGGACTGAACAGGGCCGCCAACAGCAGACCGGACGCACCGCCGAGGACGTCCCAGGCATATTCGATGCCACCCGTCACAGAGGCGGCGTGGGCGAGCAAGGCAACCCGGGCGCCCTTAAGCTTGCTCGCTTCTCTGTCGATAAGAACCTCGAGCCCGGTACGAACACGGACGGGAGAAGTTCCGCGGGGACGATTCATCGCTACCTCCGTCGCTCTGGTCGGATGGGGCGGACCGGAGCCCGCCGGGGACCACGAGAAGCCAATAGCACACTTCCCCCTCCCCGGGAAAGCGAGGGTTGAGCCGCGAGCCTCCGGCAGGCTGCTGTTGCTTTGTCCTTTGTCCTTTCACCTTTGTCCCTGTGGGCAAGTGGCGGCGGGGCCGGGCCATTTGACTTGCCGCGAGGCTGGGGTAAACTCGGAGAGCGTCCGATCCGGAAGGGGATGTTGAAAGGGGACTGCAGGTGACGGCCGTGAAGAGCACGAACATCACATGGCACAAGCCGCTGGTTACACAGGCTGAGCGGGACGAAGGCAACGGCTACAAGGGCGTGGTCCTCTGGTTCACCGGCCTGCCGAGCTCCGGGAAGTCGACTCTGGCCCACCAGGTGGAAAGAAGCCTCTTCGACCGGGGGTGCAATGCATATGTTCTGGATGGAGACAACATCCGACACAGGCTCAACAGGAATCTGGGCTTCTCTCCGGGGGACCGTAAGGAGAACATTCGGCGCATCGGTGAAGTGGCGAATCTCTTTGCAGACGCAGGGGTCATCGTCATCTCCGCATTCATTTCACCTTACCGGGAGGATCGGGATCAGGCACGGGCCCTGAACGACCCGGGACGGTTCTTCGAGGTCTACTGCAAATGCTCTCTCGAGACCTGTGAGAAACGGGACCCGAAGGGGCTGTATCGAAGGGCCCGAAAGGGGGAGGTGAAGGATTTCACAGGACTGACGGCCCCCTACGAGGAACCGCACAACCCGGAAATCCTGGTTGAGACCGACAAGAACAGCCTGGACGATTGCGTAGATCAAATCCTCGTCTTCCTGGAAAAGGAAGGGGTGATCCCGGCCCGACCGTAGCGCTGCTCTCCGCATTCCCGGCAACTCGGACCCCCCTCTCGCACTCACGAAACGCAGATCGCCGATCACGGATTTCGAAACAATCCGGGAATTCGGGCTATCCAATGTTCTGAACCATCGGATGCAGATGCGCGGGCACGCGAACGAACGGGAACAGGGGAGGATCCATGGACAGGGGAATCGGGGATCGGTTTCAGGAGGAGACCAAGTACGAACGGGATCGGCTGCCCGGGGGATACCTGGAGTGGTCGAAGAAACCGGAAACATACAAGACGTACCCGGACAGGCCGCGCGTTGCGCTTCCACGCCCGGAAACGACAGGCGGAAAGCCCCTGTGGGAAATCCTTTCGCAGCGCAGGAGCGTAAGGGACTTTGACTCCTGTCCAATGGAGAGAGGCGAAATCTCGCAGCTGCTCTGGGCTTCACAGGGGATTACAGCCGAACGGTTCGGTTACCAGTTTCGGACGGTCCCTTCAGCAGGAGCCCTGTATCCCGTGGAAACGTATGTCGTCGTCAACAACGTGGACCGGATCCCTCAGGGCGTGTATCACTACAACATTGCCGAGCACGCACTGGAGCAGATCCGGGCAGGCGACTACCGTGTCACGATCGCCCGGGCGGCCCTCGATCAGAAGATCGCCTATGAAGCGAACGCCGTCTTCGCTTGGACGGCGATCTTCGAACGGGCCAAATGGAAGTACAAGCAGAGGGCCTACCGTTATGTGTATCTGGACGCCGGTCACATCGCCCAGACCGTCGCGCTGGCGGCCGTGGCCCTGGGTCTGGGCAGTTGCCAGATCGCAGCCCTGTACGATGAGGAGGTGAACGACCTGCTCGGTCTGGACGGGCTCGATGAGAGCGCGCTCTACCTGACCGTGGTGGGGAGACCGAACGGCTCGATCCCGGGACAGCCCTAGGACTCCATCTGCTCGGTGCGGGTCTCCAGAAAGCGGGCGAGCCGGTAAAAATCCGAATCCTTCTGAATGAACCGGATCTCGGTGCGTAACGTATCCGGGTTGATCAGCTTCTTGAACTCCACGTACTGCAGGTCCAGCTGGCCGGACACGCTGACCATGTGGCCGTCCAGGCCTTCCTCGACGAGCCCCCGAAACCCGCCGATGCCCAGCTGGCTGCCGAGCATTACATCAAAAGCGTGGGGAGGCGAGCAGCGACTCTCGTATCCGAGCTGAAGTCCGGTGATCTTCCGCTTCTTGCCGGTCCGCTTCTCGTACTCGTCCGCAACCATCTTGGCCACGAGCCTGCCGATGTCGATCTTGCCGATGCTGAGATGCCCGTGCGGGTCCTTCGGAATATCATGGATGTAGGCCTCCGGAAACTTCTCCGCCAGGCCCTCGGCCAGGACGACCAGGCCGAACCGCTTGTTCTCGTTCTTCTCCCGGGCGATGATCAGGCGAACGATTCGGTCCACCAGCGCGTCGACCTTCAGGCGCTGCTCGATGCATTCCTCGCCGCTCTCCTCGTCGACGACCTTCTCCTCGATCATCATATCCGCGTCGATGTCCTCCACACTCAGGATCAGGTTCGCCTCTCCGGCGATCCCGGTTCCGTAGCTCAGCCAGCCCGATTTCCTGCCCATGGACTCGATGATGAAATAACTCTCCGTGGCGCGCGCGTCCGCCCTCAGATTCGAGATCTCCTTCGCGAGGAAGTCAACGGCCGTGAAGTACCCGAAGGTAAAATCGATCCCCCGATAGTCGTTGTCGATCGTCTTGGGCAGGTGTATGATCCGAATGCGCTTGGCGTCCTGAGGGAGTCGATTCTGGAACTCGTACAGATAGTTGGCGGTCTTGAGCGTGTCGTCCCCGCCGATCGATATCAGGGCGTCGATCTTCATGTCCACCAGTGCGTAGTAGATGTTGCGCACCTTGCGGGTCTTGTCCGGATCGTCCAGATCTCGGACCTTCCGGATCGCCTTTCCCGGATTGGCGCGGGAGGTCCCGATCAGGATGCCCTGGCTGTTGCGAATACCCGTCACGTCCGGAAGCTGAAACTCTCTGTAGTGAACGTCCCGCTCGAGCCTGTTCGTCACCGGATCGTAGTCCTGCAGGTGTTCGTACCCGTGCATGAAACCGACAACCTCGCGACCCGTATCCAGGAAACTGACGGCCGCAGCGCTGATCACCGCGTTCGCACCCGGTGCCGGCCCTCCGGAGAAGATCATCCCGACGCGACGGATGTGATTTCCTTTCCATGAAGGCTTTTCCAAGAACTCTGGTCTAACCACTGGCCACTCCCTTTCCGGGGCGCCCGGCCTCGCCCGATCTCTTCGCCGGGTGAGCACTTACCGGAGCAGTTCCCTTGCCACGATCAGGCGCCGGATCTCGGACGTGCCCGCGCCGATCTCGTAGAGCTTGGCATCCCTCCACAGCTTCTGTATCGGATATTCCAGGCAGTATCCGTAGCCTCCGTGTATCTGTATTCCATCCGCGCAGATCTTGGTCGCAGCCTCTGCTGCGAACAGGATCGCAGAGGCTGCAAGCTTGTCCAGTTCGGTCCCCTTACCGCCCTTCCTGCCTTCCGGGCTGTCGGCAAAGACGGCCGCCCTGTAGGCCAGCAAGCGGGCCGCCTCGGTAAGGGAGTACATATCGGCCAGCTTCTGCTGGATCATCTGGAAGGAGCCGATCGATCTGCCGAACTGACTCCTCTCTCTAGCATACCGTATGGACAGCTCGGTGGCCTGCTGTGCCATTCCCACGGAGCCGCCGGCCAGCACGATCCGTTCGTAAGCCAGGCCCGACGTCATCACGTGCACCCCTTGATTCTTTTCATAGACGAGGTTCTCTTTCGGCACGGCCATGTCGTCGAACACGAGTTCGGCGGTCGGGGAACCCCGCATTCCGCATTTCTTGATCTTCTTGGATACGGAGAACCCTGGAAAAGTATTCTCCACGATGAACGCGCTTATTCCCTTCGCCTTCCTGTCGAGGTCCGTCTTCGCGTACACCAGGATCGTATTGGCAATGGTTCCGTTGGTGATGAACATCTTGGTGCCGTTGAGCACGAAGTAATCACCTTCTTCCCGTGCGGTCGTTCTGAGTCCCATCGCGTCCGAGCCGGCCTCCGGTTCGGTCAGGCCCAGCGCCCCGACCTTGATCCCGCCTGTCAGATCCGGAAGGTACTTCGCACGCTGCCCGGCCGATCCGTTCTTGTAGATGTTGTTCGCACAGAGGTTCGAATGGGCCGCATAGGTCATGGCCAGTCCGGGACAGACCCGGGACATGGATTCGACAGCCAGGAGCTGCATCAGGATTCCCTGAGCGCTTCCCCCGTACTCCTCTGCTATGGTGATCCCGAGGACCCCCAGCTCGCCCAGTTGTCTGAAGAAGTCCGGGGGCATCCAATCCTCCTCGTCGATCTTCTCCTGCAGCGGGCCGAGTTCCTTGACGGACCAGTCGTAAACCATGTCACGAAGCATCTTCTCTTCCATGCTGAGTTCGAACTCCATCGGCGATGTCTCCTCTTACATTCCGCTCCTGGCTCGCACATTCCGCGCAACCTTCCGTCGCGAGGCGCGTAAGCAGGGAAACTTCGGGTCGAAATCGGGGACCGCCACCGATTTCCTCGACCGTGATCGATCGTTTGCATCCTCGAGAAATCGGTGGCCGTCCCAGATTACGGCGGATGCACGCCAAGAATCAGGGACCCACTCGGGGGCAGCGCCTACGCACCTACACCACCATTAGCAGGGCCCTGTTTCACCGTCAATAGGAGCCGTCCCGACCGTCCCGGCCCGCGGGGCCTTCCTTGACAATCCGCGGAGCACATTCATAGTGTTGGCTCGGTAGAGACGGAGCCCAAATCGATCGAACCGGAACAGGATAGCACCCCTGCAGGAGGTACCACATGTCCGAACAAGGTCCGGACCCGAAGAAACCGAAGGGAGTCCAGGTCAAGGTGCCCGAAGAGGTGGCCAAGGGGTCCTACGCGAATACCATGGCCGTCTTTCACACCCGTGAGGAGTTTGTTCTCGACTTCTTGAACGTATTCCCGCCTGCAGGGATCGCGACCGCACGGATCATCACGAGCCCCGGCCACATGAAGAGGATCGTTCGGGCTCTGCGGGACAACCTGCGGCGATACGAGGAGCGATTCGGATCCGTAGAGGAGGCGCCCCCGCCCACGACGGGCCCGATGGGCTACGCCTGATTCAGAGATTCAAAGAGGTCGGGGCGCAGGGCGGCCACTCTGTCCCGGATCACGCGAAGGGCGGCCTGCTGCTTTTCCTCGAGAGAGCCCCGAAGGAAGAAGAAGTCCGGGTGCGCCGCATAGATCCCCCTGATCCTCCTCTCCAGGTCCACTGCACGGTCGTGCGCTTCGTGTCGGGCCGGGTTGCTGTGGCAATGAAGAAGGTAGGTGTCCGGATCCAGGATGACCTGCACCTGGATGATGACGGCGTACCGTTTCAACAACGCCCCTTCGGAAACACCCATACGTGCGAAGAGATCCGGGAAATACGCCAGCCCGTCCGGCAGCCCCCTGTCACAGAGAAGCAGGGACCCCATACCCGCCCCCTCCTCTTCGAGGGTCCGTTGCCGCTCGTAGACCTCCCGCTGGAACCCCTCCAGGCCGAGGCTGAACTCCGAACTGCCGGCAAGGATCAACTCCGTCGCCGCCTCGGGGATCGGCACACTGCCGGGCAAGGCCGCTGCCAGGAAACGCCAGACCCCGGTCTTGCCGGCACAGGGGGCCCCTGTGATCACAACCCGAAAGGGCCCTCCGGAGGTCCGGTCCTTCATGACGATCCCTTCCTACCTCGCCAGGAGGACATGAGGGCCTGCGTGAGGCGCTCGTACAGCGGGGCGGGCACCCATCCGGACAGGGAAACGAGAAAGGCCATGGGCCATGGGAAGCGGATGGTCCTCTTTCCCCGCTCAATCCCCTTCAGGATGATCTTTGCGGCAGCGTCCGGCTCCACCAGAAAGGGCATGGTGAAACGGTTCTCGGCAGACATGGGGGTCCTCACGAAACCGGGCTTCACAACCGCAACCCGAATCCTCTCCCCCGCACAACCGGCACCCACGCCCTCGAGGAAGTTGGTCACACCGGCCTTGCTCGCACAGTAAGCAAGGTTCAGGGCCGAGCCTCGCACATCCGCCAGGCTGGAGATGCCGACAAGCAGCCCGTAACCCTGCCGACGAAATACGGGGAGAAGCGCGCCGGTGGCATAGATCACGCCCAGCAGATTGGTTTCGATGGTCTCGCGCATGCGCTCCACAGGATAGGTCCTGAGCGTGGTCGGGCGTCCGACGCCTGCGGAGAGAAAGGCCATGTCGATCCGGCCCCAGTCCCCTTCGACAGCTTCCACCGCCGCCTTCAGGGACTCCCTGTCCCGGACGTCGCCCGGCAGGGTCATCACCCGCTCCGCCCCGATCCCCTCGGCAGCTTCCGCGACTTCCTGCAAACGGTCCCGCCTCCTTGCAAAGAGGGCCAGCCTCGTGGCGTGGCGGGCGAGTTGCCCGGCCAGGGCCTCTCCGATCCCGCTGGAAGCCCCCGTGATGAAGACCACTTTTCCATGAAACATCCGTTCTGCACCCTTTCTTCGTGATTTCCCTTCCAAACCGTGGCGGTGCTATCCTCCGGGTCTAACCGAACCTGAAAGGACCCGATGGCGCCCCACTCCGATCAAGAGATCTTCCCCTCTGGCCAGCCGGACCCGGAAAGCCTGAAGAAGCGGAGGGTCCTCGGCTCTCTCCTTCTGTCTGTTTTCACCGTCATGCTGGGAGTCGGCATCATCGCCCCCCTCCTGCCGGGCTACGCCCGGTCCCTCGGCGCAGACGGGGTCGTCCTCGGGCTGATCTTCTCCATCTTCTCACTGTTCAGGACCTTTTTCACGCCCCTTGCCGGCGTGCTGTCGGACCGGTGGGGGAGGAAGCACTTCATGAGCGCAGGGATGTCTGCATATTTCATCCTTTCTCTCGCTTATGTTCAAGCCGAAACCACGCCGCTGCTGCTGCTCGTTCGGGCCCTTCACGGCCTTGCGGCGGCCTTCATCGTACCGGTCGCCAACGCCTACGTGGGGGACCTCGCTCCACCACAGAAGGAAGGCAGGTACATGGGCCTCTTCCTCGCAAGCTTCCTGGCAGGCTTCGCCCTGGGTCCGGCTCTGGGGGGCGTCCTGTTCGACCGAATCGGAATGGCCTCCTGCTTCCTGACCCTCGGCTTTCTCGCCCTTCTCGCCCTGTTCCTGATTCTGCTGTTCGTGCCGAACCTGCCGACCGGAAACGGCGGAACCGGGAAGGGAAAGCAGGCATTCAGCTCTTTCGAAGTCCTCAGATCCCACGTAGTCGTCACCCTGCTCATCTTCACCTTTGTGAGCAGCATCGGCCGTGGCTCCATCATTTCCTTCGTCCCCCTCCTTGCCCAGGAAAAGCTCGGCATGTCGGCCACCTCCCTTGGCGCGGTCCTCACCACCAACCTTTCCCTTGCGGCCCTCCTGCTCCTGCCCTTCGGGATCCTTGCGGACCGGGCGGACCGGAAGCACATCCTTCTCACCGGAACGATCCTGTCCGGGCTCATGTTTGCCGTGCTGCCCTCGGCAAGAGGGTTTTGGGGCCTCCTCCTCGTGAATGTTCTCCTCGGCGTAGGAACCGCCCTCGCCTTCCCGGCCGCCCAGGCCCTCGCGGTCAGCCTTGCAAGGGGAAGAGGCATGGGCACGGTACTCTCCTTTCTGCAGTCGGCCACGGGGGCCGGTTTCGCCGCAGGGCCTCTGGTGTCCGGCATGATTTACAAGAGCCACGGCATCGACAGCGTATTCCACATCTGCTCGGGCTTCCTCCTGGCCGCATCGGTTTACGCTGTGTTCTTCCTGCATCCGACGGGCCGTCGGAAGGAGGGATCGCGAGACTGAATCCGGCCCGCCGCCCCACCGTTTCCCATTGCACCGGATGGGCAGGCATGCTAAGTTCTGAACCTGATCTTCTGCCTGAAGCTCGACTTGCGGCGAACCGGACGGTGGCGCCAGGGGCTGGAAGAAAACGGGTGTTCCGTGCTCGCATTCAAGGAGGAAAAGCATGAGCTGGGATAACAGACAGGGACCCTGGGGGAAGGAGCAGCGCCCTCCGGAGATCGACGAACTGCTGGAGAAGGTGCAGGAGAAATTTCGCAATTTCTTCGGCGGCAACCGTTTTCCAGTGATCGGCCTTCTCGTGGTTCTGGCAATTCTCCTTTGGCTGGCCACCGGCATCTACCAGGTCAACCAGGACCAGTTGGGGGTGGTGCAGCGATTCGGCAAATACAGCCGCACCGAGGGGCCGGGGCTGCAGTGGAAGCTGCCCTCCGGGATCGAAAAGGTGTCCAAGGTGGCCGTGCAGCGCATCTACCAGGAGGAGTTCGGGCTGCGGACCCTCCGGGCCGGCATTCGCACCGAGTACGCTCCAGAGCGCCAGTACGAACGCGAGTCCCTCATGCTCACCGGAGACCTGAACTGTGTGCTGGTTCCGTGGGTCGTCCGTTACCGCATCGGAGACCCTTACAAGTTCCTCTTCAAAGTGCGGAACGTGCGGGAGACCCTGCGGAGCCTTTCGGAGGCGACCATGCGGACCATCGTGGGGAACCACAGCCTGGATGAGGTGCTGAACAGACGGGAGATGATCGCCGACCTGGCCCAGGAGAAGCTCCAGGAGGCCCTGGACGGGGCGGAGAGCGGCCTCTTTCTGACGACCATCGAACTCGGCAAGACGAACGTCCCCGAGCCGGTTCAACCCTCCTTCAACGAGGTGAACGCCGCGATCCAGGAGAAGGAGAAGCTCATCTACCAGGCCCAGGGCGCCTACAACAAGGTCATTCCCGAGGCGCGGGGCAAGGCGGAGAAGATGATTCAAGAGGCCGAGGGCTTCGCGGTGAACCGGGTCAAGCGTGCAGAGGGGGACGTGGCCCGCTTTCTCGCCCTGTACGATGAATATGCGAAGGCGCAGGAGATCACCCGGCAGCGGCTCTATCTCGAGGCGGTGGAGGAAACCCTGCCCCGCCTGGGCAGGAAGTACGTCATCGACTCGGACCAGCAGGGGTTTCTTCCGCTCTTGAACCTCGGCGAAAAGGGGGACAGACCATGAGACTCTCACTCCCGTTAGCTATCCTGATCCTTTTCCTCGTCGTCGTGGCCGGTCGGGTCTACTACACCCTCGATGAAACCGAACAAGTGGTCATCACCCAGTTCGGAGCGCCCATGGGCGAGACGGTCACCGAAGCCGGGCTCCACTTCAAGTGGCCCTGGCGGAAGGCGAACGTCTTCCCGAAGAATATTCTGGAGTGGGACGGCGACCCGAGCCAGATCCCGACCCTCGACAAGACCTTCATCTGGGTGGACATCTTTGCACGGTGGAGGATCGACAACGCCCGCCGGTTCTTCGAGAAGGTGAACAACGAAATCGCCGCACAGGGCCAATTGGACAGCATCCTGAATGCGGCGACCCGCAACATGGTCCAGTCCCACTCCCTGATCGAGCTGGTCCGGAACTCGAACCGCGAGATGGAGGTCCTGACGAGTCCGATCAAGGGCCGCGAGGAGCCCATCGACACGCAGGTGGAGGTGGGCCGTGGACAGCTGATGCAAATGGTCCTCCAACGGTCCGAACCCAAGGTGGACGAAATCGGCATCCAAGTGGTGGACGTTCAGGTCAAGAGGATCAACTACATCAAGGACGTGCAGGAAAGGGTCTTCGAGAGGATGATCGCGGAGAGGAAGCAGATTGCCGAGAAGTTCCGATCCGAAGGACAGGGGGAAAGGCAGAAGATCGAGGGAAGGATGGAGAAGGAGTTGAAGACCATCCAGGCGGAGGCGTACCGCAGAAGCGAGGAAATCAAGGGAAGAGCCGATGCCGAGGCCGCCCGCATCTATGCCTCGGCCTACGGCAAGGACCCGGACTTCTACTCCCTGGTGAAGACGCTGGATCTCTACAAGAGACTCCCGGAGGGCGAAGTCGATCTTCTCATCGGCACGGACAGCGAGTTCTTCAAGTACTTGAAAGGCATGACACCCTAGCGACGTCTCAACATACGATTCCACGACACGGCCCGTTTCGGGAATCGGCGGAGCAGAAAGGGCCCCGTTGATGGCGCGAAAGAAGAAAGACCCGGAGAAAACCCTCGTTTTCAAGATCAGCCCGGAAGGGAAGCCCCGGGTCTGGCGGACCGTGGAGCTCACCAAGAAGCACACCCTGCACCATCTGCATTCGATCCTCCAGAAGGGCTTCGAGATGAAGGGCAAGCATCTCTACGCCTTTTACCTGAGCGGCAAGGAGTGGGATACGGAGACGGAATACGGGGGCCCCTCGGCAGGCTCCTCGCGGAAGGCGAACAAAGCAGAGCTTGGCAAGCTTCCCCTCGAGAGAGGACGGGCCATTCTTTGTGTCTGTAACTTCCAGCGGGAGCAACGTTTCATCGTGGAATGGAAGGAAGAGCGTGAATCGGACGCGAAGCTCTCCTACCCGCTGGTCCTGGAGGGGGAGGGGGAACTGTCGCCGCCTAAGCCCCCCCTGATCGACAGGCTGAACCCTCCCATGAAGTCTCTGGTTCAAAAACTGAAGACCGCGCTGGCCACGTGGCTTTCGACCCGGTCCAAACCGCGCGGCCCGAAAGATCTGCAGACGGCTCTCGACCTGGCCGCAAGCATTCGTAAGCAGCTGGACGCTGGCGGACGGGAAGCCTGGTACCTCCTGGAGGAGGCCACGGATTTCCTCCTCGTCGACTGGTTGCTGTCTCTTCCTGCAGATCTTGCACGAAGGAACATGATCGAAGAGGCATTCGAGCTGTGCCACACCTTCGCTCCTTACTCGGACGAGACCTATTTTATGTGTGAAAGGGCCCTGCTGCTGGCACAGATGGGCAAGCGGGAGAAGACGGTCCAGCAGATTCGGGCGAACCTGACCGCTTTTCCGGAAGACCCGCGGGTGGTAGCGAAGTCGGCGGAGGCATTCTGGAAGCTGGAGGAGGTTGGTCACGCCGAGAGACTCTTCCGTAAGGCCCTGGACCTCGCGCCCGACGACATCAATGAGCGGGAGAGAATCCTCGAGAAGCTCCTGGCCATGCTGGAGGAACACGAGCGGAGCGAAGAGGCGATCGAGCTCATACAGTCGGAAATGGACCGGGGTTAGTGAGCCGAATTGGAGAAGATGCAATTCATAGCGAGGAAGCTGTGGTGCGTGGGTGGCCCACCTGCGGAACATAGCGCTTCGATGCCATCGACTGACTCGTAGCACCCTCCCACCCGACTCAAATGCGCTTTCTCACGGTTGGTCATGAACGATTTGCCCAGGGCTCTTGCGTGCCTGTCGCTCATCCTGGCGCTTCTCTGTGCTGCGATTACCAAAGGTTCGGCAGAGGAGCGGGAATGTGCGTCGTGCGATGACATTCTGGAGGACCACCCGGAAGCCGAGATCGGCGAGATCCGGATCTTCCACGAGGACATCTTCCGACCGGAGGATGATCTGCCCTCCCTGTTTCCCTGGCAGACCCTGAACAGGCTCCACATAAGGACCCGGAAACGGGTCATCCGAAGAGAGCTTCTCTTCGACGAAGGCGACCGCCTGGATCCGGAAGTCCTGCGCGAGACGCTCCGAAACCTGAGGGACCTCGACTACGGCCGGGATCAACGGATCGAGTGCTCCCTGATGGAGCCGGGCAAGGCCCGGGTCGATGTGCACCTGCGGGAGAACTGGTCGCTCATTCCGATCTTCCAGGTCCAGGGCGTGGACACGGCGCAGGCGGTGACCCTGGGCCTCACGGAACAGAACCTGCTCGGCAGGGGCAAACGACTGTCGGTGTGGGGTCGAAAAGGGGCGGAAGCGAGGAACACCGTGATCGAGGATGCGTGGGGCCTGCGGTATGTGGACCCGAACATTTCGGGTTCCCGGTACCGATTCTCCTCTACCTTCCAGGACCTGGAGACGGGCGAGTTCCTTCAGGGGGTCGCAGACCGGCCCTTCTATTCACTGGAGACGGCCTGGTCGGCAAGCCTCTTCGGCCGGCATTTCAGAAGGGAGAGGCGACTGATCCGGGACGGCGAGATCGCTTCCCTCTTCGAACAGCAGGACCTGGATGCGGGAATCGGCTTCCGGTACGCCCTGCGACGCGGTCCGCCCGTGGTCCACCGGATCGGACCTTTCTACGCGTATGCGGAGAAGAGGATCCGGGACGTTCGGATCCTTACGGCGGAAGGCGACGAGATCGAGCCTCCCCCGGAGGATACGACCAGCTCCGTAGGGATCGCCTACCAGAGGCTCGGGGTCCGATACATCGTAGAGGAGCGGATCTCGCAATTCGGCCGCCCCGAAGATTTCAATCTGGCGAACGACCTGAACCTCTCGGTCGCCTTCTCAGCCGATCTGCTCGGCGCCGACGCGGACGAATGGATCTTCTCGGCCTCGGACGTGCAGGGGCATGCTTTCCGGGAGGGCCACTTTCTGTTCCTCGATGGCTCGGCCGAAGGCGTCTGGGACGGAGAGCGGGTCCGGAACGGTGTGTTCTCGGTCGGGTACCATCATTACCTCCGGGACACCTTCCTCGACGGGGGCCCCTTTCTCCATACCCTTCACTGGCTGGGCTCCTTCAGCTACGGCACGAATCTGGATGCAGACCGCCTGCTCGGCCTCGGCTACCCGAACGGGCTCCGGGGATACAGCAGGGATGCCTTCACCGGGGACAAGCGGCTGCTGTTGAGCATAGAGGACCGCGTCTTCCTTGCCGAGAAACTCTTCCGCCTCGTCGCCATGGGGCTCCTTCTCTTCTACGACACCGGCTTCGTCTGGGACCCGGGACAATCGATCGACCTTGCCGACCTCCGGCACGCAGTAGGCGCAGGACTCCGAATCGCCCTCCCCGCGGTGGCCGGCACCAATGTGCTCCAGCTCACCTGGGGGCTCCCCCTGGGCTCGGGCGCAGACCCCATCGAGGATTCCGTCTTCACCGTCGCCACGTCCACCGGCTTCTGATCAGGGATCCGGGCAACCCGATTCTGGCGATCGTGTGGAGGAGCATCTCGGTGTATTCCACTGGGCTCAGCGTGCCGGGTCCTGTCACGGGTCCCCTCGGAGATTTGCGCCGGGCGACTTTGTAGGGGGAGAGGGAGACGGAGCCCAAGCAAATCGGAGAGGGGACCCGTGACAGGACCCGCCCCCGCGATTCCCAGGGAACACGACGAACGTGATCTGTCGGGTCCGTCTAAGAAAGGGTTTCCAAGTAGGCCTGAATTCGGTTCATGGTCGGGGCCTCGGCCCATTGGCGGGAGTCGTTCATGTCCGCCTCGATCACGAGACCCGGCACGCCGGTCTGCCGGGTGACTTCGTCCCGGATGACGTACTGGCCGAGTGAGTAGGGTTTACAGCTCCGGTCGGAATGCATCAGGAACCCGTTTGCCCGGTATCTCTGGACCATGTCCCTGAGCAGCTCAACCCGGTGCTCGAAGTTGTTGTTGATGTACGGGACGAGATAGACTTTTGCCAGCTCCCTGAAGATCGTCTCCGTGGTCATCGAACGATCCAGTGACGCGATCCTGGCACACCACGAATCGGCGTACGTTGCCGCCACCAGGCAGGCCTTCCACTCGGCCAGGCGCTCGCTGAGGCCTCTCAGGTTGAACCAGATCGGCAGATTGTCCCACAACAGCCGGTGACGCTCTCCCGGAACGACTCCGACCCCCGACGCCACACGCTCCTCCAGCTCCTCCTTGAGGGCTCTGTAGTATTCCACACACTTCCGGGTCCCCCGAAGGGTCACGATGGGGGCGATGTGAACGAAGGCATCGAAGCTGCTCATCGGCGCGGGCACGGATGCGCACGTCTCAAGGATCTCCTTCCAGAGACGTGTGGTCGCCACGCTCTTGAGCGATACCTCGAAGAAGCGCTCCCGGTCAAAGGCCCTGCCGGTCCGCTCCTCGAGGAAACGGACATACGCCTTCATCTGGTCCGCCACGTAGTCCACGACGTGATCTTCGAGACCCTTGTGCAGAAAAGGCATGTCGATCATGAAAACCGGCGCCTGGTGCATCCTGCCGACCACCTCGTACCACTTGACCACCGTGGTGCAGATGTTGTTGCAGGCAACCATGAAGTCCGGCTTCGGAAGACCCAGAACCGGGCTCTTGCCGGTCATGATCGAGCCGATATCGGTGCGTGCATAGGAGCAGAGATCCATCGAGTATCCCATGTCCTCAGCGGCCTGTTGCAGTTCCACGCCCATCCTGGAAGCGCCGCACATGGCCGCATGGTTCTCCGGGTAGATCGGGATCACGTCCATGGCGTGCAGGAATTCCACAGGCGCACCGCTCGTCACCCACGCAACCTGCTGGTTCCGGCTCCCCGCCTCCTTGGCGGAAAGGTAGTATTCCGTCATCAGCTCCCGCATCTTCGCGAAAGACCTGAGCCTTCCGTCTCCCTGGGCTTTTCCTTCCATGATGTCTTCCTCTGTGTGCGATCCCTGTTCCGTCTCGGTCTTGTCAGACTCCGTCACTCCCTTCGAGCTGCCCGGCTCTTCCTCCGTTCCTTGAGCGTCTCGATGAAGGCCTCTATCCGGGTTCGCAAGCCGCCCGGGGCCGTCATTCCCAGTTCCGTCTCTACAAGGGCAGAAGGGATTCCCGCTTCGTCGAGATCTTCCTTCAGCAGAGGATGGTCGAACAGTTCCGGTTCGCAGAATTTCGTGATCAAGATCAAGACCCCTTCCGCCCGCCTGTCCCGGACCCGGTCGATCAGCGTACCGGCCCGGGCCGGCGACGAAGGATGGAGGGTGGAGCAGGGAGGATAACGAAGATATCCCGCCGCAAGATCGGCATGGGCTTCCCCTCCCTCCGGGATCTCGGTCGCGTAGTAGAGGGACCCCAGGCCGAGATCATCCCCCACGACCCAGACCTCAAGCTCATCCAGGGTGTTCGCAATGACCGAAGGCCTGGCCATGACACCGGTAAGGAAGATCCGAACCGGCCCCTTCGGATCGGCCCCGGAGTCGCCCTGCTCCAACTCAGCTTCTGGAGGTGCATCGAGCAGGGAGCGGACGAGCGGTGAGTGCTCTTCCCTGGGCAGGAAAGAGCACGCCAGCACGATCTCGTTCATCTGTCGGGAGGAAAGGAAGCGAGGCGTGCGCGCCCGCATCCGGTCCAAGGCTCGCATGAGTCTTCTGTTCTCGTTGTAAACCTGAATGCTCTCGCGCAGCCTCCGTTCCGACGTAGGTTCCCCGGAAAAGCCTTCCATTTCGGCCTGAAAGAGTTCGAACTCCTTTTCGAGATAACGTCGGGCCGGTTCCCCGCAGGGCCGTTTCGGGAAGGTCACCTCGAAGCAAGGTGTTCCCGTGCTCGTCCCCCAGACCTCGGACAGGTTCTGAAAAGCGTCGCACGTCGAAGGGAACAGGAAGCCGTCACACACGGACAGGGCCTCGTTCAGACCCATTTCGAGGGAGGTACGGGCGATCGAGCATGCGAAGCTCTGCAGCTTTGCATCGGCCAGCCGGACCGGGATCTCCGCACCCCACAAACCCACGGGGAGCATGCCCGCTGCATGGATCAGTTCCTCGGGAACAAAGGGGGGCATGCAGCAGAGACAGCCCATGACCTTGCCGCCCGAGCGCTCCTTCCAGCGAGCGATCGACTTCAACGGGTTCCGAACCACCTCCTCGATCTCACGCAGCGTGTCGGCCCGGTTCATTTCTTCTCCTGAATCCCGGAAGCTTGAATTGACATCGACCCGTGTGGCCCATAAAATGGTGGTGTTTGTAAGTGGCGAAAATCGTTTGCCATTCTAGATTTCCTTCCGCGTGGTCCATGCATATGAAGCCCCCTCGCAACCCTACGCCCTCCTCAAAAGGATACCCGGGGAAAGGCAAAAAACCAACCGACCGCACCCGTAACGACAACATCCTGATCCGCCTCCTGGAGGGGGCAAAGAAATATCCGAAACGAACGGCTCTCCTTCGATCCCGCAGCGGGCCGAGCGCCTCCACCTCGTACGGCGACCTGCTGAACCGAATCGAGGGAATCGCTTCCGGTCTTCTGACGCTCGGACTCCGAAAGGGCGACAGCATCGCCCTGGTCAGCGAGAATCGCCCGGAATGGACGATGGCCGATTTCTCGATCATGGCCGCAGGGGGGATCACGGTACCGATCTACACGAACCTATCCCTCCAGCAGCTCGGATATCAACTGAAGCACTCGAGGGCACGATGGATCTTCCTGTCCGCGGGCCCGCACCTCCAGCACGTCACTGCCATCCGGGAGAAGCTTTCGCACCTGGAGGGACTCATCTTTCTCGAGGAGGACCTGCCGAGAGGATGCGGCGATCCGGATCGCACCCTCCGCCAGTTGGAAGAGCTGGGGCAGCAGGACCGCAGACCCCTGGAGATCCTGGCGTCGAAGCTCGCATCCCAGGACCCTGCCACGGTCGTATACACGAGCGGAACAACGAGTCAGTGGCCAAAGGGGGTCCTGCTCACTCACCGAAACTTCCTTGCAGAAAGAGAGGCGGTGGGCGGCATGCTCCTCATTCAGCCGGAAGACCTCCTCGTCTCCTTCCTTCCCCTCTCCCATATCCTGCAGAGGGTCGTGGACACGGTCGTTCTGCTCGAAGGAGCCACCCTCGCCTATTGCCCCGACATGAATGCGGTCCCGGAGAAGTTGCGGGAGTTCCGGCCCCATCTCCTGGTCGGTGTGCCTCGAACGTACGAGAAGATCCGGGATCTGATCATGGAGAACCTCCTCTACAGTGCCCCTCCCCTGAGAGAGGCGTACCAGCGGATCTTCCGATGGATGGAGACCGAATACCTGCGTGGAGACGAGGGGCTGAGCGTCCCACCGGGGCTCGGGCCTCCCGTGCGATGGATCAAGAAGAGGATGGTCCAGAAGATCAGGGACCGGATGGGGGGCAGATTGCGCTGCTGCTTCTGCGCCGGCGCACCTCTGTCCCGGGAGCTGGAGGCCTTCTTCAGCGTGATTCAAATGCCTCTCTACAACGTTTACGGCATGACGGAACTCACCGGGGCGGTTACGGCGAACTACCCGGCCCACCACAAGCCTGGCACGGTCGGGGTACCCCTGGCCGGAAGCGAGTTGGGGTTCGCCGAAGACGGCGAGATCCTCGTGCGGGGAGAGATGGTCACGGAAGGCTATCACCGACCGGGCCGGCACACGGAGAACGCGACCGATCCGGACGGCTGGTTTGCCACGGGGGACATCGGACACCTCGACGAGGACGGTTTTCTCTCGATCACGGGCAGAAAGAAGGAGCTTCTGATCACGGCAGCGGGAAAGAACATCCCCCCCCAGCCGATCGAGGCCAGGCTGCGGCAGAGCCCTTATGTGAAGCAGGCCATGGTCATCGGTGACGGGAGAAGGTACCTGACCGCCCTCCTTGTTCCCGCATTCAGCAAAGTGGAGGCCCTGGCTGTCAAGAAGAGGATTCTGTTCATGAACCGATCGGAACTCCTCGAACATCCGAAGATAAGGGCCCTTTTCAACGACATCGTGGAAGGGGTGAACAAGGACCTGTCACGCTTTGAAACCGTGAAGCGGTTCACCCTGCTGCCGGATCCCTTCACCCAGGAGGCAGGGGAATTGACGCCGACCAACCGTCTGCGCAGACAGATCATCGAAAGGCACTACCGTCGAGAGGTCGCCGAGATGTACTGGGGTGAGGGATAGCCCGAGTGTTTCGAGCGGACCCGCGGTCCTTGACATCCCCAAATCGACCTTCTATCTTGGCCTGAAGAAGAAACCTCCAGCCTGCCGATTTCATGCTCGATATAGGTCTTGCCGAACTGCTCATCATCCTGGCCGTCGCGTTGATCGTGCTGGGGCCCAAGAAGCTGCCCGAGGTGGCCCGAAGCCTTGGCCGCGGCCTCGCGCAACTCCGTCGCGCCTCAGAGGATCTGCGCAGGAGCATCCTTCTGGATGAAGATCCCCTGGATAGAGGAGGAACGACCGACACCCTCCCCTACTCGTCTGTGCAAAGAAGGCCCAATCCGCTTTCAGATGAGGGGGAGGAAGAACCCGGGTCGGACGACGACTCGGACGGAACAGAGCCCGCCCCCACCGAAACGGAGCCTCCGGAAAAGAAGAACGGGATTGGCGGGTAGATGACCGACCAGAAGATGCCCCTCACCGCCCACCTGGAGGAACTGCGAAGGCGGTTGATCGTCTCCTTCATTGCCCTGGGCATCGGATTCGGGATTTCCTACGGTTTCAAGGAGAGGCTCTTCTTCTTCCTGTCCAAGCCCCTGGAGGCGAACCTCCCGGAGGCAAGTACGCTCCAGTACATCAGTATACCGGAAGCCTTTCTCACCTATCTCAAGATCAGCCTCTTCGGCGGCCTCGTCCTCGCCATGCCGGTGATCCTGTACCAGCTCTGGCGGTTCGTCGCGCCCGGCCTCTACGAGCGGGAAAAGCGATATATGATTCCCTTTGTCCTCCTGTCCATGGTCTTCTTTCTGGGGGGCGCCTCCTTCTGCTACTACATCGTCTTCCCTTTCGTCTTCCGGTTCTTCATGAGCTTCTCCGGAGACGCGATCCAGGCCATGCCCACCATTCGACAGTATCTGTCCTTTGCCACGCGCTTGCTGGTCGCCTTCGGCCTGGTTTTCGAGATGCCGATCTTCTTCTTCTTCCTCGGGAGAATCGGTCTTGTGAGCTACAAGGGCCTGGCCCGGCAGCGAAGAATGGCCGTGGTCCTGGTGTTCCTCGGGGCCGCCCTGCTGACGCCGCCGGACGTGGTCAGCCAGATGATGCTTGCAGGCCCCCTGATGATCCTCTTCGAGCTGAGCATCCAGATCGTGAGACTCACCGGAAGAAGGCCCGCCGAGGAATTCGAAGAAGAAGAGAAGGAAGATGAATCGGAGGAGGCGCCTGCGGGATAGCAGCCGCCTCGAGACGAAACCGAAGGTGAAAGGTGAAAGGTCAAAGGTCAAAGGGACTGCGGAGTACCTGATCCTCCCCTTTCCCCTTTTACCTTTGACCTCCCGGAGGGGCGGGGCTAAACGTCGGTCTTTGCCGAATACTCCCCGAACACCCCTCTCAGGCAATCGGAGATCTCCCCCAGAGTTGCGTAATTGCGCACCGCTTCCAGGATCGGGGGCATGACGTTCTCTTCGCCCTTCGCCGCTTTCTCCAACTCCCCCAGGGCGGCCTTCACGGCATCGTTGTCCCTCTTCTGCTTGAGGGCCTCGATCCGCGCCCTCTGCTTCTTGCCCACTTCAGGATCGACCCGCAGCAGGTTCTCAGGTGGCTCTTCTTCCATCTGGAATCGGTTCACCCCGACCACGATCTCCTCTTCCTTTTCCACGTCGAGCTGATAGTCGTAGGCGCTGTTGTGGATCTCGCGCTGCGGGTATCCTTCCTCGATGGCCCGAACCATTCCCCCCATGTTGTCGACCTCATCGATGTAGGCCTGTGCCTTCTCCTCGATGGCGTCGGTGAGGGCCTCGATGAGGTACGACCCTCCAAGGGGATCGATCGAGCCTGCCACGCCGCTCTCGTGGGCAATGACCTGCTGGGTGCGCAACGCGACGCGTACCGCCTTGTCGCTCGGCAGGGCCAGGGCTTCGTCCATGGAATTGGTGTGCAGGGATTGGGTGCCTCCCAGGACGGCTGCCAGGGCCTGCACGGTAACCCGTATGATGTTGTTCTCCGGCTGCTGAGCCGTCAAAGAGCATCCGGCGGTCTGTGTGTGGAACCTGAGCATCATGGAGCGAGGGTTCTTCGCACCGAATCGCTCCTTCATGATACGCGCCCAGAGCCTCCGCGCAGCACGGAACTTGGCGACCTCCTCGAGGAAGTGGTTGTGTACGTTGAAGAAGAAGGAGAGGCGCGCAGCGAACTTGTCCACATCCAGGCCCGCATCGATGGCGGCCTGCACGTAGGCGATCCCATCCGCGAGGGTGAAGGCCACTTCCTGGACGGCTGTGGAACCCGCCTCTCTCATGTGGTATCCGCTGATGCTGATCATGTTCCACTTGGGCAGCTGCTTATTACAGAAGGCGAAGATGTCGGTGATGATCCGCATCGATGCTTCCGGGGGATAGATGTAGGTTCCCCGGGCGATGTACTCCTTGAGTACGTCGTTCTGGATCGTTCCCTGGATACCGGACGTGTCGACTCCCTGCTTCTCGGCGACGGTCATGTACATGGCCAGAAGGATGGCCGCCGTGGAGTTGATGGTCATGGAGGTGGAGACCTTGTCCAGCGGGATCCCGTCGAAGAGGGTCTCCACGTCCTCCAGGGAGTCGATGGCGACACCCACCTTGCCCACCTCGGCCGCGGCCAGAGCGTGGGTACTGTCGTAGCCCATCTGGGTGGGCAGGTCGAAGGCCACGCTCAAACCGGTCTGACCCTGCTCCAGCAGATACTTGTATCGCTTGTTCGTATCCTCGGCAGAACCGAACCCCGCGTACTGACGCATGGTCCAGAACCTTCCCCTGTACATGGTCGGCTGTATGCCTCGCGTGAAGGGGTAGTCTCCGGGAAATCCGAGCTCTTCCGTGTAGTCCAGACCCTCCACGTCCAGGGGCGTGTACAAACGCTCGAGCTCGATACCGGAAAGGGTCTTGAAGGAATCCTTTCTCTCCTTCGCCTTGCTCAGCATCTTCTCCAGAGAGGACGTCTCCCACTGCTTCTTCTGTT
>CAYZMM010000008.1:107240-141897 GCA_964479535.1 uncultured Thermodesulfobacteriota bacterium
ATGGTCCTCCAGCTTCTTCGTGTCCATGGCTCTCTTTCCTCTTCAAGACGTTCGGGCGTTTTCGATCCGGTCGTTGCGCCCCGAAGGCTCAGAGGGGAATGTTTCCGTGCTTCTTCGGCGGGTTCACATCCCTCTTGTTGGCCAGCATTTCCAGGGCCTGGATGACCCGGGGCCGGGTCATTTCCGGCAGGATCACCTCGTCCACGTATCCGAGCTCGGCCGCCTGGTAAGGGTTCGCGAAGTTCTTCCGGTATTCCTCCACGAGTTCCTTCTTCCTCCCCTCCTTGTCCTCAGCCTCTTTCATTTCCTTGCGGAAAACGATGTTCACGGCCCCATCCGCTCCCATGACCGCGATTTCGGCACCGGGATAGGCGTAGTTCATGTCGCCGCGGATGTGCTTGCTCGACATGACGCAGTATGCCCCCCCATACGCCTTCCGCGTGATCACCGTGATCTTCGGGGTCGTGACCTCGCAGTAGGCGTAGATCAGCATGGCGCCGTGCTTGATGATACCGCCGTATTCCTGGACGGTCCCCGGCAGGAATCCGGGCACATCCTCGAAGGTGAGGATCGGGACGTTGAAGGCATCGCAAAACCGGATGAACCGCGCGCCCTTGACGGACGCATCGATGTCCAGAGAACCGGCCAGGTGCTTCGGCTGATTGGCCACGATCCCCACGACCCGGCCGTTCATGCGCGCGAAGCCCACCACGATGTTCGGAGCGAAGTGCTCATGGATCTCGAAGAGCCTCCCGTGGTCCACCACGGCCCGGATCACTGCCTTCATGTCGTAAGGCGTGTTCGGGTCCGGGGGGACGATCTCCTTCAGGACGGGCTCCATCCGGTCCGGCGGGTCCGTAGGCTCGACCCTGGGGGGGTCCTCGGCGTTGTTCAGGGGAAGATACCCGAAGAGCTCCCGGATCTGGTCGATGCATTCCGCATCGTCCTCCGGAGCGAAATGGGCGACGCCGCTCTTCACGTTGTGGGTCATGGCTCCGCCCAGGTCCTCCTTGGTAACCGTCTCCCGCGTGACGGCCTTGACCACCTCGGGCCCGGTGATGAACATGTAGCTCGCATTCCGGGTCATGAAGATGAAATCGGTCAGCGCGGGAGAATACACCGCGCCTCCGGCGCAGGGTCCCATGATCGCGGATATCTGAGGGACCACACCGGACGCCTGAACGTTCCTCAGGAAGATGTCCGAGTAGCCTGCAAGGCTCTCGACCGCCTCCTGAATCCGGGCGCCGCCCGAATCGTTCAGACCGATCAGGGGCGCCCCGTTCTTCATCGCCATTTCCATGACCTTACAGATCTTGTTCGCCACCCCCCTCCCCAGGGTCCCGCCGAGCACCGTGAAGTCCTGTGCGTAGACGAAGGTCTGCCTGCCGTCGATCGTGCCGTATCCTGTGACCACGCCGTCCCCGAGGAACTTCTTCTTCTCCATCCCGAAGTAGGTGCAATGGTGGGTCACGAATTTGTCGATCTCAACGAAGGAGTCCCTGTCGAGAAGACGGTCGATCCTCTCCCGCGCCGTGAGCTTTCCCGCCTCGTGTTGCTTCTGGATTCTGTCATCCCCGCCTGCCTGCTCGGCCGTCTCCAGCCTCTTCAAAAGTTCCTGTCTTCCCGACTCGGTGTCCATGGCTCTCCTTCCCCAGGGTTATCCCTTACCGCACATCCGATATGTGGTTAGAAAGACAAAAGAAAGAATCCCCCGCTGAAGACATACGATCCTAAGGAACCCCCTTCGGAAAGTCAATAGGAACGGCCGCTGGGAAGCGTTCGTACACGGCTCGAATCCTTTTCAACTTCGGCCTGTTAGGCTTGTATCGCCACCGCGGGGAGACGAACGGGACGTCTGGCCTCCTTTATGTAGGGAAGGGGCGATTGGTCGGTTTCGGAACCTCTACGGCGGGGGTACATGCGAGAGGGGGGTACAGACTGCGTGCAGAACTCGTAGTGGATTCAGGCGTCGCGCCCGCGCTCGCTTGCGATCCTCTGGAAGGCCTGGGTGATCTCTTTGGTTTTCTGCTCGGCCACCTCCTGCAACTCCCGGCCAAGGTGGGCGACTCGGTCTGGATGGTACTGGAGCAGTTTCTCCTTGTACTGCTTCCTGATTTCCTCGAAACCCTCGGATCGGTCAACGCCGAGGACATCATAGGGATCCGAGGCACTGGAAGCGGTCTGGCCGGAAGAAGCACTTCCGGATCCCCCTGGTCTCCGGCCGCCGCGACCGCCCGTGTCCTTGTCCTGCCCGGGGGCCTTCCTGGACCCGGAGTAGATGTAGTAAAGGGTCCCGAGGGCCACGAGGAGATCGTCCAATCTCCCGGCCGGGCCGAGGACATCGGGGAAGAGGTCCAACGGACTCAAGACGTACAGCGCACACAAGAGGAGCAAAGCCCAGGGCGGCAGTTGCCGGAGCAGTTTCAGCATGCGAGCCCCCCCGTCCCCGAGGCGAAAGGTGAAAGGTGAAAGGTGAAAGGGTCCACCTCCCATTGTTGTTCCCGTAAATTGCAGAGCTCCGGAGCCATCTGTCCCTTTTACCTTGACCCTTTTACCTGCGGGCACCGGAACCGAACGGTTCCGGTGCCCGTGGATCATTGGATTTCCCTTCGACTGAAGAAGAAGGCGATCTCGATGGCTGCGTTCTCCGGGCTATCGGATCCATGGACGATGTTTTGCTCCACCTCTTCGGCGAAATCGGCCCGGATCGTACCTGGATCTGCATCCTTCGGATTCGTGGCGCCCATGATCTGGCGCGTTCGTTGTATGGCCCCCTGGCCTTCGAGGACCATCGCCACCACAGGCCCGGAAGACATGAAATCCGTGAGACTCTGGTAAAAACCCTTCTCCTTGTGGACCTCGTAGAAGGCCTCTGCCTCCCGCTTTGTCAGGGCCACCCTTCTCAGGGCCGCGAGGCGCAGCCCGGCATTCTCAAATCTTCGTATGACCTCTCCAGTGAGCCCTTTTCGAACTCCGTCCGGCTTGACGATCGACAAGGTCTGCTCCACGTCTCTCCCTCCACCTTCCTGGGTTGGTGCCATCTTCGCCGTTCCGTTCCACGCGTCGGTTCCCGGGGCAGGTCTCTTCTCTCCGTCCGGGTCTTGTGCGAGAGCAGCATCTTAACAGAAAAGGAGGGGTTGATAAATCGACAGAGGCGGGGGCTTCTTGTTATCATTCAATAACCTCTGTTTCTTCTCCACAAACAATCATGCGGCCTTTTTGGTTCTAGAATCTCTTCGATGGAATATATAATGGCCGCTTCGCAGCGTCAAAGGACTACTAACCACTTGATATATATATACTTTCTTCCTTTTTAGAACGAGCGAAATGGCTTGACACCCTTCGGCTTTTCATGGTAATTATAAGAGGATATCCTGCAATGAGAAGTACAGTGAACAGCCCAGGTTGAAGCGTCAACCTGGGCTGATTGCCATTCTGAGGAAATGATGCCCGACACTGTCAGGAAGAACGTCACCTCGTTCCTTCTCGGTCTTCTGCTCTTTGCCGGACTCCTCTACTGGATCCGGGCCACAACGGTCATGGAACACCTCTCCCAGGTCGGCCCCTGGATCGTCGTGGTCGTTCTGGGTTACGGGCTCGCACAATTCAGCTTCGTCCTGGCTTGGCGGGTGCTGGTCGATTCAGAGGCCGACTCCGTCGGATTGTGGGAACTCTTCCGAGTCTACCTCGCGGGGGACGCTGTCAACTATGTGGTGGTAAGCGGAAACCTTGCAGGGGAGCCGCTCAAAGCGCACCTGCTGCGAGACCGTCTTCCCATGGTCAAAGGCCTTTCGTCGGTCACGATCAACAAGCTCTCCGAAACGGTGAGCATGGTCGTCTTCCAGGCTTTCGGTATCGGCCTCGCCTTTGCGTACCACCTGATGACGCCTGAGATGGCGTGGGGCAGCCTTGCGGTCTTCGCGTGCATGACGACAGGGATCGCCCTGTTCTTCTGGCGTCAGAAGAAAGGACTGTTCGGCTGGATCTTCGTCGGTCTGAGCAGGGTCGGTATCGCCCGGGCCTTTTTCGAGCGGATGGGCTCGAAGGCACAGCGGCTGGACGACCAGATATCCGGGTTCTACGATGCGGGGGGGCCGCGCTTCTTCCTGTCCCTGGCGTTCAATTTTCTCGGATGGTGCGGAGGCGCTGTGGAGGCGTACTTCCTTTTGAAGCTCCTTGGGGTGAACGCTTCCCTGCCGATGGTCTTCGCCATCGAGGCGATCTCGATCCTGGCGAACAATCTTTTCTTCTTCGTTCCTGCCCGTCTGGGAGGCAGCGACGGAGGCAAAGTGCTGGTCTTTCTCTCCATGGGCATGTCGTCCGCCATGGGATTCGCGTTCGGGCTTCTGAGGCGGGCTCGTGAGGTCTTCTACGTAGCCCTCGGATTCCTGTTCCTGATCCAGCTCAATCCCTTCCGTGAGCGGGAGCCGTTGCGGGTCGATGCATCGGCGGGAGTGGGGACCGCGGAGCGCACCATCGCCTAGCCAGCGACTCGGAGAGAAAGAAGCCTTTTTTGAACCCCTTCGGACGGAGAAGGCACCATATACCCCTGAGGGCAGTAAACGTCGGTAAGGGAACCGAAACAGGTAGCGCAAGAATACGGAAGAAGACGTGAATTCTCCAGACTGGAACCCGGAAGACCTGGAGGCCTGCCTGTTCGACTTCGGTGGAACGCTGGACTCCGACGGCGTAACCTGGCAGGACCGCTTCTATGCCCTTTACGAGAAGCACGGGGTCCGGGTGGACCGGGAAGCCTTCCGACAGGCCTTCTACGCTTCCGACGACCTTCTGACGGAAACCGGCGCGCTGGAGGGGGCGGGCTTGACGGAAACGCTCCAGGTCCAGGCGGAAGGGGTCTGGAAGGGTCTCCACTTGAACAGCGGCGTGGAGGCGCTCCGTGCCATCATCGCGGATTTCCTCGAGCACATGCGATGGCACGCCAGGCGTAACAGGAGCCTGCTGGTCCTGCTCAAGGAACACTACAGACTGGGGATCGTTTCCAACTTCTACGGGAATCTGGACAGGGTTTGTGCGGATCTCGGAATTCTGGATTTGTTCGACTGCACGATCGATTCTTTTCATGTGGGGGTGGTGAAACCGGATCCGAGGATCTTCCGGGCAGCCCTGCATCGCATGAGCATCCGGCCGGAACAGGCGGTCTTCATCGGAGACAACCCCGGCCGGGACATGGAGGGGGCCAAGGCGCTGGGCATGCCTCACGTCTGGCTGGCGGGGGAGGATACAGAGCGATGGAGGCCATGCTGTCCGGGGGATCCGGTCATCTCCTCCCTGGATCGGCTGGAGCCGTTGCTGCTGGACCGAAAGGCCGCGACCGGAGGGGGGGGGGCCCGATGAAGGCAGGGATCTTTGCTGCGGGCACAGGCTCCCGGTTCGCGAAGGCGGGCTGGAAGGTACCGAAGCCGCTGATCCCCCTTCAGGGAACCCCCCTGCTCGGCCATGTGCTCCAAAGGCTCGTTCGGGCAGGGATCGAGGAGGTGGAAGTGCTCCTGAACGAGGAGCCCTTTTCCGACCCGGTGGAGGACTACATCCGACGCCTGCCCAGGGATTTCAGGGTGAGCATCTGGCGAAAGACGACGACGAGCTCGTGTGAGAGCTTCTTCTTCCTCATGGAGCGGCTCGGCGAGCCCCCTTTTCTGCTGAGCACGGTGGACACCATCTTCCCGGAAGACGCGCTGGAGGCGTTCCTGCAGGTCCGATCCTATCCAAGGGGGTGCCAGGTCGCCCTGGCGGTAACGGACTTCGTCCACGACGAGAAGCCCCTCTGGGTGGACATGGGCCCGGAAGGCAAGGTCCTGGCCCTCGGAGAGGGGGCTCGGTCCCGGGAATGCGTTACGGCCGGCCTCTACCTGATTCTGCAGGACCTCGCCGGGCATGCGGGCGAAGGGCCCTTTTCGGCCCTCCGGCATTTCCTCGAGGACCTCGTCAAGGGGGGGGCCGAGGTCCGGGCCCGGGCCTTCCCCACGGTCCTTGACATCGACTGCCCGGACGATATCCGGGTTGCAGAAGAAATGCTGCAGAAGGGTCAGGTAGGCACCCTGGTATAGAATATTGTTTAACCATTTTGATCTACTCTATTGACAAATCAGCAAAAGTTTTATAATGAGTGAAGAATTTTATAAAGTGGATGAGAAAATGCGCACGCATCGCCTCGAGGCTGGAGCGCGTTGCGGATCCTTCTGTGGCGGGGGCCAAGAAGCCAAAACCCACGAATGAGGTAATCACCCTATGATAGGTATTTTCCGGGAGGAGGTCTTCTCCCCCAATCGTGTCGAGGATGATGCCGCAATTCTTGAATTGACAGCAGAGGCTGTTCGTCGACAGGGATATCAAGTAGACCTTATGCAACCCCACGAAGTTACCCCCAAGACACCACCGCGGACGACCTTCACCATGTGTAGAGGTCCCAGCATATTGAATACCCTTGGGAAATGGGAAGCCATGGGCCATACGATCATTAATAGTCCCCGGGCCGTTCACAATTGCTACCGCTACCGCACAGTCCATCTGCTTTCACAAACAGGGGTTCCCGTTCCCAAGACCCTGGTTATCCAGACCTCAGAAAAACTCAACGGACAATTCGACAACATGGAAGGAGGTGTTTGGGTAAAAAGAGGCGATGTACACAAGACCCAAGAAGACGATGTGCAGTTGATCTTCGACCGTTCTTCCCTTGAGAAGGTCTTTGAATCATTTCGGTCTCGTTGGGTAAAAAGAGCGGTCCTGCAAGAACATATTTCCGGCGACCTAATTAAGTTTTACGGCATAGTGCCTCTAGGATGGTTTAGGTGTTTTTATCATACCCCGGGACAGACATCCGGCCATTCGTTTTTCGTCGATCAAATCCGAAAGACCGCTGAAATGGCGGCCTCCAAGCTTGGTCTTCAAGTGTATGGCGGTGATATTGTGGTGGCTGAAGATGGCCATTACCTGGTCGACATCAATAATTGGCCGAGTTTTGCCATGTGCCGGGAAGAAGCCGCCGAAGAGATTGCCTCTTATTTGATCCTCGCTGCACAGAGATGGAATTCCCACCCCGACCTTGAATGGAAGTCGGCCTGATTGTTCTGTTCTAGAATAGAACAGGCCTTCCACCCCCTTACCCACCTTGGCCTTCCCTTGGGGGAAAATTCGAAACAGGCCTTTGAATGAGGGATTCTTCAACTGGATTCTAGTGTTCTGTCCCAGAAATAAGGGTGCACAGACAGGCCACTTCAACGCCGGCGCGTAATTGGGGACAGGACACTAGACGCCGTCGAAGTTGGCGCGGGAAGAGTCTGTACGGAACATCTTCCGCTGGGACAAGTTCAGAAACCAACTGGCCAGGGATGCTTGAGACTTAGGAAAGGGGAGCCGACGAAGAATCGAAGGCCACGAGTAGAACCTTCGATACATCTCCAGGATGTTTTCCTCAAGTTCCTCAGCGGTGAAATGCTTGGGGTTTATCTGGGCTATGGTGCCCGGCCACTTGCCCAAATTCTTCGGATTCCGCAACCTCCCTTCAGCCAGGAAGCGGTCATATATTGTCGTACCCCTGTGGGGCGAAAAGACGTTGAAGAAGGCCACATGAACCTTGCGGTCTTGCAGGAATTCCAGGGTGGTCTGAAAATCCTCGAGTCGATCCGTATCCCATCCAAAAATGAGATTGAAGGAAAAACTGATATCCAGCTCCCTCATCCTCTTGATGATTTCGTCCAATCTATTGGCGGGTGTGGTCTTCTTGTTCATCCCTTCCAGGGTGTTGGCGTTTATGCTCTCCACACCCACGTTAAGGTGCAACACCCCGCTTCTCTTCGCCATCAGCATCAGTTCGCGGTCCAGTATCCGGTGGGCATTCCACAGCGTGGACCACCTGATCTTCAAGGGGATCAGCCTTTCCATCAACTCCATGGTCCGAGACCGATTCCCGGCAAAGGTACTATCCGCAAAGAATATCCGGCGACACCCGGTACGTCGGATCTCCTCTATGACTTCCTCGGTGGGCCGCATGCGGTACTTCTCGCCGAGATAATACCTCTCAGCACAGAATTCACACCGATAGGGACATCCCCGGGAGGTCTGAACGGAATAAGTCTGAAACCACCCCAATGTTTGAGGATCGAGAAGATCGTAGCGCGGGTAGGGCAGTCCCTTCAGGTCGTGAAGGGAATCCGCCCGGTAGAGCCCTTTTAAGTTGCCTGCCGACAAATCTGCCAGGATTTCAGGAACCAAGGTCTCCCCTTCCCCGATGGCAACAGCATCAGCATGCTCCTGCACCTCATCCGTATAAAAGGTACAGTGACACCCCCCCATTACCACGGGAATTCCCTTTTCCCGATACAAGTCCCCTATTTCATAGGCGCGCAGTGAGCTTAGGATGCTTACCGTTATGAACACACAATCACAAGGGACATCCGGCCGCAGGGGTTGGGTCTGTTCGTCGGTCAGGCGAATATCAATGTCGTCAGGCACCAGGGCGGCCAAATAGGGCAGACTGAAGGGAACCAAGCCCCGATTTCGTGTCTTGTAGAGTTTCGACTGGTAAGGAACGGCAAAATGCGTGGGTTGGACAATATGGACTCGCATGTCTCTCAACACTGAAGATGAAAGATGACGTTCAAAACGGCGTGTAGCCGAAGTTCATATCAAAAGATGCGATTTTACAGGCTCTGTAGACGGTGTCAATGCTTGCCTGCCCGGATGAGGGGCTTGTCCGGTACCGGCGGCCGTGTTACGGGCCTTCAGGACATTGACCCTCTCTGGACCCGGCTGCAGCCTAATTCTGTCATGACCCCTTCAACAACAAGGGATCTTATCCCTTTGCCATGGAATGCACCGTGCCCGCCTCCGTCTCGAACTTCACGAGCATCAGGTTACAGAGCAGAGTGTCTTGTCGATGGTCCCACGGGTGGTTGGTCTGCCATTGTTTCTAAGCTTCTCTCCCGAAAGGGATTCATCTGAAAGAGGAATACAAATCCGAGCAATACATAAAAGATCTCTCGGGCCCTGCGGAGAAGCCCATATGAAAAACCCTGGGCAGAGGTCAATCCCATTGAAACAAAAACCAATACCCTAGCAGCATCACTCCCCCCCATCCGGGCAGGGACAAAAAAGAATATGTTGTTTGCCAGGATCGAGATGGCCTCCAAGGTAATGATCATCGGTAGGGTGGCATCTATGCCCAGCAGTTTCAGAAAGAAGTAGCCTTCTATCGCTCCTCCCACACATCCGAGAAAATTGAGGAACAGTGATGCGGCAAAACGATGACTGCCAGATTTGTAGAAGTCGGCTATTTCCGTATCCAGCCGCTCTGCTTGATAAAGGACCTTATTCAGGTAGGGACCATCGATCCCTGCCTTGCCCAATCCATTAAAGAACCATCCAAATAGACCCTTCTTTTGGCGCCAGAAGAAAAGCCCCATGGCGATGGTAAGCACAGTAAAGCTGAGGAAACTGCCCCAGGCCATCTCCGGTGTCAACAGATGACAGGCAAAGGCTACCGCGAGCCCTATGGCTTGAAAGATGGTCATGCTGGCTGCCTCGGACAGTTTGTTGATGGTTACCGAGGCAAGACCTTCTACCATAGGGAGTTTGTCCCGCAGGAGGTGGGCCTTGAGGGGTTCGCCGGCTACATTTCCACTTAACAACATATAGTTAACGCCATAACCTGCAAGGTGTATACGAACGAGGTCCCACAGCCGAATCCTTCTTCCGCCGTTCTTGAGTAATACTTTCCAGGCTGACACAAAGAATATTTGGACAACCCCATAGCCTAGAATAATCAGAAAGACCAAGTACCCGGCTTGGGCAATAAGGGACCATATGGTGGAGACCTGGATGCTATAAAGGAGCCAGATAAAGACACCCAGGCCGAGAATGAAGGTGAGGAGGTTTAGTTTGAGAGACTTGGTCATCGGGGCCCTTATCGGGTAGCCGGGGCGGTCACCCGCCCCTGGCTAGCACACCACCGTACGTACCGTTCGTGATACGGCGGTTCACGAGACACGCGCGAGTCTGCGATGCTCCTCAAGAAGGCTCAGCAAAGCAAAATGAAGCAAAGCTGACCGGGATTGCCTGGTGCATATGGCTTGCCCCAGCACTCCACCAAGGCCCCCAGAGGACTTGCACCTCCGGTCACTTCCCGGTTCGCTTTCGCTCCCCGGTTGAAAGCGCCGTCCCCGGCGTTGCGCGCCATGCCCGGCGCACAATGTAAATGAGCCCAGACTGAAAAGATCAATCTGGGCCAATCGTTAACCGATTTTTGTTTTTATTTCTATAAAACTACTATCTGTATATGCTTCTAATTACCTGTTTTTATTTTATAATTTAAAGTTAATAGCATGGGGGAGAGATGGTTGTCAAGGATATTCACGCCTACGTTCCCTGGTGGAGGGGGAGGTCTTCTTCAGGAAGAACAACCATCAACCTGACCTCATGCCTCCACGCCAATCCGGTTGTCCCCTCCAGCCGTCCGGTTATTGATTGGCAGCTACTCATGAAATCGCCGGTACCTGATGGCACAGAATCATCGTTTGTTTTATACTGATTTGTTTGTGGGATGTTGGTAGGTTCTGTTACCTCCCTGCCCGGATTCATTGAGACGTTACCAGAGACGGAAGAAACAGGTAATGATCACCAACGCCGTTATCCTGCTGGCTCCGCGGCCCGTCAACCTTTTGCATACGGATACCCTAAACCCTCTCGTCCATCTGGGAGGACTTACCCTGATCCAGAGGATCCTCTACTCCCTTGAGTGGGCCGGCATAGAAGATGGCATCGTGATTTCACGAGGAGACTGGCCCAATCTGGAGCATCACCTTAAAGAGGATCCCAAGCTCCGGTCCTTTTCCTGCCTGACATCGTCGGGAACCGGAGAAGACGCGGCGGCCATGGCCCGGTTGGACCAGATCCTTGAGGGAGATTTTCTCCTCCAGCGGGCGGGTTGGATCGTGGATCGAGAATTCCTCTCGGACCTCTGTCAGCAGGATTCACCCCTGACCAAGCCGGTTCTGGTCCAGCCCCCTGAGGGATCCTTGACCGCAGCTGGACCGGGGACACCCGCTCTTGTCCTCGTGCCGGGCAAGGACTGCCCTGCCCTGGTCAAGGCCATCAAGGAGAAGGCGCCTCCGGAAGAATTGCTTCGGCATCTGGATGAGGTCCCAGACCGGGCAGAAAGAGTCACCATCCCTGAATCGGCCCTGATTCCAGCCGAAAAAGCTACCGATCGCTTGCCGGCGGAACAAGCCCTTTTCGCGAACCTCATCAAATCCTCCGAGAGTTTGCTTTGTCGGAAGTTCAATAGAAGGATCTCGCAGGCCATCACCAAACGTCTCCTTTATTCCCGAATAACACCGAACTTCATCAGCATTGTTTCGGTCCTTATCGGGCTGGGGGGGGCCTTATTCTTCCTTGCCGAGCACAGGCTTATGCACCTTACCGGAGCGTTGCTCTTTCTTCTTCACAGCATTGTGGATGGTTGCGATGGGGAACTGGCCCGGCTGCGGTTCCAGGAGTCTAAGATTGGCTCTTGGCTCGATTTCCTGGGTGACAACCTCGTTCATGTTGCTGTCTTCTTCTGCATTGGCTTGGGGCTGTATCTACAGGGCAAGGGCATGGTGTACCTCGTGTTGGGAAGCCTGTCCGTCTTGGGAACCATAGGAGCGGCCGGTCAGGTATTCAAAGAAGTAATATTGAAAAGCGATGCAAAGGTTCACTCTTTTCATTCCCTGGTAGCAGGAGTTGAAGGAACGGACCATCCTGAGGCAGATCTGGAAGGGAAAACGGCTATAGCCGACAAGTTCAAAAGCCGTGACTTCATATATCTTATCATTATTCTTGCCGCGGCGGGGGAAATATGGATCTGGCCATGGTTCAATGGCCCCGGGGCTTGTATCTTTGCCCTGTATCTCCTGTATGTCTATCGGCGGGCGGACGCTCCTGCCTCTTCTTGAGTTCTTCCTAGGATTCCGGACGATATCCGGGTTGCAGAAGAAATGCCGCAGGAGGGTCAGGTAGGCACCCTGGTATAGAATATTGTTTAACCATTTTGATTTACTCTATTGACAAATCAGCAAAAGTTTTATAATGAGTGAAGAATTTTGTGCAATGGATGAGAAAATGCGCACGCATCGCCTCGAGGCTGGAGCGCGTTGCGGTTCCTTCTGTGGCGGGGGCCAAAAAGCCAAAACCCACGAATGAGGTAATCACCCCATGATAGGTGTTTTCCGGGAGGAGGTATTCTCTCCCAATCGTGTCGAGGATGATGCCGCAATTCTCCGGTTGACTGCCGAAGCTGTTCGCCGCAGGGGATACGATGTCGAGCTGAAGCTTCCCCATGAGATTTCCCCGAGCACCCAACCGGCGACGGCCTTTGCCATGTGTGAAGGGATGGACTCTCTGAGCCTCCTGGAGGCGTGGGAGTCGAAGGGGTACACCGTTGTGAACAGCCCGGCGGCAGTGAAGAACTGCTATCGTCATCGCATGCTCAAACTCCTGAACCATGGACAGTTCCCGTTTCCGAAGACGCTTCTCATTCCAACGTCGGAGAGCGTGAACGGCCAGTTCAACTTGAGCAGGGGTGTCTGGGTGAAGCGGGGAGACGTTCACAGCACGCAGCCCGGGGACGTGGAATTGATCTTTGACCGGAGTTCACTGGAAACAACCCTCGAGTCCCTGCGGTCCCGCTGGGTGGATCAGGCGGTCCTCCAGGAGCATGTGCACGGTGACCTGATCAAGTTTTACGGGGTGTTGCCTCAGAGGTGGTTCCGACATTTCTATCACAAGCCTGACGAAATAGAGGGGTACTCCTTCTCCCCTGAACGAATCCGAGAAACCGCTGAAATGGCCGCCCTGAAACTGGGGCTGCAGGTCTTCGGCGGAGACATCGTCGTGACCGAGAACGCTCACTATCTGATCGACATCAACAGCTGGCCGAGCTTCGCGATCTGCCGGGAGGAGGCGGCCGAGCAGATCGCCAGCTGTCTGGTGAACGGCTGCCGGAAATGGGAACCTCAGGCTGCGCTGCAGAGGAGATCAGCGTGAGTTCCCACGCGAGCCGGAAGCCCTCGCGTCCCCCAGAATCTCCGGACCCCCGATCCGAAATCCTCTTCGAGGAAGAAGCGCTCTACATGGCCCCCGGGGCCCAGAGCATCGCCCTCAATTCCCGCCTGGTGATGGATCACGGGAAGGGCGTCCACCTGATCGACGTGGAAGGCAGGACGTATCTGGACTTATTCTCGAGCGTCACCGTCGGGAGCCTGGGGCACAGCCATCCGAGATACGTAGCCGCCCTCAAGGACCAAATCGAAAAGGTCAGCTTCGGAAGTTTCACCACCGAGGCCCGCGTCCAGTTCCTCAAGGGGCTGGCCCAGGCGGCTCCGGGCGACCTGCGAAGGTCCCATCTCTACAGCGGGGGCGCGGAGGCCGTGGAAGCCGCCCTGCGCCTGGCCAAGGCGTATACGAAGAAGTACGAGTTCATCGGATTCTGGGGAGGCTTTCACGGAAAGACGGGCGGCGTGCTGGGCCTGATCGGAGACGACTTCAAACACCAGCGGGGGCCTCTCGCACCCGGAACCTATTCCGTTCCGTACGCGAATTGCTACCGCTGCCCCTATCAGGCGAGCCATCCGGAATGCTCCTTTCTCTGCGTCGAGTTCCTGCGGAAAGTGATTCGACACAACACATCCGGCGCCGTGGCGGCCATCCTGGTCGAACCCATCCAGGGCACGGCGGGCAACGTGGTGCCACCGCCGGGATTCCTGAAGGCCCTTCAGGAGGTGGCGCGCGAGGTGGACGCCCTGCTCATTGCGGATGAGATCATCACCGGCTTCGGCAGAACGGGAAGGATGTTCTGCGTGGAGCACGAGGGAATCGTTCCGGACATCATGACCCTGGGCAAGGGAATGGGTGGAGGGTTTCCCGTCAGCGGATTGATCTCCACCGATGAGATCGTTACCTCGAAGCCCTTCTCGAATCCGAGCGCGAGCTCTTCGAGTTACGGCGGCAATCCCCTTGCGGCCGCCGCATGCCTCGTCACGCTGGAGACCATCCAGGATGAGAATCTGGTCGAGAACTCGAACGAGACGGGTGCATGGTTGCTCGACCGGCTCCGGGAGATGGAAGCCCGGTATCCCTTCGTGGGAGACGTGAGAGGCAAAGGCCTGATGATCGGCGTAGAGCTCGTACGCGACAAGACCTCCAAAGAGCCCCTTTCCGGAGGAGCGGCAAAGGCGCTCTTTCAGCTCGCCTTGAAGGAGGGCGTGATCCTGATGATCACCAACTCGGTCATTCGCCTGAACCCGGCCCTGATCCTCTCCCGGGAAGAGGGCGAGCTTGGGCTGCAGAAGCTCAAGAAGGTCTTCGAGACCTTGGAAAGAGAGAAGCTGTATCTGGAATAGCGGTTGGTTTCCCCCTCACATCGTGTAGAATGGAGCCGTACGCAGGACCCCTCGCCGCGCTCCTGCCGATCTTCCGAAGAATAGAATGAAAAGACGCCGATGTTTACTGGGGGCAATGATCGGGTTCGGCAACATGGCCGAGAGGGGGCACCTGCCCGGGTGGCTCAAGGAAGGGAGGGTTTCACTCCAGGCGGTCTGCGAGCCGGATCCTGCCAGGCGCAAACGAGCCGAGAGGCTGCTGCCCGAGGCCCGTACCTACGCATCCCCGGATGAGCTGTACGCGGCGGAAACCCTCGACTTCGTGGACATCTGCACGCCCCCGCCCTCCCATGCCGCCCTCACGGCCCAGGGACTTCGCCGGGGGGTGCACGTCCTCTGCGAGAAGCCCTTCGTGGCCCGCCGCGCCGAACTGGCGAAGATCCGGCGTCTGTCCCGGGACCGGAATCGAATCGCCTTCCCCGTGCACAACTGGAAGGACGCTCCTGTCCTTGCCAGGGGCATCGACTGGATCCGGAAGGGGCTCATCGGGAGAGTGATACACAGCGAGTTTCATACCCTTCGATCCAAGCCGGCCGTAGGACGGACCCCCTGGAGAAGCGAAAAGGAAGAAGCGGGCGGGGGCGGAATCCTGCTCGATCATGGATGGCACGGCATCTATCTGCTGTTGAACTTCCATGCCGAACGCCCCCTGTGCGTCTCGGCACGGCTGAACCCACCGCCCTGCGCCGGGGCAAGGGCGGAGCATACCGCACACCTGCTCATGGGATATCGTGACGCCACGGCCTCCCTGTTTCTGACCTGGAAAGCGAACCGCCGATACAACTCGGCTCGCATCTACGGGGAGAAGGGCTTCCTGATTCTCGAGGACGACCGTGTCGTCCTCCGGTCTCACAAGGGCGGGACACGGGTCGCCACCTATCGAAGGCCCCTGTCCCACGGCTCTCATCACCCCGACTGGTTCGGGCCCGTACTGAATCGTTTTCTGGAAGCTGTCCGCAATCGCCGAAAGGCGGAACAAGAGATCGAAGAGGCCTCCCTCTGCCTCGAAATCACGCTTGTAGGATATGCTTCGGCGATGAAGGGCGGCAGTGTCCTTCCGGTCCCACCGGGGAATGGGGGTGGCCGGGGATGATCCGAAAGGCCCTCGTCCTGCTTCCACCCGGCACTGAAAGGACGGACGATGCCGTCAGCCCCCTCTCCCCTCTGGGCGGGCTCACCTTGATCCAGAGGCTCCTTTACAGCCTCCAGTGGGCCGGCATCGACGAGGGGGTCGTGCTCTCCCGGGGCGAGTGGCCCGGGCTCGCGCACCACATCCGAAAGGATCCCCGCATCACGGCCTTTTCCCTGCTGTCGACCCGGGCGAGCCGCGATTACTTCGCAGAGGGAAACGAGGGGTTTTCGAGCCGCGAGGCCTTCATCGTCCAGTTCCCTTCCTGGATCATCGATCGAAACGTTCTCAAGGATCTCTGCGCCCGGAAGGAACCCCTGACCGAAATCGTGCTCTTCGAGCCCCCCCCATCGGCTGATGAAAGCGGAAGGGGGGGGCCGCCTCTTGCGCTCGTTCCGGGCGGATCGGCCCGCGACCTGATCCGGGCCTGGGAGGACCGGGAGCCCCTCGACGACGGGGTCCACCGCCTCCGGGACACGGTTCGGGCTCGAAGCGAGCATCTGCCCGACGATGCCGTCATCCGGGTCGAGCACGAATCCGACCTTCCCCTCGCCGAGCGACAGCTCTTTCAACGGCTCATCAAGCCGACCGAGAGTTTCCTGTCACGGAAGTTCGAACGAAGGATCTCACTTGCAATCACACGCCGGTTACTCCAGACCCGGATCACGCCGAATCAGATCAGCATCGCGTCGATTATGGTGGGCGTCCTCAGCTCCCTGCTCTTTCTGGGCGATTCCCGGATCCTTCATATACTCGGTGGAAGCCTTCTCCTTCTTTCGAGCATCGTCGACGGATGCGACGGAGAGATCGCCCGACTCCGGTTTCAAGAATCCAAGCTGGGCTCCTGGCTGGATTTCCTCGGGGACAACGTGGTCCACCTTTCGGTCTTCCTTTGCCTCGGGTTCGGCCTGACCCTGCGAGGGGAAGGGAACGTGTACGCCCTGCTGGGATGCCTGGCCGCCGTGGGAAACCTGGGAGCGGCCTCCGCCGTCTTCCTCCGCGTATTCCTGAGGGGTGGGGGCGGCGTGATCACCTTCGCCACTCCCGTCCGGGTCGAGGAGATGGACGGGGCCAGCGGGTGGCTGAAGCGCCGCATCGAATTCGTGGAAAAACTGAGCAACAGGGACTTCTTCTATGTGATCCTGTTTCTTGCCGCGATCGGTCAGTTGTGGATTTTCATGTGGGTCGCTTCCATCGGGGCCGTGTTCTATTTCCTGAACCTGCTCTATCTCTACTATCGAATGCCTTCCGCGCGGAAAGGCACAGATTAGAGCTTCGGCAAGTCGCACGTCTATTTTTCTTCTTCTTCCAGCTTCTCCCGCAGCCTTCGCTTGAGTTCCTGGTAGGACTCTTCCCGCAGGATCTTCTGGGCCTGGCTGCGCAGATCCAGCCGGAGGCTTACCCCGTCGAGCAGGATGTCCTCGATCAGCCATTTGCCGTCCTGGAGCACCAGGCAGTAGCCGACCTCCACCTCCCCCTCCTCCGGATGGACGACCAGGGTGGAGACCTCTGCCCTGCCGTTCTCCCGGATCGTCTCCTCCACCTCGACCTCCGTGTCGGCGAAGAACTTCGCAGACTTCGGGTAGGCCACCTTCTCCAGCACCTCTCGAAAGAGGGCCACAAAGGCCTTCCGCTCCTCCGTGGAAATCTCGTCCCAGGTCCTGCGAAGACAGGCCCGGCTCAGGCCGACCACGTCGAAGGTCGCGGACACCTGCTTCACCGCCTGGGCCTCAACCTTCGGGTCCTTTGTTTCCGACAAGACGCGTACCGCACTCAGCAGCGATTGAACCGTCGCCCCGGGGTCGTTCGGATCCTCTTCAGCGGCCCCACAGAGGCCCCACACCGCCATCACGCACAGACCGGCCGCCGCCCAGTTTCTTCTTGCTCTCATCGAATCGTATCCTCGCAGCCTGGGTTCTTGTCCGAACCGGGTTCGACTCCATTTGCTTCATCTTAGGACGTTTTTCGGTACGGATTCAACCTCGAGCGGGAGGACCCGGTTCCGGGCTCCGAACCGCCTCCGCTCCTTGACTCTCGAAGGTCTTTCCCCTAGCTTTCTGACGAAACCCACCTTCGATCGGAGGCGTTCCATGGCTTCGAAGTTGCTCCATATTGTCCGTCTCTTCTCTGCATCGCCGCCCGCCGGGTCCCGAACCTTCCGCATTTCCAATGTTCTCACGACGCTGTTTCGTGCCATGTGCGGGCTCGCCGTCCTCCTCATGCCACTGCCCACCTTCGCGCTGCCGGGCGAGGGGGAACCGCCGCCGGAGAAGCTGCACCGGCTTTCCCTGGAGGACATCATCGAAATCGGCCTGGAGGTGAGCCCGAAGCTCTGGGAACGGCGGTCCATCATCGAGGAGGCGGAAGCGCAGCTCGGTCAGGCGAGGGCGGGCAGGCTGCCCCGCATGAACTACCTGCAGGTCGCGGGACTCGTCCCGGAGGCGAAGGGCACCGCTGTGTTTTCGCCCAGCGATCGATCCGACCTGCTCACGGGACTGGCCCCCTTCACCCGCCTCGAGATCAAGATCAACCAGCCCCTCTACACCTTCGGCAAACTGAAGGCCCACATCGACGCCGCCGAAAAAGGCCTGCAGGCAAAGGAGGCGTCTCTGGCGCGATTCCAGGGGGACCTGATCACAACCTTGAAAGAGCTCTACTACACCATCCTGATGAACGAAGATCTCTACCGGCTGGTTTCGGATACGGAGGAAGAACTGGGCAAAGCGGTGGAAAAGGCGGAAGAGCTCCTGGAGGAAGACGAGGGAACGCTGACCCAGCACGACATCCTGAAGCTCAAGTACGGCTACAACCGGGCCGGCGGGAAACGTCTCGAGGTCGAGAAGGGAAAGCGGATGGTCCACAGCGCTCTCCGCAGCCTGCTCTACTTCGAGGACGGAGAAGACTTCCTGCTCACCGAAAAGAGGCTCAAGCCGGTGAAGGTGACTCTCGACAGCCTCGATGCCTACAAGAAGCTGGCTGCCAGCCGGCGACCCGAATGGAAAGAGCTCGAGGCGGGCATCGCCGCCAAGGAGGCGGAGCTGCTCGCCGAGAAGAAACAGTACTACCCGGACATCTTCCTGTTCGGCCTGCTCGAGTACGCAACGGCTCCCAACCGGGACAGACAGGAGAACCCCTTCGTCCTGGAAGAATTCAACTTCTTCTGGGGGGGAGCGTATCTGGGCTGGCGCATGGCACTGGACTTCGGCATCCCGAAGAAGATCGCCGAGAAGAGGGCACAGCTAGACGCCCTGCAGCACCAGCAGCGGGAGGCCGTGACCGGCATGCTCCTCGAGGTGGAGAAGGCCTACCGCGACGTCGTCGAGAAGCAGGAGAGCCTCAAGTTCGCGAGACGGGCCCGAAAGAACGGTCGCGCCCTCTCCGCACTCAGTGCGGCCAGCTTCTACATCGGTCTCGGGGAGGCGAAAGAAGTCTTCGAGGCCTTCCAGATGTACACCGAAGGGGCGGCCGAGTACTACCTCGCCGTCAAGGATTACAACATGGCCGTCGCCGAACTGGCCCGGGTGACCGGGACCCGTTCCATCCAGGCCGCCGCTTCCCAGGGGGGTGCGGAGGAGAGGTGAAGGTCAGGTCTCGGGGATCACGGATCAGAGCTGGAACCCTTTGGCTGACCCATGCGCCAGATCCGGTGCCGAACCTTTTCCGGAAGAATCCCCAGGATCGAGGGCAGAACCACCAGGGAGCCGAGCAGACAGGATGCCATGGCCAGGGTGAGCAGCGCTCCTACACTGTGGATTCCCTGGTGCCGCGCGATGATGAGGGAGCCGAATCCGGCCATGGTGGTGAGCGTGGAGATCGTGATGGCCCGGCCCGTGCTGCTCCCCGCGATCTCGTCCTCCGCGGACCCGGAGCCGAGAAAGTGCCGCACTACATGGATGCCGTTGTCCACGCCGATGCCCACCAGGAGAGGAATGATCACCAGATTCGCCGGGTTGAAGGCCATGTTCAGGATCTTCATGCCGAGAAGGGTCCACAACCCCCCGAATACAAGAGGAAGAAGGGTGAGCATCACCAGCACGGGGTGGCGAAAATCCACCATGAGAATCAACACGATCGCACACACGGCATACAGTCCCCCCTGGATGTAAGCGTCCAGCAGCGATTTCGTGGCATCGTAGTTCTGCACGGCGATCCCGGTTACATCCGGGTCCACCGATGAGAGCTGCTCCACGAAGCGACGCTGTGGTCCGAGCTCCCATATATCCTCCTTCGGGTAGATCTGCAGGACGAGCCTTCCGGATGTTCCGATGAACCGCTTCTTGAGGAGTTCCGGCAGTCCCTCGACCGTGATGGGGACCGGATCCAGGGAAGCCATGATCAGTTCGATCTTCCTGCGAAAGTCGGTGAAGAGCCTCTCCTGGTAGCCGGCCAGGGAGTCCGCCCATGCCTGCGTGTCTTCTGCCTCGAGCAGACGAAGCACGCGTTCCGTCCGCAGGCTGGCACCGGAGACCGTGTCCGGAGCGGGCAGGCTGCCTGCCTCGGTCTTCGCCGCCCCGTCCAATTCCTCCTTTTCCTCCTCCCTAAGCTTGAAACGGATCTTTGCGATCCACCTCTTGACGCTCCCGGGTGAGGGAGCGGGAGGCTGTCTGTCCTGGAGCTCTACTTCTTCGAACAGGGGCGCCAGGTCGAGGATCCGGTTCATTCTCTCCTGAGGATCCACGGGGAGATAGTCGGCAAGGCTCTCCACCTTGCTCACGAGCGGCAACGCCTCGTATTCGGCCGCCCTTTCCCGCGCCTCCTCCAGAGAGTCAACAAGGACCGCAGCGTAGATGCTTGCGTTGCCCTGGGCCTCGATGAGCTTCAATTCCCATTCCACCGCCTCCGTACCCTTGGGCTGCAGGTGGAGGAGGTTGTAGTCGAAACGGACCCTGGCCCACGGAAGGACGGCCGCAACGGCCATGAGTCCCGCAATGGGCACGACCCATCCGGGGTGGCGGGCCGGCCAGCCCACGATCCTCTCCAAACGCGGACGCCCGGACCGTTTCCGCAACGCATCCCCTGAGGGCACCCCCTTCTTCCGGTCCAGCCAGAGCAGAAGAACCGGGAGGAGGACCAGCTCGGCTGCGAGACAACAGAGGATACCGGAACCCGCAATCCAACCGAACTCCTTGATTCCCCGGAAGGAAGAGAGCCCAAGGGCGAAGAAAGCGGCCGCGGTGGTGATGGCGCCGCTGAAGATGGCGCGCCCCACGCGCGTCAGGGTGGTTCCAAGGGCCGCGGAGGGGTCCAGGCCGGCATTCCGCTCCTTCTCGTAGCGAGCCACCAGATGGATGCCGAAGTCGATTCCCAGCCCCACGAGGATGCTGCCGAATGCCATCGAGAGAATCGTGAGGTGTCCCACCGTCAGGCTGAGCCAGCCGAGGGCCCAGACAACGCCCAGCAGCAGGGAGAACACCGCAGCCAGCGGCCGCCGGGCCTCACCGAAACCAAGAACGAAGAGTCCGCTCACGAGCAGGAGGGCCAGACCCATGGCCCGGGTCATGTCCTCGAGACTGCTTCTCATCTCGTCCGAGTTCAGGGCCGGCGTGCCTGTGATGGCGACCTTCACATCCGGAAACCGTGCGGACAGGTCGCGGATGTGCTTCCGTATCCGGTCGATGGCAGCGCCTTCCATGTTGAAGCTGCCTTCCACATCCTCGAGATAGGCCATCATGAACAGCCATCCGCGCTCCTCATCGATCAGATAGCCGTCCTCGCTCATCCCGCCCGGGTCCTGCATGAATACCCCCCACGGAGAGCGGTAGCGCGGGGCATCGGTCAGCCACGTGTACAGGCTGTCCATCAGGGAGCTCATGAGGCGCAGATCTTCCGGATCCACCTTGCCCTCGTCCTCCTCGTCTTCGGCGGTCTCCCCGTCGTCCGAGAAGAGTCCCGACACGGCTGTCCGGACCAGAGCGCGGCTGATCTGCTCGTTGATCGTTCGCAGGAGGGTCAGCAGGCCCGGCGAGGAGGCGAGTCGCTCCAGCAGGTCCTGATGTTTCGAGATCTTGTCGTGAAGGTCCCGGATCTCCTCCGGTTCCAGGAAGAGAAGGGCCTGTCGTCTGAAGGTCTCCATGGGGATTCGGTAGAAGACCTCCTGAATGGCATCCCTCTCCGCCTTCATGCGGGCGCCCAGTTCGGAGGCGAACCGCTTCGCCTGCTCCAGGTCCCTGGAGCGGAGGATCAGGACCACATAGTCGTCCTTGAATTCCCTCCTGTATTCCCGATACAGGACCGAAGACCTGCTCTCCTGAGAAATCAGTACGTTTCTCTCCGTCCAGAACTCCAGATGACCGCGGGTATAGGCAAAGCTCACGCCCGCCAGGCAAAGAGCCACGAGCAGAATCCAATAAGGACGGTCGAGGATGAGCCGATGAAGGCGTTCAGCTGCCCAGGCCCAGTTGATTCGCATGGTCTTCCTTAAGGCCCGTGGGTGGGCGGTTCAGTCCGGGGGTCTGCAACGCGCGGCTCGTCCGGCACACAGAAATGACCGATGAGGCCGAACACGATCAGCGCCAGCAGGATGAACAGGGACAGATAGAGAAAGCAGGAGCGCAACGGGCGCCGGACGCGTACGCCCCCCTCCGGATCGGGTACGGGCGAGGGGGCCCCGCACCAGGGGCAAACCTCGGTCTTCCATCCGACGAGCTTCCCACACGCCGCGCATCTCTTCGTCTGCCCCGGGGTCTCGATGCCCGGCAGGGCCAGGAGCAGGACAGGAGCCAGGACCGCCGCAAGGATGCCGGAAGCGACCCAGGCCTTCTTGTCGGGGAAGGCGAGGAGGAGCACCAGGAACCCGAAGAGGGCGGGAAAAAAGGCGGTCAAGCACCACCCTACCGTGTCCCTCCCCCTGCGGCGTGCCAGATCGAAGCTCACGGCCCCCATGAGCATGGCGCCCAGAAAGGCGATTCCCAGACGGACCAAGAACTGCTGGATTTCCTCCATCCTGTTCCCCTCCAACATCCACGCCGGGTCACGGGAGCACGCCTCTTGCAGCTGCCCGTGGCCCCCCATGCAACCCGGTCAGGCATTTGTATCGGATGCTGCAGGGACGTGTCAACGTGGCGCGCTTCGGCGCACTTTTGCGGCGCCCCGTTCTGTGGTATGAGTGTCCTGGAACGAGAGAAGGAGGTCGAACATGTCTGTATTCGACAAGATGAAGCTCGTGCAGGGTGACATCACCCAGGAGGATGTCGACGCCATCGTGAATGCAGCCAACAAGAGCCTGCTGGGGGGCGGCGGCGTGGACGGAGCGATCCACCGGGCCGCAGGGCCCGACCTGGTCGAGGAGTGCAGGACGCTCGGGGGCTGCGAGACCGGCGACGCAAAGCTGACCAAGGGATACGGTCTCAAGGCCGGTCACGTCGTCCACACGGTCGGCCCCGTCTACGAGACGGGAAAGAGCGGCGAGCCGGAAAAGCTCGAGAGCTGCTACCGGAGGAGCCTCGAGGTGGCCGTCGAGAACGGGATCAAGACCCTTGCCTTCCCGGCCATCAGCTGCGGGGTCTACGGTTACCCCATAGGGGAAGCGAGCCGCATCGCCCTGAGCACGGTCGCCGATTTCTGCAGGTCCCATCCGGAGATCGAAGAAGTCCGCTTCGTCCTCTTTGGCGACAAGGATCTCGCAGCCTACCGGGAGGCCTTCGAAGAGCTGAAGAAAAAGGCAGACCGCTGATCAGGGCACGAAACGGTAACCCCTTGCCCTGACCGAAAGGATGTGCTCGGGCGAGGCGGGATCCTTCTCGAAGTAGGTCCGCAGGCGCCGCATGAAATTGTCCACGGTCCGTGTCTCCACACCCGGCCCGTATCCCCACACCTCCCGGAGCATCTCCTCCCGGGAGACGGTCTCCGGCGACCTTTCCACCAGGAACCTGAGGATCGAGGCCTCCTTCTCGGTAAGTCTCCTCTGCCCGTGCGGCCCCATGGCGCTCTGGTCCCGGAAGTCGATCCAGCAGCCGTCCCCGAATGCGTATCGATCCCCCTCACCCGGAACGCTCCGGTACCAGCTGCTTCTTCTGAGCATTCCCCGGATGCGCAGGAGAAGCTCCTGGAGATGGAAGGGCTTGGTCAGGTAGTCGTCCGCCCCGCACTCGAGACCCTTGACCCGGTCCTCATCCATGGCCCTGGCCGTCAGCATGAGGATCGGAACGCGCGGGTCGCGGATCCGGATCTGTCGGGCGACCTCGAATCCGTCCAGAAGGGGAAGCATGAGGTCGAGCACGATCAGGCTCCAGGGACCCTCCACGAAGCGCTCCAGCGCTTCCTGGCCGTCCCGGGCGAGCTCGGTCTCGTAACCCTCTGCCGCCAGGTTGTAGAGCAGACCCTCGGCCAGGTGCCTCTCGTCCTCGACCAACAGAATTCTCACCTTAGAGGATTTCATGCTCTCCTGAAGGGCAGCACGGAAAGAAGATCCCGGGTCCGGAGGCGCGAGGAGCGGGGCCCGCTCACAGGAAGATCCAGCACGAAGATCGACCCCTCCCCTTGTTTTCCTTCACTGCGGACCGAGACATTGCCGCCATGTGCGGAAACCACGTTCTTGACGATGAACAGCCCCAGGCCGGTTCCGTTGACGGTTCGTGTCATCTCCTTTCCCACACGGTGAAACATCCGGAACACCCTCTTCTGTGCACGTCTGGGGATCCCGACGCCGCGGTCCTCGAAGGCCAGCCGGTATCGCCCTCCGGTCTCCTTCAGGGAAACCCGGAGCCAGAAGCCGGACGGGGAGTAGCGGATCGCATTCTCGATCAGGTTGTCCATCGCGATCTTCAGGTTCTCCCAGTCGCAACGAACGGATACGCCCGGGTCGATGTCAGTGAGCAACTGCTCCTCCTGCCAGCCGTGCTTGGCGCACCTCTCCTCCAGGTATTCGGCGAGCCTTTCGCTCAGCGGGACCCAGGCAAAGGCGTAGTCGATCTTGAATCGCTGAATCCTGGAAACCCAGAGGATGTTCTGTATCAGGGTGGAGAGCCTCTCGGTCTCCTCCTGCATTCTGCCGAGGAATTCCCGCCGAAGCCCTTCCTCCGGATCCCGGATCACCAGGGTTTCGAGGTAGAGCTGGATCGAAGCCAGCGGAGACTTCAGTTCGTGGGTCACGCTCGAGATGAAGTTCTGGTGAACCAGATTCAGCGCCGCCTGCTTCCGGTACGTGATGTAGATCGCGATGATTCCGAGGAGCAGGAACAGCATGAGAATCCCCGCACCGAACAGGGCCACCCATGGCGACCCCAACCCTCCCGGCCCGAAGGGGAGCCGCAGGGAGATGCGCTGGATGATCTGATAGTTCTTGATCGAATAGTAGACCCAGAGGGCCACGAGGCCGACCCAGGCGACGTTGACCAGTACGAAGAGAACGAGAGAAGAGCGCGATCCAAATCCTTTCCGCACCGGTTCCCTCCGTTCGGCTCGTCCGTGACCTACCGTTGAACCATTCTACGCAGAAACCGGGAACAGGGTAAAGGGAGTGTGCGGGCTAACGCAGCGGGAACGGGCCCTCCTCGTATTCGGCGGCCACAAGGAGGCCTCGAATCGAATCGATCTTCGGTCTCACGTACCGCCGGCAATAAGGCAGGAACTCCTGGGGGAGCGTATCCAGGCTCTTCCGCAGCCAGCCCATGAACTCCTCTGCAGACGCCCTCAACGGCTCCGTTGTTTGTGAGATCTCCCGGCTCAGGTTCTGCACCCGTTGCCCCCACTCCGTACAGAGCCGCTGGTAACGATGGTCGACCTCCAGGGACCAGGCATCCAGGACCCTGAGCCGCCTTCGGTGTCCCCGAACCTGGCGTCGGATCCAGAGGGTGAGCAGGCGGCCCATGATCCGGATGCGGGCGTTGTCGAGCCGTTCCCTCGGCGCGCTGAAAAGATGGCGAAGGGCCTCCTTCCACGAGTAGAATTCGAGATGGGAACGGAACACCTCCTCCTGAAGCACGTGGGGTGTCAGCCCGGCCGGCCGGATCACCACGTGGTGGGCGTCGTAGAGGTGCCACTCCCGGCTGAGCACCTTTCCGTCCTCCAGATAACGGTCCGTCATGGGGGTGCCGGGGAGGGTGGTCAAGGCGAAGAACTGGGCTGTGCTCATCCGCGTGGCCTTGGCGAATGCGACGGTTTCCCGGATCGTTCCGACCGTATCCGCATCCGATCCCATGACGAACATCCCGTGAATGGAAAGCCCCGCCTCATGAAACCGCCGGATGGCTTCCTCGTTCTCCTCCCGGCTCGTCTTCTTGTTGAAGAGATCGAGCGTCTCCTGGTGAATCGACTCGAATCCCACGTAGACCTTGCCGCAGCCCGCCCTTTTCATCAGGGAGAGGAGCTCCTTGTCCCGGGCCGCCTCGACCCTGACCTGCGCACCCCATCGGGGCATGCGGATTCCTTTCTCCAGGACCCTCTCCAGAATCGCCTTGGTTCGAGCCGGACGGGCGTTGAAGTTGTCATCGCCGAAGAAGATGATCTTGCGGGTCTGACGGAGGGTGTGCTCGATCAACTCCACGGCCCGTTCCACATCGAGGAACCGATACCCGCACCCGAACTGGCTGATCACGGCACAGAATTCACACTGGAAGGGGCAGCCCCGGGAGGTGACGATCACGCTGTTGTCGATCCCTCGACGAACCTCGGCCTTGTAGACCGGAAGAGGGAGCGCGGAAAGCGCCTCGCTGGTCAGGAACGGCCGGTCCGGATTGTGATGAATCGCTCCGTGCCGGTCCCTGTACGAGATCCCCCGCACGTCCTCCAGAAAGGGATCCACCCTGTCCTCCGCCAGTCTCTCCATGAGTTCCACGAGCGTCCCATCCCCTTCCCGCCGGACGACCACGTCCCCGTTCTGGAGCGCCTCTTCCGGCAGGGCCGTAACGTGGGGCCCGCCGAAGACGGTCCAGATTCCCGGGTTCATCTCCCTCAAACGCCGCGACAGATCATAGCCGGGCGGCTGGGTCCGCGTGATCGCCGAGATGCCGACCACATCCATGGCCGCCAATTCTCCGAGCTCGGACGGATGAAACACGCCCCGATACCGATTGTAGAGGGGATTGTAGGTGGTGACGGATCGAAAGCCCTGCCGGTCCAGGATGGCGGCAAGCAGATCGATGGCCCGGGATGGAAGACGTACCATGGAGTAGAGATCCCTCATCCGGGGCCCCCAGAGGGTCCCGTCCTGTGTTGCGTAAGGCTCGACCAGCCCGATGCGCAGGTCCTTCTTCATGATGCAGGCTCCTCTGCGTGTTGAGCGAGGGCCCCTCTGTCGCACTGCAGCCATGCCTGCGGAAGGGGCACACACGCAATGAGATTGAGCGTAACACACCCGGGTCGGAGCGGGGCAGAGGTTCACTGTAAAAGATTTGTAACAATCGGCTGCAGGGAGGATTCAAGCTCTCAGGGGAGGCTCCGTCTTGTTGGATCGTTCCAGGACGAAGAAGCTCGGGAAGATCCGGGAGGAGCCAAGGGCGAGGTAGGCCTTTCCGAGGAGCAGATCGGGATTCTGCGGATCCGCTTGAACCAGGTAGTCCCTGAGAAGGCCGGCCGGGTTCCAGCGCGCGTTGCCGCCGAGTCCGTAATTCAGCAAAAGGGCATTTGGATAGGCACGGTCCACCTCCGAGGGCCGGACCCTGTAGGCCAGATAGAAACCGTGTCGCTTCGGGTTCGCTTCGTCCGGCAGGGCGATCCAGGGATCTCCCCGTCGGTTCTGGACGACCACCACGTTGTACCCGGAGATCTCGCCTTTCCCCGGGCTCTGGTCCGGCCGGAGAAAGAAGCCCTTCTTGAATTTCTGGAAGCCCAGGATGCGAGTGATCAAGGGAAGGTTGTACCCCTTGAACTCGAAATCGACGAGACCCTCCAGCGGCGGGGGAACGCCGTCACGCAGAACGTACTCCAGATCGCGGTCGGAAGCGTTCACGAGAGACAGAAAACTGTAAGCCATGGGCACTTCCTCCATCTGTGGAATGGTCTCTTCCGCGACCGCTTGCCGACCCCCATTTCCGGCATCCCCTACTTGTAGCAGTTTTTCCCGTGTCCGTTCAAGGAGAGGCCCGGGACGATCGGATGGAAATTGACAGCGTCCGCGGACGCCCATATCCTTCTTCTAGCCCAAAGACTCACGAGAAGGGACGAAGCCCTTATGGGACTCCGGACATGTACCCAACGACGCCTCCTGACCCTGCTCATGCTGTTTCTCGGGGGGGTGGGGTGTTCCGCCAGGTCGGACTACCAGAAGGCCCGTGACCTCGACACACCCGAGGCGTACGAAGCCTTCCTCGAGGAACACCCGAACGATCAGGAGTACTCACGGCAAGCCGAGAGACACCTGGCGAGACTCGCCTTCGAAGAGGCCAGCAAGCAGGACACCTTCTCCGCCTACACCCGGTTTCTGAGGAGGTATCCGTACAGCCCTTACGCGGCACGGGCCCAGCAGGCGGCGGAGGCCCTGCGGGCGGAGGAACTCGGCATCAGCCTGTACCGCCGGCAGCCGGCGGACTTCTATGAATGGGTGCGGGACCGGTACCTGCCCTACCGCATCCTGTTCCGATCATCCAGCCCGGATCCCGCAGGCACTCGCCACACGGAAAGGAAGTGGTATCTGGAAATCCTGCGAAGAGGGCTGTTCATTCCGATGGACCCTCACGAAACCTACCGCATATCGCCGGATATGACCGTGTATCTGAGGGAATCGGTCGTCAATCTCTGCGCGAGGGCCCTTGCCCTTGTGGAGGCGGAGGTGCGCGTACGGGGCGACACGGTCAAGACCTACCGCATCGCGGCCGACCACATAGAGCAGTATCTCCTCTACGAGATCTTCAAGGACCGACATCTGTACGACCCGCTCTTTCGCACGCCCCAGGAAGAGATCCGGGCCGTTGAGCGGCGCTTCGAGCGGAAACGAAAGGAGCTTCCTCTGGAGGGCTCCCTGGCTCTGGAATTCGAGATCACCCAGCAGGCGTCGGAACACGACCAGGAGATGATTCGCGAGTTCGTGGGATTCCTGAGAGGCCTGTCCCTGTTCGAGGATTTCCAGGCATATTCACGGGGGCGCCCGTCGGACCGGGTCGTGTCGAGGAGGCTCTACCTCTGGGTAAACCAGGAAACACACGCTCCGGAGGCCTCGAGACGCTGGCGCTCGACCGGTTCCTCCGTGGACTGGGGCGCGTGGAACACGAAGTGGATCCTGGAGGACAGAGTGTACTTCTTCAAGAAGATGACCCTGGATCTGCTGGATCTGCTGAGCGCCCGGGCAGACCGCGGATCGGGATCCTAGCTGAAGCTAACCCTGCATCGAAAGCCATTTCGCGAAGCGAGAGGCATCCCGGGCGGCATTCGGGGTCTGCCAGACGAAGAAGCCCTCCCCTGCCCCCTCTCCCGCATCGAGGGCCGCGCTCCGGATGCGGAAGAAGTCGTCCTCCGTGTAGCCGCTCCGGCCTCTTGTCTTCTCCCGCATCCGGAAATAGCGTATATCCCCTGACGCAGGTCGGACGAGAAGCGGATCGAGCCCTGGAACCAGGCCGCACTCCCTGCAGATGCCCTCGGTTTCCTCCGGTTCCCAGATCCCGTCCGGCTCCCAGACGAGATGATATGCGCCCCTTTCGATGGTGGTGAAGAAACGACGCAAGTTCTCCCGGTTGCCCCGGGTGGGCGTAAAGGAGGCCGGTGTCTGAAACACGACCGCCCGGGCGCCCAGGATCTCGGCCGCCCTCTGCACCACTTCCCAGGCCCAAAGCGTCTGTTCGCCGGGCTGGAAGAACCCGAATCGGTCCCGGGCCGGGGCATCCCACGACCGCCGGATTCGCTGATATCCCGGATAGGTCGCCGGATGGGTGATGAGCTGCCATGCCCGGAGAGAAAAGGCGAACCCCACCGGCGCAGCCTTCCGCCACCGTGCGAGGGTCCGTTCCTTGGGAGGATCGAAGAACGTCTCCTGAACCTCGACCAGGTTGAACTCTCGAAAGTATTCGGAGAGTTTCATCGAGAAGCCGGCGCAGCCGATCTTCCAGTCCATCCCGGGCTCCACACCTTTCATCGCGCCCCCTCTCTTTTCCATCTCGATCCGCTCCGGCCGGACCCGGCAGGCGGTTGAAAAACCCCTGAACGTCTGTAGGGGCGATCGGACATTCACGGTGCTGTGTGAGATCGCTTTCTGTGCAGTCCCTCCTGCAGGGCCTGCCAGCGATGGAACTGGCTGCAGATCACGGCAAACTGATCCTGGTCGTCCACATCCAGGGCCGCACCTCCGTAAGTCGTCGTGGCCATGCCAAACCGGGTTCGCAACAGGGTGCCGATATCCCCCGCCACCCGCTCCTTGTCCAGGAACCGGCGGAGCAGCCCGTTCAGGGGCGCCAGCCAGCCGACCCGCCCGAGAAGTCGACACACGTGGAGGAGGAAGAACCGGAAGAGGATCCCTGCCGTAAGCTCGGGAAGAGGGAGCATTTCCCTGAAGAGAAGGCACACGTTCCGCCATTTCTTCTGGTAACGAAACCGGTACAGCAATTGGGCGTAATCGGGATTGATCACCCGGAACACCCGCACCAGGTGCAAATTGTTCTGCCGCTCTCTTGATTCCTTGAAGTGGAAATAGGCAAGCCGGATCCCGGGCGTCTCCCCCTGCGGGTAGTAAGGCTCCAGCGCCTTCTCGGGTGTGACTCCCACGACGTAGTCGTACCGGGTCATGTCGCACCCTTCGATGAACTCCTCCAGTTCGTAGTGGGTCAGCAGGGGCATGTCCGATCCGAGGAAGAGGACCACCTTGTCCCCGTGTCGCTCACGAAGGATATCCTCGGGCAGCGGCGTTCCGTCCGCTTCTCTGGAAGGCAGGGTCTCCAGAAACGTATTCCACCCATTCTCGAAGAAGGAGTCCCACTGCTCGACGACGACCACCTCTTTCTGCCCCTCCCCCCCGACCCCCGCACTTCCCAGGGCGGCGAGCATCTCTTCCCTGGGCCCCACAACGAAGATACGGTGAACGTAGCGACACCGCTGCAGGGCGGAGATCACGTGGCCGACCACCGGCTTTCCCTCGACCCGGAGCAGCGCCTTGTTCTCTCCGCCTACAGGCTTGTAGGCACCGCGGTCCCCGGCCAGCACGACCGCGTCCAGCGACACCCTCGGATCCTTCCCCTCTGCAGGCATGAAAGGCTCCCGTCCAGGGTCAAGCCATGATGCCCGAATGGATTTCGGAGTCCCTTTTTACTAGAACAGGGAAAAGCGAAGCAAGCCCCACTGGGTCCGGCCTTTCCGGGCGCCAGAAACCGTCCGCATCTCAGCCGGGCTTTTTTTCCCGAACCGCCACATTCCGCCCATTTTTGCCTTGAAATATATGTTTTAATATATTATGAAAGACAGAAATTGGCTACCTCATAGAGAGTTGAGGCTCATTGACAGGCGTCGGCATCCGTCCGAAATCGTTTATATAAAGCGATTAACAAACAAAGGAGGAGAAGGAGTATGACCAAAGCCGAACTGATTGACAAGGTAGCGCAGCAGATCGCCAAGTCCGCGGACGTCAGCAAGAAGGCAACGGGGGAAATCATCGACCTGGCTTTTGCGGAGATCGCAAAGTCAATCAAGAAGGAGAAGCGTTTCAGTTATCCGGGCTTCGGGACCTTCAACGTGAAGAGCCGCAAGGCAAGAAAGGGCCGCAATCCGCAGACCGGCGAGGTCATCAACATCAAGGCGAGCAAGGCGGTCTCGTTCAAGGCGGCGCCCGAGCTGAAGAAGAAGCTGTAGCCGGCCGGCCGTACGCGTCCAGGGGGGAGATAGTGCCGAGGAGCATGCCTCCTCGGCACTCTCGTGTCCGTCCCTTCCGTTCCCCGGCAAGACCCTCTCTACTTCTTTTCCTGCGCCTCGTCGAATCGTTCAAATTGCATCGTAAACGTTCCCCGGCCCTTGCTGGCGGACCGCAGGTCCGTCGAATAACCGAACATCTCCGACAGGGGGATGGAGGCGCGGATCCCGGTGATCTGCCGCTTCGGAAGAATCTCGAGAATCTTCCCCCTGCGCGCCTGTATGTCCCCGATCACCCCGCTCGCGTATTCCTCCGGAACGACAATGTCGACCGCCATGATCGGCTCGAGCAGAATGGGACTTCCCTTTTCGTAGGCGCGCTGGAAGGTGGTGGCCGTGGCGATCCGGAAGCCCAGGGGGGTCGAAACCCCCTCCCTGTACTCGGCGGAGATGAGCCTCCCCTCCACGTCTACAATCGGGTACCCCCCGAGCGAGCCGCTCACGCAGGACTCGCGAAAGGCCTCTTCGACGGCCTGAAAGCATTCGGGAGGAAGAAACGCTTCCTCCGGCGAGGAATGGACGAACCGGATTCCGGACCCACGATCCAGGGGTACGATCTTCAGAACGACCGTACCGGCCTGCTGTTTCCCCTGGATCTCTCGCGAGAACTCGCCACGCTCCTCGGCGGGCCGCGTGATCGTCTCGCGATAGACGACCTGAGGCCGGCCTACATTCGCGTGAACGAAGAACTCCCTCGTCAACCTCTGCACCAGAACGTTCAGGTGGAGCTCCCCCATCCCGGATATGAGGATCTGGCCGGACTCCTCGTCAAACCGGAACCGAAAGGTCGGGTCTTCTGCAGCCAGTTTCTCCAGGCTGGCGAAGAGCTTCTCCTGGTCTGCAATGCTCTTCGGCTCAATGGCAATGGAGATGACCGGCTCCAGAAACTGCATCGGTTCCAGGACGACCGGGGATTGCTCCTCGCAGAGCGTGTCCCCCGTTCGGACCGTCTTGAGGCCCGTGGCCGCCACGATATCGCCCGGGTTCGCCTCCTGAATCCGCTTGCGCTGGTTCGCGTGCATCTGAAAGAGCCGGGCGATCCGCTCTTTTTCGCCGAGACTCGCGTTGAAGAGAACCTTCTCCGGCTTGATGGTCCCGGAGTAGACCCGCAGGTAGCTCAGTTTGCGCCCCTCCTCCATGGCGACCTTGAACACCAGGGCGGTCAAAGGCTCCTTCACGTTCGCTTCACGCTGGACCGGCGAGTGATCGGCAGGATGGAACCCTGTAATCGGGGGTACTTCCAATGGGGAGGGAAGGTAGTCGACAACGGCGTCGAGCAGGGGTTGCACGCCACGATTCCGATAGGCCGCGCCGCAGAAGACAGGCGTTATCTCCAGACTGAGCGTCGCTTTCCGAATGGCCCGGCGGATTTCCGCTTCGGTGATCTCCTCCTCGTGAACATACTTCTCCATCAGGCCGTCGTCACATTCGGCGACCTTCTCGATCAAGGCGTCGCGCTTCTCCTTCGCCTGCGCCTCGAGCTCACCCGGGATCTCCACGTCGCGATAGGTGGCCCCGAGTTCCTCCTCCTCCCAGACAACGCCGCACATCCGGACCAGATCGACGATCCCCATGTGCCTCTCCTCGATCCCGAGAGGGATCTGGCAGCAAACGGGGTTCGCACCGAGCTTCTTCTTCATCATCTCGACCGCACCCTCGAAATCGGATCCGACCCGGTCCATCTTGTTGATGAAGGCGAGACGGGGAACCCGGTAGCGGTCGGCCTGATGCCAGATGGTTTCGGATTGGGGCTCCACCCCCTCCACTGCGGAAAAGATGAAGACGGCGCCGTCCAGCACCCGCAGTGACCGCTCCACCTCCACCGTGAAATCCACGTGGCCGGGCGTGTCGATGAGGTGAATCTCACATCCTCCCCAATCGAGAAGGGTCACCGCCGAGGTGATGGTGATCCCCTTTTCCTGCTCCTCGGGCATCCAGTCCATGACGGCCTGGCCGTCGTGCACCTCTCCCATGCGGTGGATCCTGCCTGCATAGTAGAGGATTCGCTCGGTCAGGGTCGTCTTGCCCGCATCGATGTGGGCTACGATACCGATGTTTCGAATCCCATGGATTCGTGATTTTTCAGCCATGTCGAGCCAGACGATCCGTTGAAAAGGAGGCCGGATGCTTCCATTGGGAAGCCTGCCATGTTAGCACGCGGCAAGGGCACCTTCAACAAGGATGCGCGACAGGGACGGAGCCGGAATCCCACTTCACTGCAGAGAAGGCATCAGCTCGAGGGCTTTCATCAGATCCTCGGCCTCCTTCAACTTCCTTACGACTTCCCGCCGGTCGGGATCGAGCCGCAGCGCCGTCTTCCAGTAGCGGCAGGCCTCCTCCGGCGCAGCGCTCTCGAACGCTTCGTCCCCCAGCCTGTCGAAGTGAGAGGCCCCCTCGTCCCTGCAGGCCTCCATTGCCGTTCTCGCCTCCTTCCGGTGGGGAGAACTCTTCGGAACGGAACCGAAGAACTTGCACGCCTTCTCGTATTCGCCGTTCTCCAAGGCAAGCTTGCCTCGCCGGATCGTTTCCCGATCCTTCTTGCCCGTGTCTATCTTGCGGGGCGGGAAGACCGGAATCTTCAGCGTAGAGCCCTTCTCGAGCACGGTGGGGTCTTCGAGCCGGTTGTAGTCGGCCAGGAAGAGACGCAACCTCTTGTCCCGGTAGTGCTTTCGAGCCAGTGCCTCCAGGCTGTCTCCCTCCTCTACCGGGTGCAGAACGATTTTCGCGGGATGGGAGCTGCCGAACAGCTGGCTGCCGAGCCGGCCCGCCTCGTCCTTGCCTTCGTCGCATGGCGGCATCCAGGGAACTCGAAGACGATGGTAGCGCCCCACTTTTTCCGGGGAGGAAATGCCGTTCGCACGGGCGATCACCGTCCATTTCTCCCCGTCACCGTAATAGTAGGCTGCGATCCCGGAAAGGGTGTTGCCCGGATAGACGGTGCTGTACAGCTTCGTGTTCAGCTTCTCCCAGTAGAAACGCACCTCCGGATCATCGGGGCTCCTCTGCAGGGCTGCTTCGAGGATGCCTCGAGCCTCCTTCACCTCCCACTGAAGCATGTGTTGCCTGGCCGCCTCGACCATCGCACGGATCTCCGCTTCCTCCCTGACTTCCGCCTGCCTCCTGAGTTCCTCCTGCCGTATACGTTCCTGCTCCGCGGTGGCGCAGCCGAACAGGCCCCCCCCCACGAGGAGCAGACTAGCCAGAATTGTCACTTTCCGGAATTTTTTCATGGAGAATCCTCCTCACGAAACCTCTCTTCAGGCTTGGGGCAGGCGCAACCTCCCCGCCCCGTTTTTCCTCCTCTGTCTTTTCGGTCATTTCTGCCGGATCCTAA
>CAYZMM010000009.1:0-135269 GCA_964479535.1 uncultured Thermodesulfobacteriota bacterium
GAACATCGGGAAAGCTATATCTTTGGGCGTTAACGTGTCGCTGTAGTATTAGGAAACGAAGTATTGAGGTTCAATGCCTAATTCGAGGCATCCATAGAGGGCGGGACGAACACCTCGGCTTCTTTCGCAGATTCCGACTCGATATAGATCGACCGGCTGGGAAAGGCGAAGGAGGTCCCGGCCCCCTCCACGATCTCCTTGATCTTGTAGGCCAGTTTCTCTTTGATGGCCAGCCATTCCCCCCACACCTTGGTTCTTGTAAAACAGTAGACCATGATATCGATGGATGACTCGCTGAACCGGTCGATGCGGACGAAGGTCGGCACCTCGGGCGGCTTGGCAAAATCCTCCTCGTTCAGAATGTACTGTTCGATTCCATCCCGGATCTCCCGGAGCTGCTCGACCGTCGTTCGATAGAGCACGCCGACGACCCAGTAGATCCTTCGGTGGGTCATGGCGGAGAAGTTGGTGACGGAATTGTCCGAGAGCCTTGCGTTCGGCACGTGTACCGGCGCCTTGTCGAACCGACGTATCAGGGTCGAGCGGAACCCGATGACCTCCACCGTTCCTTCCACCACGCCTTCCACCTGAATCCAGTCGCCCGGGCTGAACCGTCGTTCCGCAATGATCAGGATTCCGGAGATGAGGTTCTTGAACAGATCCTGAGCGCCCAGGGCGACGGCAACACCGAACAGGCCCAATCCGGCAAGAATGGGGCCGACCTGGATGCCCCAGATCTCCAGGACGGTGGCTGTGCCGATGAAGATGAGAGCGATCCGGATGCTCTTGATGAGCCAGTCCACCATGGCCGCGGAGAACACCTTCTCGAGTTTCTCGAGGAGAAAGGACAAGGGCTGAACGAGCCTGACCAGGATCCAGAAGATGGCGTAGACGACGAGCGAGCGAACGATGTTGTCCGCAAAGCTTTCCACTTGGCCGGTCAGGGAGAGGTACTCGGCGGCGATGAACACGCCCAGCACCACAGGGATCAGCGCCAGCGGGGCCTCCAGGGCGTTCACCACTTCGTCATCGATCTCGAACCGCGTCCGCTTGGCGATGGCCCTGAGGCGTCCCGCGATCAACTTGGCGAAAAGTCGGCGTACCAGCAGAAAGCCGAACACGATCAACAGGGCGACGACAATCCGCCCGAGATCGATGCCCAGGAACCCCTTCTGCCAGACGTCCACAACAACCAGCCAGAATTGCTTCAGATTCTCCATGATCCTCTCCGGGCATGCCCGCTGAAAAAGACGCGAATTGCCTCGTCGAAAACGGCTGCATCGTTGAATCTAATACAGCTATTTCGAGAATGCAAAAGCCCTCCACACGGAAAGACGTTTCGAATGCATCCTCCCGCCACCGCCGTCTCTCTTTCCATTTCCGTTGAAACTGCCTATAATTATCCCGTTCTTCCGTTGTGCCGAATGGATGGGGTGTCCGTGATGGACTTCGGCAACTCGCTCATCAGGCCCGGAACCGGAAGACTCGGTGCTGCATTCAGCAGGGCCCATGAACGATTCATTCGAATCCGGGGGAACCCGAAGGAAATCGCACTTGGCCTCGCCCTGGGGATTTTCGTCGGGGTTTCTCCCCTCTTCGGCTTCCAACTCCTTTCCGCAGTCTTCGCTGCCGCAATGCTGAGGTGGAACAAGATCGCTGCGGCGATCGGCACCTTGATTTCCAACCCATTCACGACCCCTTTCATCTACACACTTGCCTATTACGTCGGCACCCTTGTGATGGGCAATCCCGCAAAGGGCCATCTTGTCATACCCCGGGACCTGGAAACCGCTGCGAGAATGCTGGAGGAAACCCCGCGTATCCTTTTGACACTCACCGTGGGTACCGTCCTGATCGGCCTGCCTCTCGCTGCAGCAGGTTATTTTCTTGCCTATGCGGCCGTGTCGCGATACAGGGAGAGGATCAAGCAGAAGCTGGCCATGAGGAGAGAGAAGGCGGACCTGCGAAGAGAGAAACTCCGCGAACGATCTTCACGGCTGAAGGAGAGAATCAGAACGAAAGTGGCGTCGAGGAGAAAGAAGAACCGACTCACCGGCAAGTCCCGGAAACGAAGCAGGCGGACCTAGGCCATTCACAGAAACAAAGAGAAGAGCTGTTTGCCCGTGCGGGCAACGGGGGGGCTATGTTCGACACCATCAAGAATGCGGTCAAGTTTCGAGTGGAACGCTTCATTCTGAGAGGGGCACACTACCGACTGCTCCTCATTGGCGCCCTGATCGGGTTGATATCCATCGGGGGGGGACTGCTCGCCTTCTCCACCACAGCGGACTTCGCGTCTCCCGCAGAGGGGATATGGTGGGCCTTCCTCCGGATGACAGACCCAGGTTATCTGGGGGACGACAAGGGCTATACCCTGGCAGCCATTTCGACAATCGTGACCGTCCTCGGCTACGTTCTCTTCATGGGATCTCTGATCGCCATCCTGACCCAATGGCTCGACCAGACCATTCGAGGGCTGGAGAGCGGGCTGACCCCCATTGTACAGAGAAACCACGTCCTGATCCTCGGGTGGACCAACCGGACTCCGACGATCGTCCACGAACTCGTGATGTCTGAAGGAAGAGTGCAGCGATTCCTCCGGCGCCACGGAGCCCGCAGACTTCGCATCGTCATCCTCTCCGATGAGGTGACGGCCAAGCGCCGTCAGGACCTGCGAGATCTGCTGGGCTCCGACTGGGACGACCGCCAGGTCATCTTTCGCTCGGGCACACCACTGAAGATCGAACATCTCCGTCGCGTAGACTTTCTGAATGCCGCCGTTGTGATTCTTCCGGGCTCGGAAATCGAATCAGGGGGATCCGACGCTGCGGATATGCGAACGATCAAGACCCTTCTGTCCGTTTCCAACATCCACGACGGCGGCAAGGGCTGCTCCGACTTCCCTCTGATGGCTGCAGAAGTCTTTGACGCACGCAAGATTGCCGTGGCAAGGAACGCCTATCCGGGCAGGGCCGAGATTATCGCCAGCGACTCGGTCATCAGCCTGCTCATTGCCCAGAACGTACGCCACAAGTCTCTGTCCCACGTGTACTCGGAACTCCTCACGCATGGGGAGGGCAGCAACGAGATCTACATACGGGAGTGGCCGACCCTCTGCGACGAGCGCCTACAGGATCTGAGAGACACCTTTCCCGGGGCCATCCTCATGGGTGTCCTGCGATACGAGGAAACGCAGGTTTGCGCCCACTTGAACCCTCCTGACCGATTCGTCTTGCAGGAGAACGATCGCTTCGTATTCATGGCTCGAAGCTATCAGGACACAGAACCCCTTCCCAACTACACCCCCCGGCCGACCGGCAAAGGCATCCGTGAAGAAACCTCCGAAGAAACGACGGGAAGACGAATCCTGCTCATGGGATGGAACGACAGAGTGCCCGCACTCATCAACGAGTTCGACAGCTACGAGACGGAGCGTTTCGAAATCGATGTGCTCTCAGCCATTCCGATCAAGGAACGGCATCAGAGGATGGCCCGCTACACGCAGCAACAAAAACGAGTGCAACAGAAACACCTGGAGGGGGACTATGCAGCCCCGTCCGACTTGATACGAATCGATCCCAACGGTTACGACAATGTCGTCATCGTCGGCTGCGATTGGCTCGATTCAAAGGAAGAAGCGGATGCCCGGAGCATCCTCGGGCTCCTGCTGCTCAAAGACATGCTGAAGGAGGAAAGCAAGAAGCCTCAGATGCTCATCGAACTGCTCGATCCGCAGAACCATGCCATCTTCCGGCGTGAACAGGAAGAAGTGCTTATCAGCCCGATGATTCTGAGTCACATGCTCGCTCACGTGGCGCTTCGTCCGGATCTCAACGTCATCTTCCACGAGCTCTTCAGCTCCGGCGGGGCGGAGATCTGCTTCCGCGCCGCAGAGGCGTACGGTCTCGGGAACGGAGACGTGAGCTTCCGGGACGTGCAGGACGCGGTGGCCGCCGGGGGCGACACGGCGGTAGGTGTCCACATTCTTGCCGAAACCTTCTCGCCTTCAGGGGGCGTCCATCTGAACCCGGACCGCAGCACGGCCTGGAACCTCCGGCCCGAAGACGAAATTGTGGTCGTCACCACTTATTCATAGCCTCTTGCGGTATCGAAAGCCACAAGGGTTGCAGGAACGTTTCCATTTTAGTAGGAGATTATCTCGATGCGAGGAATGAGGTATGCGATGACGTTTTTTGCGTTGTTCGTGGTCGTGTTTCTTGCCCCTCCAGCCCTTGGCGATTCTCTCGACATCATCCTTGCTCCCCCCCAGGATCCCCTGCACGCGGGGGAACAGATGTCGTTTTACGTCTATTTTCACAATTTCACGCAAGAAACGATCCGTGTCGAGTTGCCCAACCGTCTCACATGCCGGTTGGAGACCGCAGGCCGGATTCTGGAGGTATCCGCCGATTCCCTCGACCCTAGGCCGGAGGCTTCTGTAACCATCCAGGGAAGCAGCTTCGTGAGGGCACGATACGCGCTCACCCTTCCCTCCTCCCTCGAGGGACCGGTCCACCTGGAAGTTGCTGACATGGACGCTCCAAGCGTTCTCGTCGCAGTCATCGCTGCTTCGCCTCCCCTCCAGGAATCTGCGGGTGAGAGGGACGTCGAGACGGAGCTACCGTCCTTCGATGCGGTTGACGCCCTGTACCAGCCCTATCTGCTCAACATCTCCGCCTATCAACCCATGTACTTCCTCGTCGGAACGGATCCGAAGAAGAGCAAATTCCAGTTCAGCTTCAAGTACCGGTTCTTCAATCCGGAAGGGTGGCTCGGGCGCAAGGCACCCTGGATAACAGGCTTCCACTTTGCATACACCCAGACCTCCTTCTGGGACCTCAAGTCGGACTCCAAGCCCTTCGAGGACACGAGCTACAAGCCGGAACTGTTCTTCCTTACACAAAACATGGGCACCCGCCTTCCGTGGGTTCGAGGCATCTTCCTGCAGGCCGGCTTTCAGCACGAGTCGAACGGGCGGGGCGGCGACGCATCGAGAAGCGCGGATTACATCTACGCCAAGCCCATCCTCATCTTCTACAACGAGGACAGCAGGCTCGGGATGATGCTCGCCCCGAAAGTGTGGTTCTATGGGGGCAACGAAAGCGAGAACAATTCGGACCTGGAGCAGTACCGGGGCTACTTCGATCTGGAGTGGAAGTTCGGAAAGGCGGACAGCTTCGTCGTGGGCACCCACTTCGGATGGGCGGAACACGGTGGGTCCATACACACGGACCTCACGTATCCTTTGTCCCGGTTCTTGTGGGACAGTCTAGATCTGTACTTCCATTTCCAGTACGTGAACGCCCTTGCCGAGAGCCTGATCAACTACAGAGATCGTACCGAGGCCTTCCGCCTGGGGTTCAGCATTGTCCGCTGATCATGGTAGGCAGGAAGAACCTCCGTTCTACAGGCGGGACCCACAGAACTTGCAGTGCACCGCGTCCGGTTCGTGCCCCTCTTTCGCGCATCCGGGGCAGACCTGGGTGCTGACCCTGGGCTCCTGCCGCCGACCGGCCGCCACCAGCTCGACCGAGAAGATTCCGGTGGGAACCGCAATGATGCCGTATCCCATGATCATCACCACAGCCGCCAAAGCCTGCCCCGGCACCGTCTTCGGGGCGATGTCGCCGTAGCCGACGGTGGTCAAGGTGACGACGGCCCAGTAGATGGCCCGCGGAATGCTCGTGAATCCGTTCTTCGGCCCCTCGATCAGATACATGAGCGTACCCACCACGATCACGAGCGTGAAGACCGTCAGAAGGAAGACGGTAATGCGGGGTCGGCTCGCCCTGAGAGCCTCCCCGAGCACATGAGACGCCCGCAGGTATCTGGCCAGCTTGAAGACCCGAAAGATTCGAAGCAGTCTGAGGACGCGAATGACCAGCAGGGACTGGGTCCCCGTAACGAAGAGACTCAGGTAGGTCGGGAGGACGGCCAGCAGGTCAACGCCGCCGTAGAAGCTGGTCGCGTAACGCATCGGATGCCGCACGCAGCTGATCCGAAACGCGTATTCGATCGTGAACAGAATCGTGAAGAACCATTCCGATCCGTATATGAGGGTACCGAAGGATTTGTTTACCGTCTCGACGGTCTCCAGCATGGCGGCCGCTACGCTGAGGAGAATCGTCGCAAGAAGCAGGACATCGAAGGCCTTGCCGGCATGCGTATCCGCCTCGAAGATGACCTCGTGCAATCGGGCTCGCAACGGAGACAGAGGCTTTTCCTCGTCCGAGGAACTGTGTGCCCGGAGGAACCGTTTCATACGGATCGCAGTCTCTCCACCACTTTCTTGAGATCCGAGGTCGAAGCGCTGCCCTTCCAGATTATCGTTCACCCCAGCTGTCCGCGCCCGCGGCGACGCAGTGCGATCAACCCCTCCTCTCTTCGAGGGGTACGTATTGCTTGTTGATCCTCCCCGTGTAGATCGCCCGGGGCCGGAAGATCCGGTTGTTCTTCAGGTACTCGAGCACCCGGGCCGTCCAGCCCGCCACACGCGCCACAGCGAAGGTGGGTGTGAAGAGATAGGTCGGGATTCCCAGGCACGAGTAGACGAGCCCGGAGTAGAAGTCCACGTTCGGGTAGATCCCCTTGTCCGGGCCCAGATCCTCGATGACCACCCGTTCGAGCTCCTGTGCGGTTTCAAGGAGTCTCCTGGCCCTCTCGCTTCGCCCGGTAAGATGCTTCGCGATGGGGCCCAGGATGCGGGCGCGCGGGTCATAGCGCTTGTAGACCCGATGCCCGAAGCCGGGGATCTTCTTGCCCTGCCCTTTCTCTTTTTCGTACCAGGCCTTTACATTCTCCGGGCCTCCGATCTGATCGAGCGTCTGTATCACCCTTTCGTTCGCACCGCCGTGAAGAGGCCCGTTCAGCGCCGCAACACCCGAGCTGATGGACATGTACATGTCCGACAGGGTGGAGGCGACCACGAGAGACGCAAAGGTGCTCGCATTCATCCCATGGTCCGCGTGCAGGATCAGCGCGATGTCCATGATCTTCTCTTCGACGGCGTTGGGACGCTGGCCCGTAATCATGTAGAGGTAGTTTGCGGCATGGCTCAGTTCCGGATCCGGCTCGAGGGGCATCAGTCCCTCCCGGATACGCGCGATCGCTGCCGTGATCGTGGCGGTACCGGCGATGAGGTGAGATGCCGACGCGATCCCCGCCGCTTCCGCCATCGCCTTTTCCGACTTGTCTGTTCGGCCCGCTCTCTCCTTTCGGAACTCATAGATCGCGCGCTCGTCCCCCCAAGGGGGAATCTCCATGGGGATCGAGTCCTCGTCCGTGCTGATGGCCGTCTCCACATCCCGTTTCGCCTCCATCTCGTCAAGATGCGTGAACTCCTGTCGCATCATGTTCGTGCCGAGCCTGAGGGCGGACATGGCGTTCATCTTCTCCACCGGGAACCCCATCAGAAGCCGCATGGTGGCAGGGATGCGCCTGAAGTCGGCCAGCTTTCTCTCGAATTTGTCCAGCTGCGTCCTCGTCGGCAATCTGCCGTGGATGAGAAGGTAGGACACCTCCTCGAAGGTGGAATGCCCGCACAGCTCGAGCACGTCGTACCCCCGGTAGACGAGGGAGCCCTGCGAACCGTTCACGAAACCCACCTGGCTCTCGCACGCGATGGCCCCCTCCAGCCCCGGCCCCACGGTGCACTGGATCGGCCATTTGAACTTCGTCTTCGAAGGGGGTTCCGGCACGCCTCCGATCTCCCGGTGTGCAGCCTGGATCGCCCTGGACACGACCTTCTTGATTTCCTTTGCTGAGTCAGCCATCATGTTCCCCTTGTTCTCATTAGAAAAGCATCTTGCCTCGGCGTCTCCTCTCCCACCGACCGCCCGGTTCGACATCCATTCCCGACCGGTCATGATAGCAAAAGGCGCGCAAGAATCTCCAGATCCGATTCCTTGCGAGAAGGGCCTGAATCTCATACCGGACGATCCTTACGGCGCTCGCGGTGCAGTCGTTGATCATCCTCGCGTAATCCACCCTTTCAAGTCAAGATTTGCACAATCTTGACAATTCTCGCGGAGATTTGCCAGTCTCATGTTGTTTCTCGAACACCTTGGGCCAGGCAGGAGGTGCCGGGTGAGCGACTGGCATCAGATGGACGTGGAGCAGACTCTGGCGACCCTTCAGGTCGATCCTGCACGGGGACTCTCCGGCCGGGAAGCGGAAGACCGACGCACGCAGTACGGGGAGAACGAACTGGTCGAAAAGGGAGGGAAAAGCCCTCTCCGGATCCTCTGGGATCAGGTGCGCGGCGTCCTCGTACTCATCCTGCTCATCGCCGCCATCATTTCTTTCTTCCTGGGGGAACACCTCGACGCCGCCGTCATCCTGGTCATCGTGTTCCTGAACACCCTGTTCGGGTTCTGGCAGGAATACAATGCGGAAAAGGCGATCGCAGCGCTCAAGAAGCTCTCCGTGCCAAAGGTCCGTACAAAGCGAGACAGCGAGGAAAAGGAGATATCGGCCAGGGACATCGTTCCGGGCGATATCATCCGGGTCGAAGCCGGGAACCGCGTTCCCGCAGATGCCCGAATCATCGATTCGGTGAACCTCAAAGTCCAGGAGTCCGCTCTCACGGGAGAAAGCGAACCGACGGAGAAGGTCGTCTCCCCGGTTCCAGGTCGGAACATTCCTCTCGGAGACCGCATGAACATGGCATACATGGGCACAACCGTGACCTACGGTCGGGGAACGGCGGTTGTGACCGAAACCGGTATGAGGACCGAAATCGGCAATATCGCATCCATGATCCAGGATGTCGAGGACGAACCCACCCCTCTTCAGAAACGCCTGGCACGACTCGGGAATACGCTGGCCATATCCGCCCTGGGCCTCATCGCCGTTGTCGTGGTTGTCTCTCTCCTGCGCGGAGAGGGATGGAAGGTCACCTTTATGACCGCCATCAGCATGGCTGTCGCCGCCATCCCCGAAGGCCTGCCTGCCGTGGTCACCATCGCACTCGCCCTCGGCGCAAAGAAGATGCTCGCCAGGCATTCTCTGATACGTCGCCTTCCCGCCGTCGAGTCCCTCGGTTCCGTGACCGTCATCTGCTCGGACAAGACCGGAACGCTCACCCAGAACCGCATGACCGTCACAACGATCGAGACGTGCCGGCAAAACTACGCCATACAGGATCTCGTCGCGGGCGGAAAGGTGGTCGATCCTTCCACCTTCCTCCTTCTGACCGGGGGCGCGCTCTGCAACGACGCGTACCTGAAGCCCCTCGGTTCGGACGGTACCGCCAGCCTGGAAGCTGTCGGTGACCCGACGGAGTCCGCCCTCGTGTTTGCCGCCGAGAAAGTCGGCATCTCCAAACCCGCTCTCGACTCAGCCCTTCCGCGCATCGCCGAATTCCCCTTTGATTCAGAACGGAAGAGGATGACAACGATCCACCGAATTCGTCCCGGCCATGACCTCTCGTTGGGAAAGACAGTCGACGATCTACTCGTTGCGATGAACGCGGATGCTCTCGCCTTTACCAAGGGCTCGGCAGACGGCCTGATCGAGATCTCTTCGAGGGTATTGCTCAACGGCAAGATCGAGCGGATGACCGCAACACTCAAGGATCGAGTGAAGAAGTCGAACGAAAGGCTGGCAGCAGAAGGGGTGCGGGTCCTGGGCGTTGCCTTCAAACCCTTGCTGCGAGACCGCCTGAACAAAATGGACGAAGTCGAACGGGATCTCGTCTTTCTCGGTGTGGCTGGAATGGTCGACCCGCCGCGCCCGGAAGCGAAGGATGCTGTGGAGGACTGTACCCGGGCGGGGATCCGACCCGTGATGATTACAGGAGATCACCCCCTCACCGCCCTCAGCATCGCCAGAGAACTCGGAATCGCGACAGGCGGTCGTTCGCTCACGGGCTCGGACCTTGCGCGCATGGAGGGGGATGACCTTCAGCGGGCCGTACGGGATGTCCAGGTTTTCGCCCGGGTGTCTCCGGAGCACAAACTTAAGATCGTGGATGCCTTCCAGAGCAACGGCCACATCGTTGCCATGACAGGGGACGGCGTGAACGATGCACCCGCGTTGAAATCAGCAGATATCGGTGTGGCCATGGGGATCACGGGGACGGACGTATCGAGAGAATCGGCCGACATGGTGCTCCTGGACGACAACTTTGCCACGATCGTGCGTGCTGTCCGGGAGGGCAGGATCATCTACGACAATATTCGGAAGTTCATCACCTACATCCTTACCGGCAATTTCGGCGAGATCGTTGTCATGCTCCTTGCCCCCCTGCTGGGGATGCCGCTTCCCCTCCTTCCGATACAGATCCTCTGGATCAACCTCGTTACAGACGGGGCGCCCGCCCTCGCCATGAGCTACGAACCGGGGGAAGACACCGTCATGACCCGCCCCCCTTACCAGCCCGCGGAGGGTATCTTTGCGCGCGGCGTCGGTCGCCGGGTGCTCTGGGTGGGTCTTCTGGTCGGCCTCATCTCTCTCGGTGTCGGGTTCGCGGCTTACAGCGGCGACCCTGACTCCAGGGCCTGGCAGACCATGACCTTCTCCACCGTTACTTTCTGTCAGCTCGCCTTTGCCCTCACGGTGCGTATGGACAGGCAAACCGTGCTGGGCAGTGCCTTTTTTCGAAACAGGATCCTGCTGCTTTCCGTCGTGTTCACACTGGCGGCACAGTTTCTCATCGTTTATTCACCCTTCTTCCAGAAAATCTTCAAAACGGTATCCCTGTCGCCGGGTCAGGTTCTCGTCTGTCTTGCGGTGAGCCTCTTCGTCGCTTTCGCCCTGGAGGGGGAAAAGCTGCTTCTGCGACGATGCGGGCAAGAAGCCGCTTCTCCGCCGGAAACCGCTTGAATCCTGAACCCAACGATGTAAGAATCTTATACACTGATATTCTGGGAATAAAATCGGACCCCATACATGAAGGCTCTCCTCTCGAAAAGTAGGTACATGGTTCTCGTGGCTGTCTTCTCGTCACTTGTTGCCTCGGCTGCAACCTTCCTCTGGGGAGCCTACAAGACCATACTGGTCAGCAAGCATCTCGTTTCGGCTGTCGGCGGCGAGGCCCACAAGATCCGGGTGGAGGCGATCTCCATCATGGATGTCTTTCTGATCGCCGTGGCCCTGCTGATCTTTGCCCTCGGACTCTTCGAACTGTTCATTGAAAAACTGCACCTCCCCGGGTGGTTCGCCATCACGGATCTCGATGACCTGAAAGACAGGCTCAGAGCCATCATCATCTTCGTCATGGTCGTGACCTTTCTCGAGCATCTCGTCCTCTGGCAGGACGCCGAATCGACCCTGATGTTCGGAGGCGCCATTGCTATTGTCATTGCCGCACTCTGTCTCGCCGCGCGCTTCGGGAGGCAAAACCAAGCCGGTAACCGGGCAGCCACGCATTTGAATCAAACACCGCCCAAAGAAAAGGAGTAATGTACATGGACTTCGACAAAGACACGAAGAAGCAGGAAGACGAGTACTTCGCCCGAATCGAGTTCGAGAAGCGGAAGAAGGCGCTGGCAGAGAAGCAGAGCCGCATCCAGACGAAGGAGAGGAACAAGCTGAAGGAACAGCACTGGATGCACTGCCCGAAATGCGGCATGGAGATGGTGGAAATCACCTTCGAGGGCATAAAGGTGGACAAGTGCTCGGAGTGCCTCGGGATCTTCTTCGACAACGGTGAGGTCGACGAGCTCATCAAGAAGAACAAGCCGGGCTTTCTCTCCCGGATGGCATCCGCCTTCAGCGATTGACGCGAGCCGGCATCCCACGGGATTGCGCCGCAGCGCGTAAGGAGGCATCGGAATGAATTACAACACCGCCTTGCGAGTCTATCCCTCCAAGCGAATCGAGGAGATCGGGTCGGCGGACATCCTGATCGGCATCCCCTGCTTCAACAACGAGAAGACGATCACCCACGTGATCCAGATGGTCACCCACGGTCTCGCAAAGCACTACAAGGACTGCAAGAGCGTGATCTTCGTGGCCGACGGCGGCTCCACGGACGACACACGGGAGGTGGCCAAGGAATTCGAGATCAAGCCATGGCAGGAGAAGCTGGTGTCCATCTATCGAGGACCCGGGGGCAAGGGCACGGCCCTCCGATCCGTCTTCGAGGCGGCGGACAGGCTCCAGGTCCGGGTGTGCGCCATGGTCGATTCGGATCTCAGGAGCATCACCGCCGACTGGGTAAAATACCTCCTCGAACCGATCCTGAACAGCGGGTATCAGTTCGTAGCCCCGGTCTACGTGCGGCACAAGTACGACGGCACCATCACCAACAACATCGTTTACAACCTGACCCGCGCACTCTACGGAAAGCGCATCCGCCAGCCGATCGGGGGGGATTTCGCCATCTCGAACGACGTGGCGGAGTTCTATGCGGAACAGGACGTCTGGACGACCGATGTCGCCCGGTTCGGGATCGACATCTGGATGACGACCAGTGCCGTGACGCAGGGCTTCAAGATCTGTCAGTCCAATCTCGGGGTCAAGATTCACGATGTGAAGGACCCCGGCGAGCACCTGGGGCCCATGTTCCGGCAGGTCCTCTCGGCCCTGTTCTCCCTCATGGAAAGGCACGAGGACTACTGGAAACGGGTCACCGGAAGCGAAGCGGTGGAGACATTCGGTTACGAAGGCTCGCTCCAGCCCGAGACGGTCAACGTGAACCTCGACCTGCTGATCGACCGCTTCAAGACCGGCTACCGGCAGTTTTCCCCCCTTTGGAAGGACATCTTCAGTCCGGCCAGCTTTGCACAGATCGAAGAGAGCGCCTCCATGGCGCCACGGGACTTCCATCTCTCCACGGACGCCTGGGTCAAGATCCTCTACGAGCTGGCAGCCACCTATCACACCTGGACCGTTAACCGCAGGAACCTGCTCGACATGATGACGCCCCTCTATTTCGGCCGCGTCGCCTCCTTCGTGCGCCAGAGCTGGAAGATGTCGACCGAGGAGGCGGAGGCCCTCGTCGAGGAGCAGGCCGTCAAGTTCGAGGAACAGAAAGAGTATCTCATCGAGGTCTGGGACAAAAAGGCCGCGGAAAGGACGAAGGAGGGTTGAGCCGACGTCGGCGAGCCTCCGAACCGTGAGGCGGAACACCCTTTTCCAGCCGGGCTTCTTCCCCTCGTTCTTCTTCGTTGTTTATCGCTGTGCTATTGAATCGCATTGGCGTATCACGGCCGGGCAGTTCTCGCGCCGCCTCCGGCCGGGGACAACCCGGGCAACAGGGTCCTTGATCCGAAGGAGTCACGGTATGGGAGTTCTTCTGCTCGTCGTGTTTCTCACCATCTTCATCTCCTTTCAATGCTCCCTCTACGAGTCGACCCTGTACACGACCCGCATGGGTGCACTCGAGTCGGCAAAGACGAAGAAGAGCCAGAAGAGCGTAGCCCTGCACATGATTCAGCTCAAGCGGGACATCTCCGTTCCGATCTCCGCCATCCTCATCCTGAACACCCTGGCCAACACGGCGGGCGCCACCCTTGCAGGCATGTACGCCCACAAGGTGCTCGGAACCGTTCTCGTGCCGGTCTTCTCCATCCTCTTCACCCTGGCGATCCTCTTCCTGGCGGAGATCATGCCGAAGACCCTCGGCGCGGTCTACTGGAGGAATGTCTGGCCCTACATCGTGTGGCCGCTCCACGTGATCAGCCGGGTTCTCTACCCGGCGATCATTGTGACCCGGGCCTTCTCGAACCTGCTGACCAAGGGCAAGATGCCGCCCCCTGTGTCCGAGGAGGAAATCCTCGGGGTGATTCGGCTCGGCGCACGTGAAGGGGAGATCTCGTATCTGGAAAGCCGCATGCTGCACAACATCATCGAGCTGGAGAACAAGCCGGTTCGTGAAATCATGACGCCAAGGACGGTGATGTTCTCCCTGGATGCCGAACAGACGGTGGAGGACGCCCTCGAGGCCTTCGCCTCGGCTGGGTTTACACGAATTCCCGTCTTCGACGGGGACAAGGACAACGTGATCGGGTATGTCATGATCCACGACCTGAGCAGGGCGAAGGCCCAGAGCAGTCCCGACACGCCGGTTCGTTCGCTCGTCCGGCCCATCTCCTTCGTTCCGGAGGATGCCAACTGCCTGGCCCTGCTCACGCAGTTCCTGCAACGGCGGAGCCACATCTCCATCGTTCAGGACGAGTACGCGAGCCTCCGGGGCGTCGTCACGCTGGAGGATCTTCTGGAGACGGTTCTCGGCATGGAAATCGTGGACGAGACGGACCGGGTCGCCGATTTGCAGAAACTGGCGCGCAAACGGACGGGCGCGGCGAAGGGAAAGAAGAAATCTCCGCCTGCAAAGGAGACTTCAGATGAATGAACACCCCTGGTTCGGCGTTTTCGCCAAATCCTTCGAGCAGATCAGGCAGGCCCTGGTCGGCTTCCTGCCCAACCTCGCCGGTGCCGTCCTGATCTTCCTGATCGGCCTTCTGGTGGCGTACCTGACACGCACCGTTGCGAGAAGGTTCCTGAGAAACATCGGACGGTTGATTCCGAACCGACGGGTCCGGCAGCGGATCCCCCCCGAGAGGATGGAACGGTCCGCCGAGGTCATCGGCAAGGTGCTCTACTGGATCATCCTCTTCTTCTTCCTGACCGCGGCGACGGAAGTGCTCGGGCTGCCCGTTGTGACGACCTGGCTGAGCGGGGTGGCGGTGTATCTGCCCAAGGCACTGGTGGCCATCCTGATCGGGGCGGCGGGCGTGATCGGGGGCTTGATCGTGCGGGACGTGGTGGTGGCCGCCGCCGAGTCCGCAGGGATTCACTACGGACCCGCGCTCGGCAGACTCGCCTACTACGCCATCCTCCTGGTCACGTTGTTCGTGGTCATCCAACAGATCGGCGTGGACCTCCAGTTTCTCACCGTTCTCGTGACCATCCTTCTCTCCGGCCTCCTGCTCGCCTTCGCCCTCGCCTTCGGGATGGGCGCCAGAACCTCGGTCAGCAACATCCTCGCTTCCCACTACCTGAAGAGGATCTACAGAGAAGGCCACATCGTGAGGATCGACGGGCTGGAAGGGCGGATCGATCGAATCACCCCGGTCTCCGTCATCCTGGATACCGAACAGGGGCGTGCGTGCGTGCCGGCCAAGCAGTTCGAAGAGAGCGTATCCGTTCTTGTAGGAGAGGGAGCCTCACATGGACAGTGATCTGCTGGTTTCTTGCCGTTTCATCGAAGCGCACCCGGTCGATGCGGCCCGCGTCCTGGAGCGACTGCCCATCGAGGATGCGGCCTCCTTTCTGCAACAGGTCGCCGCCCCCCTTGCGGCCACGGCGATGGTGCCGATGGATGCCGTGACCTCGGCACAGTGCATTGCTCGGATGGCCCCGAAGAAAGCGGCATCCATCGTCGCCGCGCTTCCCCTGGACGTGGCCTCTCTCTTTCTGCGGAGTTCCGGTGAAACGGTGCGGCAGGCGATTCTCGACGCCATGCCGTCCGGCGCAGCGCAGCCGGTGCGCTCTCTGCTCGGCTTCCCGCAGGGAACGGCCGGAGCCCTCATGGACCCACGGGTCTTCACGCTCTTCCAGGACGATTTAGGCAGGGACGCCCTGAAGGAGCTGAGAAAACGGCCCGAACACCTGATCTACTATGTCTACGTCCTGGACCGGGAGCACGTGTACAGGGGGTACACCACCCTTCGGGAATTGCTGCTCGCCGACCCGGGTTCCAGCATTGCCTCGGTCACGCACACGGACATGGGGCATCTCGCCCCCAGGCTGCAGCGTGCGGCCATCCTCCGTCACCCGGACTGGCAGCGCTTTCACGCCCTGCCGGTCCTGGGCGAGAAAGGCGTCTTTCTCGGGGCCCTGGGATATCAAACGCTCCGTCGCCTCGAACAGGAGGAGACCCGCGGGGTCCGGACCGAGTCGGCCCAGGAAGCAGGGACCGCACTGGCGGAGCTCTATCGGATCGGCATTGCGGGGCTGCTCAAATGGGTCGCTTCCACGACCGACGTGCCTGTCGAGGGAGGGAAATAGAGACGATGGCCAAAGCAAAGAAGAAATCCACAGGCGCCGCAGAGGCCCTCGCCATGGGGTTCCTGGAACAGTACCCGCGGGAGGCGGCTCGCGTGATCGACTCCCTGCCGGCCGAGGATGCCGTCGGCTACCTGCGGACCGACCCGGGCCCTGCGGCCGCGAACACACTTTCGTCCATGAACCCGGATGCCGCAGCGGAAGTCCTTGCACAAATGGAGGACGACCTCTTCCGACGGCTCTTCACGACCCTCGACCCGGCCCGGGGGGTGCCTTTGCTGGCCCGGATGGAGGAGGTCGCCATCGAAGACAGGCTGGCTCTCCTTCCGGAGTCCGTGGCAAAAGAGTACCGCGAGCTTCTGGGTTATCCGAGGGAGACGGCCGGGTTCCTGATGGACCCGCGCGTTACCGCCTTCCACCCGGACGACTCGGTCGAGTCGGCGTTGAGGAGAATCCGCTCGCTCCGGGATCGACGCATCGTCGACCTGTGCCTCATCAACGATGAGGGCGGTCTCGTGGGCACCCTGCCTCTCCAGGAGGTCGCCATCGCCGAGCCGAAGACCCGGTTGGGGGAACTCGCTCGAGGACAACCCGCCAGCGTTCATGTCATGTCCCCCCGTGAGGAGGTGGTGCAGCTCCTGGAGGAACGGAGGCTCGCGAGCCTGCCGGTGGTCGATCTGGACGGGAAGCTGATGGGCATCATCCGCTACGATGCGCTGGTCGCAGCGGCCACACACGAGGCGACAGAGGATCTGCAGGCCATGTTCGGTGCCGGCAGGGACGAGCGCGCCCTGTCCAGAGCCACCTTCGCCATCCGCAAGCGGCTGCCCTGGCTGGAGATCAACCTGGCGACGGCCTTTCTCGCAGCGGCCGTGGTCGGCCTCTTCGAGGACACCATCGCACGGATCACCGCCCTCGCGGTTTTCCTGCCCGTGGTGGCCGGTCAGTCCGGAAACACGGGTTCCCAGGCCCTCGCCGTCACGATGCGGGGGCTTGCCCTGCGGGAGATCCGGACGCGACACTGGCTCCGCATCGCCAGGAAGGAGGTGACGGTCGGCTTCGTGAACGGGGTTGCCGTCGCGCTGACCACTTCTCTCATCGCCTATCTCTGGATGCGCTCCCTCGGGCTCGCCGCCGTGATCGGCGTCGCCATGGTCTTTTCCATGGTCATCGCGGGCCTGGCCGGAGCGGTCATCCCGGTGATCCTCAAGGCCGTGGGCCAGGACCCTGCACAGTCCTCTTCGATCATTCTGACCACCGTCACCGACGTGGTCGGCTTCATGAGCTTTCTCGGATTGGCCACCCTGCTCTCGGGCATGCTCGCCATCGGGTAGAGAGCTTATAGACCCGCGGCAGGGGTTGCGGACCAGCCCGCCGTTCACGACAAACGCAATGGAGGCCCTGGATGAACCACGTCTACCGCCTGATCGGGAACATCGGGTCTCCCTACTCGATGAAGATGCGGGCCATCCTGCGATACCGAAGAATCCCCTTCGTGTGGGTGAACCGGGACCGGAAAGTGAGCGACGAGATCGCCCACGTCAAGCCTCCCGTGATTCCGGTCCTCCAGTACCCGGAGGACGGGTCCTACCACGTGGACTCGACCCTCATGGCCTACGAGCTCGAGGCTCGGCACCCCGGACAGCGGTCGATCGTTCCCGGGGATCCGCATCTCGCCTTTCTCTCCCACCTGATCGAAGACATGGCGGACGAATGGGTCACGAAGATGATGTTCATCTACCGGTGGTGGCGGGAGGCGGACCGGCGGTACTGCAGCAACTGGCTGACCCAGATGATGGCCATGCCGGCCGCAAAGGAGGACGTCCGCTCCATGGCCCGATGGTTCACGGACCGCCAGGTGGGCCGCATGGCCCTGGTCGGGTGCACGGAGACGACCCGGCCCGTCATCGAAAGAAGCTTCCTCCAGGTGCTGGAAATCCTGGAGGGCCACCTCGAGAACGCAGTCTACCTCTTCGGCTCCCGCCCCGCCCTGGCCGACTTCGGGCTCTTCGGCCAGCTCTACCAGCTCTGCTACGACCCCACCCCCCAGGGTATCATGCGCGACAAGGCACCTGCCGTGTGCGCATGGATCAGCCGGTTGGACGACGCCTCCGGCGATGAGGACGGGGAGTGGATCCGCCCGGACGCGCCTCTCCCGGCCGCGGTGACGGCACTCCTGCGCATGGCCGGTGAGGTGTACCTGCCGTTCCTTCTCGCGAACGCCGGGGCCTTCGAGAAGGGAAGGGACACCTTCTCCCTCGAGCTTCTGGGTGAGCCGTACGAGCAAGGCACCTTCAAGTACCAGGTGAAGTGCCTGAATTGGCTCAGAGAGGAGTATGCAGGGCTGAAAGGGGACGCAAAAGAACGAACGGACGCGGTTCTCAAAGAGACCGGCTGCTTCGAGCCCGTTCAGGCGTAGAAAGAGCAGTAAAAGGGGTCTGACCCCTTTTCGGTGCCTCTTCTGATTTCTATGCGTTCTTCAGCTTCGCTGCGGCGGCCTCGATGGCGGCTGCGGTCGTGGGGTCATCCTCCCACCGGGTGAACATCTCCTTCGAGATGGTCAACTCCTTGGCCGCGTCTCCCAGCATCATGTACAGGCCGCCGATCTCGCACTCTCTGTGTCGGCCGCACTTGAAACAGGGTGGAACCCTGGACTGGAATTTCACCGTATCGAGAATGTTCACCTTGAAGGCGCCCAGCAGCTTGTGAAGCTGCTCCGCCGCGGGATCGACCACCATCCCGCCCCCGATCACGGTCACGAAGGGCTTTCCCTCGATCGGGATGTTCACGTGCCGATAACCGAAGAACCGCTCGATGAAGGACCCTATGGTCGACGTGATCGTATCGAAGTAGACAGGCGTTCCGAGAACGACGGCGTCCGCGTCCCGGAGCTTCTCATAGTACGGCTGTGCGTCGTCTTCCAGCTTGCAGACCTGCGGCCGCGCACAGAGATGGACACAGCCTTTGCAACCGGAAAAGCTCAGGTCGGTGAGCTTGACGAACTCGACCTCGTGGCCGCTCTTCTCCATGACGGCCTTGACCATTCGGTCGACGTTTCCCTCGCGCCCTGTGCTACCGGCGCTGAATCCGATCACTTTCATGCCCATTTCCTCCCGGGATGATCAACGGTCCGGCCGGAAACATCACCCACGGAGCTTCTTGAGCAGCCAGGCCATGTTCTGGCCGAGGGTCTGCATGGTCTTCACGCCCTCTTCGTCCTGGTTCACGTCTCCGGGCATCATGCCGACGCCCAGGTTCCAGTAGGTGGACCCCGGAACGATCATCTGGTGGTAGGTGAACAGGTGGTTCATCGTGTCCAGGGTGTGCACGCTGCCCGCCCGGCGGACAGCCGCCACCGCAGCGCCCACCTTGCGCGCGTACATGTAGCCGTTCGTGGCGCCCACCATGCCCGCCCGGTCGATGAGGGCCTTCATCTCCGCCGTCACATCCGTGAAATAGACGGGAGACCCGAGGAGGATCCCGTCCGCCTCGAGCATCTTCTCGATGCACTCGTTCACCATGTCATTGTCCACGGCACACCGCTTGTTCTGGTTCTCCAGACACTTGAAGCAGGCAATGCATCCCCGGATCTGCTTGCCGCCGATCTGCACCACCTCGGTCTCGATCCCTTCCCTGGCCAGCTCGCCGAGCACGAGGTCGATCAGGATGCTGGTGTTCCCTTCCTTGCGCGGACTGCCGTTGAATGCAACGACTTTCATGGCATTCGTCTCCCTTTCTTATGAAACCGTTTCGAGGAAGCCCAGAAGGGCTTCGTTGACCTCTCTCGGCCGCTCCATGGGCACCCAGTGGCCCGAGCCCTCCACCAGGATCTTGTCCCGCATGTCTTCAACGTAGTTGTCCATATCGTCGACCCAGCCCCCGCCCCCGAAGGAGAGCACCGGATCCTTGCGGCCCGCCACGAACAGGGAGGGCTGCTTGATCTTCGCCTTCTCGAGCTGCGGTGTGATCTCGACGTTCCGGTCGATGTTCCGGTACCAGTTGATGGGCCCGCGGAAACCGCTCTTCTCGTACTGGGCCACGTAGTAGTCCAGGTCCTCCTCGGTGAGCCAGGCCGGCAGCGTCTCCGGGTCGGTCATGCCGTCCAGGAACTTGGCCGTGGAGGGCTTGGGGGTCGCCAGCAGGTCGCCGGGCGCATCGCCCGAAATCGAGAAATAGATCGTTCGAAGGGATTTCCGGATGTCTGCCTCGAGTTCCGCCTCCGCCACCCCGGGGGTCTGGAAGTAGACCATGTACCAGAAGTTCTCGCCAAAAGTCTCCTGGCGGGTCAGGACGCCTGCCGGCCAGCGCGTGTAGGGCACGCTCATGCCGACCACGGTCCGGGCGCGGTCCGGGTAGAGAAGCGCCGTGTGCCAGGCGACCGGCGCCCCCCAGTCGTGGCCCACCACGTGGAAGGTCTCGTGGCCGAGGGCGTCGGCAATGCCCGCCACGTCGGCGGTCAGGTTCAGGATGTTGTAGGACGCGATTTCCTCGGGCCGGTCGCTGCCGCCGTAACCGCGCTGGTCCGGCACGGCGACCTGGAATCCCGCCTCGACCAGCGGGTCGATCTGGTGGCGCCACAGGTACCAGCACTGGGGAAACCCGTGCAGGAGCACCACCAGAGGTCCCCGGCCCTCGACCACCGTACGCAGTCGGATCCCGTTCGTCTCGATCATCTGAAAATTTCGATCCTTCATGGCCATGGCTCAGCTCCTATGCCTCTCGATCGTTCTCCCTGCGTGACGTTGCGAGGGAGCGACAGCGACCGAAGCAATCCCCTTCCTCCGTCTCATCTGGCGAGGCTGGAAGCGGGATCCGGCGGGATGAGGTGATGAAGCACGGAAAGGGCGGAAGGGAGGTGCGTTCCCCCCTGCGACCCTGTCTAGATCTGTGCCGGTCCCGGTCCGGCAACCGGGTGCCGGACCGGGACCGGATGGAGCCCTACTTGTCGACGTTCTGCCAGAGGCTGGCATTCGCATTGCCGAAGCCGCCGCACAGCATCGCAACGCCGTACTTGGCGTCCTTGCGGTCCGTCTTCATGATGTTGTTCAGGGTCACCAGAATCCGGACGCCGGATTCACCGAGGGGGTGGCCCAGCGCCAGGGCGCCGCCCCAGATATTCACGTTGTCAAAGGGCGCATTTTCCGCGATCCCGAGCTCGCGGAGGCACGCGAGGCTCTGGCTGCCGAAGGCCTCGTTCAGCTCCCAGACGTCGATGTCCTTCACGGTGAGCCCGGTTCGTTCGAGCAGCTTCCTGGCCGCCGGCACCGGGCCGATACCCATCATGGTCGGGTCGCACCCCACCATGACACCGCGGACGTATTTCAGATGATACTCCAGGCCCAGCTCATCCGCCTTGTCACGGCTCATGAGCAGCAGGGCGGCGGCTCCCGCCGTAAGCGGAGACGACGTGGCTGCCGTCACCACCCCGTTCTCCGGGTCAAAGGCTGGATCCATCGTGGCCATCTTCTCCATGGAGATGCTGTCCCTGATCCACTGGTCCCGGTCCACCACGAACTTGGTGCCGTCCTCTTTCTCGCCCTCGATCGGAACGATCTCCGCCTTGAACTTGCCCGCCTCGGTCGCCTCGTGGGCCTTCTTGTGGCTCCAGTACGCCATGTTCTCCTGGTCGACCCTTGCAACGTTGTACTTCTTGGCCACCTTCTCGGCGGTGGCGCCCATGGGCAGCTCTGCAGGGTTGTAACGCTCGGCCAGTTTCGCCGGGAACTCCATGGCAAAGGCCATCGGAACCTTCTGCATATCTTCCACGCCGGAGGCGATGTAGATGTCACCCTCGCCGGCCATGATGGCCCTGGCCGCATGCTCGGTGGCCGCCATGCCGGACGGGCACTGCTGGCCGATGCCGTTCGTGGCCACGGACTCGGGATACCCGCCGGCAAGCCAGGCCATGCGCGCTATGTCGTTCTGCACACCCGCCTGGTTCGCCGTGCCGCAGAAGACAGCCTCCACATCTTCCGGCTTGACCTTCGGGTTCCGCTCGAAGAGTGCCTGGTAGACCGAAATCAGCATGGTATCCACGCTGACGTTCTTGAACCATCCCTTTTCCGCATGGGCCCGAGCGTTTGCCGTTCTCATTCCGTCGACGATCACACATTCCTTCATTGAACACCCTCCTCCTCTTGAGTTTCTATAAACTCGTTTAATGAAGTTTCCGACGTTCTGAAAGAGGCCTCCTCTTTCCGACGTGGATCCAGAGACAAGTGCTCTATTGTACGGATGGGCTGCACGATCGTCAAAACGGGGGTCCGGCCCCTCCGGGGTTTTCCGTTTCATAACACCTCGGCCGGACATGGGGCGCCTCTTTCTGGCGGTAGACCCCGAGCTGATGTATACTTCGGGAAATGGGATCACACACCCGCAACGATAGGAGACCGCCATGAACGACGTCTACCCCAGGCTCAGGGAATTCCTGCACACTTTCCCCGGTGGCTACCCCTCCACCCCGACCGGTGTGGAGATCAAGATCCTGAAGAAGCTCTTCTCGCCAGAAGACGCGGAGATGTGCCTGAACCTCGGCAAGGAGCCGGAACTCCTCGCCGATATCGCAGAACGGCTCGGACGCGAGGAGTCCGAACTGGGAGAGATGCTGGAGGACATGGCGAAGCGGGGTCTCATCTTTCGACACCGGGACGGTGACAAGGTGCTGTACAGGGCCTACCAGTTCTTCGTGGGCATCATCGAGGCCCAGATCAGCAGGGTTGACGCGGAATTGACCCAGCTCATCGATGAGTACTTCCCTTTCATGGGCGCCACGGGCCTCACGCTGCCCACGAAACAGATGCGGGTCATCCCTGCCGACACGGCCTTGGAGGCGAAGACCACGGTCGCCTCCTACAACCGCGTTCGGGAGTTGATCAAGGACGATGAACGGATCGCCGTGGCCCCCTGTATCTGCACCCAGATGGCCGAAACACGGGGAAGCAAGTGTGAACACGCCACCATCGACCGGTGCCTTGCCTTCGGCGACCAGGCCCAGTACTACATCGACAACGGAATCGCCAGGAAGATCGGCAAGGACGAGTTGATGAGGCTCCTGGAAACCGTGGAGGAGGAGGGGCTGGTCCTCTGCACGAACAACACAGAGGAGCTGTCCATCACCTGCTGCTGCTGCACCTGCTGCTGCGGCATCGTGCAGGGCATCAAGCTGCTCCCCCAGGCCTCCATGATGGCGAACATCTGTTACAACGCGAAGATCGACCCCGAATCGTGCATCCAGTGCGGGGATTGCGTGGACCGGTGCCCCATGGACGCCATCGCAGAAATGGATGAGACCATGGAGGTCTCCGCCGACAAGTGCGTGGGGTGCGGGGTCTGCGTCTCCGTATGCCCGGAAGAAGCGATCGAACTCGAGGAGGTTGCCACCGCAACGTCGCCCTTCCCCGCCGAAGCCGATATGCACGCATCGGTCCTGAAGGATCGAGGCCTGGCATAATTCAGGGACCAGGGACCGGGCGAATTCCTCTATTCGCCGGTGCGGAGGTAGTCTTCCCGGAGCTTCGCCTTCATCACCTTGCCGACCGGGGTGAGGGGAAGGGCCTCCCGGAAGACGATCTGTTTGGGGATTTTGTAATCGGCCAGGTGCTCGCCGCAGTAGGCCTTCAGTTCCTCCTCCGTGGCGTTCCGCCCCGGGTTCGGGACGATGTAGTACCTGCCCACCTCGCCCATGACGGAATCCGGAATCCCGATGCCGGCCGCCATGGCCACCTTCGGGTGCTTGTTCAGCAGGTTCTCCACCTCGACCGGATAGACGTTGAAGCCTCCCTGGATGTACATCTCCTTCTTGCGGCCCATCAGGATGATGTAGCCGTCCTGGTCGATGTAGCCCATGTCCCCGGTAGCGAGCCACCCCTCCCCATCGAAGGCGGCGGCCGTTTCTTCGGGCATTCGGAAATAGCCCTGCACCACGCACGGGCCACGGAAATGGAGCTCGCCGGTCTCGCCCGCCGGAAGCTCCCGCCCCTCCGTGTCCTTCACCCGCACCTCCATCCCGCGGAAGGGCTTTCCGATGGAACGAACGGTCTGCTCGAAGTCGCTGTCCCAGGGACTCATCACCACTCCGCCGGAGACTTCGCTCAAGCCGTAGAGGTTCATCACCGTCGCGTTCGGAAAGACCTCGTTGAGCTGCCTGAGCAGAGGCGGATCCGAATTCGATCCCCCCGAAACCACCAGACGGACCTGCGAGAGGTCCAGCGCAAGGAACTCCTCTTTCATGAACAGGAGCGTGTACAGGGTGGGGACGCCGCCGAAGATGGTGGGGCGGTGATCCCGGGTCTGTGCGACGATCTCGTCGAAATCGACCTCCGGGATGAGGATGCCCGCGGCCCTGGCGAGGAGACCGGAAAGGACCATGCAGGTGATCCCGGACACGTGGTTCAGGGGAAGCACGATCAGAAGGGAGTCCTCGGAGGTGACCTGCGCGTGCTCGGTCTGGGCTCGGGCGGAGGCAAGCTGGCTGGCGTGGGAAAGAGAGGCCCCCTTCGGCCTGCCCGTGGTTCCGGAGGTGTAGATGATCATCACCAGGTCTTCCGGTCCCACGGCGGCTTTCGCGTCTGCCAGCGAGGGCTCGTCGAAGGGCTCATCCAAAAACGCCTCGAGGCGGTGGCTGCCGGTAAAGCCTTCCCCGCCGATGAAGAGGAACTCCTGCACGGAGGGAATCCTCGCTCGAAAGGTCGCGAGGTAGTCCGCGTAGTCCATGTCCCCGGCGCGGGCAATGGAGACCAGGCCCTTTGCCTCGCTCTGGTTGAGGATGTATTCGATCTCGGTGTCCCGATACCGGACGTTCAGCCCGACAACGACCGCCCCGATCTTGGCGGCGGCGAAGTACGTGTAGAGCCATTCCGGCTGGTTCAACCCGATGATGCCGATCCGGTCCCCCCTGGCGAAACCGAGCCTCAACAGGCCCGCAGCCACGCGATCGGACCGCTCGTTCATCTCCTGAAAGCTGATCTCCTGCCCCTGGAACGCGTACATTCTCCGGTCCGGCCATTCCGCGGCCGCTTCCTCGAGGACCCGGCCGATCACGTCGGCTTTCGAACGCTGGGACATGTTTCCCTTCCGCATCGAGAGGGGTTTCAAGAAGCGCAGGATGCCCTCAATCGCTCGAGAATCGGTTTCGCCTCCGCCACCACCCGCTCGATCAGCGCCCGGCAGGTGGGCACGTCGCGGATCAGCCCGGAGGCCTGGCTCGCCGTGATCGTGTTCTCCTCGAGGTGTCCGTCCACAAAGGCAGCCACCGTTCGGTTGCTCTCCGGGTTCTCCCCTTGACTGCCCGTGGCTGCGATCACCTGTTCGAACGAGACGTTGCCCCCCTGTGCCGCAATCACCTGCCTCGCAAAATCATTGAGAAGCAGGCGGATCGAGCCGCGCCGCTGTTCGACAAAGCCCGGATCCGTCTTGCCCGCCTCGTTCGGTACGGCCGGTGCGCCGTGCCGAATGGCCATGGTGCTCGTGTCCATCGCTGCCAGAATGGCCTGCTTCACATTCGGATGCGTAGGACACTCCTCGGTTGCCATGAAGCGTGTCCCCATGTAGACGCCTTCCGCTCCCAGGGCCAGCGCGGCCACGAGTCCGCGGGCGTCCACGATTCCCCCTCCGGCAATGACCGGAATCTCGACCGCATCCACGGCCTGCGGCACCAGACAGAGAGTGGTCATCTGATCGAACCCGCTGTGCCCTCCGCCCTCCGTGCCGGAGACGATCACCGCATCCACCCCCGCCTCTTCCGCCTTCCGGGCGTGCCGCACCGTGGAGCCCACATGTATCACCTTCACGCCCGCTTCCTTGAGCCGCGCCGTGTAAACGGACGGGCTCCCCTGGGACACGACGGCCACGGGAACCCCCTCTTCGAGCCCGACATCCATGCAACGGTCACTGTACTCCCGGTCCCACCCGACCACACCGACCACGAAGTTCACGGCAAAGGGCTCGTCGGTCAACTCCTTGCACCTCCGGATCTGGGCTCGGAGCCGTTCTCCGGTCTCGGTCACGTCGGTCGTCACCGTGGTGCAGCCCGCATTCGGCCCGATCGTGCCGAGCGCGCCCGCTTCCGACACGGCCGCGGCAAGCACCGCATCCGTAATCCAGGCCATGGAGGCCTGCACGATCGGACAGCGAATCCCCAGAACCTCGGTCAGTCTCGTTCTCATCCCTCGAGTTCCTCCTTGAGCACGGACTTCATGATCTTCCCCACCGGGGTCATGGGGAGCTGCGTCCGGAAGACGATTTGCTTCGGCACCTTGTAGTCGGCGAGACGGGCACTGCAGTATTCCTTAATTTCCTGCTCGGAGACGTGCTCCCCCGGCTTCGGCACGATGAAGTACCGTCCGATCGCGCCCAGGACCGGATCCGGAACGCCGATTCCGGCCACCATCGCCACCTTGGGGTGCTTCGCGATCAGGTTCTCCACCTCCACGGGATAGACATTGAACCCGCCCTGGAGATACATCTCCTTGAGGCGGCCCATCAAGACGATGTACCCCTGCTCGTCGAGATAGCCCAGGTCCCCGGTGTGCAGCCAGCCCTGTTCATCGAATGCGGCCGCCGTCTCCTCGGGCATCCGGAAGTACCCTGCGGCGACCGCACCCCCCTTGAAGTGAAGCTCCCCGATCTCTCCCCGGGGAAGCGCCCTGCCCCCCCCGTCCGCGACCTTGACCTGGATGTCGCCGATCGGCTTTCCGATCGATTGTACGGTCCGGTCGAAATCCGACTCCCACGGGCTCATGACCAGGGTGCCGGACGACTCGGACAGGCCGTAGAGGTTCATGACCGTCGCCCTCGGAAAGGCCTCGTAGAGGCTCGCGAGCAGGCTCGGCTCAGCGTTCGACCCGCCCGTGATGACCAGACGGACCGAATCGGTGTTCAGGGATGGAAAATGCTCGTTCATCAGAAGGAGCACGTGCATGGTCGGCACGCCGGCCATGATCGTGGGCGGATGCTCCCGGGCCCGCTGGATGACCACGTTCGGGTCAAACACCGGAATCAGCTCCACCGCCGCCCGGACCGACATCATCGTCAGGACCCCGCAGCTGATGCCGCCCACGTGGTTCAGGGGTGCCGCCACCTGCACCCGATCGTCGGGCCCGACCCGGGTGTGCTCCGCCTGGGCTCGAACCGCAGCCAGCTGGGACCCGTTCGTAACCGCAGCGCCCTTTGGCAGGCCCGTGGTTCCGGACGTGTAGATGATCATCATCAGGTCTTCCGGCCGCACCGCGGCCTTGGCGGCATCGAGAGCCTTCCCGTCGACCGGGGTGTTCAGAAGCGTCTCGAAGGAATGGCTCCCCTCGAACCCGGGGCCCCCGATGAAGATGAAGTGCTCCACGGAGGGAACCTCATGCCGAAAGCCGGAGAAGAATTCGACGTAGTCCATATCGCCGCCCAGGGTGGCCAGCGAGACCACGACCCGGGTCTCCGACTGGTTGAGCATGTAGTCGAGTTCCGTTTCCCGGTAACGGACGTTCAACCCGACCACGGTCGCCCCGATCTTGGCGGCGGCAAAATACGTGAAGACCCATTCCGGCTGGTTCAGGGCAATGATGCCGATGCGGTCCCCCTTGCCGATACCGAGAGCGAGCAGGCCGCAGGCCAGCCGGTCACTCAGCTCGTCCACGGCCCCGAAGTCGACCTCCCTGTCCATGCAGGTGCAGCAGGTCTTCTCCGGCACGCGCTTCGCGGCCTGCTCCAGCAGTTCCCAGATGACCCTGGGTTGGAAAACCTCTTTCATGGCCTGGCCTTTCTTCCCGCCTTGCGCCAGCCTGTCTTCGAGACGGCCCAATACTATGTCAAAACCGGGCCGCGGGCAACCACTTGACTCGGGGCTGCGCAATGGTGGAGAAAGAACGTATTGAACAACGTCCCCTAAATCCTGGCGGGAGGGAAATCATGGTGAAGATGTCGGAGTTCGCGAATTACGACGGGTTGGGATTGGCGGAGCTGGTCAAGACCGGAAAGGTCACGGCCCAGGAGCTCAGGGACGCCTCTCTCGAGGCAATCGAAGCGCTCAATCCGAAGCTCAACGCGGTGGTTTCCGTCCTGGCGGATGCCTCCCAGAAGGAGATCGACGCCGGCCTGCCCGAGGGGCCCTTCCGGGGCGTTCCCTTTGTCATCAAGGAGATGGTCCTGCACGCGGCCGGGGCCACCATGCAGATGGGAAGCAGACTCGCAGAAGGACTCACGCTTCCCCACGACACCGAGCTGATGGCCCGCTTCCGAAAGGCAGGCCTGGTCACGGTGGCGACGACGACCACGCCCGAGTTCGGCTTCAATGCGAACACCGAACCGGTCCTCCACGGATCCACGCGGAACCCTTGGGATCTCGACCGCAGCCCCGGGGGGTCGAGCGGCGGCTCGGCCGCGTCGGTTGCGGCAGGCATCGTGCCGATCGGCCACGCGAACGACGGGGGTGGATCGATTCGCATCCCGGCCGCCTGCTGCGGCCTTGTCGGCCTGAAGCCCACACGGGGTCGCATCCCGACGGGCCCCGATTACGGAGAACTCCTGAACGGCATTGCCATCGAGTTCGTGGTTTCACGCAGCGTCCGGGATGCGGCCGTCATGCTCGATGCCGTGGCCGGCCCGGACCCGGGATGCTACGCCTGGGCCGAGCCGCCCAGCACGCCCTTCGCATCCCAGGCGTCTTCCCCGCCCGGCAAGCTGCGGATTGCGTGGATGGAAAAGCCCCTGTCGGGGGTTCCGGTCGAACCGGAATGCGCGGCCGCCCTTCACGACGCGGTCAGGCTCTGCGAAGGGCTGGGACACGAGATGGTCGAGGCGGCGCCGGAGATCGATGTGGAAACCCACGCTCTTGCCACCTTGAGGGTCTGGACCGCGAACCTGGCGAACATGATGGACACGGTGGCTGAACTCACCGGGCGCACCCCGTCCGAAGAAAACCTCGAGACCGCCTCCTGGGCCTGCTACCGGTACGGAAAGAACCTGAGCGCCACCGAGCTTCTCCGGGCCCTGGACACATTCTCCGCGGTCTCCCGGGCCGTGGGCGGCTTCTTTCGGGACTGCGACGCTCTTCTGTCTCTCACGGCCGCGCATCCCGCCTGGCCCCTGGGCGAACTGAACCAGAACGCTCCCGGTATGACCGCAGAGAAATGGCCCGAGCAGGTCTTCGCCCTCTGCCCGTTCACCGCCCTGTTCAACACGACCGGCCGTCCGGCCATCTCCCTGCCCCTCGCGTGGACCGCGAGCGGATTGCCGATCGGCATCCAGCTCGCCGGAAGGTCTGCAGGAGAAGGAACCCTGCTCCGCCTCGCCGGACAGCTCGAGGAGGCCCGCCCCTGGAAGGACAAACGACCCAAGGTACACGTGTCGAGCCTCTAGGAGCCACGGGGTTCCTGCCCCTGCGGGCATGACGATCGATCTTTTTCAACAAAATCCTTGACAAATCCGTCGAGATGTCTAGAATGCGGGTATTTTACCCGCATGCGACGTGCAGGAGGTGGATTCATGGGAATGGACAAGGATTCGAAGGAAAGCGCCTTTACCCGAGGCGATGACGCCCTGACCGAACAGGACGCCATGCGCCTCTTCGAAGAAGTGAATCGAGCCCACCGACCCCATTTCATAAACCTCGACCGCCGCGACATCTGCCTCTTTCTCCCACACTGTCTGAAGAACCGGGACTGCCCGGCCGGCACGGACGAAGAGGGGGTTCATTGCGAACAATGCGGCGCCTGTGAAATGGCGAACATGGTCACGGCGGCGGAAGAGGCCGGAATTCGCGTGTTCTGTGCGCCGGGCGGCACGCTCATCAAGACCCTCATCAAGAAATACCGGCCCAAGGCCGTCATCGGCGTGGCCTGCTGGAAGGAGATCCTCCTCGCCTATGAGATGCTGTGGGACACGGGGATCTTCGTCCAGGTCTTCCCTCTGGAAAGGGACGGATGCTTCGAGACGGCGATCCATCCGGAAGCACTTCTCGCCTTTCTGAAGGAACTCTCCGAACCGAAGGATATCGAGACCGGCGCCGGGGCTGCACACGACCCTGCCGCAACCCTCTCCATCGAGAACCTTGCCTCGGTCTGCCTGCCGGAATCCTACGATACGCAGCTTCTTGCCAATCTGTGCGGCGGGTCGGGCTACACCTACGACACGGTGGGCCCCACCAAGGCGATCGCCGAGCCTCTCCGGGACATCCTGCTGAGGAACGGCAAGGGCATGCGAACCCGCCTCTTCTCCCTCATCCTCCAGGCCTTCGGCAAGGAAGCGGACGAATTCCGGGACTACATGTTCATTCCGGAGCTGAGCCACAACGGCACCCTGATCATCGACGACATCGAGGACGACAGCGAGCTGCGCAGAGGCAAACCGTGCATTCACCACATCTACGGCACGGATGTGGCCATGAACGCGGGCAATGCCCTCTATTTTCTCTCCCTCCTGCCGCTCCTGCGCGGGGACAAGGCCCTTCCGGACGCGACCCGGAGCAAGATCTTCGAGGTCTACATACAGGCCATGATCAACCTCCACTTCGGGCAGAGCATGGACATCGCCTGGCACAAGGGCCTTCTGGACATGGAGAAGATCTCGGAAGACAACTACCTGCAGATGTCAGGGCTCAAGACAGGCGCCCTGTTCCGCATGAGTGCCCAGATCGCGGGCGTACTGGCAGACGTACCCGACAACGTGCTCGAAGAACTGGGGCAGTTCGCCTGTGCCATCGGCGTTGCCTACCAGATCAAGGACGACGTTCTGGATATCGAGGGGGACCGATTCGCAGCCGGCAAGGGGGGCCAGGGCAAGGACATCACCGAAGGCAAGGTGACGCTCATGGTCATTCACGCCTTGCGCAACTGCGGCCCGGAGGCCCGAAGGCGACTGAAAGAGATCCTCTCCCTGCACACGGAGGACCCGGCGGTCGTTCTCGAGGCAATGGAGATCCTCCGACACTGCGGGTCGCCGGACTACGCTCTCGACAAGGCGGAGGCGATCGTCAAGGAGGCCTTCCAGCGGGTGGACCCGGTGCTTCCCTCCGGGATCTTCGCGTCCGGAATCGAGCAGTTCACCTCATCGCTGCTGAGGCGGGACTTGTAGGGAGTGATCCATGCGTTACCGCGACCCTTCCGACCAATGCAGGAATCTCTACCGGTTCATTCGGCTGGTCCTTGGAGAAGAGGTCTCCGACCGGGAAATCGCGCGGCGGTGGGGCATGGACGATAAGAACCTCCGGGAGCTGAAGAACGGATTGCGCGTGGTTCCGAAGCTCGCCAGGCTGGAGGCCCTGGCCGGAGCCCTGGGCGTGCACAAGTACTACGTCCTCGAAGTCGCCTCCGGCGTACCCGCGGACAAGGTCTACGGCATCCTGCGGAACTATGTGGTCGAGGATCACCTGAACCTCGTCGAAACGATCTTCAGCGGACATCGCCCAGGCGCCGCAGCCCGGAACCCGATCCGCGCCGGACTGGACGCGGCCGTCTTTCTCGCCTATCGCACCCTCGAGCCGGATCAGATCTTCACCCGGGTCGCCCGGGAGCTGAAGAAGTTCAAATTCGAATCCCACATCTTCTTTCTCGATCAGGAGTCGGGAAGCGCAACGATCAAGCATTCCTCCTTCAGCCCGCGCCTCCTCAACGTGGCCGAGTCCGTGACGGGCCTCTCGCTGATGAGCTTCCGTTTTCCCCTGCGCCGGGTCCCTTCCTTTCAGACCTGCATCGACGCAAAGACCCCGGTCTATCTGCCGGACGCATCGGTCCTCCTCTACCAGATCCTGGGCGAGCGCCAACTGCGCCGCTTCGTCGAGAAGATGCAGGGCATGTTCCGGATCCTGGAGGTCGTCCTGGCCCCCATCATGGTCCAGGGCAAGGTGACCGGTGTCTTCGCCACGGGGAGGCACGGAAAGCTCGACGAGAGCTGCCTCCCGGATGTCCGGTCCTTCTCGGAACACCTCTCCTACTCTCTCGAAAACGCCTTCCTCTTCCAGCAGGTCAAGGAGGCCGAGGGCAGGCTGCGATCCCTCTTCGAAAACCTGCCGGAAGGGGTCTTCGAGTGCGACGAGGCGGGCAGAATCCTCCAGATGAACACGGCCGGAGCGAACATTCTCGGCTTCGACCGCTCCCAGGGGCCGGTGGGCATGCCTATCAAGTCCTTCCGGCTCCTGTCCCCGAGCGCCAAGGCCGTACGGGAACACATCAAGAAATCGAAGAAGATATCCATCCAGAACCACGTGGGCGTTGCCGTCAAGAAGGACGGCAGCCCCTTCCTGGCGGACATCACCGTGCGCACCGAATACGACCGACGGGGGGCCGTCGCCGGCACGGAAGGCGTCTTCCGGGACGTGAGCCAGCGAATCGTCTAGGCAGGCGACAAGCGAAAGGGCGGACAAGAATGAACAGAGTGGCACCCATGCAGAACCTGGAATGCTGGAACGGCACGACCTACGGATACAACATCTGCACGGCCACACGCGGCAAGCGAACCTACCGTGCCTTTGGGCGGCAGGAGATCGAAGAGGGAATCGCCCGTTCCCGGGAGTACCTTCTGGGCCTGCAGAATCCGCAGGAGGGGCTCTGGGTGGCCGAACTGGAGGCGAACACGACGCTCACTTCGGAATACGTCTTCTTCATGCACTTCATGGGCACCGTGGACGAACTGCGGCAGAAGAAGATGGTCCGATACCTCAAGGAAACGCAGCTGCCGGACGGCTCCTGGAACATTCACTACGAAGGCCCGGGAGACCTCTCCGCCACGCTCGAAGCCTACTGCGCCATGAAGCTGGCGGGCGAAGACCCGCAGGCAACCCAGATGGTCCGGGCAAGGGACTTCATCCTGGCCCACGGCGGAATCGAGAATGGCCGGGTCTTCACCAGGATCTTCTTCGCACTCCTGGGCGTCTACCGCTGGGAGCGGTGCCCTGCTCTCCCGCCCGAACTCATGCTCCTGCCCGAGGGGTTCCCCATGAACATCTACGAGATGTCCTCCTGGTCGCGGTCCACCGTGGTTCCTCTCCTGATCATCTGGCACCAGAGGCCAACGGCCAGGACGCCGCAGGACTTCCACTTGAAAGAACTGGAACCGGTCAACGGCACGGCTACGAACGGCAATAGACGGAACCACACCGGCGGTTGGGAGCGCTTCTTCCTGACTGCAGACAAGGGGCTGAAGATTTACGACAAGATCCGTCTGCCCTGGACCCGGAACAGGGCCCTGAAGCTGGCCGAAGAGTGGATTCTCGACCGGCAGGAGCCCACAGGGGAGTGGGGAGGCATCATGCCCGCCATGATGAACAGCGTCATGGCCCTGAGGTGCCTCGGTTATCCCCTGGATCACCCCGCGATTCGAAAAGGCGTGGAGGCGATTCACCGGTTCGCCATCGAGGACAGCAAGACCCTGAGGCTCCAGTCCAGCGTCTCCCCGGTCTGGGACACGGCGAACACCTGCCTCGCCCTGCTCGAAAGCGGACTGCCGGCCGACAACCCGGCCATCGGCCGGGCGACGGACTGGCTCTGGTCGAAGCAGACCAAGGAGAAAGGGGACTGGGCGATCAAGAACCCGGACACCCCTCCGGGAGGCTGGTCCTTCGAATTCGCGAACGAATTCTACCCGGACAGCGACGACACCCTGGCCGTTCTCACGGTGCTCAGGTTGAGCGGTGCCGACGCAGAGCGGCCGCAGGACTGGTATCGCGGCCTCCAGTGGCTTCTTTCCATGCAATCCACGAACGGCGGCTGGGGCGCCTTCGACATCGACAACGATCAGGAGATCTGGAACCGGATTCCTTTTGCGGACCACAAGGCCATGCTCGACCCTCCCACGAGTGACCTGACCGGCCGGGTCCTGGAGTTCCTCGGCGGGCTGGACTATGGGCTGGATTTCGAACCGGTCCGCAGGGGGATCGCCTTTCTGGAATCGGAGCAGGAAGCGGACGGATCCTGGTACGGCCGCTGGGGGGTCAACTACTTCTACGGAACCTGGTGCGCCCTCTGCGGACTCGGGGCGGTCGGCTACGACATGGGATCCGACCGTATCCGCCGGGCCGTGGCCTGGCTCGAGTCCTGCCAGAACGTGGACGGCGGGTGGGGAGAGCCCTGCTGCTCCTACGACGATCCGGTCCACAAGGGAAAAGGCAACAGCACTGCGTCGCAGACCTCGTGGGCCCTGATGGGCCTCATCGCCGCAGGCAGGGCCGACTCGGAGGCAGTACGCCACGGTGTGGGCTACCTGCTGAGAACACAAAACAAGAAAGGGTCGTGGGACGAAGAGGAATTCACCGGCACCGGATTCCCCAGCTTCTTCTACATTCGCTATCACATGTACCGGGACTACTTCCCGCTCATGGCCCTGGCCCGGTATGCGCGGGCCCTGAAGGACTCTCAAAAGTAGTCAACCGGCAAAGAAAGAAGAGGAGCCATGCGATTCCCTCTGAAGCTGAACCTTTCGATGACCGCCTATCTCGCAAGGATGGGATGGGAGAAACGAGAACATTTTCCCCTCGTGCTCATGCTGGAGCCCCTGCACGCATGCAACCTGGCCTGCCAGGGATGCGGCAGGATACGGGAATACGGTGAGAGCATGGACGAGGTGCTCTCCACCGAAGAGAGCCTGGCGTCGGCCCGGGAATGCGAGGCCCCTGTCGTGAGCGTGAGCGGAGGAGAGCCCCTGCTCCACCCGACGATCGACGACATCGTGGCCGGCCTGCTGGACCTGGGCAGGCACGTGTACCTTTGCACGAACGGGCTCAAGCTCTCCGAATATGTCGAACGAAACGAGCCCCACCCCCATCTGTATCTGAACGTTCACCTGGACGGCCTGGAGGAGCGGCACGATGCCCTCGCGAACCGGGCGGGCGTGTTTCGTGCCGCCACGGATGCGATCTGGGCGGCGAAGCGAAAGGGCTTCTCCGTCACCACGAACACCACCGTCTTCAAGTCGACCGAGGTCGAGGAGCTTCGCTCCCTCTTCGGCTACCTCTCCTCCCTGAAGGTGGACGGCTTTCTCGTGTCCCCGGGGTATCAGTACAACGGGCTTTCCGACGAGGACTTCCTGAACCGGGAGGAGATCTTCGAGAAGTTCAAACAGGTCAACGGGCTCACCCGTCGGTACCGCTTCTTCTCAACGCCTCTGTATCTCGACTTCCTCATGGGGAAGAAGCAGTACGACTGCGCGCCCTGGGGCACGGTGACCCGCAACCCGCAGGGCTGGAAGGCCCCGTGCTACCTGATCACCGACGGGCACTACGACGATTACGACACGTTCATGCGCTCCGTGGACTGGGAGCACTACAGCTCCGGCCGGGATCCGAGGTGCAGCCAGTGCATGATGCACTCCGGGTTCGAACCTGCCGTGGTGCTGGACCTGAAGGGCAACTGGAAGGACATCTGGACCATGCTCAAGTGGAATCTGAGCTAGAGGCACGGACATGGAGCTTGTTTCCCTCCTGATCGGAACCGTCGTTCTCAGGCCCTATGTCTTCGTCTTTCTGGCCATCTTTCTCTTCGTCGCATCCCGGCAGATCGGCTGGACAAGGACGCTCCTCTGGACGGTCACTGCATACGTCGTGGCCTTCCTCGCGGAGTTCAGCTCCATTCACAACGGCTTCCCCTTCGGTGAGTACTACTACGTCGAAGCGACCCTGGACCAGGAGCTCTGGGTCGCGGGCGTTCCCTTCATGGATTCCCTCTCCTGGAGCTTTCTCACCTTCACGGGTTACACCTGCGCCTGGCAGCTCGTGGCCGCGTGGAGGGCAAGGAACGGCCGACTGGACGAGGCTGCCTACCGGGCGGTCCGCAGATCTCCGGTGGTGATCTTTCTGGGCGCCTTCATCACCACCTGGATGGACCCGATCATCGATACGGTGGCTCTCATGGGCGACCGGTGGTTCCTGGGGCAGATCCACGGGTGGCCCAACGGCGGGGAGTACTTCGGCGTGCCCCTGACCAACTTCGCGGGATGGTATTTCGTCACGGCCGTCACGATCGGGGTGAACCAGGCGGTCGACGCCGGACTGAACAAATCCGGCAGGCCGGACATCCGTGCGGGCATCCCGTACATGCATCTGGGCGGCTTCGCCCTGTTCATCTTCCTCGTGGGGTTCAATCTCTTCATGACCGCCTGGCTCCGGGAGTGGACCCTCTTCCTCGCGGGCCTGCCCTTCGCCCTCAGCTTTCTGCTCGTCTCCAGGCACATCCTTGCGGAAGCCGGGTTCTTCGTTCCCCGCCTCGGGCTCGCGGTCCATCGGGGCGCACGGGCCGAGCGGGCGCAAGAGGCCTGAGGCCGTCCCCGCCTTCGGAACGATCCCGGCTGTTCCGTTTTTCATTACGCCATTATTGCGCTCCCTGCTCCGTACCCCGTGCTTCTTCTTTGAACATCCGGGACCGGGAGGGTATCATCAGTGCTTGGCTGACCTACGCGTCAGGACCACGAATCCAGGTCGAAGGATTCCAAGGCGGTGAAGGAACCGGAACAGGCTTTCCCTCCCAACCAGGAACGCGGACACAGGATTCGGAGCGCCCAGCTCCGGCCCTACCGGACCTTCCGGCAGAGAGCCCGGCATCTCTTCCTCTGGGCATCCCTTCTCCTTCTCTCCCGTGCCTCCTCCACCGTTGCGGACAGCGAGTACATGGTCTCGGAAGAGACCATCGCCGACATGATGGTCTTCGAGGAGCACATCCCCTACTACTGCCCTGCCACCTACCCGGGCGAGCCCCGGCGCCCGGACATCGAGAAGCGGCAGTGGACCCTCCTTCCCCTTCTCGGCTTCGGCCCGGGCACGGGTGCCATGGCGGGCTTGACCTTTTCCCACGGCAACCTGCTCTGGTCCGGGGTGGCCCTCGACCTGAGCGGGCTCTACGGCCTGGAGGGCCAGCAGTCCTTCGGCATCTCCCTGGGCAAGCGGGGCCTCGCCAAGAACCGTCTGCTCCTGCTTCTGAGAGCCAGATTCATCGTGAACCCGGAACGGGAGTTCTACGGCCTCGGCATGAACGACTTCGGCCCCGACCCCCTCACCATGCACGCCATCCAGGACGGTGGAGGGGCTCTCACGGTGGGATACCGGCCTTTCAAGCGAGCCACCTTCAATTTCTCCATCGGGGCCCGAAACGTGCAGATCTGGTGCCCGTCACGAATCGAGCCGGAACCCTGCACCGCGGCGGTCTTTCCGGACCTGCCCGGCATCGAGGGCGGCTGGGTCAGTTACGTCGGCCTCTCCGTTGTGTGGGACATCACCGACTCGATCGTGCGGCCGACCCGTGGGTGGCGTCTCATCCTGAAGGCGATCCATACGAACAATCTCCTGGTGGGCGAGTACGAGTTCACCCGGTTCCTGGGCGATGCGAGCTATCACCTTTCCCTCCTTGAGAGGAGGCTCGTGCTGGGGGTCCGCTTCAACGGGGAGTTGATCTCCGGACCGGACGGGAGAATCCCCTTCTGGGAACTCTCGGAAATGGGAGGGAGGGCCACCCTTCGAGGGTACTCTCCCCACCGGTTCGTGGGAACGACGCGCCTCCTGGGGAACGGGGAAGCCCGCTACCGTCTCACGGAGTTCGATTTCTATCATCTCTGGCACGTGCGGATCGACGGGGCGCTCTTCGCGGACGGGGGGAGGGTCTTCATCGACGACAACGACCTCATGAACGAATTTGGTCTCAGTGAAGAGGTGCTCGCCGGCCAGACCGGCGGATTCCGCTACAGCGTCGGCACCGGCCTCCACATCGGCTTCTCCGAGTCCCTCCTTGCACGGATCGACGTAGGCTTCAGCGAGGAGAACACCGCGCTGGTCTTCCTCTCCTTCGGCCAGATCTTCTAGAACACGTATTTGAGAAAGAGGCCCCCCAGGAAGACGTCCCCGTCGACGGTGTAGCCCCCTACCGGGTCTTCCGGATCGTCCTTGACCACAACCCGCTCATCGAGCAACTGGCCCTGAAAGACGACATCGATGAGGATCGGTCTCTCGAGGATCTTCGGGGGCAGGAAGAGATTCACGCCTGCGCCTGCGGCAATCACGTGCTTGTCCGCGTCCGCGTAATTGGTCACACCGGTCTGATCCGGCACAGGGCTGGCCTGATAGTAGTATCCCGCTCTCAGCGTGAGGTACCTGTTGCCCATGTACTGCAACCCGAATCGAGGCACGAACACGTCCCGAAACCCGGGGGGCGGCACGTTGTTCATGCTCATCAGGGTTCTCACCCAGTCCGGCACCTCCTCTTCGAACTCGTACTGCGGCGTGGATGCCTGGTAGTTGCTGTAGTCCATCCAGGTGACGTCCACCTCTGCAATCAGTCGGCTCCCGAATCGATACATCACCGCCGCCACGACCTCACGGGGATCATAGTTGAAGAGGTTCAGAATGGTGATCGTGGGGAGAACCTGTGTCTCTCCCACGAATATCTTCAACTCCGGTTCGAGACTGGCCTGCGTTGCCTCACGGTAGACCGCCGCGAGGACCAGGGAATTCGTAGGCCTGAACTTGATGCCAAAGATGGGTTCGAAGATGTACTTGCTCGGGGAGTAGTGGGTCAGGAAGGACGAGGACAGGAGGCTGAGATTCATTTTGAACTCGGCGCCGGCAAGCATACTGACACCTCCACCCACGGACAGACCGGGAAGGATCCTGACAGACCCGCCCATGTACAGCGCCGTTCTCTGGGGATCGATCGAATAGAAGACGAAAGAGGGCTCGACCGGATCCGAAGCACCGAGCAGGATCGCCGTGGATGTGGGAATGTGGGCGGCAGCCGCCAGGGTGATTCTCCCCAGGTATCTGCTCGAACCCAGGGGCAATGAACCCCCTACCTGAAAAGCACGAATCGGGTCTACATCCTGCTCGTTGCCGCTGATCCGAAGATCCGGGCATGCGAAGACGAAGCCCGCACCCAGCGTCGGTCCCTCTGCGAATGCAAGGCCCGCCGGGTTGTAGAAGGCAGCCGCGTAATCGTCGGAGCACGCAGCGACCGCTCCTCCCATGGCGATCCCCTGCCCTCCCAACCCGAAGGTCTGGGCCGGACCTGCGTGACCAACCGAGGCAAACATCCCGTACGGCAGGGAAAAGAAAACAAAGACCGCTAGCAAACGGGCTGGTCCGGCTCCATTCATCCGCCCAGGCCCTTTCGTGCGCGTTCCTTCGTGGACCCCTACGTCACTTGGCCGCCACTCCTTCAAGGAACATCTCCGTCATCAATGTCACGTTCTTCTCATATGGATGTGCTTCCGAATCTTCGAGCCAGCAGAAGAGGAAGGAATTGGTGAGTCCCTCGATTGCGACCGCCATATAGTAAGGATCCAGCTTTCGGAACAGCCTCTTCCGAATCCCGCTCTTGAACAGGGCGGTCAGCTTCCCAAGGACTTCGTCGTACAGGGATTGGATGTCTCGATCGAGTCCAGCCTTGATGTTGTAGCTCGCCCCCTGCGTCTCGGCATAATAGAGGCGCACGCTCTCGACGTTTTCAGCAAAGATGGCCCCTTTGGCCGCCACATAGTCTCTCAGAACGGTCAGGGGATCTCCCCTGGTGTCCAGTACCGCTTTCAGGGCCCTGTGGAACTCCTGCGCCTTTTCCATGAGCATCGATTTGTACAGGTCCTCCTTGTTCTTGAAGAACTTGTAGACCGTGCCGATGGCGAAATCAGCTTTCCGAGCGATTTCGTGCATGGAGACATTGTGAAAACCCTTCTCAGAAAACAGCTCCAGAGCGGCAGCAAACAACTCGTTCCTCTGTCTCTGCTTCTCCTTCTCCCTTCGCGAAAGCCTCTTTTCTCCCATGACGCCCCCCTGTCTCCTCTGCTGAAAAGAATGGCGACGGCATAATGAATCGTAAATCATATTCTATAATATGACGTCATATTCAGATCAAGCAAAAAAGAAGCAAAAAAGGGGTCTGACCCCTTTTTATCAAAACGTCCTCTCTGCACGCCGGTTGCGAGCGAAGCGCGGAAATCCCGGGCCCCCTCTCCTTGCCGCTGGCGGCGGAAAAGGATAGACTCTCCCTTGTTTTCGACGGCACCGGAGAAAGGAACGACGATGGTCGACATGGGCAGGGAAGTCACGCTGGAGTTCATCCGGGTCACCGAGGCGGCGGCCCTGAAGGCGAGCCGCTGGATGGGCAGGGGCGACAAGCATGCCGCGGACCAGGCGGCCGTGGATGCCATGCGAGGGATGATGGACCTCGTCAATGTGCGGGGCACGATCGTGATCGGCGAGGGCGAGAAGGACCAGGCGCCCATGCTGTACATAGGCGAACGCGTCGGGGGGGGCGGCCTGCGGGACCCGCAGGTGGACATCGCCGTCGACCCCATCGACGGAACGACCCTCACGTCCAAGGGATTGCCGAACGCGATTTCCGTGATCGCCGTGGGCCATGAAGGCACCCTGGCGCCCCTGCCTTCCTACTATGCGAACAAGATCGCCGTCGGCCCGGAGGCGAAGGGGAGCATCGACATCAACGCCCCGGTTCAGGAGAACCTCGAGCGTGTTGCAAAGGTGCTCGGCGTCCGCCCCGGCGATCTGACCGCCATCGTTCTGGACCGTCCTCGACACGATCAGCTCATCCAGGAGATCCGGCAGACGGGCGCCCGAATCAAGCTGATCAGCGACGGGGACGTGGCCGGGGCGATCGCCACGGCAACCGAGGATTCGGGGGTCAACATCCTCTTCGGCATAGGCGGCTCCCCGGAGGCGGTGATTTCGGCGGCCGCCCTCAAGTGCCTGGGCGGCGAGATGCAGGTCAAGCTCTGGCCGCGGGACGAGGCGGAGCGACACAAGATCCTCGACATGGGCCACACCGAGACGGATCTCGACCGACCCTACGGACTCGAAGAACTGGCCAAGGGGGACAGCATCATCTTCTGCGCAACCGGCATCACGGGAGGGGACTTCCTCCCGGGCGTCCGATACGAGGAGAATGTGGCCATCACCCACTCCGTGGCCATGCGGTCGAAGACCCGAACCGTCCGCTACATCACCGCCCATCATCACCTGGACATCAAGACGATTCCTTCCCGGACGGAGGCGCGGGAGATCGAAATCTGATGGAACTCGCCGCGGTCTGCCAAGACGAGCGGACTTGACCTTTCCGGAAAGATCGAAAAGGATAGGGCGTCGGTGCAACCATCTTCTTCCGGGAGGTAGATCGCCATGGCCGAAACCAGGGGCAAGACCGTACGACCCATCTGGAGGACCCTCTGCATCGCCATCGCTCTGGTGTTCCTGACTCTCGCGGGCTTCTTCTTCTACAAGCTCTTCGAGAGCCCTGCCCGAGATCCCCTTTTCGACGAATATCCCCCGAATTACACCGATACCGCTTTGAACGTGGTCCAGCCCGACGCGCCGAGGCCGAACATCGTCATCATCCTGTGTGATGACCTGGGATACCGGGATGTGGGCTGTTACGGCACAGACGTCATCCGGACACCCAACATCGACCGTCTCGCGAGCCAGGGCGCGCGATTCACGAACTTCTACGCCTCCAACTCGGTCTGCACGCCCTCCCGTGCCGGCCTTCTCACCGGCCGCTACTCCCAGCGGTCCGGAATGAGCTGGATCCTGCTCCCCGAGGTCGAGCCGGCCGCCTACCGGGTATCGAAGAACCTCGGCCAGATGCTGGGCAGGCTCGGTTTCGTCGATCTCGGCCCCAATGCCGGAACCACGGGACTGCCGCAGAGCGAAATCACCCTGGCCGAGGCCCTGAGGATGGGCGGCTACCGGACCGGAATGGTGGGCAAGTGGCATCTGGGGGACTACGATCAGAGCCCGGATCACAACCCCCTCAACCACGGGTTCGCTTTCTACTTCGGGGTGCCCCACAGCAACGACATGCTCCCCTTTCCCCTCTATCGGAACAGGGAGCAACTCGAGGCGCACATCGAAGACCAGGCGAAGCTCACCGGCCTCTACACCGAGGAGGCGGTCGCCTTCATCGAAGACGGCGGGGACAACCCCTTCTTCCTCTACTTCGCCCACACCTTCCCTCATCAGCCCCTCTTCGCCTCGGAGCGGTTCCGGGGGAAATCCCGGGCCGGGCTCTACGGCGACACGGTCGAGGAGATCGACTGGAGCGTGGGCCGGATCATGGACTGTCTCGAGCGCAACGGGCTGGAGCAGAACACCCTGGTCCTGTTCACGAGCGACAACGGACCCTGGTTCGAGGGCGACCCGGGTTGCCACCGGGGTCGAAAGGGTCAGAGCTACGAAGGCGGCTTCCGGGTGCCTCTGATCGCCCGCTATCCGACGGTCATCCCGGCCGGCAGGGTCTGTGACGAGCCCGCCATGAACATCGATTTCTTCCCGACGAGCCTTGCCTTGGCCGGGGTGGAGCCGCCCCAGGACCGGGTCATCGACGGGAGGAACATCCTCGGGCTCATGACCGGCGAGATGGACAGGACTCCCCACGAGGTCTTCTACTTCTATCATGTGGACGAACTGGAGGCGATTCGTGCAGGGAAGTGGAAGTTCATCCGGAACATCCATCAATACGTGTGGCCCGTCCCGATCGACAAGCCGACCACCCCGGCAGGGAAGCTGGGCAAGGGGCGGCTCGGCCGCTGGCCCCTCCTGTTCGATCTCGAGATCGACCCGAGGGAGAGCTACAACCTGATCGATCACTACCCGGATCAGGTCGAACGGCTCGGCGGCCTGATGGAGACATGGGAGCAGGGCCTGGAAGAGAACGTCCGGGGGTGGGCTGCTCAGTGAGGGCATCGTGAAGAAGTACATGGATCCGGACAAGCGGATGACCGGCGCCGAGGCGATCGCCCGGTTCGTGAACGACCACGAGTCCTTCGTCTTTGCCAACTGCCTGACCGGAATGCCCCTGGCGCTGGTACACGACCTGATCCGGTCCGGCAAGAAGAACCTCACGCTCTTTCAGCAGGGGGGCATCGAGGAGGTCGACCTGCTCATCTCGGCGGGCGCCATCGACCGGCTTGCCGTGGCCTACAACTTCCGGTTGGGAGGCCGGCGCGTCACCCCTCCCCTGGACCGGGCCGTGAAGGAAGGCCGGCTCCAGGTGGAGGAACTGACCAACTTCACCCTCCTCGCCATGATGAAGGCGGGTGCCATGGGATACCCCTTCCTGCCCGTCCTGCCGGGCATGCAGGTCACGGACGTGGTGAAGAAGCAGGGGTTTCTCGGGGACGCCTGCTTCTCCGAAGTGACGGACCCCTTCGGCGGCGGCACGGTGCAGGTCGTGAAGGGCTATCAGCCGGACTTCGCCCTCATGCACGTCCAGAGGGCGGACAAGGCGGGCAACGGCCAGCTCTGGGGCGCGATGATCAACAGCAAATGGGCCGCCCTGGCGCCGGAACGGATCATCCTCTCCGCCGAGGAGATCGTGGAGACCGAGGTGACCCTCTCCGCACCCCATCTCACCATCGCACCGGCCCACAAGGTCTGCGCCGTGGTCCACTGCCCGTGGGGGGCGCACCCCTCCGAACTCGCAGGTTTCTACGACTACGACATGGTCTTCCGGGCCCTCTACTTCGCGTCCGTGAACGATCCGGCTGCGATGAAGGCCTGGATGAACGAGTGGATCTACGGCATGCCGGGCCGCAACGAGTACCTCGAGCACTACAGGGCCAAGTTCGGCAGGGAGAGCCTGGAGGCGATCCGGGCAAGACCGCTCGAGAGCGTTCCCGCCGACTACGGGTATTCCTTTGCACCGAACTGGGATGAAACGGGGTACTCCGAAAAGTTCGGGATCCATCTGGACGAGCTCGTCCGGTTCATGGAAGAGAAGGGAATCCTGAAGGAAGGGTGAACCTGCAACAGGGAGCAGACAAGATGGGGCTCAAGTACACCCTCGATGAGCTCATCGTCCATCGAGCCGCACAGGAAATCCGGGACGGGGAGATCGTCGTCATCGGACAGGGGATCCCCATGGCCGCAGGCGTGCTCGCTCGGAAGACCCATGCCCCGAATTCGGTCATCGTCACCGAGGCCGGCCTCGTGGGGATCGACCCTTTCAAGGTTCCCCTCCACATCGCGGACACCAGCTGCACCCGGGGGTACACATACGGGTGCGACATGGTCGACATCTTCACCACCATGGTCCACCGCGGGTACGTGGATGTCGCCTTCCTCGGCGTGGGGCAGATCGACAAGTACGGGAACGTGAACAGCAGCTACATCGGCCATCCGGAGAACTACGACCTGCGGCTCACCGGCGCCGGCGGTGCGCCCGAGTTCGCCGGGCATGCCATGCGGGGCGTCTACACGATGAGCGGGGGAGAGTTCGTCGAGCGACTGGACTACTTCACCACGCCGGGCTACGTGGAGGGCGGCCGTTCCCGGTACGAGGCGGGGATGCCGGAGGGTTCCGGCCCGAGTGCGCTGATCACGAGGCAGGGCGTCTTTCGATTCGATCCGAAGACCAAGGAGATGTATCTGGCCGGCATCCACCCCGGAGCTAGGGTGGAAGAGATCAGGGCCCAGGTTCCCTGGAACCTGAAGGTCGCGGAGCCTCTGGCGATCACCCGGCTCCCGGGCGAGGAGGAGGTGAGCATCATCCGCGACTTCGCCCCGGACATATCCATGGGACGCAGCCTGTACGTAGAGCTCATCACCCGAAAGGTACTCGAGGTCCTGTCCAGGGCGGCAGAGCCGGCCTCGAGCGCGTAGAAGGAGAGAGGAGAATGTCGAACGAGACCTTTGCAACCGCCATCAACTGCATGGACGGCCGAACCCAGCTTCCGGTGATCCGGTACATGAAGGATGCCTGCGGGGTGGACCACGTGGACACCGTGACCGAGCCGGGCCCGGACGGCATCCTGGGCGACCGCAAAGACGCGACGCTGATCGAGTCGATCCGAAGGCGTGTCCAGATCTCGGTGGAGAAGCACGGATCCAGGAACGTGGCCATCGTGGCCCACCACGACTGCGCAGGAAACCCGGTGGACCTGAAGGTGCACGTGGACCAGGTGGAACGAGCCGTGGAGCTCATCCGGAGCTGGGGGTTCGGATGCACGGTGATCCCCCTCTGGCTGGGAGAGGACTTCCAGGTCCGGGTCATCGATGAGGCCTTCAAGGCGGAGCTTCGCAGCTGAGCGCCGTCCCCGGGACTTTCGTGAAAACCGGGACTGAACCTTAAAACAAAAAAGGATTTTTCCGGCGGGGTCTAATGTTTTTCCTCAAGTGAATCGTATAGATACTGTATGAGGAAACGTCGGGAGATCATCGAGAGCATCGCCTCGGTCCCCCCTCTTCCGAGTGCCTCGGCAGAGGTGATTCGGATGATCCGGGACCCGAAGGTTCCGAGCAGTCGAATCGCGCAGGCGATCGAGTACGACCCATCGCTCACCACGAATGTGCTGCGCCTGGCGAACTCCTCCTTTTTCGGGTTTCATCGGTCCGTGAGCACGGTCAAGGACGCCCTCTTCCGGCTGGGCACGAACCAGGTCTTCCAGCTGGTCGTGGCGGCCACCGTGGGCAAGATGACGCAGAAACCGGTGAACGGCTACGACCTGTCCGGTGGAGACCTTTGGGATCACCTCGTCGGGACCGCCATCGCCTCGGTCAAACTCGCGCAGACTCTGAACCTGAAGATCCCTTCCTACACCTTCACCGCCGCCCTGACCCACGACGTGGGCAAGGTCGTGCTCGGGACCTTCGTCGAGGTGAACGCAGACTCGATCCGCGAGCTCGCCTACGACGAGAACCTCTCCTTCGAGCAGGCGGAACGGCAGATCCTCGAGATCGACCACGCCGAGGTGGGCGCCCTTCTCCTGGAACACTGGAACCTGCCGGACCACCTCGTCGACCTGGTCCGCTGGCACCATCAGCCGGAGGATTACTCCGGGAACCACCCGGCCGCCTCGAACGTCGTGCACGTGGCGAACGTGCTGTGCCTCATGGCAGGGGTCGGCGCCGGACTCGATGCGCTGAGCTACAGGCCGTCCCAACACGCCATGGAGCAACTCGGCCTGGAGATCATGTTGCTGGACGACATCGTATTCAACGTGCTGAACGAGTTGATGCAGACCCGCAGGATGTTCAACCTGGCGTAATCCCGCGCGAGCTGCTACAGGCCCAGGCGACTCTTCATCTGGCCGATCGCGTCTTCGGTGGAGGTCGCGGCCTCACCCCTTCTTGCGGCGGCAACCTTCTCCTCCACCCGTCTCATGGCGAGGAACCGCGGAACGGCTCCCTCCTTCCCCGCATCGGCCAGGATGGCCCTCGTGTTCGAGCCGATGAGATCCTTGCAGGCTTCGAAGGCGTGCCGGGGGGTACCGCCCAGGAAGTCCACGATTCCCAGCACGGTTCCCCCCGCATTGGACACGAAGTCGGGTACGATGAGAACCCCTTTGCCGGCCAGGTTTTCCTCCGCTTCATCGGTGATCGGGATGTTGGCGATGCTCGATATGACCTTCGCCTTCACCGCCCCCACGTTCTTCTCGTCGATCACGTACGGCCGCGCTCCCGGAATGAGGACGTCCACCGGCAGGGAGAAGAGCCTCTCCCTCTCCAGGTGCTCCGCCCCTTCGTAGGAGGCAACGGCCTCGTCCCCGGACCGCTTTCGGAGCGCGAGCAGCTTCTCCACATCGAGTCCGTCTTCGTTGAAGATCATGCCGTCGATCGTGGAGATGGCCGTCACCCTCGCGCCCGCCTCCGAAATGTAGCGGGCCACCCCTCCACCCACTTTCCCGAAGCCCTCGATGGCAACGGTGGCGCCCTTCATTTCGATTCCTGCGAATTCGCACGCCGCCTCGGCCGCCACGACCACCCCGTATCCGGTCACGAAGTTCTCGATCGGCTCTCCGTCCATCTTCTCCGCCATGAGACCCGTGCCCTGGGCGGGCAGCTCCGCCCCTTCGAAGACGTCGTCCAGGTCCTCCGCCTCGGTCCCGATGTCCGCACCAAAGGCGAGCCCTGCCGGAATGAGCGCCTTCACGGCCCTGCCGAAGGCGCGCATGATGTTCCTTCTCTCTTCGCCTCGGATCCCGGGATCCGCCCAAATGCCGGATTTCGCGCCGCCGATCGGGACCCCCAGGGTGCCGAACTTGTACGTCATGGCCCGGGCGAGCTGAAAGATCTCCCGGGTCGTGATGTCCGGCAGCATCCGGATGCCGCCGCCCGCCGTCATCCCCAGGGCGGTGCAGTCGATGACGACGACCCCCTTCATACCGGTCTCCGCGTCGTACACGTGGAGGATCTTTTCGGGGCCCAGGTGGTTCGTCATCTTCATCCATTCCGGCATGTCCATCTCCTTCGCTGGTAGGTTGCGCTCCGGGCGGTTTCCCTCGACAGAAGATCTGGATCCCGTGGCTCACTTGTTGAAGACCCGGAGGATCGCTGTGAGAACGGCACCGCCGATCGCCCGGGACTTCTCCGAGATCGTCGTGCAGTAGCTCACCTCCCCTCGCGGGTCGATGTCCCCCAGCTCGCGCCCCTCGGTGACCCGGCATCCGGAGGCGAGCAATCCGCGGATGACCCCGCCGGTTCCGGCCCGGACCTCGTGTTCGCCCACGACCCCGAGGAGATCGCCTTTCAGGACGTTGTCCCCGATCGCCGCAAGCGTTGTGAACCGCCCGCTCGCGGGCGCCCGGAAGACCCTCTCCCCGGTCGTCTCACCGAAGGGACCGCGCTCCCCGACGTTCGCTTCGGCGGATCCTTCGAGGAGAATCCTGCCAAGATGGTGGCCGCGGCTCGTCTCGATGACCATGTTCACGTCTCTGCCCGCCGTGAATCCCGGACCCAGCCCGATCGTGAGAGGGGCATCGTCCCGGGCCGTGCCGGGATTCGGCTTCGCAGCGGTGGCGTCCACCAGAACGTCGGGCCCAATCTCCTCGATCATGGCCCACTCCGGATCCACGACCACGGCAAGCCGGCCCTTTTTCCACGCGTTGCGTATCCCCTCCCTCTCTTCCACCCGGACGGCCTGCACCCCTTCCACGGTCTTCTCGCCGTTTCGAACCGCCTCTGAGAAACAGACCTCCCTCCTCACGGCGAGGGGTTCCGGGATCTCCATGAGAAAGATCTTCCGGATACGAGCCTGGTAGAGGCACCACGCGATGCCGCTCGCCGTCTCGCCGGCGCCCTTCAGGCCAATGACCAGTTCCGTCAATCGGATCGGCATCACAGGTGACCGGTCTCCTGCACGGATAGCGTTCCCGGGGCCTTCACGGGCCCGTCGCAGGGGTACAAAGATCGCCGTACCCTCTTTCCCCAACGACGTTGCCCTTCTCCACCACCTTCCTGCCCCGCACGAAGACCGTCTCCGGGTAGACCGCCTTCCTGCCTTCGTACAGGGTCCACTCGATCTTGTACTGTTCCTCCAGTTTCACCTCCCGCTCGTCCTCGAGATCGAAGACCGCCAGGTCCGCATCGGCACCGATCTGTACGACCCCCTTCCGGGGATACAGACCGCAGATCTTCGCGGGGCCCTCGCTGGCGACCTTCACCAGTCCGGCCAGATCGATACGGTCCCGGTTCACCCCTTCGCTCAGGAGAAGGGGAATCATGGTCTGAAGGCCGGGAATGCCCGCCATGGACTGCCAGATGTCTCCCTGCTTGAATGCGAGCGGATAGGCGACGTGGTCCGACCCCATGCAGTCCACCTTGCCCTCCCGGAGCTTCTGCCACATTCGGTTCACATTCTCCTCACTCCTGAGAGCAGGGGAAAGCTTGGCCAGGGTGCCCTTCGTGTCGAAGATGGAGTCGTCCAGAACGAAGTAGTGCGGGCAGGACTCCACCGTGACGTCGACCCCATCCCGCTTCGCCCGGTCCACCATGTCGAGCCCCTCCGCGAGGCTGCAGTGGGCGATGTTGATCCGGGCGTCCAGGTGCCCGGCAATGAACAGGGCCCGGTTGACCGCCTCCAGTTCGGTGAGAGGAGGATGCGAGTCGAGAAAGGCCCTCGCGTCGTTTCGGCCCGCCGCCTTCAACTTCGCCTCGAGCGTGTGGATGATCTCCTGGCTCTCCGCGTGAATCGTGCTCGTGAGCCCTGTCTTCCGGATCTCCTGCAGGGCTTCGCAAAGGGCGCCATCGTGGTGATAGGGCATGAATTCCGCAACGCTCTGCTGCATGACCAGCTTGTAGCCCACGGCTCCCTTTTCCTTGAGCGGCACGATGCTGCCGAGATCCTCGGGCTTGCAGGTCACCCAGAGGGCAAAATCCACATAGGCCCTCGGTCCGACCGAAGCGAGCTTGGCGTCGAAGGTCTCGGCGTCGGTCGTGGTCGGCAGCTGAAAGGGCATGTCCACCACGGTCGTGACGCCGCCCAGGGCCGCGGCCCGGGTCGTGTCGGCAAAACCGTCCCAGTCTTTCAGGACATCGGCCCCCATGGCGGCGCCGAACATCTGATCCGCGCCCGGATCGCCGGAATGGCAGTGCGTATCGATCCCGCCCGGCAGAACCACCCTGTCCGTCACGTCGATCACTTCGCCCGCTTCCGGCAGGCTGCCCGGGCTTCCGATGGCCACGATCTTCCCCGCCCCGATTCCGATGTCCGCCGCGATGACCCCTTCGGACGTCGCCAGCTTGCCGTTAACGAGCTTCGTATCCAGCCTTTCCATGAGCAGACCCCCTTTTGCTACTCCCCGACGGCGTTCATGGCCAGCAGGGCGTACACCTTGATTGCGTCCATGTACTGGTCCAACTCCAGGTTCTCGTCCGGTGTGTGCGCCTTGCTGGCGGTTCCCGGACCCATGACGATGGTGGGAATGCCCTTCTCGGAGAAGATCCGGCCGTCGCACACCTGCTCGTATCCCACGAAATCCGAAGGGCGACCCAGCTCCTGCATCGTCTTCTCCGCCAGCCGACAGATCGTCTCGTCCGGCGAGGTCTCGAAGGGCGACGCGGCCGCCAGCTGCACCAGGCTCGCGTCCACCTCCGGATCTTCCGCCTTGACCCGGTCGATCACGTCCTGGACCTCCCGGGTGACCCCTTCGATCGTTTCGTCCGGAAGGGTCCTGCGATCGATCACAACTTCGCAGGAGTCCGCAACCACGTTGAAGCTGACCCCGCCCTTGATCGTCCCGATGTTCATGGTCGCGGGAGGCAGCAAGCCCGACTCTCTTCGGCTCAGAGCCGGCATCAGGTCCGTCTGCAGACGGTAGAGGATCTTTGTCATCTTATCGATGGCGTTCACGCCTACCCAGGGCGTGCTGCCGTGGGCCGTCCTGCCCTTTGTCGTCAACACGTAGACGATGATCCCCTTTTCCGCAATGGCGATCCGGCTGTCGTTCGTGATCTCGCCCACCACGACCATGTCCGGCGAATAATACCCGTTCTGCATCAGGTAGCCGGCGCCCTTGCCGGCGCCGGTCTCCTCGTCCCCCACAAAGCTCAGTACGAGCGACCCCTTCAGGGGCACGCGTTCCACGGCGAGGGCCTTTGCCGCCATCAGCATGGCGGCCACCCCGCCCTTCATGTCGGCCACGCCACGGCCGTACATCCTGTTGTGCCTGATCACCGCCCCCAGAGGGTCCACCTCCCAGTTCGCCTCGTCCCCTACCGGCACCGTGTCCAGATGGCCGTTGTAGAGGAGCTGCGGACGGCCCCGCGGATTCAGGGTGACGAAGACATTCGGAACGGTCTCCTCACACGACACGATCTCCACATCTTCGGTGAAGGTTCCGGCCGCGCGCCGGATCACTTCCACGGCCTTGCGCGTGTCGCCCGGCGGATTGACGCTTTCCGCCCTCACCAGGTCGGCGAGCAACGCGATCGCCTCTTCCCGTGAATCCTCGATTCTTTGGAGAACCCTTGCTTTCACGGCATCCATGGGGCTATTCCCCCCAACGCTTGAACAAGTCGTGTTCGATCCCGAAGAAATCCAGGATCTTGCCCACCGTCTGGTCGATGATGTCCTCGATGCTGGAAGGCCGGTGATAGAAGGCTGGAATGGGCGGCAGGATGTGGGCCCCCATGTCGGCGGCCTGGGTCATCAGCCGCAGATGGCCCTTGTGAAGGGGTGTTTCACGGACGACGAGCACCAGCCTGCGCTTCTCTTTGAGCGTCACGTCCGCGGCCCGTTCGATCAGGTTGCCGGCGTAGGAGTGGGCCACCCCGGAAAGGGTCTTCATGGTGCAGGGGGCGATGACCATACCGGCGGTCAGATAGGAACCGCTCGCCACCGGGGCGGCGAGGTCCTTGTCGTCGAACGTGCGGGCGGCCATCGCCATGACGTCCTCGGCCCGGTACTCCGTTTCCATTTCGAGCACCTGCCGCCCCGCCGCAGAGATGATCAGATGGGTCTCGACTCCCTTTTCTCTCAACAGCTGGAGGCTCCTCACGCCGTAGAGCGCACCGCTCGCCCCGGTTATGCCCACGATGATTCGATCGGGAGAGGCGTTTCTCATGATTCTCCTCCGGTACCGGGGGAAGGCGATTCGGACTCGATCCGCTGCACAACGAGATCGAGGAGCATCCGGCAGTGCCGGACCACCTTCTCGATCCCCTCTTCGCTCAGGTTGTCCCAGTGGATGCCGGCCGTGACGACCACATGGGTCCTGAACCGGGCGGCGAGCCTCTCCGCCGCCTCTTTCGCCAGGTCGTCCTCCTTGTGACCCACGTAGCAGATCACCGAGGCCGTCGCACTCGTCTCTTCCGGATCCTTCAGGCTCGGTCGCGGCTGCGCTGCAGCCACGGCGCCGATGTGCGGCTTCTCCCCGCCGCTTATGGCCACGAGCAGATCGTCCCCGATCGAACGGACGTGCGCCTCCACATCATACGCGCCCTGGTCGGTCGCCACGCGGAATTCCATCCTCCCTCTTGCCTCCGGACGGGTCTGGTTTCCTCATGCTTGCAGGCTGTCTTGCATTCGTCAAGGAGGCCCTGCAGATTTCCTTGCGGCCCGCGTTCGGTGGCTGCACCCTCCGGGAGGGAGCTTCGTGCAATATGGAGGCGGGCCGTCTATCATAGAGGCCTGTCTGGGAGATCCATGAACAAGGAGGAGGCTCGCCAAAATGGGAACCGGAGCGGACGGTATCGTCGCGGCACTGAAGGAAGCGGGTGTGGACACCCTGTTCGGCATTCCGAGCATCCACAACATCCGGCTCTACGAGGCCCTGCGGGGAGAGCCGTCCATTCGCCACATCCTCTGCCGTCAGGAGGCGACGGCCGGGAACATGGCCGACGGGTATGCCCGCTCCGGCAACCGGCTCGGCGTGGTCGCGGCCTCCACCGGCCCGGGCACCGGGTACGTGGTGCCTGCCATCCAGGAGGCTTGGGGAAGCTGTTCACCGGTGCTGCTCATCACCACCAACATCCACGCCCCCCGAATCGGCAAGGGGCTTGGCGTCCTGCACGAGCTGGTCCATCAGGACCGGCTCTTCGAAACCATCACCAAGGCCCGTTACCTGGTCCGGCCGGGGGACAACCTTCGTGATATGACCCGGCAGGCCGTCCAGACCGCCATCGCGGGCAGGCCTGGGCCCGTGTACCTGGAAGTGCCGACGGATCTGCTCATGGAACCCTCCGGGGACGGAACCGCTCCCCCTCCGGAAGCCAGCGCTCCGTCCACACCGAACCTGGACGGGGCGCTCGCCATGATCCGAGAGGCAAGGCAGCCTCTCCTGCTCGCAGGCACGGGTGCGGTGCGTGCGGATCTCGGGCGCGACATCCGCGCGCTCGCGGAAGCACTCGCGGCACCGGTCATCACCACGACGAACGGAAAGGGCCTTCTGCCGGAAGACCATCCCCTCGCCTTCGGCCACGGCGCGCGGAAGGGTGCGGTCAGGGAAATGGTGGAGGCGGCGGACCTGTGCCTGGCCGTCGGGACCCGGCTCAGGGAATCGGACATCAAGCAGCACGGCCTCGCCCTGCCCCGGCTCCTTCACGTGGACTGGGACGGGACATGGATCGGGAAGAACTACGAGACGGAACGGGCGCTCACCGGGGACGTCCACGGCATCGTCCGAGGGTTGCTGCAGGGCGTGAAGGGGCAGACCGTGGACAGGGGGCGCACCGACCGGGTTCGGGATCTGCGGGCGGCCCTGGAGGACGAGCTTCGTGAGATACGACGAACACGCATCGAACTCGCCTATCTCGACGCCATCCGCCACTGCCTCGCCGCGGACGGCGTGCTCTGCGTGGACAACACGCAGCTCGGCTACTGGGCCGAGTACTTCTATCCTTCTCTTCGCGCGGGCGGTCTCATGGGGACAAAGGGAAGCACCACGATCGGGTTCTCCTTCGCCGCGGCCATCGGCGCCAAGGTCGCCTGCCCGGACAGGAAGGTCGTATCCCTCATCGGCGACGGCGGCTTCCTGTACAATGCACACGAGCTGGCCACCTGCGTCCACCACGGCATCGGCTTCCCCGTCATCGTATCGAACGACAATGCCTACGGCATCATCGCCTTTCTCCAGAGGAGTTTCTACAAGAGGGAACACGAGTCACGGCTGTCGAACCCGGATTTCGTGGCCCTCGCGCGGTCCTACGGTGCTCACTCCGTGCGGGTGGACGCACCGGACGGCCTCGGGGATGCCTTGAAAAAGGCGCTGACGTCGAGGGAGATGTGGGTGATCGAACTGGCGGCCGATTTCCCGGAGCCGCCGTTCTGGCTGTATTGAAGGAATCCTTCCGGAGGCTGGTGGATCAGCCTCTGATCTCCACCTTGCCCTCCAGAAAGCGTTTGACCTCCGCAATGGGCACCTCTTCGCGGTGGAAGATGCCGGCGGCGAGGGCGGACTCCGCCCCGGTGGCGGTGAAGACTTCGTGGAAGTGTTCGGCGCACCCCGCACCGCTCGAGGCGATGACCGGTATCGTGACCGCCTTCTTCACGCCGTTGATCAGTTCGATATCGAAGCCCTGGTTCGTGCCGTCCCGGTCGATGCAGTTGAGCAGGATCTCACCGGCGCCGAGTTCCTCGCACACCTTTGCCAGGGTCATGGCGTCCACGTCCCTGCCTTCCCGGCCTCCCTTGATCGTGCACTGATACCAGCAGAATCGTTCTCCCTTCGGGCCCGGAATCGCGGTCTCGATCACCGTGTGTTCCACGTCTTCCGGTGAGGCCACGTAGACCCTTCTCGGGTCGATGGAGATGACCACCGCCTGATTCCCGTAGACACGGGAGATTTCTTCGATGGCGCTCCGGCCGGTCTTCCTGCCCGTCTCCAGGACCTCCTCGACGATCCGCACCGCATCGCTCCCGATCGAAACCTTGTCCGCGCCGGAGCGGAAGTACTCGGCCGCCACCTCCAGGGCCGTGTAGGCACGCCCGTCCTTGTCCGTGTAGTCCCGGATGCCCCCACCGATGGTGAGGGGGACGAACACGTTCTCCGAGGTCTGCTTCAGGACCTCGATCATGGGCATGTCCTCCAGGGGAAAATCCCGGAACCCGGTGATGTTCAGGAAGGTGATCTCGTCGGCGCCTTCCTTGTAGTAGCGTCGGGCCAGGTCCACCGGCTTGCCGAGATTCCGGACGATCCCCTCCTCCCGGACGTCGTACCGGTCGCCCTTGGTGACGACCAGGTCCCCCTGGTCGTTCGAGCGTACGTCCAGACAGGCAATGATCCTCTTGGCCAGCCGGGTCCCTTCGGCCACACGGATGGGCTTCGCCTCGTCGACACCGACCCGGAGGAAGTTCTTCAGAATGCGCAGCCCGGCCTCCCCGCTCTTCTCCGGGTGGAACTGGCTCGCGATCACGTTGCCTCGCTGGATGCTGCTGACGAAGGGGTAGCCGTAATCCGTCGTCGTCAGGACATCCCGGTCCTCCCTCAGAGACACGTGGTAGGAGTGGACGAAGTAGAACTTCTCATCCCCCCGAAGACCGTCGAAGATCCGGGAGGGTCGCCTGCAGGAGACGCCGTTCCATCCGATGTGAGGAACGGCCAAGTCGGTCTCGAACCTCCGGACCCTGCCCGGAAGAAAGCCCAGCCCCTCCATCCCCGGGGCTTCCTCGCTTCCCTCGCAGAGGGCCTGCAGGCCGATGCATATTCCGAGGAAAGGCCGGTTGGAGCGGAGGTACTCCTTGAGAGGCTCCACCAGCTTCTTCTCGTCCAGCACCTGCATCACGCTGCCGAAATTGCCCACTCCGGGAAACACGAGCCTTTCGGCCGAAGCGATTTCCTCCGCCCGGGTGACGATCTTGACCTTCTCGCCCAGGCTCTCGAGAGCGTTGATGACGCTCCGCACGTTGCCTGCGCCATAGTCCAGAAACGTGATCATTCCTTCGGCCCTTTCCCTTTCCCCCACCATTTAGGGGACGTTGTTTACTTTGTTAACTTCCGGCGCTTTTCTCGCCCGGAAGTTAACAAAGTAAACAACGTCCCCTCTTTTCGGCTGGAAGCGCTATTGTAACACTTCTGACCGCATGGGTCTTCCGGCCCTCCCCACTCGGTGTACACCCCTCTCCGAGGGGGCGAAAAGGGAAATCTATTTCGACCCAGTAGTCATTATAAATTATAGAATGTTTTCATTTATTTAATTAATATAATGGTTTATGGGTCCTATTTACCAAATTCTTTTTCCTCTTGACACTGACCGGTCAGTCGGATAAAAGTGGGCACCAGGCGCATCGTTTAACCGGCCGTGCGGGCATCAGCATGATACGCACCACCTGCTCGAAGCTTCCCCCTAGTGCTGCAGGCACGTTCTGGACCCGAACGCACCCGGAATGCAGACGTTCCTGTGCGGTCGGACGGCCGAGGTCCCCGGCGACCCCCCTGACTCCGAGAAGTGGAAAAGGAGCTGCATGTCCCCGAAGATCGTCGACAAGCAGGCGAAGAGGGCGGAAATAGCCGGAATCGCGCTGGATGTGTTCGCAGAGCACGGCCTGGACGCCACCATCGAACAGGTCGCCAAGGCCGCGAGAATCGGCAAGGGGACCATCTACGAGTACTACCGATCCAAGACGGAATTGATCTTCGACAGCGTTCTCACCTACTTCGAGCAACTCGACCGGTTGACCCAGGACGCCTCCCAGCAGTTCGACAATCCGGAGGAGAGGCTCCGTTTCGAAGTCAAACGCATCGTGAGGTCTCTTCTCCAGGACAAGCGATATTCCCAGATCGTCGTCGGCGTGATGAGGATGACACACACGCGAGAAGGCCGCCTGATCGACCGGGCATTGAACCGTGACGTGAACAGGCGTTTCGTCGCGCTCATCACCAACCGCATCCTCGAAGGCATCTCCCACGGTGTTTTTCGACCCGAGGTGGCCAGAGACACCGAACGTCTGGCCATGAACATGATCGCTTTCGCGGACGGGCTCTGGTTCAGTTACTACCTGGAGAGAGGGGACATCCATCTGGACGAACAGGTCGACCTCTACCTGCACATGTTCCTCGAGCACATAAGAAAGAAACCCTCGGCTGAAGCAGGAGAACAGGGAGGGCATGCGACGGAGGACAGGTCCGCCGGAGACGGCCGCGACGTGCCAAGGCAGATGAAAACGGAAGGGGGGAAACCATGAAAAGGTGGAGTCTGATCGTATCCCAGTTGGGAATCGCGCTTCTGTTGTACACCCACTCCGCGGAGGCGACGAGGTTCTCGGTTGGGGGCCGACCCGTCTCGGTACTCGGGTACGTGGCGCAAACCGCTCAGTTCGGCTGGCGGGATACGTGCGACACGGAGAAGGGGCTCCAGCAGGCCCTCACCACCGCCTTCCTCGAAGTGGACTACCGGCCGCAGAATCAAGTGATGTTCTACGTGTCGGGCAAGTACACCATCGACTGGATCTACGACATCAAGCACGACTTCTCCTCGTGGAACGAGAAGCTCTTCAGCCAATCCCGGGGAAATCTGGCCAAGGACGACGAATGGTGGCAGATCCTCCAGGAGGCCCACCTGACGTGGACCCCGGGAACCCTCTTCTTCCGACTGGGGAAGCAGATCGTCTCCTGGGGGGAGATGGACTTCCTGCGTATCATGGATCAGATCAACCCGATCGATCAGCGCCGCGGCTTCGGCGACGTGGAGTTCGAGACCACGATCGTCCCGATCCCCGTGCTTCGAACCGAGTTCTGGCCTCAGATCTCCGGTCTCGGCACCTTCCTGGATGAGGTGGGCCTCCAGTTCATCTTCAACCCGAACGCAGAATTCATTCCGGACCAGTTGCCCGCCGCAGGCAACGACGTGGCCGGCATCTGGGCCGCGGACGTCACCCAGGGGGATATCCGTGTAGGCTCCCAGGTGCCGCGTATCGACGAACCCGAGGCGTGGGACAGTGAGCATTTCGAGTACGGCGTCCGGATCAGCGGGCTGATCGGATCGAGCATCTTCACCCTGAACGGCTTCTACGGACGCTCCAACTCCCCCGTGACCAAGTCGGACCTGAGCATCGTCCATCCCGCCTTCCTGGAAACAGCGGCACTGCTCGAATCCCTGGGTCTGACGGACTTGGCGGCCGAAATCGAGGCCCTGGGAGCGGGCATCCATCCCTCCACGGAGGTGGGGATCGACCTGCTGACCGGCGCGCCCGTCTTCGGCCAGGTGGACTGTGAGGGGAAAGGGATCGTGCACCCGGCAACGATCCTGATGTACCCCCGACAGAAGTTCATAGGCGCAACCGTCACCACTGAATTGCCCTTTCTCGGGTTCTCCGCCCTGGGCGGCGCGGCTCCGGTGGTTCGATCCGAAATCAAGTACGAGTTCGACAGGAAGTTCACCGAGAGCTCGACCCTGCCCGTTCCCACGCCGGACGGCTTCATCGAATCGGACATGCTCGACCTGGCCGTAGGCCTGGACTGGAAGTTCAAGGTCAACCCCCTCAATCGCAAGGCATACATCAACACGAGCACCCAGCTCTTCTACAAGCACATCGTGGACTATCCGGACTATATGAATGTTGCGGGCGCCCCCGCCACGATCTTCGACATACCGGACGCGAACACCTTTCAGCTCTCGACCCTCGTCTCCACCTCGTATCTGAACGCCAAGCTCGTGCCGCAGATCGCCTGCCTCTGGGACATCGACAACGAGGCGGTCCTTCTGCTCCCGGGCATCAGCTACAGCTACACCACCCGGCTCACGTTCAGTACACAGCTCGCGTATTTCGGCGGAGGAATCGTGGGCAGATCCCTCGATGTCTTCGAGAACAAGGACTACATCACCTTCAAGGTACGGCATACGTTCTAGGGGCCCGGACCCGGCTCGATACCGGTCACTGCAGAGAGGACACAGCAAACATGAGCATGATTGAGGAGGATGTCATGAAGAGAGTCATTCGGCTGCTCCTTTGTCTGACCCTTTGCCTCGTAGCAGCGCAGAACGCCCTGGCCATGGACCCGTACATGACCACCATGCAGGAAATCGCCGAGGTGAAGGCCTTTCTCAACGACCCGTCGCCGATTCTGAAGGAATCGAACTTCTATCGGAAATGGATTCCGGACGAGGCATGGCAGAAGATCACCTTCGATCGGGAGGCGATGAAGAAGGCCTGGGCAGAAGTCGTCGGCTTCAAGGCACCGGACGTGGTGGGCAAGGTCGTCCCGGAGATCGTCCCCGGAAAGTATACCTACCGAGACAAGTCGACACTCCCCTTCGACAAGCTCATGCCCAAAACGCTTCTGGACAAGTTCAATCCTCCGGGGGAAGGCACACCGAACCATGTCATGAACTACACCGGGATCGAAATCATCCCCACCCGGCAGTATTACTGGGCGCTGCCGATCACGGAGGCTACGAAGAAATACGAGGGCACGGCACAACAGGACGAACAGGGGTACATCGTTCAGGGAAGCTGGAAGGCGGGCTATCCGTTTCCACGGCCCTCGGGTGAACACAAGGCGATGCAGATCGTCTACAACTACGAGCGGCGCTATCTCTTCGGAGAAGACTACATCTACTTCGACAACACGGCCGGCGTGAACCGGAACTGGGGCTGCGATCACTGGGGCAAGGGGGTCTCCCGCACACTGCGTTGTTCGGGTCGTGTGTTCACCGAGCCCTACGGCTTCCTGGACGCCCGCGCAGAGAGAAACCGGGAGATCCGGCAATGGCGGTACGAAGCGTACGAGCCGAGGGATTTCTACGGGAACATCTATCTCGGAACCTTCTACTACGACCCGGAGAAGCCCTTCAGCCTGCTCGTCTACGTCAACATCCTGCGAAGAATACGAAAGCTCTCGAGCTCGGACAAACAGGACCAGGCCCTGGGGCAGGACATCACCTTCGATGACTCGGAAGCCTTCAACCAGGCCATCACCCCCGATGTGTTTCCCTATGAGTACAAAGTCCTGGAGGAACGGGAATACCTGATGCCCGCCCTGAGCACGGACGGAGCGGAGTGGGTCGACGAGAACAACAACTACGAATGGAAGGGGCTCCGGTTCGAGCGCCGTCCCATGTGGAAGCTGGAGCTCGAGCAGCTCGATTCGAACTACATCTACAGCAAACGCATCTTCTTCGTGGATCGGGAAACCCTGATGATCGTCTTCACCGAAAGCTACGACCAGAAAGGAAGGCTCTATCGGACTCAGATCTATCAGAACGCCTTCCTGGAACCCATGGGCATCGTGAGCGGGTTCTTCGCCTGCAGCGCCGACCACATCGACGTACACAGCACCTTCACGTGGGGTCCCGGCTACCCGGCCCTGTGGCTGAGCCGCAAGGACTTGAGCCTGAGGAGCCTGATCCGGGCGAAGTGACCCGTAAACCTGGAAGAGGGAGCGCGACCTATGGCCCGCATCATGACCGTTCTGGGACCGATTCCGCCCGAGGATCTCGGGTTTGCATCCATGCACGAGCACATCCTTCTCGATGCAAGCGCCATGCGCCACCGGGCCCTCGCTATGCTGGGAGAGAACCCGAACCCTCCGGTGGCGGCGGACGACAAGGTGACCATCGAGAACCTCGGCTACCACCGTCACGACATCACGCTGACGTGGGACAACCTCGTCATGGAGGACGAGGCCCTGATGATGGGAGAAATCGCCGACTTCAAGGCCTCGGGAGGCTCCGCCATCGCAGATATGAGCCCCACGGGCCTCCGGAGCAATGTGTCGGGACTCAAGCGCATCTCGGAGAAGACGGGTGTTCACATCATCGCGCCAACCGGATTGTATGCGGAATACACGTGGCCGGAACGGTTCGCCGCCATGTCGATCGAAGACTACACGGACTTCATGCTCAAGGAGTGCGAGGAAGGGATCGACGGCACCGGGATCAAGCCGGGCCACATCAAGTTCGCCGTAGAGGACAACGAGGTGACACCCCAGGAGGAGAAGATGCTTCGGGCCGCCGTCCGCGTCTCCAAGGAAACCGGGATGTCCGGCACCTTCCACAGCGGCATCCTGTTCACCGAACAAGGGGTTCGTCGCATGATGGAGATCCTCTTTGACGAGGGGATCGACCCGGAACGGGCGCTGCTCTGCCACATGCAGATGTTTCTGCAGCCCATGGACATGCGGACCCTCGTTCTCGATCCGGCATCCTGCCGCCCCAACCTGGACATGCTGAAGGAGATTCTGGACAAGGGGATGAACATCTGCTTCGACTGCTTCGGCCACAACTGGGACATCGAGGCACTGGGCCTCATCCCCTGTTCCGACCTTCACCGGATTGCCGGGATCGTCGAACTGGCAAAGGCCGGGTATGCCTCGCAGATCGTCGTAGGCACGGATCTGTTCGTGAAGATCCACACCCGACGATGCGGCGGCGAGGGCTATTCCAGACTGACGAACTTCGTCAAGCCCACCCTGGAGAAGTTCGGGGTCTCCGAGAGGGACCTGCGCCTCATCACCGAGGAGAACCCGGCCAGGATTCTGGCCTTCTAGTCGAGTGACAAGGAAACGCCGCTGTGTTCGGAAGACTCTCCAGGTTCTGCCCCGTGTTCTGCCAGCGTAGCACAGCGACCGTTTCCCGTGGGTCCGCAGGTTCCGAGAAAGGGCGAAGAATTTCATTCAGGGAGGATGATGTGCCCGGAAGACGACGGACCTGGCTTGCGCTCCTCGTGTCGGCGCTCTGCTGCGTCAGCGGTTTCTTCTCCGGGACAGGGATGGCAGAGCACAAGTGGAGAGCTCACGACGATATCTTCTCGATCTCCTTTCCAACCGAGAGCGAAGGCTGGGCCTCCGGACGGTGGGGAACCATTCTCCACACGAGCGACGGGGGCCTCTCCTGGGCCCGTCAGGCGAGTGGAACCGACGTCACCCTGGTCGCCGTCCACTTTCCGGACGCGCGAAACGGTTGGGCCGCTGGGGTGAACGGAACCATCCTTCACACCTCGGATGGCGGTGCGACCTGGAAGAAGCAGGCGTGCCCCGTCGATTACCTGCTCATGGATGTCCACTTCGTCACACCGGAGCGTGGATGGGTCGTGACCGAGCGGACCCACATCCTGGCTACGCAGGACGGGGGCGCGACGTGGAACGTACAGTTTACCGAAGCCGACTTCATCCTCCGGGCCGTGTCTTTCGCTGACGCCCATCACGGGTGGGCAGCGGGCGAATACGGCTACATCTACCACACGGCCGACGGGGGAGACACATGGGAAGAACAGGCCGGGTTCTTCGACGTGGACGAGGACGGCGAGCTCGTCGGGGATCCGTCCCTGTTCGATGTGGAGGCTCTGGATGCGAACCGCGCATGGGCCGTGGGCCTGGACGGGCAGGTGATCCACACCGAGAACGCGGGCAGGGAGTGGACGAAGGTCGACGTGGGCGCCCCGAACGTACCGCTCTACTGTATCGAAGCAGGCGAAGATGGATCCCTTGTGCTCGGAGGCAAGGGGGTCTGTCTCGCTTCCGTAGACAAGGGCAGGACCTGGAAGCCGGCGACGTTCGACCCGCCCATCCGGTACACGTGGATCTACGCGCTTGCCGGCCGGGGACCCGGCGGTTTTGCGGCCGGTGGAGAGAGCGGCATCCTCTACCTTGGCGACCCGAATCGTACCTGGGTCCGGATCAACTACCGATTGAAATAGGAACATGACCGAAGCAAAAGAGACCCGCATCGACCGCTTTGCCAGGTTCGCCACAGACCATCGCTGGCTCGTCCTCATCCTCACGCTCCTCCTGGCAGCCGTCCTGGGCGCCGGCACGTTCAGGATCAGGGGGGAGGTGAAGCTCGAGGAACTGGTCCCATACGAGCATCCTTACCTGAAGATCATCGCCCGGTTTGCCGACGTGTTCGGCACCGGCGGGGGCGGTGTGGTGCTCTCCCTGAAGGCGAACGATGGAGAGATCTTCGAGGAGGAGATTCTGGCGCAGGTCATTCGGATGACCGACGAGATCGCCCTCTGGAAGGAAACCTACCGCGTTCTGACCCTGTCCATCGGCGCCCGTTCGGTCAAGGTGGCAAGGGCGACGACCGGGGGCAGCATCGAGGCGGAAACGCTGATGTGGCCGGATCCGCCGCATTCCGATGCGGGGATCGAGCAGCTGAAGACGGACATCTTCTCCAGCCCTGCCATCCGTGGACTGGTTGCCCGAGACGGCAGCGCCACGGTCGTGGTGACCGAATTCAAGCAGAGGGTGCCCTATGAACGGTGCTTCGAGCTCCTCCGCGAACTGCAGGAGGACTACACGAATGAAGACGTAACCGTACAGATGGCCGGCTTCCCGGTCCTCATGGGCTGGATCTACAGCTACGGGCACCAGATCATGATGGTCATGGTCGTGAGTGTGGCCCTCATGGTGCTGGTGCTGTATCTGATCTACCGGAACTTCATCGGCATGGCCGCCCCGCTCTGTTTCGGCGCCGTCAGCACGGCCATGGGCCTCGGGTTCATCGGCTGGACCGGCATCAATTTCAGCCCCCTGCTCTACGTACTCGCCTTCCTGGTGGCTGCCCGGATGGTGAGCCACGCGGTCCAGATCACCCACCGCTACATGGAGGAGTACGTAGAGACCCACGATCGCAAAGCGGCCTGCGAGCGGACGATCCGCTCCATGCTCCTTCCCAACTGGGCGGGGGTGACCACGGATGCGGCAGGCTTTCTCGTGCTCATTCTCGTGAAAATCGGCCTGATGCAGCAAGTGGCCGTGTTCATGACCTTCTGGATGTTGAGCGTGGCCCTCTGCGGCGTGGTCACGCCGATCATCTGCAGCTTCATGCCCCTCAAGAGGGCTGCAGAGGCCTGGGTCGGAAAGAGCCAAAGGTTGAGCCTGCTGGACAGGCTCTGCCTGGGCCTTGCCCGGTTTTCGATCGGCCCCCGCAGGATTCTGGTCGTTGCCGTTGTTGTCGCGGCACTCGCCTTCTGCGCCTACCAGGCCTCGACCCTGAAGATCGGGGATCCCTCTCCCGGATCTCCCCTTCTCTGGCCGGACCATCCGTACAACCAGGCCATCAAGGAGATGAACGAGACCTTTGACATGTCCGCTGAGAGTCTGGTGCTCTACTTCGAGGGGGAGGAACGGGCGGTCTGGGATCCCCAGGTGTTCAGGACCTTCGAAGCCTTCGACCGCCACATGCGCCTCACCCTGCCGGACATCTACAAGTCCACGGACTCCTTCACCAGTTTGATGAAGACGGTCAACATGCTCATGTTCGACGCGGACGTGGTCCGGTACGAACTACCGGACACTCGAGACCAGGTGAGGGGCCTGTTCGGCTGGGCACGACAACAGACGGATCTCTACACGGTTCGCCGGTACTTCGACGACAAGTGGAGCATGGCCCAGACCACGCTTTTCTTCTCGGATCACACCTCGGACAACCTCCTGCGGATCCGCGACGCGGCGTACGACTTCTTCGAGAAGTACCCCCGGAAGATCGATGTGGGGGAATTCGTTCTGGCCGGAGGCACCCTCGGGATGGAGATCGCGGTAAACGAGGAGATGAAGCGAACCCATCTCATGATCGACGGCATGGTCCTCGGCATGATCTTCCTGCTCTGCACCCTCTTCTACCGATCGGTCGTGGCGGGCCTCATGTTCACCCTGCCCCTGATCCTCGGAAACTTGACGGCTTTTGCCTACATGGGGGTGAACGACATCGGCCTGTCCATCAACACCCTGCCCGTGGCGGCCGTCGGCGTCGGCGTGGGTGTGGACTTCGCCATCTACATCTACAACCGGTGCATGGAGGAGTTCCCGGCCCGGGTCGAATGGGAACGGACCACCGAGGACGCGCGATGGCGGTCCGCCGTCCTCCAGGCCGTGCGCACCTCGGGCAAGGCGGTCGTCTTCACGGGCCTCACGATGGTCCTGCCGATCCTGGTCTGGTGGTTCATCTCGGATTTGAAGTTCCAGGCCCAGATGGGTATGTTCCTGGCCATGATCCTGACCACGAACGTGATCCTGGCCATCACGCTGCACCCCCTGCTTCTCTACGCCGTTCGGCCGAGGTTCATCCTTCGACGCAGGCTCAAGGGGGGTTGAGATGGAAGACGACATCCTCATCCGGAACGGCACGGTCATGGACGGCACCGGGAACCGGGCCGTGAAGGCGGACGTACTCGTCAAGGGGGACCGCGTCCAGGATGTGGGAGACTTCCCGGATGCGAGGGCCGCGAAGACCATCGAAGCGGAAGGCCTCGCGGTCGCTCCGGGCTTCATCGACGTTCACACGCATCTCGACTTCTTTCTCACCTCGTCCAGACACCCGGAGGTCATGGAGCGCTGGGCCCGGCAGGGAGTGACCACCATCGTGGCCGGCAACTGCGGGTTCAGCCCGGCTCCGATCCGGCCGGAGGTTCACGGCACGGTCGACAAGTACTGGAACTTCGCTTTTCCGAGGGGCGGCCTGGATTTCGAGTGGTCCACCATGGCCGAGTATTTCGGCCACATGGAGAAGAACGGTCTGGCCTACAACGCGGCGGTCCTGACCGGGCACAACGTCCTCCGCTTGAACCTCATGGGCATGCAGGAGCGGGCGCCCACTGCCGATGAGATGGCCGAGATGAAGCGGATGCTCGAGGCGTCCCTCGAGGCAGGATCGATCGGCCTGTCCATCGGGCTCCTCTACTGCCCGGGCTGCTTCTCGCGAACGGAAGAGCTTACCGAGCTCGCCTCGGTGCTGACGGCTTTCGGCGCACCCCTGGTCACGCACACCCGGGGCATGTCCGAGATCTACGATCGTGCGGTACAGGAGGTCATCCAGGTTGCCGAGACGAACCGGATTCCCCTGCACCTCTCGCACCATTTCGGCGGCTTCGAGACCGGAAAGCTCGCCAGCCCGATCGAGTGGAGGACCCGGATCTCCTTCCTTCTGGGGAGGCTGATGGGTGAGCGCTTCACGGTCCGGGGCCAGCTGAAGAGCATGCCGGCTCATCTGCGTGCGAACGAGCTCATCGCAGAAGCCCGGGATCGAGGGGTCGAGATCGGCCATGACATGCTGCCCTGGATATGCGCCTTCACGAGCCTGCTCGCTCTCCTTCCTCCCAGGCTGTACGCCGGCGGCTTCGACAAGCTCTTCGAGCAGCTCCGGGATCCCGAGGTTCGCAAGGCCGTCATCAAGGAGAAGGAGACCGCTTTCCCCAAGTGGCCGACCTGGGACAACGACTGGTGGACCGACAACATGTTCGACGGGTGTTTCCTGCTGGGCGGTTTCCGAACCGAGAAGAACCGCAAGTACGAGAACATGAGGCTCCGTGACATCGCAAAGGACCGGGGAGGCGACCCGTACAACACCGCCTTCGACCTGATCCTGGAGGAGGAAGGGAAAGTCTTCTTCGTCTACAGCATCGACGATCAGACCCTCAGCGACTGGATCGGAGCCTGGGCCGTCTCGGATCCGAATTGCGCCATCATGACCGACATCGTGGGCGTGGACCACCCGAACCCGGCACCCGTCTCCTACGGCGCCTTCACCAAAGTCCTGGGGCAATTCGCCAGGGACGAGGGCCGGATGACCCAGGAGGAGGCGGTCCGCAAGATGACCTCCCTGCCGGCGAAGCAGATGCAGCTCAGAGACCGCGGAATCATCAAGAAGGGCGCGTTTGCGGACATCACGGTCTTTGATCCGAAGACGGTGAACAACCGCGCCTCCTTCAAGGAGCCCCATCGGTTCTCCGAGGGCATCGAGCACGTGCTGATCAACGGGAAGCCGGTCCTCCAAAACGGCATCTATGAACCGAAGGTCCTTGCCGGCACCGTGATCAGACGCACATAGGGGAGCGAATCCATTCGTAAATCCATTTCTTCGGTCAACAGCGAGCGAGCCGTTTCGAAACGACGTGGACGAGGGCCCAGAGCACGTCCAGGGAGAGACCCTCTTGCGCGGTAGCGTCGAAGGCCACGGTGAGTCAGGGAGGAAACTCTTCGTCTTCCTTCCATGGGATGTAGTTCAGCGGCACCCGGGGGAGCACCTGGAGGCGAAGAGCGGCGTCCCCGAACGGAAGGCTTTGGGCTCCCATCAGGCGGCCCGCCTCCACCAGACCCTTGGGGTCCCTTCCGTAACGCTCCAGGATCGGCTCCTTGGTCAGCTCGTGGGGGCCGCGGAAGAACATCTCCCCTCCGACAGATCCTTCAGGATCCGGTCCATCCACTCGGAAAGACGGGCACCGTCCACCTTGAAGTAGTGGGGGACATAGGGTTTGATGTCCACCAGGGGCGTGCCGTCGACAGCCTCCAGCCCCAAGACCCTCAGCACGTTCCCCTCGCGCTCCAAGAGCCGGACCGCATTGACCAGCACCGGGTTCGGGCGGGCCGGGCTGCAGGTCGCGAAGACCCCCGTCAGGGGAAACTCCTTTCTCCCGATGGGATGGACCTTATGAAGGGAGCGTGCCTCTGCGGGAACCAGGTGAGCCCAGTAGAGCACCAGCAGGTGGGAGAAGGCCTCGATTCCATCCAGCAGGCCCCCTGTTTCCGGGTACACCTCGATCTCGGCCGCCGTCTTCGAGATGCTCCGTGCCTGCTCCCGTGCGCTTTCCAGGCCCTCGTGAAGCGCCAGGCTGCACCCGTCGGCCCGGAGGATCGGGTCCTTGAGTGCGCTCCGTACCCAACCTACGGCCTTCAGCGTCATCTCGGGTCGTGGTTCTTCCTTGCCTTGGCATTCAGACATCTTCTTCTCCCCTTTTCCGAAGCGGCCGGTCCACGAAGAAAGGCCCGGCACCTGTTCGTCCGTCAGAAGTCGACCTCGATCCCGCCGTAGTAGAGCCTCCCAGGTAGAGGGTAGTCGAGGCGGACATAGTCGCGCCGGTCGAACAGGTTCTGCACGGCAAAGGAGAACCTGGTTGTCAGGAGTCTCCAGGTGCCGGGCGAGTAACTGAGATGGATATTGTGGAGGTCATAGGCGTCCAGTTCCGTGATCGGGTCGAATTTCGGTATCTGTTGCGCCGCCTGGGGTGGAACGCCCGGTGCACCGCCCGCGAACCGGCTGGAGACGAAGTTCACCTGCCATTCGGCCAGGAACCCCTCGAAGGGCCGGCTCCGAAGAAAGAGGTTGAGAACGTGCTCCGGGGCGTTGAAAAGCTCGTCCCGGCCGTAGAGGGTCTCCACGACCTCGTCGCCCCGCTTCTTGTTCTGCACGAAGGCGTAGTTGGCCTCCGCCTCCAACCATCTGGAGAAGCTGTACAGGCCGGAGAATTCCAGGCCCCAGAGCTGGACGTTGTCCACGTTGTAGGTCGGCGGGTAGGAGACCGGGTAGATGACGATGTAGTCGTCGATGTAGGCATAGAAGAGGTTGAGGTCGCAGTAGAAGCGGTCGCCGCTGTGCCGAAGGCCCATCTCGGCATCGTATCCCCTGGCGGGCTTGAGCCGGCCGAGCGTGGACCGCCAGTCCGTGACGAACTCCGGCGGGATGAGGTCCGCCGGCGCCATGGGAGGCTGAGCGATTCCGTAGAAGGCGCGGAGAACGGCCAGGCCGGTTGAGGAAATCAGGTTGTAGTTGCCGTACCAGCGGTAGAAGTCCGCCATGGCCGGCGCTTTGAACACCCTTCCGAAGAAGCCATACGCCTGCAGGCCGTCTGCGAGTTCGTAGGTCGCCGAGACCCGGGGAGACCAGCCGTCGTCCGAGACATCGTCCCGGGATTCCTTCCCTCCCGCCGCCCCCACGGAGAAGATCCGGTTCTCGAACCGGTCGAACCGAAGCCCCAGGGTCACGTTGAGCCTCGGCAGGATCTGCCAGGAGTCCTCAGCGAAGACGCCGTAGAGATTCTGAAGGAACGACACGTCCTCGATTCCCTGACGAAAGTAGACCCACGTCGAGGCCGCGTCCCCGTAGGTGTACTCGAAGCCGGCCTTCCAGCGGTGGTTGCCCCAGGAGTGGTGGGCCTTCACCTTCGCTGCGGGTGCCTGGTACCGGAGCGTGTAGTCCAGCCAGTCCCCGGTGGTCCACTCATCGCGCACGTAGTTGTCGTCCCGGCCGTAGACGCTGTAGGAGAAGGCCGCGTCCAGCCAGTCCGTCCTCCACGAAATGCGAACGGCCCGGTTGTCCAACTCGAAGTTACTCCCCCCGGCGAGGTCCTGGGCGTTGCTCCACACGTTCCAGTTCACCCGGTCATCCAGAACGAACCCCTCGTTCCGATCGCTGCTGAAGGCGTAGAGCGAAAGGTCGCCCCAACGCCCAAGGTCGGCCCCCAGGCCGGAGTACAGGCTCCATTGCTCCACGTCGTTGTTCTCCAGATACGGGTTCCGGGAGTGGTAGCTGCCTCCCCAGTACACGTCGAGATTCTCGTGCGCTCCCGAGCAGGCGGCACCTCCCTTCAGGTCGGTGAAGCTGCCCATGGACCACCGGGCCTTTCCCCCCAGATCTCCTGACCCGCGCTTGGTCACGATGTTGATGGTCCCCACGAGGCTATTTCCGTATTCCACCGAACCCGGCCCCCGGATGACCTCGATCCGCTCGATGCTGTCCAGCGGGATCGTCTCCCACGCGAAGGAACGGGTGTAGTACCTGCCCATCTGGCCGATGGGCATGCCGTCGAGGAGGATTCGGTAGTCCTGGTCCCCCAGGTTCCGAAGGAAGACCTGTTTCCCGTAGGAGGAATCCTGAACAAAGACGGCACCGGTCTTCTCGAGTAAGCCGGAGATGTCGTTGATCTGCCCGGCAGGAGTCTCCCGATCCGGATCGATTGTGGTCACTACCGGGCTTCCGGCCTTCTCCTCCCGCAGCGCCTCGGCCTCCACGACCATGGGGACGATTTCGTGCACCTTTTCCTCGGCCCGTGCCAAACGAAACGCCCCGGAGGCGTGAACCAGAACCATGTACATGTACAGTAGGATCCAGGTCTGCTTTCGGGTCCTCATCTGGTCTCCTTTCCGGGTCCACGAGGTTTGCGAATGTTCGAACGTATTGAAAATAGTTAACAAAAATCAATTTTTAGAAAGACATGAAGGCCGGTGATCGGCAGAGTGAAGAGGATGACAGAATCCCGGTCCCATGCTATAATAGTGTCATTCGTATCCCTTTAATGTTACGGATTTAATAATCGTGCCATCATAGGCCCTTCCACCCGTTTTGTCAAAGTCGGGTGAGGACATCCTTTCCTGTCGTCTCTTCCGCCGGCGTAGGGAGGCGCTTGACATTGCTTCCGAAACGCTCTGAAACGGCCGGCTCGAATCCGGGCCGGGGCAGATTCGGCGCAGCGGCCTCGAGCGAGAAATCGGGGTCTGCCAGGAATCTCTACAGGTGTGCGCTGAGAAAGCGGTTGCTTCTCCTTGCCGGGCTTCTCGTGTGCCTGGGCGCGCTGATGGTCGTGGCTGTCGGGGCCGGCTCCTACCCGCTCGGCTGGGGCACCGTCCTCCAGGCCCTGGCGGGACAGGCAGAGGGGACGGCCGGGATCGTCGTCTGGAAGGTGAGAATGCCCAGGATCCTGGCCGCCGTTGTATCCGGCTGGGCCCTGGGACTTTCCGGCATGGCGGCCCAGTCCCTGCTCAAGAATCCGCTGGCCTCACCCTTCACCCTCGGAATCAGCCAGGGGGCCGCTTTCGGCGCCTCTTTCGCCATCGTGTTCCTCGGAGCCGGCGGCATCAGGGCCGGCGCGTTCCAGGCCGGGACGGAGAGCGCTTTCGTGCTCCACGACCTCTATTCGGTCTCTCTCTTCGCCCTGACGGGCGGGCTCCTTGCCACGATCGTCATTCTGCTCCTGGCACTCATCCGCAAGCTGACACCGGAATCGATCATCCTGGCGGGGGTCGCCCTCTCTTCTCTGTTCGTTTCGGGCACCATTCTGATCCAGTACTTCGCCACCGAAACCGAAATCGCGTCCGTGGTCTTCTGGACCTTCGGCGACGTCTCGAGGTCCACGTGGAAGGAGATCCTTCTGATCGCGGTCGCCTCGGCGCTGACCAGCGTTTTCTTCCTCTGGAACCGCTGGAGCCTGAACGCCCTGGCCGCCGGCGAGGACACGGCCAGGGGGCTCGGGGTCAGGGTGGACCGCCTGCGCCTCTCCGGCATGTTCGGTGCGGCCCTGGCTGCGGCCCTGGTGACCGCCTTTCACGGTGTCATCGCCTTCCTGGGCCTTCTCGCTCCGCACATTGCACGGCGCGTCGTGGGCGCGGACCACCAACTGCTCGTGCCCTGCTCGGCCCTGGTGGGCGCCCTCCTTCTCCTGGGAGCCGACACAATGGGCCGTGGCATCGTGGTCTCCGGCTCCCTGCCCGTGGGGGTGCTCACGTCCTTCATGGGCGCTCCGCTCTTTCTCTATCTTCTGCTTCGGGGGGCGAGGCGATGATTCTCTCCGTGGCCAATATCCGCTTTCAGTACAACAGCCGGCCCGTCCTCAGGGACGTGAGCCTGGAGCTGGAGCGGGGGCAAATCCTGGCCGTCCTGGGCGTCAACGGGGCGGGGAAGTCGACCCTCCTCAAGTGCATCAACCGGATTCTCGTGCCCCAGCAAGGGGTCGTACGCGTGGAGGGGACGGATGTCAGGCAGCTGAAGGGCAGGGAACGGGCCCGCCGGTTCGGCTACGTCCCGCAAAAATATCCCGACACCGCCCTGACCGTGTTCGAGGCGGTTCTGCTGGGCCGGAAGCCCTACATACGTTGGTCGGCCTCAGAGAGAGACTACGAGGTGGTGGAACGAACGCTCGGACTTCTGCAGCTGGAGGGCCTGTCCCAGCGGCCCCTCGATTCGTTGAGTGGGGGCGAAGTCCAGAAGGTCCTTCTGGCCCGGGCACTGGCCCAGGAGCCGGACGTGCTTCTCCTGGACGAGCCGACGAGCAACCTGGACCCGAGGAATCAGCTAGAGGCCCTTCGCCTCATATCGGGCGCGGTCAGGGAACAGGGCCTGTCGGCCGTCGTTTGCCTTCACGATCTGAACCTGGCCCTGCGTCTGGGCGATTCCTTCCTCCTGCTCCGGGACGGCAGGGTGCACGCCCTTGTCCGCTCCGGGGAAGAGCTGACCCCCCGGGTCATCCGGGAGGTCTACGGCGTGGAGGTGGAGCTGGGCCGGATGGCCGGATATCCTGTTGTGGTCATGCTGGACAGGAAGTGAGCGGAAAGGAACATGCGCATCATGTGCGAAGGGAAGGGGTTGCGGACGGGTTCGGCGATGGCCTGCCTGTGTCTGCTGCTGGCCGCGGTGTCGGCCGCCGCGGAGCCGATCACGGTGACGGACATGGACGGAAGGCGCGTCCGTATTCCGGGCCCGCCCGAACGGATCGTGTGCACCGGCCCCGGCTCGCTGCGGCAGATCTGCTACCTCGGGGCCCAGGACCGCCTGGTGGGTATCGAAAAGATGGAGAAGGACTGGCCCACGGGACGGCCCTACTGGATCGCCAACCCGAAGCTGGCGGAGCTCCCCGTGATCGGCCCGGGAGGGCCGGCCGGCATAAATGCCGAGCCGGACCTGGAGGCCCTTCTCCGGGTGAGACCGGACGTACTCTTCGTTTCCTACATGGAGGCGGCCCGGGCCGATGCCCTGCAGGAAAAGACCAGAATCCCGGTGGTGCTCCTTTCCATGGGCCGCTTCGCCACCTTCGACGAGGCGGTGTATGCGTCGTTGAGAATCGCCGGGAGGGTTCTCGAGAAAGAAGAGAGGGCCGAGCAGATCATCGCTTTCATAGAGAGGCAGCGGAAGGACCTTCATGGCCGGACCGTCTCGATTGAAGAAGGCGACAAGCCGGGCGTGTACGTCGGGGGAATCGGCTACAAGGGGTCCCAGGGGATCGAAAGCACGGATGCGGATTACATTCCCTTCGCCTGGATTCACGCGCGCAACCTCGCCCGGCAGGTCCGCAGGGAGGGACACCTCTTTCTGGACCGCGAGAAGCTCCTGGTGCTCGACCCGGATGTGATCTTCCTGGACGGGGGTGGGATCTCCATGGTGGCCGCCGACTATACACGAAGGCGTGGAATCTACCAGAGTTTGAAGGCCTTTCGGCATCAAAGGGTATACGTTCTGTACCCCTACAACTGGTACGTGACCAACATCGGCACCGCCCTGACCGACGCGTATGTGGCGGGCAAGATTCTCTGGCCGGAGAGGTTTGCGGACACCGATCCCGAGGCGAAGGCCGAGGAGATCTTCACCTTTTTCGTGGGCAGCCCGGTTCTGGGCCGGATGCGGGAGACCTATGGCCGGCTGGGCCGTGTGGCGGGTTTCCTTTCGGCGGACTGAGGGGGGGAGTGCGCAGCCATGGACAAGCCCCGGTACTTCGATCGAGCCCGGAACGACGACTGGGCCTTCAAGCCTTACACAGAGGAAGAACACGAAAAGCTCGACCGGTTCATGGATGCGGCGGGTGTTCGAGCGGGGCACAGGGTACTCGAGCCGGGCTGCGGAACCGGGCGGTTCACGCAGAAGCTGGCGGCCCGCGTGGGGGCGTTCGGTGAGGTCGTGGCCCTGGACGTGAGTGCGGGAATGATCGAGGCGTGCCGCAAGCGGGCCGGTAGACTGCCGAACGTGACGATCCTGCAGATGCCGGCGGAGGATCTCGAATTTCCGCCGGAACACTTCGATACCGTATTCTGCCTTTGTGTCTTTCCCCATTTCGATGACAAGAGCAAGGTTCTCAACCTCTTCCGTGAAGTGCTCACGCCCTCGGGCAGGCTCGCCGTGGGCCACCTGGAGGGGAGCCGGATCCTGAACCGGATGCACAGGGAGGTGGGCGGGCCGGTTCGGGGCGACCGGATTCCACCCTACCCGGAGATGGAGAGGCTCTTCCGCGAGGCAGGCTTCCGCATAGACTCCTTCCGGGACGAGGACGACGGGTACCTGTTGATTGCCAGCCCGGAAGACTGATTGCTCTCGCCCATACGACCCGCTGCTTCTGGCACCACCAACATTCAAACACCAACACTCCCCTCTCTGGTACATGACTTCCAATTTAGGGGACGTTTTTCTTCTTTCTCGAGATTGACTAGAATTGTGCAGTCCAAACGAATCGAACCCGAACAGAGACCGCACGGAGGAGGAAGAGATGCCCACGATCGATGATTTCATCTGTCCGAAGGAGTGGGTTTCCGATTTCATGCTCGAGGTGGGCAAGATGGTCCGAAGGTGGGGCGAGGAGCGGTACCTGCCGATCCGCCAGCAGGTGGATGAGGACTGGAAGGACCACGAGCTGATCGAGCCCCTGCTCAAGGAGGCCCTCGTCGACCTGGGCCTGAACAAGGGCATGTTCCCGGTCGAGGTGGGCGGCGCCGACTCCTCTGAAGGCGCAACCGGCGTCTGCGTAACCGCACAGGAGCTGGCCCGGATCGACTCCGGGTTCGCGACCGCCTGCCTCTGCTCCACCTGGGGCATGATGCCCGCCATCATGGAGCCGCACCGGAACATGGAGATCTGCATGGAGTTCGGGCCCAAGTTCTGCGGCCCGGACCTCTACGTGGGGTGCCACGCCATGACCGAACCGGCGAGCGGTGCGGACATCGAAAACGTGGGCCGCATGCAGGGCCGGACCATCCAGACCACCGCGACCCCGGACGGGGACTCCTGGATCATCAACGGCCACAAGATCTGGCCCACCAATTCGGGTCACCTGGCGGATCTGTTCACCGTGGTCTGCACGACCCGGAAGGGGTCCACGGATCCGAACGATTTCGCCCTCATCCTCGTGCCCGCGGATGCCGAGGGCGTCTCCGTCGGCAGCCCCTACCGGAAATGCGGCATGAACGCCGACATGAACTCGGACATCTGGTTCGAAGAGGTACGGGTCCCGAAGCGGTACCGGTTCCACGGGCCGGGCGACGACCTGAAGTACTGGCGTCGCGCCATCAGCGGCGGCAACCTGGGCTCTGCGGCCATGTGCCTGGGCGTCATGAAGGCCGTCTACGAAATCATCAAGAAGTGGACCACCGAACGGGTCATCGGGGGAAAGCCCCTCAAGGAGCACAGCCTGGTGGCGGACATGCTCTCCGAGGTGGCGATGCTGATCGAGTCCACCTCCGCGTGGATGTGGTGCTACGCCCGCGAGATGGATCACCCGGAGATCTACGGCTGGGATCCCTGGGACGAGCGGTTCCTGCTCAAGACCCGCGGTCTTTCCCTCTACGCCTCCAACGCGGTGGAGCAGGCCTGCAGCCGGGCCATGGACTTCATGGGCTCCTACGGCTACTCGCGGGAGTTCGACATCGAGAAGCACTGGAGGGACCAGAAGGTGATCGGTCTCTGGATGGGTGGGAAAGGGTTGAAGACCCTGGAGAACGCGCGCTATTGGTATGATCTGGAGACCCTGTAAGAGGCTTTGCGACGCGAAACAAGACAGGGGGGAGAACAGGAAATGGATCTGGGTGCCAAGATTGCGAAGAACGCTCAGGACTTCCCGGACAAGACGGCCGTCATCTTCAAGGACAAACGGTTCACATACGCAGAGATGAACGAGCGCGCAACCCGCTTCGGCAACGGCGTGAGATCCCTCGGCCTCGAGCCCCGGGACCGGCTGGCAGTGATCCTCCGGAACCGGTCCGAGTACATGGAGATCCTCTACGGGCTCGCCAAGGCGGGGGTGACGGTCGTGCCGGTGAACTGGCGGTTTGCCCCCGAGGAGATGCGCTACGTCATCGACCACTCCGAAGCAACGGCCATCGCCGTGGCGGACGAGTTCGTGGGCAAGCTCGCTACGGTCGCGAAGGACCTCCATCGAGTCGACAGGGCCCGGATCATCCATCTCGATGGGGAACCCCCTGCCGGCATGCTCTCTTACGAGGCCTTGCTGGCAGATGCATCGAGTGAGGAAATCGGCTTCGAAAGCGGCCCCAAGGATCCCTACTACTTCGGCTATACCTCCGGCACGACCGGCTTTCCGAAGGGCTCCATCAACCCGCACGGGGACTGGGAAACGAGAATGATGGGGCTCTTCGGCCTGTTTCGGCTCGACGAGAACGACGTCCAGCTCCTCGCCATGCCCCTGTTTCACGCGAACGCGATCGCCTCTTCGAGCGGGGGCCACTACGCCGGCCAGACGGTGGTCATCATGGAACGATTCGACCCGGAAGAGGCCCTCCGGTTGATGGAACGGCACAGGACCACCTTCTCGTCCATGGTCCCGACCATGTTCAACCGAATTATGAATCTTCAACCGCAAGTATTCAATAAATATGATGTTTCTTCCATGAAGTGCTTCATCCAGTCTTCGGCGCCCATCCCCTTCCCGACCAAGCAGTGGGTCATCGAGAACTTCCCGAATGCGGGCCTCCACGAGTTCTACGGGGGCAGCGAAGTCGGCGTGGTCACCTACCTCGCCCCGGAGGAGCAGCTCGAGCGGCCCGGCTCCATCGGCAGGGCATTGCCCGTCGTGGAGATCAGGCTCGTGGACGAGGAGGGCCGCGAGGTGCCGCAGGGTGAGGTGGGCCAGCTGATCTCCCGACCCATCGGAGGGGTGGACCTGGCCCGGGCCGCGGAATACCACAAGGACGAGAAGTCCACGAAGAAGAACTTCCGGGACGGCTGGTTCTACAGCGGGGACATGGCTCGGGTCGACGAGGACGGCTTCTATTATCTCGTAGACCGCAAATTCGACATGATCATCAGCGGCGGGGAGAACATCTACCCGGCCGAAATCGAAAACGTCCTGCATGAACACGAGAAGATCCTGGAGGCTGCGGCCATCGGCGTGCCGGACGATGACTGGGGGGAAGCGGTCAAGGCGGTGCTCGTGCTCAGGGAGGGGCGGGAGGCCACGGAAGAAGAGATCATACGGTATTGCAGAGAGCATCTGGCCGGGTACAAGGTCCCGCGATCGGTGGATTTTGTCGACCATCTGCCGAAGACCGACACGGGCAAGATCCTGAAGAAGCTGCTCCGCGCTCCGTACTGGAAAGACAGAGAGGTGAAGATCTGATCGCCCCCCTTGGAAAAGAAACTCCGTCGTGATAGAAGAAGAGCGTTCCTGAACGATCCTTGATTCTGCCCGGCCGCCGGGACAGAGGGAAGCCCTGCATGAGCTCTTCGCCTCCGGAAGACCGCCCCGAGGATCTCTATATCAAGGTTTTTGAGAAGGCTTCCCTTCGGAAGCAGTCAGGTTGTGACCCCCTTTCCGCCGACTGGCAGGCCATCCTCGAGATCGCCCTGAATCTCGCACACACCCATCTCCGCAGGAACCCGGGCCGCCTTCTGCCGCTTCAGATCGGCGAGGACGAAGAGTGGGAATTCTACGTGGATCTGTTGGACAAGCTCGATCTTCCGCCCGACACTTTTGCCGTGCTGAGCACGCCGAGTTTTTCGTCGAACCTGCTGGATGCGCTGGACGACCGGGAATTCGAGGTGGCCGAGGATTGCGTACTGCCCTGGGAGAAGGATGCGTATCTGGTCATCATCAGCGACTGCTCCGACCACGCGAGGATCATGCAGGTCTCTCTGCCGACGGCGTCCACGTCCGCCAGCATCGATGTGTACGAAGAGGGCAAGCTTCTGGCGAACTACTCCTACCACACGATTGAAGAGTGCGTGGAAGCCCTTGCAAAGGTGCCCTGGGTCTTCTTCAGCCCCGGAAAGGGCTGGACCGAAGAACAGGTCATCCGATACACCGAGAACTGGTTCATCAAGGGCGTGGACACCGAACACCTGGAGGGCATGGCGATCCACGAGGAACACAGCTACGTTCACCATCCCGACCTGCTCGGTCTGACGTCACTGGAGGCCGTGCTCAGGCTTCTCGAGGCGACGATTCCCGCCGCCCTGGAGAACCTGCAGGCGACGATCGAGGCAACGAACGAGTTGAATCCGGAACGGGAAGGCGACGTGCCGTCCGTCACCCTGGAAGGGATCCTTGCGGACGACCCGGGACAGTGCCGGGCCATGGCCGACCGCATCGCCCTGGAGATGGAGCAGCACCTCGAGGTGCTGCAGCGAACCGATGGGATCCCCTTTCCGGACGGGGGGGACCCGGACTTCTCCGCCGCCTTCGGCCGGACGGTGAGACGGATCTACGAGAAGATCGCCGGACGGCCCTGCCCTGTGTGACGTCCACGTCTGCGTCACTTCCAGGTGATTTTCGGCGGGTTGCGCTCCGGAAGCCGCGTGTATTTCGGTTTCGGGTAGCCGACCATCATGGGGTAGTAGTGCGTGTGCCCCTCGGGCACACCGGCCGCCTCCCTGACCGCGGAGGAGGACTGCATGGCGCCCCACACCACACCGGCCCAGCACGTGCCCAGGCCCAACTTGGGGGCCGCAAGCTCGAAATAGGTGAGCGCCAGGGTGACGTCCACCAAACCGGTGCCCGCTTCCTTGGGTGCGGAAGCCACGACCAGCGCCGGAGCGCTCCACGTCACGGAGTTGTAGCCCATGTCCCAGGCACCGATGATGAGCGGAAAGTACGGCGGCACGGATTGAGGAGCCTTTTCGAGTGCCTTTCGCATCCACGCCACGGTTCCCACTGCAATTCCTTTGACCCGATCCGGATCCGTGAACACCACCCATTCGATCGGCTGCCGGTTTCCCCCGGTCGGTGCGTAGCGGCCGATCTCGATCAAACGCTGGAGCTTTTCCCGTTCCACGGGCTGATCCTTGAAGAAGCGGATGGACCGGCGGGAGCGCAGGAACTGCACGGCCTGCTCCTCGTCGATCTCCAGCTCCTTCCGTATCAAAGGGCTGCCTTGTTTCGGCACTCGGGCGTGTTCCAGCGCATCGTGGGGGCAGATCGCAACGCAGTGTCCGCAACCGTTGCAGATGCCTTCACCCCCCGGCACCATTTCCGGGACAGCCTCCCCCTCCTTGAGCTTTATGATCACCATGGGGCAATCTTTCACGCAGAGGCCGTCTCTCTTGCACTTCGTTTCGTCAACCGTCAGAAGTCCCATCTGTTTTCCTCTCTTGCTCAGTCCACCCTTCGGTGCTCTTCTTTGGGGCTGTCACAGTTCGGGCAGGCTTCCGGGACCACGCCCTCCGTGATCCAGCCGCAACGGCCGCAGAGATGATACACCGGCGGCGTGTCAACGGTCATGCGGGAGAGAGCGGTCCGGTAGAGACGGGCATGCCGTTCCTCCACATTGCGAGCCTTCGTGAGCAGCCAGACCGCCTCCGCGTCCTCTTCGGCCCAGGCTTCCTTGAGGAGCTTCGCATAGGCGACCTCGTTCACGAAGGTCTCCTTCTCGAAGGAGGCCCTCAAGTTCTCCTGGGTCTCTCCCACGCGATCCAGGAGATCGAAGTGACTCGCCGCGTGAATTCCCTCCGCCTCGGAAACCACGCGAAAGAGCCGGGCGACCGCGGGGTAGCCCTCCTCATCCGCCCTTCGGGCGAAGGCCCTCAGCCGAAAGTATGCCTTCGCCTCCCCAACGAAAGCTTCTTCCAGCCCCTTCCTGTTTGAACTTCCCATGTTGTGCCTCCGCGAAGCTCTGCATCGGTTCGAAACGGGGTGTAGAGCGGGAAAGAAGTGATCGACACACCTGGCGCTCTTCCATGCTTCAAGACGAAGCAATCGGGGCGGCAATCAAGACTCGACAAAAGGGAAGAACGTCCCCAGGGCCAGGCAGAAACCCTTGCCGCTTTCCAGTAAACGCCGGACTACTTCGCCTTTGGGGCCAATGGCAAGAAGGCGGCCGGTTCGATGATCCGGAACGTGAAGCTCTCGGTGACGAACAGCGTGACCTCCGTGCTGCTGTGCGACTGGTATCCGACGGCGAAGTCCTGGCCGATGATCAGTTCCAGATCCTCCCCTCGCGTCGACACGAGAAACCCGCCCTTGGAGGCGTGGCTGTAGATGATCGGGCCGTCCAGAATACCCTGGACGTGCTGCTGCAGGGGGAATCCCTCTGCGTAGCTGGCGATCAACTGCCAGAGGTCCGGGTTGACCACCAGTGCGTAGGGTCCGCCGATGGAGGCTGAAATCAGGGTGCCGACAGCCTGGGAAACGGCGTCCAGGAATCCTGCCGGGTTCTTGACGAAAGAGATGGGCTTGTGCCGACACGCCTCGTGCATACCCGCAATACGGCCCGCCTTGAAGCCATTGAATATGGCGTCTTCCTCAAAGATGGCGATCTTGCGCGCCGCATCCTCGAGCGACTTGAGTTCGATGTCCTTTGCGCCGCGTATGATATTGTCCAGTTCCCAGACATCCAGAACAAAGGAGGCACGACACTCGACCAGGGGCTGCACCGCGTGGATGCCGTACTGAACGTCCTCTTTCTTCTGTCCCTTCGGCACGTCCAGCCGGCCGAGAGGAACGGCCGCGTAGTCCCAGCCCTGAGGCCCGACCACGTCGACGAATTTTCGGGCGGAGAGATAGGCCATCAAGACGAGGGATGCCTGCCTGTCGATCTCCTGCCATGCTTCGAGGGTGATCGGGGCGAGTGACCGTTTCAGAATGTCCATTCCATTCTCCTTTCCGATTGAAGGCCTTCGCCGGATGCAGATCCGTTGCGGTGCTGCAGCAGACTTGCTCGAGTAGGTCCTTTTTACCTAAACTGTTGCAGAGGAGGTGAAAAAGGGTTCAAAAATACCCTCGCTGCCCCTCGCTTCCCCGGAGGAGCCGGCTCGGGGGGTGGGGAGTTCTTTGAATCCAAATTTCGGATGAACCATCTAAGATGACGTGGAGAGGAGATTTCCGCCCAATTCACCCACGGAGGCAGTATGACCATAACCGAAGCTCTCACGGCACACCATGCAACGCTCAGGCAACTCTACCTCCAGGCGAAGACAGACCCGAAGGCCTTCGAAGAGTTCATGCGCCACCTGATCGTGCACCACACCATGGAAGAGAAGTACTTCTATGATCTGCTGCAGGAGAAGGCTTCGGCTCGGCACGATGCGCTGGAAGCGGTGAACGAACACCACATCATCGAGCTGATCATCAAGGATGCCGAGACGTTCCCCCAGGACCACGAGCGGTTTCCGATCAAGGTGGAGGGCCTCGGCGAATACACGAACCACCACCTGGATGAAGAAGAGAATGAGGTGTTTCCCACCGCGGACACCCTGTTCACCCGGCAGGAGCTCGTAAGCCTCGGAAAGCTTTTCGAAGAGGCGAAGAACAAGCTCCTCAACGTCGTGCTGCCGGAGATCCCCGCCGGCCTCATCACGAGCGGTGACGGGCCCGTGCAGAAGCCGCTCGGCGTCGGAGCGGGCACCGGCACGGCAGCGGACAGCCCGGCCCGGGAGGGCGAGGCTGCGACCAGCATGACAGGAATCGGGCTGGGTATCGGGAGTCTCCGGGGAAGGAAGTAGAGCGGACGGAAGCCAGCGCATCCGCCCGGCTTCGTTCGTCATTCGGTCCTCTTGAAGGGAATCGACGCCAGCCGGTCGAAGATCGGCCCGACGTACGGCAGCCTCGGAAGGTCGGACTGCGAAAGGCCCTTCAAGGCCCGCAGCTTGAAGTTGCTTCCCAGATGCCCCCGAAATCGGTCCACCATGCAGGCCCCGAACTCAACGGCCGCCCTCTTCTGGCTCTCCTTCAGACCGCTCTCCCGTCGGATGGCCACCAGACCGTAGTGAAGCCGCGCCACCACCGCCGCGTGGAGCATCTCGGCCATCTTCCCCAGCTCTGTCAGGGAATTGACCGTGCCGACGCCCGTGAGGATGGACGGCGAAGCGCTCGAAGTCACCAGGACCGCCATACGCCTTCCCGGGAGATGCCTCAGCTTGGGGGAGGGTTTTCCCCACGGCCAGTGGGCGAGGCAGACCAGGCGCTCCAGAAAGGCCTTGCTCACCGCGGTCATGGATCCGAAGTTGACCGGCGAGCTGAGAATCAGGATGTCCGAGGCGAGACATGTCCGGATGAGACCCGGCACATCATCCTTGAGAAAACACGCGCCCGGCCCGTGTCCGGCTTCTTGCGTGCACTCGCGGCAATTCTGGCAAAAACGAACGTCCTTTTCAGGCAGGAAGATTCTCTCCGTCTCGGCTCCGCGGCCCGCAGCGCCCTCCAGCATCTTGCACACCACGGTGTCGTTGATGCCTCCCTTCCGATAGCTTCCGACGATGCCGACCGCTTTCATTCCTTATCCCCGGACCTGTCGTTTCTTCATGCCTTCGAAAGAACAGCAATTCGCCTCGATTTCCGCAAGGCGCAAATCCTCCGTGTCCCTCTTGCTTGAGATACCGGTTTCCCGATCAGGGTTTCAAGGAAAGCAGGTGAGGCGTGACCCGAGTGTGCCGGCTACTTCCCCTCCCCCACCTCGATATCATACGGGACCGTGAAGCGACCCAGGATCTCTTCGATCTGTCGACGGAGTTCGCCGGATTCGGTGGATGCGGCGGGGCGGGCCGTGACGAGCGCGAGAGTGCCGCGCACCTTGTCCTCCTCGACCTGGACATGGACGGACGCGGCAAGGTCGGAAAGCCGGGCAAGCTCGCTTTCGAAGACCCGCTTGATGGCGTGGTAGCGGAGCGCGGGCTTGAAGATCTTGCCCACGGCCGTGACCGGCATCGGATCCACGATGCAGATCTCTTTCGGCACGGCGGCCCGTTCCGTGATCTGCTCGCGGCAGCAGGCCTCGATCTTCTCTGGATCCAGCTTCGCGCCCGGCTTCGGCATGACGTATGCGACCGGCACCTCGCCTGCGTGGGCATCGGGCCGGCCCACGGCGGCCGCAAGCGACACGCCGTCGATCCGGTACAGGACTTCCTCGATAACGGCCGGGTCGATGTTGTGGCCCCCGCGGATGATGAGCTCTTTCTTCCGGCCCGTAAGCCAGAAGTAACCGTCCCCGTCCATGCGCCCCATGTCACCGGTGTTGAGCCAGTCGCCCTGCACCCAGGCGGCCTTGTCGTGGGCCTCCTCCACGTAGCCCTTGAACACGTTGGGCCCTCGCATCACGATGACGCCGATCTCGTCCACTTCGCAGTCGCGCACGTACTCGCCCTTTTCGTCGAGAAGGACGGTCTTCATCTCCTGATAGGGCCACCGGATGCCGACCGAGCCCACCTTGCTCTCGCCGTTCCGCGGGTTGCACGAGGAGGCCACCGTGGCCTCGGTGAGACCGTACCCCTCCAGCAGCCTGAGCCCGCTGTGTTTCTCGAAGGCCTGGAAGACCTGCACCGAAAGGGGCGCAGCCCCACAGAGCGCGTACTTGAGTCGCGAGAGGTCCAGGCCCTCCACCGGGACATCGAGCAGCATGGAGAGCACCGTGGGCACCACCATGAAGGACTCGACCTCGTAGCGCTCGGCGATCTTGAAGAAGTTCTGGATCACGCCCTGATCGCGATATCCGCTCGGCGAAAGCAGGACGACCGATCCGCCTACCGAAAAGGGGGCGAGGCCGGTCAAAAGAGGCGCATTCGCGTGAAACAGGGGCAGGCCGCACATCATGGTCGTGCCCGAATGCATGGCCATCCCGACCGCGCAGCCGAAGGCGGAGAACATCTCGTTCATGTGCGTACGCATGGCCAGCTTCGGTGTTCCGGTCGTGCCGCCCGTGTGATACAGGGAGCAGACGTCGTCCGGCTGGGTTTCACGGCCGGAATCGAGTCCTTCGGCGCCGTACTTCTCGATGATCTCCTCGAACCCATGGATGCCATCCGCCTCGTTCGAGTCCCCCATCACCTGCACCACCGCCTCGAGCGTCGGGATCTCCCGGCGGATCGACGCCACCTTGGGCCAGATGTCGGTGCCCGGAACCTCGCCGAGTGTGACGAGCACCTTCGTCTTGGCCGCGTTCATGATGTCCCGTATCTGCCTCGGCTCGAGCATGGGATTGATCGGATTGGCAATGCCCGCCGTCTCGGCGGCCCAGAGCGTGTAGTGGGTCTGGGGCAGATTCGGGAGGATGTAGGTGACCACGTCGCCCGCGCCGACCCCCAGATCGGTGAACAGATTCGCCGCCTGCGTGATGCGTCCGAGAAACTGCCGGTAGGTCACCTGGATCGGCGAGTCCCAGGCCTCCCCGGACGTGAGGAAGTGGAGCGCGACCTTTTCCGGATCGCCGGAAGCCCCTCGAGACAGAAGCTCGTAGGAGCTCCGGGTCGTAACCCGTTCCTCGAGCGGAACCGACTCGATGGCCCGGATGTCTTCCATGTTCCGTATCTTGAGGTCTTCCACGTCTCTCTCCCGTGATGGTGGGTCCCGGGCCCGCCTGGAATGACTTCCTACTCTAGAAATCCGGCGTTCGGTTTGTCAACGGTTATTTCCGAGGCGACGTCCGCACACGTGAACCGGCCGTTTCTTTGAGACCTTGTCGCTCCCCGAGGTCCGGATGGACTGCGGAGGAGCGATTGGTGTATGAATGGGACACGGTGCGCCTCGAGGCGGTCCACGCGTGCAGGAGGGGAATCAACATGAACGAGTTCCCGGGGTCCACACTGATCGAACTCATAGAGGCATTGCATACGCGGAAGGCTTCTCCGGTCGAACTGATGGAGGCGGTCCTCGAACGGATCGACCGGACGAACGATGCCCTGAACGCGATTGTAGCCCTGCGGGACCGGGAAGAGCTGATCGAGGAAGCGCGCGCGGCCGAGGCCCGCGTCACGGCAGGAAACCCTCGTCCCCTGGAAGGCATTCCCCTCGGCGTCAAGGACCTCGAAAACGTGGCGGGCATGGTGACCTCCTACGGCTCGGTCCTGTTCAGGGACCACGTGGCCGCCCGCGACGACGTGCACGTGGAGAGACTGCGGGCTGCGGGCGCCATCCCGGTGGCGAAGACGAACACGCCCGAGTTCGGCCCCACCGCCATCACCAAGAACCTGCTCCACGGCGTCACCCGGAGCCCCTGGGACCTGGAACGCTCACCCGGTGGCTCGAGCGGCGGTTCGGCCGCAGCCCTGGCGGGCTGTGTACTTCCCCTGGTCACGGCGAGCGACGGAGGGGGTTCGATCCGCATTCCGGCCAGCTGGACCGGAGCCTTCGGCCTGAAGCCTTCCCAGGGCCGGGTACCGATCGGCCCGCGAGATCTGTGGGACACCTCGATGACGAGCGTGCTCGGTCCCCTGACCAAGACGGTGGAGGATGCCGCGCTCTTCCTCGATCAGGTCGTGGGGCCGTCGCCCCATGATCCTGCGGCCCTGCCGCACCCGGGCATCTCTTATCTTCAGGCAGTGCGGGAAGAGGCCCCCACAGGGCTGCGCATCGGCTTTTCGCCGGATCTCGGTCGTGCCGTGGTTCAGTCGGACGTAGCCGCAACGGTCGAGGAGGCGGTCAAAATCTTCGAGAAGCTCGGCCACAGGCTCGAGCCGGTTTTCGGGGGCCCGCCGCCGCAGGCCGGGGACTGGGTCGCCTCGGCGGGGTGGGACCTCGCCGCCCACATTCATGCCGAGCTCCAGGGGCAGGAGGAGAAGGTGGCCTACTTCATCCTCGACATGATCCGTGCCGCCGAAAGGATGACGCCCCACGCGGCAGGTGCCATGCGGCGCAACCGGGCGCAGATCCGAAACTGGTGTGCCGAGGTCTTCGAGCGCTTCGATCTGCTCGTCACCCCCACCATGCCTTACGACCCGGTCCCGGCCAAGGGGCCGTTCCCGGAGGAGACGGAAGGCCGGAAGCAGGCGTACGGCAGCTCGGCCGTCTTCACCATGCCCTTCAACCTATCCTGGAATCCGGCCGCGACGGTGCGGGCCGGGCTTTCCAGGGCGGGATTCCCGGTGGGCATGCAGATCGTCGCGCCCCTGCACCGGGACGATCTCGCACTCCGGATGAGCCGGGCCTTCGAGCGCGAGCGCCCCTGGCACCCTCACTGGCCAACGCAGTGGTGACCCGCTCTCCTCCGGCGGACCGAGTCTTCGGCTCGACGAAAGACATCCAAGCCGAAGAACCCGGGACAGCCCGAGGGACAGGTCATGGGAGAGGGGTTTCGAAAGGGAACGAGGAGACCGTCTTCTGGATCGACCGTTCGGATCACCATGGCCCCCGAGGGGACGCCGCTGATCGCAGACTCCACCAACAACTGCGGATGTTACTATCTGGCCCTGCCGGACGAGAGGCGGGTCCGGAACGTGCGGAGCCGCTTCTGGGTTCCGGACCCTCTGGTGCCGGCATGGCTGCCGGAAGCCTTTCCTTCCGAGCCGCTTCATTGGCGGATCGCCAGCGGCTGGCATCAGGTCCAGCACGTGGACGCCCGGGCACTCCCCGACACGGGAAGGGTTTACGAACTGTTGCCGTATGACCAGCTCGAGCTTCTGCCGGCTTCCGGCGGTCGGGAAAGCGTCTTTGGCAGGAACGGGATCATGAAGGATTCCACCAGGATCGAGCCGTATTTCTTCTTTTCCATGGGGATCCCCGGAATCGGAAAGATGCGTCAGCGGGGCAACCATCCGATCACGCTCGTGGGCCGCGCCCACTTCACGGACCCGCAACTCTTCAACGACATGTTCGAATTCCGTTGAAGGAAGGAGAAGAAATGAAGAAATCCCTCTGGGTTTCGTTGTCCCTGCTGTCTTTCTGCATGGCTTCGGGATTCAACCTCAAGAATGCCATCGTACCCCGAGACGAGATCCTCTCCGGGGGGCCACCGAAGGACGGCATACCGGCTATTCTGGAGCCTCTGTTCGTGGAGGCGAACCAGGCGGGATTCCTGGAAGCTGAAGACGAGGTCATTGGAGTTGTAATCAACGGCAAGGCAAAAGCGTACCCCATCAAGATCCTGACCTGGCATGAAGTGGTGAACGATCGTCTCGGGGGAGACCCCATTGTGGTGACCTTTTGACCCCTCACTCAGACGGGAGTGGTCTACTCCCGAACCGTGGATGGAAGGGTCTACACGCTTGGGGTGTCCGGGCGGCTCTACAAAAGCAACGTGCTCATGTACGATCATCAGACAGAAAGCCTGTGGTCGCAGCTCATGGAAAAGGCGATTGCGGGAGCTCTGGCTGGAAAGGAACTCGAGAAGATGCCTTCCATCCGAACGGAATGGGGAAACTGGAGGCAACAGCATCCGAATGCCCGGGTCCTGTCAACCGAAACCGGCTACCGAAGAGATTACGGCAGAGACCCGTACAAGGACTATTACCGCGCATCGGGCACGATGTTTCCCGTGGGAGACGTGCGAAAAGACCTTTCCCCCAAAGAAATGGTTCTGGGCCTCGAAACTGGGAGGAGCGCGAAGGCGTACGCCTTGTCCGATCTGAAAGAGAAGTCGGGGACCGTCCAGGATACCCTCGGCGGAAGCAAGATCTCTATCGAGATCTCACCGGACGGGAAGGTCAAGAACGTTCGCGACGGCGAAGGGAATCCGCTCGCGCCGATCTACAGCTACTGGTTCGCCTGGCAGGCTTTTCACCCTGAAACCAAGGTCTATCGGCCAGGGGATTGAGTTGCCGAAGGAATGGGGAGCCCGTGCCATACCGGCCGCTCGAAAAGGAAGTGAACGAACCTGTCGCCATGCATGACATGACCTAGGTCATAGTCCTTGATTCTCAGGCTATACAGCACGGCCGCCTTCATGCGAGGCCTTTTCGCATCTGATAGAGAAACCTCTGTCATCGTCGAAGAGCGGAAAGAAGACCGCCATAGCGGAAGGCGGAGCATTTGGGGCCTTTCCGTCAGCGGCTTCTCTTGTTCCGGGGTTGATCGTTGAGGCTCCAGTCGTAGTCCAGATAGTCGATTTCCAGATCCTCGCGGTGCTCCCGGATGAAGGTCTGGTCCTGCGGGCCTGCATAGGGAAGCACAAAGGACGGCAGGTCCTCCGCCTTTTCCAGAAAATCTTCCCTGAACCATTTGTAGATCGTAGAGAGCTTCAGGACCGGTGACGTGCCGAAGAGCGCCTCTTTCATCCAGGTGCGCAGTCCCTTGGGGCTCCGGTTGAAGATCCGGCCCTGGCGTTCCAGCTGCTCGTCCAGCCGCCCGGCCGTGTAGGCCTCCCGGGCAAGCGGGGGGCAGCTCACGGCAGCGCAGACCAGGGCGAAGTGGATGCGGGGGTCCCCCATGGGACGAAGCATCCCGTGCTCGAGATGATCGAGGCTGATCTCCTGGCCCGCCAGCGTCCACATCTCCTTCTGCCACTGCCCCAGCCCCAGGAGGCCGCTCAGGCCCGGGATGTCCCGGATGGATTCGACCGGGTAGGGGTCCGCAATCAGCTTCAGGGTGAAGGCGTTGTAGGCATTGATGTACAGGGCCATCCTCTCCCCTCTGCCCATGTCCGAGGTGCGGGCCCCGGCAAGCTCTTCCACATACGCGTTGAGCTTCTCCATGCCCCGCTCCTTCAGTCCCCGGTAGTCGACGAGTCCCTCCTCGTCCACGTAGGCTTGCAGAAGTTCGGTGTAGAGGACGTGATCGATCGGATCGGCGGTCGCCTCGAGCAGGCCGCCGCGGGGCGCCGCAAGCACCACGAGAAGAACGAAGCACGACACGCATGCATGCAGCCATCTTCGTCGGGACATGGTTTAGCTCCTCCTTTCCGACTTTCCAACCCCCCCCGGCGGGGAGGCTCAGAGCCGCCATTTCATCAACCGCCCCACCCACCTGCGTGTCCGGGGGTCAGCCGGGTGCGGTTGTAAGCCTCGGCCACCTGCTTGATCGCCTCGGCCCTGGTGGGATAGGGGTGGATCACGGCAGCGAGCTTCTTGAGACCGCTCCTGCCGGCCATGGCCGGCGTGACCTCGCTGATCATCTCACCGGGATGGGCCACCACGATGGTGGCATCGAGGCTCTCGTCCGATCCGCGCTTGACGTGGACCTCGACGAATCCCTCGTAGCAGTCTTCCACTTCGCGCTCGCCCCCGCCCGTCGTGCCGCCGCCTCCCTGACCTTTCTGCGTTCCGGCAACCAGTACCTTCTCTGGCATGGTCGCCTCTCCCGGCCCTTCCAGAGCCGCTCGCTATGTTCTCAATTTAGATGCGTGTCGTTGGTATGCGTTCTCCATTCCCGACTACCACGGTTGTTGGGGGGTAGAGTAAGCGATTTCCCTTCAAGGCTCTGGGCGTCGCGGACCTCGCCTGAAAGTTGTACCCTTCGCGCACAATAAATAAGCTTTGTGTAAACAAACTGCTCACTGCATTTCTCGGCTCGCGGTGTATCCCTCACGGGAACAGCTTTCCGGGCCAAGCGGAATGACGGCTTACCGTCTGTTTCCCGCCCCTAGGAAAAAACCTATTCAAAGGGCGTAACTTGGCTCTTTCGATCCTAGTCAGGGAGGTGTGCACGCGTATTTCCGGCACAGGATCCTGGGCCTGATGTATACTTGCATGACTCGTGGGGAGGGTGGGCCATTCACGGGCACGGGAATTGCTCTTTACGCGAGGAGTTCCGGAGATCTGGGGGCCGGTACGACCCCGGCAATGTGTCTTGCCCACGTTTCAAAAAAAGACGAAAGAGGAGGAGACAGATGAAGGGACTCAAGAAAAGGAAGGCATGGTTGGGACTGTGCGCGATCCTAGGGGGTGTTCTCCTGGGGGCGGGAGGCGACATGCCCCCTCCGGAAGCGGATAAGTTGTGGCTTTACATCACGGAGACGATGCCTTACGAGGGTTGGGGATTCTGGCCCGGGCACGCAGACGGCTTGTACGAGGGGCAGAGCCCTCACGGCGCCTGGCTCAAGCTTTATGCGAATGGCAAGGCACTGAAGGCAGCGCGAAAAGGAATGGAAACGATGCCCGCCGGGTCGATTCTCGTGAAAGAGAATTACGCCAAGGACAAGAAGACTGTGGTGGCCGTCACCCCCATGTACAAGGTGGAGGGGTACAACCCTTCCGGGGGAGATTGGTTCTGGGCGAAGTATGGCCCGGAGGGCAAAGTCATGGCCTCAGGAAAGGTGAAGGGGTGCCTCGACTGTCACAGGACGAAGAAGTCCCAAGACTGGCGCTTCACGAGATCCGATTGATACATTAAACTCGACACCAACATTGACCCCATGCGCAGAGAGGATGCCGATGCCAGGCCCCTCACAAAGGCAGAGGCTATGGTGCTGCTTGATCCTCGGAGAATTCGCTGGAGGCATCCTGTGTACGCGCAACGGTTGCCGCCGTGAATCGCTGGCGATTCGGAAACAGGGGCCTATTGCTCGGCCGGATCGGTGTGGACAAGTCGCATACATCTATCCACGCCGCCCTCCTTCCGACGGACGGAATCGCTGCCCGCTGTGAGCGGCTCGCTCGCGGCGGGGTGCAGGCCGTCTTTCTCATGACCATACACCGGTTCGGCTTAGAGTGGTTTCGCGATCTCTGCGCTGAGTCGCGCAGTCGAATGGCTTCCGAACTTGAAATTCTGGCAGAGGAACCTCCTTGAACGTGCCTCGTGAGTCCGGCACCCTGAAAAGCATCGGAATAGGTAGCCTGCGTCTTCACGACATGTCCGAAACGGGACGGCCCGGCGGTCCGGGGCTGTTCTGAAAGAGGGGAACACCCCATGCAGTCGTTTGACCTGATTTGGATCGGCACCGGACAAGCCACTTCCACGGTTGTGCCCGCATTGTCGAAGAGCGGAAAGAAGATCGCCATCGCGGAAGGCGGGGCATTCGGCGGAAGCTGCGTCAATTACGGCTGCACGCCGACCAAGACCCTGATCGCCAGCGCTCGCGCGGCTCATGTGGCCCGCCGGGGGCAGGATTTCGGTGTCCGACGCTCCCATGCTTCAGTGGATTTCGAGGCGGCCATGAACCGCCAGAAAACCATCCGCAAAGAAGGCAGCAGCGGTCTGGAGTCGTGGCTGGAAAGCCTCGGGGGCGTTGAGCTGTTCAGGGAGGTTGCGCAGTTCGAGGACCAACACCGGGTGCGGGTGGGAGATCGGGTCATCTCGGGGGAGACAATCGTCATTCACACCGGCGCCATAGCCCGGAAGCCGGACATCCCCGGCCTCGACGATGTCGCCTGGCTCGATAATGCGCGCCTGCTCGACCTGAATGAACGGCCCGAACATCTCGTCATCATCGGCGGCAGCTATATCGGTCTGGAGTTCGGGCAGGCCTTTCGCCGGTTAGGTAGTCAAGTGACGATTCTCGAGAGAGGCTCTCAGCTGATGTTTCGCGAGGATACCGACATTGCGGAAACAGCGCTCCATATCCTGAAGAAGGAAGACATAAGGGTTCAATTTCATGCAGAGATTAGCGGCATTGCCCCGACCCGTTCCGGAATTCAGGTGGATTCGAAAGCAGCGCCCCCTGTGGAGGGGACGCATCTTCTGGTCGGTGCCGGGCGTCGGCCGAATATCGATGCGTTGAACCTCGAAGCCGCCGGCGTGGAGACTAACGAACGCGGCCATGTCAAAGTGAACGACTCCGGCCAGACAAATATGCCGCACATCTACGCTCTCGGAGATGTAAACGGCCTGGGTGCGTTTACACACACCTCCGTCCACGACGGCGAGGTCTTTCTGGATCACTTCACCGGTATGCAGAAGAAGAAGATATCGGACCGGAAGGCCATCTATGCCTTGTATATCGATCCGCCGTTGGGCCGGGTCGGCATGAGTGAGAAGGATGCACGTCAGAGTGACCGCAACGTGCTTATGGGGACCCTGCCCATGAACCGGGTTGCCAGGGCGAGAGAAAAGGACGAAACGGAAGGGCTGATGAAGATCCTGGTGGACGCGGACAGCAAGGAATTCCTGGGTGCCGCTGTATTTGGTGTCGGAGGCGACGAGATCATCAGCGTGATCGCGACGTTCATGTATACCCGTCAGCCATACACCGTTTTCCGGCGCGCTGTGCTTCCTCATCCCACCATTTCAGAATTGTTGCCTTTTGTGCTGGACGACCTGAGACCCCTCAGATGAGACGGAAGTCCAATGCGGAAGAGGCTTCCGTGAATCGAGCCCGGAAACCGGCACAGAAAAAGAGTATGCGTGCCAATTCTTCACACTCTTTCCGGAAGTCTCACCCGAAAGCATGTGTCCATTACAGCGTCTTCAGGTAGTTCACCAGGGCGTCCACTTCGCTGTCCGTAAGGTCCGGAAAGGCAGGCATGGCATCATAGGGGTCCCTGAGCTGGCTGCGAATGTTCTGCCCGGTCACCGGCCTGCCGCTCTCGGGCAGCTTCTCCTTTGTGAACAGACACTTGAGGCCGGGGCCGATCTTCGTCTCGATCCGGTCCGTATAGTGACACATGCTGCACTTCTTCTCGAAGAACTCGGCGCCGGCCGTGGCCTCCTCGGTGCCGGGCTCTCCGGTCGCCGGCGCGGCCCTGCCGTAGACGAGCTCCCCGCCGTAGTAGGCCATGGCCACCACGGCAAAGACAGCGAGCAGGAGCGTCGGAAGCCCGGCCTTCGCACCCGCCGCCCGTCTACCCCACAGGAGCGAGACCGTAAGAAGCACCACGAGAAGGGCGGCAAGGAAGATCTTCATCCGGATGGGATGGATCCAGGCCCACTGGAGACGGTACTGCCAGTCCAGCACCCCGAGCAGTGCTGTTGGGAAGAGGGCCAGGAGCGCCAGCAGGGAACAGGAACGCGCGGTGCGGTCCAGGCCCTCGTGCTGGTAGACACGGGAGATCAGGGAGAACACGAAAGCACCGATGATCAAGCCGATCGGGATGTGCGTCAACGTCGGGTGCAGCGGGTGGGTGTACCCGATCCGGGCGAGGAGTTCGTAAAGGGGTCCCATCATGGCACGGACTCCTCATTCTCTATGCGCCACACGGGAGGAGCGGCGCGGTCTTCGACCACGGAGCACCTCAAGAGACCGCCCTCTTCAGCGCTTCTATCGTATGAGAAGGGTCGGGGCGTTTCGTGTAGTCGGCGCTCACTTCCGCGTAGCGGATCCGCCTGTCCGAATCGACAATATACCGGGCGGAGAGCGGAAGGGACCAGGAGCTGTCGCCATTGTGCTTCTCGAGGTCGATGTCGAACTTCAGGTAGACCTCTTTCAGGTCCTCAGGAAGCTCGTACGCCAGGCCGTATTCCTCCGCCACCCGGTTTCCAGGGTCACTGAGCACCTCCATGCTCAGTCCCTTTTTCTCCATGAAGGCGCGCGAGTGCTCCTCCGTCTGAGGGGAGACCATGATCAGTGAGGCTCCCAGCGACTCGATCTCCGAGTGGGCTTCTTCCAGAGCTTCCAGCTCCAGATTGCAGAAGGGTCACCAACGTCCCCGGTAGAAACCGAGCACGACCGGGCCTTTGGACAGCCGGTCGCTAAGCCCGACGGTCTTCCCGTGGGCGTTCTTGAGGCTGAAGTCAGGGGCCTCGTCTCCTTCGGTCTTCGCCCGGTCCAGGATGCCCGATCGGGCCAGATCCTCTGTGGCCCGGCGCATGACCTCGACGGCTTCTTCGGGTGCCGCAGATTCGAATTGCTGCTTCTGGGTCTCTAGTTTGTCCTGTAAGCTCATGATCGAACTCTCCTTCCTTGCCGTGTGGTTAGAACGAAACGCATGAATTTTCGCCCTACTTTTTTTGATAGAACCGTCCCAGGCGCCCCTCCTTGCGCTCGCGGGCAATGCTACCATCCGGGCCGTAAGGGTGGCCCCCGAACCCGTGACGCATCATGGCGACCGCGCGCGCCCAATTTCGATTCTTGTCCCTCGAAGCAAACAACTGCATGACGGACTGGGAAATGACGGGCACCGGGACTTCCATGTGCAGGGCGTCGTTCACGAGCCAATTGACCTCACCCGTATCCTCCACGTAGGAGGGCACCTTCTCCAGGCCCCCGCTCTTCCTGTACTCCTGTTCCATCAGGTCCATCAACCACGAGCGGATCACCGACCCGTTTCGCCAGCAACGGAGCACATCGGGGATGTTCAGCTCTTCTCTGTAGTGTGCGAGAAGGTCCATGCCTTCTCCAATCGCCTGCAACATCCCGAATTCGATCCCGTTGTGCACCAGTTTCACGAAATGCCCGGCACCGGGGCCGCCCGCATGCACATAGCCGCCCTCCACAGCCAAATCGAGCAGGAGGTTCTCGATGCGTACCACGGCTTGCCGTTCGCCCCCGGCCATGAAGCAGGCTCCATGACGGGCACCGTCCACACCCCCGCTCGTACCCAGATCCACGAAATGAATGCCTTTGTCCTGCAGCCGCTCGTGCCGCTGGATCGAATCTCCCCAGTACGAATTGCCGCCGTCGATCAGGATGTCGCCGCGATCCAGTACGGGTGCAACGCTGTAGATCACACGATCCACCACCGGACCGGCCGGCACGTACAGGAAGACGGCGCGGGGCGGTTCGAGGTGCCTGCGAAAGCCTTCCGGCTCTTGCGCGTCGATGAGCCCGCTCTGCAACAATTCGTCTGGAGGTTTCCCTCTGGTCAGCCCCACCACTCGCATCCCTTTCGCCAGAGCCTGCAGGCCCAGGTTGCCACCCATCCTGCCGAGGCCGACCAACCCAATTTCCCTTTTGAATTCAGTCAAATCAAACTCCTTTCCGGCGTCCAATTCCGAGCAGCTCGTGTGGTGCACGATGACCGGAATCGACGATCATGGCACTTTCCTCAGGATGGCCCGTGCAGGGGCGCCGTCACCGTCTGCGATCTTGATCGGCAGACAAATCAGATCATACGTTCCCGGACCGACGTGAGCCAGATACAGCCCTTCGATGATCCAGGTGCCGGACGAGAGAAGAGACCGATGAATCTGCCGTTCGTTCTTACGGAATCCTCCAACTGAGAGATAGTCGCTTCCCACGACTCGGACCTTCCGTTCTGCCAGATACGCGGCAGCCTCGGAGGAGAGATGAACGAAATGCTCCTGGAAGTCCTCACGGTACCATTCTCTCTCCGAATTCTTCGTTTTAAAAAGGACTCGTTCCCCGGGCTGGATTCCATGCGGAACCAATTCATCCGTTCGAATCGACTCGGCATTCCGGATCGCGATGACCCTTGCCGGCCCCATGAGAGCCGACAGATCCAGGTCGTCCACACTCGCACCGTCCTTCACGAAGTGAACCGGCGCATCGATGTGGGTGCCGCTGTGTGCCCCCATGTCCAGGTGCGACAGATTGGCCTCATCTCCCTGTTCCATGTTTGAAACACGTGTGATCCGAACCTCCGGATCACCCGGCCAGTGCGGCATCCCGGATCGGAGTGAAACGGACACGTCTATCCATTCCGACGCTCTCAGACGGTCAGGTTCCATGGCATCGCCCGCTTCCGGGATCGAGTGAGAAAGATCGACACAGAAAGACAGTATGCGTACCGATTCTGCACAGTCTTTCCGGATGTTGCCGGGGGAAGCGTGTTCTTTTTCGAGCGGTAGGGATGGGAAAGCAAAACACATACCGGGCCGGACGTCCCTGAAGGGCAGCATGCGGGTCGGGAAAAGAGCAGGCAGGAAAGCCGTGAGGATACCCGCACGCGGAGAGACTTATACCGTCGCACAGGCATCAAAGGCCAACAACGACATAAGAATGAGGTGGGCCATGGTCGGAGCCAGAAGTCTGCCAGCCGAGCCGAAGGCCCACGAAGGGCACGAGCTGTTCCAGAGCAAAGGTTGTGTCCAGTGCCACTACACCGACAGCCGAAAGACCAAGGTCGGTCCCGGGCTGAAAGGGCTTTCCCCTCGGGACAGGCTGCCGGTGAGCGGGAGAGAGGTGACGAAGGAGAATGTAAGAAGGCAGCTCAAGACGCCCTACGGCGATATGCCCCTTGGCCGACCGCCTCACTCCGGAAAAGAGGGACCGATTGATCGCCTATCTCAAGAGCCCCTGAGGATCGGGCCATCCTTGGAAGCAAGGCAAGGAGACCGAGAATGACGGAAGAGACCTCCAGAGGGATGCGACGCAACGAGATCGATCTGAAGGGACAAACGGCCATCGTGACCGGATCGAGCTCCGGCATCGGTGCGGGAATCGCCCTGGGATTCGCCTCGGCCGGCGCCAATGTCGTGGTGAACCACCCGGGGAGTGGAGAGAAGGCCGAGAATATCGTCGAGCAAATCCAGGGGCACGGTGGACACGCATTCGCCTGCCAGGCCGACGTCAGCGACGAGGAGGAGGTGCGGGCCATGTTCAGCGCGGCCGTGGAGACCTGGGGCACCGTGGATATTCTCGTGAACAATGCCGGCATTCAGAAGGACGCCCCTTTTCTCGACATGCCCCTCGACGATTGGGACCGGGTCCTCTCCGTCAACCTGACCGGATCCTTCCTGTGCGCCCGAGAGGCTGCCAGGGAATTTGTCCGCCGCGGTCCGACGGAGCGCTCCAGGTCCCTCGGCAAGATCATCTTCATCAGCTCCGTCCACGAGGTCATTCCCTGGGCCACCCATGTTAATTATGCTGCGACGAAAGGGGGCGTCATGCTGCTCATGAAATCGATCGCCCAGGAACTGGGTCCCCGGAAGATACGGGTCAACAGCATCTCGCCGGGAGCGGTCAAGACTCCGATCAACCGGTCGGCCTGGGAGAGTCCCGAGGCAGAGGCGAAGCTCTTGAAACTGATCCCTTACGGCCGGGTGGGAGAGACCTCCGATGTCGCCAGGGCGGCCGTCTGGCTCGCATCGGATGATTCCGACTACGTCCACGGGGCGAGCCTCTACGTGGACGGCGGCATGATGCTCTACCCCGGATTCGCGGAAGGGGGATGAGGGTACACCACCATGGGGTATCGGCCCATCGAGGACTACGGCATCATCGGCAACCTGCACACGGTCGCACTCGTATGCAGGAGCGGTTCGATCGACTGGTTCTGCTTTCCCCACCTGGACTCCCCGTCCGTATTCGGGGCCCTGTTGGACGACCAGAAAGGCGGCCGATTCCTCGTGCAACCCACCGGTGAATTCGACTCCGCCTCCGGGTACCTTCCACGCACCAACATCCTGACGACCCGTTTCCGGAACCGCACGGGGATCCTCAAGGTCACTGATTTCATGCCGGTTCCGCGGAGCGGTCCGGAGGAGCGGGAAGAAGAACGCCATGTCCTCTATCGTCTCATCGAGATAGAGAAGGGCGAAATGGAGGTGCTCGTCCGCTTCGAGCCCCGCTTCGATTACGCGAGGGCGGAGACCTCGGTGAGGCCGGTGGAGGGCGGATGCCTGGCCGAAGGGGGCGGCCGGAGCCTTGCCCTCATGAGCACCCGTCCGCTCGAAAGCCGGGACGACCGGGCCCGGGCCGTGTGGACCCTGAAGGCCGGTGACCGGGTGTCCCTGCGGGCGGGATCCACCGGGGAAGCAGGCCAATGCTGCGACCTGGACTTTGTCCCGGCGGATGTGGGGCGGAGCGAAGAGGACCTCCGGGAGACCGAGCAGTTCTGGCACGAATGGCTGAGCCGCCACGAGACCGGCCGCAGTTTTTCCTACGGCTATTACCAGGACCGGATCGACCGCTCCGCTCTGGCACTGAAGCTGCTCTATTACAACCCGTCCGGGACGATTGCGGCGGCGGCCACCACCTCGCTGCCCGAACAGATCGGCGGGGAACGCAACTGGGACTATCGCTTCACCTGGGTCCGTGACACGGCCTTCACCCTGGAGGCGCTCTTCAATCTGGGGCACCTCTCCGAGATGGAGGGGTATCTCCGGTGGATCGAACGGATCCTGGCCGAGTACGGCACGGACAAGATGCAGATCATGTACGGGCTGCGCGGCGAGCTGGATCTAGAGGAGTCCGACCTCGAACACCTGGACGGATACAAGGGATCGAGGCCGGTGCGCATCGGCAACGACGCGGCCAAACAGCGGCAGATGGACATCTACGGCGAGCTTCTGGGTGCCGCGCTCAAGCTGTCCGACTACGTGGGCAAGATCAATGCGGAACAGTGGCCGGCCATCCGGAAGATCTGTGAGTACGTCGTGGGTCACTGGCGGGAGAGGGATTCCGGTATCTGGGAGGTTCGGGGAGGCCTGCGGGATTTCGTCTACTCCAAGGTCATGTGCTGGGTCGCCCTGGACCGGGGGATCACCATCGCCGGACGGTACGGGTTCGAGGCCGATTTGGGAACGTGGAGCGAAGCCAGGGACGCAATCCATCGGGAGGTGTGCGACAGGGGCTTCAACGAGGAGAAGCAGGCTTTCGTGCAGTCCTACGGCTCGGACGTACTGGACTCGAGTAATCTGCTCATCCCCATGCTCGGTTTTCTTCCCTTCGACGACCCCCGCGTGGTGTCCACGGTGGACGCGATCATCCGTGAGCTGAGTCACGACGGCCTTCTCTATCGTTACCGGGGGGAAGACGGGCTGGATGGGGAGGAAGGGACCTTTCTGCTCTGCTCGTTCTGGCTGGTGGAATGCCTCGCCCGGATGGGACGGCTCACGGAGGCGGAGGGCTTGTTGCGCCGGCTGGAGCGCACGGCGAACCATCTGGGGCTCTTCTCAGAGGAGTACGATGTCCGGTGGCAGCAGGCCCTGGGGAACTTCCCCCAGGCCTTCACCCACATCGGGTACGTGAACAGCGTGAGGCGCCTCATCCAGGCCAGGCAGGAGGAACGGCGCTGGTCCGGAGAGGAAGAGACCTCCGGCCTCACGCTTGAATCCGTCAAGGACTCGTTGCGAAAAGTCCTGCTCTTCTCCGAAATCGTGCTCAATGAAGGGGAGCCGGACTACGTCATTCCCCCGGACGAGCTGGCGCCCACCCTGAAGTCCATCATGAATCTGTTGAGGGGAGCCTATTTCGACACCGCAAGGGGGCGTGTCGCCTACGAGCGCATGAAAGACTCCGACCTCTACCGGGAATACGTCATGGCCACGCGGAGCCTGCGGGAATTCGATCCGGAGGTCCTCCAGACCCGGGAAGAGAGAATCGCCTTCTGGGTCAATCTCTACAACGTCATCGTCATTCACGGGGTGGTCGAACTCGACATCCGAAACTCGGTCAGGGAGGTCCGCCGGTTCTTTCGGCGCATCCGGTACGTGATCGGCGAAAACGAGTACACCCCGGACGACATCGAGCACGGCATCCTGCGGGCCAACCGGAAGCCGCCCCATTCGCTCTTCCGGGTCTTCGGCAGCGGGGACCCCCGGCTGAGCCATTCCCTCGAAGAGGAAGACCCCCGCATCCACTTCGCTCTGGTCTGCGCGTCCTCTTCCTGCCCGCCCATCGACCTCTACACCGCCGAGAATCTGGGCCGGGAGCTGGACCAGGCGGGCAGGAGCTTCCTGAACGGGGGCGGCCTGGTCCTGAACCGGGAGGAGAACACGGTCGTTCTTTCCCGGATCTTCAAGTGGTACGGGGAGGATTTCGGGGAAGACCGGGGGGCGATTCTGCGCCGGCTCTCCGGATTCCTCTACGATTCGGATGCCGGAGACTTCCTGAAACGGCACGCGGAAGACGTGAAGGTCGAATACCAGGAGTACGACTGGCGGCTCAACCGGGGGGATCAGGGCAAGAGTTCCCCCTATCGAACCAGGACTTCCGGTGCGAGCGCCGCCATTCCATGAACCGCTCCAGCCACCTGCGTGTCCGGGGGGTCAGCCGGGTGCGGTTGTACGCATCGGCCACCTGCTTGATCGCCTCGGCCCGGGTGGGATAGGGGTGGATCACGGCGGCGAGCTTCTTGAGACCGATCTTGCCTGCCATGGCCAGCGTGACCTCGCTGATCATCTCACCGGCGTGGGCCGCCACGATGGTGGCGCCGAGGATCTCGTCCGATCCGCGCTTCACGTGCACCTTGACGAACCCCTCGGTTTCGCCGTCCGCCACGGCCCGGTCCACATCCCTCAGGTGCCGGACAAAGGTCTCCACCGGGATCCCTCTCTTCGCCGCATCCTCCTCGTAGAGGCCCACGTGAGCCACCTCGGGCGAGGTGTAGGTGCACCACGGCATGGTGAGCGCGCTCCGTTTCTTCCTGCCGAAGAAGAGAGCGTTCTGGATCACGATCCGGGCCGCCGCATCCGCCGCGTGCGTGAACTTCCATTCCATGCAGCAGTCTCCGGCCGCATAGATGTGCCGGTTCGTGGTTCGGAGCCGGTCGTCGACCGTAACCCCCCTGCGGGGGTCGAAGGCGACGCAGGCTTCTTCCAGGCCGAGGCCTTCCACGTTCGGGGCCCTGCCCACGCCCACCAGAATCTCGTCCACCCCGACCGAGTCCTTTTCTCCCTCACGGGAGGTGAAGTGTACCATCTTGCCCCCGTCCCCCACCTCCACACGCTCGACCTTGCAGCCGAGGACGAGCCGCACCCCTTCGCGGCGCAGGGCATCCTGGAGCACCTCGGCGACATCCGCATCCTCGCGGATCAGCACGTGAGGGGCCCTGTCGAGCATCGTCACCTCGGAGCCGAGCCGGCGAAAGGCCTGCGCCAGCTCGCAGCTGATCGGTCCCGCGCCGAGAAAGGCGATCCGCCCGGGCCTCTCGGTCAGGTTGAATACGGTCTCATTCGTGAGATAGCCCGCTTCCTTCAGTCCCTCGATCGGCGGAGCGATGGGTCGGGCGCCGGTGGCGATCACCGCCTTTTTGAACCGGAGCACCGCTCCGCCGACCTCGACCGACTTCGGCCCGGAGAACACCGCCTCCCCCAGGAAGACGTCGACCCCGAGTTCCCGGAACCGGCCGGCCGAATCGTGGCGGCTGATGTCGGCCCGCACCTTCCGCATCCGTTCCATGGCAGCCGCGAAATCCGGCTTCGCCCCGGGTTCCGCCCTGACCCCGAACCGGGGGGCACCCAGCACGTCCGCGGAGGCCCGGGAGGCCCGGATCACCGCCTTGGAAGGCACACACCCCACGTTCAGGCAGTCGCCCCCGAGCAGATGCCTCTCCACGAGGGCGACCCGGGCGCCCAGTCCGGCGGCACCGGCAGCGGCGACCAGGCCCGCGGTACCGGCGCCTACCACCACGAGGTTGTAGCACGGGGCCGGATCCGGGTTCACCCAGTCCGGCGGATGCACGTTGGCGACGAGCTTCCGGTTGTGAACGTCCATGGGGAGAACGACGTCGCCGTGGACTTGCTCCTTCTCCTGTACCCGCCCTTTCTGCTTCCGAAGCGCCTGATCCATGCTCTCGTCTCCTCTCAGGCGACCTTTTCGCGAAGGGCCCTCCTCGCGACCCGCGTGACATAGACCGTGACACTCACCGTGGCGAGGAATCCGACGATCCGCACCGCCCACTGCAGGGCCCCGGACGGGGAGGCTCCGGTCCCGATGGTGGCCAGGCTCCCTGCCAGGGAGCCCAGGTACACGTAAAGCACGGTGCCGGGGATCATTCCGAGCCAGGAAGCGAGGAGATATCCACGCAGAGAGACCCGAGTGACTCCGTAGGCGTAATTGAGAAGGTTGAAGGGAAACACGGGGGAGAGCCGGGTCAAAAGGACGATCTTCCATCCCTCTTGCCCCACGGCCCGGTCCACGGCCCGGAACCTCTGGTTGCCCTCGAGCTTCTTCTCCACCCAGTCACGGGCCGCATACCGGCCGATCAGGAATGCCGCGGCGGCCCCGAGCGTGGAGGCAACCGAGACAACCACGGTTCCCGAGAGGATCCCGAAGAGGAACCCCGCTCCCAGGGTCAAGACGGACCCGGGAAGGAAGAGAACGGTGGACAGGATGTAGGCCGCGGTGAACACCAGGGGGGCCAGGGTCTCGAATCCGCGGATCCACTCCAGCGCTCGCTTCAGGATCTGCTGAAGTGGTAAGAATTGACAGGCTGCCAGGAGGACGCCTATCAGGAGAACCCCAATGAAGATCTTCCTCTTCCCGTTCGCTCCGCCGGAAACCTTCTCGGACCCTCCCTCTTCATCGGTCATGACTCGTTCCGCCGTGGACTTCTTTCCAGGACCTCTTCGCCCTCCTCGAACTTGGATGCGGTTCAAAGGGCTTGGGTCTACTTGAACGGGTCCCAGCGAACCGTCTGCATTTCATAGGCCGGCGGGAACATCTGAAGGAATTCGTCGTAGTAGTACAGCTCCTTGAAGGAGGAGAAGGGCATGCCGTAGGCCGCCTTGGGCCGTCGACGGAATTCTTCCGGATCGATCTTGTCCGACACCAGGCGATCCATGACGTCGTCCATACCGGTGCCCATGGCGAAACGGAGCTTCTCCCGATTGGCAATCCGTTCCGGAAGCATGTCCCTGAAGGCCTCGCGCAGAATGTACTTCTCTATCTGCCTGTCCCCGTAAATCTTCCATGCCATGGGAACCATCTTGCTGAAGGCCACCACGCGGGTGTCCAGATAGGGTGTGCGGTAATTGACGCCGTTCGCGTACCAGGCCCTGTCCAGTCTCCTGAGTGCCGTGTTGTAGGAGATCTCCAGCAGCTTGCGTGCCAGACGTTCTCTTTGCTCGGGGCTCTTCACCTTCGGGTTCTTGAGAACCATACGGTAGCCGCCGAAGAGCTCATCCGCACCTTCGCCGACCAGAACACTGTTGGTGTGCTTCTTGACCTCTGCGGAGACACTGTAGTTCGAGATGAATCCCGAGACGCAATCCTCGTCGAAGCTCTCCAGGTGCCACACGGCATCGTGAATCCCGTTCTCGATCATCTCGTCGGTGATGCAGCAGACATGGTGCTGGTCCTTCATTCCCAGGAATTCCGCCATGGCGATGGCGTTTTCCAGGTCCGGCGCGGACGCGCTCTCCACGTAGCCGGTGAAGAGCTGCAGGTTGGGATCGAAGTCCTTGGCGATGGCCGCGACAATGGAGCTGTCCAGACCGCCGCTGAGAGAGATCGCCCCCGCGCCCGGCATGCGTCGTTCCACCGCGGAAATGAGCAGCTCCCGGAGAACGCGAGCCGCCTCCTGCAGATCGTCACCGAAATCGGGCACGTCCGGTTTGAAGGCCTCGAATTCGCGCATGCCCTTCCTGGAACTGTAGATGTGACCCGGGGGCAACTCCTGGATTTGGAAGCGGACATGGTCGGCCAGGGCCTTCATCTCCGTGGCGAAATAGAAGTTGTCGTCTTCCGTTCCGAAAAAGACCGGCCTGGCCCCCACGTGATCGCGTGCCAGGATGACTTCCTCGTTCTTCTCGATGATGGCACACGTGAAACTGCCGTCGAGGTACTTGAAGCAGTCTTTTTCGTGCTTCTCGTAGAGTTCTGCGAAGAGGTGGATGTCCGTCTGGCCTTCCGGGCGGTCGTTGAACAGCTTGCCGTCAAAGAGGATGTAGGGCGGCTCTTCCGTGGATGTGGCGTGTGTCCGCTCCGCCGACAGAATCAGCTCGCCCGCACCCAAAGAGCCTCGATCGTCCGGGAGCGTTCGGAGGATGGTGTTGTCCGGTCCGCGATGTCGCAAGAGCTTCAACATCTTGCCGACCTGTTTCGTGCAATCGATGTCCGCCTTGCCGCGCTGTGATACGATTCCTGCAATGCTCGCCATTGTCTGTCTCCTCATCCTTGTAATGGTTGTTGTGTCGGGGTGGAGCCCTCATTGTCCCCGTGTGACCCGGATCCGCCCTCCGGAATCCAGCGGTCGATCAGGTCGGGGTTGTTCTTCATCCATTGGCGGGCCACCTCCTCCACGCCTGCATCCGACTCCTCGACGTTCAACATGAGGTCGGAAAGCTGCGCATCGGTGAAGCTCATGTTTCGGAGAAACCGCGCCAACTCCGGCTTGTCCTCTTCGATGCCTTTCCGGCCCATGATGTGGATGTTTCCTTTTCCCCAGACGACCTTGTCAGGATCCTGCCGGAGGAACTTGAGATCCCAGCGGCCGAACATCCAGTGGGGGCGCCACCCGGTGATCACGATCCACTCCTCGCTCCCATACGCCTCCTTCAGGGCCGCGGTCATGGCGGGGCCGCTCGATGCGATCAGCTTGAAATCCAGATCGTACTTCTCGATGACCTTCTCCGACGTCTTCATGATGCCCGCGCCGGCGTCGATCCCGATCACCTTGCCGTCGAACTTGTCCCGGTGGGCCTCCATCTCGCTGATCTTGTCGATGGTGACGTACGTCGGCACCACCCACCCGGACCGGGTGCCTTGGTATACGTGGCCGAGATCGACGATCCGGTCCCTGTACGCCTCCACGTAATCCTTGTGCAGGACCGGGAGCCAGGTCTCCATGAAGGCGTCCTTGTCCCCCTGGGCGACCGCCGTATAGGACGGACCCACGTCCGCGGCGGTGATCTCCACTTCATAGCCCATCCTCTCTTCCAGCACCGCCTTGGCCAGATGCGTGTAGGCCACCCCCTCCGCCCAGTTCACGTAGACGAGCTTCGCCTTCTTCACCGGTACTGCCGACTCCTCGGAAGACTTCTGCGTGCAGGCGAAGCCCCAGAGCAGAGCAACGGCCGTCAGCCAGGCCGCCCCCACGCGGGCCGCCCTTCCCGCTCTTTCCTTCATTACGATCCCTCCTTCCGGTCGTTCCGTTATCTGCTTCCCTGTTTCCTCCGGGCTCCGGCAAGGGCCTGGGTGACCCGGTCCAGGTAGATGGCCAGGATCACGATGGAGAGCCCCGCCTCGAACCCCAAATCGATTCTGAGCTGTGTAATGCCCTTCAGGACGTCGTTGCCCAGGCCGCCCGCCCCGATCATCCCGGCGATCACCACCATGGAAAGGGCCAGCATGATCGTCTGGTTGACCCCCGCCAGGATCGTCGGCATCGCCACGGGCAGCTCGGCCTTGAAGAGCATCTGAGCCGGTGTCGATCCGAAGGCCCGGGCCGCTTCCCGGATCTCCCGCGGGACCTGCCGGATGCCGAGGTTCGTCAGGCGCACCGCAGGGGGCAGCGAGAAGATGAACGTGGCGATGACACCGGGCACCTCGCCGAGCCTGAAGAACAGGACCGCCGGGATCAGGTAGACAAAGGCGGGCAGCGTCTGCATGAAGTCCAGGACAGGCCGCAGGATGCGTTCCACCGTGTCGTTCTTCGAGGCCCAGATGCCGAGCGGGATACCGACCATCAGCGCGATGAGCACGGAGGTGAGCACCAGGGACAGGGTTTGCATGGTCGACTCCCAGAGGCCCATCTGAAAGATGAGCAGCATCCCGAGCAGGCTGAAGACGGCCGCACCCCTGCGGGCCACGATCCAGGCGATGGCCGTGAGGAGCAGGACCATCACGAAGGGATGGGGGAACTCGAGCCACGCGTCGAACTGCGTGACCACCGCCTGGATCACGAAGCTGATCGAGTCGAACAGGCCGCCCGCGTTTTCCGTGAGCCAGTTGATGATCGTCTCGAAGGCGCTTCCCACGTCAAGACGCATCGCCCGTCTCCTTCGCCGGTTCGGTTTCGGCCCGACCGCTCTCCCCCGACACCGACTCGCTCAAGGGGACCGCGCCGCCCGACTCGTCGTGTTCGAAGGCCTCTGCGATGATCGTGGCACGGTCCAGAATGCCCACCAGCTTCTGCTCCGCGTCCTGGATCGCGAGCGGATACTTTGCCGTGAGGGCGGTGCCCAGAAGGTCGGAAATCGGCGTCTCCCCGCCCGTCACGTAGACGTCTTCGCGCCGGACCCTGGGCGTCACGTCGTGCTCCTTTCGTCTCTCCAGCTCCACCGCATCCTCCACGGTCAGTATGCCGAGCAGTCGCCGCTCCCGATCCACCACGTAAACGGAGGAAACGCCCCGTTTCTCCATCAGGCGGATCGCGCTGCGGGGCCCGTCCTTGGGCACCGCAACCACCGGAGCCTTCCGCATGATCGCGGACGCCGTGATGACCCTCGTCCGGTCCACGTTCTGGACGAAGGCCCTCACGTAGTCGTCGGCCGGTCGGGTCAGGATCCCCTCCGGTGTTCCGATCTGGACGATCCCCCCGTCCTTCATGATGGCGACTCGGTCCCCCAGCTTGAGCGCCTCGTCCAGATCGTGCGTGATGAACACGATCGTCTTCTGCATCCGGGACTGGAGCGCCAGCAGTTCGTCCTGCATGTTCGCACGGATCAGGGGATCCAGGGCGCTGAAGGCCTCGTCCATGAGAAGAATCTCCGGGTCGTTGGCCAGCGCCCGAGCCAGGCCGACACGTTGCTGCATGCCGCCGCTCAGTTCGTTCGGCATGCTCTGCTCGTATCCCTCGAGTCCCACCAGCTCCAGGGCGCGCATCGCGTGTTCCCGCCGGGACTTCTTCTCTTCTCCGGAGATCTCCAGCCCGTACTCCACGTTGCCGAGGACCGTCCGATGCGGAAGGAGCCCGAAGTGCTGAAAAACCATGGAGAGCTTGCTCCGCCGCGCTTCCAGGAGCTGTTTCCGAGGCATCTCCAGGATGTTCTCACCGTCGATCCACACGGTCCCGCGGGTGGGCTCGATGAGACGGTTCAGACACCGAATGGCCGTCGACTTGCCGCTCCCGGAGAGACCCATCACCACGAAGGTCTCGCCCGCCTCGACGGAGAAGGAGGCATCGTTGACCCCCACGGTGCAACCGGTCTTTCCCAGGATCTCCTCCTTGGACAGGCCCTCTTCCAGCAGGGCGAAGGCCCGCCGGGGCCTTCGCCCGAAAATCTTGGTGAGCCCCTCTACCCGGATTCTCTCCATGGGACCGGTCCTAGAAGTAATACCCGAAGTTGATGTTGAAGCGCTGGTTCCACTTGTCGTTTCCGTTCACGCCGAAGTCGCCGACCGTCCTGAAACTCGAGTAGTCGTCCCCCTCGTTTCCCACGAAGTAGTTCCCGTTGGACAGGGCGAAATCGACGTAGGTGAACCAGCCGCCTCTCGATACGGACATGCCCGTGACGTTCAGCATGCTGTCGTTGAACTCCGTGCCGTCCCGGAGGGAAGCCTCTTTCAGGATGACGCTCCAGTCGTTGTAGAAACGGATCGAGTCGATCCATTCGATCGGCGTGGGCTGCCAAGTGTAGCGCAACGAGACCGACGGAATGGTTCCCTTCGATGCCACGGGCCAGGCAAAATCGTAGGCGCCCATGCCGATCAGGTCGTCGGAGAGTCCGCCCCCGTCCTCCTCAGACTCAAGGAAATCCGCCTGGTATTCGTAGCGCGTGATCTGAAACATGAGCGTCCACGGGCCCGCCGTGCTCTTCGTGTGCACGGCCACGGCGTAGGCGTAGCTGTCCTCCGCGACCGAACTCCGGCTTTCGAGTCTTCCCCACTGGCCGGAAACCCCGAGAGCGGTCGGCACCGGGATCCGCTCGAACAAGTAGACCGCCCGGAAATTGAGCTGGTGCCGCTCTTCGTAACGGAAGGGCCCTGCCTCCTCGTTCACCATGTCGTAGGAGTAGCGCGCGCTGTCGAGGGTGTCGCCGAGACCGTTCGGCTCGGACAACACATAGTAAGCGAAATCGAGGGCAAGATGGCCGAGCGGAAGCCGGTACTTCACGCCCACGTCCATGTCGTCCGCGAGACCCACATAGTAGTGCTGATCGAAGAACCAGCTGTTTGAGGGGCCGTAGGGCCCGACGCCGAAGGGGACCCGGTTGACGCCGATCTGCACCTGGCTGCGGTTCGGGAAATCGTAGCCGACCCAGGCGGTGTGCACGAAGTTGTACCCGTTGTACCACCGGTATTCGGCTCTGCCCAGGAAGTTCCTCTCGTCGAAGAAGAGGTTGACCCGGAAGGTGTCCAGTTCGAAGTTCCCGCCCGCCCCGCCCCGCTGGGGACCGTCCCCGCCATCGTCCTCGTAGGACCCGTAGATGTAGTTGACCCGTACCGCGCCGCCCACGCCCAGGGGGCCGATGTGGAAGGCAAGCACATCCGGCGGCACGGCCCACAGGAAGGCCATCACGATTATCCACAACCCGGTCTCGAATCGTCCCGTTGCGTGTCGAATCGCTTCCAACCTTTCTTCTTGCGGACGAATCAGCGATCGCCCTTCTGTTTGTACCGTTCCGAGGGGGTCCGCGGTCACGCCGATCGTGTCAGATGACCGAGAGATCCTCCTTTTCCATGAGTTCCATCGCATGTCCCACCGACACCGCGTAGGAGATCTCGGTCCGGATGGGGGCCTCCTCGCTTTTCAGATGCTCGGGCATGAGGTCCTGCGGCTTGAACCGCGCGCCGACCACCCCCACGATCCGGCCGTCGTGGAGATTGATGAGCGGGCCGCCCCGGTCTCCGTCGTGCACCATGGTGTCGAACAGGAAGATCCCGGTTTCGGTCCTGGACGCGATCTTCGAACAGATGGCCGCCTGCCGGATCATCTGGTTGTAGATACCGTAGTAGCCGAAAGGAAATCCGATGCAGGCGACGCTGTTTCCCACGGGCACTTCCTCAGGGAGGCCCATCACGTGATCCGGCATGGATACGTCGATTTCCTCTGTGAACCTGAGGAGCGCCACGTCCCGCGTCGGGTCCATCTGACGAACCTCCACCCGAATGGGGGTTACGGTCCTCGCGTGGACCGATGCAAACCCGGGAGAGTCTTCCAGAGGCACGACCATGTGTTCGTAGTTCGCGTCGATCAGATGAGCGGCTGTCAGGAAATAGCCGTCCGGATGAACCAGAAAGGCCGTTCCCCGGAAGGAGACCTCTTCGCCCTCCCGGCGGAAGAGCATCATGCAGGCGTTCTTGTATTGATAGTGAATATTCTGCAGCATCGCATCCTCTCCTTCCCCGGGACCACGGAATCGCTCATCCGGGCGCTACTCGAGCCAGTCGGACACCCTTTTCGGGTGCGCCCGGATCCACCGAAGCGCCATCTCGTAGGGGAAGAGACCTTCTTCCTCCTGGATCCAGAGCATCAACTGGCCCATTTCCTCCGGCTCCCAGGCGAAGCGATCCAGGAACTTGAAGGCGTGCGGCATGTCCCGTTCGAGCCCCCGGCGGACGAAGGTGTGGATACGGCCGCGGTCGCCGAAGATGTTCTTCGGGTCCTCCAGAAACTTCAGCTGCCAGCGGGCGAAACTCCAGTGAGGCACCCAGCCCGTGATCACGATCCACTTCTTGTGGCGGACGGCGTGCGAAAGCTCGGCGATCATGGAGACCTCGCTGCTTTCCACGAGCCGGAAATCGGTCAGGCCGTATGCGACCATCGCCCCCCGGGCCTTTCGCATGATGCCCGCCTCCGGCTCGATGCCGATGATTCGGTGGCGCAGCTTGGCGGCATGTTCCTTCAAACCCTCGATCGAGTCGATCTCCATGTACGTCTTGCTTCGAATGCCGCTCCCCGCCGCCAAACGCCCCAGGGGCACGGCCGGGACCACCAACCCGATCTTCGTGCCTTCCAGGTTCGGGCCCAGGTCGACCATACGGTTGCCGAATTCCCGCTCGTAGTGGGCATGCGTGTCCGGCAGCCAGGCCGAAACCATGGCGTCCCTCCGGCCCTCGGCCACGGCGGCCCACATCGTGTCTGCCCGCACCTCCACCAGTTCGCAGGGGATGCCGAGCTTTTCCCCCAGGACCGCCTTCACCAGGTTGGAAGAGGCCACGGAAGAGGACCAGTCCGTGTGGGCGAGCCGGAGGGCCCGGTCAGCGGCCTCCGCCCGGCCGTTCGTGGCAACGTCCGGCAGGAAGAGCCAAAGAAAGGCGAAAACGCCGGCCAGTGTGATATGCGCAGTCTTGTGCACGATCCTCCCCCATTCCTTCGAATAGGATTTACCAGAGCCGCCGCCGGCCGAACGTCTTGTCGAGGGGCGGACGGGACTTGATCCTGAATTCCCTGACCTCCGGCAGGCCGAGGGTCACCTCCTTGGGTGCCGCATATTCGGAGAGGCCCCGGTAGAGGGCGAAGCACATCCCGAGCACCACGAGGGCGAAGGGCAGACCCGTCGTGATGGTGGCCGTCTGGAGGGCGACGAGGCCGCCCCCCAGCAGCAGGGCACCTGCAACGACTCCCTCCAGGATGGCCCAGAAGAGCCGGGAGAGCAGGGGCGGGTTCGGATTCCCTCCGGAGGTGATGATGTCGATCACCATGGAACCGGAGTCCGAGGAGGTGACGAAGAAGGTGATGATCACCAGGATGGACAGACTCGACGTAATCCGGCTCAGGGGAAAGTTCTCCAACAGCACGAACAGGGAGATGGGGATGTTCTCCTGAACCGCCTTGGCGATTCCGCCGGCACCGAACATCTCGATGAACAGGGCGGTGTTTCCGAAAACGGTCATCCAGAGAAAGGTGATGAACGTGGGTACCAGGAGTACGCCCAGGACGAACTGCCGGATCGTCCGCCCGTGGGAAACCCGTGCGATGAACATCCCCACGAAGGGCGACCAGGCGATCCACCACGACCAGTAGAAGATGGTCCATCCCTCCTGCCATTCGGTTTGCTCGTAGGTCTCGTTCCAGGTGCTCAACTGCGGCAGGTGCTGAAGATAATAGCCGATGTTCTCCAGCAGCCCGTCCATGATGAAGAGGGTCGGCCCCACCAGCATCACGAACAAGGCCAGGAGAGCGGCGAAGGTGATGTTCACCTCGCTGAGGCGGCGAATCCCCTTGTCCAGGCCCTTGACCACGGACCAGGTGGCCACGGCGGTAATGCCTCCGATGAGAACGACCTGGATCTTTGGAGACTGCCCGATGCCGAGAAGGTAGTCGAGGCCGGCGTTCACTTGCTGCACCCCGAGTCCGAGGGAGGTGGCCACACCGAAGAGGGTTGCCACCGTGGCCAGGATATCGATCACGTTTCCGGGCCATCCGTAGATGCGTTCCCCGAAAATCGGGTAGAAGGCGGTGCGAATCGACAGGGGCAGGCCTTTGTTGAACGAGAAGAAGGCCAGAGACAGGCCGACCACGCAATAGACCGCCCACGGGTGCAGCCCCCAGTGCAGGAACGTGATGTCCATCGCCTTGCGGGCGGCCTCGGTGGTCCCCGGCTCGGTCAGGGGATTGGCCACGTAGTGGAACATCGGCTCGGCCACCCCGTAGAAGAGCAACCCGATCCCCATGCCCGCGGAAAACAGCATGGCGAACCATCCCAGGGTGGAGAATTCGGGCTTGGCGTCGGGTCCGCCCAGCCGGATGTCGCCGAAACGACCGCCCAGCAGTACCAGCGTGAAGATCAGGACGATGTTGACCGTCCAGATGAAGAACCAGCCTGCATAGTCGGAAATGGTTCCCTGCATCTGCTGGAAGAAGTCGCCCATGTATTGCTGAAACAGAATGGTGGCAACCACGAAGAGGAGGATCAGGGCGGCCGAGATGAAGAACACCTGTGGATGAACGTCCAGGTGAAACCAGCCGTCTTCGCCTGGAGCTTCGGGGGGCTCTTCTTCTTGCTCTGGGCTTTGGGCCATAAGCACTCCGTCAGGGTCACATGTTTACACGGCAAGAACCATGCCAACTGAACCGGCCCCACTTTTTCACCGGTTAAGGACCGGTGGCCGGGACCGCAGGGCACCGAATCTGTGCACAATCTGCACAATACCGCAACCTGTGTACCACATGGATACAGATTTCCGGGAAGGCGGAATCGACAGGAGGCTGGTTGCGGGAGCGAACAGGATACGACAGATGGGATGGTGTGTCAAAACCGGACAGATCTCACCTTCGGTTCTATCGCTTCGGTACCCGGACCTTCAGCTCCGGGTGAATCGGGTGCCGGGCGGGGGGGGGGCTTCCGGCGGGCCGGCGAAGCACTGGGCCATGGACATCCAGCGGGTGGCGACTTCGCCCTTCACCTCGAGGCTCGTGTCCGCGATGTTTCGGACCTGGGCCACCACCTGGCAGAACTCCGTGGCGGAGCCTTCCACGCAGTGATCATCCGAGGGCTCGTTCCATTCCCAGACAGCGCCGGACGGGGCGGTCAGCTTCACATAGGGGGCGGGCTGCGGCACCTCCAGGCCACGGCACATGAAGGTCCAGCCGAAGGTGTTGACCCCCAGCATGGCGATGTTCCGGATCCGGTCCTTGTCGACACGCACCACGCCGAGCACGTCGTATACCTCCTGGCCGTGCGCCCAGGTCTCCATGAGCCGGGCGGTGATCTTCGAGCGGACGCTCATGTCCGGCCCGGCCCACTTCACGCGTGTCTTCGGGTCGGCCGCGCCGTATCGATCCGACATGGCCAGGCAGAAGGTGTGCCACTCGTCGAGAAGCGCCCTGCCCTTGAGACCCTCGATCCAGGTGTTCTCGAAATTCCGGAGAGAGCCCTCCACGACGTGCGCCGCCACTTCCTGGAGGAATTTGCCGAAGGCTTCGCCGTCCTTCAGGGTCAAATCGGCGGCCCAGTTCCACATGTGGAGATGGGTGAGCACGTCGTTGATCTTCCACTGCTTGAACTGGGTCACCTTTTCGAAGTCTTCGTCCTTCAGGGGTGCCAGCAGTTCGTAGAGTGCCTCGCTCTCTTCCCGGAAATCGACCGCTTGTTCCAGCATGATTCAAGCTCCCTCTTCTTTATAAACGTCCGTCTCCTTGCCTAGTACCCTTCCATCTTGGCGATCACCTGGAGCATGACCTCGTCGGCACCGCCGCCCACGGAGAAGACCCGCCCGTCACGGTAATAGCGCGTCATCAGGGTCTCGTTCATGAAGCCCATGCCGCCGTACATCTGGAGGCAGCCTGCCGCCACTTCCTGGAACACCCTGGCGGCCTTGAGCTTGCCCATGGTGATCTCCTTGGTGGCGTCCAGGCCGGCCTGCTTCATCCGGACGATGTGGTACGTGAACTGCTTCATGCACTCGATCTCGGTGAGGTACTCGGCGAGGCGGAACTGAAGCACCTGTTTCTTGATCAGCGGCTTGCCGAACACGATCCGCTGCTTGAGGTAATCCACCGTCATGTCGATCATGTCACGGGTGGTGATGTAGGAAGAGGGAAGGATGGAATATCGCTCGTGCTGGAACTGCTGCATCTGGTAGATGAAACCCTCCCCTTCCTCGCCGATCCGGTTCTCGGCCGGCACGCGCATGTCGTCGAAGAAGAGCTCGGCCGTGTCGCTGCTCCTCATGCCGAGCTTGTCCAGCTTCTTGCTCACCTCGAAGCCGGGCAGATCGGTGGGGACCACGAACAGGCTGAAACTGTGATAGCCCGGGTCGTCGCTCGTTCGTGCAAGCAGGGTCAAGTAGTCCGCCTGCGTTCCGTTCGTGATGTAGGTCTTGGACCCGTTGATCACGTAGGAATCGCCGTCCCGCTTCGCCGTCGTGGCCAGGGCGCCCACGTCGGAGCCGGCCCCGGGCTCGGTGACCGCGATGGAGGTGACCATGTCGCCCGCGACGGCCGGTTTCAGGTAGGTCTCTTTGAGATACTCGCTCCCGAACTCCGCGATGGCCGGTGTGGCCATGTGGGTCTGCACCGCGATCGCCACGGGGATGCCGAGGCCCTGGATGTGGCCGAGCTCCTCCAGGAAAACGAGTTCGTACCAGTAATCCAGCCCCTGTCCGCCGTACTTCTCGTCGTACCGAATGCCGAGCAGACCGAGATCGCCCAGCTTCTTGAACAGATCGTGCAGGGGGGATTCCCCTTTTTCCTCCCACTCGTCCAGGTTCGCATTGATCTCTTTTCCCACGAAATCGCTCACCGTCTGCCGGAGAATGCCGTGATCCTCGTCGAAGTAGATTTCGTCCGGGTGCGCAACCGTCTCTGCCATACGACGCTCCTCCCTTTCCAGACTACGTTTCAACCCGCAGGGCCTTCTTGTCCACCTTTCCCACGGCGGTCAGCGGCATGGCGTCCACGACCTCGATGACCTTCGGGACCTTGTAAGGCGCCAGCTTCTCGCGGGCGAAGGCGGCCAGTTCCGCTTGTACCTCTTCATCCGGCCGGTCCAGATAGGCTTCGCTCTTCTGCACCACCAGCTTCACCAGCTCGCTCCCCGGGCGATCCGGGTTCGGCAGGCCGATGACCGCACAGAACATGACGGCCGGGTGCTGGTAGATCTTCGCCTCCACTTCGGTCGAAAAGACCTTGTACCCGCCCACCACGACCATGTCCTTCAAACGGTCCACCACCCAGATGTAGCCGTCCTCGTCCATGTAGCCCACGTCGCCGGTGTGCATCCAGATCCGGCCGTCGTGCTCGCGCAGGGCATTCGCGGTCTCGGCAGGTTTGTTGTGGTATCCCTTCATGACCTGGGGGCCGTGCACGATGATCTCCCCCGCCTCCCCCAGGGGCATCTCCTCGTCCCCTGTCCCCAGGTCCACGATCTTGACCCGGGTGGATGGAACCGGCACGCCGACGGAGCCGACCTTCTTCCGGCCCCGAAAGGGATTGGCCGTGAAAATGGGGCTGCATTCGGTCATGGCCAGTCCCTCCGTGACCTTGCCCCGTCCCACCACGGCCTCCACCGCGTTCATGCCTTCCACCGAAAACGGAGCCGACCCGGAAAAGCACGCCTTCATGGTGGAGAAGTCGAGACGGTGAAAGGATTCCTCGTTCATCAGCATGGTGTAGAGCGAGGGGGACATGATCCCCCAGGTCGGCTTCAGATCGCCCCATTCCTTGATCACGTGTTTCAGGTCCCGGGGATTCGGGACCAAGGTCTGTTCACCGCCGACGTAGAGGGTCGCGCAGCAGATGAAGTTTCCGGCGGCGTGGAACATGGGAAAGGCGGCAAGGTTGCGTTCCGTGCCCCGCTCCAGACCCAGCCACACATCGAACTGGGCCAGGTTGGCGAGCATGTTTCCGTGGGTCAGGACCGCGCCCTTCGGCTGGCCGGTCGTGCCGCCCGTGTAGAGAAGGAACGCCGGGTCCTCTCGCGTCAGGTCGGTGGACGGCGCCTCTGTCGGAAAGGAGCGGCAGAAGGACACGAAGGACATGACCTCTTTGCCCGCTACGGGCGATTCGGGGGAGCCCTCTTCCGTCTCCGACAGGAAATCGAAGACCCCCGCCTTGAGGACGATTTCGAGGTGATCCGCCTCGTTCGCGATCTTTAGGAACACGTTGTCGAACAGCATGTCCAGGGAGACCATGGCCCTGGCGCCCGAATCGTTCAACTGGTAGGCCATTTCATCCGGGGTGAAGAGCGGGGAGAGGCCGGAGACGACGCATCCCGCCTTCAGCGTTCCGACGAGAGCGATGACGTAGTGCGGGAGGTTCGGCAGGTTCAGGGCGACCACGTCTCCCTTGCGCAGCCCCCGTTCGGACAGGCCTCGTGCAAAACGGTCGGCCCAGGCCGTCAACTCGCCGTAGCTCATCTGCATGCCCAGGTAGTTCACGGCCGGCCGGTCCGCAAACCGTGTAGCGCTTTCCTCGAAGACCTCGACCAGCGACCGGCCCCGGATCTCCACCTCGGGCCCCACGCCCGGATCATAGTTCTTGAGCCAGATGTTCGGATCATAAATCATGGCGTCCCCTTCCGACCCCGCAATCGTTCGTCATGGACATTGCAGGCGGCAGCCAGGCCGAAGATCCCGGGCGAAGCGAATGTGGAGATTCCGAGCGAAGCGAAGGAACCTCCCCGCTCAGTTGGCTGAGGGATTCCCGCCTTCGAGGGAATGACGGTGATGGAGAGAATCACCACCCTACTCTTCTTCCTCGTCGTCGTCATCGTCTTCGTCCGGCACGAACTTCTTGACGTAGCCCGTGTGGATGTTTCCTTTCTGGAACTCCGGATCCTCCAGAATCTTCAGGTACAGCGGGACCGTCGTCTTCACCGGCTCCAGGGTAAACTCCCTCAGGGCCCGGCGCAACACCCGAATCGCTCCGTCCCGGGTCAGGTCGTACCCGACGAGCTTGGCCACCAGGGAATCGTAGAACACGGGCAGCTCGTATCCCTGATAGAGGTGCGTGTCCAGGCGCACCCCGAACCCGCCGGGCGGGTGATAGGTCTCGATGGTCCCGGGGCTGGGCAGGAAGTTTCGATCCGGGTCCTCGGTATTGATCCGGCATTCGATGGCCCAGCCCTTCAGGTTCAGGTCTTCAAAGGTGTAGTCGAGCCTGCCTCCGTCGGCCAGCCGGATCTGTTCCTTCACCAGGTCCACACCGGTGACCATCTCGGTGACCGGGTGCTCGACCTGGATGCGCGCGTTGATCTCCATGAAGTAGAAGTTGCCGTCCCGGTCGAGGAGGAATTCCACCGTGCCCGCATTGAAGTAGTCCACCGCCTTGGCCGCTTCGACGGCAGCACGGCCCATGGCCGCCCGCAGCTCCGCCGTGAGGGCCGGAGACGGGGCCTCCTCGATCAGTTTCTGGTATCGCCGTTGAATCGAGCACTCCCGCTCGCCCAGGTGGATCGCGTTGCCGTGACGGTCCGCCAGCACCTGAAACTCGATGTGCCGTGGTTCGATCAGGCACTTCTCCACGTAGAGGGTGTCGTCGCCGAAGGCGGCATTCACCTCCGCCCTGGCAATGGCAAAATCCTCGCGCAGCACCGCCTCGTCCGGACAGATGCGGATGCCGCGGCCACCGCCACCTGCCGCGGCCTTGATCATCACCGGGTAGCCGATCTCCGAAGCAAGCGCGGCGGCTTCCTCCACCGAGGGAACGCCGCCCGGGCTGGAAGGAACGACCGGGACGCCGGCCTCGTGGATCACGGTCTTCGCCCGGATTTTGTCTCCCGCAAGCTCCAGGGTCTCCGGCGACGGGCCGATGAAGACCAGGCCCGCGTCCCGGCAGGCACGGCCGAAAGCGCCGCTTTCGGCCAGGTACCCGTACCCGGGATGCACGGCCTTCGCCCCTGTCCTCTTCGCCGCCTCCAGGATCGCCTCGATGTTGAGATAGCTCTTTCCGCTCATGGGAGGCCCGATGCACACGCTCTCGTCTGCATGACGAACGTGCAGACTGTCCGCGTCCGCCTCGGAATAGACCGCCGCACTGGCGATGCCGAGATCCCGGGCCGCGCGGATCACCCGGAGGGCGATCTCACCCCTGTTCGCGATCAGAATCTTGGAAAACATCCGTCTTCACCTTTCCCTTGCTCTCCATCACAGGCCCAGTGCGCGGGCCACCCGCTCGTGGTGGAAATCCGCGTCGCCGAGGAGGATGTCGCCGGCGACGGTACGGCGGTGATACAGGTGCAGGTCGTGCTCCATGGTGAACCCGATTCCGGCGAAGATCCGGTGACCGGTGGTGGTCGTCTTCCGGCCCATCTCCCCTGCCCGGATCTTGGCCATGCTCACCTCCTTGTCCGCCGGCTCGCCGGTGGAGAGCTTCCACGCGGCCCTGAGCACCAGATTGCGGGTGCCGAGCATGTCCACCCACATGTCGGCCAGATAGTGCTGCATGGCCTGAAAGCTGCCGATGGGCCGGCCGAACTGCACCCGCTCCTTGGCGTACGCCAGGGTCAGATCCAGGGCGGCACGGATGGCGCCCACCGTTTCCGCGGCGCGGGCCACGGCCGCCTTGTCCAGTGCGGCCTTCACAACGGGCCACGCATGATCCACTCTGCCGACGACGCTGTCCCCACCCACGCGGACTTTGTCGAAGACGACTTCACACTGGTTGTCCCTGGAGATCGTCTTCAACGGGGTCACGGACACGCCCGGACGGTCCCGCTTCACCAGAAACAGGGTGAGGCCCTTCTCCGGATCCGCTGCGTCGTTCGTTCGCGCCACGCACAGGATGCAATCGGCCACAGAGGCGTCCGGAACGAAGAGTTTGACCCCGTCGATGACCCAGCCGTCGTCCGCGCTTCCCGCCCCGACCCGAAGGGCCGCGGGCTCGCAGCCGCCGTCCGCCTCGGTCAGGGCCATGGTCAGGATCAGCTCCCCACCCACCACCTTGGGCAGAATCGCCTGCTTCTGGTCTTCCGTGCCGGATTCCCGAATGGGAGTGGCGCCCAGCAGGGTCGTGGAGATGAAGGGACCGGGGCAGATGTTGTAGCCCATCTCTTCCAGGAGCACGGCCATGTCCAGGAAGGACCAGCCCGTGCCCCCGTATTCCTCGGGCAGGTGCAGGCCCATCCACCCCAGTTCGGCCATCTTGTGCCACAATTCGGGAGAGTACTTCTCGTCCGTTTCGGCCACCTGCCGGACCAGCTCCTTGGGGCACTCCTTCTTCAGGAAGTCGGCGGCCGATTTCTGGAGGATCTTCTGTTCTTCGGTGAGTTCGTAGTCCATTGCGTATCTCCCTGTACCGACGGGTTCCTGCTTCCGCGTGCATTTCGGATTCAAGGGTCAGGGGTCAGGCCCCGCACCCGCCCCGGTGAGCGACAGCGTCATCGTTCGCGGGGGAGTCCCAGCCCACGGGTTGCCAGAATCGTCTTTTGTATTTCCGAGGTCCCCGCGCCGATCGGCCCGGAGATCGAATCGAGATAGCCCATGCCGACCCTGCCGCCGAAAGGCGCCCACTTCGAGCCCTTGTCGAGCAGCCCGTATGGCCCGAGGAGATCGACCGCCGTATTCGCAAGCTTCACGCTGAGCTCGGTAAAGAGGAGCTTCAGAGCCGAGGCCTCCAGCTCCGGAACCTCACCCCGGTCCATCATCCAGACCGATTGCCAGAAGAAGGAGAGGAAGACTTCGACCTCTACGGCAATGGCCGAAAGGCCCCGCCTCACCCGCGGGTCTTCCGACAGGGGACGCCCGTTGCGGACCGTCTCCTTGGAGAATCCGACCAGCTCTTCCAGAACCCGCCGGAAGGCCCCGGTACCGATCATCATTCGCTCGAATTGAAGGGCGAGCATGACGTAGTAGAAGCCCTTGCTCACCTCGCCGACCACGTACCTCTTCGGAACCCTCACGTCATCGAAGAAGACTTCATTGAAGGAATGGTTTCCGCAGATGTTGATGATCGGGTTGATCGTCACGCCCGGCGTGTCGTTCGGGATGATCATCAGGGTGGCGCTCTTGTGTGGCGCGGCTTCCATATCGGTCTTCACGATGGCCCAGCCGTACTCGGTCACGTGGGCACCGCTGCTCCAGATCTTCTGGCCGTTGACGACGAAGTCGTCCCCGTCGTCCACAGCCGTCGTCGTCAGGGAGACCAGATCGGACCCGGCGTTCGGCTCGCTGTAGGCGAGCCAGAAACCGATTTCGCCGGCGGCGATGCCGGGCAGGAACTCCTGCTTGAGCTCATCGCTGCCCACCAGTGTGAGCGTGGGTCCCACGATACCCGTGGCCACGCCGCCCGTCGGGGCACGGTAATAGGACAGCACGTCTCCGGCAATGGCGGCCTTCATGGCCGAACCCTGACCGCCGTAGGCTTCGGGCCACCCCAGGGTGAGCCATCCCTTCTCGCCCATCCTGCGGTTGAAGTCCCTGGCAATGTCCTTGAATTCGGCCTCCATCTGGGGCATGGTACCGTAGCTGCCCGGCCAGTACACGACCCACTCGTCCCAGTCAGGGGGCAGAGCGGATTTCACGAATTCCTCGATCTCCCCCCGGAGGTCCATTTCCTCCTGTGTAAACCCGAAGTCCATAGCCAATCCTCCGTCTTACTGCTCAACGTCACGCTTCGATGACGAATATCAGGGCGTCGTCGCTCAGCGGCGTCTCGTTCTCCACCAGGATCTCCACGATCTTGCCGGCCGCGGGCGACTTGATCTTCTGAAAGACCTTCATGGTCTCCAGCAGACCCAGCACCTGTTTCTTCTTCACCGTGTCGCCCACCTCCACGTACGGCGGCTGATCCGGGGCCGGCTTTCTGTAAAACACGCCGGACATCTTCGCCCTCACTTCCACTCTCTTACTCATGTGCTTCTCCTCCACATTGAGTGACGAGCGTCTTCACAGGGAACGTTGTCAGCATCACCGGAACGCACCTGCATGGTCGGTGCTGTTGGGATTCCCTCGGAGATTTGCGCCGGGCGATCCCCGCCTTCGCGGGGACATGCTTTGCAGGGGGAGGGAGAGACGGAGCCCAAGCAAATCGGAGAGGGAATCCCAACAGCACCGACCTGTTGCGTTCGGGCGACACATGGGAAAGTTCCCTGGAAGCATCTCTAGCGACCCTTCCATTGAGGCTCCCGCTTCTCCATGAACGCGGCGATTCCTTCCGCGATGTCCTCGGTCTGCGTGTTGATGGTCAACTGGGAATGAAGGTACGTGAGCCCGTCCTCGAGCGCCATGTCCGCAATCTGGTAGAAGGAAGACTTGCCGAGGCCCATGACGGCCGGGCTGTAGGAAGAGAGCTTCTTCGCCATGTCCCCGACCCTCTCCTGATACTGATCTTTCGGTACGCAGTAGTTGATCATGCCGATGCGCTCCGCCTCGGCCGCCGGGATTCGCTCGCCGGTCATGCACAGCTCGAGGGCCTTCTTGCGGCCCACGTTGCGGATGAGCACGGCCGTGACCATGTAAGGCCAGAGGCCTCGCTTGATCTCGGGCAGGCCGAACTGGGCGTCTTCGCTGGCGATCACCACGTCGCTGGACAGGCACAGGCCCATGCCTCCGGCCAGGCAGTAGCCTTCGATGGCGGCCAGGATCGGCTTCTTGCACTTGTTCATTCCCGCCAGGAGGCCGGCGAAGTAGCGGCGGTCCTCGTGCATCTCCAGAAAGGACTTCTCCGCACCGAAGGTGCCGCCCAGGTCGGCGCCGGCACAGAAGGTGCCCCCTGCACCCGTGAGCAGGATGGCGGAGACGTCCGGTTGGGCGCCCGCCTTCTCGAAGGCGTCCTTCAGACCGGCCATCACCCCGGGGTTCATGGCGTTCTTCCGTTTCGGCCGGTTGATCGTGATGGTGGCGATCTTGTCCTCGACCTCGTACAAGAGCTCCTGTTCTTCGCTCATAATCGATTCTCCTCTTCAGTTACGGAGGCCCAGGATCCGACGGGCTTCATCGGCGGTGGCGATCTCGCGGCCCACCTCGCGGGTGATCCCGGCCAGGGCCTCGACCAGTTCGCCGTTGCTCTTCGCCTTCTCGCCGTCGGGCAGATAGAAGGTGTCTTCCAGGCCGGTGCGGACGTTGCCGCCCTCTTCCAGGGCTTTTCGCTGCAGGTCCCACACTTCCCTGCGGCCCACGCAGATCACCTGCCAGTGGGTGCCTTCCAGCATCTCGTTCTTCAGGAGAGGAACCCACTCCGGCTTGGCCGGTTGCCCGCTGGCCACTCCCATGACCAGCGAGATGTGCGGGTCCCCCTCGAACATGCCGGCCTTCTTGTACAGTGCAACGCTCCGGACGATGCCCGAATCGAAGCATTCGAACTCCGGCACCACGTCGTGGGCCGCCATGGCGTCCAGGAAGGCCTGAACCTTTTCCACCGGATTGTCGAAGGCCATGGGCGGCCAGGCCCAGGTGCCGTCGCTCTTGAGCTTGAGGTAGTTGATGGTCCCGGCATTGCAAGCGGCCATCTCCGGTTTGATCGCCTCCATACAGGCCACGGGCTGGGAGATGTCCGGGCCCACGACCCCGGTGCTCTGGTTGATGATGATTCCGGGCACGCGCTCGCGGATCGCGTCGATGATCGATTTGACCACCTCCACATCCCAGGTGGGCAGCATGCCCTTGCCCGGCCGCTGGTCCCGGAAATGGCAGTGAACGATGGTCGCTCCCTGGTCCCAGGCCTGGTGGGCCGCCTCGGCCATCTCTTCGGGAGTGACCGGGATGTTCGCCATGGAGGGGTCGGTCAGAACGCCTGTGAGGGCGCATGTCAGAATCGCTTTGTCACGCATGTCCTGCTCCTCTGGGGTCATCGGGTTTGAGATTCCTCCGCAGGCAAGACCTCCATCAGGTCGGCGCAGAGCCGTGGATCTTCCTCCGTTCCGGAAGCATTTCCTGCTTGTTCTCCAGAAGCCTCAGGGCCTGGATGATCCTCTTCCGCGTGTCCCGGGGCAGGATGATTTCATCCACCACCTGGGCGGTCCAGGATTCCGCCGCCGTAAAGGCATCCACCTTGTCCCGCGAAAACTTCCAGTACGTCTCGTGCGCATCCTCCTCGATGCACTCACCCAGGACCTGCCGGTAGTCCAGCGTGGACGCCTCCACGCCGAACCGGGCGATCGGCCATGCGAAGGTCAGGTCGGCGCCCATCCCCTTGAGGCCGCCCATGATCAGGCTGCCGGCGTCCGCGTACGCCTGGCGCATGACGACGCCGATCTTCGGCACCGTTGTGGTCGCGTACACATCCACGATCTTGCCGATGTGCCGAAGGAGCCCCCGCACCTCCTCCGGCTCGCCCGGCACCACCGGAGGCGTGTCGGTCAGGTTGACCAGCGGGATGTTGTACGCATCCAGCACCTGCAGGAATCGGTAGTACTTGTCGCAGGTGTTCACCTCCAGGGTGCTGCCCGGGTGCTTCGGGTTGTTCGCCACCAGCCCCACCACCTGGCCGCCGAAGCGGCAGAAGCAGCAGATCAGGTTCTTGGCGTACTCGTCCTTGATCTCGAAATAGTCGCCGTCGTCCACCAGCACCTGGATCACGTCGTGCATGTCGTAGGTCCGGTCGAACGCATCCGGCACGATCGTCTCCAGGCTCTTCACGTCACGGTCCGGCGGGTCGGTCGTTTCCCACCGCGCAGGCTTCTCCCGGTAGTTGGACGGCAGGTACCGAAGCATCTCCCTGCACCGGAGAATGGTCTCCTTATCGTCGTCCCCGACCAGGTCGCAGGTACCGGAAAGCCGCATGTGGTAGTCTGCGCCGCCCACGTTTCGATCGAAGATCTCCGAGGTGGCCGCCTGGGTCTGGCGCGGCCCGCCCAGCCAGAGGTTTCCGGAGACGCGGCTGATGAACAGGAAGTCGCAGAGCGTTGGCAGGTAGGCCCCTCCGGCAATGCAGGGGCCCATGAGGACGGTGATCTGGGGGGCCACCCCGGAGAAACGCGACTGGATGCGGAACTGCCAGTCGATGCCGGCCATGGGGACTTCCCTGTACCCGAGACGGCCTCCGGAGGAATCCAGAAGGTGAATCATCGGGATGCCCCACTGCGCGGCCGTCTGAGCGGACAAGGCGGTCTTCATGAGCGTCTGTATTCCGCTCGAACCTCCCAGGACGGTGAAGTCCGAGGAGGTGACCATCACCAGCCGTCCGTGTACCTCGGCCGTACCGATCACCAGCCCGTCGCAGGGCGCGTCCGTGAACCTTCCGTCGATCCGTGTGCCGGTGGTGTTCACACAGGAGCCGAGCTCGTTGAAGGTGCCCGGGTCGATCAGGATGTCGATCCGTTCCCTGGCGAGCAGCTTGCCGCGCTCGTGCTGACGGTCGATGTGCTTCTGCCCGCCTCCGAGCTTGTTCTTCTCCTGGATGTCCAGGTACTTCTGTATGGCCTCTTCCATGTGTTTGCCCATCTCGATTTCCTCCACGCGTCGTCAGGCAGGCTTCACGTACCGCTTCTTCTTGGGAAGCGCTTCCTGCTTGTTCCGCGATGCCCGCAGCGCCCGGATGATGCGGGGCCGGGTGTCCCGGGGGTCGATCACGTCGTGCACCGTGTAGTAGTGTGTGAACCCCTTGCCCATGTTCATCACGCTGAACTGCTCCCTCAGGATGCTCAGATAGAAATCGTATACCTCATCGTAGTTGCCTTCCTCCTTCGCCTTGGCCAGCTCCTTGTGGAAGACGGCCAGCACGATCGACTCCGGTCCGGTGGGGGCGAATTCGGTGGTGGGCCAGCCGTAGATGAAGTCGGGGCCCATCTTGGAGCAGCCCATGGTGATGTTCGAGCCGCCGTAGGAACGACGGAGCACGATCGTCACCTTCGGATTGGTCAGGTGGGAGTAGCCGTGGAGGTTCTTGGCGCCGTGGCGGATCACGCCCATTCGCTCCCACTTGTCGCCGGGGGGGTAGGCCGTGGTGTCGGACATGGTGACGAGCGGGATGTTGAAGTTGTCCAGAAACATCATGAACCGGTCGTACTTGTCCGACGAGTCGGGCTCCATGATGCCGCTGAGTTCCTCCGGGTTGCTCGCCGCGATGCCCACCGGCATGCCGTCGAACCGGGTGAACCCGACCACGAGGTTCGGGGCAAAGTCCTCCTTGATCTCGAAGAACTCGCCGTCGTCCACGATCAGGTCGATGACGTCGTGGATGTCGTAGGTGAACTTCACGTTGTCCGGCATCACGTCGAGAAGCGCTTCCTCCCTCCGGTCCGGGTCGTCGGTGGGCTCCACTCTGGGAGGCGCTTCCCAGCAGTTCTGGGGCATGAACGCGAGGAGTTGCTTCGCCAGGTCCATGGCCTCTTCGTCGCTTTCCGCCAGAAGATCGACCTGGCCGCTCTTCCTCATGTGAAAATCCGCATCGCCCGCATCCTCGGATTCGATCTCGCCTCCCAGCCAGAGGAAGCCGGTGTTCTCGTTCATGATCAGGAAGTCGGACAGCACCGGTATCTGTGCAAGCGGCCCGGCGCAGGGCCCGAGGACCAGAGCGATCTGCGGGATCACGCCGGAGTAGAGGCAGTAGTTCCGGGTCAAGCGGGCAAGACCGTCGAGGCCGACGAAGCCCCGCACAAAGCTGAGCCGGGAGCCCACCGAGTCGAATATGCCGATGATCGGTATGTTCTCCTGGCCGGCCATCTGCACCAGCTCCGCAATCTTCCAGATGCCCTGGTCGCCCGGCGCGCCGGACATGACGGTGAAATCGGTGGCGTAGACCATCACCTGCCGGCCGTCGATGCGCGCCGTGCCCATGACCACGCCGTCCGCGGGGCTTGGCTTGTCCAGCTCCCCCAGCTGGTTCCGGATGTCGCGGACCAGGGAGCCCATCTCCTGAAAGGACCCCGGGTCGGCCAGGCAGTCGATCCGCTCCCGGGCGGTGAGCTTGCCCAGCTCGTGCTGGAGGGCGATGCGGTCCTGCCCTCCCCCTTCCAGGTTCTCCTTGTTGACCACGGCCATCTTCTCCAGAAAGCCTTCCATCCACTGTCCCATGGGCCGCCTCCTCTATTCGATCAGCGATTTCGGAATGTCCACGATCTTCGTTCTCAGGTACTCGCCCAGGGTCTTTGCCTGCGGGTCCATGCGAAGGGAGGCAGAGACCCCGTCGCCCAGGACGCCCTTGATGTAGAAGTTGAGAGCGAGCAGGTTCGGAAGCTCGTACCGTTCGATTTCGTATGGGGCCATGTCCGGGAGAAGCCCCTTGAGTCTCTCCACGGTCAGGAAGTCCTCAAGGAAAGCGTAGGACTCCGGCGTCTTTCCCCAGATGCCGAGGTTGGCGTTGCCTCCCTTGTCGCCCGAACGGGCGGCGAAGAGGCGGCCCAGGGGGACGGCGACCTTCTCGCCTGCCGGCACCGCCGGGATTCTCCCGGCCATGGGTGCGGGCAAAGGCCCGGCCGGCTCGCGTGGGACCGGGGGAATCGCAAAGCGCTCTTCGCCGATGACCACGGTCTGGGGCACTTCGTCCATGGACACCAGGGTCGGCCAGTGCCGGATGACCGGGCGGCCTTTGTCCGGCGGGGCGGTCAGCGCAAGGCCGGGAACGCTGCACAGGGCGAGTTCGACGAACTTGCCGGAGAACATGGCCGCTTTCTTCGGGTCCGGGTCCATGACGGACATGCGCAGATAGGCATACGCCTCTTCGTTGCTGGACGGGTTCTCCTTGTCCGAGCGAACCAGCTGCACGTCGGCGACCTGGAACGCATCCTTGCCGCCGAGGGTCTGAAACAGGGTATCCTCCACGATGGCGGCCTTCTTCTCGATGTCCGGCCCGGCCAGAAGAAGGGTCATGGAATTCATGTGCCCGGCCATGTTGTTGATACAGACCTTGGTCGTTGTCGGGGGCGGCTCGCCCTTGACGCCTTGGATGGACACACGATCCGTGCCCTGCTGGGAAATCCGAATCGCGTCGAAGCGTGCACCCACATCCGGGGTGAGGTATCTGGGCTCCCGAATTTCATAGAGCAGTTGGGCGGTCACCGTTCCCACCGAAACGAGGCCCCCGGTCCCCGGATGCTTGGTGATGACACAGGAGCCGTCCTCGCTCATTTCCGCAATGGGAAAACCCACATGGTGATAGGACGGTATCTCGTCCACGAAGGAGTAGTTGCCGCCGCAGGCCTGGCCGCTGCACTCGATGATGTGCCCGGCAACGGCGGCGCCGGCCAGCTTGTCCCAGTCGTCGGGCTGCCAGCCGAATCGCCAGGCCGCCGGGCCCATGACGACAGCGGCATCCGCGAGCCTTCCTCCCACCACGATGTCCGCCCCCTCCTGGAGCGCCCGAACGATCCCCCACCCCCCGAGGTATGCGTTCGCCGTGATGGGCTGGGCATTTGCGTCCTTCAGCGGAATCCCCCTGTCCAGGTGCTCGAACGCCTCCCCCGACTCCTGCAGCTCGGCGAGTCGGGGCATCAGGTTGTCACCCTCGATGTAGGCGATCTTCGGATGCAGCCCGAGTTCCTCGGCCGCCTTCTCCAATTCACCCGCCAGCGCCTTCGGGTTGAGCCCTCCCGCGTTGGAGACCACCCTGATCTTCTTGTCCAGACAGGGACCCATCACCTGTTCCATCTGCTTGAGAAAGGTGTGAGCATACCCTCTGTTCGGGTCCTTGAAGGTCTGTTTGAGCAGGATGGCCATGGTCAACTCGGCCAGATAGTCCCCGGTCAGCACGTCGATGGGCCCGCCCTCGATCATCTCCCGGGCGGCAGCGAACCTGTCCCCGAAAAAACCGCTGCAGTTCGCGACGATGAGCTTGTCCCCCTGGGGCGGCATGGAAGCCTCCGCTTCTCTGCTAGGAATGCAGGATTCCATCGCAGCAACCGGCGTGCCAAACCCCTGTCAAGTGTATGTCATTGATTTTCATCATCTTTCTTACAGAGAAGACCCGTCCGGGTCCGCGCGATTGCCGTAATAGAGGCAATATTGTCGGAATGGCGACAATTCGGTTGACCTCCCCGGTATCTGACGCGTAGTCTATGAGTTGAACGGTTGCGAACAAGGAGTGACGCGACATGACTTCACTTGCACCGGAATTCACGACTGCCCAGCGGAGCTTCCTGGCGGCGCTGGAAGCGTGCGGCGAAGCCGTGCCCCTTGATGCTGCCAAGACCATGGCACCCCTGCGTCCAGGCCCTCTCGAGGACCTGATCGAGAAGTGCGAGAAGCTCGGTTGGATCGACAGGACGGAAGGCAACAGGCTCTCTCTAACCCGGGATCTTCCGGACACATTCCGCTATCAGCTCAAGCTCATGAACACATCGGAGCACCTCGCAGCCCTGATCGACAGGATTCGAACCGCGGGCGTCGCGGACCAACTGAGCCGGAACGCCATGATCAAACTCCTGGTCGATTCGGGCAAGATAGACGAGGCCGCGGACATCGAGATGGACCTCGCCCACGGCCTCCTCGAGAAGCGCGATCATGAACAGGCCCACCCGTACCTGAGCAGGGCCGTTGGCAGACTGCACAGCTACATCAGCGGAGGAGGGGACGGCAGAGACCGGGAGTTCGTGGAGGCGGCTCTGGAGCTTTCGAGCGTCTCCTTCGCGGTGGGACGGGGCATGCAGGTGCTCGCCTCCTACCTGCGCACGGCGGTCAACCTGGCGGAGGCTTCGGGCAACGTGAGGGCCCACGCCCTCGCGTGCCTTCACCTGGGCAGGCTCCTCGCCTATCTGGACAGACGGCCCGAGGCGATGGCCATGCTCACGACGGGCAAGGAGGAGGTGGAACGCCTCGGCGATGCGGACATCCTCAAGGCGGCGGCGGAGTTTCTGGGCCTCTACTACATGATCCAGGGCCGTTTCAAGGAGGCGCTGGTCCATTTTGAAAGGGCCGAGGAGAACTTCCGACAAGAGGGAGACCGCCTGCTGGTCTACCCGATGATCCTCTGGAGTCTTGGAATCACGCTCTTCGCCACCGGCCAGGTTCCCAGGGCACTCGGCTTCTTTCAGGGCTACTGGCGCTCTGCAAGAGACCTGGGTCTTCCGGCCGTAGCCTCCATTGCCAGGGCGATTCTCGGCTTCTCGCTTGCCGCGGCCCGTAAGCGACGGGAAGCGCTCTTCCACCTGAAGGCCTCTCTGGAGGAAGCGCGCCAGGGAAGGAACGCCTATTCGCTCTTCATTGCCAGGGCCGGTCTGGCCATTCAGTCCTTCCACGACGGCGACCTGAAGAGGGCCTTCGAGCTGCTTCGTTCCGCTGTGCTGGAGGGACAGAAGGCGACGTCCGCGCTCGTACTTCTGAACGTGTACCTGCTGGACATGCTCGCATCGCTGCACCGGCACGGTTTCGAGCCGGTCACCGAGGGGTGGGAATACCAGAACTTGCTGGATCTCTGCCTGAAGGAACCGAGCCTGCCTCGACGGGGCATCGCCCTGCGGCTGCGAGCCGAGGACAAGCTTCGTTCCGGCGGCAGCGCCGCCGAAGTCATGGAGGACCTCACGCGCAGCCAGGACGCTCTTCAGCGCGCCGGCGCCATCTTCCCGCTGAACGACACCCTCATCGCCATGGCGCGGCTCCGGCTCCGTGAAGGCGACCCGCAGGAAGCCCGGGACTGGATCCGGATGGCGTGGGTGCAGTTGCGTGGAATGGGGCTCGAACAGGAATACGTTCCCGAGGATCTCAGGTTCATGCTCGAAGACGAGGCCGCGTGGCGGACCGTACGCGACTCGGCCAGGATGCTGGTGGATCACTACTTCGATTTCCTGCACTCTCTGGACGCAGCCGCCGACGTGGAAGAGCTGTTCCACCGGGCGGTGCGACGCTTGAGTCAGATCCTCGGGGCGGAACGGGGCGCCCTGTTCTGGAAGCCCGGGAGACGAAGCGAGGAGATGCTGGAACTCCGGACCGGATACAATTTCACCGGCAGGGAGATGCTGTCGGAGGCGTTCCAACCGAGCCTGGCCTTGGTCCAGAGGGCCTTCGAGGAGAACCGGTACATCCGGACCCGACCGGAGGCGCCGCCGCCCCACTCCATCGATGAGGAAATCAAAGGGTTGCTCTGCATCCCGATTCAGGTAGGCAGCGAAGTCAGAGGCGTGCTCTACTATGACAACTCCTACGTGAGCGTGAACTTCGATTTCCTGCCACCGGAATGGACGCCGCTTCTGGTGAACCACACGAACAACTACATCGGACACATCCTCGAGCTCATTCATCTGCGGGAGGAGACGAGCAGGCTCGCCGCGGACAAGTCGATTCAACTGGAACGTGTCGGAAGCGATCCGATCCTGGCCCAGGCGCCGGTCATGCTCCGAGTGCTCGATCAGGCGGAAAAGGCGGCCCGTTCCGAGGCCACGTTGCTGGTCACGGGCGAGACCGGCACGGGCAAGGAACTCCTCGTGAGCAGGATCCACAAGCAGAGCCGACGGGCGGAGGGTCCCTTCATCGTGGTCGACGCGACCACCATTCCGGAGAATCTGGTGGAAAGCGAGCTGTTCGGGCACGAGAAGGGGGCCTACACCGGCGCGGACAGCAGAAAGAGGGGCCGCATCGAGCTGGCCCACGAGGGAACCCTTTTCATCGACGAGATCGGCGAGCTGGCCATACCGGTGCAGGCGAAGCTCCTGCGGGCCCTCGAAGGCAAGACCTTCTACCGCGTCGGGGGAACCCGGCCCGTGAAGTCCGATTTCCGGCTCGTCGCCGCGACGAACCGCCGCCTGTCCGATGAAGTGGCGGCAGGACGCTTTCGGCAGGATCTCTACTACCGGCTCAATGTCATTCCGATCGCCCTGCCGCCCCTGCGGGATCGTCCGGACGACATCATCCTGCTGGCCCGCAGCTTCTTCCGCCATTACTGCCACCGGTATGGCCGCCGAGGGCTCGAGCTGACCCGCCGGGACGAAGACAAACTGACGGCCTATCCCTGGCGCGGTAACGTGAGGGAACTGAAGAACGTCATCGAGCGAGCGGTCACCCTGTCCGGCGGAAACAGGCTCATCCTGGACCTGCCCGTGGGACAGGCCGCTCCCGGGGACCAGGACTTCCCGGACACCCCCACCTTGGACGAGCTGCAGCGTCGCTACATCACCCATGTGCTGGCAAAGACGGGCGGGCGCATCTACGGGCCGAACGGAGCCGCCGAGATCCTCGGCATGAAGCGCTCCACGCTGTATACGCGGATGTACAAGCTCGGCATACGCCCCTAGGAGGGAACTTCGATCAGGTATTTCCAGTAGCGGACCGGCATGTTCTGCCGCTGCAGACGGGGATTTCGCCTCTCCCGGATGCCGATGGTCCGAAAGTAGGTCTGCCAGAAGGTCTGGTAGGCCGCTTCGCTTTCTGACAGGTCCGGATCTTCCGGAGGCAAGGCGTCCCGCTCCACCCAGGCGAGTTGATGCAGGTTCCACCGAATCGCAAGCCGGCGGCGCACATCGTGGATCAACCACGCTTCAGAGGGCAAACGCCCCCTGAAGTACAGGGCCAGCGGTGTGAGGATGTTCGCGTCCGGGTCGACGGGGGCCCAGAGCGTGCCTTCCCTGAGTTCACGGAAACGAACCAGGCCCTTGAGCCGGTGAATCTCGCCTCCCACGGCACGGGCCACCGCGTGGACGCGGCCGACCGAAGAATCGGTCAGCAAGTCGTCCGCCTTCGGTCCGAGGCGGCGAACCTGCTGCACGTAGCCGACCAGTGCCTTGCCGATACCCGCCCGTTCCGACATGGCCGCGTAGAGAACCCGGCTGACGACTCGCTTCGAGCCACCCGTCCGCATCTCGTCGAGCAGACGTTGCACACGCTTCGGCTCCGCCTCGACAGACCGCGAGACTTCGAACAGGGCAGGCTGATTCTCTTCCGGTGCGTTCAGTTCGACTTCGCCCTCGTCCGCGTCGGCCGCCTCGGCCACCGCTGTCAGCAGTCCCTCAAGCGTGCCGTCATGGAGGAGCGTCTTCATGCGGGTTGGAGAGCCTCGAACAGGTCCGGCTGCTGCGGCGGCTCCGGCTGCCTCCGGAGTGCCGGCAGCATTTCTCGATGAATGAAGGACGGCGTCAGTCGGACACCGGCGGGCATGCGACCGCCGCAGGTGATGAAGAAGCGGGCCCGCTTCATCACGACGCCCAGCCGTGCAAGATCTTCCTCCCGCACCGTGGAAACGCGCCGGGTCTTGACGATCCGGCCGGCGGAAACGTGTCCGATGCCCGGGACCCGAAGAAGGGACTCGAACGGGGCGGCGTTGATCTCCACGGGGAATTCCTCCAGGTGCTGCAGGGCCCAGGCGGATTTGGGATCCATCGCCCGATCGAGGAAGGCGTCTGCTCCGCTCAGCAGTTCCCGGGCCTCGAACCCATAGCGTCGAACCAGCCAGTCCGCCTGATAGAGGCGATGTTCCCGCAGCAGGTCCGCCGGCCGGTCCGGCGGGGGCAGCCGGCCGTCCCCGCTCACCGGCACGTACGCGCTGTAGTAGACGCGCTTGAGCAGGTACCGGTGATAGAGGCTCTCGGACAGGTGCAGGATGTGCCGATCGCTTTCCGGGCTGGCACCGACGATGAGCTGTGTGCTCTGTCCGGCCGGGCAGAAGAGCGGCGCCTTGCGGTTCTTGCGACGTTCCTCACGCGAGGCCTGCCACTCGCCGGCGATGCACTGCATGGGCTCCAGGATGTCCTCCTTGCGTTTTCCCGGCGCGAGGGCCTGCAGCGAACGTTCGGAAGGAAGCTCGATGTTCACGCTCAGGCGATCCGCGATCCGGCCGGCCCGGGCAACCAGCTCTCCGCTCGCGCCCGGGATGGTCTTCAGGTGAATGTACCCGCCGAACCGCTCGCCCCGGAGACGCTTCACGACCTGGATCATGCGCTCCATGGTGTAGTCCGCGTTGCGAACCACACCGGAGCTCAGGAAGAGGCCTTCGATGTAGTTTCGGCGGTAGAAATTCAGGGTGAGATCGACCAGCTCCGACACCTCGAAGGTAGCCCGACGAATGTCGTTGCTGCAGCGGTTGACGCAGTAGGCGCAATCGTGAATACAGGAATTCGAAAAGAGGATCTTGAGCAGCGAGATGCACCGCCCGTCGTCCGACCAGCTGTGACACATGCCGGCATGGTTTGCATGTCCCATTCCGCGCGCACGCGCGGCTCTGCGGCTTCCGCTCGACGAGCAGGAGGCGTCGTACCGTGCCGCCCCGGCCAGCAATTCGATCTTCCGTTCCCGGTCCATGCCGTGAATCCTATCAGAAAACCGGCGCAGCTGGAAGGGACGGATGAGAAGCCCCATGTTTTCGTGCCCTCGAGGGGAGTTGGCATCAACAAGCGTGTCACCGGCATTCTCTTCTTGACAGGACGTCCTCATGCTGAAAGACTCCTTGTGCCGAGACCCGATGATGACCCTACCCGATTTCCGGAACTTGTGGGGTGCTTGAAAGGAGAGGAAGATGAACTTCGATTATGTCGTTGTCGGTGGCGGTACTTCGGGCAGTGTCCTCGCAGCACGATTGAGCGAATCCGGAAAGCACCAGGTCCTCGTTCTTGAAGCCGGTAAAAGGGACAAGGGATTGTTCCTGAAAATGCCGATGGGTTTTTCATTCGTCCTGCACAACCCTGCCTGGGCCTGGCTCGATAAGACCGTTCCGACCCAATACTTCGGAAATCGCTCTATTGTCCTCAACCAGGGCAAGGCATTGGGTGGCAGCAGTTCCATGAATGGGATGTTGTATGTTCGCGGACACAAGGAAGACTACAACGAATGGGCGACAGCAGGCTGCACCGGCTGGTCCTGGGAAGAGGTGCTGCCTTGCTTCAAGAGGGTTGAGCATTTTGAAGAGGGCGACCCAACGTTCCACGGCAAGACCGGGCCGACCCGTGTTTCGCTGGCCGAGAACCTGTCCAGCTCCTCCAACGATTTCATCAAGGCCGCCCAGGAGGCGGGCCTGCCTTTGAACGATGACTACAATGACGGAGAACACGAAGGCATCAGCAAGTGCCAAGTATCCATTTACAAAGGTGTTCGCCAATCCGCATCGCTGGCTCTGAAGAAGGTGGAAAGCCGTCCGAACCTGACGATCAAACCCAATACGACGGCCAGACGCATTGTTTTCGAAGGGAGGAAAGCGGTCGGCGTGGAAGTTGAGAACGAGCAGGGACGAAGAGAGATCATCAAAAGCAACAAAGAGATCATTGTCTCCTCGGGATCGCTGGGAACACCCCATCTGCTTCAGCACTCTGGAATAGGGGATGGCGAACTGCTGCAGTCGCTCGGCATCGAGGTGGTGGTCAACTCTCCGGATGTAGGCACCAACTTACAGGACCAGCTGTTTGCCCATCTCAAGTTCAATCTGAACAACCCCCGTGCAAGCATAAACGCGAAAATGTCGAACAATCTGCGCATGGCAGGCGAAGTATTGCGCTGGCTGATCTTCAAGACCGGCGTCATGACCAGCGCGACTTCCGACGTGATCGGTTTCATCAGGTCCAGCGACGCTGTATCCAGACCGGATATTCAGCTCGCCATGAAGCCTTACAGTTTTGCGATATCACCCGAAGACGGCGCGGTGACCATCTTCAAGGAACCGGGCATCACGGTTTCTGCCATACTCGTGCAGCCTCACAGCACGGGTACCGTCAAACTCGATTCGCCCGACCCCCGCAAGCGGCCCGATGTGAACATCAACTATTTGAGCGATGAACGGGACGTCCAGACCCTGATCAAGGGGGTCGAGCATCTCCGGAACATCATGAAACAGCCGGCCATGGCCCAGCATGGACCCGTGGAATTCGAACCGGGAGCCGATGTTGCTTCGGAGAAGGACCTGGAAGCCCATATTCGATCCCACGCGGAGACGATTTATCATCCGGCTTGTTCCTGTCGGATGGGGACAGACGACAACGCTGTGACCGATCCGAAGCTTCGAGTGAATGGAGTCGAAGCGCTCAGGATCGCGGACCTGTCGATCATGCCCAGAATCATTCGGGGCAACACAGCGGCACCTGCCTTGATGATCGGCGAAAAAGCAGCCGATCTGGTCCTGTCAGATGCCTAGAAACGAAGGAGTCGATGTGCCGGGCTGGAAACCTCTCCTTCTGGTCCTCTTCCTATGCCTTGCAAACGGGCCCGCCTGTTTGCCGGACACCCATTACAAAGGCTTCGAGAACGGCAGTTTCTACGGGTGGGTGACGGACCAGGGCCAAGTCGAGGCGTGGCTCGACGGCAACCGGGTCATCGACTACCTCGGCCCCATCGGCTACAACGACCGCCTGGGCGTCTGGTTCAAATGGGGCATCTACCGGGACGATCACCCCGTATCGCAGTTTCTCTACCACGACGAATACCGGCGTGGCGGCAGCTACAGCGACGTCGCCCCCGGCAGTTGCGACGCCTCCTGATGGTCCTGCGCGGAGCCGGGTGATGCGCCGACTTGTTTCGGACAGGAATGAAAAGCGTGCCGGGTACGCCTTGCCTTTACACGTAAAAATGTGGTATGCATTATTACGTGTAGACGGACCGGAGGGACCTCGAAGATGGAAAAACAGAACGTGACCCTGTCTATCCCCAAGGACTTGTTGAAGAAAGCCAAGATCATGGCCGCAAGTCAGGACAAATCTCTCAGCCAGTTTCTCAGAGAGTCTCTTGAAGAAAAGGTGAAAGAGAAGGCGGAGTACGACAGCGCCCGGAAACGGCAGCTGAAACTTCTGAAGCAGGGCCTGAATTTGGGCACAAAGGGGCAAGTGCGATCCCTCAGGGACGATCTCCATGCCAGACGATAAGGTATTCATCGATACGAACATCATGATCTATGCCTACGATGTGACGGCGGGAACGAAGCACACAGCCGCGAACGCCCTCCTGGCCGATCTCTGGCAATCCGGCCTGGGCGTTTTGAGCACACAAGTCCTTCAGGAGTTCTTCGTCAACGTTGTCCAGAAGATCCAACGCCCGATCGATAGAAGAATCGCAAGGGGGATCATCCGTGATTTCTTGAAATGGCACATTGTCGTGAACGACGGAGAGTCCATCCTCGAAGCCATTGAACTCTCCGAGAGATATGGCTATTCCTTTTGGGACGCAATGATCGTAGAAGCGGCAATAAAGAGCGGGGCTGCCGTTCTGATGACCGAAGATCTGCAGCACGGTCAGGTAGTGAGCGGCGTAAGGATTTGGAATCCCCTTCATTGAGCCGACCTCTTTCCAGAATGCCATTCCCCTATTCAATGGTAATGGTCAAGGAGAGCCTGTCATGAGCCGAGAGGAGACGCTGAAACTGGAGAAGAAGGAACACGTGGCCCACGTGACGCTGAATCGCCCGGAGAAGCGGAACACGATGACCGTCAGCTTTTTTTATGAGATGGCGGATCTCTTCAAGCAGCTGGACAAGGACGATTCGGTCCGTGCGGTGATCATCAAGGGGGCGGGCAAGTGTTTTACGGGCGGTCTCGACCTGGCGGATGCGGCCTCCATGTTCACGGGGGAGCCCGGGGCGGCACGCAGAGAAGAGGTTCGGTGCAGCATCAAAGAGCTGCAGGAGGGGATGAACTGGGTCGAGAAATGCCGAAAGCCCGTCATTGCCGCGGTCCACGGCTTCTGCATCGGCGGCGGAATCGATCTGCTGGCCGCCGCGGACATCCGTATCGCATCAAAGGACGCAATCTTCAGCATTCGGGAAACGAGAGTGGCCATCATCGCGGATGTGGGCACCCTGCAGCGGCTCCCCCACATCATCGGACACGGCTGGACCCGGGAACTGGCTCTCACGGGCCGCGACTTCACGGCGGACGAAGCCCTGAACATGGGATTGATCACACGCGTGTGCGAAGACAAGGAGGCCCTGTTCGCTGAGGCGGACAAACTCGCGGAGCAAATCGCCGGCCTGTCGCCCCTGGCCGTCCAGGGCACGAAGGATGTGATGAACTACAGCCGCGACAACGGGGTCTACCCGGGCCTGGAATATGTGGCCCAGAAGAACGCCAGTGCGCTGTTCTCCGAGGATGTCGTCGAAGCCGCAGCCGCCTTCATGGAGAAGAGACAGCCCGTCTTCAAGGGGAATTGACCTCAGGGAAGACGCCCCCGGTCTCCTCCCGTCTCCGGGGGCTCGGAAGACAGGTCTCCCAGGAAACGTTCGATCTCGGCCAGCACCTCCTTCGGCCTCTCCTCCGGGATGTTGTGCCCGCAACCCGGAAGCATGCACAGGCGGCTCCCGCGGATCTTTCCGTGAAAAACGTCCGCCATCTCCTTCGGCAGCGCCCGGTCCTGCTCGCCCCAGAAGACGAGCGTCGGGCAGCGGATCTCCGGGAGCCGGTCGTCCAGGAGATCCTGCTCCGAGATGGTCCTGTAGCCCCGGACCGCGGCCCGCAGGCCCGCCCGCGAACGCAAGGTCAGCGTGGTGTGCCGGTACTCTTCGAGCCGCTGCCTGTCTTCTTCCCGCCGAGGGTAAGCCTTCGCCTTGAGCAGGAGTTTCAGTTCCCGGGGCAGCATCAGGAGATAGGGCAGCAGATAGCCGAGGACCGGCAGTTCGAAGAGCTTGAAGATCCAGTGGTACCTTGCACGGATGCCGCTGGAGTTGAGCAGGATCAGGGCGCGTACGTCCTCCGGGAACTCGAGGCAGTACCGGTTGGACAGGAATCCGCCGAAGGAGGTGCCGACCAGAACAAAGGGCCAAAGGCCGAGTGCACGGGTGAATTCACGCATGTACCGGAGATAATCGGAAATCGTGTAGTCCAGGGCCGGCTTGTCGGAGAGCCCGCATCCGGGCAGATCCGGGGCGACGACACGATACCTCTTCGCCAGTTCGGGCAGCACCCTTCTCCATTGAAACGAATTCGCGGTCCAGCCGTGCACGAGGAGCAGAGTGGGTCCCTTCCCTTCATCCCGGTAGAAGATGCTCTGCCCCAGGATTTGAACTTGCCTTCCCTTCCACGGCCCGGTCGACATTTGCCGTCCTCGGATTGTCGGACTCCCTCTCTTGTGCATCTCGAAAGGCAGAATGGCACAGATGCGGGGGAAAATCGAGGACAGGCCCTCACCTTGTGTGACGAAGCCACTTCCTGGTTCGGTACGACACCGAGCCAAAGGTCTCCCGGTCCGGGAAGTCGGCGACGTTTCTGTCGAGCAGACCGCGTATGGTCTCCGGATTCTTCCACATGACGATTTCCTTTCTCACGGGATATAGCCGTTCTCCCTGGCCTTCACCACGTAGTCAGGCGGCGACCACCAGAGGTCCAGGC
>CAYZMM010000010.1:0-133844 GCA_964479535.1 uncultured Thermodesulfobacteriota bacterium
GATCATACAATATCCTCAAAGGAATGTCTACCCATGTGTCGCTGTAGTACTAGGACGTCCGGGCGTCGCCCCGGAGGATGGAGCCGATCCGTTCGCGCGCGTCCTGGTAGAAGGGGTCGATGCGCAGAGCCTTCTGGTAGCAGCTGAAGGCGGTTTCTTTGTCGCCCGTGATTTCCGAGATCCTGCCGAGATGGTAGAAGGCGGAGGTCTTCGCTTCCTTCGGGAGGGTGTCGTGCAGGTCCTCGAGCACCTTGCGGCAGAGGCGACCCGCAAGGGGGTAGTCCATCAGGTCGGAAAGAGCCCGGCTGACCTTCAGCAGGCCCTGGGCCCTCTCGCCGCTGTAGTAGGGCACCTGCTCGATGCCTGCCAGGGACTGCCGGATCTGCATGAACCCGCGCTGCTCGGGAAAGGCCTTTTCGAGGCGCAGGAAGAGATCCTTCGCCTTTCCGTACTCCTCGTCTTCCAGGTAGATCTTTGCGAGGTGGTACTGCGCGAGGGCGAAGCCGGATTTCTTGCGAAGCAGATCGCTCAGGGTCCTGGCCGCCCTTTCGCGGTCCCGCAGGTCTCTCTGGTAGACCAGGCCTTCCGTGAGCCTTACCCATGGGTCCTCGGGTGAAAGCTGGAGCGCTTCTTCGAGGAACGACCGGGACCGGTCTGCGACCCTCTTGTAGGAGTAGTATGCAGCGAGGAAGGCGTACCCCCGGCCGCAGAGGTTGCCCTTTCCGATCTCCTCGGTGGCGGCCCGAAAGACACCGTCCAGATCACAGGCCGGCGTGGACGAGAACTCCAGGCTCAGGTAGGCGATCCAGGGCGCGTAGAATGCGTCCGGATCTCCCGCCTTCTTTCGTTGCCATTCCTCTTCGTGTTGTTTCAGGTGCGCACAGCGCTTCTGCTTCCCGGACTGCGAGAAAGGCCACATGAACCGGTAGGGATCGCTGCCGTCCGGTGGGGAAGCCTCTTCCTCTGCCCGGCGCAGTTGAGCAGTCGCCTCCCGCGCCTCTTCCGTCGTCGACTCTGCCACGGTCGTTGGGTGAACAGAGGGTGCGGGCGTCTTCCAGACGCCGGGTGCAAGAATACCGATCAGAGCCAGAAGGATGCCCGAGGCGGGAAACAGAAGCCAGAGAGCAGCGGCGCGGTTGTTCCTTCGGGGCGGCCTCTCTCCGGGCGCTTCGTCCTCAACCGCTGCGGGCGTCGGGGCCGTCCCGGGAAGCCCGTCATCGGACCGGGCAGGTGCCAATGGCTCGGGGACCGGCGGCGCGACGCGCCGCAGGGGGGAGGGGTCCACGACGAAGATACCCCTGCAGGCCGGGCACTTCAGCTTCGTTGCTCGTTCCGGCAGTCGCTCCGGAGAGAGCTTGAAGCGTTTCTTGCAGTGCGGGCACGGCAGGATCATGGGCGCCGTCATCCGTTTGCAGCTGCGGTCTTTGCCGACGCGTACTCCACCTGCATCTTGATGTCGCCGAGCCGTATGACGTCCCCGTCCCTGAGTTCCACGACCTCGGTCGCCTGAACGCCGTTGACGAAGCTGCGCCCCACGTTGTCGAGATTCTCCAGAAAGTGCTTCCGTTCCTTGTACAGGATCCGGGCGTGGAAATTCGCAATGCCCGAATCGTTCAGGCGGATGTCGATCCCGGGAGAGCTGCCCAGGGTGATGTTCGAGCTGATCATGGGAAAGCGCTCGCCCTTCCGGCTCCCCTCCAGGGCGACCAGATAGCCCGTGACGTACTCGCTGAGCTCGGCGTTCGGACCGCCCCGGCTGCTGGAGGCGGGGGCATCCTCTTCGGTCTTCGTCTTGCCCGCGGACAGGCTCGGCGGGCAGTGAACCACAGGGGCATCCGCCTCATCGGCAGCCCCGTCCTCCTCCACGACTTCGAAGTTCTCCTCGACCTCGCTTTCGGTCGCGACCGCCGGTTCCTCTGCCGGTTCGGGGGCCTGGGCCCGGGGTTCCTCCGGTAGGGTTTCGGGAACAGAAGCCGGGGCCGCGGAGGTCCCCTCTGTCGCCAGGAGTCCCGACTTCGCGCACCGGTCCACGATCTGATCCAGAAGGGCGAGCTCCCTCGACTGGCCTTGAGACCGTTGCTCGATCTCGTTCCGCTCCTCCCTGCATTCCTCGTCTGTGAATTCGCCGACACGGGTCCGGAATTCGATCTCTTCCAGGCGTTCTGTGTCCAGCTGGCAGCGCTTGTCCAGCTCGGACCGCTTCTCGAGCAGGTCCTTGACCTTTTCCGAGAGGCGCTCCTTCTGTTTCTTCAGGTCCTCTTCGACCACGAGGATCTTCTTCTCGTATTCCGCTTTGACCTTCTCGTAGATGTGGGTCTGGACGCTCTGGCGCTCCTTCTCCACGTTTTCCCGCAGGCTGGCAAACCGCCGGCGCTCCTCGCACATCTTCTCGTAAGCTTCCAGGTGCCCCAGGATCTCCGGCGCTGAGCCGTTCTCGGAATGAGATTCAGACATACGAGCATCCTCCGTCGTCATGGTCTTGGTTCTGCCGTCGCACGTAACGAGCGCTTCGAAGCGATTGGAAAGGCAAAAAAGGTGCCAGATCGGCGGGTCCCGGCGAGGCCGGGCGAAGGCGGCCGGAGGAGAAGAGAAAAGATGAATTTCTTCAGGAGGTTAGACGGTCACACGCCGGGCGGGAAGCGAGGCCGCCCCGCACGGCAGGGAGCCCGCCACCGGGCCCCGGGAGACAGAGAAGGGATGACATCGCCAAAATATTGTCGCCATCAGGGAAGACAGAGTTCGGTGCCTGTCCCCGAACTCCATGCCCGAACTCGATGGCGGAGGCTGTTCAAAAAGTTCCAGATGCAAGGCAGGCGAAACTTGTCCCCGCGCATGCGGGGATCCATTGTGAATATAAGCGTATCCGCCTACGCCGCAACGATTGGGCCAGGGGGATTGCCACGCTTCGCTCGTAACAAGCGCCGCAGATGGGGCTTTTTGAACAGCCTCCTAAGCGTTCTGGATTCTCTGCACGATCCGGGGCAGTATCTCACCCGTCGTTCCCCGGAGCCGGATGTCGGCCACCCCGTAGTATGCGCTGTCCCCGGGGTTGATCTCGATGACCGTGGCGCCCGACTCTTTTGCCTTCTGCGGGAGAGCTGCCGCAGGATAAACCACCCCGGAGGTGCCGAGCACGAGCATCACCTCGCATCCGTCCGCTTCCTGGAAGGATTCGTAGAGCCCCTGCACCGCTTCCCCGAACATCACCACATCCGGCCGCATGGGGCTGCCGCAGTTGCATTTGGGCAGCATCTCCAGGATCGAGGGCAGGTCGAAGGCCGTCATCTCAGCGAGCGCGTTCTTCACTTGCCCGAGGAACTCCTCCCGCCCGAAAGGCTTCTTCGCCTCGCAGGCGAGGCAGCGCTGCCTGAACAGGTTCCCGTGCATCTCGATGACGTTGATGTTGCCCGCCTCCTGGTGCAGGTTGTCCACGTTCTGGGTGATGACGGACTTGAGGATTCCGATCTGTTCCAGGGTTCCGAGGGCGAGGTGCCCGGGGTTGGGCCGGGCCTGCAGAAAGACGTGGATCGTCTCGTTGACAAAGGCGCGGATCTTCTCCGGCATCCTGCTGAGGGTGTCGAGGAGACCGGGGCCGGTACCGACCTCTGCGGGGTCGAACTGGTCCCAGATGCCTCCGGGGTCCCGGAAGGTCGGGATCCCGCTCTCCGCCGACATGCCGGCTCCGGAGAAGGTGACCAGCTTGCGGGTTGACTTGAAGACCTCTGCCGCCCGTTCGATCCCAGCGTTCAGTTCCATGGGTCCCCCTCCTTTCGGAAAAAGCTACCACTTCTGACCCGGGCGGGCAACCGTGGGAAATTGGCAACGGGGATGCGAAAACGAGAAAACCCGGCGGCGAGTGTACTGTCCCAGAAACGTGGTTGCGCAGGCGCGCCACTTCAAAGCCGGGGCGTAAATTGGGGACAGCCACCGATTTCCCCGGCCCGAATGGACGGCTGTCGCAGAGAGGAAATGAAAACCCGGCAGCGGGCTCGGGAAGAAACCGGGGACAGCCACCGATTTCCTGCGGAGATGCAAGTTGGAGCAACGAGGAAATCGGTGGCTGTCCCCCGTTTCTTCCGTAGAAGGCTTCGTGGAATGTGCGAGCCGGCCGCCGGGTCGTTCGTCGGGTCTGGCGGAGAGAGAGGGATTCGAACCCTCGGTGAGGAATTACCCCCACACTCGCTTAGCAGGCGAGCACCTTCAGCCTCTCGGTCATCTCTCCGGGCCTTGCAAAACAGCTTCCGCTTGCTCGTTCGATACGTTATCAGGTATGGGTGGGTTTGGCAAACGAATGTGAATCGAAACCCCCTTTCGTGGAATCAATACATCTGAAAATAGACACGTTCCAACACCCTGGAGGAAGCCATGTTGAAGAAGGTCTGGTGGAAGTGCAATATGTGCGGCTACCGGTTTCAGGAAGACGTCGACAAGGGGACTCCGGAGAACTGCCCCTCCTGCAAAGAGGCGTGCACCTTCACGGACGTGACCTGCTACACCCCGGAGTGCGGCGGTCCCGAATCGGGCAATTTCGACCCTCGGCTCTGATTTTGGAGGCCCCTCGGGTCAGTTCCACGGGTCGACGTCCTCCTTCGACCACTCTGCGATCTTGGACCGGGCTGCAACCTTCTTTCGAACATAGGCGGCCAGGAAAACCAGACTGGCCAGAAACCAGAGGGTCCCCGTGCTCGTCAGCAGGGGGATCCAGGTGTATCGCATCCTCAGGTGCCCCTGCCACTCTTCCTCCAGTTCCAGGAAGTTCTTTCCAAAGACCGTCCTGGATGCATGCCCGAAACGATACCCCTGCCCGACAGCGGCAACGAAATCATGGAAGGCTTCCCTGCCGTAGGCCCTGATCAGGTAGTGCACCAGGTCGGCGCTCTGGGCATAGGCCAGCTGAGCCTTCTGTTCCCCTTCCGGGAAACCGCTCACGAGACGGCCGAGAGGAATCAGGTTTCCCCCGAGCACGGCGCGGGTCAGGAGGACCTCCCGGCTGGGGGACCATTCGCGGGCCACGTGAATCGCGTAGCCCTCGTGGAGCCACCGGGGCAATCCGGAGCACGGACCTTTCGGGGACGCGCCGGCGGGGCCGCTTTCCGTGGGCATGCCTCCTCTGCACGCCTGATCCAGGGCGACGTGTGCGACCTCGTGGAGGAAGATCTGTTCGTAACGGGGTTGCCCCCCGAGCAGCAGCCTCGGGCTCTTCAGCAGGATCCGGTCCCGGGCCGGGTAGGCCAGGGCGGCGGCCCATTTCTGCGCCTTCCGGCCCGGCGGCTGCAGGTCCCGGAAATCCTCCTGTGTGGAGGCGATCGTAACCTGGATCTCGTCGAGTTTCTCGATTCCCAGGTCCTCCTGCACGCGCGCTGCAACCTGCTGGGAAAGGGCTCCGAGGTAGTGAGCCAGCTTCTCGTCGTCCGGCGTGTAATGAAACACGAAGGCCCCGAACCGGCTCGTCTCCCAGTCCGAGGCAAGCGAGAGCGATGCTCCGGCGAGCGTTGTCAGCAATAGCAAGAACGGCACCCTGCCTCTTCGGAAGAGACTGGGCCCTGACCCCTGACCCCTGATCCCTGATCCCCCTTTTGCAGATGGCTTTTGCCGGGGATTTTGCTAAACTCCTGACTTGATTCTTCATGAACCTGTCTCATATGGCAAGGGCCGGACCGCCCATCGCGAAGGAGCCGCTCCGATGAAAAAGGGAATTCGTTTCGAAAAGCACGTCCAGAAATCCACCTTCCACAACCCCATGCTCGGCAACGAACTGGACACCCAGGAGATCACCATCCGACGGGACCCCCTGACCGGCTGCCAGAGCGCCTTCAACCCCTCCCTGGAAGACAAGGTGGCGGTCTTCTTCGGCCCGAGCGACCAGGCCCTGATCGACCGGCTGGCCAGCGAGAGCGAGGCCCGGTGCTTCCTGTGCGGGGACAACTGGAAGCTTGCGACCCCCACCTACCCGAAGGAGCTGGTGCCGGAGGGCCGCATCCAGGTGGGCGAGTCGGTTCTGTTTCCCAACCTGTTTCCGGTGGCCCACGTTCACGCGGTCATTCGCGTGGGGGCGAGGCACTACCTCCGGCTCTCCGAGTTCGAGCCCGGGTTGATCCTGGAGGCCTTTCAGGCCTCACGGCAGTTCGCGGAGGCCCTCGCCAAGGGCGAGCCGGATGTGCGCTACCTCTCGATCAACGGGAACTACCTCCATCCCGCCGGCGCGAGCATCCCCCACCCCCACTTCCAGATCGCCGGCGCGGACCTGCCCTTCACCTACATGGAGGGCCTGTTCGCCCACAGCCGGCGATACCTGGAGGAACAGGGAAGCTGCTACTGGTCCGACATCGTGGAGGTGGAGAAGGAACTGGGGGAACGATACATCGGGGAGACGGGGCCGGCCTGCTGGATCGCCTCCTTCTCGCCCCAGGGCACGAACGAGATCCTCGGAATCCTTCCGGCGAGGCGGGATCTCCTAGAGATGGAGGACGAGGACCTGAAGGGGTTGGCCCGCGGCCTTTCCTGTGTGCTGAAGGGCTACGATTCCATGGGGGTCTCCACCTTCAATTTCGCGGTCTATTCGGGCCCTCTCGGCGAAAAGGACGAGTCGGTGCGGTGCTACATCCGCGTCATCTCCCGGCAGAACGTATACGAGAACTACCGCACGGACGACTACTTCCTGCAGAAGCTGCTCCGCAACGAGCTCATCCTGACCCCGCCGGAGATCCTGGCCGGAACCATGCGGGCGATCATGGAGAAGGCGTGACCATGGCTGTAGACCCCTCCACCGACACCATCACCGTCACGATCGACAAGAGCCACATCATCACCATCGGAGAACGGCTCTACGCGGAGAGCATCGAGTTCATCCGCGAGCTCGTGAACAACGCCTACGATGCGGACGCCACCACGGTGGACGTGACGATCACGGACGAGACCGTGGAGGTTCGGGACAACGGGACCGGCATGGACCGTGCCGGGCTCGAGCAGTACTTCAACATCGGTTCCCCCTTCAAGGTCGAGGCCTCGCGGTCGCCCGTGTATCACAGGGACCGGATCGGCCAGTTCGGGATCGGCAAGTTTGCGGCCCTGTCCGCCTGCAGGCGGTTCGAGGTGACGACCCGCAAAGGGCCCTTCGCCGCCCGGATCCTCTTCGACAAGCAGGACTGGGAAGCGGCCGGAGACACATGGAGCCTGCCCATGGAGACCCTTCCGCCGGAGGCCCGCGAAGAGGAGGGCACGACCGTCGTGCTCAACGGGCTCCTGCGAAGGTTCGAGCCCCGGGACATCGAGGCGAAGATCATCGAAGGGACGCCGCTCAAGGCGCCCCACTTCAAGGTGAGGCTGAACGGAAACCGGATCTATCCCCGAAGCCTGTCCGGGCACCGCATCCCTGTGCTCGACGGCACCCCCTACGGTCCCGTCACGGGCGAGATCGTCATCCTGCCGGAGACGGCCGCCAGGAAGGACGATCTGGGGATCGAAGTGAAGGTGAAGCAGGCGACGATCCGAAGAGAGCTGTTCGGCATGGAGACCTGGGGCAAGGCAATGGCCCGTGTCCGCGGGGAGATCCATGCGGACTTCCTGCCCATCACCAGTGACCGGACCGGGTTCCTGAGGGATTCGAACGAGTACAGGGCCTTCGACGAACTCATGGGCCGGGTCATGGACGAGGTGAAGCGGGCCCTGCAGAGCCTGAGCACGAAGAAGGAGAAGAGGGTCGTGAGCCGCGCCCTCAAGGAGACCCTGCAAAGGGTGTACCGGGCTCTCGCCCTGAACCCGGACTTCTCCCCCTTCGGGGCCTTGCCCCTTGCCGGGGAGGGGCAGGGCGTGGGCGGGGCGGCCAAGGAGGCGGACCGCAGCAAGGGCAAGGACGGAGAGGAGGTACCACCGGAGCCGGCACCGCCCAAGGGGCCGAAGAAACGAAAGAGGAAGCCGAAGGTGAGAGAACTCTCCCCGAATGCGGTGATCAAGCGGATGCGGTTCGGCGACTACGGGGTTTCCTGCGTGGTGGACAGCTTCGGAGAAGACGGCCCGGAAGTCTTCTCCGAAGAGACGGTCATCTACGTGAACCGGGACCACCCGCTCTACAAGCGGGAGAGCAAGAAGTTCGACACCCACATCCTGAACCTCGCCCGACTCCTCACCCAGGAAATCGCCCTGATGAAGGACCCACGGAACCCGCGCCAGGCCTTCGAACGGCAAAGCAAGCTCCTGCGCGACGCCTTCGTCGAAAAATCCTAGCCGTCGTGCCCGCGAAAGCGGGCACCCCTCAGCACACCGGCACAGGGGACGTTGTTAAATTGATTAACTTCCGGTCCGGAAGTTAATCAATTTAACAACGTCCCCAAAGTCCCAAAGTTCCTCCCGTCCAATCAAAGACTTCCGGATCCTGACCCCACCGTGGCCTTTTTCCCGCCGGGATGATAGCATGGAAATTTTCCGCACGGGGCGTTTTGCGGACGCCTATGGAACACCTTTGGAAAGCCATCCCGGAGAACCGAGGTCCGACACCGTGGCAAGACCCGTCATCCGCGTATGGGGCGCGCGCCAGAACAACCTGAAGGGGCTCGATCTCGAGATCCCCCTCTACCGGCTGACCGTCGTGACCGGGATCAGCGGGTCGGGCAAGTCGAGCCTCGCCTTCGACACCCTCTATTCCGAAGGGCAGCGCCGCTACGTGGAGAGCTTCTCCGCCTATGCCCGTCAGTTCCTGGAGCGGCTGGACCGGCCCCAGATCGACAGGGTCGAGGGGCTCCCGCCCGCCATCGCCATCCGGCAGGTCAACCCGATCAAGACCGCCCGCTCCACGGTGGCGACCCTGACCGAGCTGGCCGAGTACGTGAAGCTCCTCTTTGCAAAGGTATCCACCCTCCACTGCGGCGAGTGCGGCCGGGAGGTGCGCAGAGACTCTCCCCAGCAGATTGCCGAAGAGCTGGCCGAGGGCCGCGGCGGCTCCCGTGCGCTGATCACCTTTCCCGTGCGCCACGACGGCTCCCTCCCCCCTGCGGAGGTCGAGACCGGACTCCGGCGTTCCGGGTACTTCCGCCTCTATCACGAGGGGCGATCCCAGGAGGTTTCCGAGCCTCTCCTCGGCGAGCTCCTCCCGGGCACCCTCGATCTCGTGGCAGACCGGCTCGTCCTGGAAAGGGGCAAGGTCCGGCGCATCGTGGACTCCCTCGAGGCGGCCTTCCGCATGGGCAAGGGCAGGATCACCTTGGTCCTGGAGCCGGGAACGCCCGCGGAGCAGAGGCTGCCCTTCAGCTCGGAGGTGCACTGCCCGTGGTGTGACATTTCCTACCGGGATCCGACCCCCAACCTCTTCTCCTTCAACACGCCCCTGGGTGCCTGTGATGCCTGCCACGGCTTCGGGCGAACCATCGGCGTCGACATGGACCTGGTCATCCCGGACAAGCGGCTCTCCCTCCGGCAGGGGGCCATCAAGCCCTGGAACACGGATGCCTACCGGGAGGCGTACCACGAAGCGCTCGCCTTCTGTTCCCGGGAGGGCATTCCGGTGGAGGTCCCCTTCGAGGATCTCAAGGCCGGCCAGCGAAGGAAGATCATCGAAGGGTGTCCGGGCTTCTACGGCGTCCGGGGATTCTTCGAGTGGCTCGAGACGAGAACCTACAAGATGCACATCCGGGTCCTCCTGTCCCGCTACAGGAGTTACGACACCTGCAGGGCCTGCGAAGGCAGGCGCTTCCGTCAGGACGTGCTCCAGTACCGCATCGCGGACAAGGACATCGCCCGGGTCTACGCCATGAGCATCCGGGAGGCCTCCTCCTTCTTCGACGCGCTCGCCCTTCCCCGCTTCCAGCAGGAAGTGGCCGGGCCGCTTCTCCGCGAAATCCGCTCCCGGCTGTCCTGCCTGGAGAAGATCGGCCTCGGTTACCTGACCCTGGACCGACAGTCACGGACCCTTTCCGGCGGCGAGGTGGAGCGGGCGCACCTCACCACGGCCCTCGGCTCCTCCCTGGTCAACACCCTTTACATCCTCGATGAGCCGAGCATCGGGCTGCACGCAAGGGACTCGAGAAGGCTCGTGGAGATCCTCCGGGAGATCCGGGACCGGGAAAACACGGTCCTCGTGGTGGAGCACGACCCGGAGATCATCCTCGCCGCGGACCACCTCATCGACATGGGCCCCTCGGCCGGGGAGCAGGGCGGGAACATCGTCTACCAGGGCAGGCCCGAGGGAATCACCGGCTGCGCCGCGTCCCTGACCGCATCCTGTCTCTCCGAAGAGATGGGCTCGAAGAAGAAGGAGCGGGCCGCGCCCCTGAAAGAGGACCGGGATGTCCTCTTCGTTCACGGCGCGGCCGAGAACAACCTCAAGAACCTCTCCGTGGAGATCCCGCTCCAGCAGCTGGTCTGCATTTCCGGGGTGAGCGGATCGGGCAAGTCGACCCTGATCCGGGAGGTCCTCTACAAGGGGCTGTCCAAGGAGCTGGGCACGGGCACCGAGCGGCCCGGCAGGTACAAGGCGATCGAGGGGCACGAGAAGATCGACGACGTGATCCTGGTCGACCCCTCTCCCCTCGGCAGCACACCGAGGGCGAACCCGGTGACCTACATCAAGGCCTTCGACGGGATCCGCGCCCTCTTTGCCGCCACGCCCCTCGCGCGCCTGCGGTCCTACACGCCCGGCACGTTCTCCTTCAATTCGGGAAAGGGCCGCTGCGAGGCCTGCCAGGGGGAAGGGTTCGAAAAGGTGGAGATGCAGTTCCTGGCGGACGTGTTCGTCCTCTGCCCGGAATGCGGCGGGGCCCGCTACCGGAAGGAGATCCTGGAGGTGACCTACAACGGCAGGACGATCCAGCAGGTCCTGGAGATGACCGTGGAGCAGGGCCAGGCGTTCTTCGAGAAGGTCCCCGCGGTGGGCAGACCCCTCGGGGTCCTCGCGGACATCGGTCTCGGGTACCTTCGTCTCGGCCAGCCCCTGAACACCCTTTCGGGCGGAGAGGCCCAGCGACTGAAGCTCTCCGCCCACATCCTTCGTTCCCGCAAGCCCCGCACCCTGCTCCTCTTCGACGAACCGACCACCGGCCTGCACCTCCACGACATCCGTTTCCTGCTCAAGACCTTTGAAAAGCTTCTCCAGAACGGGCTCTCCATCGTCGTGGTGGAGCACAATCTGGAGATGCTCAAGCACGCGGATCACATCCTGGACCTGGGGCCGGAAGGCGGCGACGGCGGAGGAAGGCGGGTCGCAGCGGGCCCGCCGGAGGAGATCGCAAGGAAGAGGGCATCCCATACCGGCAAGGCCCTGAAGCAGTATCTCTCCGCGTCCCCGAGCTCGATGATCCGGGAGATCGGGCGCTGGCGGGGAGGGCCGTCCCGGGGCGATGGCGCGGACCGGCAGGCGGGCCGCATCTTCATCGACCGTGCGAGAGAGCACAACCTGAAGGAGATCTCCCTCTCGATTCCCCGGGATCGGATCGTGGTGGTCACCGGACCCAGCGGGTCGGGCAAGTCCACGCTCGCCTTCGACATCCTCTTTGCCGAAGGGCAGCGAAGGTTCCTGGAGAGCCTGTCCGCCTATGCCCGCCAGTACATCCAGCCCATGGCGAAACCGGACGTGGACCGGATCCGGGGCGTCCCGCCCACGGTCGCCGTGGAGCAGAAGCTCTCCCGCGGCGGCAGACGCTCCACGGTGGCAACCCTGACGGAAATCTACCACTACCTGCGGCTCCTCTTCGCGAAGATCGGAAGCCCGCACTGCACGCAGTGCGGGGACCGGCTGGCCTACCAGACCGCAGAGGGGATCCACCGGGACCTGGTCGCCCATTTCCGCAAAAAAGCGGTCAGCCTGCTCGCCCCGGTCTTGAAGGGCAAGAAGGGACACCACCGTGAGCTCCTCCGAAGGCTGGGGCAGCTCGGCGTCTCCAATGTCCGGCTCGACGGCGAGATGGTGGCCGTGCGGAACATCTTCGCCGTGGACCGGTACAAGGAACACGACATCGATGCGGTGATCGCGGAGATCGATCTCCGCCACGTGTCGGAGGATTACCTGAGAAAGAAGATCGAGGAGGCCCTTCGCATCGGGAAGGGGGATCTCTGTGCGGTGCCTCTCAAGGGCGGGGAGGAGCGGTATTACAGCCGAAGGCTCTTCTGCGGGAAGTGCGGCATCGGCGTTCCGGAGCCGGACGCCCGGTTCTTCTCCTTCAACAGCCGCTACGGGGCCTGCAGCGAGTGCGACGGGCTGGGGGTCGTCTCTTCCAACGGGGGATCGGAGGGGCCGGAATGGGAAGCCTGTCCGGAGTGCCACGGAACCCGCCTGCGCAAACGGGCCCTGTCCGTGAAGGTGGACGGCAGGAACATCGCCGATTGCGTCGCGCTGCCTCCCGGAAAGCTGAAGGAGTTCCTCGACACCCTGGAACTGGACGATCGGGCGAAAACGATCGCACGGCCCATCTTCAAGGAACTCGAAGAGCGGCTGGAGCTGATGGACAAGATCGGGCTCGGGTATCTCGGGCTGGGAAGGGCGGCCGACACGCTGAGCCAGGGCGAGGCGCGCAGGGTCCGGCTGGTGGCCCAGCTGACCGCCCACATGCGCGGGCTCTGCTACATCCTGGACGAGCCCACCATCGGGCTGCACCCGAAGGACAACGAACGGCTCCTCGGCATCCTGAGGATGCTCCGGGACCGGGGCAATTCCATCCTGATCGTGGAGCACGACGAGGAGACGATACGGAGTGCGGACTTCGTGGTCGACCTGGGTCCGGGCGCCGGCAGCGAGGGCGGCGAAGTGGTGGCCGTAGGGCCCCTCGCCTCGGTGCTCGCCTCCGACAGGTCCCTGACCGCCTCCTATCTCCGCCGGGGAAGCGCCCACCAGGGCCTGGAGCCGCGCCGGCCCCTGAACGGGGTGAAGTACGGGCTCCTGTCCGGGGCGACGGAGAACAACCTGAAGGGGATCGACGTACGCATCCCCCTGGGCCGGCTGACCTGTGTGACGGGCGTTTCCGGGTCCGGCAAGAGTACCCTCGTCCGGCAGGTGCTCTACAAGGCCCTGCGGCAGAAGATCCAGCGGGCGCGGTGCAGGCCGGGAAAACACCGGCGGCTTTCCGGCTGGAAGACGATCCGCCGCGTCCTGGAGGTGGACTCGGCGCCGATCGGCAAGACGCCCCGTTCGGTCCCTTCCACCTACGTGGGCATCTTCGACGAGATGCGCAAGCTCTTCGCCATGCTTCCGGACGCCAGGGCCCGCGGCTATTCCCCGGGCCGCTTCTCCTTCAACCTGAAGGGCGGGCGCTGCGAACGGTGCGAGGGGCAGGGACAGATCCGAATGGAGATGAGTTTCCTGCCCGACGTGTTCGTCCGGTGCGATCTGTGCAACGGGTCGAGGTACAACGACGAGACCCTGGCGGTTGCCTACAGAGGCAAGAACATCGCCGACGTGCTGAACATGACCGTCACCGAAGCGCACGATTTCTTCGCCGACCACCCCCGCCTCGTCCGTTCCCTGAAGATCATGAAGGACATCGGCCTCGGCTACCTCACCCTCGGACAGCCGACCAACACGCTCTCGGGCGGCGAGACCCAGCGGCTGAAGCTGTCCGAGGAACTCTGTCGGGGGTCGAACCACGAAACGCTGTACATCCTGGACGAGCCGACCACCGGGCTCCACCTCTCGGACATCCAGGCCCTGATGGGCGTGATCCACGACCTGGTGGACGGCGGAAACACGGTGATCATCATCGAACACAACCCGGAGATGATCTTTCAGGCGGACTACATCATCGACCTCGGCCCCGAAGGCGGAGACAAGGGCGGCCGCATCATGGCCGAAGGCCTCCCCCGCGACCTGATCCGGGACCGGTCCGTCCGGTCGCACACGATCGCCCACCTCCGCAAGACCCTGGAAGGGCAGGTCTTTGCACCCCCCTCCGCCCGTGGTAAGGTTCGCGTGAAGAAGAAGAAGGCGAAGGGCGAAAGGGCAAAGGCGAAGGGGGAAAGGTGAAAGGCGAAGGGCGAAAGGGCAAAGGGGAAAGGGGAAAGGGCAAAGGCGAAAGGCGAAAGGGCAAAGGCGAAAGGGGAAAGGGCAAAGGCGAAAGGCGAAAGGGCCGAATGCTCGGCCCAAGATGGGGGGCCGTCAGGTGGTGGCGGAGTTCTTTGACCTATTGAGCCGGGAGGCTGCCACGCTTCGCTCGCAGTCTTCGATCCCCAGGGAAATTGCGAGGAGCCGAAGGCGACGCGGCAACCCCCCGGCACCAGAGCCGTAATGCGCTCAGAAGCGGTCATCCCCGAAGAAGCCGTCATCCCCGCGAAAGCGGGGATCCAGGAGGGGGGCCGCGGGAGCAGGCGACATCCGCCGGACACGTTGAGACGCACGATATGGCACCCCGAGACAAAAGCGAAGTCGTCGAAGAGATGCTCTCCAAGGGCGACACCATGGTCTGCCTGGACAGCCGGCACCCCGCAGTCCAGGTGCCGGACAACCACAAGGGCAAAGAAGACCTCCGTCTCGTCCTGAACCTGAACTTCCGGCGTCCCATCAGCACAATGCCGGAAGGGATTGAGGCGGAGCTGCTCTTCGGCGGCGTGCCGTTCCTCTGCTGGCTCCCCTACGACAGCCTCTGGGCCGTCTACAACCCCCGGACCGGCGAAGGCTACCTCTGGCCCGGGAACACGCCGGTTCGCCTGCGCGACATGCTGGCCGACACCTCAGGGGCGGCAGAGCAAGAAGCCGACCGGAAGAGCCCCGAGCCGGCAGAAGAGCCGAAGCCCTCCGTCCGGAACGAAGACGCCCCGGCCCCCGAGGCCCCGCAGAAGGGGACCGCGAAGGCCCGTCCCCCTCTGCGCGTCATCAACGGCGGCAAGAAGGACTGAAGCAAGCCGTCTTCCCCGTGGAAGCGGGGATCCAGGTTGGGCTCTGGGGTGGGGGAAGCGATCCCGGCCTCAAGGACACATCTTCTTGATCGCTGGGACGCGTTGAAGTACAATTCATCATGCATTTTGAGATCATTGGTGAGATCGAACGTGGCGAGACGATTGCCGTAGGCGGCAGGATTCGTGACATCATGAGGTTGCGGCACCAGTACGGAGAAGGGCGGTGGCGTAAGCTCAAAGGCGAAGCGCACGTACGACTTGCCGAGGGTGTTGTCCGGCGGGCGGAGATTCATTGGTACGAAGCCCACGGGATAGGCCGTAAGAAGTTCAAGATTAAACGATTCCTGGACTGACAGACATGGCACCTAGGTCACAGAGAAGGTTCGTTCTATGCTTGAAGAATGACGATTGTGAGGATCTGGAGACACGAAAGATCTACCAGGTTCTCGACGATGATGAAGCGGCGAAAGAGGGTTACATTCGTGTCATCGATGAGTCAGGGGAGGACTATCTCTATCCGACATCCTATTTCGTGTTCATCGATCTGCCAAGGGAGGCAGAAGCAGCGATATCATCTGCAGGATAACCTACAGCATCCCCCACGGAAGCCCCCCTCGTCCCACTCTGGAGCAACAACTTGAATATGCAGTCTCCTTTTCCCCCGGAATTCGGCTTTGCCTGTGTGTGCACCGACGAACTGCGGGGCTACGAGCCGCACCCGGACGAACTTCAGTGCCTGAGCCCCAAAGCAACCGAGAAGCGCAGGGTCGAGTTCTTCCTCGGCCGCCTGGCGGCACGTCGCGCCTTCGAAGTCCTGGGCGTCACCCCCCAGCCCGTCCTCAAGGGCGAAAGCCGCGAACCCCTCTGGCCCGAGGGCATCGTGGGGGCGATCACCCACAAGGGGGACAGGGCCGCCGCAGTGGTCGCCCGGACCGAGCGGACCTGCGGCGTAGGGGTCGACCTGGAGTCGCTTCGGCAGCCCGTGAGCTTCAAGATCTCCACGAGAGTGTGCACGGAGGCCGAGCAGGCCTGGCTCGCGGAGGCGCCGGAAGAGAAGGACGCCCGGCTCAAGATGATCTTCTCCGCCAAGGAGGCGGGCTTCAAGGCCTTCTACCCGATCGAGCAGATCTACCTGGGCTACCGGGATGCGGAATTGCGCTGGTGCGAAGAAACGGAGCGTTTTTCCGGCGTGCTGTTCAAGGCCGCCGGGGCGCGCCACCCGGTCGGCACCTCCTTCGAGGCGGGGTGCCTCCTTTCCGGCGACTTCGTACTCTCCTTTATCCACCTGCCCCCACTGGATTCGTCGACCTGAAGGAACCGAACAAGGAGCAGAGCGTGAAACAGCCCTGGGAAACGAGGCGATCGAGCCTGGACCACCTCTTCTCCCCCCGCCGTGTCGCCCTGATCGGCGCCACGAACAAGCTGAACAAGTGGGGAGGCATGATCCTGGCCAATGTCCTGACGAACGAGTTCGAGGGGCAGGTCTATCCGGTCAATCCCACTAGCAACGAGGTCCTCGGCCTGCGGGCGTACAAGAACGTAAACGACATCCCCGGCGAGGTGGACCTGGCGTGCATCGTCACCCCCGCGGCCACCGTCTCCAAGCTGATCGAGGACTGCGGCCGGAAGGGGATTCGAACGGTGCTCGTGATCACCTCGGACTTCTCGGAGGCGGGGGCGGAGGGAAAGAAGCGGGAGGAGGAGATCAAGAGGACGGCGCGGGCGGCGGGCATCCACCTCGTGGGGCCGAATTCCATGGGGGTCTTCAGCGCCCCCCTGTCGCTCGTCTGCATGATGGCCATGATGGAGCCGCTGAAGGGGGAGATCAGCTTCGTTTCCCAGAGCGGCAACATCGGGGTGCAGATGCTCGTCTGGGGCAAGCGGCTCAAGACCGGCTTCCGCCACTTCGTCTCGAGCGGGAACGAAGCGGACCTGACCACCCAGGACTACATCCGCTACTTCGGGGAGGACCCGGACTGCCGGACGGTCATGATCTACCTGGAGAGCATCAAGGGAGAGGCGGACTTCCTTGAGACGGCGGCGGAGGTGGCCCGCAAGAAGCCGGTCGTGGTCTTCAAGGGAGGCAAGACCCCGGCGGGCCTCAAGGCGGCCGCCTCCCACAGCGGCGCTCTGGCCGGGAAGCGGGGCATGTACGATGCCTCCTTCCGGCAGGCCGGGCTGATCCAGGCGAGGACCACCGAGGCCTTCATCGACTGCGCGAGGTCCCTGGGCCGCCTGCCCCTGCCCAGGGGGGACCGGGTGGGGATCATCACCCGCGGCGGCGGCTGGGGGGTCATCACGACGGATGCGTGCGAGGACATGGGCCTCACGGTGCCGGTGCTCGCCCCGCAGACGATCGAGGCCCTGGACCGCCTCCTGCCCCCCTACTGGAGCCGCGGCAACCCGATCGACCTCGTGGCCGTACCGGACATCGGCGTCTACCTGAACTGCCTCGAGATCCTGATGAAGGACCCGAACGTGGACGGGGTGATCGCCCTCGGCGCGTTCACCGAGCGCGCCACCTCCTTCATGCGCAAGCCCGCCTTTCAGCGGGCCACCGGCATCGACCAGGCCGCCCTCCAGGACCTGGAGGAGCGGGAGCAGAAGGCCAAAGAGGAAGTGCTCTACGGCATGCTCGCCCTGATGCGGGACCTGAAGAAGCCTGTGGTTACCGTCATCGGCAGAGATCCCACGCCCAGGCTCGACGCCCTCCTGAGGAAGGAGGGCCTGAGCCTATACCCAACCCCGGAGCGCGCGGTCCGGGTGATGGCGCGTCTCATGGAGTACGCCCGCTACCGCCGCAGGGAAAGCCGGTGAGGCAGGAGGCAGATCCCACGGAACCGCAAGCACCGGGCACCCTGCCGGAGCCTCGGGAGTTCGGGGACAGCCACCGAACTCCCCTGCCTGCGGGAATGACGGGAGTTCGGGGACAGCCACCGAACTCCCCTGCCTGCGGGAATGACGGGAGTTCGGTGGCTGTCCCCGAACTCCGAAGGCGTGGCGTGCTCCTGGGAGGGCGTTGCATCTTGAGGCCCGGTCAAGTGCAAAATGCAACGCCTTCCTGTTGCGACCCGGTGCCCCCTGCTCACGTAATCCTATTGCTTTCAACCCTTTATCCTCTTTCGCATACAAGGATCCGTCCCGGCACGGACTTTGCTCTTCTTGGAGGTTTCCACGGAGTTCGAGACGAAGAGGTGCACACATCGTGAGCGGACAGGAACGGAACGGAACCATCAGGATCGCCGTTGCCAGCGGAAAAGGGGGCACCGGCAAGACCACGGTCGCCACCAACCTCGTCGTTCAGGCCGGCGAGTCCGGCCGGCGGGTGGTCTACGGGGACTGCGACGTGGAGGAGCCGAACGGCCACCTCTTCCTGCGTCCCCACATCGAGACGAGCGACCCCTGCTTCCTTTCGGTCCCGAAGGTGATCGAGGAGCGCTGCACCGGCTGCGGGAAGTGCGGCGAGGTCTGCGTGTACAGCGCCATCGTGGTGATCAACAAGAAGGTGCTCACCTTTCCGGAACTCTGCCACAGCTGCGGCGGCTGCTGGCTCGTGTGCCCCGAGGACGCGATCGAGCAGGGGGCCCGGGAGATCGGGGTCGTGGAGACGGGCCGGGCCCTGGACGCCGTGGACTTCGTGCAGGGTCGCCTCCGGATCGGGGAGGCGATGGCCCCGCCCCTGATCAAGGCGGTCAAGGAGAGGGCCCCGGAAGTGGACCTTCAGGTCTTCGACGCCCCCCCGGGAACCTCCTGCCCGGTGATCCAGACCGTCCGGGACGCGCACTACGTCCTGCTCGTGACCGAACCCACGCCTTTCGGCCTGAACGATCTGCGCCTCGCCGTGGAGATGCTCCGGGAGCTTTCCAAGCCCTTCGGGGTCGTGATCAACCGGGCCGATCTGGGGGACGAAGGCGTGGTTCGCTATTGCGCAGAGGAACGGATCGAGGTCCTCAAGGAGATCCCGGACGACCGGAAGGTGGCCGAAGCTTATGCACGCGGCGACATCGCCGTGCGCGCACTGCCCGAGTACAGGGAGATCTTCCAGGATCTCCTGGACAGAATCCTGGAAAGGGGACGGACGTGAAAGAACTGGTCGTAGTCAGTGGAAAAGGGGGGACAGGGAAGACGAGCATCGTCGCCTCCTTCGCCGCTCTGGCGAAGAACAAGGTTTTGGCCGACTGTGACGTGGACGCAGCCGACCTGCACCTCGTACTGGACCCCACGGTCGAGCACGCCGAGGACTTCAGCGGAGGGAAGATCGCACGCATCCTGGCCGACAAATGCACCGCCTGCGGCACGTGCAGGGAAGTCTGCCGGTTCGATGCCGTTACGGAAGGGGAGACCTTCTCCATCGACCCGGTGGACTGCGAGGGCTGCGGGGTCTGCGTCTGGAACTGCCCGGAAGAGGCGATCCTGTTCGAGGACGCGGTCAACGGACGATGGTTCATCTCGAAGACGCGGTACGGGCCGATGGTGCACGCACGGCTCGGCATCGCCGAAGAGAACTCCGGAAAGCTGGTCACCCTCGTGCGGAGCCAGGCGAAGAGGATCGCCGAGGAGGAGGATCGGGACCTGGTGATCGTGGACGGCTCCCCCGGCATCGGCTGTCCGGTCATCGCCTCCATCACCGGCGCGGACCTAGTCCTGGTCGTCACCGAGCCCACCCTGTCCGGAAAGCACGACATGGAGCGGGTCGCGGACCTGACCCGCCATTTCGGGATTCCCGCCATGCTCTGCGTCAACAAGTGGGACCTCTATCCCGCGGTCGCCGAGGAGATGGAGCGGAACGCCCTCGAGCAGGGCGTGAAGGTGGCGGGAAGGGTCCGCTACGACAAGGCCGTCACCAAGGCCCAGCTCGTCCGGACCAGTGTCGTGGAGTACACGGGAGGGGCGATCACCGAGGAGATCAAGTCGGTCTGGCGCCACGTTCAGTACGCCCTGGGATGAAGGAGGATCCATGAAGCACCACATCTTCGGCCCCGTGGCATCGCGCAGGCTGGGCCGTTCCCTCGGGATCGACCTGGTCCCCTTCAAGACCTGCACCTACGACTGCATCTACTGCCAGCTCGGCCCCACCACGGAACGCACCCTCGAGCGCAGAGAGTGGGTCCCCTTCGAGAGCATCCTGCAGGAAGTCCGCGACAAGGTTCCCTCTCTCGAGGGAGTCGACTCCATCACCTTCTCCGGCTCCGGGGAGCCGACCCTGCACAGCCGGATCGGCGAGCTCATCCGGGAGTGCAAGCGGCTGAGCCCGACCCCGGTGGCGGTCCTCACCAACGGCTCCCTGCTGTGGCAGCAGGACGTCCGGGACGCCCTGCTGGAAGCGGACCTGGTCGTCCCCTCCCTGGACGCCCCGGACAGGGCCCTGTTCCGCCACGTGAACCGGCCTCATCCGGACCTGGACTTCGACCGGATCCTGCAAGGGCTGACCCGGTTCCGGGAGGTGTATCGGGGCAGGCTCTGGCTGGAGGTCTTCCTGCTCTCCGGGATCACCGGCATGGAGGGGGAGGTGAGGAAGATGGCGGACCTGGCCCGGTCCATTCGTCCGGACCTCGTCCAGCTGATGACCGTGACCCGCCCGGCGCCCACGGACTTCGCAGACCCGGTCCCCGCGGAGACGCTCAAGGCCTTTGAACGGCTCTTCGACGTCCCGACCGTGGCCGTCCCGCCCCTCTCCCCCGCTGCCCGGCACGTCCTGTCCGATGCGGGCCGGGAAGAGATCCTCCGGCTCCTCGAGCGAAGGCCGTGCACCATCCAGGACATCGCCGTGGGCCTCGGCATGCCCCCTTCCGAGGCGGAGAAGTACGTGGCCGACCTGGACGCCCACGGCCGGCTCCGCAAGGAAGCCTGCAACGGCTCCGTCTACTTCGCCGCCGACCCTAGCTGAAACATCATCCTGAATCGGGGATATTGCGAGGAGCGAAGCGACGCGGCAATCTCCAGGCTTCTCTCTGCGCACTCATCAGACAATGCGACAGTCACTTCCCGAACAGCCGTTCCTGGAGTTCCCGTCGGGTTGTTCGGAGATGGGTTGCCACTTCCGAAAGTATGGCGGCGACTGTTCCCACCCGTAAAGGACTTTGACGGGGAATCGTAACGTGGTGCTCACCATCCTCCCGGGTCGTGAGCCGCATATGGCTCCCAGTCTGGCGGGTGATCTCGTAGCCAAGAGATTTCAGTGCCCTGCAGAGGTCTTCCGAAGTGAGGTCGCGAGGGAGTTTGCTCATACGGCGATCACTTCCTCGCGAACGAAGTGCAGCCGGATCACCTTGGGTGCCTGCCCTTCGTCGAAATGACAGCGGACCGCATCACGAACCTGCTCCTGGAGAGTGGGGACATCATCCGCTTCGGTAATGATCGACGCCCCGACCCCACGCGCAACGTACCCTCCCTCTGACGCCTCTTCAACGAGAAAGATGATTTCAGTCACTATGCGGCTCCTTTGCAGGGCCTTCCGGCCTGTTCAATAGATTCGTTCTAAGTTTGTCCCTCACAAGGGCCTGTGTCAACAACAAAAACGGATCAACGTTGGGACATGACAAAAGCGCTTCTGCCTCTTGAAACCACCCCCGGGAGGGTGAAACATGTTCCGGATGCGTGCTCGAGAGAATTCCGTGGGGGAACACGACATCTTCGCTCCCAGGCCCATCCGCTTCCGGGTCGACCCTTCTGCGAAGGGCCATCGCCTGTCCCGGTGTGTGGCCGAACAGGTGGAGGGATTGAGCGTTCGGGCGGCCAAGGAACTCGTCGACCGGGGCCGGGTCTTCGTGGACAACCGGCGCATTACAAAGGCCTCCACCCCGGTCGAGCAGGGGCAATGGGTAGAGGTCTACCCGGGCAGACTCTGGCTGGAGGTCTTCCTGCTCTCCGGGATCACCGGCATGGAGGGGGAGGTGAGGAAGATGGCGGACCTGGCCCGGCCCATTCGTCCGGACCTCGTCCAGCTGATGACCGTGACCCGCCCCGCGCCCACGGACTTCGCAGACCCGGTCCCCGCAGAGACGTTGAAGGCCTTTGAAAGGCTCTTCGACGTCCCGACCGTGGCCGTCCCGCCCCTCGCTGCCCGGCACGTCCTGCCCAAGGCGGGCCGGGAAGAGATCCTCCGGCTCCTCGAGCGAAGGCCGTGCACCATCCAGGACATCGCCGTGGGCCTCGGCATGCCCCCTTCCGAGGCGGAGAAGTACGTGGCCGACCTGGACGCCCACGGCCGGCTCCGCAAGGAAGCCTGCAACGGCTCCGTCTACTTCGCCGCCGACCCTTCGGATCATTCGTACGGTTGAAGGCAGTTTGTCACGGTCTGGCTTGTATGATCTAATAGCCACAGGAGGCCATGAAGCATGTCTGATGCTGAAAACAGAGTCTACGAGGAAGCACTTTCGCTTCCCTCCGAAGAGCGGATTGGCTTGATTCAGAAGCTTCTGATGAGTCTGAACCTACCCATTCAAGAGGAAATCGACCGGCTGTGGGCTGAGGAAGCAGAGCGGAGGGTTTCCCAAATCGAGCGAGGCGACGTTGACCTCATTCCAGGGAACGAAGTGTTTTCTCGGATTCGTCGAAAGCATCGGAGATGAGGTTCTGCTTTCATCCTGATGCGGATGCAGAGCTCGAACCAGCTGTCGAATACTATGAGAAGGTACAACCTGGACTTGGCCTTGAGTTCGCAGAAGAAGTCTATGCTGCCATTGCACGAATCGTCGAGTATCCCGATGCGTGGCCTTCACTGTCGAAACACACCCGCCGCTGTCTGACAAACCGTGTCCCCTACGGCTTGATCTATCAGGCGCAAGCCGGAACCGTCCGGATCATAGCTGTTGCCAATCTCCATCAGAGACCGAATTACTGGAAAGAGCGAATCAAGCAACGAAACCGGATGGAGACGGGCGACGGATAGTACGCCCCTGAGTACCCCCTGTGGGCCGGACCTGCCCATCATCTGATATCGGGCCGATCCGGAGGGGACGGTCTCCGCAAGACTCCACGGGAAGAGACTGCGATGGGGGAGAAGGAGACTCCAGGTGCCGGGCCCATCCGCTTCCGGGTGGATCCCTCTGCGCGAGGCCTTCGCCTGTCCCGGTGCGTGGCCGAACAGGTGGAGGGGTTGAGCGTCCGGGCGGCCAAGGAGCTCATCGACCGGGGCCGGGTCTTCGTGGACAACCGGCGCATGACAAAGGCCTCCACCCCGGTCGAGCTGGGGCAGTGGGTCGAGGTCTTCCCGCACGAAGCGGGCCGGCGGGTCCGTCTCCAGGAAGAGGACATCCTCTGGCAGGGCAGGGCGCTGATCGCCGTGAACAAGCCGCCGGGGTTGCTCGTGTACGGGACCCAGGGGGTCACGGAAGAGACGGTCCTGCCTCAGCTGGAAGGACTCCTCAGGAAGACGGGCCGATGGAATCCCGGGCGGGACAGGCTCGCACTCGTGCACCGCCTCGACCGGGATACGAGCGGCCTGCTCCTCGTGGCGAGAGACGAGGGGAGTGCCTCCCTTCTGGAGAAGCAGTTCCGGCAAAAGGCCGTGGAGAAGAGGTACCTCGCCCTGGCAAGAGGAAGGCCTGCAAAGAAGCGGTTCCGAAAGGCATCGGCTGTTCAGGCGAAGAGGCCCGCTTCCGGATCCAGGGATGCTCGTCCGGGCCCCAGGGGGGAGACCGCGTTCGAGGTGCTCGAGACCTTCTCCGGATGCGCCCTCCTCGAGGCCAGACCCTTGACCGGACGCACGCATCAGATCAGGATACACCTGGCGCAGGCGGGGCACCCCGTGCTGGGCGACATCGTCTACGGACCGGATAAGTGCCCCGAGGCCCTTTTCCGCGCCGTCCCCAGGCAGATGCTCCATGCGTCCTTCCTCGGGGTCGACGACCCGGCCGGAGGGTCCCGCCTCGAACTCGAGGCACCGATGCCGGACGACATGAAGCGGGTCCTCACATGGCTCAGGCAGGAAGAGCAGAAAAGATAGGCGAAAGGTAAAAGGAGAAAGGCGAAAGGCCCTGCCTTCCCACCCCTCGGGTGCATGTACCGGAATCGAAGGCGACAAGGATGTAACGAAGTGGAGATTGCGAGGGAGCGAAAGCGACTGAAGCAACCTCCGGGCAAAGAGACCACCGACCAAGGGAGAGGAACATAGATGGACGATCAGCTGTATCACATCGATGAAGTGAAACGTGCCCTTCAGAAGCTCAACCCCCACCTGGAGCTCAAGGAGTACCGGAAGAACCACGGCAACTTCACCGTGGACTTCGTCCTGGTGCTCTCCGATGAGCAGGAAAAGGTGGAAATCCCCATGGACCTGTTCCGGGACTACGACCGGGGCGGAAAGGAACAGGTCGAGGAGAGGCTGCAGAACGGCTACGCGGGCCTGCTGCGAAAGCTGGAAGACAAATGAAGAACCTCAGCCAGAAGGAATCCCGCAGCACGCGAGGCGTCACCTCCGCGAAGCGGGGATCCAGGAAGGCTGGGGAAACATTGAACTGGGGGATTGCCGCGCTTCGCTCGCAATACCCTGGAGAAGAGGGACTGTCATGAACGCGGAAGACCTGTGCTGCGAGCCGGCGTACGCCCTGCACGAGAAGATGGTGAAGAAAGAGGTGTCGGCACGGGAGGTGGTGGATGCCTTTCTGGACCGGATCGATCGTTTGAACCCGAAGCTGAATGCCTTTACGCACCTGGACCCGGAGGGCGCACGGAGGGGGGCCGAGGAGCTGGACCGCGGACGGCTCCGAGACGGCCCCGCCGGCGCGCTCCACGGGATCCCGGTCTGCATCAAGGACCTGGACGCGGTCGCCGGGATGCCGCAGACCATGGGGTGCAAGCTCTTCGCCGACCTCGTTCCGGCCGAGGACGCCGTCTACGTCAGGCGCCTTCGCGAGGCGGGCGCCGTGATCCTCGGCAAGACGAACGCCCCGGAGTTCGGTTTCAAGGGAGCCACGGACAACCCGCTCTTCGGTGCGACACGCAACCCGTGGGGGCTGGACCGCACCCCGGGCGGTTCGAGCGGCGGCACCGCGGCCGCCGTGGCCGCGGGTCTCGCCCCGATCGGGCACGGCAACGACGGCGGCGGCTCCATCCGCATCCCGGCGAGCTGCACCGGCCTCTTCGGGATCAAGTGCTCCCTCGGCCGCATTCCGAACGACATGCCCTTCAACCGGTTCATGGACACCGTCTTCCAGGGGCCGCTGACCCGGAACGTACGGGACGCGGCCCGGATGGTGGACGTGATGAGCGGGCCTGCGGACGTGGATCCGTACACGCTGCCCCGCCCCGCCTTCCGATACGAGGATACGCTGAAAGCGGACCTGAAGGGCTGCCGGTTCGCCTGGACCCCGGACTTCGGCCTCCTGCCCGTGGACCCGGAAATCCGTGCCATCACCACGGAGGCGGCCAAGGCCTTCGAGGAACTCGGCGCGCACGTGGACGAGGTCCCTCTGGAACTTCCTGGCGACGGCAGGGCCTTCGGACACTTCTGGTACCTGAACTACTCCGGCATGCGGAAGATCTTCCCGGACGACGTGTGGCAGGAGAACCTGTCGCCCGAGTTCTATCTCTTCCTGTGCGGCGACCACGGGATAGGCCTGGAGCAGTTTCAGACCGTCTCGAACGTGAGAACGGCCGTGTACGAGTCCCTGCGGGGCGTCTTCGACCGGTACGACTTCATCCTGTCGCCCACCATCACGGTGGAGCCCTTCCCGGTCGGCATCGTCGGTCCCACCGAGGTGGACGGGACCGAGATCGACCCCTTCGGCGGCTGGCTCCTGACCTGGTTCTTCAACTGGTCCGGCCACCCGGCCGCATCGGTGCCGTGCGGGTTCACCCGGGCCGGGCTGCCCGTGGGCCTGCAGATCGCGGGCAGACGGCAGCGGGACGAAACGGTCTTTCAGGCGGCCCACGCCTTCGAGCAGGCCCGCCCCTGGGCGCACCACAGACCGCCCATCAAGTAGCGGGTATGCTGTTTTAGGTCGTCATCCCCGCGAACGCGGGGATCCAGGGGTGGAAGTGTGGAGCAGGAGCGACCCCGGCCTACTGGATCAGAATCGGCCGTCCCGGCTGCCCCGGGGGAGGAGGAACGTCGGAGATCTCGGCGCTCACCTCGTTCGAATAGCCGCTTTCATTCCCGACCACGTCCACGGCGGTAAGGGCGAAGTAGTAAACCCCGTCCGGCAGGGAGAGCTGCCAGGTGGTTGCGTTCTTGTTGTTGATCGAAACGGTCTGGGTGTACGATCCCTGAGCCCTGGGGCTGTTGCCGTAGTAGAGCTTGTAGCCGGCCAGATCGGCCTCGGAATTCGCATCCCATTCAAAACTGACGGTTCCTGCCTCGGCGAGGGGAGCAAGGAGCAACAACATCCCAACTGCAAGAAGGAGGGTTCGTTTCGTCTGCATACCGGCTGTCTCCTTTTCAATCCCGCCCGACGATCCTGGTGGTGCAAGCTGAGCCCCGGCTGTCAAAAATGTAACGATCTTGAAATTCACCGCCCGGATCTGTAATTCTTCGGGCTCGCGTGACCACCCTCGGCTGACCCCTTAACTTCTTGATTTCCCTAAAAATAGTCTGGATCGGGAGGACCCTTTCCCAAGTACCCGTAGACCAACTGCTCGTTGCATGACCCGGTAATCAGCAAGCTGCATGCCAATCAGGCCGGGTCAGAGAAACAGCGGGCTGTACCGCAGGATGCAGTACAGGGCCTTGAACCCGTCCTTCCAGCCGATCTTCTTTCCTTCCGCATAGGTTCGGCCGTGATAGGAGATGGGCACCTCGTAGATCCGCCACTTGGCCCTGGCGACCTTGGCCGTGATCTCCGGCTCGATCCCGAAGCGGTTCTGTTCGATGCGGATCCCCTCGAGGACCTCTCTTCGGAACATCTTGTAGCAGGTTTCCATGTCCGTGAGGTTGATGTTCGTGAACATGTTGGACAGGGTCGTCAGGATCCTGTTGCCGACATAGTGCCAGTAGTAGAGCACCCGGTGCGGGCCCCCGAGAAACCTGGATCCGTAGACCACGTCGGCCACGCCTTCCCGGATGGGTGCGAGCAGCTTCGGATACTCCATCGGGTCGTATTCAAGGTCTGCGTCCTGGACGATGATGACCTCCCCCGTGGCCTCCCTGAACCCCCGGCGCAGGGCGGCGCCCTTCCCCTGATTCCTCTCCTGGAAGAAGACCCGGATGGGGTGGACGTCGATTTCCGTGCCCGACTCGACGAAGGGGTGGTTCGTCTCGGTCGCCCTCGACTTGGCCGAACAGAGACGCTCGAGGAACTCCCGGGTCCCATCCGATGAACCATCGTCTACGATGACGATCTCCTGCTCCACCCCTTCGAGGTGTACGGCTTGTACGTTCGCGAGCACCTCACCGATCAGCCCCACTTCGTTGTACACCGGGATGACGACCGACAATCGCATGGTCCCTCCCTCTTCACCGTCTCTTTCCTGGCCCGCTCCTTATCGAGATTCTTCACGAGTAGCTTTAGTCGCTGATTTCGCATACGTCAAGCACACGAGGCTCCGTGTGAGGGCGTCCGGGACCCGGCCTCCTGCCGACCAGGAGGGACACATCTTCGACGGTCAGCGAGACGGCTCCGAAGTCTTCTTCCACGAGCCCCCGGAGCAGGTAGGGCCGGTGGTAGGCCAGCATGCGGGAGAACCGGGCGTAGGCCCGGGGAAAGAAGGTGGTCTCATAGAGGGCGGTCGTGTCCTCGAAGCTGACGAATTCCATGGGTTCCTCCCGGCGGGTCAGAACGGTCTTGCCCGTAACGAACCAGCCGAGCGTCGTGACCTTCCTGCCCACGTGCTCGCGCAGGTCGGCGGCCGGAACGGTCCTCGCCCGGGCAACCCAGGGCCCGTAGAGTTCCAGGGGATGGCGGGAGACGAGGAGGCCGAGGGTTTCCAGCTCGTGCCGAAGGCGGAGCTCGGGCCTGTAGGGCCCGGCCCTGGGCGCCTCAAACGTACCGGAGAAGAGCAGGGGCGAACCCCTTCGCCCCACCACCCCTGGATCCCCGCTTCCGCGGGGATGACGGGGGATGGGCTCTTTGACCTTTGACCTTTGACCTTTCACCTCTCTTTGCCCCTCCCACGCCAGCAGCTCCCAGAGCAGCTCGGGCCGGGAGCGGCCCCGGGCGGTCGCGTCGAGGCAGCCCGCCTTGATGAGCACCCGGAGGTCGGCCGGGTCCAGGTCCGCCCGCCGGAGGATCTCCTCCAGGGACCCGAAAGGCCCCCTCCGGGCACGCTCCTCGAGCAGGGCTTCGAGCGAGGCCTGCTGCACCCCTTTCAGCTGCATCAGCCCGACCCGGAGGCTGCGCCCGTGCCCGGTGTAGGGAAGGGCGCTCGTGTTCACATCCGGGGGCAGGATCGTGAGCCCCATCCGGCGGGCCTCGGAGAGGTAGGCCATGGTCGTGTAGTAGCCGCCCTGGTTGGAGATGACCGCCGCCATGAACTCGGCCGGGAAGTGGGCCCGCAGGTAACAGGCCTTGAACGAGACCAGGGCATAGCTCGCAGAGTGGGGCTTGCAGAAGGAGTATCCCTGGAAGCTCAGGATCATCCGCCAGACCTCCTCGACCACTTCCCGGGCCACCCCCCGGGCCCGGGCGCCCTGGAAGAACCGGTCCCGGCAGTCTGCAAGCCTTGCCCGCTTGTGCTTCTTCGAGAGGATCTTGCGCAGTTCGTCCGCCTGGACCGCGTCGAAGCCGGCCAGGGCCATGGCCACGCGGGAGACGTCCTCCTGGTAGCAGAGGATGCCGTGGGTCTCCTGGAGGATCTCGGCCAGCATCGGGTGCAGGGGCTCGTACGTCCCTCCCCGGTCCCGCCGCACATACTCCCGGATGAACTCGTTGGCCGCGGGACGGATGATGCTCGACTGCACGACCAGGTGCTCGAAATCCCCCTTGCCGGTCTTCTTCAGGAGCTGCCGCATGGCCGGGCTCTCCACGTAGAAGACCCCCACGGTGTCCCCCCGGGCCAGCATGCGCCGGGTCTTTGCGTCTTCGAGGGGGTTCAGCTGAGCGTAGGAGAGGTGGATGCCGTAGTTCGCCTGGATGGAGGCCAGCGTGTCCCGCACCACGGCCAGGGAGCGGTTCCCCAGGAGGTCGATCTTCACGAGCCCCGCCGCCTCGGTGATGTCCTTTTCCCACTGGAGGATCGGCACCCCCTTGGGGGCCTGCTCGATGGGCACCCGCTCCGGCAGGGCGTCCGGTGTGATGACCACGCCCCCGCAGTGGACCGACAGGTGCCGCGGCACCCCTCTGAGCCGGTCTGCCCATCGGAGGATCGAGGGCCAGGGTTCCGGAAGGGGGTTGCCCTGCGATCCGTTCCCCCTGGAAGAAGACCCTCTGGTACGGGGAGCCCGGAGAAACTTCCGGAGGTGGCTCAGGTCGTCGGAAACCTCCTGGATCTCCTCTTCCGGGATCCCGTACACCTTGGCCACCTCCCGGACCGCGCCCCGCATGCGGAAGCCCACGTGGTTGGCCACCATGGCGCACCGTTCCGGGCCGTACTTGTCGAGGACGTAGCTCAGGACCGCGTCCCGCTCGTCCCAGGGAAAGTCCACGTCGATGTCCGGCGGCTCGTTCCGGCCCATGTTGAGGAAGCGCTCGAAGAAGAGGTTGTGCCGGAGAGGGTCCACGTGGGTGATGCCCAGGCAGTACGAGACCAGGCTGGCCGCGGCCGAGCCCCGGCCGCAGGTGATGGGAAACCGGCTCACGATGTCCTCGACCACGAGGAAGTAGGAGGCAAACCCCTTGGCCCGGATGATCCCCAGCTCGTGGCCGAGCCGCTCTTCGATGGCCCGGCTCCAGGCCCCGTAGCGGCGGACCGCGCCCTTTCGGGCCTTCTCCTCCAGCAAGGCGAAGGCCTGCCCCTCTCCCAGGCCGGCAAAGGCGGGAAAGACCCACTCCCCCCATGGGGGGCTCGCCATCCGGCACTTCTCCGCCACCTCCTGCATGCCCTCCAGGGCCTCGGGGCAGTGGAGATAGCGCTCGCGCCACTGCTCAGGGGACTGGAAAAAGGTCCAGGTAGGGGCAAGCTCCCCGGCCGGAACCCTGTCCAGCTTGGTGCAGAGATCAATGGCTCTGAGGAGCTTGTGCAGATGGTGATCGGCCCGGTCGAGGAAGTAGACCGGTGTGACCGCTGCCAGCGGGATGCCGGTTTCCCGGCTGAACCGGACCCGCTCCCGCTGCGGCCCGAAGGGGTAGAGAGCGATGTAGAGGTCGTGCGTCCCGGACGCCCGTGCGAGCCTGTCCACGAAGGCGAGAGAGGGGCTCAACACAACCAGCCCCTTTCGGTCCTGCTGCAGCACCTCCAGCAACGAAAACCCCTCCCCGTCATTCCCGCCCCCGCCGTCATTCCCGCGAAAGCGGGAATCCCCCCGCACCGAAGCGTCCCCTCTCCCTTCAGGGAGAGGGTTAGGGTGAGGGAGAGGTAGAGGTAGAGAGCTAGGGTGCGAGCGAGTGCGCACCCCGTGGTACCCCGTCAGCACCCTCCCCAACCGCCGATACCCCCGATGGTCCTCCGCAAGCAGGAAGGCCGGGGAGGGCGCGTCCGGCAGGTGAGCGCCCAGAATGGGCCGGATGCCGGCACTCCGGGCCGCCTCCCAGAACGGAAGGACCCCGTAGAGCCCGTTCCGGTCCGTCAGGGCCAGGGCAGAGACCCCCGCCTCCTTTGCCCGCCCGCAGAGCACCTCCACCGAGACCGTCCCCCAGAGCAGGCTGTAGGCCGAATGACAGGCGAGGGGAACAAAGCTTTGAATGGCCGCTTTCCTTTTCAAGACTCTACCGGCCGGCAGAGACGGGGATGATCTCGTGATCTTCCAGATAGCCGAGGATCCGTTCGACGCATTCCTCCAGGCTATTTTCGTGGGTCTCGATGAGGATTTCCGGATTTTGAGGTTCCTCGTAGGGAGCGCTGACGCCGGTAAAATCCTTCACAGCCCCTTGGCGGGCCCGCCGGTACAGCCCCTTCGGATCCCTCTGCTCACATGCGGAGAGAGAGCATTTGCAGTAGACCTCGTAGAACCTTCCCGGCGCATTCAAAGCCCGTGCCTGATCCCGATCCTCACGGTAGGGGGAGATGAAGGCTGCGATGACGATGACCCCTGCATCCGCGAAGAGGTTCGCCACCTCGCCGATCCGGCGGATGTTCTCCGTGCGGTCATCCGGGGAAAAGCTGAGATCCTTGTTGAGCCGATGTCGGATGTTGTCCCCGTCCAGCACATATGCGTTGCATCCCCTGTCGAAAAGGCTTCTCTCGAGCTGGTGGGCCACGGTCGACTTCCCTGAACTGGGAAGCCCCGTGAACCACAACACCACGCCCTTGTAGCCGTTCCGTGTGTCACGATCCGCTTGCATGACCAGCGGCCGGTGCCATGTGACGTTCGTGCTCTTTACAGTCGCCATCTTGTTTCCTCTCAACGTGTGATCGACCTTCTCATCTTATCGTCCGCCCCTCCCTATTGCCTTAGTCCCGAACCGGCTCCGAATCTCGTCCAGCGCGTGCTGCAGAGCCTCTTCTTTCCAGGCAAGGGAGAAGAGAGCGTCATCCGGAAACAGCGTGGCCTGACGAGGCTGAACGGTGATCTGCGTGCAATGGATCGTGACCCTGCGGATCCGGACCCTCCGGTTGGAAGCGAGTTCCAGCAGGCGATACGCACACTCGAACAGCGGCGTGTCGAGACAGACCGGCGGCCGAAGCCGGCAGGCGCGCCGGGTCAGCACCGTGTCCGCATACTGGATCTCGATCTCCATCCGGCCGGCGGTTGCCTTCATTTGCCTGAGCCGCCGGCCGGCCTCCTCGGCAAGGCCCTGGAGCACGGCAAGCAGGAGGACATCCTCGTTGCTTTCCTCCGGCAAGGTTTCTTCCGCCGTGATGCGGGGGACGCGGGCAGGGGGCCTGACCGGGGAGAGGTCCAGTCCCCGGGCCTGGCGGTAGAGGGCCAGGCCGTGACGGCCGAAGGCGAGCTGCAGGGCAGGCAGCTGGATGGGCAGCAGGTGCAATACCCTCTCGATGTTGAGTTCGTGCACCCTTTCGGTGCAGGCGGGGGTGCGAAGGGCCGGCAGAACCGTGACATCCAGGGGCTCGAGAAAATGCCTCTCCCCACCCGGAAAAACGTCGCACAGGCTGCTCTCCGGGGTCACCCGTGTTGCGATGCGGCTCAGAAGCTTGTTGGCCGCCAGGCCGAACCGGGGCTCGAGCCCGACACGCTCCCCTATCTCCTTGCGCACCTTCCAGGCCAGGTCCCGGGCAGGGCCGAAGAGGCGGCGGGTGCCGGAAAGATCCAGAAAGAGGGAGCCGGCCCGGCTCGGCTCGACCAGGGGCGTGTAGGCGCCCAGCAGGCCGAAAAGGAGCCTGGTGACCCGCGTGCAGCGTTCAGGATCGGGCGGCAGGAGCCTCACCTCCGGACAGGTTCGCAGGGCCTCCTGCCGGAGCATCCCCTTGAACAGGCCTTCCCGGCGGGCCTCCGGCGAGACCGCCTGCAGGACGGCTCGCCCCGGACCGGCCGTGCAGATCGCCACCGGTCTCCCCTGAAGGGAGGGGTTGCGCAGCAGCTTCACCGCAACCGGAAAAGAGGGCACCTCGAGGAAAAGAATTTCTCGTTGCATATCGTCTTCATGCCCGCGCAGGCGGACGGTGTGATTCCCCGGTGCCGAGGCCTTTGCTATGTCATTCCGGAGGAGCCTGCGAAGCAGGCGACATCCGGAATCCAGTCCCCGCACCCCGTACTTGGGGCTGTTACGGATGCACACTGCTGGATCCCGGCTCTCACGCGCTCCGCACACGGGCCGGGATGACGGAATACGACACAGCCTCGCAGGTGGGCATCCCTCGGCTTGCCGGGGGGAAGCCCCTCAAGCCGGATACTTGCGTATCAGCCCGACGACCACGCCCTGGACGGTGACCTTGCTTGCCTCGACAACCAGCGGCTGCATGCTCGAATTCGCGGGGTGGAGTTCCACGGAAGCCCCTTTCCGGTAGAGCCGCTTGACCGTGGCCTCCCCGTCGATCAGGGCCACAACGGTCTGTCCGTTTTCCGCGTCCTCCTGCTTGCGCAAGAGGATCAGATCCCCGTCGTGGATCCCGTCCCCGATCATCGAATCGCCCCTAACCCGCAGGGCAAAGTGTTCCCCCGTGCCGAGGAAGCTCTCCGGGACCTCGATCGTGTCCCGGTCCTCCAGGGCCTCGATGGGCTCTCCGGCAGCCACGCGCCCGAGCAGGGGCAGCTGTGTCGTGGCCACCGAAGCCCGCACCGGCTCCCGGAGCGAGAAGGCCTGCTTCCTGTTTTTCCAGCGGCTCGTCAGGTAGCCCCGGGCTTCGAGCTGCTTGAGGTGCTTGAACACCGCGTTGTAGGACCGGAAGCCGAAGTGGCGCCGGATCTCCTCGTACGTCGGGGCCACCCCGTGGCGGTCGATGTAGGCCTTGAGAAAGGCGTAGACCTCCTTCTGCCTGTGGGTCAGCATGGTTCCGTGCTCCTTCTGTCATCCGCGAAGCCTTCAGCACATTGAGCCGGGAGGCTGCCACGCTTCGCTCGCATTCTTCGACGCTGCCTTCGGCTCGCAACGTGTTGCCGTTGTTTCGGGTGTATTCGTCACGGTAGGTGAAAAAAAGGTGAAAGTCAAGAGGGAAGCGTGCAGGGAATTCTTTTTCTTCATGTGGGCACTGAATTCTCTCCCGGCCTCGGTTGTTCGCCGCATAGTGCATTCTGCATGAAATCGGTGTTCTTATATTTTTCAATGATTTCAAGTAGCTTTTCGCTGGGAGGGGCATGATGAATAACGATGGTTTTATTGGCACTAAAGTTGCAAAGCTTTTGTCGTATCTAATGAAAAGAAGTGTTAACGAATAACATAATCTGGGAGATGCGTACGGATGAAGAAGATCGCCATGCTCGTGCTCGCCACATCCTTGGTCGTCATCGGCTGGGCAGGGAGCGCCCTCGCCCTGACGATTTCCGACCATTACATCGGCGCCGATCCGACGCGGAACTACCCTCACGTCGACGTGATCGGCGAGGACCACCTCTTCGACATCGACCGGCTGGAGGTCAATCTGGTCGGAAACCATCTGGTGGTGGACGTATACTCGGCCTACTTCGACAACCTAGGCCAGTATGACACCGAACTCGGCGATCTCTTTCTCAGCATCGACGGGCTGAACATGGTCGACCCCACCGACCAGGACAGCATGCACAACGGCGGGGAGGACTGGGAGATCGTTGCCGCCCTCGGCAACAAGGGGGGGGAAAGCGGGGAGGTCTCGCTCTATCGGCTGGACCCGGCAAACAGCGCACAGTACGAGAACGACATCCTCACCTCCGACGAAAAGACGGATGGGTCCCGCTACATCTACCGGGGAGATCAGGAAGTCCAGTACAACCAGGAAGGGGGGCAGGGGGTGCTCCTCACCGACGAGGGAAGCTGGTACATCAGCGATGAGATGGACTTCCTCCGGATTTCGGTACAAGCCCTCGCCGGGCCCGACTTCGACCTGACCGACATCCATTCTCTTGGGTATCACTACGCAGTGAGCTGCGGCAACGACGTTGTGGAAGGTTCGGCCCCGGTGCCGGAACCGGGTACGGTCTTCCTGCTCGGCGTCGGGCTCGTGGCCGTGGCCGCTCGAGGAAGGAAGAAGACAGGCCCGAACCAGGGCTGAGGAAGTCAAACCAATCTGCAAAAGCCATAGGAATTCTTTTTCCCATTCTGGGCACCCGTTTGCCCTTTCTGCTTCAAGCGCCTTCCCGAACCGCAGCACAACCTTACAGGACTCCTCCAAGTTTTTGTCGTTTTTTTAATCGATTACTCATAACAGTGAATGTGGTCTTTTAGGAAGCCCGTCCCTGGCACTGGAGTTGCACCCTCCGGCTCTCTGTTGAGAGAAAAGTAGTGTTGTAGAGTAACATTGATAGCACTTAACGTTATAAGCTGAGTTGTTTCTTCGACTCAGAATCAAACGGATCTCCGGATTCGCAGAGGGGAGGGGACATGAGACGTCGGCAGGTCTTTCTGGGTGTGGTGGCTCTGGCCTTGGTTGTCTTTTCAGGGCAGGCTCTTGCCGTGCCCTACACCGACACCTACGAGCCCGGCAGCCTGATACAGGAGTCCCTTCGTATCCTCGATCAGGATGTGTGGTCCTGGACCTTCGACATCCGGGAAGACGGGTTCGATCCGGAAGCGGAGAGCATCGTTTCTGCAGAAGTTACACTGAACCTGGAAGACGACGGGGGATGGTTCGACTTCTTCGAGGTTGCCCGCCTCGACGTCGGGGAGAATGTCTTCATCTGGGAAGTGAACAGCGGGGAAACGACCCTGATTCTCGGCTCCCTGATGGTACTGAGCGAAACCGGGACGGTTGACTGCACCCTTTCGACCCTATTGGGTGACTACATCTTCAAATCAGCGGTGCTGAACGCCGAATCCGGTTCCGTGCCGAGTCCCGAGCCCGGGACCATGCTGCTGCTCGGTTCGGGGCTGCTTGGAATCGCCGCTTTCTCAAAGGTACTGGACAAGAGGACCCATGCCAGGAGGCGAGTGAGCAGCTAGCCGCCGCCTCGCAGCTCCCCCCTCAGCTCTCTTCCTTCTCGATCCGCTCGAGCAGGGACTTCGCCGCGCCGGCCTCCGGAAATCCCGGCTCGAGGCGCAGCGCCTCTGCCAGCACCTCGCGAGCCTTCTCCTGCTCTTCCAGCGATGTGTAGCACACCCCCAGGTGATAGAGCACGGTGGGGTTGGCGGGAAGCGCGTTGCGGCTCTCTTCCAGCAACAGCCGTGCCTTGTAGTGAAGCCCCTTTCGCTCGTAGATCCAACCGAGCGTGTCGGCCACGTATGGGCTTTCCGGAAGCTTCCCCCTTGCCCTTTCCGCCAGCATGAGGGCACGGCCCAGATCGTCTCCGTGCTCCGCGTAGTACCACGCCAGGTTGTTCGCGGCGGGGCCGAAGTCCGGCTTCAGCTCGAGCGCCTGCTCATACCGCTCCGCCGCCTTTTCCAGTTTCCCCATGCTCTCGTAGAGCATGCCGACGAGCATGTGAACCGAGGGTGAGTCCGGCTTCCTCTTCATCAGGGATTCGTAGAGCTGGATCGCCTCTTCCTGCTCCTGTTGCCTCGCGTACACGGATGCGAGGCTCAGGTAGCTGTCGAGAAGGTCCGGGTTTTCGTCGATGGAGTCCCGGAAACACTGCTTCGCCTTTTCCGGCTCGTTCTCGGAAAGCCAGATCCTGCCCAGTAGGTTGAGAAGGACGGCCCTGTCGTCGACGCGCGGCAGATACGTCTCCAGCCACTCTTTCGCCCGTTCGGTCTCCTTCTCGCGCATGAGGAGACCGGCAACCATCGCCGGCGCTCGGGTCGCCCCCGGGTTCAACTCCGCAGCCTTCTCGAACTGCACGAGCGCCTCGTCCTGTCTTCCCGAGGCCTGCAGGAGCCTGCCGAGCTGATAGTACCCTTCCGCATTGTCCGGATCCGCCTGGATGAACCGGTCGACCACCGGCCTCGCCTCTTCGAACTTCCTCTGCATCATGAGCGCCTGGCCATAGAGCCAGAGGGTCGTCAGGCTCTGGTCCCCGCCTTCGATCGCTTCCTTCAGCAGAGGCTCGGCAAGGCTTCCTTCGTTCTGCCTCAGGTACAGTCTTGCCAGGGCGGTCTTCACCGGGAGGAGCTTCGGGTTCAGCTCACTCGCCTTGACCAGGTTCGTCTCGGCGATGTCCCGTTCGCCCTTTGCAGCATGGCTTCTGCCGAGGAAGTAGAAGGCCGCTGCGGAGGAAGGGGCACGCGAGGTCACATCCTGCAGGGTTCGTATGGCGGCATCGTAGTCCTTCTTCAGGAATTCGATTCTCCCCCGAAGGAGCAGGCCTCTGAGCTCTTCCGGATCCTGCGCAAGGATTTCCTTCGTCAGATGCTCCGCCTCCTCCAGGGAGCCCTCGCTAAAAAGTAGGTCCGCGAGCTCGACCTTGGCGGCGATTCGATCCTCGCCAGACTCCACCGCCTTCTGGAGAGCCTGCCGGGCCTGATCCTTCTCACCGCTCCCGAGGTAGATCCTTCCGAGAAGCAGGTGCAGCCTCCCGTTCTGGGGCTCCACCGTCAGGGCCTTGCGGAGTGCGTCGGCGGCCTGTTCCGGCATGCCCATCTGCAGGTAGGCCCGGGCAAACAGGGCGAGGCGTTGCGGCCGTGACGGGGTATGGGCCAGTTCCGCCGACGCCCTCTGGAGCACCTTGTCCTTCTTTCCGGAGCTCACGTAGTAGGCCAGGATCTCCTGCTCCACCTGCAGGGAGTCGGGGAAACGGGCGGCCAGGTCCAGGTACGCCTTCTCCGCCTTTTCGTTGTCTCCGTTGATCTGGTGGAATTTCGCCATGAGCAGGTGGGGGAGAAGCTCGTCGGGAGCGATCTCCTCCGCCTTCTCGAGCGCCTTGCCCGCCTCGGGAAGCTCTTCCAGCATCAGGGAGGCATTGGCGAGCAGGACCCAGGCCTTCCAGAGGTTGGCGTCCTGCTGCAGGGCCTTCTGTGCACACCGCTTCGCTTCCTCCACCTTCCCGGCGAGCACGTAGAGATTCCCCAGCTGGATCTGCGCGTTGGCGAAGTCCGGGTCGATTTCGACCGCCCTTCTGAATGCCTGGAGCGCTTCCGACCCCTTCCTCATCTCCAGGTTCGCGAGCCCGAGCCGGTAGTGGCCGATGGCGCTCTTCGGGTCGAGCTGCACCACGTTCTTGAACTGGATCGCAGCTTCGGCATACTTCCCCTGTTCGAAGTAATCCTGTCCGCTCACGAGGAGACGCGCCTTCTTCGCCTCCCTGTCTCCTTCACACCCCGCTGCCCCGGCCACGAACAGAAAGATCAGGAGGAGTGCGACGAGCCTCGGACTTCGGTCTGCATTCATGGGCTTTCCTTCCAGCCGGTTTCTTGGGAAGGCCGGGCGCACGGGCGAGCCGAAAACAGCCTGCCCGCGCTCAGAGCGGCCTCGGCCTGCCCGAATAGGTTGCGGTCAGGAAGAACCCGACACGGTTGTTCTTGTAGTTGTTGGCTTCATCGGTGGACTGCCGTTCCCGGAAGGTGTAGGTCACGGATCCGGTCAGCCAGTCGAGGAAATCGTAGTTGAGCCCGGTCGTCGCCCTCCAGTTGTCGCTCTCGCGATCGATGAGGGATTCCACGTACTCGTCTCGGAAGTAGCCCCCTCCCAGGGTTGCAGAGAGCTTCTGCGTGATTTCGTATTCAAAGGAGGCGGAGGCGCTCGCATAGAACGACAGGCCCAGGTTCGCAGCGCTGAAGAACTGACGCCGGTAGCCCACCGTCCCGTCCACGTGGATCGAAAACTTCCGGCCCAGGTGGGCCAGGGAGACCGTACCCGTGGGCTTGGTGAGGTTGTCCCCCTCCTCGGGCACGACGACCGAATATCCCCCTGACAGCGAACCGTAGGTGTTCTCCGTGAACTCGTGGGTCACCCCCACTCTCGTTTCGTGCAAATCGTAGCCGATCCTGGGTCCCTCATAGTCCAGATGGTTGTAGAGGTAGGACAGAGACCACTCCGTCCTCGGGCTGGACCGGTAACGGAAGGACCCGTTGAACTCGTGCACCTCGTAATTCTCCCTCTGTTCGAAGGCGGCCCTCTGGAACGAATACTCCCCCTGGACACCGTAACGGACGTTGAACCAGTAAATGACCCCCGCCAGGGGGATGTACCGCTGCCGGTCGCTCACATCCTCGTCTTCGTTCGACAGGAAGAGGCCGTTGAACCCGCCATAGACCGAGTTCTCGGGCCCCAACAGGTAGCTGAACCTGCTGTTCACGGTCGTCCGGTAGTACCGTGTGCGGGCACGGTCCACCACAGTGACGTCTTCGTCGGGCGGAATGATCTCGAGGGGGTCTTCCGAGATGAGAAGGTGGGCATCCAGGTCCAGGGTGACGTGTTTTGCAAGGTGTGCGTCCTCGATGCCCGTCAGGGTCACGTAGTGACGCACAATGCTTCGCTCATCGTTTTCGGCATAGTGCACCAGGCTGAAATCGTAGAGCAGGCTTGCCTGTATATCCTCGGTCAACAGGGTGAGGATCACCCCGGGGGTGACCCGTGTGATCCAGTCGTCTTCTCTGTTCTCGGCCGTCAGGAAGATGTTGTCATCGTAGTGCTCGGAGGCGGTGAGTCTCCCCTCCCACTGAAAGCGGTAGCGCTCCGCGCCCGCCTCGTCTGCCGCCGTTACGAAGAAGAGCAGGGCCAGAGTGAGACGAAGCGGCGCCCTTCGGTCACTCCTTCTCGTTCCGATAGTACCGGTAGTAGTATCCATAGTCCCTGCGCTTCTCATTGCTTGCATTGAAAACCGTGCCGATGATTCTCTCCCTGCCGATGCTCTCGATCGTATCTGCGATTCGGCCCCTGGGCGTCTTGCCGTAGCGCACCACGAAGAGCACACCATCCATCATGCGCGCCAGGAAGGAGGTTTCCGCCATGAACTGACCCGGCGGCGCGTCATAGATGACGAAGCGGTCCTCGTACCGCGTCTTCAGCTCTTCCATGAGATCTCTCATCTTCGCCGAGCAGAGCAGCTCCGAGGGGGTGTTCGACGGCTGGTAGCCCGGCAGCAGGGTGAGTTTCTCCACAGGGGTCTTGACGAGGTAAGGCGCCACGGAGGTCCCTGCCTGAAGGTACTCCTGAATGCCCTGCCGGGTGTCCACGTCGAACATCTTGTGCAGACTGGGACGGCGCAGGTCGCAATCCACCAGCAGGACGTAATCGTTGATTCCGGTGGCAATGCTGACGGCCAGGTTCGCCGCGACGAGGCTCTTGCCGTCACGGGGTTCGGCGCTCGTCACCATGATCGACCGCAGGGGCCGTTCCCGTGCAATGACCAGGATCTTGGTGCGCAGCATCTTGAAGGTCTCGGCGGCAGGCGACTCGGGTTCGAGAAGGCAGGCCATTCGAGGGTCGACCCCTGAACCGGAAGGAGATGCGTTCTCCGACGGAGGCTCGGCAGATGCCGGGGGTGCCGCACCAGCGGGTTTCGGCGGCTGGGGAGGCATCTCCACCACGTTGGCCGGCGGGGACGTCGTAGGGGCCCGTTCCTTGGAAGCGCCCGATCGTTTCAAGGCTTCATAGAACTTGCCCATAATCCTCTCTTTCCTTTCGGTTCAGCTTGTAGCGAGGCGATGTGCCGCAGGGACAACCTTCAAAAGATAGTAAAGGGCGTAGGCCAGAACCACGGTCATCGACGCGAGTACGACGGCGGAAAGAGCGCGCTTGGCCACGATCAGGATGCGATCCCTGCTCGTCAAGATCACCGGCGTGGAGATCAAGGCGGGCAACTGCACGGTGGCCTCCATGTCTTTCGCAGAGTAGAAACTCGGATCCAGGTACTCGAAAACCAGCGCCAGGCCCAGACCGCCGGCCAGGGCGGCGAGAAACCCGAGCTGCAGCAGCCTCATGGTCTGAGGCTTGTACGGCCTGTCCGGACGCTCGGCCCGATCCAGAATGGTGAACTGCTCTCCCTGCTGGGCCATTTCCAGGTTCTCGGCCAGGGTGGCCTGAAACTGCTTGTCGAGGAGCGAGCCGTAGTTCTCCTGGATATCGTCGTAATCGCGGGTCAGATCGAGGAGCATCTGCTCGATCTTCGGTGCCCGCTCGATGTTGAACTGGTATTGGTCCATTTCGAGCTCGATATCCCGGTGCTTGTTCTTCAGCTCCTGCAGCTCCCTTTCGGCAGCCAGGACCTGCGCGGACAGCTCCGCAATCTGAGCGGAGAGGGGGGACGCGCCCTGCACGGGGGGCGGGACCGGTGGTGCGGCCGGCTCTTCGACCTCCGGCCTTTCCGGGGCCGGAACTTCCTGCGCTGCTGCCTGCTCCGCCGCCAGGGCCTTTTCCATCTTCTCGATGGCGGACTTCGCCTTGATCACGTCCGGGTGCCTGTCGCTGTATCGCGTCTGCAGGGACGCCAGCGTATTCCGAAGGTCCTCCAGGGTGGGGGCCTCCCCGGTCGGTGGAGCACTGTCAGCACCCCCGGGCGTGGTTCCCAGAGCGTAACTCCCCGCCCTGGCGCTGCCCGCCTGTGCAGCCATCCGCAGGTTGGCGAGCTGGGTCTCCAGAAGGATCTTGCGGTCCTTGGTCTGTTGAATCGTGAGGCTGATCGAGTCCGCCTGCTGCTGGAGGTGTGCCATCATGGCGTAGTTCCGGTCCATGTCCTCGGGCAGGGACCCCCGGTACTGCTCTTTGAACTTGCGAAGGGCGTCCTCCTTCTGCTTGAGCGACTCCTGAATCCTGCCGAGTTCACGTTCCAGAAACCGGGTGGTGCCGGCGGCCTGGGCCTCCCGCAGCTTCAGGTTGTCCTGAATGAACAGGTCGGCGATCGTGTTGGTGGCGTTCATGACCTTGACCGGATCCCGGCCCACAACCGAGACCTCGAAGGCGTGGCGGTCGTGGATCAGGTCGACATCGATGTCCCTCCGGAAGGCCTGAACCGCGTCCGTCATCGTTGACCTGGCTCGAATGTTCTCGTACAGGTCGAGTTCCCTGATGATCTTCTCGAGCCGGGTCCGGCTGTTGATCTGAGGCGTGATGGTCCTCAGGCGGCTGTCCAGGTCGATCGTTACGGTTGAGGACACGTACTCGCCCGGCACCTTCTGGGGTTCCACGAGGATGATGGTCGTCGCCTTGTACACGCGCGGGGCCTGGATGCAGTAGACGATGACGGCGAGAAAGATCAGGAAGAACGGGATCGCCACGAACCAGAAGCGCCGCAGAAAGGCGTTGATGATGTACAGAACATCGAGACCCGCTTTCGGAAACATGTACGAATCCTCTCGACCTTACGGAACGATGAGCACGTCGTCGGGCTGGAGCGCAATGTTCTGTCGCAGGTCCTTGCCCGAGACAGCGCGCTTGTAATCCACTTCGATGCGGGTCTGGCCCTTCGGTGTCTTCCGCATGACCACGATGTCCGTCTTGTCCGCCCACTCGGCGAAGCCCCCTGCCATGGCGATGGCCTGGAGCACGGTCATGTCCTTCACAAGCACGTACTCGCCCGGTGCGTTGACCTGGCCCTGGATATAGATCTTCTTGCTCCGGTTTTCAACCAGGAGCACGTACACGGCGGGCGCGTCCACGTAATCCTTCAGCGCCTCTGTGATGAGCGCCTTGACCTGGAGCAGCGTGTGCCCCGCCGCCTCGATCTCATCCACCAGGGGCAGCGAGATCTTGCCGTCCAGACGCACGCTCACCGTGCGGGACAGATCCGGCTCCTTCCAGACCATGATCTCGAGCACGTCGCCCGGTCCGATCCGGTACTCACCCGGTTGTGCCGGGGGGATGCCCGGTTCGGACGCCTTCTCTTCGGCGAACAGCCCTCCCGTTGCGGAAGGCCCCAACAGCATCCACAGGGCCAGGAGGAAGAGCGGTGTCCTTGTGATGGCTGACATAATAATCCCCTTTAATATCCAATGGTTCTCATCGGAAAAGGGTCTGCACAACTTTAACTGAATACTTTATCGCAATAACAATAGAAAAGAAAACCCTCTTTTTCAATGTGGTTGCATGGCGGTGCTCAAGTGTTCCCTGCCCCGACACTCCCTAAAGCCCCGCTTACCCTTGATTCTGTAGAGTATATTCTCTTATCATACTACTTGCGGTTCCACCGGAACGGGCCCTGGACTCAAGAAGAAGGGCGCAGATTCCGATTTTGCGGTTGCTGGCGAGTATACGTCGAGTCGCGCAGCGGAATCCATCACCGTACCCCTTCAGAGTGGATGCAATGCGGCCAACCGGAGTTTGTAGATGAGCAACATTCAAAGGGACCTTGCGAGGTCCGGGATACTACTCTTCATCTTTGAATCCTGCCTCATCCTGGCGATCCTCCTGGGTGCCAGCTTTGTCACGTTCCTGCTTCAAAACGGGCTCGACCAGCATTGGCTCTTCACCCCTTACCCGTTCATTGCGAAGGACCTCGTGATCATGCTGGTCTGCCAGCTCTGCATGTACCTGAACGAGCTCTATGATCCGAAGGTGACCCACGGCCGGAGGGAATTCGGCATACGGCTGATGCAGTCCATGGGCATCGCCTGCATGCTGCTCAGTGTGATCTACTTCTTCCTGAGGGACATTCGTGTGAGCCAGGTCGCCTTCTTGATCGCCCTGCCCACGATCCTGGTGGCGATCTTCCTCTGGCGCGAGCTGTACAGCAGAATCCGGAAGTCCGAGGCCCTTGCCGAGCGCGTGGTGTTGCTGGGCAATGCCGCCCCCGTCGAGCAGATCCTGGAAGCGGTCGCAAGGGACAAGGACGCAGGCTTCGAGGTGACCACCCTGTTCACCGAGGTGGACACGGGCGAGGCTCCGGCCGGCAATCCCCTGACCGTGAAGAACCATATCCCACTGGAGGAGTTCCCCAGGGCTGCCGCGAATCTGGATGCGGACCGGATCATCGTGGGGATCCAGGACCGGCGGGGGAAGATGCCCTTCCGGACCCTGCTCAACTGCCGCTTCCGGGGAATCCAGGTGGACGAGGCGGCCTCCTTCTACGAGACCCTCACCGGAAAGATCCTCTTGGACCGGCTGCGGCCGAGCTGGTTCATCTTCTCCGAGGGCTTTCGGATCAGCACCTTCACGCTGCGCGTTAAGAGGGCCGTGGACGTGACCATGGCGGTTCTGCTTCTCCTGGTGACCTCCCCGGTCATGTTGCTCACGGCGATCCTGATCAAGCTGGACTCCCGGGGGCCGGTCATCTACCGGCAGGAGCGGGTGGGGCAGGGCTGGAGGGACTACACGCTGCTCAAGTTCCGCTCCATGGTGAAAGACGCCGAGGCCCAGGGCGTGCAGTGGGCCGAGAAGGACGACCCGAGGGTGACCCGTGTGGGGCGGATCATTCGCCTGTACCGGATCGACGAGCTTCCCCAGCTCTTCAACGTTTTCAAGGGGGACATGAGCTTCGTGGGCCCGCGGCCGGAAAGAAGGTTCTTCGTGGAGAGCCTGGCCGAGGAGATTCCCTACTACCCCTACCGGCTGTTCGTCAAGCCCGGCATCACGGGCTGGGCGCAGATCAAATTCCACTACGGCGCATCCAAGAACGAGACCCTGGAGAAGCTGCAGTACGATCTGTACTACATCAAGCACATGTCGTTTCTGCTCGACCTGTCGATCCTGTTCGATACCGTGCGCGTGGTGCTGACCGGAAAGGGAGCCAGGTGAAGCCGGCCTTGGAGACAGACGGGAGGATCGCCTGGCCCGGTGCTGCCGCGGACTTGCTGCACCAGGTCCTGGAGGAGACGGCCCGGGCCCTTCCGAACAAGGAAGCGGTGGTCCACGGAGAGGAGCGAAGAGCCTACGCCTGGCTGGATGCGAACGCGAACCGTGTCGCCAACGCACTTATCGCGGCAGGGATCCGCCCGGGGGACCGGGTCGGCCTCCTGATGCCGAACTGCGTCCCCTACATCTGCAGCTACTTCGGCACCCTCAAGGCGGGGGCCGTTGCCGTGCCGATCGACAACGCGATCACCGCAGAGGGCCTCCGGTACGTCCTGGAGGATGCCGGGGCCACGGGCCTGGTCGTCCACCCGAGAATCAAGGCCGCACGGTCCGACTTCTTCCCAAAAGAGGGTGGGCTGAGGGCCCTGTTCTCGGACGGCGACCCGTCCTCCCTGACCCTTCCCGATACCGATCCATCCCCGGCCGTACGCACTCTGGAGGAGATCTTTCGGGACGCGCCGGCCGACGCGCCGGCCCCAGACGTGACCCCGGATGCTCTGGCATGCCTCCTCTACACCTCCGGCTCCACCGGAAGGCCGAAAGGGGTCATGCTCACCCACGCGAACATCGTGGCCAACACCCGGGCGATCATCCAGTCCCTGGGGCTCGACCGGAACGATCGCATGATGGTGGTCCTGCCCTTCTTCTACTGCTACGGCGCCTCCCTCCTGCACACGCACTTCGCCGTGGGGGCGACGGTCATCCTGGAGAATCAGTTCCTCTACCCGAACAAGGTCCTCGAGCGCATGGAGGAAGAGGGCGCCACTGGGTTTGCGGGTGTGCCTTCCACCTTTGCCATGCTGCTGAGGCGCTCGGACATCCGTGCCCGCAGCCTGGACACGCTCCGGTACGTGACCCAGGCCGGCGGCGCCATGGCCCCGGTCTTCATCCGGGAACTCCGGGAGACGCTGCCCAGGACAGACGTCTTCATCATGTACGGCCAGACCGAGGCCTCGGCCCGGCTCTCCTGCCTTGCCCCGGATCTCCTCCCGGAGAAAATCGGCTCCGTGGGCATGGGGATCCCGGGCGTGGAACTCCGGGTGCTCAGGGACACCGGGGAGCCGGTCGACCCGGGGGAGACGGGCGAGATCGTTGCAAAGGGCCCCAACATCATGCAAGGCTACTGGAACAGCCCGGAAGAGACGCGGCAGGTGCTGGACCGTGCCGGGCTGCACACCGGGGACCTGGGCCGGGTGGACGAAGACGGGTTCGTCTACATCGTGGGCAGAAAGAAGGACATGATCAAGTCCGGCGCCCACCGGGTCAGCGCGAAGGAGATCGAGGACTTCCTCCTGGAGGAACCTTCCGTCCTGGAGTGTGCGGTCATCGGGGTGGAAGACGAGATGATGGGAGAGGGGATCAAGGCCTTCATCGTGCCCGTGAAGCGGGAGGGGATGGACGTGGAGGCGATCCTTCGCTTCTGCAAGCAACACCTCCCCCCCTACAAGGTGCCCAGGCACGTCGAGATCCGCCGGAGCCTCCCCAAGAACGAGGCGGGCAAGATCGTGAAGGGATTGCTATGAGGCCGTCATCCCTGCGAAGGCCGTCATCCATTAGCCCGAGGAGCATAGGAGTCTATACCACAGCCGTCATTCCTGCGAAGGCAGGAATCCAGTAGCATCCGGCACCTAGCAGGAGGGACACAGAAGTCATGGACGTTCGCATCACGATCAGACAGTTCATCGAGAAGAACTTCCTCTTTTCCGAAGAGGACAAGAGCCTGGACGATGCCGCCTCCTTTCTCGAAACCGGCGTCGTCGACTCCACGGGCATCATGGAGATCGTCGAGTTCATCGAAGAGACCTTCGACCTTTCCATCGACGACGACGAACTCGTCCCTGAAAACCTGGATTCCGTCGAGAGACTCACCCATTTCGTCACCCGAAAACTCTCCGGGGGTGACCAGGAAAAGTGCGCGGTCTAGGCAAGGCCCCTCCACACGTCAGACGACGACAGGCATGCATGTCACGGAACGCGGTGATGATGGGCTGGGTGCTTCTCCTGGCGGTCTCCGCTCCCGTCCCCGCCCCGGCGAAAGAGTTCTCCCGGATCATAACCTCCGGCGACTACACCTACGAGATCGAGGTCGGCGGCTTCCGGGACCCGGTCAACCGCACCCTCATCATCGAGAACCTGGGAGAGACCCCGGTCGTGAACCCGCGCATCACGGTGAACGGCCGGTACGACTGGTTCGACGTGGAGACGATCGCCCGGGAGGCCACCCGGGGCTGTGAGACGGACGAGGAGCGGGCCCTGGCGATCTGGAAGTTCGTCTGGTGGAACTTTCACCACCTCGCCTCGCCCGGCGACCTGGAGGCCTTGAACCCCGTGGTCGGCCTGAACGTCTACGGCTACGCCAACTGCGCCTTTCACAGCACGGCCTTCGTCGCCCTGTGCCGCGCCCTGGGCCTTCCGGCCCGGGTCTGGGAGGTCTGGCACCACACCACGAGCGAGGCCTTCTACGAGGGCGCCTGGCACATGCTCGACACCGATCTCGGGCTCTTCTATCTCGAGGAAGACAACCGCACCATCGCCTCCATCGCCGAACTCTGGGAAGACCAGAGGGTGACGGGCGGCAAGCCGGAGAACGCCCACCTCACCCGGTTCTCGGGCCGGAACCGGTCCCTGTACCGGGTCTACACCGATGCGGAGGGAAACAACGCCTACGTGGCCCAGGACGGCCTCGAGCCTCGGGGCTACCGGTACTTCCACGACGACTACCACTGCTTCGTGCAGACCGGCTACGACCGGTTCACCTACGAGCCCCACTCCATGGCCATGACCCTGCGGCCCTGGGAGAAACTGGTCCTCAACTGGAACGGCGGGGAGAAGTACTACGACTACCGGACCCACAACGCGAATTACGAACGGGAAGGAAGGCGCTCTCTCAAGCCGATCCTCTACGGCGACGGCCGGCTGATCTGGAAGCCGGACCTCCGGTCCGAGAAGGTCCGGCCCTACCTCAACCAGGAGAGGCCCCCTGCCTACGGATTCGACGACGGCCGGGAGCCGCCCCTTCACGTCAAGTTCCGGCAGGGGGGCGTGTACGACGTGCCCACACGGGCGACCTTCACCGTGAAGACCCCCTACACCGTCCTCGGCGGCAGGCTCAGGGCCAGGGTCTACCGCGGCGCGGCAACCGACTGGGACCGCCTGGCGATCATGGTCAGAAGCCGCACCGGGCCCCTCCGCAAGCAGGTCTGGCGGGCACCCGAAGGAGCGTCCGGCTCCTTCGAAGTCGATCTCAGCCTGGACGAAGTGCTCTATCCCGCGGGCGAGAGGGGAAGGCGCTCCTACTCGGTGGACTTCCGCTTCACGGCCAACGAGAAGAACGATCCTGCGACCCAGACCGGGGTCGAGGAGGTCGAGCTGACCACCCTTCTCCAGTGCGCCCCGAATTCTCTTCCCGCGCTCTCCCTGGGCAAGAATGTGATACGCTACCGGGACGACAGCCCGGAGGGGCGCAAGGTCCGGATCACCCACGTCTGGCGCGAGCGGGCGGACAACCATCCCCCGCAGCCGCCGAAGAGGGCCGTCTATCCCGGCGACGGCGCCACCGTGGACGACCTGGCGCCCCTGTTCCAGTGGCAGGCTGCAAGAGATGCGGACGGCGAGGTCCGGATCGACGATTACCGGATCAACCTCTCCCGGGATCCCCGGTGCCGATGGCCCCTGGCCACGGCCCTCCTGCGCCTGACCGGCTCGGCCGGGCCCGAATGGAAACTCCCCGAGGGATGGCTCAACCCGGGCACCACCTACTACTGGCAGGTGCAGGCCAAGGACAGCCGGGGCGTCTGGGGCGACTGGAGCCCGGTCTTTCGTTTCACCACGAGATAGCCTGCTTAACAGGCAAGGACACAAGGGAAGGGTCTTGAAGGGGATCAGGCGACAAGCCAAAGCCACCGCGGTCCGGCTCACGAACCGAGCGCTCGTGCGCCGCGTTTCCACGCACCTCCTCCGGAACCGCACGCTCTTCCTCGCCTACCACGGGGTCGCTCCGGATGAAGAAGAACTGGACGCCTGGACCCTGGTGCGCACAAGCGCCTTTCGTGCCCAGATGGAGTTCCTGAAAGAGAACTTCGACTGCATCCGCATCGACCAGGCTCTGGGGCGCGGCCTGACGGGGGCCTGCACCCGGCCCGCAGCGGTGGTGACCTTTGACGACGGCTATGCGAACAACCTTCACGTTGCCCTGCCCATCCTGGCCCAGCTCGACATACCTGCCACGGTCTATGTCGTCACGGGCCTCGTGCAGGACCGGGAGCTTCTCTGGCCGGATACGATCTGGTTCGCCGCAAAGAGATCCTGCGCATCGGAGATCGACCTCACGGGGATTGCGGAACCCCTCGGCTCCTACCGGTTCGGTGCCGACCGAGAGCGCTGGCAGGAGGGGGTGCTCCGGCTCCTGGAGGACGTGAAGAAGGCCCCCGCCCAGGCAAGAGAAGAGATCGTGGACAGGATCGCCGAGAGGTTCCGGGCCGAGTGCCCGTCCGGAGACTTAGCGATTCCGGTCGAGGGCAACGTCTTCTCCCCCCTCGGAGAAGAGGAGGTCCGGGAACTCTCCGCGAGCCCTCTCATCACCATAGGTGCCCACTCGCACTGCCACAACCTCCTCGACCGGATTCCGCTCGATGCCGCAGAGGCCTCCGTCGAGAAGAGCAAAGAGATCCTCCAGGATTGGTCCGGCACGTCTGTCGACCACTTCGCCTACCCGAACGGCAACTACACCCCCGACCTCATCCGCGTGGTCCGCCGGGCCGGGTTCCGGTCCGCCGCGACCTGGGACAGGGGCTATTTCCGGCCCGAAGACGACCCCTTTACGATCAAGCGCTTGGGGGTCGGGGCGGACACCTCCCTGGAGACCTTCAAGGCCCTGGCCGGCGGGCTTCTGGCCCTCCGGCAGATACGGGCCGGTTAGCAAACAGCTTTCTAGATACTACTGGAATAAACGATTGTATGTATTTTACAAATCTCTTGACTTATTCACTTCAGAATACTATTCTGGGCTGGATTCGACCGGAAGATCGGACGGAGGCCCCCGGATGAGGACAAAGATCGGTTCCCTGTGCCTGCTCCTGCTGCTTCTCTCAGCGACGGCCCAGGCGGCCGTCTACAGGTTCGATGCGATCACGAACAACGACCCCGTGAACGCCGCCATCGGCGGGGCACAGACCTGGGTCGAGGTGGCCGACTACGGTATGGACCAGGTTTCCTTCACCTTCCACAACGACGGGCCGGAAGCCTCCTCCATCACCGATCTCTACTTCGATGACGGCGCCCTGCTCGACCTTGCGTCCATCATCAACGGCCCGGGCGTGTACCTGGAGCAGTACGCGACGCCGGAGAACCTGCCGAACGGCAACATGATCGTACCGCCCTTCGAGACCACCGCCGGCTTCTCCGCCGACACCTATGCCTACTCCATCCACGGCGTGAATCCGGGCGAGTGGGTGGCCATCGTCTTCGACCTGCAGGGGGGCCAGGACCTCTCCGACGTGATCGAGGACCTGTCCACGGGCGACCTTCGCATCGGCATCCAGGTCAAGGCCTTTGACCCGGAGAGCGGAAGCCGGCGTGAGAGCTTCATCAACGACCCGTCCGCCGTTCCCATCCCCTCCTCATTGCTTCTCCTGGGCTCCGGGCTGATCGGGTTCCTCACCTGCTCCCGGTTCTTTCTGGCCAACAGAGCCTGATGTTCCGCAGGCCTGTCTAGCTTCCTTTCCTGCCTCTACGGCCACCAGAGCACCAGGCCGAACTCCAGGGCAAACGCGGCCAGGTCGTGTATCTGTGGATCAACCATGTTCAGATCCGTACCGTCCACATCCCCGTCCCCGTCCAGATCCCAGGCGCATTGGCAGGCCGGATCCTCTTCATCCATCAGGCCGTTGCAGTCGTCGTCCACACCGTTGTTGCAGACTTCGGTTTCCGCACACGGTCGTACACAGCGGAACCCGATGAAGCTGTCGGGGAAGGCGGGATCGTAATAGGAACGTTTGGCGACCCGCAGGAAGTCCGCATTGTGGACCCACGAGCCCCCGCGCATGACCCGATGCGCGCCGCCGGCCGGGCCTGCAGGGTCATCCACGGGGCTGATGTCGTAGTAGTCGGACTGGTACCAGTCCCTCGTCCACTCGTAGACGTTGCCCGTGATCTCGAACAGCCCGTACCCGTTCGGAGCATAACGGCCCACCTCGTGCGTATCGTCGGCAAGGCCGTCGTAGCCGATACAGGAAGCCGGAGGGAAGTGTGCCGCCCTCCCATAGTTGGCGTCGTGGCAGTCGATGTCCTCTTCCATGTTCGGAGCATCGCCTCCCCAGGCGAACCTCTTCTGCGCCAGGCCGCCTCTCGCCGCGTATTCGGCCTCAGCCTCGGTGGGCAGCCGCTTCCCCTCCCATTCACAGTACTCACTCGCCTGCAACCAGGACACGAAGATGACCGGGTAATCATCAAAACCAGGATCCCCGTAGTAGGTCGGCCTCGTGTAGCTCCGCAGGTAGGACGGCAGGGTGCAACCCCCATCGTCCACACATGCATCGTACTCGGAATTGGTGACTTCGTGGATGTCCATCTCAAAGGCTGAGATACACACGTTGTGTTGCGGCTGCTCATCGGGCGCCCCTTCACCGAAGGCATCGCCCATGATGTAACAGCCTCCCGGTATCAGAGCTGCGTCCGAGGACGCGCAATCCAGATCCATCTCGTCGACGAGCCCGTCGCAGTCGTTGTCCAGCAGATCGCTGCAGACCGGGTCGTCGTAGGAACCTTCGAAGGCCCCCGGGTTGACCTGGTAATCCGTGTCATCACAGTCGCGTTCTGGATACGGGCAGTTGACATTTCCCGGGTCTCCGTAGCCGTCTTCATCGTAGTCCACGCAAACATCGGACAGATTGGCGTAGTTGTAGTAGACCTCGTGCCCTCCGCTGTGGCCCCGGTCAAAATACGCCTGCCAGCCGACGTGGAGAGCATCCTGAGAGGACATGTCGGCCCACAGGCTCTTTCTGCCCTTGTCGTCCGGCCGGCTCGTATCGGTGTTCACCACGACCGCGCTGGACCAGCCTGCAGAGGTCTTCTGCCTGTAGAGGATGCGGTAGTTCTCATTATCCCACCAGAGGATTTGCGGATTGTTATGCGAATCCACCTCTACGGCAGGTACCTTCGCGTAACCATTCTGCGGAGACAGAGAGACGGTCTCCGGACCCGACCACCACAATCCCTCCAGCGAAAGGTGCCGCACCTCGTAAACCCACCCCGCCCCGAAGTCTCCGGTGATGGCGTACACCCCGTGGACATCCCCATCCTGGGCAACGGCTACGTCCACGTAGTAGTACGAGCCGACTTCAGCCGAAGCCACTTCAGGGGTGGACCAAACCGCCCCATCCCAGTACGCGTACTCGAGCTGGTTCTGGCCTGCATACAGCAGGTGGACTTCACCGTTCTGCCCGGCATCAATCGCCGGGTACACCCCGTAATGGTCCGTGGCACTAACCGGCTGCACACCGGACCAGGACCCGTTCGAGAACCTCACCCTGTGGTACAGCGCGTTCGTTCCGGTTGCAGAACAATCGGTGGCGGACCAGGTGACGCCGTCGCTCCAGACGAGATGGACATTGTCGCCGGAGTCCACAGCGATATCGGCAAGATCGGACTTCGTGGCGTTGCTCGACACATTGACCGCCCCTTCCCACGAAGAGCCGTTGAACGATGTGTAGTAGATCTCGTGTCCGTTGAATCCGCTGCAGTCCGGGAAGGAGGTCTGGGCTCCCTGGTAGATCCAGGCCACGTGCGGGTGGTCCTCGGAGTCGACCGCCATTTGCACCCCGGACAGGGAACGGTATCCGATCAGGCTGGAATCGGTTGTCTGGGTAACGGTGTAGACCTGTACCGGCGTGGCCCAGGTGCCACCGGTCTTGTTGAGGTAATAGATGGTCTGGGTAATGATCCTGTCCCCACTGCCCCCGGGCATCGTACCGGAGTAATCGTCTCGCACGTACTTGTAGACGAGATGGACATTGTTGGCGCTGTCGGCGGCCACCGCACCGTCGGAGTTGTCCTGGGAGATGAAGGACTCTCCAGGGTTGGGAGCCAGAGTCAACCGTTCCGGCATGTGCCACGGCGGAGGAGGTGCGGAACCGTCGTACACATTCGGGTCTCCTTCACCCGAATCGACCTGTCCGTTGTGATTCGAGTCTTCCGTGCCGTCCAGTTCCCCGTCCCCGTCCGTATCCGGATTCAGAGGATTCGTGGTTGAGGCCGGGTCCGCGTCAGGCGTATACGAGCCGGGGTCCGTCCCTTCCAGAGGACCCCCTCCGTCCGGGTCCGGAACGAGGTCCGTATCCCCGGACTCTGTCCCATCCTGAAGGCCGTCGTCATCCGTATCCGCATCACACGGGTCCGTCTCAAAGGGTTCCTTCCACCCATTGTGGTTTACGTCCTCATCGCCATCGGAAAGGCCGTCGTCATCCGTATCCGCATCCAGCGGATTGGTGCAGGAGGAGTCCTCCGTCCCATCCTGAAGGCCGTCACCATCGGTATCGGCATCGCACGGGTCCGTTTCGGTTGGATCGACGACTCCGTCGTGGTTGAGATCTTCGCCACCATCGAGGATCCCGTCGTCATCGGTATCAGGGTCATCGTAATCCGTACACATCCCGTTCTCGAGATCATCGGGCAGGCCGTCCCCGTCCGAGTCAGTGACGTTGATTGTGACGACCTTTGACAAACGGTTACCCATGGAGTCGTAGGTGTACTCGACGACCTTTTCAGAAGCCGTTTCTATCCTCAGCAACCGATGCACATCGTCGTATACGTACTCTTTGCACTCGGAGTGCTCTACCAACGCAGACTGCCCGACCAATATCAAGAGAAAGAAGAGCATTCGAGACAGCAACTCTTTGCACCTGCTTCGATCGTTCTTCATTTTGTGGCATCCTTCCTCTACTTGCTCGTTATGACCCGTAATCCTCGGTAGCTAGAAGCCGTGTCTGTTCTAGTCTCGGTATTGACCCCAGTCCATCGCCCACTGCAAATTATCCCAAGAACTAGCCCAGGCATCGCCCACAGTTTCGTAGGCATAAGCGACTTCATCTCCCCATGGAGTCTTTACCGTATAGGTTGTCAGAGCTGTTGCTTCGTACCCGAGTCCCACTCCCCCAGAATAGCCGCCCTGAATTCCTTCCTCGGACCAGCTACCTCCGGTTCCAATCGTAACCGGAACATTTCCGAAGGAACAAGAAGCCTCTGTGTCTATAGACAGACCCTGAGAGGGCCCCGCGGTAGCACCCTCAAACCCGAAATGAACGGCATCTGAAAAGCCAGCCTCCGCGGCGAATCCGAAACCTAGTCCTAAGCTTATGTATAGATTGTCATTGGTGTCGTACGAAAGAGTTATTTTGCCTGCCACTCCTGCTCCATATGTAAGACTCATGCTCACATGTGTTGGCTCAAGCTCAGGTGCTAGGCCTCTTGGATCAATAAGCATTATTGAGCTGTTTCTGACGTAGGCATACAGATTCCAAACCATGCCTCCGAAGCCAAGCGGATCTTCACTCAGGAACCTCCCCGTCGTAGCATCGTAGAATCTCGCCCTCATGAAGTAGAGGTCATCCCCCTCTTCCATGACACCGTACCGTCCAACAAACCGGAACGGATTATGGGTCGTGCCCTCTGAAGCAAGGAGGATCCCGAACTCATCGTATACGTATTTGTCCGTTACGTTGCCCCCATCGTCGGTGAGGGCAACGGCATCTCCCCTCTGGTTGAAGTGGTAGAAGCTCCGGGAGTCGTCCGTATTGATCTTACTTATGAGGCCGATGCCGTAGACATAGTAGGCCGTCACGTTCCCGGCGGCGTCCGTCTCGGCCAGGACCTTGCTCATGGACCCGCAGAGGTCGAGTACGTATCGCGTCGTGTTTCCGTCTTCCGTCCTTGCGATCCGGTTGTTCAGCCCATCGTAAACGAATTGCAGGTTCCTCGTCGGACCGGTCAGGCTCGTCAGCATGTTCTCGTAATCCCACCCATAGGATGTCGTGCCTGCCGGTTCAGTCATCGAGTCCCTGTTTCCGTTGTTGTCATAGGTGAACGAGACCGAGTCACCATCGATGTTCGCAGAGAGGAGCCGGTTCGCCCTGTCGTAGTCGTAGGTGACCTGGGTGGGCTGCACCGAGCCCGTCAGGGGTTCCGTGGCTGTTACGCTCTCAATGTTGCCGACTCCGTCGAGGCCGAAGGTGTAGGTGGCAATGTCGGGTCCGCCGACCTTCCGTTCCGTGATGGCAACGAGCCGGGAGGCTGTGTCATAGTCGTAGATCGCCTCGGTGTTGTTGGGGCGAGTGATGCTCGTCAGGTTTCCTGACGCGTCGTAGGTGTACGTTGTCGTGCCGTTGACCCAGTCTTCGACCGTCACGAGCCTGTTCAGGGAATCGTAGCCGTACGTCACGGTCTTGCCGCCGGGGTAGGTGATGGTCGTGAGGTTGTTGCGCAGGTCGTATCCATACTGAACGGACTTCCCGTAGGGATCGTTCACGCTTGTCAGGCGATCCAGTTCGTCGTAGACAAAGGTGGTCGTGCCGGCCTGAGACGAGAGGGTGTGAACGAGGCCGTTCTCATACCGTGTGATGGTCCGGGTGTGGTCCGGATAGGTGATGCTCTCGAGAAGCGCGTTGTCGTCGTACGCATAGTCCATCACCTGCATCTTCCGGTCCGTCTTCTGCTTCAAGTTGTTGTCTTCATCGTACGTATAGGTGGTGGTGCGGCCCAGCGGGTCGGTCACGTCGGCCAGACGGTCCAGCAGGTCGTATCCGTAGACGGTTTCGGAGAGTTCCGCGGCGTTGGTCCAGTAGACCCGCTCGAGATTGTCGTTCGGGTCGTAATCCATGGAGACGACCATGTGGGTGTGGTCCTCAACCTCGTTGACGTTGTCGTTCCCGTCGTAGTCGTACCACGTGTACTTGCCTTCTGCGTCCTTGGCCCAGTCGAGCCTTCCTGCGGCATCGTTCTGGAACTCGGTGATGTTCAACTCCGGGTCCATGATTTCCGTCAGGTTGCCGTACGCATCGTAGTCATATTGCGTAAGGTACCCTCGGCCATCCCGGCTGGAAGTCACCAGCCCCCGCGCATCGTAGGTGAAGTGCGTGTTCTCGTTCTTCGGGTTGTCGATGTCCGTGAGGTTTCCATAGGAATCGTACGTGAAAACCGTCACATTCCCGGTCTGGCCCAGGACGTGGAAGTCGCTGCTGCTCTCGAGGTCGTTCTCCGGGCTGTACGTGTACTCCGCCACGTACCCGTGGTGATTGGTGACGCTCGTGACGTTGCCTCGCGCATCGTATTCGTAGTGAGTGCTGTGGCCCCTCCGGTCGGTCACCGTGGTGGGGAGCGTCGGATTGTTGGCCGTATCGTTGTACTCGAAATCCGTAGGCTCGAGTTTCCCGTCGATCATCCCGGTGAGAAGGAATTCACGAGTGGGATCCTCGTGGCTGAATTGCACTTGCTTCTGATCCGGAGTGCCGTAGTTCAGGGTGACCAGGGTGGTGTTTCCCGCCCGCTCGATCCGGGATTCGGCACTGGACCCTTCCCGTACGGATGTCACCTCCCCGGAGTCTTCGTAATCGATGAAATAGCTGTTCATTCGGGGCCGGATGATCTCGGCCAGGCGGTCCTGGCTGTCGTACACATAGGTTGTGGTCTGGTTCTTCGCGTCTGTGTAGGAAGTCAGCCGCCCCTCGCTGTCGTAGACGAAGTCGATGTGCCGGTTCAGGGCGGTCTCGGTAACCCTGGTCAGCAGAAGTGGATGCGTAGGATCCGCATACGTAAATACGAACTGACGGCCCCATTCGTCTGTTACGTTCTGGAGAAGCCCGTGGCTGGCTTCATAGTCGAATTCAACCGTGTTCTGGTTGCGGTCCGTAATGGTGATCAGGTAGATCCTGGGCACCGGCGCCAGCTCCGAGGGAGAGAACTCTCTGAACCTGTAAATCGTCTGATCCTTGGTCTTCAGGTCATACCCCGTGTTCACCCCTTCATCGATCCGGGTCAACTCGGCATAGACCCCGGCTTCTGGGATGTATTCCCCCGAGCCGTTCTTTTCAAATGCCATCTCCCTGCCGTCGCCCCACTTGACGATGACGAATTGATGGCCCGCATCTTCCATGATGAAAGAGAAGAAGGTGTGGCTCCATCCCGGCCCCATCGGGACCCGGAAGCAGTTGAATGCATTGTAGTGGTGCTTGAAGGCCATCGCCGGGCCTGCTCCCCGGAGAAGCAGGTCCTCATTGGGGTGCGCCAGGCGAAAAGCTCTTGTCGCCATGTCCACACCGCCGTACCGGCCCTGGTACCGCAGGTGGGCCTCCGCCTGCCGGAGTCCGCCCAGATAGACATGCCCGGCGATTCCGTCGTCGGAGTAGCTCCATGCCGAATTGCCGAGCACGCTCTCATACTCGTTCTGGCGGGTGCACATGAAATAGTGAGACCCGCCTGACTTTGGCTCTTCCAGCCTGTGAAGCGGCACGCCGCCGTACTGGTCTGTCGCAAATACCCACCCCTGAATGCCTTCGTATTGATACCCTTCGCCCGCGATCTTGGCATCCTTCTCGACTTCATCCAGCGTGTAGAAATGGGTATTGATCGAAGGGTTGTACAGGCGCATCAGCGGAGTACCGTCTGCAAACTTCCGGTCAGAGACGTAGCACTCGATCCGCTCGTAGGTGTATCCGTTGCCGATGGCCGTTAGTCCCTGTGACTCGGAGGTCGTGTAGAAATGGTCGTTCGTGGCCTCGCCCTTGTAGAAACGATACAGCGGGACCCACACCGCCTTCGGGGCATCCTCAAGGAGGTAGGTGAACGACCAGACCGAAGATTCGACGGTCCCTCCACCCGACAGGTGCGCAATGACCTTCCAGTAGTACACGTTGTTCGGCAGCCAGTTGGTGACTTCGCACTGACTCTGGGTCAGGCTCTGCCAGTGTATGCCGGGCTCCTGCACCTCCGGTGAGCCCATACCGGAATTGTTGTCCACAATGATTTCGTACCCGATTGCCCCCGGGACATCGTTCCAGTCGAAGACGATACTGCTTGCTGTCTCCGTGGCCCCATTTGCAGGAGAGGACAGGTCAACAGAAGCCTCTGAAACGGGCGTGAAGCTGCGAACCACCGACCATTGCCCCCATACCGTGCCGGCCGCGTTCAAAGTCCTCATCTGCCAGTAGTGCGTAGTCCCCCACGTAAGGCTGCCAGGGTAGGGGTAGCTCGTGGATGAGCCGCTGATGTTCAGATCATTCACGATTGTCGAGGCAAAGGTGGGATCCGTGGAGATCTTGATATGGTAGGCGCCTGCGCCTCCGACAGCCCCCCACGTGAAGGTGTAGGTCGGGCCCGGCAAGTCGCCACCGTCGGCTGGACTGATCAGATTCGGCGCGGGCAGGGCTCCGACCGTAAAGGTCCGAGTCGAAGACCACGGGCCGATTTGTCCCGAATCGTTCTTCGTCGCTACCTGCCAGGTGTACGTATCGTCCCCGAGGGTCGCGTCGTACTGGTTGCTGGATATGTCCAGCTCCGGCAAGGAACCGATCTTCAATCTGTACCCGTTGTTCCCGCTCACCGAGGTCCAGCGCAGGGGTACCGGGGAACTGACCGTTGCCCCGTTGTCTGGCCCGGTCAAGGTCGGCGGAGGCAGGGCCCCGACCGTAAAGGTCCGAGAGGAGGACCAAGGACCGATTTGCCCTGAGGCGTTCTTCGTCGCTACCTGCCAGGTGTATGTGCCATTTCCCAGGGTGGCATCGTACTGGTTGCTGGATATGTCCAGTTCGGGTAGAGAGCCGATTTTGAGTTTGTACCCGTTGTTCCCGCTCACCGAGGTCCAGCGCAGGGGTACCGGGGAACTGACCGTTGCCCCGTTGTCTGGCCCGGTCAAGGTCGGCGGAGGCAGGGCCCCGACCGTAAAGGTCCGAGAGGAGGACCAAGGACCGATTTGCCCTGAGGCGTTCTTCGTCGCTACCTGCCAGGTGTATGTGCCATTTCCCAGGGTGGCATCGTACTGGTTGCTGGATATGTCCAGTTCGGGCAGGGAGCCGATCTTCAGTTTGTACCCGTTATTCCCGCTCACCGAGGTCCACCGCAGGGGCACCGGGGAGCTGACCGTTGCCCCATTGTCCGGCGCGGTCAAGGTCGGGGCAGGGAGCAATGGTGGAGCTTGTATCGTGAAATTGGAGTTTGAGAAGTCCCAGATCTGTCCGCTCATCGCGCTGATGGCCATCTGGTAGGTTGTCCCAGGGGTGTAGCTGCCCGGAATGCTCCAAGAGTAGCTACCCGTGTTCGAGGCCGAAGAAGTGATGTTTGCCTGGGGAACGCCGTTCAAATACGGTTGGATCTGGATGTTTCCAGTCACGCCCTGATGAGACCAGGTAATAGTGCGCGTGGTCCCCGCCTGCCAGACTTCACCCCCGTTGGGTGAGGTGATTGTCAGTTGACCGATCGTGAAGTTGCTGGAGCTCGTATCCTGCGTTGACCCCCCGGAGTAATACCCGATCACCTTGATTCTACAGGAGGAGGAGCCGGGCCCGGTCACGGCCCAGTCCCTGTACGTGTAGTGCCCGGGCAAGCCCGTCTCCACGTTTGACCAGCTCGATCCCCCATTTCGGGAGACCTGGATCGTGAAGGAGGTGAAACCCCCGCTGTGCGTCCATTGGACCCTGCGGGTGTCTCCTACCCTCCAGACATCTCCCCCATTCGGGGTCGTTAGCGACACCCACTGGGCCAGGGCTTCCGCAGCAAAGGTGGCCTGTAGTGCAAGCACCGCCAGCAGAACAAAGCTGTACACCGCCGACTTCCTCGAACTGAGTAAGCTCATGTCTCCCCCGTTTCAGAATTCACAGAAAAGATAGTCGGATACAGAGTGTCCGAATCGTGTGCGGACCCGATGCTGAATGGGGCCGGTCAGCATGCCTGTTAAGATCACGGTAGAAAACGTGACGAAAGGCCGCGTCGGTCTGTAGTGGATGTAAAAATTTATAACGTTGTGATGAAAAAAGGTTGTGCGAAATTCTAACCTAGAGAACGCGTTTAGTCAAGGTTTTTTATGCTCGCTGGTGACGCATCATAACTTGTATCAGAGGGACGACTCAGGCAAGAAAAAGGGGTCACGTAGAGGCGAAGAAGCAAAGGAGGTGCCGCGTGTCCGTATTGGTGATTCGCAGTCTGCCAGCAGCCCACAGAGTCATCAAGCAGATGAATCTATCCGGGATGGAAGTAGACTCTGAACCGGGCCTCGGCTTGGCAGAGTTCTCATGTGCCCGTATCAGGAGTAATCCCATGAAGCAGCTTGTGCCCATGCATGTACATGGCGCAGTTTCATCTTAAGAAATGCCATTACCGGGAGCCTACTCTTCGAGTGCCATCTCACAACCAGCAACTATGCCTTGGGCGGAGCTAATTGGGCCTCGCTGCGCCCATCCATCAGCCGCCTGTAGCGAATGAAAACAAGAGCGATGAGATAGTAGGACAATGCCGGCAGGAAGTCCCCTATGACGGTTGCACGGTTGTAGTAGGCCCAGAACATGATCATTGAGAACATCAGTGTAATCGAACCATGAGCATATGCCCTCCAGAATGGGTCCTCTTCGACCCTCCACAACTGAATGCTCTTCAACAATAACATGATAAGGAACAAGAAATAGACCGACATTCCCGCCATGCCGTACTCCATAGCGAGCATGTTCAGGCCGGTGACACCGTAGTGGAAGTGGATATCCTGGAAGACAGTGTAATCAGACCTCCCAGTCGAAAACCGGGTTTCCACGATAGCACCAGGACCATAGCCGAAAAGGAAACGTGCGGGCCCTTTGGCCGTTAGTACGGATACTATCTGTTTCGTGGTTGCCCATCTGCCTCCTGTCGTGCCGCTCTCGACGTTGGAGGAAGTCTCATACTTGAATAGATAATTGATCGCATATACGGGATCGATGGAGCCCCATCGTTTCCCTTCAGGATTCAGGCTGCCGAGTAACGACAGTGCGACAGCACCAGTCGCAATGGTGATGAATACGACGATCGTAAGCATCTTTGGGACCAGCCTTCTCTTGAGGCTGGAGTCAATGTTTCTGTCCAGGAAGAAGACAAGCGAGCTGAAGAACAGGACAACTGGTGTCATGAAAGGAACAGCGCGCTTCGCTCCCAGCAACGAGATAGAAATGTAGACAAGAATGAGAACGATATACTTGTAGTCTTGTTTGAAGTAGAGGAAGTAGGAAAGCAGGTAACCGATAACGATCAATGGGAACATCGTTGATGCTGCCCCCCCGCTAACGGCGTATGTCCCAGTGGTATTCTCGGTAATCCCCATGAAGAACGCTTTGGTGAACACAACCGGGATTTGGAGCAAAACGAGAAAACATACGAAATAGTGGAGTCGCCTGATCTGACGTTCGGTCGGGTCGAATGTTATCAATGCAACAAAGAAGAGGAAGAACCTTGCGATGAGCCGGAGGCTGAATATGGGCTCAAGACTGAGCATCCCGTTTAGAATGATAGAGGATAGGGTAACCGCCCCAAACATGACTAGGAGCGGAAAGTACGGGACATAGACCCTTCTGGCCTTTGCCAGAGAATACAGAAAGAAGACATAGATTAAAGGTTCGGTTAGCCAATTGATGAGCGGGGGAAAGTGAAGGCCGTATTCTAGTGTGTTCCCGCAGAAAGCCAAGAAGAGGATGACATAGACAATTGATAGCATGGTGGATTCAGCCCTTGTTGCCCGACTCTGTGCACTTCCTTCCTCTTAATATCCCACCCAAAGAGCATAGGCAATCCAAGAGCAGCTTGGGCCAACGACTCGCCGGGCAAAGAGACTTCATGGGCTTCGGCGTCTGCGAACATTTGAACGGGATTCATGTTGACATCCGACAGGTTACACCCTTATAATAAAGTGGTTTGTAACAAATTTATACTTTTTATCCCTTTGCCTTGTGGATCAGGGGCCAACTTTGATTTACTCGGGGAAGCTGACGGGGCGATTCAAGTTTCGCCGCCTTATTGACTTGTTCCTGATGGTCTTTGTCCTGCAATCAACCGTATTTCTCCGGCTGAGCAGCGCAAGGGTCATCCGGTTCAATGACCCCCATCCCGAGGGTAGGGTAATTGTTTACTGGAGACTAACAAACGACCCGGCTATACGTGATCATGCGAACTACCACAACACGGACTGTTGGAGTCACGACGGGCGTTACGTGTGCTATACACACCACGGCAGTCCGTCACCCGAGATTCATGTCTTCGACCTGCACAGAGAGACGGAGTACAGCCTTGGCAGAGGAATGAGCCCACGCTGGGCAAAGAAGCACAACTGGGTACTCTTTTCGAACCGAACTCGGAAGGGAGGAACTCCATCTGAAAAGGACACGCAGGTCCTCCGCTACGACTGCGAGTCGGGCAGGACGCAGTTGGTGAGCTGGGGGATGGAATTCCTGGGTTCAACGGACGCTGGTGACCGCTGGATCTATGGCAACCAGCGTCTACGCCACCTGCCCGGCAAGGAGTGGCGCACCGTTCGTGCAAGGATGCTTCCCGAAAGTCCACTGGAAGTCATCTATTCGGCGAAAAGGGCGATCCGGCCTCTCTGCAATCCGAACCATCCGGTCATCAGTCTTCGTGTCCAAGAGGATGGATCTGCATTCGGGCCGAGGCGCATTTGGATAGACCAGGGGGGCAGGGGCGAGAGAATCGGAATCGCTCGAATCGAAACGGGACATGCTGCGTGGTCTGGTGACGGGCTCTACCAACTTGTTGGGAACTACCAAGCTCGGGGCCGCAAGTGGAATGAACCTTTTCCAAGCAATCTCCATCTTCTGGCAAATGCACATCTCAGTGACATAAGCCCTTGTGGGAGAAGTGGCCGATGGATCTGCGATCAGACTACGGTGGCGGACCTCCGTTCGGGGGATTCGATCCCGCTGCCCCGTCCCCCGTCAGGAGTCTGTTTGCCTGCTGGTGTCGGTGACATGAGCGACGGTTACGACGCTGATGCAAAAGGAAGCCCTGACGGTACGAAGATATGCTTCGTTTCAAACTATGATTTCGGAAGAGCCCCATTTGCGCAGATTTCAGAGAAATATGTCGGCGGTGACAGTATGACGGTGACGAATACAAGAGGATTTCCGGAGAAAGGCGAAATCGATATCCACGGGGAAGTGATTGAGTACAGCAAGAAGGGCCTAAGATCCTTTGCAGGGCTCAAACGGAACAAGTATGACACCCAGAAGCACGATTCACTCAAAAGCGGGTGGTACGTGACTCTGTTTGCAGAGAGACTGATGACTGCAGACGAACGTGAGCGTGCCCCTGAACCTCCCTCCTGGCTAGCGAGAGCTGTTGGCAGGGACTCGGCTGCCTGCCTTCTCTGGCAACGCCAGACCGACGTCTATGTCAGTGTGATACGACTCCCTGATCCGCCCCACCTTCGAAAGGGCCGGGGAGGGGTTGAACTCATACCAGGAGAGAACCATGCCGAGATTCATGGCTACTACTTGGTATGTGACGGTCTTCCCATAAACCGCCGCCCCTTACGCCCAGGACAGACGCTTGGTCTCTCTGCACCGGGGGTATACGAGGCAAGAGCCATAGAGTGGTCCGGACTGCAGGGGAAGCCGAGTCTGCCCTTGAAATTGGAGGGCCCTGTTGATTTGATAGCACTCCCAGAGCCGCCTGACGACTTTTCATGGACGAGACGTCGATGGCGGTGCCACGGGAGCGAGGTTGGCGAGTCTACCGCCAGGGCAGCAGACGAGGCTCTATGCGAGGTAGTCCACCTTCACGACGGACTCATCCGCAGGGTGTTTTACAAGAAAGGGCTGATCGTAGCTGCAGAAGATTACAATTTGGAGGGAAGAGCTACGAGGAAGGAGAAATACCTGGACGGGAAATTGGTGGAACGAGAGTATCATACCTCGTCAGGTTTACGGGTCAGCCTGGAGAAATTCGATACGAGTGGCATGAAGGTTGAAGAAACCCACTGGCGATATGTGAATGGTGAAGCCAAGGAATCAGACCGATGGATCTACGAATCCGGCTGCCCGGTGAAACGCGTATTTCGAGGCGGCCGAGCAACCTATGAGAAGAATGGCGAAGAATGGGTGAGGAACGAGAGGTAGGAAAGGATCTCCTGGACAAGGGGATCAGTGCGGCAGGCTACACGGTCGTCTTCCGGGTGCTATCCCAGTTTGTCTCACTTGCCGTGATTGTACTGGTGGTACGAGGCCTCAGCGAGAATGACTACGGCGTCTACAGCCTATTCTATTCTTTTGTTGGGATTATAGCCACGATTGCGTCCTTTGGGATAGCAAACACTCTCCAGCGCTATGTACCCGAATACTATACGAGAGGTGAGTTCAAGATTGCCCATAACCTGTTTCGCCTTGCCACCATCATCAGGCTCCTTTCGAACACGGTCATCATCGGCCTGGTGTTGATTCTTTGGGAACAGGTGGCTCCGCACCTCAAGATCGCGGAATACAAGAGCTACTTCATGCTCTTCAGCTTGGTTATACTACTCCAGATGCAGAAAGGACTCCTGGAGATTTGTCTGGGCGCCTACTTCTTGCAGAAATACTCACAGGCGCTCGCCTTTGCGTTTGCAGGGATCAGATTCTTGGGCTATACAGCAGCCATTCTCCTGGGGATGAACCTGTGGGTCGTCCTGAGCGTAGACCTTTGCGCGAACGTCCTAGTTTTTCTCGCCCTTCAACTCGTGTACTACACTAAGATCCCCCATTCGGGCGGGAGCGATGGGAAGATCCCTCGGGATCAGAAGAGCAGGATTATGCGCTACGCGCTGTTCTACAATTTCAATGACGCTGGGGTTGCTCTCTTGAAGCCAGATATGGACAGCGTGGTCATTGCGTTCTTTCTCTCGCCAGTGCATGTGGGTGCGTATGCTCTCTTCCAGAGGCTCTCCAAGTTGATAGGGAAGCTTCTGCCTGTGAAATACCTGATTGACGTGGTTCGTCCTACCTTCTTCTCAGCTTCGATTGACGGCGATACGCGGAGGATCAATCAGATCTACCAGGTTCTCGTGAAACTGGAGTACTTGTTCAACGTACCGATCTTCTTCTTCTTGGCGGCATTTGGTCAGGCAGTGATAGACATGATCGGAGGGGGGAAGTTCGGGGGGTACTCCGCTGTCCTGACCGGGATCTACTTCTTCAGGGTGCTTGTCGGGTTCGAACTGCCGCTCTCGTTGGTAGCGCAACTGAAAGAGAGAGCAGATGTGATCTTGTACAGCAAGATCTTTGCCGTCTACAACCTCCTCGCTGCCGTTGTTCTCGTCAAGTTCTTCGGTATTTGGGGCGCGGTTGTCGCGACGGGGACTGCGTTGTTTTGGAAGAACCTGTTCATTTGGTACTTCCTGCGAAAGGAAGCGAGCTTCAACGGTATGGGCGGGTTCTTTGTGAGGATTCTTTCCTACTGGCTTGGAGTCGGGGTGGTAAGCTTGGCGGTTAACCATTTCATAGCAAACCAATATCTCGGCCTCGCCGTAGGCTGTTTGCTGTTTGTGGCCTGTCTTCTTGGCCAGTTTCGAATGAGACTCTTCAATGCGGAGGAGAGGGCGTTCTTTCTTGTCCTTCCGGATCGGAACCGTCATATGAGGCCTTTAGTGAAGATTCTGGGAGTAGGGAATTCAGGGCAAACCTGTGCCTCTGGGGTGAGCGAGAGAGTATGAATCGCAATCCTCCATCAGGAACCTTTCTTTTCGATTCTGCCAGGTCTGGCAGGATGAGGTACAGCAAAGGCGGGCTGTCTGCACCTGTTCTCAAATGGGCATTCAAGTTGAGAAGCTATCCGCCAAGAGGTGCGGAGTCAACTGCAGCATTTGATACGGAGGGGAATCTATATTTCGGTTGTCACGACCACTGTTTCTATTCACTCAACAGAGAAGGTAGCTTCCGATGGATGTTCAAGACGGATGGCAAAATATATTCCAGTCCAACGGTTCTGGACGACCGTGTTCTCTTCGCATCTGGGGACGGTTTCCTGTTCAGCTTCTCTCTGCAGGGCGACTTGCTGTGGTCCTACAATATAGGTGACTACTTTGACCGAATGGGGAACAGATATATCAGGAAGCTAGCGAGGCTGCGGATTCGAGCGAAAGCATATGACTTCGACCGGAAAAAACCGTGGACAGTGAAATGTTGGTCTTCTCCAAATGTGGGACCAGGTGGTGAGGTCTACATTACCGGTTACGGACTCGGGCTACATGCAATCAGCAGCGAGAGTGGCGGGCTCCTCTGGAGGCATGACCTGGGATGGCCGCGGCATCATCTGACCGGTGTTGCTCTGAATGAGTCAGCGCAGATCTTCGTTCCTTCGCAGAGACGGTATGTACACTGCCTGAGTCCAGACGGAAAGAAGCAATGGTGTTTTGATTCAAGGCTCGATTATGATGTTTGGGGAAATCCAAGCATAGACTTGGAGAACGAGACAGTCCTTGTTCCCTTCTCATCGGGCGAAGCGAAAGGAGAAGTAGTTGCCTTAGACTACAGCGGGAAGGAGAAGTGGAGAACAGGCTGCAGCGGAGGAATTCGAGGGTCGGTAGCGATTTCCTACAATGACTATCTAGCGTTCTGCAGCTTGAGAGGTGACTTGAATCTTGTTTCAAGGAAGAATGGCCAACTGCTGGACACAATTTTGCTTACTACATCACAGCGAGGTCTATGGACAACGCCTTCGATTGACAAGATGGGCCACATCTTTGTGACGACAAAGGACACCAGACACTCGGGATCACTGTGTTGCCTCGATCAGAACGGGAAATTGCTGTGGAGAGTCAACACGGGGAAGGCATTGTCTACGCCCGTTGTTGATGAAAGAGGGAGAGTATACATCGGCTCATGGAATGGCGAGTTCCTCTGTCTTCAGACATGAAAGGTCCAGGATGAATCGTCAAGCGAAATACGGGGATGAATTGTGAACAATCTCAACGAGAAGTACGTTGTTCGACCGTCGCGACTAGCTGGACAAGTATGCCTGAGCGGGGCCAAGAACAGCGCGCTTCGGTTGCTCGTGGCCGCTCTGCTGACAGAGGAAGAAGTGCAGCTTGAGAACTATCCAAGTGACATCATTGATGCGCAAGTTCAGGTGGAAATGTTGAGAATGGTGGGCAAGGAATGTGTGGTACACGACAACAGGATTGTGATCTCTGAGCCGGCGACTGTCCAGAGTGATGTGCACTGGAAGGGTGAATCGATTCGAAACACACTCTTGATGTTGGGCGCCCTGGTAGCAAGGACCGGCAAAGGCGCAGTCCCTCTCCCGGGAGGCTGCAAACTGGGAGAACGGAAATACGATATTCATGAGATGATCTTAAGACGGATGGGGGCCGAGGTGTGGACGGAAGGGGATATGCTGCTTGCCCAGGCAGAGCGGCCCCTGAAAGGTACGGATTTGCACTTGCCCATTCGATCAACTGGCGCTACAGAGAACGCCATCATTTGTGGTTCCCTGGCTGAGGGGACGACCAGAGTGTGGAACCCTCACACAAGGCCGGAAATCATGGATCTGATCGAGGCCCTCCGGAAGATGGGTTCACGGATTGAGGTGTACGGCCAGGAGCATATCTGTATTCATGGAGCCACCAGCCTGCACGGTTGCCGGCATATGGTGGTAAGCGACAACATGGAAGCGATTACCTGGCTTATCGCATCCGTCATAACAGGTGGCGATGTCGAGATACTTGGGTTTCCGTTTGAACATCTCGAAATCCCTCTGATTCAACTCCGAGAGAGTGGGGCCAAGTTCTTCAGGGGCGGCGAGAGCCTGATTGTTCGAGGTGGCCGATGCTATCCCATAGACATAAGCACCGGCCCGTACCCCGGAATCAATTCCGACATGCAGCCGCTTTTCGCAGTCTATGCACTGTGCGCAACAGGGGAGAGCAGAATTATTGACCTCAGGTTTCCTGGAAGATACAGGTACGCTGAGGAAATGAGCAGAATGGGGGGTAGATTCAAGACGGAAGGCAACATGCTCCATATCTACGGAGGAGTTCCTCTGATCGGATCAACCGTTACGGCCACCGACATCCGAGCCGGTGCTGCTTTGACCCTGGCCGGGGTGGTGGCCGACGGGGAAACCGTGATTGAAGACGCGTGGCAGATCCGAAGGGGGTACAACCACTTTCGCCAGAAGCTTAACAGCCTGGGCGGGAATTGCGAACTTGCCTCATCATTTGAATGATTCGACACTTTGGTTGCTTATTAGCTCCCTGGGAATAGGGGGCTCGGAGCGACGGATTGTCAAAGTCGCCACTCACATTTCCAGTCTGAAGGTGTTTAAGAGGGTCCATTTACTTGTCAATGCACAACTCATGGAGGCCTATGAGTCCGATCAGGAACTAAATACCCTTCTCCAAGAATCAACGGTGGACGTGTGTCAGAAGGAGGATCTATTCGAGAAGCGGCTGTTCTCGGACGCGAACAAGATACGCTTCATCAAGAGGGTTCACCCCTACGCAAAGCGTTCGAAGTCTTTCCACGGCTTCATACTCAAGCGGCTTTCTTGGTTCCGGATGCTCAAGAGGAGAACCGGGGACGAAGACGTGATTCACTGCTTCTTCGGTGATCCTGCAAGGAACGGTTGCTTATTCCTTGCCACTACTTCGAATCGGAAGATCATTGTCGAGCTCACAAGCAACCGATTGCTCCCGCGAGTCTCTAGCCAGATCAACACGATTCTCGGCGGGAAGCGGGCCAACAAGACCTTGAACATAAGGTGTGTCAGCAAGACTGTGCATGACAACTTCACGAAGTTGGTTCCTACGAACTTCTGCAAAAGGCACAACGTAGATCTAGGTTACTATTCAGGGCCCTTCATCCAGTCCAGAGCGGAGTGCGAGCGAAAGGAGAAAGAGAACGTAATCATCTATGCACACAGATTCATCGAACCAAAGAACCCCATACTGTTCTGTGGTGCTGTCAGGGAGCTGCTTGACAACAACGAACTGCCCGGCTGGAGAATAAAGCTTAGAGGCCGTGGAAGTCTCGAGCCTGAGATGCGTCACATCTTGGGCCCGTACATAGACGAGGGCATTGTGGACATCGGATTCTCTTACACACTGGGAGACGAATTAGCACGATCCAAGGTTTTTGTCTCGATCATAACGACGGGCAATTATCCCTCTCAGAGTGTTTTTGAGGCCATGAGAAACGGCAATCTGCTTGTACTTAGCCGAACAGGGGAGACGGAATCACAGTATGAGCATCCCAACGTTTGTTTTGTAGGACTTGACCAAGCAAGTGTCGCTCAAGGATTAAGGGAAGCATCAAGCTGCGCTGAATCGGCCGGTTTCGAACGCAGAAGCGAGAGCATGCGTGACTTCTTCGATCGGATCAATACAAGGGAAGGCTACATGAGTGATGCCTTGAGGATGTACAGTGCTTGATACGCGTGGAAATCTCACGAAGTACATTTACATAGTCGGGTCGGGTCACTCGGGGAGCACTTTGTTGGAACTGCTTATCTCGAATTGTCCACGAGTTTTCGCGATGGGAGAAGCCAGTCGCATCCATAGCGCGTTCAAGCGGAATTCCTTATGCTCCTGTGGAGTAAGCATAAGGGATTGCCAACAGTGGCAGGAAATCCTGCCAGCATTCACTGATTCTACGCTCCGTATCTATGGATACGGCAGCGACAGCGCTGTCTCTCTTGCTGGGGAGAAAGCGGTTGCGTTTAGTGAGAGTTATCATGAACTACTGGAGCAGGTGAGGAGGGGGACGGGATGTTCCGTGTTCACGGACTCATCTAAGTCCTTGTCTCGGCTTGTGGCCTTGAGCAGAATTGCTCGGTTGGATCTCAGGGTACTCTATATTAGGAGACACGCCGGTGGAGTTATCAAGTCACAGATGAGGAAGGGACGCAGTTTTTATGGACAGACCCTTGTTTGGGTGAAACGCAATATCGAAATTACGCGATTCCTGAAGAAGAGCAATCTGCGCTGGCTACTTGTGAGTTACGAGGATTTGGCCTTGGACGTTGTGACTGAAATGTCCAGGATTTTCGACTTCCTGGGGGAGAAGTATGACTCACATTGGGCAACGGATTTCAGTCGGAAGAGGCATCTGATCGAAGGCAACCGGATTCGACTCCGTCACCAACATTTGAGTGTCCACGCTCCAGCAAGCTGGAGGGAAGACTTGAGCGCCTTGAGGAAGGCAGTGCTACACGTTGCTGACTATATGGGCTCATTAGGGGCACACGGAGGTCGGAGCTAGGAGGAAGAATCAAGAAATCGAGCGGATTATCGGACTGACTGATCAAATCTAGCGTGGAAGAGACATGCCAGAGATTGCATACTTGACTACATCACCACTGCCTTCCGAAAAGGCGAACATGCTGCAGTCTATCGAGGTAGCCCGGTCTCTGTGCAGGGCGGGCTGGAAAGTGGATTTCTTCTGCCCCAAGGCGGAACAAGAGCTTTCTGATGGCGAGACAGTATCAAAGGCCCGGGAGTTCTACGGAGGCGAGTTTCCTTTTGAGATCAAGTTGATCAAGAGGCTGGTGCTGCATGGGCGGTACTCCGCTTTGCTTACTGTCCCGTCCTTGGTCAAGAAGGCTCTTTCTGAAAAGGATTATGACTACTACTACGTAAGGAACCCTTATCTCCTTTCGGCATTGGTATTGCTGGGCAGACATGTGGTCTTTGAACAACATCAGTGGAACTCCTATAAAGCGGCATGGAAGAACGGACTGATTCGCTATATGACGCTGAGGGCTGGCATGAGTCAAAACTGCAAACTGTTCGTCTGTATCTCAGAGGAATTGAGGCGCCGCTGGATGGACAAGGGTCTGGCCCCAAGTAAGACCATGACGGCGCATGATGCCGTAGACATTGAACTGTTTACACCGGTGATTTCTAGACGAGAGGCTCGTATCAAGCTAGGGTTGCCTGAAGGCAAGACCATTGTTTCCTATGTAGGTAGTCTTTATGGGAATCGAGCCATCCGGGATATTCTCTGGGTAGCGTCCGAGATGCAAGAGGTCGATTTCAGGCTTATCGGCGGACCGGAGACACAGAAGCGAAAGTATGAAGAGTTTGTGAGGCGATCGGGAACGGGAAATGTGCAGTTCACTGGGAGAGTCTCACGTGCCAATATTCCCGTCAATCTTTTTGCTTCGGACATCCTTCTCTTCACTATGAACGAGGAGACGCTGACCTACGACGTGTGTTCTCCGATGAAGATATTCGAGTATCTAGCAGCCGAGCGTGTCATCGTTGCGCCAAATCTACCAAGCCTACGTGAAGTTCTGGGGGACGACTTCTCCTTCCTGTACGTGTTTGGGAGCAAACACAGTCTACTTCAGAAGATTATCGCTGCCGTGCATGCAGTCGAGTCAGATGCTGGCATGCGATATGGACGACGGGGTAGGAGCATTCTTCGAGAGAAGTACACCTGGCAAAAGAGAACGGACTTGATTCTGAACACGCTTCAGGTGGGCCGAAGAGAAATCGTTGGAACTAGCCTATGAGCTGGGACCAGCTGGGTTGGCAGTTCCGCGCCAAACGCATGGAATGCTCATTACTTTATTTTCCTTGCTTGGTGCGGCAACTCGCTGGAGGTATACAAGCCAGAACCGCCCGTAGTGAATTGGCTGAAGGAGATGCGGGTATGGTGCGAGCTACAATTTGTTTTGCGCTTCGATCGTGGATATATCAGCTAGCTTTAATCGGTGCCATTCTCTTCTGTGGTTCTGTCGGTGCAGGATCGTTCTTCTGAATCCTGTTTTCAGTCTCGAGGTGTCGATTGAGATGCGGCCGTAATCAGGGACCACGAGTTTCATCTTGTTCGACTACCCTGTTTGTAAAATGAAGAAGGATCCATATTGGAAGGTATTTCTGATCGGTCCCATGGTCTGTTCATTTACGATGATACAAATATGAGACTTCTAGCAGAAAGTGGCGATATTTGCTGATAGCGTTGAATGTTTGCACTGCTGTATAGGCGCCGTGTGCGCTGGGGGGTTCGTGCCGTAAGCACAAGTGTCCTGTGCTTGGCACAAATAGGTGAAGGAAGGAAGTGCGAGGCCAACTGTGTTGCCGAATTTTCTGATAATAGGCGCTGCTAGGTCGGGTACTACATGGGCAGCGCGTAATCTCATGCTTCATCCGGAGGCATTCCTTCCGAGAAAGAAGGAGATTCACTATTTTGATCGCCACTATGACATGGGTATCGAGTGGTACAAGAAGTTCTTTGAAGGCAGAAAAGAAAAGGCTGTGGGCGAAGCAACCCCAGCGTATCTGTATTTCAGTCACATTCCAGAAGCAATTCACCAACATCTTCCGAATGTTAAGCTGATTGCCATTCTAAGAAACCCTATGGATAGGGCGTTTTCGCACTATTTGAATCTTAGGGCAAAGACAACGAGGGAGAGAGGCGACACGACAGTTACATTCGAGGAAAAGATACGTGTGAGTCCTAGGCTGATAGATGAGGGTCGCTATGCAGTTATGCTGCACAGATATTATTCTTTGTTTCCTAGAGAGAACATAGGAGTGTTCTTTTATGATGATTTGAAAGAGCGGCCTTGCTGGTTTCTTGAGAGGATGTACTCCTTTCTTGGTATCGATGTTGGGTTCCGATCTACATTAAGAAGCCAAGATGTGAACGCCTCGTCAGTTAAGCTGGGGAGATCCGGGCTACTTGCAAAAGCGTATGCGGTCTGCTTTCGGCTTAGAATGTATAGAACTAGCAAGTGGCTCGGAAACATCGTGCGGACTAGCCTGCCAAGCATGGATGGTATGACACGAAAAATGCTCCTAGATCAGCACTACTCTGAGGATATCAGGGATCTGGAGGAGATGATTGATGTTGATCTGTCTGGCTGGAGAAAAAGCTAGGGGCGCGGCGGTTCGTCATGGCAAAGCTGTCTATGGTGATGAAGAGGTTAGTTTCTGGAAGAAGGCCTTTTTGTAATGCATTTAGCCGTGTCCTGGGCTTGAACTCGGTCCAACAACAGGCGTGGGGTGCGATCTCGCATGGAAGTTACACGGGACAAATCTGTGATTCTGATGGTAACGAAAGATCCAGATAGCAGGGGCGGTGTGTCAAACTATTTTAACCTGTTCTTTGATAAGTACAGTGATTCATCAATTGAAATCATGCGGTTTGTCATCGGCTCGCGGTCAAAGGACTATTATGTCCGGAAACATAGAAGGTTCAGGTATGTGTGCCAATATTTCTTGGACTTGCTAAGGTTGATCGAGATGTTCAGGAGTCGTAAAGAAATAGATGCGGTACAAATCAATCCTTCCTTGATTCCTGTTCCAGTTCTGAGGGATGCTGCCGTTCTTGTAATAGCGAAGCTCATGAGAAGGAAAGGAATCGTGTTCTTTCGTGGTTGGGACTGGGTGATGGCGGAGTATTTAGACCGGCACGCTTTTCTTCGACGATTATTCCTGTTCGTCTATTCCAAGGCAGAGTGTGCGGTGGTTCTTGCGGAGATATTCAAGCACAGACTAGTCCAATGGGGTTTCCCCGAAGCCAGGGTCTATGTTTCTCGCACTATGTTTGATGGAGATTCGGTCCGAAACCCGGTTGCCGCCGGACGAGGTATATGCCGTTTTCTCTTCTTGGGACGAATCTCGTTGGAGAAGGGTGTGTTCCAAGTTCTTGAGGCGGCATCTCTCCTTAGAGGGACAGGAGCCCCTTTTCATGTGACAGTTGCAGGATTCGGCGGGGATGATGAGATCGTCAGGCGACTGAAGGAACTGAAGGAAGAGATGGACTTGAGTGATGTTGTGGAATTTAGTGGGTTTGTCAAGGGGAAGAGCAAGTCTTTGGCATACGAAAGAGCTGATGTGTTCCTCTTGCCAACCTACCATCCCGAAGGTTGCCCAAATGCAGTGCTAGAGGCAATGGCCGCAGGGTTGTTCGTGATATCGTCAGATGTTGGAGCACTGGGGGAGATCATCAGTGAAGGAATCAATGGGAGTTTTGTTCGAGTCAGGGACGCTAGCCATCTGGCGGACAGAATGAGATGGGCAACGGAAAACGTTGATATTGTTAGAGAATTGGGTCAAGCGAATAGAGAGTATGCTTTTCGCAATTTCGAGGCCGACGTGATCATAGACCAGATGAAGACCATTTACCGAGAAGTCTTGCGGAACAGCAGGTCTCAAGAGAATGAAACAGAGACTGTACATTCTTAGCCCGTTCGAGTCGAGAATGGCAAAGCGGGGCACCAGGCATCCCAAGCTTGCTGAATTCCTGTGTAAGCAAGGGCATGAAGTGGAGTACGTTACTACGAACTTCAGCCATGCAAGGAAGGAGTACTTCGAGAAGAAGGAGATTCTTTTCTTCAAGGAGCAGGTTGAGTATGAGCTTACCGTGCTAAACGTTCACGGCTATGAGAAGAATATTTCGATTTCGAGGGTTTTCACACATCTCCAGTTGTCGGTGAAGATCTTCAGGTTTCTTGCTAGAAAGGCAAGAGTTGGAGACATAGTTGTTCTCCCCTCCCGTCCACCAGAGTTGATATTTGCCGTGTCTCTGCTGAAACGGTACAGAAGCGTCCGGGTGGTTCTCGATATTAGAGATGTGTGGCCGGACAGCTTGGAGACCAAGAGGCCGCTTGTTGATTTCGGGTTTAGGATCTACTGCAACGCTTTCCTCTACCCATCTCTGAAGTCGGTTGACCGGTACATCCATGTCGCCCCCTCGTTCCTGGATTGGCTGAAGCGATATGTCCCCGGAGTGACGTCTAGCTTCGTGCCCTTAGGTTTTGACGCCGAAAGATGGGCGACTATGAAGGGGGAGTCGCGTTTTGAGAACATAGATAGGTCCAACGTTGTTTACGTCGGCAGCCTTTCGCATCAGATTGATTTGACGTGCCTGATAAATGCATTAGCCAATGACAAGAGATATGAGCTGACGGTGATTGGGGATGGTGAGGATATGCGGAAGGTTCAGGAGTTGGCGGTCAGCTTGCAGATGAAGAATATCAGATTCACGGGCTACATTCCTTTTGAGAATGTCGTGGAAGAACTAGGCGGTATGCATCTAGGAGTGATTCCCATGACAGGCTACGCGATGCCAAACAAACTCTTCGACTACATTGCAGCTTCCCTGCCAATCCTTGTGCTGGGACGAAATGATGCATCGGAGTTCGTGGAAAGCCATAACATCGGTTGGAGCGCGGATTTCGATGTGGAAGGATTGAGGACCTTCTTCCTCAATCTTACGGCAGGTGAGATTGCTTCCAAGGCGAAGAATGTTGGAAAGATAAGAGACGGTTTCTCGAAGGAGCACTTGTATAAACGATATTTACAGGTCATTTCGGATCTGTCGATCGACAAAGACAGGGGCGAACAGGAGCTGCGCAGGAAATGAAACAGCTCACACAGAGGCTAAGAGACGGCAGAATGGCCGTGCTGGACGTCCCCGTTCCTGCAGTACGACCAGGGACCGTGTTGGTAAGGAATCACTATTCCGTCATAAGCCAGGGCACCGAGAGCGGGACAGTACAACTAGCTCGGGGTGGATATCTGGAAAAGGCGAGACAGAGACCACAGGAGGTGAAACGGGTTGTTGATACTCTAGCGAGGGAGGGTGCTGTACAGACTTACAGAGCCGTTATGAAGAGGTTGGATGCAGAGTCACCGCTAGGCTATTCGTGCGCTGGGAGGATCCTTGAATTGGGCGATGGTACAAGTGGGTTCGATGTAGGTGCCCCTGTTGCCTGCGGAGGGCTGTCTGCCAGCCACGCGGAAATCGTCTGCGTTCCGGCCAATCTGTGTGTGAGGCTTAGGCACGATGCAGACCTCAGGCAGGCGACATACAACACTCTTGGCGCAACTGCTATGCAAGGTGTGAGGCAGGCTGATCTGAGGATTGGCGAAACCTGCGCAGTCATCGGGTTGGGCCTGATTGGACAACTGACGTGCCTCATCCTGAGAAGTGCCGGAATCCGTTCGGTTGGTGTGGACATCGATGACAGCATGGTGAGAACGGCTCAGGAGCATTGCGCTGATCTTGCCCTTCACCGCGAGGATGAGGGGATAGTGGACAAGATTGCAGCAGTGACAGAGGGAATTGGATGCGACGGAGTTATCATCTGCGCCGCTTCGGATTCAGTCGATCCCATCAACTTCGCCGGTTCGATTTGTCGGCAAAAAGGCACGATCGTGGTTGTCGGGGCAGTTCCAACGGGCTTCGATCGTGAACCACACTTCTACAACAAAGAACTGCAAGTGCGCATGTCATGCTCCTACGGTCCGGGCAGGTATGATCCGGTTTATGAAGAGAAGGGGATCGACTACCCACCCGCGTATGTGCGATGGACCGAGAAGAGAAATATGCAGGCTTTTCAGGATCTGATTATCAGGGGAGAGCTTGATTTGAACTACCTTACGACGCACACCTTCAAGCTTGAAGAGGCGCCGAAGGCGTATGACATGCTTCTGCAGGGCACCGAACCTTGTCTCGGCATACTTATCGAGTACGAGTGTGAAAGAGAGCTTGTGGCGAGCGAGGCCAAGGTCATCCTGAAAGCTGGGGAAGGAAGAGATGGGCAGGATTCCATTGGGATAGCGTTCATTGGTGCGGGTTCCTACGCCCAGGGTACCCTGCTCCCCAACATCCCCAGAGAGAAGGGTGTCAAACTCAAAGGTGTCATGACGGGAAGCAGTACGGGATCAAGATCTGCAGGAGACCGTTTCGGCTTCGAGTACTGTACATCGAATGAAGATGAGATTCTATCGGATCGGGGGATCAACTGCGTCTTTGTTGCGACACGTCATGACTCCCATGCCGGATACGTGATGAAGGGCCTGTCAGCGGGAAAGAGCATCTTTGTGGAGAAGCCGCTATGCTTACAGCGAGAAGAATTAGACGAAATCTCAAACGCGTATCAGGAAGCGGTTCGTTCAGGAAAATCGGGGCCGATTCTGATGGTCGGCTACAACCGGCGGTTCTCCCCGTTGGCAGAGACCATGAAGGCGGCTTTCCCGAGTGGGCCGATGGCCATGGTCTACCGGGTGAATGCCGGAGCCATTCCGAGAGAATCGTGGATCCAGGACATAGAAGTGGGTGGCGGCAGGATCATAGGAGAAGTCTGTCATTTTGTCGACTTCCTCACGTTTATGAACGGTTCCCTGCCCGACTCCGTTTACGCCACCGCTCTGAGGACCGCGGACTCCCTCAATGACACGCTGAACGTGTCCCTGACCTATCGGAACGGCTCCATCGGCACCATCTCCTACCTTTCTAATGGAAGCAGGAGCCTGCCCAAGGAGCGAGTCGAGGGTTCCGCCCACGGGGTTTCCGCCGTGATGGATGACTTCAAAGCGCTCACGATCTACGGGAATGGGCGCACCAAGCGGAAGAAGCTGGTCAGTCGCGACAAGGGGCAGAAGAACGAGATCCGATCCTTTCTGGATGCGATACGTGCCGGATCTTCACCGCCTGTCCCTTTTTCGGACATCTACAATACCTCTCGTGTCACGTTCGGGATCGTGGAGTCCATACGGGCCGGAGCGAAGGTCGAGATTTAGGCGGGCCTCACCGCCAACGGTCCTCGGGCGAGGGCTGCCTGATCGGATCTGGAAAGAACATGGACGTATCCCCCAGCCTGGAAAAGCTGAGAGCGTATGTGCAGGCGGAGGGTTTCAAGGGGTACGACCCCTACGACTCCCTGAACAGCCCGCTGCTCGCATCGCTTCCCGTCAACGCTAAGCTACTGAAGATTGCGTTTACACAGACTCTCAAGAGATCACCGGTCAATCTGCGCTGCCCCCTGTTCATTCGGAAGGACTACAACCCGAAGGGGATCGGGCTCTTCCTCTGGGGCTATGCCAAATTGTATTACAGGTGGCCGAATCCTGAGGACTCAGAGAAGATCACATACCTCATGGGTCTGCTTGAAGAGCTGAAGAGCAAGGGCTGTTCCGGCAACTGCTGGGGATACAATTTCGACTGGCAGTCAAGAGCCTTCTATGTCCCCAAGTTCACTCCGACCATCGTGAATTCGTCCTTTGTCGGCCACGCCCTGCTCGATGTCTACAAGTACACGGGCAATCAGCAGGCCCTGGACATGGCGGTTTCGATCAAGGACTTCATTCTGAACGACCTGAACCGGACGGTGGAGGGGGACACCTTCGCCTTCAGCTACACGCCCCTGGATCATACGGCGGTCCACAATGCGAACCTTCTCGGCGCCTCCCTTCTCATACGGCTCCACGGGCATGTGGGGGACGAGGCGCTGAAGGAGGCGGCCCTTGCAAGCCTGGCCTACAGCATGAAGTACCAGAAGGAGGACGGGTCGTGGAGCTACGCGGAGACTAGTTTTCAGGGGTGGGTCGACTCCTTCCACACCGGATTCAACCTGCAGAGCATCCTGTACTTCCTCGAGGAGGGGTTCGGCGAGGAGTACAGGGAACAATTCGAGAGGGGCGTTTCGTTCTATGCCGAACGTTTCTTCCTGGAAGACGGTACGCCCAAATACTACCACGACCGTCTCTACCCGATCGATATTCACTCATCGGCGCAAGGGACGGTCTTCTTCTCCAGGATGGGAAGGGAGTACGCAGACCTGGCGGGTAGAATCGTCCGGTGGATGGTCAGGAACATGCAAGACGGGAAGGGGTACTTCTACTTCCAGAAGAAGCGATTCTACACGAACAAGATCCCGTACATGCGGTGGTCCCAGGCATGGGCGTTCCATGCACTGACCGAATATCTGCTGTCGAGGCCAGAGGGTGAATAGTCGACTGGAAATCCTGGATCTCTGGGTGGATCCTGTGGACAGGGCCGAGGCCATCGGCAAGGTGAAGGCCCTGGTGGAGGAGGGGGAGGGGGCGCAAGCCGTCTTCTCGTCCAATCCGGAGAAGGTCTTCTCCATCCCCCGAGACCCGGCACTGCACGAGACCTTCCGGAAGGCGGCCCTCCTGTTGCCGGACGGGATCGGGATGGTTGCGGCCGCCCGGGTCCTTCACGGCGTTCGGCTCAGGCGTTTGCCCGGGTCGGAGTTCATCTACGACATGTGTGGTCTGGCCGAAAGGGAAGGCTACCGGGTCTTCGTCTACGGGGCCACGGAGGAGGTGAACAGGGCGGCGGTGGAGCGTCTGAAGCGGGAATACCCCTCTTTGCAGATCGTGGGCCGGTCGAACGGATACGTGCGTGACACGGAGATGGGGGATCTGGTAGACAGGATCAATGTGTCCGGGGCCCAGATCCTGTTCATCGCCCTGGGGTCCCCGAAGCAGGAGGCCTGGTTCACCGAATACGGGGGGGCCTTGAGGACGGTCAAGGTATGCCAGGGGATCGGGGGAACCCTGGACGTGATCGTCGGCAAGGTGAAGCGGGCGCCGAGATTCTGGCGCGACATGAACGCGGAATGGCTCTACAGGCTGCTCACCGATCCCAGGAGGATGAAGAGGCAGAGGGTTCTGCCCGTGTTTGCGGCGAGGGTTCTGGCCGCCAGGGCTCTCAGGCCCTTCAGATGACGCGACACGGTGAGACATGTTGGAGGGGTCGCAGATGAGAGCCTTGCTGGTCGCCGGCGCTCGGCCGAACTTCATGAAGATAGCGCCGGTGTACCGAGAGGCGCTCAAGCACGACCAAGTGGAATGCAGGGTCGTGCACACGGGGCAGCACTACGACTACGAGATGTCGCAGGCCTTTCTGGAGGACCTGGGGCTCCCCGAGCCTGATTTCTTCCTGAACGTGGGCTCCGGTTCCCATGCGGTGCAGACCGCGAAGATCATGATCGCCTTTGAGGAACTCTGCCTGCGGGAGGAGCCGGACCTGGTGATCGTGGTGGGGGACGTGAACTCCACCCTTGCCTGCACCGTGGTGGCCAAGAAGCTGCTCGTCGAGGTTGCGCACGTCGAGGCCGGCCTGAGGAGCTTCGACCTTGCCATGCCGGAAGAGGTGAACCGCATCGTCACGGATGCTCTTTCGGACCACTTCTTCGTGACCGAGGAGAGCGGCGTGGAGAACCTGGTGCGGGAGGGGAAGGCGAGGGAGGCGATCCACTTTGTGGGCAACGTGATGATCGACAACCTCCACTACCAGGCCCGGATGCTCGAGCAGGAGGATCCGGAGAGCTTTTCCGCCTTCAAGGCCAAGGCGGAGAACAGTGACTACGTGTTTCTCACGCTGCACAGGCCCTCGAATGTGGACAGCAGGGAGCGGTTCGAGGAAATCAAGGCTGCATTGAACGAGATTGCTCAACAGAGGCCGATTCTCTTCCCCGTGCACCCGAGAACGGCCAAGATGATCGATGCATTCGGCATCCGGTTCTCTCCCCGCATCACCCTTCTGCCGCCCCTGCGGTACAGGGAGTCGCTCTTCCTCTGGAAGGATGCGACCGTGGTTCTGACCGACAGCGGTGGCCTGCAGGAGGAGACCACGGCCATGGGGGTGCCCTGTGTCACCCTGCGGGAGAATACGGAACGGCCGGTTACCCTGGAGCTGGGCACGAATGTTCTGGGGAGCACCCGCAAGGCGGGGATTCTCGAGGCGTACGGAGAGGCGCTGAAGAACAGAGACAAGGGCCGTTCCATGCCCCCGAAATGGGATGGGAGGGCCTCCGAGAGAATCTGGGAGCATCTACTGAATGCAATCGTTGAGTCTTAAGCTCTGGAAGACGAGCGTTTACGTACTGCTGGTCCTCGCTGTCTATTACCCGACGCTTAGGTACCTGGTTGGGCAGTGGGGACAGGAGGACTACAGTTACGGTTACTTGATTCCTCTGGTCGTAGTCTACCTGCTTTGGGAGAGAAGGAGACAGTTGCGATCCTTAGCAGGGACTCCATCCTGGCCGGGCTTCATCGTTTTGGGAATGGCACTCGTTCTTTTCTGGATTGGTGAGCTCGGGGGCGACTACTTCGTTCTGTATATTTCATTCTGGGCCGTCATTGTAGGCTTGTGTTGGAGTCACCTGGGTTGGGAGAAATTGAAGCGAATCGGTTTCCCGCTCCTGCTGATCCCGACCATGTTCCCTCCCCCCAACTTCGTGTATGGCAGAGTATCATTTACACTCAAGCTGATTTCATCTGAGTTGGGTGTTGCCATGATGCACCTGTACGGGATGTCCGCCTACCGGGAGGGGAATGTCATTGATCTGGGGTTCACACAACTCCAAGTGGTGGACGCATGCAGCGGCCTGAGATATCTGATTCCGCTCTTCGTTCTAGGCCTTCTCTTAGCGTATTTCTTTCGGGCTGCCCTGTGGAAGAGGCTCTTGGTCGTGTTTGCCGCAGTGGGCCTTTCGATATTTACCAATAGCGTCAGGATTGCTTTGACCGGTATCCTCTATGAGGTCTGGGGAGCGGGTACGGCTGAAGGCTTCTTTCACGGGTTTTCGGGGTGGTTCATCTTCATGTTCTCTTTCGGAGCCCTGGCGGGTCTGATGTGGGTTCTCAAGAAGCTGCCGCCTCGGGAATCTGTGGGCACACGGAAAGGACTCAAGGGACAGGAAGGCGAGGGAGAGGCTCTTGGTTTGTCCTCCAGGCATTCTCCCCGTCACCCTGCCCTCTCCACCAAGGGGGGAGAGGGTGAGAGGAGAGGGGTCACGTTGGCATTCCTGCGGCCCCCGCAGTTCGTCGTGACCGTACTGCTGCTCGCGTCCACGCTCGCGTTGTCCAGAGGCGTTGAATTCAGGGATAGAGTGCCTGTCAAGGAGGCCCTCGATCGGTTTCCGCTGCGGATCGGTGAGTGGTCGGGCAGCCGGGAGAGTATGGATCAGCGGTTCATCGAGAGGCTCGACCTGAGCGATTACGCGATCGTGGACTACAGGGACGAGACCGGGAAGGCCGTGAACTTCTACGTGGCCTACTACGAGACGCAGCGGAAGGGGGAGTCGATCCATTCGCCGGCCACGTGCCTTCCGGGGAGCGGGTGGCGGTTCGAGGACGCGGGGGAGGCGACTCTGGGTATTCCCGGGCCCGGGGAAGGGCCGATGAAGGTCAATCGTGCGATCATGGAAAAGGCCGGGCTGAGACAGCTCGTCTACTACTGGTTTCTCCAGCGGGGCAGGGTGCTGACGAACGCGTACGAGCTGAAGTGGTTCGTGTTCTGGGATGCGCTGACGAAGCAAAGGACCGATGGTGCGCTGGTGCGGGTGATCACGCCGGTTTACGGGGACGAGGGGCTGGGGGAGGCGGAGGCGCGGCTGCAGGGGTTTGTGCGGGAGGTGGTGCCGGTGCTGGACGGGTTCGTGCCGGGTGCGGAAGCTGAGGCCAAGTGAGGCTGAGACTGGATTCCCGCTTTCGCGGGAATGACAATTGGGCCGGGGGGGTGCCGCGGGCGCTGTGGCGCCCTCGCAATGTCCGGTTGGTGTGAGAGGAGTCGATGGCCTTTTTTTCGACGTTGCTGATCTCGATGTTCATCACGGTGGCGCTGATCCCGTTCCTGAGGAGCGTGGCGCTCAAGCTGGACGCGATGGACATCCCGGAGCCGAGAAAGATGCACACCCGGCCCATGCCGAGGATCGGCGGGCTGGCCATGGCGACGGGTGTTCTGTTCCCGGTGCTCTTCTGGGGGCTCGGGGACTCGGACGTGCGTGCGGTCCTCGTCGGCGCGGGCATCGTAACGTTGGTCGGGCTCGTCGATGACTTCAAGGGCATGGGGTACAGAGGGAAACTGGTGGGGCAGGTCGGGGCCGCCCTGGTGGTGATGCTCTACGGGGGGGTCAAGATCCAGTCCCTGGGGATGCTGCTGCCGGATGACGTCCTCCTGCCGGACGTGCTCGCCATTCCCCTGACGCTGATGGTCATCGTGGGCGTCACCAACGCGATCAACCTGGCGGACGGCCTGGACGGCCTGGCAGGGGGCATCTCGATCCTGATCTTCATCTGCATCGGGTATCTGGCCTTCAGGGGCGGGAACACCTGCGTTCTGCTGGTCTCCGTGGGGACGGTCGGCGCCATCTTCGGGTTCCTGCGGTTCAACACCTACCCGGCATCGATCTTCATGGGGGATGCGGGCAGCTACTTTCTCGGGTTCCTTGCCGTCACGCTTTCCTTGAACCTGACCCAGGGGAACACGCCCCTGAGCCCCCTTCTGCCGCTGCTGCTCCTGGGGTTCCCCGTGCTGGATACGCTCACCGTCATGCTCGAGCGCATCTACAAGGGGCACTCGCCCTTCCTGGCCGACAGCAATCACTTCCACCACAAGCTGATGCGCCTGGGCCTGTATCACACCGAGTCCGTGTTCACGATCTACGTCATTCAGGCCGTCCTCGTGGCCTCCGCGTTTCTTCTGCGGTTCCACTCGGAGTGGCTCATTCTGATTCTGTACGCGGCCTTCTCCGCCCTGGTGCTGGTGGCCTTCTACGTGACGGCGAAGACGGGCCGGACCCTGAAGCGGTACGACATCATCGACCAGGTGATCAAGGGCAGGCTGCGCGTGCTGAAAGAGAAGAACATCCTGATCCGGGTCTCCTTCCGTATCCTCTATCTCGGGCTTCCGCTGCTCCTGGTCTTCACCTGCTTCCTTCCGGCCGGGATTCCCCTGTCCCTCTCCGTGTTTTCGATCGGGCTTCTGGGGTTGATTCTTCTCACGTCCTTCCTGAAGGACGAGTGGGCCGGGGCCGTGCTGGGTCTGAGCCTCTACCTGGTGATTCCGTTTCTTGTTTTTCTGAGTGAGGCCGACCGGGCAGCGTGGATGAGCGACGCACTCATGCGGCCCTACAATCTGTCCTTCGGTTTGCTCACGGTCTTCGTGATGGTGACGCTCAAGTTCACGAGGAGAAGAAAGGGGTTCCGGCCGACCCCGATGGATTTCCTGATTCTCCTGATCGCCCTGGCGGTTCCGAACATCCCGGACGAGAGACTGCAGGCCTACCCGCTCGGCCTGATCGCCGCCAAGGTCATCGTCTTCTACTTCAGTCATGAGGTGCTGATCGGAGAGCTTCGAGGCAACCTGAAAGTGCTGCGGGCGGTCACGGTCCTCACGCTGGCGGTGGTCGCCCTGAGAGGGTGGTTCGGGTAACCTGAGCCTTTTTCAGGAGGCAACATGAGCGAGAGGAGTACGCAACTCATTCGGTGGATCCTCGTCCTCGCATCGGTGCAGATGCTCTGCTGCGGGGGGCCCGAAGCGAAGAAGATGAAGTTCTTCAACAAGGGCAAGGCCCGTTACGAACAGGGGGAATACGTGAAGGCGGGCCTGGAGTTCAAGAACGCCCTCCAGATAGACCCGAAGTTCGCAGAGGGCTACTACATGCTCGGCCTGACGGAACTGCGGCAGCGGGAGTTCAAGAAGGCCTTTGCCCGGTTTGCCAAGGCCACGGAGCTGGACCCGGGACTGCTGGAGGCGCAGATCGAGCTGGCGAGGCTGCTGCTCGCGGGGAAGGCCGCGGACAAGGCGATGGAGAGGGTGGATGTGGTGTTGGAGCAGGACCCGGAGAACCAGGACGGCCTGCTCCTCAAGGCATCGGCGCTGCTCGCGGGGGAGGAGACGGCGGCTGCGCGCGCCCTGGTGGATTCTCTTCTGGCGCGAGATGTCAAGGTCCCGGAGGCGTACCTGCTCCTGGCCTTATCCTACGTGCGTGAGGGGAACGCCGCGAAGGCGGAGAGCGCCCTGAAGCAGGGGTTGGAGGCGAATCCGGAGTCCGTGAAGCTTCAGCTCGCGCTCTTCGACTTCTATGCCAAGGGCAAACGGCCGGAAGAGGCGGCGGCGGCCCTGAAGCGGCTCATCGAGCTGGAGCCGGAGAAGACGGAGCGGAAGATCGTCCTGGCCGGCCTGTACTGGGATGCGGGCAAGACGGACGAGGCGAAGGCCCTGCTCAGGGAGGTCCTGGAAGCGGACCCACAGGACGAGAAGACCTGGAGCCTGGCGGCCGGCTTCTACACCGCGAAGGAGAAGCCGGAGGATGCGGCGGGATTGCTGAAAGAGGGTATCGGCAAGAACCCGAAGAGCTTCGACCTGCGGTTCGAGCTGAGCCGGCTCTGTTTGACCCGGAAGAAACCCGCAGAGGCCCTCGCCCCGCTCGAGGAATACCTCGCCCTCCCGCCGGACCCCGGGGCGCCCGAGACGCTCAAGGCGAAGAACGCCGTTGCCGAGATCCAACTGTCGCTGAGAGAGGTGGAAACGGCCGAGCGGTACGTGGACGAGGTCCTCGAGGAGGACCCGGCCAACACGGAGGCGCACTACACCAAGGGGAGGATCTATCTTCTGCGCGGTGATGGCGAGAACGCGGTGTCCGCGTTGCGGACCACGGTGGATGCGAAGCCGGAGTTCATCCCCGGCTACCTGCGCCTGGCAGAGGCCCACATGCTGAACCGGGAATTCAACCTGGCGAACGATACGCTGCAGCGGGCTCTGAAGGCGGACCCGGAATCCAGAGAGGTGCGGAGGGCGCTCGCACGTGTGCTGATGGAGAAGAAGGACCCCGAGGGGGCCGTGAGTCAGCTGCGGGAGGCGATCGAGGCTCATCCCGGGGACCCGGCCCTGCGGGCGGACCTGGGCGACCTGTTCCTTGCCATGAAGGCCTTCGGCCCGGCCGAGCAGCAGTACGCGGAGATCAAGCGCATGGCGCCGGCGTCCCCGCTCGGCTATGTGAGGATGAGCCGATGGCGCAAGGTACAGGGGGACGGGGCAGGGGCGGTCGAGGAGATGGAGCAGGCCTACCGGCTCGATCCGCAGGCGCCGGTCCTCCTGGCCTCCCTGGTCAAGCTCTATCTGGAGGAAGACAGACACGACCAGGCCCTTTCCCTGTGCAACGAGCGGATCGAAAAGGACGCGCGTGACGCATTGGCGTACAGCGTACTGGGACAGATCCGGGCGGCGCGAAGGGAATACGAGAAGGCGGAGGCCGCCTTCCGCAAGGCGATCGAGATCCGGCCGGACTGGCCGGCCCCGCAGAAGGACCTCGCCAAGCTGTACCTGGTGCAGGGCAAGAGGGACGAGGCGTTGGCGAAGTACGAGGCGGCCCTGGAGGCGAACCCGGAGGACTTTTCCCTGTATCTGGTTCTGGGGCAGCTCTACGAGCAGACCGGGGACTTCCCGGGCGCCATCCGGGTGTATGACCGGGCACTCGAGAAGACCCCGGGCTCCTGGGTGGTGATGAACAACCTGGCCTCCATCCTGTCGGACCACTCGGATTCTTCCGAGGATTTGAAGAGGGCCCTCTCGCTGGCCCAGGAGGCGGTGCGGCTGAACCCGGAAGAGGCGGCCCTTCTGGATACGCTCGGGTGGATCCACTTCAAGATGGGGGAGACGGAACGTGCCTTCGGGCTGATCGAGCGGGCGGTTTCCCAGGGTTCGGGGAACCCGGTCCTCCACTACCACATGGGCGTGGTGCTCGATGCGGCCGGGAGGCGGGAGGAGGCGAGGGAGCAGCTCGAGAAGGCCCTTGATGGGGAGGAGAGCTTCCCGGGGAGGGAGCAGGCGGAGGCGCTGTTGAAGAGGCTTTCGTGAGCAGGGGGGTTGCTTCGGGCGCTTCCCGCCCTCGCAATTTTCGTAGGAGGTCCTCGCAGTGTTCCTAGGGGGCCCTCCCAATGTGCGTGGAACCACTCGCAAGGTCCTTAAGGAGGCCCCACGCAATTTTGTAAGAAGCGACTGTTGCGAGCGTGAGCGAAGCAACCTCCAAGCACACTGTGCTGCGGGATTCCCACCGGAGCCTGCCCCTGCAGGCAGCAGGCAGCGGCGGGAATGACGGCTCTTCGTCCTACGCCCGGCTTCTTCCGGTCGGGCCCACGGCCATGAGCGAGCGCAGGCGGTGGTGGATCCGGATGCCGTTCGGGCACGAGGCCGTGCACGTCGGGCAGGCGCGGCAGACCCCCAGGCCCTGGTGCGGCGGGAGATCCTCCACGGTCATCTGTGCCTCGCAGGGGTTGCCGTAGCCCTCGAGATACATGTAGGCGCGCATGAGGGAGGGGATGCGGACCCCGTGCGGGCAAGAGGGGATGCACGCACGGCAGTTCTGGCAGTAGAGGGGGCCCTCGAGCATGGCGGAGATCTCGAGGTCGCGCTGCTCTTCGCTCGTGAGGGCGAGGTTCCCCATGACGCCGAAGTCGAGGGCCAGCTGGTCGAAGGTGGTGATGCCGGGGATGACCGTACAGACGTTCTCGTCGTTCAGCACCCACTTGAGGGCTGCGGCGTGGTTCACCTCGACCTTCTTCTCGGTGTTGAGGCGGACGCCTCCCTGGGTCTTCATGCCGATGATGCCCACACCTTTCTGAGCGGCGTAGGCGTTCGCCTTCCGGATCTCCTCCCGGTTCTTTCGCATGAAGTTGTGGGCGGTGAGGACCACGTCCCAGACGCCTGTGTCCGCTGCCGCACGGATGCAGTCCGGCTCTCTCTCGTGGGTGGATAGGCCGATGAACCTCGCTCTTCCCTCTCTCTTGAGCCTGGCGAAGGCCTCGAGCATCGGCTCGTAGGTCACCATGGCAGGGGAGGTGCAGCTGTGGAGGTAGAGGATGTCCACGTAGTCCGTCTGTAGCCGGCTCAGGCTCTCTTCGAACTGGCTGGCGAGCTTCTCCTCGGTGGCGCCCGGGTTGCGGGCCCCGTCGGTGGTGACGAAGACGCCCTTTTCCCGGTCCCGCTCGAAGCGCATCTTGGTGGAGAGGTAGACCTTGTCTCTGCCGCCCCGTTCCTTCAGGACGTTGCCGATGAGCAATTCGCTCTTTCCCCGCTGGTAGGAGTGGGCGGTGTCCAGGTGTTTGATGCCCATGTCGAGGGCCTTTTTGACCAGGTCCGGGTTGTCCGCGTTCATGACCCCGAAGCTGAGCAGGGGAATCGAGAGCCCGGTCCTGCCGAGGGTGCGGTAGACGATCTTCGGCTGCCCGGCCTTGGTGCAGGTCTCTGCCCGGAGCACGGGAACGCCAAGACCGGTGGTGACGGCGCCCAGAGCGGTGGTTTGGATGAATTGCCTTCGGCTGATGCCTTTGAATGCCATGACGCGTTCCTCACTGGGGGTGGCTGCATGTGTGATGCGTGTTTACGGGCGTATGGGTTGATTATACCGCAGGGTGCCCGGGGGGTCAGTCGCCGTAGCGGTAACGGTAGTAGCCGAAGGGGTCCTCGTCCTGGGCGTCGTTCAGGACCAGGCCGAGAACCTTTTCGCGCGGTACCAGCTCGACGGCGGCCTTCACGCTGTCCTGGGTCGTGCAGTCCGCCCTGGCGACCAGGAGCAGGGCGTCCACGTATTCCGCAACGACCAGGGGATCCGGGCAGACGTTCACGCCCGGGGTGTCGAACAGGATGTAGCGGTCCTCGTACCGCTCCTTCAGCTCCCGGATCAGGGCCTCCATCTTGGGGGAGCCCATCCACTCCGTGGCATTCAGGACGCTGCTTCCGGCGGGCAGAAGCGTGAGCTTCTCGATGCCCGGGCAGACGAGGATCTCCTCCAGGGGCGCGTCCTCCATGAAGTAGGCCTCGATCCCGGGCGTATCCTGGCCCAGGCCGAAGATGTGGCGCACGGCCGGCTTCCGGAGGTCGAGATCCACGAGCAGGGTGGTCTGCCGGGTGTCCCGGGCCATGCTGACGGCCAGGTTGGCGGCCACGAAGCTCTTGCCCTCGCCCGCACCGAAGCCGCTCACCTGAATCGTGTTCCAGCCCCTGGGGCGGGTGTACTGGAAGATCCGGGTCCTGAGCAGCTTGAACTGGTCGCTCACCGTCTTGTCTTCGTCCAGGGTGAGGATCCGGTTCCGCTGAAGTTCCTTGCGGGGGACCTCGACGACGCGGGTCCTGGAATAGCGCGGCGTGGCGACCCCCTGCAGGCTTTCGGGCCGGGCATCCTCGGTCACATCGTGGTCCGCCACCGGGAGTTCCTCCGTTCCTTCTCGCTAGACGAAGAGCTTCGTGCGCACCAGCCGCACGACCTTCACGTAGAGCACGTAGAGATCCATGACCAGGAAGTGGAAGAGGACCAGGGCCACGGCCACGCCCACGACGGCCCCCGTGGCCAGGGCGATGCGCCGCCTCCGGTCGCGGGTTCTCTCCTCCCGGGTGATGACACGCGGTATGGCCGAGAGCACGGGGAGACCGCTGATTCTCTCCAGGGTCTTCGTGTCGTGGATCTCGGTGTCGGTGTACTCCCGCAGGGAGGCGAGCCCCACCGACACGCCCACGCCTAGGACGAGGCCGATCAGCAGGATGGCGAGCCGGTTCGGCCTGTAGGGCCGCTCCGGCAGGAAGGCCGGCTCCACGATCTCGAAGGTCTCTCCCAGCCGTTCCTCTTCCATGCCCTGGGACACCTGGGCGGCCATGAGCTTCTGCTGGATTTCGTTGTAGTGGGCCTTGGCGATCTCGTAGTCGGTGCTCAGCTCGTTGTATTGGATCGCCACCTGCGGCATGGCGTGGAGCTTGTCGTAGACCGCCTTGCTCTGTGCCTCCAGCCGGGACCGCTCGGTCTTCAGGGACGCCAGGGAGACCTCGATCTTGTCCAGGTCGGATCGCAGGGTCACGTAGGCCGGGTTGCTCGCCTGGTCCGCCTCGTCGGAGGCGGGCCGGCCCGTGCTCTCCTGCAGGGTCGCGAGCCGTTCCTTCACCTCGTCGATCTCCCGCATGGTGCCCTTCACGCGGGGGTGCTTGTCCGTGTAGCGGGACTTCTGGTCGGCCAGCTCGATCTGCAGCTCCTTCAGACGCTCCTGGAGCCGGGCCAGCTCCCGGTGGCCCTCCACCTGTTCTTCGAGCAGTTCGATCTCACGGGTCTTGCCCTGAACCAGGGGGTGCTTCTCCGAGTACCTGGAGATCAGCTCGGCCCGCTCCAGCCGGGCCTGCTGGAGTCGTTCCTCCTGGCTCATCACGCGGGTGCTCCCGCCCGCATACGGGTCCAGCATGGCGAGGCGGCTTCTCAGGCTGGCCCGCTGCTCCTCCAGGGAGCGGATCTGCATGTTCAGGCTGCCGATGTCCGCGTTCAGCTTCTCGAGCTTCTGCATGTTCAGGGACGTGAACTCGGGCAATGCCTCGAGGTGCCTCTCCCGGTACTGGGCCCGCTTCTTCTCGAGCACGTCGATCTCGGCCTTCACCTGATCGAGCTGTTCCCGGAGGAAGTCGGTCGTGCCCCGGGCGTGCCTCTCGCGGGACTCGAGGTTCTTCTCCATGTAGTAGGAGGCCACCTCGGTCGTCACGAGCTGTGCCTTCTTCGGGTGCCTGTCCTCGTAGGAGAGGCTGAAGGCGATGGTGAGCAGGACCGGGTTCCGGCTTTCCTTGAAGATCTCCGCGTTGATCGGCTCCACGGTGATGCGGCCCCGGACCTCGTCCACCAGGTCTTCGGTGGTCAAACGCTTTCGCTTGTCCGGGACGAGATCGTACTTCTCCACCAGACTCAGGATCTTGCTTCGGGACTTCACCTCCTGCGTGATGGCCTGGATGCGCTGCTCCACGTAGCTGGTGACCGTGGAGGAGACGAGGTCCTGGGGGATCTGCTGACTCTCGATGTGGATCGTGGCCGTGGACCGGTAGATGTTCGGAAGGAGAAGGGCGATGAGGCCGGAGATCACGATGGCAAGGGCAGAAGGCAGGATGAGCCACCACTTCCGCCTCTTCAGGATGCGGGTGATGTCCGGGACTTCCTGGGCCTGCGGTTCCATGCCCATCCTCTCAGTGGTTCGCGAGCAGCCTCGGCCAGTGAGCCTGCACGGCAACGCCGGCACGAAAACGGTCGGCGGTTGTGTCCCCGGTGTCCCTGGCGGTCCTCAGGTTCCCATAGCCTCCGTAGAAACGCAAGAAGAGGTGGGGGATGAACTCCCATCGCACGAAGGCGGAAACCCTTGGATAGTGTGTGTCCCGGCCCAACAAGCCGCTCTCGGTGGTGAAATCGTAGCCGAAATCCAGGCCGCTGGAAAGCACGGGCGAGAATTGATAGCGCGGGGATACCTGCACGTAGGTCCGCACAATGCTCCTCGCATCGACGGTGTCGTACTGGTTGCTCCCGGCCGAGAGGAGGAGGGAGAAGCGTTCGGTCCAGGAATAGTCCAGGGTCGCGTCGAACACGAAGCCGTCGTCCTCGCTCTCGATGCCGAAGGCCTTCCGGTCCGTCCAGGTGTAGAAATACCCGACGCCGAGGGTGGAACGGACCCGTTCGGTCCAATCCTCCTGCCAGTACACCGTCCCGGTCACGGTCTGAATCGTTGTCGACGTGTCGTAGTCCGTGTGTGCGTAGCTCGCGTAGAGCCCGGCCGTCCTGCCGGGCCGGATCACCCAGGCCGGGTTCAGGCCGGCACGGGAACGCAGGGCGTCCGGGTAGGGGCCGTCCGGGAAGTTGCTCTTCTCCAGCGCGCCGCTCACGGCCAGGGAGACCCGCTCCGACCACCAGTAGGTGCCTTCCAGGTCGAAGCCGTACCGCATGCGGTCGGCCCGGTCTTCCCGGAGGCCCGCAGTTTCCAGCTCCGTCTCGAAGGTGGTGTCCTTGATGAAGTGTGCACGCAGGTCCGTGGCGAAAGTGGGAAGCCACTGGCTTGCGAGGGAGACGGTGCTCCTGTTGTCGACCGTGTCGAAGCCGGAGTGATTTATGTACTTCTCCACCGGCACGGAGGTCTCGAAGCGGAACCGGTTCCGTTCCGTCTCGCCCTCCACCTGGACCCGCGGGATCGCCCGGGTGATGAAGTCCTCCAGCTCGTAGACGGAGCTGAGAAGCAGGTTGGAGTTGTACTCTTCGGAGACCTCGAGGGAGGGTGAACAGGACCAGTCGGCTGCGCGCAGCCCCTGCCCGGGGGCAGGAGCGAGGCAACACAGGAGTGCGATCAGGAGCCCGTTGCACCTACGGCGTAATCGCATGCGATCGACTCACGGCACGAGGACCACATCTCCCCGCTCGAGCAGGATGTTCTGCTCGAGTTCCCTTCCCTTCTTCACCGCCTCGTAGTCGAAGGGGATGTGGGTGGTCTCCTTCCCGTGTTTCCGGATGATCAGGATGCCCCCTTCCTTGGCGAAGGTGGTCAGCCCGCCGGCCGTGGCCAGGGCCTGGAGCACGCTCACGGGCCTGGCCAGGTTGAAGGCGCCCGGGTTGGCCACCTTGCCGAGAACGTAGTACTGCAGGCTCCCGAGTCCCGTCACGATCACCGAGACGCTCGCGTCCGGCACGTAGTCCCGGACCCTCTTCTCCAGGTCCGCCTTCACCTGGGTGGTCGTCTTGCCGCTCACCTCCAGGTCCCCCACCAGGGGGAAGGAGACCCGGCCGTCCGGCCGGACGACGAGCTGCCGGACGAGGTCCTGCTCGCCGTAGACCGAGATCTCCAGGGTGTCCGCCGGCGCAATGAGGTAGCTCTCCTCCGCCGGACAGGAAGCGGGCAGGGTCAAGCCCGCCAGGGCCAAGCACACCCCCACGGAGAAAAGGATGACCGGTTTCTTCATGTTCCCTTCCTCACCGTATCAAAATTATTGAGTCTATAACGGCACACCCGAAGATTGTATAACAGCCTGTCCTCGAAGTCAAAAAGACTTGCTCCGAACGCCTTTCGCCGACGTCCGGGCCGGCTCGGTCGGTGCCGGGATCCGAAACATCTTCTCGTTCTAGATTGCGGACGGTGAAAGGAAGGAAATCAAACAAAAAAGATCATAATTTTGCTTGACAGAATTAGCATACATTTTTTATAAACGCAATATGTACATTCCTCAAGGGGATCCGTACGCGCGGATCCCGACGGAGAGGGGGACGCATGCACAATGCAAGAAACGTCGTCAAGTTCCTGCTCGTGTTGGGCCTGAGCTGGTTGCTCGTGTTCACCTTCGCAGGGACGAGCACGGCCTGCAGGCTCTACGCCGCCATATCGAACGACCTGCCGGATGACCTGCTGTACGACCACCTCCGGGGCGACCCGACCGATTTCCCGAATGCCCTGTGGTATCTTTCGCCGTCCTACGCGGACGGCTGGGCCGTCGGCTCCTACCTGGATTACGGGGACGTGCCCGCGATCACCCGGGGGCCGGGGGATGCGCAGGATCACGAAGTGGACTACATGGCGGCCGTGAACGCGGTGAACGCCGCAGAGCCCCGCATCACCCTCGGGCACCTGCGGCTCGGCACCTCCGGGTGCTTCGGCGTGGACGACCCCCATCCCTTCTACCGCGACAAGCTCGGCAGGACGTGGACCTTCCAGCACAACGGCGGTGTGGACAAGCCCACCATGGAAGGCCTCATCGGGGCTGCTTATCTGGCGGCCAATCCCCCCAACGGCTCGGGCATCCCGGAATGCGAGGCCGGCGTGGTGGACTCCGAACTCTACTTTCTCTTCCTCCTGAAGAAGATCGAGGAGAAGAACGGGAACGTGACCAACGCGATCATCGAGGCGATCAACGAGATGGTTGCGGCGGGCGAGGACGGAGGGATCAACTTCGTGCTGAGCGACGGCCTCCGGCTCTGGGCGTTTCGGCGGGGATTCCTCTCGTCGCACACCCTCTACTACATCTACGATCCGGTGGAGGGCTACGCCGCGGTCGCATCCGAGTACCCCCCGGCGAGCCAGGGGAGCTGGGTCGCCATGGCCGACTACGAACTGGTCGTGCTCACCGCCACGGACGAGCCCGTGGTCATCGATGTGACGGACTATCCGGGCGACCTGCTGGTGGACACGGATTTCAACGACAGCCTCGACAGCGCGGACCTGCGGGCGAACGCGGACGGGCAGGACTGGTACGAGAGCCGGCAGGACGTTCCGGACCTCCTCACCATCGATGCGAACGACGTGGGGGGCAATGCCACACCAAAGGCGAAGCTCACGGCCGCTCTTCAGGAGCCTCCGCAGAACGCCTATCTCACCCAGGAGTTCGCCACCCCGCAGTCCACCATGTTCTGGGCCGAAGCGGACATCTTCGTCGAGGAAATCACGGACCTGCCGGACAACCCGGACCGGACCGCCTTCATGCTGATCGGCGATGACACCGACCCGACGCGAATCGGACCGAACTCCGACGACCCGGAACGGTTCGTCTACCTCGCCTTTCTCAAGAACGGCGGCGGGTCCACGGGCACCATGGACCTGGTGGCCCGGGACCGGGACGATGCGTGGGATGCCTTTACCACCGTCGCCGCCGGCCTGACCGTGGGGGAGTGGCACACCATCCGGGTGGTCCTGGATCTGCTGAACGGAACGTATGACGTCTATGTGGACGACACGTATCAGGCCACGGTCACATCCCGCAACGAGAAGATGGTGGTCACCCACATCAGTTTCGGGGAGTGGGACGACGGCTCCGGGACCTACTACGTGGACAACGTCCGGGCCGTGAACGAAGCGCCCGAACCGGGCCCGCTGATCCGGGACAGGGACTTCGAGCTGAACGAATCCGACGAGGATCTGCGGGACGAGAACCCGCCGGGCGAGTTCTGGCACGAGAGCCGGGGAGATGCGCCGGGGCTGCTCACGCTCAACGAGGTCGACATCGGCGGCAACGCAACCCGGAAGGCCGCGGTGGCTGCCTCCACATCGGGCAACCCGTATCTCAGCCAGCAGTTCGGCAGGCCGCCCACAGAAGTCTTCACCGTGCAGTGGAAGATCTACGTGGAGAGCATCCTGGACATCAGCGGCGCCCCGGATCGATCCGCGTGGATGCTCATCGGGGACAATTCGGACGCGACCCGGCCGGGGCCGAACTCGGACGACGGCGAGCGCTTCGTGTACATGGGCTTTCTCCGGGATGGCGGGGGCAGCGCCGGGGACACCATGGACCTGGTGGCTCGGGACCGGGACGACGGCTGGACTTCGTTCACCACCGTGGCCGCCGGCCTCACCATGGGCCAGTGGTACACCATCAAAGTGGTCTGTGACCTGGCCGCCGACGATTACGCCGTCTACGTGGACGGTGTCTACCAGGCCACGGTGACCTCACGGCACCCGAAGAACACGGTGAGCCACATCAGCTTCGCCCAGTGGGACGACGGTGCGGGGAGCTTCTACGTGGACGATGTGGAGGAGGTCAGCGGGTCCACCTACCCTCCGGAGCCCTCCTTCATCTCGCTGGACCCGGCCAGCGGCGCCAGCGGTGTCGGGGAACCGCGTGTCCTGAGCGTCACCATGGCGGACGGGGACGGGTACGAAGACATCCGGTTCCAGAGGTTCGAAATCGTGGATGCCTCGGGCTCCGGGGGCGAAGAGGATACGGTGTTCCTGGAATACTGGGGCGAGTCGAACAAGGTGAACATCTACGTTCACGGTGACCGGTATCGTGGAGGCAGTCCGGGTGATCCGGTGATCATCGAGGATTCGCTCTGTTTCCTGGACGTCTCACAGACCACCGTGGTGCCCGACGGCGATCTGTTGACGATCAACTGGCACATCATCCCGAAGGCCGCCTTTACAGGCGACAAGACCATCGTCTTCTTCGTGCGGGATTTCGACGACAACCAGATCGACGACCTGGAGGTGGGGACGTGGACCGTGCTGGCGCCCTGCGATGGGGACATCGACGGCGACGGCGACCGCGACGAGGGTGACCTCGCATTGTTTGCAGCCGCCTTCGGTACGGAGAACGGGGACCTCGGGTACGATCCCCTGGCCGACCTGGACGGCGACGGTGACGTGGACGGTAGCGACGCCGTTACCATGGCCGGCGTCTTCGGCCTGCCGTGCCCTTAGGATACAGTTCGTGCTTGTCTTTATGCGAAGCAGGAAGGAGGGAATGAAATGAAATGGTTAAAGGAGGTCTTGCCGATCGGCCTGGCGGCCGTCTTCGTGACCGCCCTGTTTGCAGGACCGGCTGCGGCGGCGACGATCAGCGAGGGCGATTTCGAGACGATTGCGGACACCACTGCCCTGAGGGCAAACACGCCCGGGGTCCAGGACTGGTATGAAAGCAAGGGGGAAGTACCGGGTCTGCTGGAATTGTACAGCAACCCGACGAGTGGCGTGTACGGGAACTACACGGACATGGCCCGTATACGTACCCAAAGTAGCCCGAATGGATATGTGTACCTGACCCAGGACTTCGATTCGGCTCAGACCGGCTCGTTCAAGATCTCCTTTGATATGGCTGTCGGATACATGTATGACGACGGCGAGTACGACCGGACGGGATACATCTACGTGGGGGATGATGATCAGGGTACCAACGGGCCCAATTCCACGAGCGTGGAGCGGTTCGTCTACCTCACCTTCTACGATCCCACACCGGGTACGAGCGGAGATGACCTGGAGATTCGAGCCAGGGAGTATGACTATGACGCAGCGGCCGACTTGAAGACAACCTGGAATGACACAGACGGAAACACCACGTTCAATCCCTGGACACAGGTGGCGAGTGAACTGAGCTACGACACCTGGTACACCATCACCCTGGACATCGATGTGGCCGGCGGCACCTACGACGTCTACGTGAATGGGGTGCTCGAAGGGGATGACATCAACGCATTCAATAAATACACGCGGGATTCTGTCACCCACCTGAGTTTCTCGGGAGGTACCGCGGGCAAAGGAACCTTCTATGTCGACAATGTTGCCGTTGTTCCCCTCCCGGCGTCCCTGTACCTCCTCGGTTCCGGGATGGTCGGACTGGTCTTGATCCGGAGGCGATTCAGAGCGTAAGACCCTGCTGAAGAGGCTCGAAGAACGATAACGCTCCCTACATTCCCGTTGTCAGCGAAAGGGCGGGGTCGAGACAAAGGCCCTGCTCTTTTTTTCTCGAACCGAGGAGAAGAAAATGAAAAGGACACTCACCCTGCCCGGCCTCATCGTTGTCCTTGCCGCCCTCCTGCCTTCGGGCGTCTTCGCGCAAATGGCGATCGACGCGAGTTTCGACAGCGGGAGCATCGGGCCCTATTCCATCGACGATGGGACGAACACCATCGCGTTCTCGGTCCTGACGGACGGAGTCGGCTACGAGTACTGGACCCACTTCAACGTCTCGGGCGTGCTCAATGAAACCGTGACCTTCCGGATCCTGAATGGGGGCGCCGTACCCTTTCTGGCCGACACGGCCCACGAATCCCAGATGGTCTACACCTGTGACGGGGCGAACTGGAACCGGATCACGAATCACAGCTACTCCGTGCCTATGTACGAGTTCACACAAACCTTCACCTGTGACGAGGCACAGATCGCAACCTTCTTTCCCTTCTCCTTCACGAAGATGAGTGACTTCGTGGACACGGTGAGCACCAGCCCCTGGGTGGACGCACAGGTCCTCGGCGTGAGCGAACAGGGAAGAGACCTGGACCTGCTCGTCATCACGGATCCGGCAATCCCCACAGAAGACAAGACGGTGATCTACATCATCGGCCGGCAGCACGCAGCGGAGACGGCGGACTCCCACATGCTCGAGGGAATGATCGAGTTCCTGATCTCGAGCGACGTCGATGCAGGGGCCTACCGGCAGAACTGCGTCTATTACATCGTCCCCATGGTGAACCCGGACGGGGTCTATGTGGGCAATTCCAGGGCCACGTCGGAAGGAAACGATGCGAACAGAGACTGGCACTGGAGCAACACGGACACCGGGGAAGTGGCCACGGTCAGAAGCCACATCGATTCGATCCACACCAGTTACGGCATCGACCTGTTCATCGACTGGCACAACCAGATGGATGACACGCGGTGGTACAATTTCATCTATTCACCCTCCGGCAACGACTTCTTCACGGTCCTGTCCAGCTGGACGGACTTCGACTCGCAGAGTGCCGGCGGTGTGTCGAGCTGCACATTGAGCGCCTGTTCATCCAGGGCCTGGGGGACGGACGAGGGGCTCTACACGTTCATCTTCGAGCCGTGCCCGCACCTGTTCACCTGGACCATCGCGGACATGCAGCAGGAAGGCGTGAACGTGGCCCACGCGATCGGCGAGTACTTCGGGGCCTATTCGTATCCCTTGCTTTCGGACCCCTATTTCGACGCGAGCGGAACGGATGCGGATCTGCGGGACGACACCCCCGGGGTGCAGGACTGGTACGAAAGCCGCTCGGATGTCCCCGCCCTGCTGACCCTCGACGAGGCGGACATCGGGGGCAACACCGAAAAGAAGGCCGCCCTCAAGAACTACGGGAACGGCGGGGGCAATGCCTACCTCACACAGAACTTCGGCACACCCCAGTCCGGCTCCTTCAGCGTTTCCTTCGACATCTACGTCGACCGGATCGAGGAATACACCCTTCCGGCGGAGAACAGGTACTACAACCGTACCGGGTTCATCTACATGGGGGACAATTCCGATGATTCCGATCCAGGTGATGCGGGCAAGGGCCCCAACTCCACCAGCGTGGAGCGGTTGGTCTATCTCGTCTTCTATGACCCGGACCCGACTGCAGGGGATAACGACCTGGAGATCCGGGCGAGGGAACTCAACTACCACAGCAGCGGCGCCTCCCAGTCCTGGCACAGGACCCATGAATGGACACAGGTGACTTCCGGCTTGAGCTACGACACCTGGTACACGGTCAAGCTGGACGTGGACTACTCCACCGGCACATACGACGTCTCGGTCGACGGCGTGCTCGAAGGGGACGACATCGCCGGGTTCGAGGACTACAGCGGGAACCCCTTGACACATCTGAGTTTCTCGGTGGGAGACACCGGGCGAGGCGACTTCTACGTGGACAACGTGGAGGAGTACGTGGAAGGTCCCATCTGTGTCGATGGCGATGGGGACGGGCACGATGACATGACGCCGGAATGCCCGTCGGGCACGGACTGCGACGATTCGGACGAGAACGTGAACCCGGACCATGCCGAAGTCTGCAACAATGGAATCGACGACGATTGCGACGGGGACACCGACTGCGACGACGCGGACTGCACGGGCGGGCCTCTGCTCCAGGACTCCGGTTTCAGTGCCACCGTGAGCGATGCGGATCTCCGGGACACCAGCCCTCCCGGCGAGCACTGGTACGAGAGCCGCGAGGATGCCCCCTCGCTCGTCACACTCGACACGGCGGACGTCGGGGGCAACCACACGAACAAGGCCGGCCTTGCCGCATCCTCGTCGGGCAATGCCTACCTCACCCAGCGGTTCGGCGTCCCCCAGACCGGCCTCTTTGCCGTGGAATGGGAAGTCTACGTGGAGAGCATCCTGGACATCAGCGGGGACCCGGACCGGGCCGCCTGGATGCTCATCGGCGACGAAACGGACGCGACCCGGCCCGGGGCGAATTCGGACGATGGCGAGCGCTTCGTGTACATGGGCTTCCACAGGGACGGGGGCGGCGGCGCCGGAGCCACCATGGATCTCGTGGCCATCGACCGGGACGACAGCTGGGAGTCCTTCACCACGGTCGCTTCCGGCCTGACCATCGGGCAGTGGTACACGATCCGGGTGATCTGCAACCTGGCGACGGACACCTATGACGTGTATCTGAACGGTGCGTTCCAGGCATCCGTGACCTCACGGAACGCCAAGGACTACGTTACACACATCAGCTTCGCCCAGTGGAGCGACGGTGCGGGCGCCTTCTACGTGGACAACGTGACCGACGCCTTCCTCGACATCTTTGCGCAGGAATTCGGCCGGACGGATTGCGCCTGGTGCCTGGGAGACCTGGACGGAGACGAGGACGTGGACGGCGGGGACCTCTCGACCCACGCCCTGGACCTCGGCTTCATCTGCCCGTAGGGTCAGCCCCGTTCAGGCGACTGTCTCAGGATGATCGGGGGCTCGAGGTTGTGGCGGGCGGAGATTTTCCGCGCGGCATGGTCGGCCTCCTCTCTGGTCTCGAAGAAGCCGACCCGGACGCCGTACCAGGTCGTGCCCGTTCCGTCCACCTCGGTGATGAACGAATTCCACCCCTCTTTGAGAAGTTGCTTGTGAAAGCGTTCGGCACCGGACCTGGACAGCAGGGAGACCGTGTTGATGAACCAGGGTGCGGGGAGCTTGTGCTGTGGTTCGGGCGCTTCCGCCCGCTTCTCAGGGGTCGCCTCCGGAAGCTCGATCTCGACCCTCTCGGGACGGACGGATCGTCGGGGCATCTCCCGGACGGTAGGGTGTACCGGCGCACTCGGGGCGGGTCTTCGGATCCGGGCCTTCGTATCCGGCTCTCCACCGATGGCGAGATAGGCGGCGGCGAGAAGGGTGGCCGTGACGGCGGAACCCCCGATGGCGCCCAGCGCACCGAGCAGGATCATCCGCGTGCCACGTAAAGAACTGTTCATGGTCCGAACGCTCCGTCGATGTCGACCGTACGAGGATTTAGATTGATGAAGGCAACAAGAAGATGCTTGCTCCTTCTGGTCCGGCACGCCCTTCCGCTGGATGGACGTTGCTGATCATCTCTATTCGACAGGATTTCAGAACAGCTTTACCTGCGGGCAGCCCACCGTTTCCATAACAGTCAGCCCCCAAAACCAAACACTCCGGATTCGTTGAAAAAATCCGAAAAAAACACGGAATCAACCGCACCCCCGTACACATCTAGGGGTTAAGTCTACTATTCTAGTAGACAACACATACAGAAAGGAGACAGCCATGAAGACAACCACCCACACCCATCTGGCCCTCTTCGCCTTCGTGCTCGGGATCCTCCTGGTGCCCCTGTCCGCCGGAGCCGAAGACAACGGGCAGACCTGTAAGGACCTGCTGAACAGTAACTGCTACGACTGCAGGGTCAAGGCGGTGTACGAGGACGAGCTGGAAGAGGAGGAGGGCTATTTCCAATTGGTCTTTGATGACATCTGCGAAGGCGACGAGTGCCCCTACTTCGCGGCCTACCTGCCCGACGTCACAGAGGCCCTCTGCTACTGCCAGCCCAAGCGGTTCGGCGACCCCCAATGGTTCGAGGGGCCCAACTTCAACTGCACGGGGTATCCGGTTGCCGGGGACAACGATTGGTATTTCGCCTCCACCTTCATCGAGGGCCAGGTTTCTCCGGACGGACAGAAGATATCGGGTCAAGGCCACATTCTGGACGAAGGCGGCCTGATCTTCGTCTACAAGTGCCGCTGGAATCCCGAGTGTGACCGGGAAAACGACAACGGCCCCACGGAGTCCCGTGACAAGGAAGACAAAACAAGCGATCCGGACAAGAAGGAAGACCAGATCCCGGATCCTCCAGCCTAGAAGAAGACAGAAGGGCCGAGGCAACAGTCATCCTCGGCCCTTGCTTCACTTGATCGATCAGGGAACGACCATCTGGTGAAGCAACTGAATCTCCGGATCGGTCAAGGCTCGGTCGTATACCCGCACATCATCCACGATGCCGATCAAGCGGGTGCTCGTCGTGGACCACCAATGTCTTCCAATGGCAGCCGTCGTACCGGCGATACTGACCGACTGAGGCACCTCCTCCAAAAAGCTTCCGTCCTTGTAGGCTCTTAGAATCCCGCCCGAGTAGGTAATGCAGTATAGGACATACCGATCCCGATCCTGCGTGTCATACAGCAGGCTGATGGGTGAAACGCCGATGTCCGAGCCGGACCCAACAGAGAACTGAAGATACTCACCGAAATGCGCGATTCCGAGCCAACCGCCGTAATGGTTCCCGAAGAACAAATACGCCTCCCCGTGATTGTCCGAGAACCCGGTTTCCTTCACCCACATGGAGACGGTGAACGCACTCATCGATTCAAAATCCACTGCAGGCAGGAGCAGGTGATCCCCAGTATCCCCCTGAGGGTCGTAGGCTGTAAGGCTCATCGCCATTCCCAGGACCCCGTCGACACATTCCGGTGCGTTCACGGGCGTACAGTCATAGCCGTTCCCGGTCTCGTCCGTGCAATCGCAGTTGTCAAAGCTCCAGTGAGCCTCCAGGCCTGCCTCCAGGTCTCCCGTCGGGCACGACGCGATGCCGAAAGACAAAGCGAACCATGGCAGGTATGGATCGAACGGATCGTAGAACTGAAGCAGCAGGTCCATATCCGTTCCGTCGACGTCACCGTCCGCGTCAAGATCGAAGTCGCAATCCTGGGGCAGGCTGTCCGGGTCCGACTCTCCCGGGTCGACTCGGCCGTTCTGATTCTGGTCTTCCTGCCCGTCGGGGATTCCGTCACCGTCGCTGTCCGGCTCCAGAGGGTCCGTGGTTGAAGCTGGATCAAGGTCCGGCTGGAAAGCGGCTGGATCTGTCCCAAGCAGCGGGCCGGCTCCATCCGGATCAGGCGCGGGATCCGCATCGCCGGTCTCCGTACCGTCCTGGACGTCGTCTCCATCCGTGTCGGGATCGCAGGGATGCGTCTCTCCGTCGTCGAACTGGCCATTCTGGTTCGCGTCTTCCTCGCCATCCGAGATGCCGTCGTCGTCCGTGTCGGCGTCAGCAGGGTTGGTGCAGGAGGCAGCTTCAACGCTGTCGGTCAACCCGTCGCCGTCCAGGTCCCCGTCGACCACCTCCACGTAATCCGCCTTCGCCTCTGTGTCCTGTCCTCCCGGTCCCGTGACGGTCAGACTCACCGTATACGTTCCGGGCGTGCTGTAGGTATGACCTGGATTCTGCACGGTGCTCGCGTCGCCGTCGCCGAAGTCCCACGACCAGGAACCGATCTCGCCTGCGGACTCGTCGGTGAACGTCACATCAAGGGGTGCCGTGCCGCTGGTCGCAGAAACAGAGAATTCGGCTACCGGAGGCGGGAAGAGCACGTGAATGTAGTCCGTCTTCGTCTCTGTATCCGACCCGTCAGGCCCGGTTACGGTCAGGCTGACGGTATAGGTTCCCGGCGTATCGTAACTGTGGGCCGGACTCTGTTCCGTGCTGGTGTAGGAGTCTCCGAAATCCCAGGACCAGGTGGATATCGCTCCGTTCGACTCGTCCGCGAACGAAACGGTAAGCGGAACGACCCCGATCACCGGATCGGCGGAGAAGGCGGCCATGGGTGGCACAACATTGTGGATGGCGAGATCATAAATGTACGCTGCTCCGGCGGAAGGGGCACTGTCTCCGTCTTCATAAGCGCCGACGACGGCCGTACTGCCCGAGACCCCCACCGAGTATCCGTAGTAATGCCACGGCATAGGATCGAAGGGCGTGATCTTAGGCTTCGGTACCCACGTCTCCCCCTCCCGATTGAAGGCGTAGCAGGCTCCGGAAAGGGCCCCGTTCTCGTCATCCTGGTGGGCCCCGACCAGTGCATAGTCGCTGCTTATCGAGACAGTCCACCCGAACAAGTCGTTGCTGGAACCGCTGTCGTTCGTGAGCTTCGTCTGCTGACTCCAATTGGCACCGTCACGCTTGAAGACGTAGGCCGCACCCGGGTTCGCACCGCCATCGTTCGCCCCGTACGCACCCACAATGGCATAATCGCTTGCAACGGCGACGGACGCACCGAAGAGATCGTAATCCGAGCCCGGCTCTTCGGTGGTCAATTTGTCCACCTCGACCCAGTTGCCACCCTCCCTGTGGAAGACGTAAGCGGACCCGGAATCTTCTCCGTAGTCGTCGTCAAGGGTGGCCCCAACGAACGCGTAATCTCCGCATACGGAAACCGCGTCACCGAAGCGGTCTACCGCGGCCGCATCGCTTGCCGTCAGCTTGGGCTGTTGCACCCAGGCAGAACCCGATCTCTCAAAGAGATAGGCTGCCCCCGAACTGCTGCCGGCATCGTCGTTCCCGTACGCCCCAACGATGGCACGATCCCCGGATATGGACACGGAACATCCGAAACGATCGTTTCCCGCTGCGTCACTCGCCGTCAGCTTGGCTTGTTGAACCCAGTTCGTGCCGTTGAAATGGAATATGTATGCAGACCCCGAACAACTGCCGGCATCGTCATCGCAAATGGAACCCACAATGGCGTAGCTTCCTGAAAGAGAAACGGAATCCCCAAAACTGTCCCACTCACCCGGGTCGCTTGCGTAGAGAGTCCCCTCCTCGAACCACGCGTCCCCTTGCCTCTTGAACACGTAAGCCGCCCCGGCATCCCCCGCGGCCACATCACTATAGGGTACTCCTACGATGGCGCGATCCGATTCGATGAAAACCGATTGACCAAACGTGTCCTGCTCCTGGCCATCGGAGGCCGTGATCTTGGTCACGCCGTAGGAAGCTGCAGACGCCTGCACGACCTGGACGACCTGCGGGCTGTTCAGAGCCCCAGGGGCCGAAACCGTGAGGGACCCCGTTCTGGGGCCGGCGGTGTTTTCAACGTAGTCCACCACGATGGTCCCCTCATTCGTTCCGCTCTGTCCGGAAGAAATGGTGAGCCACGGGTCGGTGGAGACTGCATCCCACAGCATGGTGCCGGGACCCGTATTGGTCACATCGAAGCTGGCCGTCCCCGCTTGAGCGGATACGCTTGCCGAAGCGGGTGCTACGGACAGAATCGGTTCAGAGGTCAAGGGCGTCGCCTGAATATAGTCCGCCCTCACTCTCTCATCAGATCCTCCCGGCCCGGTTACGGTCAGGCTGACAGAGTAGAGGGAGGGTGCATCGTATGTATGAACCGGGTTCTGCTCCGTGCTCGTATCCCCGTCCCCGAAATCCCACAGCCATTCGGTGATGTTGCCCTTAGACTGGTCGGAAAAAGAAACGTCCAGAGGAACCGGTCCCGTTGTGGGGCTGCCCGTGAACAAAGCCACCGGCGGTTCACCCATTCCGGCCGTAACCATTGAGGTCCTGTTGCCAAGGTCGTCGTATTCGTAGACGGTCACGCTGCCGTCTTCCCGTTCGACGCGGATCAAACGGTGGAGGTCATCGTAGGCGTACTCCGCCGCCGGTGCAGCCGCGCTGCTGGTGAGGAAGAACAGAAGTAAGAACCTTCCGAGCATTTTCCCCGTTCTGCTGGTCATCATCGAGGGAACCCCCGTATTTCATCGTTCAAACGCCGCTTCCTCCAGCGAATCATGGTTCGCTGGAGGAGCCGAAATCCATTGAGAATGCCTCCATGTCTTCCCCGTCCACCCTCCCGTCCCCGTTCAAATCCGCTGAGCAGGGACAGGTTGTATCTCCGAACTGTGCGGCCAGCCCTGCGAGGTCGGAGCCGTCGAAGTCTCCATCGCCGTCCACGTCGGTGTACTGATTCGGGTCCGGTACAGCGGGTTCATTGACGACGAAGGTGCCCGTTGGGAAGGCCTTTCTTTTTCCCGCTATGACGTAGTAGCTCGTGGCGGTGCTCTCGTCCTTTGTGCAGGTGATCTGAATGTTGCTGTCCGTGATGTGGAAGTCGAGGGTCATTCCCCTGTAGTTGATGTTCTTTGCACCTAGGTACTCTTGGCCGGTGGGCAGTCGAGGGCTTATGTGGAGGCCATCCCATTTCGGATCCAAGCCCACGAATGCGTACAGGAACGATGCCCCCGCCATGCCCGATTCCGGGAACTCGTGGCTCATGACGCCGAGAGCGCCGGGGCCGTCCGTCCCGCCCTGGATGGTCTCATTGAAAATTGTCGGGGACCCCCCCGTCAGCTTGTCCGGTTCGCTGTATCTCTGGAGGAGGGCTCTTAGCCGGGCGTACGCATTGTCGGCCCCTAGATGGAGTGCCCTGGCAAGAACATCGTATCCCGAGACGAAGAGATTGGCGCCCCCGTCCTGTATCTGCTCGTCCCATTGGTAGTGATTCGCATCGATTCTCCGCCACAGGTTCCGGGTGGACGAGTCATTCGATCGGGGGGCGAATTTCCATCGGCTGTAGATATCCCCCACTGCCGAATCGAGCCACATGTAGATCGTCTCGGCCTGTGTCGTATCCGGGAGGCCGGCGGCGGCAGCAAGAATGTTGACAAAGGTGAATCCGAAGTCGTGGGGATTGGCGTCACAGTCAACGGCACCGATATAGCGGCCTGTCGCCGTAGACCAGAACGCGCTGTTGTAATCTAGCCGGGCCTGTTCCGCCAGGCTGGAGTAGGCGTCTCCTGCAGAGGCTTCCCCCATGGCGTACTTGATCTGTGCCATCGCCAGTAGAGAGTTGTAGAAATCGATGGAAGCATAGCCATCCCGGCCCCCGAAGGGCAGCAGATCCCAGTAGTTGCTCAGGACGTCCTCGCCATGTATGCCACGATGATCGCTGCCCTGGTCGCTGCATGCATCGATGATGTAGTCGCTCCCTTCGATCAACGCGTCCAGCTGATAGTCCATCGCGGCGTCGAGCTTGGCGGCCAGCCCGTTCAGAAAGGCCTGATCCCCTGTCCAGGCGTAGTATTCCCAGGCGGCCTGGATGAAGAGCGCGTTCGTATTCAAGTGGCGGGTGTCATAGAGGGAGTTCAACCCGCCCACCGGAGACCCCCTCCCGAGATCCGGTTGCCCGGGGTCGTAGATCCACGTCCACATGTATCCCGGGCGGCCGTAGCCGTCATCCCCCTGATGCCAGGAATTGAGGTTGGTCTTCACCTTGGCGCGATACCAGTTGTTCACGAACCCGGTGTACTGCGCCGCCCAGTTCTGCCAGATGTTGAGGCCCACATCCGTGTAAAAGAAGGCGCCCTGCCGGTACAGCCGGTTGAGAAGCTCGTCAAAGGTGTAGACGCCTCCGTAGAGGTTCGTGATCGTTTCGTTCAAAGACGTATAGAAATAGGGCATCCTGTCCCCGTGTTCGTTGATCTCGATGTCCTCGTTTTCATCGAAGCGGGTGACAACGAAATCGAAGTTCACGGTGCGGGCGGTGGTCGCCTGGCCGGAACAGAGGGTGAGGGTGTCGCTCGTCTTCTCCACCCATATGCTGTGAGAGGGAAGGTGGTTGAAATCAAGGTCGAATCCGTCGACGCCGATGGCGATCAGCCTGTTCATCCCCGTGCTCGGAACGTGTGCCGGGTCCCCCAGGAGATTCGTCCTGAACCTCCGGTACTTGTCATCGCCCGGGGAAAGGACGTCCTCGTTTCTCATGAAATACTCGATGGTTCGAGTGTTACCGGTCTGTGCGTAGAAGGTCTTGAAGGGGATGTCCGTTGCGTCGTGGTTGTTGTTGAACTCCCAGTGATACCGGTCCGCGTAGTCGTAGTAGCCCGAATCCTCGTAGGGCAGATCGAGTCGGATCTGGACGGATGCCGGGTCGTATGCGAGGTTCAAGGAGCTTGAGAACTGGTTGCCATTTAGTCGAATATCCCACAGGGCGCCGGCCTGATTGTTCAGGATGAGCCTGTCCGTTTCCTGGAGTTGGATGGTTGTGTTCCCGTTGGAGAACGTGGTGGTCCCGTTGATGAGCCAGTCCAGGTGTCCGCTTACGTTGACGATGTTCTGGCCGTACTGGCCTGCTCCTGCCGCATCGACTCGTAGCTCCTCGAAGTAACCGTCCTTTCCGGAGAGATAGATGTACGCATTGGACAGAACGTATGATCCGTCCACCAGCCGATCCCCGGCTGAAATGATGTAGGATCTTTCGATCACGGCCGCAGAAGCGGAATGCCAGCCGAGCAGAAGGAGCAGGAGGTGAACTGCCACCCACGCAAAGTAGTTGGAAGGCTTAGCAGCTGTCTTCATCCGTGCTGCCTCCTTAGGAGGCAAAGTGTCTGTTTCTTATACGAATTCGGGTGCCGTCAGAACCCGGCACGGCATTTCATCCCCTCGCTGGTCCTTCATGACACAGCCTCGTTTGGCGGCTCGAAGTCTCCGGTGTCGTGTACGGGAGGGGCAGTGTCGAGGACCGGTGGCGAGATCCAGGCAGGGCGTTCGGCCTCATCCGGTGATGACAAAGAAATGCAAAGACATCGTTAAAATAATATTATATAAATAAAACGGGCTTCATCATAGCAAATCGAGGGGTAGGCGTCAACACAGAAGAACCCTTTTCGCGATCGAGGTGGAGACAGGGGTAAAGACCGGGGCCAGAACGGGGAAAGGAACATGGAAAGCTGCATCCCTAGGAGTATCGGGTGTACGTTTTCTCTCGATTCAATAATGTTTCCAGACACTTATTTTCCACCCTGGAATCGAGAGGAAGAAGAACGGCACATACCTCGGCTGGCCTCAAAGCTCCAGGCTCATGGGCCCTTGAACGTGAAGAAGCCTCAGAATCTGCCCGTCAGAAGCTGGTTTGAAAATCGGGTCCGAGCTGTTGGTGAATTCAAACACCAACTTTTTCCAGAAACCCCGAGTTTTTCCTTGACAGACCGATGTTATTTAATTTATATAATCAGAAACAGAGGCGTGGCGTCCGCTCCTACCCGGGGCCGACCCTCCTCAACGCCATCAATTGCAGAGACAGGGAGCAGAAGACGTGAGAAAACTGCAAAGGCAGGCAGTGTGCCTAGGTTTGTCGGTCCTTTTTGCCCTCCTCATCGTCCCCCCGAACGCCTTCTCTGACGTGACCCTATTTGCAGAGTGTGCTTACACCGAGACCGACTGCGACTGCTACATCTACGCGGGCATCGATCCCGGCACCGAACTGAGGAGCGCAAGCTTCAAGCTTACCTATGACGCCGCCGAGCTTACGCTGGATCAGGCGGAAAGGGATTCATCGGTCTGGTACCTCGGGGATGCAGCGCCTGGGTTCGACACCCCGAATGCGATCGATACCAGCACGGCCGGTCAGGTGATCGTTACGGTAGGGAAGCTCGACACCACAGACACGAGTTCCGGGGTGGGCGGCAGCAGGGCGACGATCGGAGTCGTGAAATTCAATCGCACCGAAAGCAGCATGCCCTTCTCGCCGACATTGTTGACCCTGACACTGGGCAGGTCCAGCCCCTTCGACAATGTTGTGCAGACGGACGGAGTTGTGCTTGACGCAACCGGGGTTACCATCGGCTCACCTGCGGTAATGGAGCGAGGTGATGCGAACGGCGACGGATTCCTTACAAACTTGGACATGTTTACGGTGAGGGGCATGTTGTCCACCGGAGACTACGTGGTCTATGCCGACTGCAATGATGACGGGTATTTAACCAACTTGGATATGTTCTGCATAAGAGGGAAACTCTAGCCCAAAACACTTGGTCCACAGCTTGGAGGGAACGATGAAAAGAGTAAACGTGCTACTACCTGCCTTTCTGGTCCTGTTCTTCGCATCTACTGCTGTGCATGCAGCCACTATGACCATTGATATCCTTGGGCTGGATGAGACGACTCCAGTGGAGGGCTTCACCATATGGCTGGATGTGAGTGATGATTTTACTCTGGATAGCGGTGCGAACCTCGGAGATGCTATCCCAGAGCCGTTGAATCTGGGTTGGGGCCAGGACAATTTCGATGTTGTCGGAGGTGAAACCCTGCGGATGGGTTTCTCTGATCAGGACAACCTGTTCCTGGGCCTGTCCAATCCATTGGTTGACGGCACCTTGCTCTCTTTTGATTATACGGGAGTCGTTGAGGGGCTTGCTTTGGCCCAGATCTTCAGTGGCGACCTCGTACCGGTGGATTTCTTCGCGGAAGGCACAATCACCCTGAGTTCATTTACGGATACCAACATAACATTTCTTGGTCCCGGTGATATTGGAGGCCCCGTACCGATCCCAAGCACGGTCCTCTTACTTGGGTCGGGTCTCATCGGGCTGATCGGTATCCGCAGGAGACGGGGGTAGAAAGAACCCAGGGCCGACCCAGAAGAGGGGGGCGTCTTTCTTCAGTAAAGCATATCTACCTCTCCCCGAGCTTTATGGGGAGGGGTTTTTTTTTAGTATGCTGAGCTGTGTTGCGAATGCTTCACCCCGTTATGGCCAATATCTCGGTTTGTGAGTCCTGCCTGCGGCACATGCCCCGCGGGAAGCATAGTATTCTCGTTCTTGATCAAACCCATTGCTGCACGGAGATCAAAGAATGCGAAACATGAGGATTACACTGGGATTCATGATGGTATTCCTCTCGCTCCTTCTACCCGTCGTCCATGCTGTGCCGAATCTCATTGGTTATCACGGGGTGCTGAACGACAAGGACGGTGAGCCCATAAGCTCTACCGTTACCATGACCTTCAGTATTTATGACGTCCCGGCCGACGGTACCGCCCTGTGGACAGAGACCCAGACTGTTCCGGTATCGAATGGCCTCTTCAACGTAGAGCTTGGGGCAATTACTCCCCTGCCGACTTCGCTCTTTGATCAGGACACGCTCTACCTCGGCATCCAGCTGGCCTCGGACGAAGAAATGACACCCAGACAGCGGATCACGAGCGGCAGCTACACGTATCGGGCAGCAAGTGCTGACATTGCGTCGGGACTCGACCATCCGATCGTACCGGTCGGAGCAATCGTCGCATGGGTAAAGACGATGACGGGGGTACCTGCCTTGCCGGATGGCTGGGTAGAGTGTAACGGCCAGACAATCGATGATCTGGATAGCCCGCTGCATGGGCAGGCCGTGCCGGATTTAGACGGTGGCAGGTTTCTGAGGGGAAGCACAACATCGGGAGGCTCCGGAGGGTCAGACACGCATCGCCACGGGGAGGGGTCCTCTGCCAGCGGTCAATTCAACACAACTGGGGGGTATAACAAGTACACAGATTACCAGAATCATCTCCCTCCGTACTACAATGTCGTCTGGATCATGAAGATCAAATAGCGTTATCCGGGTTCCGTAAGAACACCAGACCAAGAGCTACGTGGGTGAGTATGGGAATGCGACTCACAAGAATAGCCTTCCTGCTTCTTGTTCTTCTACCGGCTGCTACCCACGCAATGGACAGTACAAACTACTCTGTTCCATCCTTGCAGGAGGATCACGGCAGCGGGTGCAGAATCTCAACCAATTACCAGATTTCTTCCGACGTGATCTCCGCCCACATAATGGGGGAATCCTCCAGCGAGAACTTCAGCCTTTCAGGAGGGCTGGCTCTCCAAGTATCGACTTCCTTTTCCGCTCGAGTGTTCATCAACGCCAATGCAGCCATCACAGGCTTGAAGTCTGTGACGCTCGATCTGGTATGTGGCCATCCGAGCGGATGCGCCGAGGTCTCAGTCTCCAATAATGGCGTGAGCTGGTCGGAGCCTGAGCCCTATTCAACCTCCAAATCCTGGGATCTCATCGAGATCGACGGAGGGCGGAACGTCTTCGTGAAATACAGGAACGGACTCGACGAGTGGTCCGGTGTATGCAGCGATTCCATTGTCCTGGACACAACAGCGCCTGTTACGACGATTTCACCGACCGGTGGGACGTACATGTCCGAGCAGACCATCACACTGACGGCAAGCGAGGATGCTGCAACCATCTACTATACCACGGATGGTACCGTCCCGACGGATGCTTCCCCGGTCTACTCCGCCCCGATAGAACTCAGCGCGGATTCAACGGTCAAATGCTTTTCCGAGGATTCAGTCGGAAACCCTGGCCCTGTGGCCAGCGGAGATTTCACGATCTGTGATGGAACGAACCTTTCGATCTCTGGCGTGGTGAGAGATGCGGCAACGGGTAAGGTGATGCCGCTGGTCGTAATAACCCTCGACACCGGTGAATCGGTCACCACGGGCGCCGTTGATGGGGCCTACTCCTTCTCGTCCCTCTCACGTGGCTACTACACAATCGAGTCCATCACGACCCCGGTCCCTGGGTATGTAACGTACCAGAGCGAATTCGAGGTGTGCAGATCGAGTGTCAGCCACGATATCGTCCTTACCAAGAGCAATACGCTCTTCGGAGGTGACACGTTTTCCGGATATAGCATGAACTCGGTAAACACGGCCACCGGCAACTTCTTCTACGACGTCACCGACCTGACGCTCCCCGGGAGGGGCGTGTCCTTTGCATTCGACAGAGCCTACAACTCCCAGGATGGGACGGACGGCCCGCTTGGCTTCGGCTGGACGCACAACTACAACATCTCGCTCGATGAAAGCGGGGATGGGGACGTAACGGTGCGGTGGGGAGACGGCAAGGCAGAGACGTGGACACCGGACGGTGGGGGCGGATATGACCCTATGCCAGGCGTTTTTGACACATTGATCCAGAATCCTGACAGCACTTTCTCCGTTCGCCGAAAAGACCTGATTCAGTACAACTTCGACCAGTTCAATCAATTGGAGTCCATTGAGGACGAGAACGGTAACACGCTGACCTTCTCTTATGGGAGCGCGGGGGTCGCTGCCATTACCGACAGCACGGGAAGAGTCATACAGTTCTCATACGACACTGCGGACAGGATAACCAGAGTTCTCGGGCCCTTGGGGCGTTCCGCCACCTTTACCTACGATGTGAATGGAGATCTCGTCACTTCCACGGACCTTGAGGGAAATACGACGTCCTATTCATACGATGACTACCATCAACTCCTCACGATTACCGACCCCCTCGGAAATGTAGTGATCACGAATACCTATGACGAGCAGAGAATGGCGGTCACAAGTCAGCGTGATGCCGCGGGTGCAGAAACCCTGTACAGCTATGATGTGCCTACGAAGACGACGCAGATCATCGACCCCTATGGCCACATTACCTATCATCACTTTGACGACATGCTCCGTCTCATTGAGGAAGATGACGTGAAGGGGAATTCGGCCTACTACGTTTACGACGAGCGGGGAAATCTAGTCAGCGTAACGGACAAGAGAGGGAACGAGACGACCTACGAGCATGATGACAATGGAAACGTGCTCGTAAAGACGGATCCGGAGTTGAATGACTCCTCGGCCACCTATGACGAGAATAACAACCCCCTCACCAAGACGGACGCCAATGGCAACGAGACTCTATACACCTACGACGCCCACGGCAACCTGGAGACCGTCACCGATCCCCTGGGCAACCTGACGAGTTACACCTATGACGAGCACGGTCAGGTTTTAACCGTTACGGATGCGGACCTGAACGTTACCGAAAACGAGTATGACATGTTCGGGAACGTGGTGGCTGTGACCGACGCCCTGGGCAACTTGAGCACGTTCACCTATGACATCGGAGGCCGGAAACTTACCGAGACCCACCCACTGGGCAGAGCCACGGCATATGAATACGACAACATGGATCGGCTCGTTTCCGTTACGGACGCCATGGGCGGTATGGCAACGTTTTCGTATGACGCAAACGGGAACAAGACCGAACATATCGATGCGAATGAAAACCGGACCAGGTTTAGCTACGATGCGAAGAACCGGCTGATTGGGAAGACGACCCCACTGAACTTCACAGAAAGCTACACGTACGATCTGCTGGACAGACGCACGTCCGTAACGAACCCGAACGGTGCCACATCCTCTATCGTGTACGACGCCCTCGGAAATGTTCTGCAGGAAATCGATGCTCTGGGTAACCGGGTCTACCACGAGTACGACGCGAACGGGAACCGTATCGCGACCGTGAATGCCAACGGTTACATCACACTCTCCGAGTACGACGCAATGAATCGGCTCGTTTCCAATACAGATCCTCTTGGGAACAAGGTCGAGTACACACACGATCCGAATGGGAACGTACGCACCGTCACAGATGCGCTGGGGAACATCACGGAGTCGACCTACGATGCCATGAACCGGCTGAAAACAGTCAAGGATCCCCTTAACAATATGACGGAAAACGAGTACGACGAACTCGGGAGACTTGCTTCTGTTCTTGACGCAAGGCTCAACCAGACGGACTTCGAATACGATGCTCTGGGCAGGCTGACCAGGGTCGTTGATGCTGAACTGGGGGAGGTTACGGCGTCCTACGACCCTCTGGGCAACCGCATATCCATGACGGATACCCGCGAGAATACGACGACTTACACATACGATCTCCTGAACCGCCTCAAGTCCATGACCGACCCGGAGGGGAACACGAACTCCATGGAATACGACGCTGTCGGAAATCTCGAGTCTTCCAGCGATTCCAGGGGTACTACCTTCTACGAATACGACCTGGACTACCGGCTGGATAGTGTGACCTACCCCGACGCCACCACCGTGACCTACACACGCGACGCGAACGGAAACCCCCTGAGTGTATCAGATGTCATGGGCACCATCTCCTATGAATACAGCGAGCGTGACGAAGTTGTCTCTGTAACGGATCCCTTCGGAGTGACTCTGGGATATACCTACGATCCAGAGGGTAACAGGACGTCAATCCGTTACCCGGGCAACAAGCCCGTATTCTATCACCACGATGCCGTGAATCGCCTCCAGTCCGTTCAGGATTGGGGTGGCATCACAACGGAGTACCAGTACGACGACAACGGGAGACTTGACAAGAAGACGATGGGGAACGGTGCAACCGTTACGTACGTATACGACGATGCTGGCAGGCTCACCGCAAAGATAGACAAGGACAGAAGCGGAACGGTGATTGCGTCATATTCGTACCTTTTAGACCCGAACGGGAACCGGACCGAGATGACGGTGACTCAGCCGTTGCTGGCGAGGGTTCACCATGTGGACGATTCATTCTCCTATGATGACGCCAATCGTCTTCTCTCAAGGAACGGCACATCGTACGAGCATGATGCTGAGGGAAACAGGACGTTAATGAGCGAAGGCAGCGACGTCACGCAGTACGAATACAACTTCGACAACATGCTGACCCGAGTTACGGCCGGGGCGAATGTTGACGAGTATTCATACGACAGTGCCGGCCGGAGGTTTTCGTCTTTCAGGAACGGTGTGGAAAAGCGATATCTCCTTGATTTGAACGCCGGCATGGAATCCGTACTGGCCGAGATGAACGGAAGCAACAACATTCATCTGCGCTATGTCCATGGCGACGGACTCCTTTACAGTGTAGATGCTACGACAGGCGAACGGCTTTTCTACCACTACGACCCCATAGGAAGTACGGTGGCAATCACGGATTCGGATGGAGTTGTAACCGACAAATACGCATATCTGCCCTACGGAAAACTAACGAATAAGGAGACGGAACACGAAAACCCCTTCACGTACGTCGGGAAGTACGGGGTAATGCTAGAGCCGAATGGGCTCTACTTCATGCGGGCGAGGTACTATGATCCGGAGACCAGGAGGTTTTTGAGTAAGGATCCGGTAAAGGGGATCATGGGGAGAACGCAGTCTTTGAACCCGTATCAGTATGTTGAGGGAATCCCTACTTTGTTAATCGATCCAAAGGGGACGACAATCGGGCCCCCGTCGGTTTGGTGGGAACCGTTCGTGATGAGTGGTAACTACGGGGACATCCCTGGGCGAGTCAAAGATGCGTATGATTGGGTGATAGAGGGCATAGAGGATATGTTCTGTAGGACGGGGGGGCTTACGTGTGAATCAGAACTATCAGAAGAAGACGACGATGACGCCCACAAGGACACAGAGTATGAGTACGACTTATATGGGAACGAGGTAGTTTCGTTTACGAAATCGGATATACACCTTCCCTCTCTTGAAGCAAGTAAGTTTGAGTCAAGTGTGAGCCAGCCTGAAGCGTTAGCATCCAGTTCAGGACAAATAACTGCAGGACCAGATCCGATAATGAATCCCAACCCGGAGGCCAGGGCACCCGCAGAATACCTCGATGTGCGAGGCTATGCGCAAAGGCATTACCGTCGAGAATTCGCAAAGCTTACCGATCCTGGTTTTGTAGATCGCTACACTCGATCCTACATCGAGTACAGAATAGAAATGGAGATGAGAGTCCTTGAGAAGAAGAGATATGGGTACAGAACTCGACAACAGGAGAAGAGGGCTAAGGCACAACTGAACAGAGCTATCGCTGGCAGTTCCAAACGACTCTACGCAAGTCTTACGGCTGCCTTGAGCAAGTACTCAGTTCTGATCAGGGACCTTCAGGATCTGCCTGATTTCAACTCGGGGAACGTGAACAGAAGCGGCGTTTATGCGAATCGGTAGCAGGAACACGAAATCAACACTAATCATCCTGGCCGTTCTCCTTTGGGTGGGTTGGGGTGGGTCTGTCTGCGCTGAGACTGCTACTTTCACGTATGACGCCTTGAACAGGATGACCTCCGCGACCTACGCGGGTGTCACAATCGAGTACGTCTACGACCCTGCGGGAAATATCACGCGCGTCTTTACACCTTCTGGTTGCACGGACCTATTCTACCGTGACGCCGACGGTGACGGGTTCGGCGACCCGAGCCATTCTTTGCAGTCTTGCACACAACCGATAGGATATGTGGCTGACAACACCGACTGCAACGATGAGCCGTCCACCGGATACTATGAGCATCCGGGACAGACGTGGTATCACGATAGTGACGGGGATGGGTATTATGCCGGCGATGTGAACACGACGTCGTGCACAAGACCAGCAAACCATTTTGCGGCAGAGGAACTGGGCGGCGTCCCCACGGAGGACAATTGCCCGTTAGTCGCAAACCCGAACCAGGAAGATGCGGACCTTGATGGGGTAGGTGATGTCTGTGATGCATTCCCCACCAATCCTTCTTATAGCTGGGATGCGGACGGTGACGGAATCGCAGACGAGTGGGAGCAGCAGGAGTTCGGGGACTTGACCACGGCCAATGCTACCAGCGACGCGGACGGTGACGGCATCACGGATTTGCAGGAGTTCACCATCAATATGGATCCGAATCTCAGCGTCTATGAAGGCTATGTCACCCAGGAAGAATACGATCAGATGGTGACCGACAAGGATGACGAAATATCCGACTTGATGGACTCACTTGACTACCTGATGTGCGGAGACCATAACCAGGACGGCGATGTGGACGGCTTCGACCTGGATTGGTTCGCCTCACACTATGGGATGGCAGAAATCGACATTGACAACGACGGCGATGGCATCTCGGAAATCCTCGGTGATTGTGATGACACGGATGGCGGCATTCATCCCGATGCGACCGAAATACCCTATAATGGTATCGACGAGAATTGCGACGGACTAGACGTTATTGTCGAGTAAAGGATGGAGTGAAAGTTGCTGCAACGGGCAACCCGACTGCCCAATGGTAATAGGCGCAAAATCCTCTGCCATCACACGTATGTTCGTGCCTTGCACGTCTGGATCGATGTCCGCATCGTCGAGGAACAGCCCGGCACGTTCGATCACTCCGTGGATGATCTTCGGTTGATCTCCCTGTTCATCGCTACAGGTCCCTGAGGGGTTCAGGATCCTTCCACTGTGAACAGATCAAAATCCCCCGCGAGGACTCTGTCCAGCCGGCCGGTGCGCCAGCCCCGGACGCTATCTCGTACAAGAGGGGAGGGCTCGGGGCGGTAGCGCCTGACCACGACCGTTTGCGTGGTCTTGTGGGCGCCGAGAGCGCTCTTCGCCTGGTGCATCGGTGTGGGGTGGGTCAAGCCCGGGGGCTCTTCCGGCTGGGGAACCACGCGTACGCGGACCCGGATCCGTCTGAAGTCGGCCTTGCCCTGGTCTTGAGGGCGCTCCAGAACGTGGAGCCCGTTTTCCTCCGCAAGGATCGGGTAGGCGCCGAACCCGGATACGGCCAGGAGTAGCCTGGAGATCTGGTCGTCTTCGGTCCTTCTCTCCTCCAGGGTCTCCACCCTCATGCGCCGGTCTGAGGCCCATTTAAGGTACATATCCGCCAGCATCCGGGTGAATTCCAGTGCCTCGGGATCCTCCGGCATCCCGTCGGTTGTCGCTTCCAGAGAGAGGAACGCATCCGGAGGGCGGCCCGAAAGAAACCCGGAGCACGCCCGGTCCACGAGATAGAGCCTGAGAGCGAGCGTCCTCACGAGGTCGATGGAGACCCGGTCCCGCTTCCGGCCCGCTCTCCCCTCCAGGCGGGAGATGAGCGAGCCTGCGGTGGCAAGCCCGGAGTCGAGGCGATCCAGGAATTCGATCCGTCCCAGCACGCTGAACCTGCCGGGGTCCTCCCAGAACCCGGGCTCAGAGGTCATGGCGAGGGCGTCTTCCTTGCGCTTTCGCCACGCCTCGTCCTGAATCTGCTCCTCCATGCTGTCGTACTGGGTACGGAGAAAGGCGATCTCTGCCTGCGTGCCGACAGGATCGAGCGCCACCTCCTCGAGCCGGCTCGGCCCGGCGCCCGACGCCTGCGGAGCAGGCCCTTCTCTCTGCTCCAAGCCTTCGTCCGGCGCGTCCGGGTCGATGAATTCCACCTTGAGGGAGCGGCCATCGGACCGGACGAACAGGAACTGGTCCCCCTGCGGGTACTGGTGGTTCACGATGGTCGAGGCGAGCTTGGTCAGGAAGTAGCGGTCGATGGCGCGTTTGAGGGGCCGTGCCCCCAGGTCGGCGGTGAACCCCTTCTCGAGCAGAAAGTCGATGGCCGCGTCATCCCACTCCACCGCCCAGGAGCGCCGCCTCAGGCCCCGCCGTGTCAGCACCTCGTCCAACTCCTTGAGGAGGATCTGGCGCATGGTCTCCCGGGTCAGGGGATGGAAGATCACGATCCGGTCGATCCGGTTCAGGAACTCCTTGCGGAAGGTCTCCTCGATCGCACGCTCCACATCGCCCGTGTGAAACTGCCCGGTCTCCCGGGCGAAGCCGAGGGTCGTCCCGGTTGGAATCACCGCCCCGAGGTTCGAGGTCATGATCACAACGGCATGCCGGAAATCCGCGGTGTTTCCCCTGCGGTCCGTGAGCCGGCCATCGTCAAAGACCTGAAGGAAAAGATCCCAGACCCTCGGGTGGGCCTTCTCGAACTCATCCAGGAGGATGACCGAGAAGGGTTGTTTTCGGATGAGATCCACCAGGGCGCCTTCGGAGGTGACGTCCGGGTCCCCCAGGATGCGCGAGAGGTTCTCCGGGGTCTGCAGCTCGCTCATGTCCAGGCGGATCAGGCGGTTCGGGGAACCGAAGAGGAACTCGGCCAGGGTCTTTGCGATCTCGGTCTTTCCCGTACCCGTGGGGCCGGCAAAGAGGAACACCCCCGTGGGCCGGGTCGGGTCTGTCAAGCCTGCCTTGATCATGGCCACCCGCTCCACCAGGCAGTCCACAGCCTCCTGCTGCCCGCGGACGCGGGCGAGGAAGAAGGCGCGGAGTTCCTCGAGATCGAGGCGGACCCGTTCATCGAGCACAGTGGAGGGAAGGCCCGTGAGCTGGGTCAGGGTCTGGATGACATGGTCGATGGTGATGGCTGTGGCCGGGCCTCGGACCGGGTCATTCGCCGTGGACAGATGCTGCCAGGTCAGCCGAAGGAGTCCCAGGAGGTTCCCCGGGCTTGCGCGGTCCCCGAGGTACTGTTCGCTCAGTTGCCAGGCCTCTTCGAGGACCTCGTCCGTGATGATGCCGGGCGCGCCTTCGCCGCCTTCGGAGGCTGCCCAGGCTTTGGCCAGATCTTCGGTCTGCTGGGGCGGGAGGGGCGGTACCCGGATCACCTCCATGGCCCTCAAGAGGTGGGGCCTGGCAACGATCAGGCTCTCCAGAGGGCCTGACCGGGTCTCCCCGAGGACGACGATCTGTTTCCTCTCCATCTCGGGAATGAGCACGTCGAGGACGCTCACCTCGCTGTGGCTGTGCCGGCCCGTCCACTGGAGCAGGTGGAAATCCGGGATGTACCAGAGGACCTTCCTCCCGGCCCCGAGGCGGTCTAGGAGCTTCTCCAGGCGGGCCTCGAGCTCCCCGATGCGTGTCTGGCCGGCGATGATCTCGTTGTGGCCCGCCTCGAAGACGACCCAGCCTTCTGCCTGGAGCTGCCGGGCGAGAAGGCGAACCAGAGAGGTCTTTCCGACGCCGGAATCGCCTGCCAGGAGGAGCGAACCCGGGGGTTGCTCGTCCAGGGTGGCCTTCAGTCTCGAGACCTCTTTTCGGAAGGTTTCGTGCTCGACCAGGCCGGGGTCCTCGGGTCGGCCCGGATCCCAGACCCTCCCCAGGGAATGGAGGAACGGCAGATCCACCCGGGTCTCCTGCCACGCATTGAATTGGGCCAGCAGAGGGCCTGCGACATCGCCTCCAAGCTCCTGCAGGAGGCTCTCGAGGAACTCGGCCTGGGGTTCGGAGACCTTCTCCAGCCAGGGGCCCAGGTTCGGCTCCTCTCCCTCGTCGAGGCGCTCCCCGATGAAATCGCGGAGCAACTGCATGGTGAAGGCATGGTTCCAGCTCGTGTCGAGATGAACGAGGGTGACGGCCACGAGGTCCTGCTCAGGCGTGCACCGGGCCGCGAGGGTTCTCAGGGCGAAGTAGCGCGTCCAGTAGGCGACCACGTTGATGTGGTTCAAGATCGGCCGGACGATCTTAAGGTCCGTACCGCGCTGATAGATCGCGTCCAGGGCCATGCAGGCGATGGGCGGGTTGTCCCCGCAGCAGTAGTCGAGAAGCTGCTGGTCCGAGTAGGCCGGCGAGACGAGGAGCCTCACGCCCTCCCGGAAGACCGGGTGGCCCAGGAGATCGCGGGGGTGCGCGGTCGCGGAGAAATCCTCCTGCAGGGCCGCGGCCAGCTCGTATATCGTATCGGGCGGGGGCAGGGCTTCCGTTTCGTCTTCTTCCGCGCCGGAAGGGGGGTCGGGTGGTTGGGGCGGCGCTTCGGCCGGCTGTCCCGTGGCGAAACGGCGAAGAAGTGCCGATACCCCCGCAGCAATGAGAAAGGCGGCGATTAGGATCGATAGAATCTTGACCATTGCGCTCACATGGGCGGAGGTGCGCGGCAGTCCGTCCGGCTGAAATCGTCGGCAAAGACGTCGAGGTCGGCCTCGTCTACAACTCCGCTTCCATCCAGGTCGGCCGCCAGGTTGCCGAGGATATAGTCAGATACGAACGCGTGGAAATCGCTCCCGTCCACGTCGCCGTCACCATCAAAATCGGCCTCGCAAACGCCGATGAATTCGTAGGCCCCCATGTCGACCACGGCAGAAGTATCCCCGTCCCCGTCCGCGATCCGGACATTGCCCGCGATGTCGGTCATCGACACCTCCGGGGCGGTGTTGTCACCCGAATCGAGGCACGGCGAATCTCCGAAGAGCCGATAGTCTCCAGTGCCGGGGTCCAAGAGCAAGGGATCTTCGTTGATGTTCGCCAGGCCAGGCCAGAGCGCGAGAGGGTTTGTCATCTCCACATCCGAGTACGTCACGATAAGAGATCCGGAGTCAACGTATATTTCGTCGGGTGTGTCTGCCCAGAGTATGCTGTTCACCACAGTCGGCGAGGAGGTGCCTCCGCAGTACAACCCTCCGCCCAGGAAAGCAGTCCCTGCTTCATTACCATAGACCGTAGAATTGGCGATGATTGGAGAACACTCCAGGCAGCCTATCCCCCCTCCGTTCTCGCTGCTTATGTTGTGGGCCACCACGGAGTTGGTGATCCATGGAGAGGCGGACGCGCACAGGATTCCTGCACCGAGCGTATTGGCAATATTGTCTAAGATCATGCAGTTGCGGATTCTGGGGTCTGCGCCTGAGCAGAGTATACCACCACCCTGATCTGCAGACCCGCTCTGGATGGTGAAACCGTCCAGGACTGCTCCCTCGTTCTCACCACTCTGGAAGGAGACCACAGGGCCTGCCGCATTTCCATCGATGATCGTTGATTCCGGCCCTTCAGAACTGACTACCATCAAGTTCTTACCCAGGAAGTCGACGTTCTCGACATAGGTTCCGGGGTTCACCTGACATGTGTCCGTTGATTTTGCTGCGTCGATGCACGCCTGTATGGTCAGGAAGTCGCCGGCCCCTGTCTGATCTACGATGTAGAGCTCTGGGCACAGACAGTCCGGATCCTCACAATCCGGTAGACCGTCGCAGTCGTTGTCGAGGCCGTCAGCACAGTTCGCTTCAGCCTCTTCATAGGAGGGGCTGTAATCAGAGTAGGTTCCTGGATCACAACCGGGCCACTGGTTGTTCGAGCATGTCTCAACCGCGCCTGCGCAGACGCCCTCCTGGATCGGGCACTGGCGCGTATCGTTCTCCTGGCATCCGTACTCCGCGCATACCGAGTCCGGGTCCGAAGGGTCACTGCCGCAGTCCTGTTCCTCCAGATTCGTGTACCCGTCTCCGTCGAGATCTCCGTTAGCCCCGTTGACTGGATCTTGACTCCCGTCGTCATTCGGGTTTAGTCCAAAGTGCAGTTCCCATCCGTCCCACAAGAGGTCGCCATCGGAATCCGTGCCCTGCCCAACGATTACCATGAACTTCTTGACGGTACCCCAGTCGCCCAGATACACCGCCATTCCCATCTCGTCGTTGATGTAGAAGTCCACTCCATCGCCAGGCCTCATCCGGTCCGGGGCTTGCGGATCCACGGCATCCATGGGCACACGCAGTACGTAGGAGTCCCCTGCCTCCGATTCGTCGCCCATGGTGTAGCTATCCACCACCTCGGCTCCGACCTTGACGGAGATGGTCTTGTCGGTATCCTGCTCTCCCAGCGGCTGCCCATTGTAGAAGGCGTTGCCGTAGTAGATGCAGTCGGGGACGGGGAGGGCGGCGTGTGCAGAGTTCCAACCAAAGCTGACCCCTAATATCGAAAAACAGAGTACAGCAGTCGCACGTATTCTCATTCTCTTCTCTCCTACTGCTTATAGTTTTACTGGTCCGTGAATTACCTATCATGAAAAAGACGGCACCTAATTAGCCAACGCAAAAAGACTGTCTGTAGAAGGCTGTCTACAGACGACGTCCTTTAGAGCAATTACCACGGTGATCCGCCACATTCACTCCTTTGCTTGGTAACTACCTCCTACTCATTTGTTTCCGAATTTGAAGTCACACTTCACTCAAGATAGTTTCCACGAAGATGCAGTGAACAACGAAGACTTGCACAACACTCAGTAGTCCCTCCCTAGGTTCCTGCTTGGATATTCCACGTCTATCTCTCTGCCCTGGCTATATGTTCTCATGGGGAGGGCTCGGAACATTACATCCAGCATCAAGTTCTTTTCTCTGTAGTTAGGGAAAATTGCCTTGTATATCTTGGTAACAAGATGATCTTCATCCCATCCGATCTTGAGTACAGGTAATGGATTCCCTTTGACTGTCAATCCCTTGACGTTTGAGAGGTCCAAACTCAGCTTCTTGGCAATATTGTCATCCCTTACGGCTGTCCAGCATCCATCCAGTATGATCGTAGAACCCTCTTTTAGCTTGTCCTTTATAGCATCAGCAAAGCTCGGACGATCCGACTGGCCGGAGAAGAAGACAGGGTTCCCAGCAATCAGGTCGTGGCCGCTACTGCTTGAACCAAACTCGATAGAGAGTCCTAACGGGTCACCGTGCCCCTCTATCTTCAATGCCGAAATGCTTGCCTCAGGTAGTTCTGAGATCATATCTATGAACTGGGACGTTGTTGGATCCTTCATGGAAATAGTCTTGCTGACCCCATCTTCTGCTTCATAGGTTATTTCGACCGTACCAAACCCATCCGGGTCAATGAATCTAATAGGATTGTTGACACTGTAGGACATCAGGTTCAGAATCTGTGGATTTCGAAGTGAATCGCCAGTGCTATCATCCTCCAATCCATTCAATTCAAGATACAGCGGGTCGATACTCACGAAGCTACCCAAGGCAGCGTCATAGAACCTGGCACCATAGTACGTAAGCCCACTCTCCTGATCGAGCTCCTTCGCAGTGTACTTATAGCGCGAAGTGAAGTTGGATCTTTCGTCATACCGTGGTCGGCCAAAAGGATAGAACTCCGTATTCTCCACCACCATACTTTCGAAGTCTGTAACAACATTTGTACTTCCAAGGTGATCGGGGTGATAGAAGTAGACCTGTGCTGAGTCCTCGGCGAAGTCGAGTTGTCCAGGAGCACGCGACTTGATCCAGTACGAGCATCCAGGCTGAAGGGAGCCGAGATGGCTGAGGAACTGCGGTGCCCCAGGTGCGAAGCATCTCCAGCTTCTCAGTAGCGGGTCGTAGAACCAGACGGACTCATACAGCCCACTGAGAGAGGCTAGTGCCTCCTCCAAATCAAGCGGTGTAGCCGATGGGCTGCTAATGAGGTTCCAACCTCTCCTGAGAACAAGGTCATTCGTCAGTCTTGTGCCAGATACGTTAAGGCTCGCCGGCGCTGTTGCATGAATGAGATAGCCCGTCTGCGCGTGGAGTGCTGTAAGATCCTCTATTCCTTCTAAGGGTACATAGCCGATGTAGGTGCTGGATTCGTTATCATAAGTCCAAAGAGCAGTGAAGAGACCCTCAATGGCCTCAAGTACTCTGCCGACGCTGGGATCGGATGGTTCAACCTCCAGAGAGAAGTAATTCCATCCGGACCTCAGGGGAATCGTCTGCTCAAGCGTCTCGCCGGGGTCGGTGAGGCGGCCTTCAATTCGTGCTATCCGTCTCGGGCCGGCAAAGATGTATTTAGTCGGCTTGCCGTCACGGACCTCGAATTCCTGATTTATGTACTTCGTCACTTCTTCTGAGGTATTGTCTCTCACCTTCCTGATTACTCTCTGACTTGCGTAGTCATAGGTGTAGATAGCTTCCACGGAAGCCTTCTGCAACCGCACCAAGCGATCGGTGAAATCCCAGGTGTAAATGTCCCCTGTTGTGTGGCTAATCATATTCCCGTTGTCATCGTATTCATAGGTGAGGCCACTTTCGGTTGAGGTCACCGCATGAGGCCCCGGTGGATCTCCGGGATCTCTGCCGTTCCGGTTGTGGCTGCCGGCCTTTCCTCCGATGGTCATGTTCCCCAGATTGATGAGGGGGTCGTCTATATGACCAGGGTCTGGATCCTCTGGGGACTTCTTATAGATCATGTTTCCGATTCTGTCGTACTGGAAGTCTATCTCCCCGTAACCAAGTCCTTCCGCATGAACCAGCCTGTATAGGTCGTCGTATGCAAAGGTCTGACTAGCACTCTTGGGTGAGTCCGGCGGAAGGACGCGTCCGTCCACGATTGAGGTAATATTATTGACTCCATCCATGGTGTAGTGTAGATCCTGGAGTGGTTCTTGCGTCCGCGACTGACTTGTGGTCTTCAATCTCGTCAACCTGTAACGTGGATCATAGCTGTACTCGGTCAGCACATTGTTGGCATAGAGGATCGAGTCAATCTGTCCAGATGGATGGTATAAGATCTCAGAGACGATTGCGGGTATGGACTGGAGCAGCGCACCGTCGTCGTATACGTAGTATATCCGGTCTCCGTCTGGGTAGGTCATGGACTTGACCCGACTCATCGCATCGTACATGTATGACAGTCTATAATCACTCTTGGAGTCGCCGCCCGCAATGCGCTTCACCATCCATTCCACGTTGCCGACCGGATCATAGGAAAAGAAGGAAGCACCGGACAAGTCTTCTACCCAAGCTAGTTCTCCTTTTGTATTCGTTGCATAAGGATACTCAGGGGAGGTAGCATCGTAATGGAAGGTCACATCTGGATTCTTAGCTGCACTGTCAAGGTAGTCTTCTGCCAACACCCTGTTCGCACCGTCATAGGTGAACTGGACTACCTGCCCCTTGTTGTCTGTTGTCTGGATCAGGTTGCCCGCACTGTCGTAAACGTATGTCTTCCTGCCTGCGTCAGGATCGTTCATCTCGACCTTTCTCCCAAGGCCGTCGTAGTACATCGTTTTGACATTATTCTGGGCATCTACAATTCCTGCCAGGTTCCCCAGAGGATCATACTCGTACGTCGTGACATATATATCCGTCCCGTTCTCCTCATGTACTTCGATCAGCCTCTCCAGACCGTCGTAGAAGAAGCGCTTCGCATTCAGGTTCTCGTCAGTCTCAACTTTCTCTAGTGGAAGGTGCTGAGTAATTGCGCCTGTAACGGCCCCATCCTTGTCAGGAGGGTTGACACGCAGAACCGGCCTGCCGGCCGCGTCGTATATGGATTCGGTCTTGCTTTCCCCCATCGAAGGAGCTTGGAACGCCTGGCTAGCCACAGAGTACGGAAGGAACGTGAAACGGGTGGAGCCCTTGGCGTTGAAGACGAGGGCTTCCTTGGCCAGAAACCCTGTCGCAGCTTCCTGCACGAGGGCGAGCTTCCTCCCCATCCCGTCGACATACCGAATGGAGTCAAAGGTCCCGGCCTGGCCTGATGCCTCACGGGCTGAAGTCAGGACTGAGCTTGCCAAAGCGGCCTCCTGAGTCAGCGTCAGAATGCCTGCCTCGTCGTAGTCATAAAGCAAGCCATTCTCGGGGTCGGCCAGGGTGTAGTCGAAACTCAAGGAGGGAAGAAGATCCGAATCTCCAGGTCTCACTATCTTCACGAGCCGACCGTAATAATCATAGCGATAACGGGTCTCGTAGCCGTTGAAATCAGTACTCTGGGTAATCACTCCGAGTCCCAAGTTGTAATCAACGGAAATGGACAAATCTGGGCTACCGCCCCCAACCTCGATGGACTCAAGAACCGGGTACATGTTCAGGACACCATCATAGGTAAGGCTCCTCAGGTTCCCCTCTCCATCCATGGTTGCGATTATGTTCCCGTACGCGTCGTACCCATTTCGGACAAGGTTGATGTAGGTAGTACCGGAGACCCAGCCTTCCTGTCTACTCAGGTTGCCCTTCTCGATTTGCCCCATGCCAAGACCGATGTGTGCAGGTCCGTCGTAGTAGAAGCGTGATTCTGAAGGCTTCTGCCCGAGTCCGTCCGTCTGATACTGCCTCTGTGGTTTGTCAAGCAGCCAGAGAGAGGTGTTGTGTATGAATTCGGTATATGTGAAGACCTCGTCACCTATGATGGAGAGGGCGCCGTGTTTCTTCTCTTCGGTGACGTTTCCGTAGTCGTCGTATGCGTATGTTGTCCGGATGGTTTCCGGAGTAGACTCCCCCTCATAGATCAGCTTGTCCGTCATTTCGTTGAAAGCAAATCTCACTTCTACGCTATCGGGACTGACCGTCAGATTCCGTACACGCCAATCGCTTTCTTCCCTCCAGAAGAGGAAATCGTCTTCAGCCCTGAGCTCGACGCTGCGAGGATTCCCCTTCAGCGCTTCTTCTTCCCGGTGTCCGTTGGGTGATACTTCGTCGGTCTGACCGTCGCCGTCGTTGTCTTCTCCGTCCGGGCCGCCGGTGAAGAAGTTGTGTAGGGTCACGCTTGTCGGAGCCGTGGGATCCCCATGTTCGACAACCTTGACGTGTTCGAAACCTCGGAAGGCACGTTCGCGGTAATCGTAGTACCCGTCCCGATAGGCATAGTCCTTCATGTACTGGTCGAGACCCGGGTCATTGTCTAAGTCAAGGCCGGTCGTGGTCACCACTCTTGCCACCACGGAGACGGGGAAAGGGACCGCTGTCGTCCAGGGGTCATCTTCTGACTGTGCCTGGAGGTACTGTTCTGTGCTGCTCTGGTACTCGACGTTTGTAACAACGCCCAGGCCATTGTCGATTCGAGTGAGCAGATTGGGATGTGTTGAGCCACCTGCGAGGCTGCCAATATCCAGGGCTCGGATCCGTGGGTCCGCGTCCGAATCCGCATAGATCAGATCGGTTGTTCCATTCCCGTTTATGTCCGCCCAGCGGGTGACCATTCCGATGCCGAAGGTGGTCGGCATGCCGGTTATGACGCGTTTGGTGTCAAAGGCATCTGTACCCAGATTGAGCCAGTACCAGAGTTCACCCGACGTTGCCCGTTCCAGAACCAGGTCGGATAGGCCGTCGCCATTGATATCCTGCAGGCGAGCCTTTTCGATCTGATCTTCGGTGAGCTGTTGGTCCGGCAGTGTGATCGTGACGGTGGGATCGAAGTCTCCGTGGCTCTTGTTGGCGGAGTAGAAGACCAGGGTTGGGCGGATCCGGACGACGTCGTTCATGCGATCGCCGTTCATGTCGGAAAGATGAGCGCCTGTCTGCGAAAAGAGGATCGCCTGACCCTGGTGCTCTGCACCGGCCGTGCGGATTTCCGCACTGTATCTGCCCCCTCCCAGGTTGAACCAGGTCGAGTATCCGTACTCCGTGCTCTGAACGACATCGATCCGCTTGTCGAAATCGAGATCCGACAGTTCCACATTGGTGTCGCCAAAGGGGGCAGGAGGGGATGTGTCCTGTATGCTCATGAAGGCCCTGTCGCCCCAGGAGAAGTCACCTTCGTTCCTATAGTAGAAGACGTCTCCGACGAGCGTCTTCTGGACCAGGTCAGAAATACCGTCTCCGTCCATGTCTGCCAGGTGGATCTTGTCTTCCATCAGGTACAGGTCAAGGGCCAGGCCGTCGGAGCTGGTGACCTCCTGGCTCTCCCATACGACTTCCTGGTTGGGCGGGTCTCCCTGAACCCCTCTATTCAGATAGGCCGTGTGGCTGCCTCCGCCGAAATCCGTATGCAGAAGATCCGGAAGGGCGTCCGCGTTCAGGTCCACCAGTTCGACCAGCTCACTGTCCATCACGTTGGATGGCTCCCCTTGGGATCCGATGAGCGCGCCTGCTGCAGAAGTGCTGGGAGGGAGGTCGACGATCGAGTAGGAAAAGGAGATGGGCGGTAGGTAGTTCACCCCGTCAGCACCGAACCGGGTCACCTTGGACAGATAGGACCAATGGGCGTGAGCTTCGTAGGACAGGAGGTATCTTCGAATCAGGTGGTCCTGCCCGCTGTCCCCGTTCCAATCCCCGGGGGCGCATCCGTCTGCGAAGGCGCCCTGAAGGCCCATATCGATCTGTGCCAGGCGCTTGGTCCGCTTCACCAGAAACCCGTATCGGTAGTCCTTGCGCCAGTCCGGCCGGTCTTCGTAAGTAAAGGAAACGAAATAGAAGGCGGCCCATGGTGGGGCTCCAGGACCGTAGCGGATCTCCTTGAGATACTTCTGATTGTCAGAGCCGGGCAAGCTGGAGTAGGAGTACTCGATTGTGTTCCCATTGGTGTCCGTGCTTCTTTCCAGCAACCATCGTGCGACCTTCTGCCCTGTCTCCGTTTCGTCGTTGATTCGGCCTGCCGGATTGACACCGAATTCAAGCAGGGTGCCGTCTTTCAGGTCTGCCTCCCAGTGCGCTCCTACGCGACGGTAGCGAACGAAGCTCCCTTCAATCCTGGCTCGGTAAGAACCGTCGGCCAGAAGAACCAACTCCTCCCCATCGGGCCCTCTGAAGCGATCCTGCTCGTCATACTCGTCTGTCAGTCCGTCATGGTCGTCATCAGCCCCATTCGGCCCGTCCACATATCTTGGGATTCCTTTGTCGGTCTCACGACTGATGCCGCCCGGACCCACGTTCCAGCCGATGCCCACCGGCCCGTCCCCCAACCCGCCGTCGTAGCTCAGGGCAAGCTGTGGAGCGTGGCCATTGACTCCCGGTGGCACGACAATCTTCACCGCATACTTCGCCGTACCCGTATTGAGCATCGGCTGGAAGGACTCTCCCAGTCCCTCGATGCTTCCCGGCCCTGATGGTAGAGAGATGGTCTTGGGGGAGACACCATTCTTGTCGGCGGCAAGACATGGCACGGAGATAACCGTTAGCAGCAGAATGATCCACAGCAGGTGAAGTGGAAGTCTCTTATGGCCGACTGGCATCCTTCCCCTCGTGAGTCTTGCAAGCCAGGACTTCATCAGAACGGGCTACGATAGGCGTATGTGTCAAAGAGTACTTTGATGTCCGAAACTCCACCGTTTCCTGATTGGCCGTGGATGAACAGGCGGATTCCCTCGGCCGGATCCTGGTTGAAAACCTTACCCGGAATCACTAGCACCCATTCGGTGTTCCAGACGGTTCGCCCTACCAGCTCCGAGGAACTGATTAGACTGCCCGGTACGTATGTGTCGTCCGTGAAGACCTCCATGGGATTGATCTTGTTGATCCGGCCGAAGTTGTTCAGGCCGGCAAAGTTCCCCTCCCACGGCAACCAGCCGTCCTGCTCGACAACGCTTTCGGTTATGACGGACGGCATGGGCATGAGTTGATCCACCACGTCCCAATCTCGCACCTCCCTCGGGTAGGCTCCGGCGGGGACCCTCATCTGGGACGTGCCCGCAGGGATGAGATAGGCGTAGGGGTTAGCGGGCAACTCACTTGTATTGTAGTTGGAGAACCAGAGCCCCACCTTTCTCACCTTTGTCGTGAAATATGCGGGTGAATACTGTCCATCGTTGGGAGCAAGGGGCCACCCGAAGAAGTTGTGGCCGGGCACGATCTCGGTTGAGAACGGGATGACTAGTGCGGTCGCGGGCTCTCCGGGCTCAAAGTAGCTGGCTACATTGCAGAGTCTCAGAATATCCGGCCTGTCCCTCAAATCCGGAATGACAAAGCCTTCGAGGGTGTCGCGCCAGACCTGATGTTCTGAGAAACTGAGTCTTGTTCGAAATTTCTCTCTGCGGAGAGAGAAGCGCCGTTCCTCTTCGATGGGGTTATCGAACCGGATGGCCGGAGAGACAGAGGTCGTGAAGGTGTAGTCAAGATCGTGGAGGATACCGGCCAGGCCCTTGCCGGGTGACGGATTGCCACTCGCTACCGCCCCGGGCATCCGGGCCTTGAGGACGCGGTTCAGGAAGTTATCCGGGGAGATGCTGCTTCCCAACAGGTTCGTCTCGTAGTCAAACGTCTTGGCAGCCAGATAGGCGTAACGAGCGGCCAGGTCGAACTGTCCCCGATACTTCTGGAGCGCGTCGTTTCGAAAGATACGGAACGCCAGGTCCTTGTACCGGTAGTCCCGGATCTCATCCACGGTCTTGTGTAAGAACCTCTCATAGTCCTCGAAGAGTCTCAGGCCGCGGGCAACGGAAGCACGATATCGCTCAACAGCCTGAACCATGGTCTCCCGGGCCATGTTAGCCTGCAGGACCGAGCCGGGAATCTGCCTGACGAGCTGCTCCAGCTTCTTCATTTCCAGAAGCTCGGTGTATTTCGCCTCTTCGGTTTGGAGCACGATCTGGTCGAGAGTCTGCAAATCCTCCTTCATCTGCTGGAGGAAGAGAACCGAGATGTCCATCTGGTTTGCGACCTGATTGATGGGTACGGCCGACATTGCAGCTACATGTCGAATGGTGCCGCGGGCGGCTGAAGTGGTGTCGGCCGATGACCAACCGATGGATGTAGGGAGCATCTCGGCCGAAGCCGCAGCGATCATATTTGTGGTGTTTGCGCTCGCCCTCAGGTCAAGCTGTACCTGTCGCAGCAGGCGAACAGCAGCATTGAGGGTAAGACTCCGCACGAATTGTTGATTGAGGATCCAGATCTTCGTTGCTGAGAGGTTGTGGTAGGCTTCGAGGGTCTGTCTCTGGTCCTGTATCTGGAGGAGAAGATTGTCTAGGTCCTGGAACGCCTGCTCCATCTTCGCCCGGGCCATGAAGATCTCGGAACGAGCGAATTGGATTTCCCCCTGCGCCCGGCGAGATGTGTATTCCGGAGGCTTGACCAGCCCTTCCTCCTGGTTCATGTGGTAACTGACAGGGATCAACTCCTCTATGATCCTCAGGGCTCCATTCGCATCCGTCTCGACCTTTGGCCTGAATATGGTCTGGTACTCTGCATTTTCCGGCTCTCTTCCCGTCAGCTGGCCGACGTCGACGTAGTCATAATGATAGATGTCGGGACCGTCGTACCCGATGGGGTATTTCACGCCGTCGATGTCCTCATCATACGGATATCCGAACAGCTCGATGAGCCTGCCTTTGAAGTCGGCCTCCCTGTCCTGGACGGTGTACTCGAACTCATCCACTTCGTCCTGCATGGTCCTGAGGCGCTCGCTCGTCTTGTTCGCGAAGAGGAGAACGACGTTCGTGTTCTCCAGTGCTTGAACCGCTCTCTCGTACACCTGCTCGAAATGCGTCTTTCCCTGGTCGAGTTCCTGGACGTTTATGTCGAAGGGCACGACCGTCCGGGTGAGGCCTATGGGGTTCAGGCCGGAGTCCACGAGGTCCACTTCGTTCTGGATCGCTGTCAGGTTCGCGGCGATATCGTTCAGCTCGGGCGTATTCAACCGGTCAACCCTGGCGATCCCCTCGTGAGGCTCACACGTCTCGTCAACGGGACAGCATCCCTCTCCACCAGGGCAGCCCGTGGCTGAAGGATCGCAGAGATTACCGCTTTCGGAACAGTTTCCGAAGGTGTCTTCTGCGGGCAGGAGCGAGTTCGCCATGGCCCAGTCGAGGTAGGCGCCCGTGGCCGACCGGGTTGCCCAGTCATGCACACCCCAGGACCGGTCCGGGTCACTGTCCTCGTAGGACTGGAGTTGGTCCTCCGGGCTAGAGGTGTACTGCTCCCGGAAGGAAAGGGCGATGATATCTGCACCCGTGTTAGCCCGTGCGGCTGCCGCCCTTGCGAAGGTCCGGGTATAGCGATAGTCCACGTCGATATCCTTCCCGCCGCCAATGGAGACTCGCTCGGGCTTGTCGACCCAGTCAAAGGCGTCGCTCTGTAGGAGCCGGTAGAAGTACTTTGATGAGCTGAGATAATGACCCCATGCATCGCCATGCCCTTGCGGATACTCGGTGCTTGCCTCGTTGAAGTCACTGACGCCGTAGTTCTCCACGTAGGCGACCTCTCCATCACCGCCGGTGAAGTTCCACCTCAGCCTATTGTATTCCGGCGCGCCCCATTCCAGGTCCATCTGATTCCGGCCCCTCAGAAGCCCGAGTTCCTCGCTGAGAAGTGTGCTCATCTGGTTCTCGAAGCTGAACATCACTTCAGGGGAAATCCACTCCAGACCCTCACCCCCGATGGTCGGATCCATTGCATCTGCGTAGGCCTCATTCCCCAGCAGGAGGTATAGTTCTGCCAGCCTACTGGAGATGAGAAGGAGGTTCTGGTTCAGGTCTTCACTCCCGTAGGGGTCAGCCGCATCGATGGTGAAGTCTCGACACCGCTTCAGGGCCTGCTCCAGCACTTCGATGACCCCGCTTTGTGACAGCACCACCGGATCGCAGTTGAGGGCAATGGTCCCGTCGTAGCGGGGGCCCGCATTCGCAATGGTGCTTACATATGTTTCGCCCGTCTCGCCGTTGTGGAAGGCCTCGAGGCGTGCATTGATTATGTCATAGGCGTCGGCTACCCTCTTGATCCACCCGTAAACAGGTTGAGGAGTGGTCCACTCACTGTGCTCGGCCCCTCCCTGGCACGCATCGTAGCCCGTGTACCTGAGCCGGTAGTACAGGTCCCTCATCGTGAAGTCCGATGCCCCATCGTAGATCTTCACGGCCTCTGTGCCCCCCAAATCGTGCCAGTTCCAGAATTCCGGCTCCTGTCCTACAAAGGCGGGTCCTTCTGACCATTTCCATTGGAACTGCCTGCCATCAGCCTCGCCGTCTTCCATCCAGGGCACGTCAAAGCGCAGTCGCACCTTTTCGTTGAAGGGGCAGGCAAGCGTATAGTCTTCCGTCCATTCGCCCGTATCCTCGTTAATCGGGTATTCGACGATCACGTCCCCCTGGTACAGGCCGCACTCCACCTTGACGGTGTATACTTCTACAGGGTCGAGGTCACAGAATTCGTCATCACAAACGATTACGGTCACCCATCCTTCCTGTGCGTCAATGTCAAGGATGCTGAGCACCTTCGGGACCCCGTCCCCTACGATCGCCTCGCCATCGCTTGCCCGGACCCAGTCGCAGACCTGTTCGGTCTCTCCCTGGGGAATCCAGCATTCGTACTTGTAGAGAGGCAACTCCCCCTGAAGAATGCCATTGTGGATGAGTTCGACGCTCCTCTCGTTGGTCAGGTCAAGCGTCTCACCCAGGCTCACCGTGAAATCGGCCGAGGCGGGCCACGTGGCTTCAACTAGCCAGTTGTCAATCCATGGAGTACACTCGTTGACCCCGTCACCATCTTCGTCCCAGGATTCCCAATACTCGATGACAATCGGGTCGGCCACGTCTGCCTCGGCCGTAGCCCAGATGCCGCCCTTGCGGTCCACTCGGGCGTTCGAACCCGACAAGACGTTGGTCGCCTGGAGGCATGGGTCATCCGCCTGCATTTGAGACCTGCTCAGGGGGTACGGCGTGATGATTGGGTCTCCCACGATCTGAGCTCTTACTCGCAACTCTCCTCTTTCCACCTTGATGGGTTCGAACCGGAGAGTTCCCTGGTCAGGGCCGCTCGGGACCTGGTAGCCGATGAGGATCCACGGGTCGGTAACAGAGATTGGGGGATCAAAGCCGTTTTCCACCGTGCTGGTTCCATCGCGGGTCGCAAAGACACACCTGTGCGGATCCCCTCCTCGCACGATGTCGCCGAAGATAGATGCGTGCTCGTCATTGGGATTCGCCTCAACGGCAAGCGGCACCCCCCAATCGATGCCCTCCTTGTCGGCGTGGACGCCGAAAACCTGGGCGTCTTGATATTCAAGCGTGCCGTCCAAGTCTATATCGTCCACAACGAGCCCATCCTCCGAACTTCCTGTGATTGTCAGTGTTCTGTATTCCTCTGGTGATGTAGGGTATTCCTTGGGTGGGGCCAGGGTTTCGACTTCCACCGTGGGCCACTGTGCGCTGAAGACCTGGGTGTAGGCGTCGCCCCGGCACTGCGTATCACGCCACGCCTGCCATGTGATCGCGATGTCGCCAGGATACACTGCGTAAATGCTCAAATGGCTCGGGTGATTCTGGTCCTCAAGATTGTTGTTGATCCAGCCCTGGCCGGTCTCATTGGGAGGTGGTTGAACAAGAGCGGGTTGGCAGGATTTCACGTGATCCAGGTTGTCGTACAGAAGGCGGTTCAGAGGATACGGTGGCTCGAGCCGCTCTCCCACGAAGACGTTCCTATCGAGTGCATTGGACTCTACCTTGTAGGTCCAGAACTTGTGGGGTCTGTCCGTACCGTTTCCAGGGCACCAAAGAAGGACGACTCCTGCTCCTGCGTGATTGTTCAGGGCGAAGAGCCAGTCTTGTGAGCCATCGGATGAGGCGTATATCAGAGCTTCCTCGTCATTCTGCTTGCCCCCGGTCACGCCCGGGTAGATTTCGCACGCGAATTGATCACACTCCGGCGGGAGTGGAGCCCCATTACCGTCTCCGATTTCGATCACGGCGTATTCACTCGGCCAGACAACATGGTAGACAATAGGTCCGGTATAGACATCGTCCCCGGGGTCCTGGGGGGTGCCGTTGTCGTTGAACCAGTCAATGTGCAATGTATCGGGCTCGTCGGTTCCGATACTCGTGGCGAAGACCATATAATGGTGTTCCTCGCCGATCTGACCGTGCCACAGCTCATAATCCCCCTGTGTGACCGTTGGCTGCCAGGTCAGATCTTCCGGGTTCCAGGCAATGCCAACCCCGACATACTCCACATAGGATTTCGGGGATTCGGACGAGGTGAGAACCGCATCGATCTGATAGTTCGAGTTGTATGACGGGTCCTCTTCATCAGGGTCGCCACCGTATGCTGTTCCCCAGGTTGCCAGGGTGTAGTTCTCACTGGCAGGCAAGGTCTGACCGAGAGGACCGTTCCCGATAGGCAGGAAGACGCCTAACATCAGAACGGCAACGGAAAAAGGGAGCTCGGGTTTCTTCAATATCATCGGCCGGTCTCCATCACATGTGAAACGCGAGAGGCTAGCCCGAGTTTACCGCCTTTTGGGCGGAGTAGAGTTCATTTTCCAAAAATGAA
>CAYZMM010000011.1:0-126162 GCA_964479535.1 uncultured Thermodesulfobacteriota bacterium
TCCAAAGAAAAGGGCCGCCTGAAAATACGTCACCGAATTTATGACCCAGAGTACTAAGCTCCTTTTTTGCCTCTCTGAGCGACAGTTTCCTTTGGTTATCCAATAGTTGTCTTGGTCCGACCCGAAGGTGTGACCCGAAGGTGTGGGCACACCTGAACGTGCCCCCGGCTCAGCGGCGGTTCACACATTGCTAAAGTCCGCGGTCCGGATGGACGACCTTTCCTTTGGAAGGGAAACGTCCATATCCAGGGGAGGGAGAAGGCGCATGCGGCTGCTCACGAGGTCGGATTTCGACGGTTTGGTTTCCGCGGTCCTGTTGAAAGAAGTCGGCATCATGGAGGAATGGACATTCGTGCATCCGAAGGATGTGCAGGATGGCGCCGTCCAGGTCACGAAGAACGACATTCTGGTGAACGTCCCCTTCGCCCCGGGTTGCGGCCTCTGGTTCGATCACCACTCCAGTGAAATGGAGCGGCTCAACTTCCACTTCCCCTTCGAAGGCGCATCCAAGCTGTACCCCAGCTGCGCCAGGGTGATCTGGGAATACTACGGGGGCAAGGACGGGTTTCCCGAGCACTTCGACGAGATGCTCCGCTACGTGGACAAGTGTGACAGCGGAAATCTGACCGCCGAGGAGATCGAAAACCCAACCGGCTGGATCCTTCTGAGCTTCATCATGGACCCCCGGACCGGCCTGGGTCGCTACCGGGACTACCGCATCAGCAACTACCAGCTCATGGAGCAGATGATCGAGTGGTGCGGGTCCATGAACGCAGAGTCCATTCTGGAGCAGCCGGACGTCCAAGAACGGGTGAATCGCTACTTCGAGCAGGACAAGCTGTTCCGGGCGATGATCGAGCAGCATGCCGTCCAGCGGGGAAACGTCGTGGTCCTGGACCTGCGGGAAGTGCCGGAGATCTACTCCGGCAACCGGTTCGTCCTCTACACGATGTTTCCGGATTGCAACATCAGCATTCAGGTCATCTGGGGCAAGGAGAGGCGGAACGTGGTCTTCACCTGCGGCCACAGTATCACCCATCGAACGAGCAACACGGATGTAGGCAGCCTGATGCTCAAGTACGGCGGAGGCGGTCACAAGAAAGTGGGTACGTGCCAGACGCCGATCGAACAGGCGGAGCGGGTGCTCGACGAGCTCGTGGAACAGATGAACGAGGACGGATAGAAAGCCGCCCTCATGTCTTCAGAAGGGCATCCTGAATCCGCATGGCGAAATCGGTCAGGGCCTCGGTCGCATCCGGGGGAAGCTGTTCGAACTGGACGGCAATCTGGTGCGTCGGAACCGGCTCCTCCCTGTCCCCTTCGCGTCCCTCCAGATCCTCGGGCCGAATCGGGTCCACCCGCACGACCCGGGCGACTGCACGCCAGCACTCCTCGGAAGAGGGGAGTCGCAACTCCACGAGCATCCGATCATCCTTGTCGCAGTGAAGCCGATCCTCGAACCGCAGGCCCGTCCCGCTGAAGTCCATGAAGGGGTCCGGCTCCCTCCAGTCCCCTTCCCATGCCGGGGCATCCCCTCCGGTGAGCCAGACAGAAGACTCCGCTTCCGCCTCAGGGTCCGCCAGGACACGGTAGCGGATGTGGATGCCGCCGTACATCCTGGGAAAGGAGCGCTTGTCCGGCGGCACGAGACGCTCCGTCTCCACCTGAAGCGTGGGCCCGTCGACTTCCGCGACCCGCCCCTTGATGCGCAGGTCCCGATCAGGACTACCGTCGAGAACGACCCGCATTCCGGGCTCGAGCCTGGGTTCCGGCTGCTCCAGGACGACCTCGCACCTTCCCGCCCCCCGGGAGGACACGCAACCCTTTCGGATGACCGGCGGCGTAACGGAAAGGCAGATGATCTCGACAGGCACATCCTGCAGCTCGTCCAGGGGATTCGTCATGGTCATCCATCGCCCGTTCGAAGTGGAAAGAATCTGCGAGAAGCATAGGGGATGCGGCGAGGACGTGTCAAGGGAAGCGCCTACCGGGCCGCGCGTGAGCCGGAGCGATGCGGCTTGATCTACAGCCGATCATGCATACAATGAAAGGAACATGAAAACCCTCCGACTTCTTTGCCTCACCCTGCTCGCACTCTTCCCGTGTGCCGGACAACCGGCTGCCTTGGAAGTTCGAATGGCGGGAGAGACGCTCACGTTGCACGCGGACCAGGTGCCCCTCCAGGCGATCCTCGCCAGGATCGCCGAGGCCGGCGTGGACGTTCGCATCGACGCCGAAGTCAACCCGCTGGTGACCGCCTCGTTCGAAGATCGCGAAATCCAGAAAGCCCTCGCTTACCTCCTGAAATCCACGAGCCACGCGCTGGTGTGGAAGAGGGTGGAAGGTCCCCTCGGCCCCATACAGAGGCTCGCGGAAATACAGGTCTTCCGGCCGGGCCAGAAGCGGCTCATGAAACCGCTCGCCCCCAGATCCTCCCTGCCGGTCGTCGTGGAGGACCCGAAGACCGGCGCCTTCTACGTTGCCAACGAACTCCTGCTCAGGCTCGGGCCCGGCATGACGCCCGAGGCCTTCACGGCCCTCCTGGCCCGGTGGAACGCAAGGGCCGTGGACAGCTACCCCCCTCTGGCCCTCTACAAGATTCGCGTGCCGGACGGCACGGACGTGCCGGCCCTGGTAAAGGAGATCTCGCAGCATCCCGGGCTCGATCGGGCAGAGCCGAACTTCGCCTATCCGATCGCCCCTCCCCACGCCCCTGGACAGGCATCCGCACCCCCCGCTCGCGGCCTCCGGGGCGATGCCGACGCGGGGACGGCGCCGATCGCCATTCTCGACAGCGGCCTCTTGCCGGATTCGGGGCTGGACGACCACGTCCTCGCCTCACTCGATGCGACCGAAAGGGATGCGCCGATCTCGGATCCTCTCGGACACGGAACCCAGATGGCCCTCGTCGCGTCGGGGGCGATCCGGCCCCACGGAGCGGGCGAACCCGGCGAATTCGCGAATCCGATCATTCCGATCAAGGCATTCGATGAAACGGGGTTCACCTCCAGCCACACGATCATGAAGAGCATCGATTTCGCCCTCGAAGCCGGCGCGCGGGTCATCAGCCTGAGCTGGGGATCCGGCACGGACAGCAGATTCATGGAGGAGGCCTTTCGTTATGCGGCCTCGAAGGGACTGGTTCTTGTCGCGTCGGCAGGAAACGAAGCCACCGGCAAGCCGGTCTATCCGGCCGCCTATTCATCGGTCATCGGCGTGGGAGCACTCGGCCTGGACGGTGAGCCATGGGAGAAGTCGAATCACGGGGGCTTCGTGGCGGTCGCCGCGCCCGGCTTCGCAACCCTGCCCGTCGGCTACAAGGGGGACCCGGGTTTGTATGCCGGGACGTCGATCTCCTGCGCCTATGTGGCGAACCGGGTGGCCGCCTATCTGACCGAGCACCCGGAAGCCTCGGTTGAGGAGATTCTTCGATCTTTCCGGCGTGGTGATGGAGGAAATTAAAGTAATTTATTATAAATCTTGGATAACATTCCATTAATGAAAGACAAACTGCTCTTCCAGAAGAATCTGCTCGACTGGTACCGGGCCTCCCGGCGTTCGCTTCCCTGGCGAAGCACGAGGGCCCCGTACGAGATATGGATTTCCGAGATCCTGCTCCAGCAGACCCGGGTGAACACGGCGATCGGATACTACGAACGGTTCCTCCAGAGGTTCCCCACCCTCGACGATCTGGCACGGGCTCCGATCGATGGGGTTCTTCAGGTGTGGGAGGGTCTTGGCTATTACGGCCGTGCACGGAATCTTCACCGGGCCGCGAGGATCCTGCAGGAAGAGCACGGCGGCAGACTCCCCTGTGAACCGGAGGAACTGGAGACACTCCCCGGCATCGGTCCCTACACGGCCGCCGCCGTTGCCAGCATCGCCTTCGACAAGAACGTTGCCGTGCTCGACGGCAATGTGGTGCGCGTACTCTGCAGGGCCTTCGGCATTCGGGAGGAGCCGAAGCAGCCCTCCACCCGGCACCTGCTCCGGAACGTCGCCGCAGCCCTTCTGCCGGAGGGACGGGCGGCCGATTTCAACCAGGCCATGATGGAACTCGGCGCCCTGGTGTGCACGCCCACCCGGCCCGATTGCCGGGCGTGTCCGGTCTCGGAGCTGTGTGCGGCCCTGCGCAAGGGCATGGTGGAGGAGCTTCCGCTTCGGACCCGGAAGCCGAAGGGGCCGGTTCGCGTCCGCGTGACAGCGGCCATCCAGCACCGGGGCAGGCTCCTGTTCAGCAAGCGGCCCCTGGAAGGGCTTCTCGGGGGCCTCTGGGAGCTTCCGGGAACCTATCTCGAAGGAGACGAAGCAGAGGAGGAAGGCCTCCTGAGGATCCGTGAACGCGTCGGGCTGCGTCTGGGCACCGAGCGGCTCCCGAAGGCAAAGGATTTTTCGGTGAAGCACGTCTACAGCCACTTCGAAGAGCGAAATCGGGTTTATCTTCTGAAGGGCGTAGGCGGCGCGAACCACGGGCGCAGGGACCAAACGGAACCAACGTACCGGTGGATTCATCCAACCAGACTGGACTCGTACCCGATCACAGGGGCAACGCGGAAGATCTTGCAGAAGCTCGAGCGGAAGAGAACCGATGCGCCAGCCCGTTGAGAAGGCCTGTTTCAGAGGCCGTTGTCAGGAGAAATGGATGCCCCGAACAAGGACCCCAACCGCCTCGCCGAAATTCGTTCGGCTCCTCGCTCTGACATGCCTCGCGGCCGCCGGCCTGTTCCCGGCAGCCGGCGACTCGGCACAGAACGAATCGATTCGACGCGTGCTTGCGAACGGCATGACCGTCATCCTTCAGGAGAATCATGCCGCGCCGGTGGTGTCCATACAGGTCTGGGTGAAGGCAGGCAGCGTGCAGGAGAAGGACGAGGAGGCCGGGGTCGCCCACGTCCACGAACACATGCTCTTCAAGGGAACCGAGAGCCGGGGCCCCGGAACCATCGCCAGGGAAGTGGAAGCCGCAGGCGGAGCCATCAATGCCTACACCAGCTGGGAGATGACGGTCTACTATGTGAACATGGCGTCCCGTTTCATGCAGAAGGGAATCGATATCCTGGCGGACATCATCGAGAACGCCGCCTTCGACGAGCAGGAGCTCGCCAAGGAAATCGAGGTGATCCGGGAAGAGATCCGCAGGGGCAAGGACATGCCGGGAAGAAGGCTCTCCGAGGCCTTCTACGCACAGGCGTACAGCGTCCACCCCTACGGAAGGCCCGTGATCGGCTACGACGAGGTCGTCAAGGGTTTCCAGCGGGAAGACGTTCTCCGCTTCTATCGGAACTGGTACGTGCCGGAGAACCTGGTCTGGGTCATGGTCGGGGACCTGGACGCCGACACCCTCATGCCGCAGCTGGAGAAGAGGCTGTCCCGGATCCCGAATCGCCCTCTGGGTGAACAGAAGAAAGTGGTCGAGCCTTCACAGACGAAGACGCGCGTCTTCGTCCTCCGGGAAGACGTAAAGGAGGCGCGACTGAAGATCGGATTTCACATCCCGGGCATCTCTCATCCGGACGTACCCTCGCTGGACGTGCTCGCCCAGATCCTGGGCCAGGGGAGAAGCTCCCGCCTGTACACCTCGTTACGAATGCAGGAGAGGCTGGTCAACTCGATCTCCGCCTATTCCATGACACCGAGGGACCCGGGGCTCTTCCTCGTGAATTCGGGCCTCGAGGCGGAAGACACGGACCGGGCCCTCACGGAAATCCTGGAGGAGACCTTTCGGGTCTGTTTCGAGCCGGTGGGGGTGGAGGAGCTGAAGAAGGCGAAGGCGCAGATCGAAAGCGACTTCATCTACCAGCAGCAGACCGTGCAGGGGCAGGCGAGGGAACTGGGCTACTACGAGGCGGTCGCGGGCGATCTCGCTTTCGGAGAGAAGTACCTGGACGGGCTGCGAAGGGTACGGACGGAAGACGTGCTCCGGGTCGCCCGGACCTATCTCCGGCCCGGGAATCTTACGCTCGGAGCGCTCATCCCGAAGGCCGTCGAGGCGGACCTCTCCGAGCGGATGCTCCGGAAGAGGGTGAAGGAGGTTTACGGGCGTGTCGCCTCCCGTTTCACAGAGGAGGGGGGGAGCAGCCCGGAGGAGGCGGATCCGGTCCTAAAGGTGCGGCTTTCCAACGGCGCCACCCTGCTCGTGAAGGAGAATCGGGCCGTGCCCCTTGTTTCGTTCCGCGCAGTGTTCCTGGGCGGCCTGCTCTCGGAAGAGGAGGAGAACAACGGTATCAGCAATTTCCTCGCCCGCATGCTGAACAAGGGCACCGCGGAGATGAGCGCCGAGGAAATCGCAGAGGAGGTCGAGGCCCTGGCCGGCTCCGTCTCGGGATTCTCCGGGAGGGACTCCTTCGGGCTCACCGGAGAGACCGTGAGCTGGAACTTCGTTCCCGTCTTCGAGATCTTCTCCGACATCCTGCTGGAGCCGCAATTCCCGGAGGATTACATGGAGAAGGCACGCAAGGACATCCTGGCTGCCATCAAGAACCAGGAGGACAACCTGGCTCACCTCGCCTTCCGCCTGCTCTGGAAGACCCTCTACCCCTGCCATCCTTACGGAATGGACGTACTGGGCAGAGTGGAAAGCGTGAAGGGCATCTCGCGGCAGGACCTGGTCGATTACTATGGGAAACACGCAGTGGGCCGGAACCTGGTCCTCGCCATCGTGGGAGACATCGACCGAATGGAAGCGAGAGAGCTGGCCGAGAAGACCCTGAACGGTTTGCCCGACAGCCGTCTCCTGCGCTCTCCCGGGGCCTGCGACGCGCCTCTGGAGCGGCACGCAGTTCAGGAGGTCTCCGCCGAAAAGAAGCAGGCTCACATCGTCCTGGGTGCCAGGGGAGCGCGGCACTCGGACCCGGACAGATACAGCCTGGACGTGCTGGACGCCGTGCTTTCGGGCCAGGGGGGCAGGCTCTTCATGGACCTGCGGGATGAGCAGAGCCTTGCCTATTCGGTTACGGCCCTGAACCGGGAGGCCGTCGACCCCGGCATGTTCGCCTTCTATATCGCGACGAGTCCGGACAAGCGGGATGCGGCGATCGAGGGAATGCGCGAGCAGATCGAGCGGATCCGCCAGGAGGCAATCCCCGACGAAGAGATCGAACGGGCGAAGAACTACATCATCGGAACCTACGAGGTGGGCATCCAGACCAATTCCGCCCAGGCCTCGGCCCTCGCGTTCAACGAACTCTACGGCCTTGGGTATGCCGAATACATGGAATACCCGGAGCGCATCAAGGAGGTCACGGCGAAGAAGGCTCTGGAGGCTGCCAGGAAGTTCCTGGACCACGACGACATGGGGAAGGCAGAGATATTGCCCAAATAATATACAATACAATCAGAAGTTTATAAGACTTTACTAATATTTTACTTCATGTTCTTCCCGGTTCGTCCCGCTCTTGTCCCCGCGGCTCTTGTCTTCGTACAGCAGGCACATCCTTCCCGAGGCGACGTAGACGGAAAGTGCAGGACTTCGTTTCGATTTCATCTGGAAGCCCCTGCAACCGAAAGGGAATGCGGGGTCCCAGGTTACGTAGTAGTGCTCACACCCATGGCAGAGCTTTCTCACCTCGTCGCGCATGTCAAGGTCCCTCGTGAGGTCGGCGGTTCCGTGCGCCACGCGCACCTTCCAGGACAATAGGATCGGCAGATCCGGGGCAGGAACGTGAGGGAATGTTCAAAGAGAATCGAGACGGGATCGGGGGCAAGGAACGACTGCGCTTTGGTGTCCGAAGCGGGGGAAGAAGCGGGGGCGCACCCGGCCTCGCCCGGTCTCGACGGCAAAGATGGGAGTCGGTGTCTCGCGGGGATCGACGCGGTTCCGGCTTCGACACCCGAGCACGATCTCTCTAGCGTCCTGTCCCCAATTACGCCCCAGCGTTGAAGCGGCCTATCTGTGCACCTCTATTTCTGGGACAGGACACTAGGCGGCTTCGAGGCCGCCGCCGGAGAGGTGCTTCTTCAGCAAGGTCACATCCCGCTTCTTGAAGCGCCACTGCCGGCCGACCTTCACACCGCGGAGCTTTCTGCTGCGGGCCAGGGCATTCACGGTGTCCGGGCTCAGGTTGAGTTGTATGGCCGCCTCACGGCTGGTCAGGAGCGTGTAGTTGAATTCTCTCTTTCCCATGATGATCACTCCTCGGTGCCCCCCTGCTGATGACTTCGAGCCCATTTCTCATCAACCCACTGGTAACACACTGCGTCATCCGAGTCAACCTCCTACGGCTCTCCGTGGCGTTTCCTCGCCTCCACGCCCCATTGGACCCTGCAGAGGATTGCCTGATATGCTTTCTCTGTGCGCGGCCTTTCCTTTCGGAGAAGATCTCCAGATGCCTCAAAGAGAACACGGCGGCATGGACGAAGAAACCGGCATTTCCCACATTCGGATAGCGGATGAGCCCTCCGGCTGGATCGAGGCCAGCGTCCAGTTCGTCCACGCCGACGAAGAGGCCGTCGCATCCTTTGTGGCCGACTGCGTCGAGCTCGGAGCCGTTGGAAGTCGGGAGACGTCTGAGGCCCTCGAACCGGGGCACGGACCCGCCCAGGCGTGCGCATCCTGCACCCCTGTGCTCAACATACAGGCCTACTTCCCCGACTCCTTCGCACTCCCGGAGATTGCGGACCTTCTGGAATCGAGAACAAGGGCGTTTCAGGGAGCCCCGGGATCTCCGGACGCCCGGGCACGCACTGTGCGATGCAGAAGGATCGCGAGGGAGGAATGGGCTACGGGCTGGCAGGGAGGCTTCCCACCGGAACGGGTTGCGGGATCCTTCTGGGTGGTTCCTCCCTGGCACTCCCCTTCCATTCCTGAGGGCGCGGTTCCGATGATTCTGGAGCCGGGGCAGGCCTTCGGAACTGGAAAACACGCCACCACGAGGCATTGTCTCGAGTTCCTGGAAGAGATCGCCCGGCAGAGGGCCGACTCCGCCCCCTCCTTCCTGGACGCGGGATGCGGATCCGGCATCCTGTCGATCGCCGCCCTGCTCCTCGGTTCGAGCCGTGTCGTCGGCCTGGACATCGATTTCGACACACTGGGCGTGGCCCGAAGGAACCTGCAGTTGAATGGGCTCGGCAGGAGGGTCCTGCTCGTGAACGGTACGCCGGAGAGCATCCGGCCTCGGTTTCATTTGATCGCTGCCAACCTCGATGCTACAACACTCATGAGATACCGAGACGCACTCTGGGAAGCTCTCGAAGAGGGAGGCATGGCAGTCCTCTCCGGGATGCTTGCCGATCAGGCCCCCGAGGTGGCGGCGGCTTTTCAGACCCTTGGCGCCCGTGCCGTGGGCCGCAAGAAGGATCCGGAGGAAGGCTGGACATCCCTTCTTCTGAAGAAGCGGCTATAGGCCGGAAGAGATGCCGGAGCCGGAACCGATGAGTCAACCGGAGGCTTCCAGAAGGCTGTTCGTATCCAATGTCTCTGAACAGGGAACGGATCTGGTTCTCACCGGTCCTTCCAGGCGATACGTCCGTGATGTCCTTCGCATGGGCCCCGGAGACGGTCTCCTGCTTTTCGACGGGAGCGGCATGGAGTATCCGTCGACCATCGTCGAGGCAAACGCCAGAAAGGTTTCGGTCAGGATCCTGGGCAGCCGGCCGGGAACCCGAGAGTCGCCCGTCCAAACCCAATTGGGCATCGGGCTTCTCAAGGCAAACAAGATGGACCTGGTCGTCCAGAAAGTATCCGAGCTGGGCGGACGGCAGATCTTCCCCATTGCCGTTCGCCGGGTGGTCCCTGCCCTGGGGCCGGACCGTGCCGACCAAAGGCGTGAGAGGTGGCAGAAGATCGCCCGGGAGGCATCCCGCCAGTCCGGCCGCACCACCGTGGCAGAGGTCTGCCCCGTCGTTTCCCTGGAGGGATTCCTCGAGCGCTCTGACGGAGCCGACCTGGCCCTGATCTTTTCGGCCACCGAGAGCCGCCCCTTGATGGCGCTCCACCAGGAACGGGCCCTCCGCCCGAGGACGGTAGCGATGCTCGTGGGCCCCGAGGGGGGCTTCTCGGCCGAAGAGGAACAGTCGGCAAGGGAAGCGGGTTTCCACCCTGTAGGCCTGGGGCCCCGGGTCCTTCGGGCCGAGACCGCCGCCATCGTGGCGATGGGGCTCGTGCAATACGCATTCGGAGATCTGGGCGGCTATTGCTGAGACAGAACGCCAGCCGGGAGAGGTGCCCTCGCCCGGCCCATGAGAACGACCCGAGGACAGAGGAGTAGCCATGCGATCCCAGGAGACCCTTACCTGCCCGGTCTGTGGCAGACCGAACCGCCTTCAGGACCATTGCACTTTCTGCGGGGCAAGTCTTCAGGACGTTGTACCCGGCACCAGAGGGGACGATCCGGATCGAGGCGAAAGAACGGGCTCGACGCCCGGACCGACTCGGCCGTGGGACGGGCCCGCCCTTGCGCCGAAATTCGCCGGGTTCTGGATCCGGGCGGTGGCCTACACGCTCGATGGCTTCGTCATCGCCCTTCTGCTCTTCCTGCTTGTAGGCGTCGGGCTCTTCGGCTATTCCTCCGGATCCGGCACGGGCGCCCTGCGCAGCTTCAGCTACACATTCGATGAGTCGGTCTTCAGCTACCTGAATCTGGTCGTCTTCATCCTTTACATGGCTTACTACACCTTCTTCCTCGGCACGAGGGGCCAGACCCCGGGCAAGATGCTCTGCGGCCTCAAGGTTCTTCGCACGGACGGCCGTCCGGTGGGCTTCGGCCAGGCCGCAATCCGGACTCTTGGTTACTTCCTGAATCACTTCACGCTCTACATCGGGTTCCTCTGGGTCGCCATCGATCCCCGGAAGCAGGGACTCCACGACAAGATCGCGGGCACCTTCGAGATTCGGGTCGGCCTGGCGGAAATCAAGGACGGGCAAACGCCTCTTCCAACAGGCATGGGGACATAGGCCCGAGTTGACAATGCCAGGGATTTCGACTACTTTTGAACGTCCACTCATTTGCGACCATTCCCGGCGCCGAGGTAGCTCAGTCGGTAGAGCAGCGGATTGAAAATCCGCGTGTCGGCGGTTCGATTCCGTCCCTCGGCACCAATTTGGATGGAGGGGTTAGCTGCGAAAGCTAATCCCTTTTTTTGTTTGTTTGGACGGCTCTCTTTCTTGAACCCTTTGCCGGGCTCACCGAATCTCATTCACTCGAATCTGAACCGATTCGGGACACGAACAGAAGCAAAGGAACAGGAAGATGAAGACAAGGGAAGAGCGACACGAGGAAGGACGGGAAGAAGAGGCTGACCATTCGGTGAACGTGATCCAGTGCAAACGCCGTCCCTGTCGAGCCATGGGTGACAGGCGGCGTAAGGCGGAAGATCTTCTCGATGACGGCAGGCCGCCTGTCGAGGTCCGCCCCACAAGGGCGGCGGCGACCGGTGGGCCTGGACGTCCTCGCCACCATACGAGTTCCGAATGCATCGTTCTCACGCTACATCGGGACGGTTGAGCGTCCTCCCTCGTCCTCCGGATGCGGGATTTCACCCGGGGACGGACTCGGTGATCCCTTCATCGACCTCCCCATCGAGGTGCGTGCGCTTCCTTTCCGGCGTCTACACCCGCGTCTACCGGACCGACGGACCGAGGTTGGAAGCCATCGTGCCCGCCTTCTGCTAGTTCTCCTTCTCGCTCATGTATTCCCCGGGAAACGACCGTTCTGCCCACACCCTGTTATGCTCTATGGGTCCCGGATGCCTATTCGGAGATCTTCCAACGGAACCTACTGTTTGCAGGGACGGCAGCAAGGCCTATAATGGTTAAGAAACGGTCGGCAGGGAGCGAAGCATGGACAGGAAGGGATCGGATGACCAGACCCCGTACTCATGGGACGAGCAGACCGCTGCCCTGATCGACTGGTTCGAAGACGCAGACCTGCCCACCGTGCCCTTTCGGCTGCGGAGCGGGGTGGAGGTCACGGACCCGAACCAATTCTATGCCTCCCTCCGCAACGACATTCGGCAGGGAGTTCAGGGGGCGCGGGCAAGGACGGGCGCGCTCCAGGAAGACCTGGAGGGCCTCTTCGACCTGTTCTGCGACGCGGCAAGCCCGCAAGACCCCCGATGACCGCTCCCCGGTGAGAAGACGTGCAACTCGCGAAGAGCTTGAACGAGCTGAACAAGAGGCGATGGTACCGAGTCACCCGAATGTGCTTCCTGGGCGCTTTCCTCACAGCCCAGACCATCGGGCTCCTCCTCGTGCTGAGCAAGACACAGGGAGAGGTCGTGGCCCCGATTTCGTTCGAGTGGGTCGGCAGAATCCTGAAGGAGGACTTCCCCGCCTACCGGGCGATGACCGAAGAAGAGGTCGGCAGAGAGGTATACGCCACCGAGCCGGCCCTGTGGGCCGAGTACGTTCGGATCTACCAAGAGCGGTACCGGGTCGATCCCGTGATCATGCACCGGGTATACAGCGATTTGCAGCGTGTGCAGTTCTGCATCGTCGTCTTTCTCTCGATCACCATCTTCTTCGAGGTCCTCCGCAGGGCCTTCTATTACGTGATCTTTGGCCAGCTCTTCCCCAGAAAACGAAGAAGGCACCGCAGGAATAACGGACTGCCGGACGGGCCCTGACCCGCACATTGCACCGATGGTCAGAAATTGGGGACAGCCACCGATTTCCCAAGGATGCGAAACGTCACAATTTCGGAAATCGGTGGCTGTCCCCAGTTTCTGGTGCGCACTGTGCGGCTAGTCGCCGGATGAGGATGCCACCCGGTCTCTGTATTCCACGATGTCGGTTTGACGGAATCGCCAGAACCGGCCGGAATCGGCAACACGAATCTGCCCGTTTTGGGCCAGCTGGATCACCTGGTCGGGGCTGCAGCCGAGAAGGGCGGCGGCGTCCCTGGGCGTGAGGAGCTTTTCGTCAAGGATCATCAACGGGTCCCCGCTGGTATGACTGTATCGATTTGGATCAGATGTATGGTTGGACCTGACGTGGGCTCGTTGAGTTCATGGCATGGAGCAGGGCAGCACTGCTGCAACCCCCTTGTTCCGAAAACCGAATCAGGTTTAGGATGGATACAGCCCATATACCGAATGCCCGGTGACCGGAAATGAAAAGGAGCCAGCCGTTGCGTGTGCGGAACCTACTGAGCAGGATCTTCGGCGGTCCGGAATCGAAGGCCCCGTTGGAACAGGACAGGATGAACCTTGGGAACGTAAGGGTCGCTGCATGTGCCCTCTTCCTCGAAATGGCGCGGGCCGACGGAGAATTCAACGACTCGGAACGAAGCCGTATTCTCGGAATCCTGAAAAAGGACTACGATCTCTCGGACGAGGATGCGCAAACGCTCCTCAAGGCCACCGACCAGGAACTGGAGCAGAGCATCGACGTCTGGCAGTTCACGAAACGGATCAACCAGGACTATTCTCACGAGCAGAAGATGGAACTCATCCACATGCTATGGGAGATCGTGTATGCGGACGGCACTCTGGACAAGCACGAGCGATACCTGGTGCACAAGCTTTCCAGGCTGCTTCGCCTCCGCCATGACGAACTCATTGAGGCCAAATTGCGTGTGATCCGGGCAAAGGGGTCTTCGGCCCCCTCGTAGCTCAGGGCCGGGAAGCGGGGTGGATGTCTGTCGGGGGTGCTCAAGAGGCTCCGGGGGCAGAGTGAAACAAGAACGAAGCCATCTTGTTACGATAAGCAGTGGGCCACTTCCCGGCCGGAAGAACCTGCCTGGCCGGGGACGTGCCCCGCGGGCCACGTCCGTACTTCCACCCCTCTTCCGAAGGGTCTTCTTTCAGCGTGAGGTCTAGGCCAGTGCTGTCTTCTTCCGATACTTCATCACATCCGCATAGCGGTAGAGCCAGTATTTCCCCTCCTTCTTGGCCCGGAGTTTCCCCTTCCTGGCCAGCATGATCACATCATCCGGGCTGCAGTCGAGGATGTGAGCAACGTCCCTGGATTTGAGTACCTTCGCCTTTGTCGCCATTCGGCTTTCCTCCCCTTGCTCGATACTCGGAAAAGCATCATCGTCGATTCCCGATTCCTGCCGCTTGTCCATATGTAGCGGCATAATCCTTTCATATACTATATGTTGATGGAACGATTGTAAAGAGAAAAATTCGATTTCCCTGCCTGATTCGGACAAAACAAGGCTCGTTCTGGTCCATTTTTGGGGCAGCGTCTGCACGGCGGATCAGATCCGGTGTGAACCGTCAGTGGCGCCAAGCCCTCGTTGGACGCGCCGAAAAGCAAGACGCGCATCGAGTCCCGAATGACAGCACGACTCTCTGTAATGCTGTTTCTGGGACAAGACAACAGCTTCGGGATGTCCGTGGGGATCGGGGCGAAGCCTGGTGCAACAGGCGGGGTCGGTCAGGCTCCGAACGAATCGCTCCTGATTCCGGAATCAGTCCGAAGAGGTTTCGGTCTTCGCCTTGGGGGCGGAGTCTTCCTTCTTGGCGGTCGTCTCGGAGCCGGAGGAGCCGGTTGCTTCCTCCTTCTTCTCCTCTTGACCGTCCGATTTCTTCTTTCCGGCGTAATCCGTCACGTACCAGCCTGTGCCTTTCAGGTGAAAGCTCGAGCGGGATATCAACTTCTTGACCGGACCCTTGCAGAACTTGCACTGGGGAACGCCCTGGTCCGAGATACTCCTGAACAGCTCGAAATCCTGACCACACGTATCACATCTGTACTCGTAGATCGGCATGTTGACCTCCCGGAAGCACTCCCTCTAGTTCGATACATCCCCGATGCGGTAGCTGTCACCAAAGCAGTCGAGAACCAGATGCAGCTCGCGGCCCGCCCTGGGTCGCAGGATGCTCTTCGTTATGGCGTCCACTCGCCCCTCTTCCCGCCCCCGCTCCTCGACGGGCATGTCGAAATCGCTCTCTCCGCTCTCGAACCGCAGGATGTGGACGAGCTCATGGGTAGCGATATAAAGCAGCAGTGGAACCAGCTTTATGTAAGAACTGCCTCTCTCGATGGCATTCAGTATCAGGTCGTCCTGCAGGCACACACGGTAGAAGTGCAGTCCAGCCGATGGCTCTGCCTGCGGGTATGGGGTGGAATACTTGCACAAATGTGCGAAAGCGGATTCGCTCACCTCGTGATCCTCGAGTTGCGCAAGGGTCCGGACATCGTACGGAAGGGGAATCCAGTGCTCCGGTTCCATATCGAAGAATCGGCTTGTGAGCCGCCGGGCGCAGGAAAAGGACTGCGAAACCCAGGACCTTTCAATGGCATTGAAACGTTGTTGAATGTACATCGGTCTACCGGAAATGCACGGATCAGGTAACACAGAATAATGTAACTCTCTTTGCCCGCATGTCAAGCTGCCTGCACGGACAATCTTTTAACATCTTGATTTTCAATATTAAAATGCGCAAGAGGCAGCTTCGGTCACACCGCTGCTTGAGGTGTTCCGGCCCCGGGCTTACAATGGTGGGTGAACCTTTATTCCGGCTGAAGCGGCCTGGAGGAGGCGATGGAACAACCCCTCGACTCTGCAACCGTCATTCTGACCAGAGAATCGAAGCAGGGCCACTTCCAGGTCTTCCTGATGCGTCGCAACCGGCGCCAGGATTTCATGGGCGGTGCCTTTGTGTTCCCAGGGGGCAGGCTGGATGAGGGAGACTGCGACCCGGCTCTGCTCCACCATGCGGGCGGGTTCACCGGGGCCGATGCCAGGAACGGTCTGCAGGCAACCGATCTGCCGGAATCCACCGCGCTCGGGCTCTACTTTGCCGCTCTCCGCGAAACCTTCGAGGAGTCCGGGGTTCTCCTCGCCTACGATCAGACGGGAAAGACGATCGACCTTGCAGACGGGGAGACGGCCGGACGGTTCGCCCGGTATCGTCTGCAGCTCCACGAACAGAGCCTGTCCTTGCGCGAGCTGGCGGAGAGGGAAGGCATTTCGTACGCCCTGGATCTGCTCACGCCGTATGCCCATTGGATCACGCCCGAGATCGAATCGAAGAGGTTCTCCACCCGCTTCTTTCTGGCCAGGAAGCCTCCCGAACAGATTCCCTTTCACGATACGATCGAAATGACCCATTCCCTGTGGCTCACGCCCGCGGCTGCGCTGGCGCAGCAGAAGGCAGGTCGGACCCTGCTCATGCCGCCCACCCTGAAGACCCTCGAGGAGCTGAACGAGTACGATACGCTGGACGAGCTCTTCCAGAGCGCCCGGTCCCTAAGAATCCGAACGATCCTTCCCGAGCCTTTCGTCACGGAGGACGGCTTCGGCGTGAAGCTTCCCCACGATCCCGAGTACGGGATCGTGGACCACAGGCAGCCCCCGAGGCCCGGAGAGACCTCACGGATCGTCATGCGTGACGGCCTCTGGAGGGCGGAGTCGGGATGATGAAGCCGAAACGATACGATGCGCTTCGTCTGCAACTGATCCGCCTCTATCAGGCAATGGAGCAGCACACCGAGCTTGCAGGCGCCATGTTCGGGGATCCGCCCCCCCGGTCGTCCGCAGGGTCCGTGCCGACCGACCCCACGACCTTCCGGTTTCTGCCCACGATCGAGGGAAGCCGGCAGCATGTCCGCATCAAGGACCGACTGCCTCTGATCTACTCGGAGAGCCCCGAGATCGCCGAGCAGGTCGCTCTGGACGCATCCCGCACGAAGAGCACACTGGATTTCAGGGCATGGATTCAGGAAATCGCAAGGCACAAAGGACAGAGGATCCATCCGGCGCGCCGGATGGAGATGAGGATCCACCTTCAAGCGTTCGAGGGGGAACTGATCTATTTCATCGCCTACCAGGCGGCGGACCCGGACCGGAGGGGGGCCCTTCCTCTTCGGGAGATCGAGATCAGCGAGTCCGGGATCTCCTTCCCGACCGAGATCGCGCACCAGGCCGGGGAAAGCATCCTCGTAGTCTATTTCCTGCCCACGAGCCCCTTTCCTCCCCTGCAGATCGTCGCGGAAGTGGTCCGGCAGAGTCGGGGCCACCCGAAGGGCGGGTATCAGACACCGGTGAAGTTGGTGGACATCTCCCGGGAGGATCAGCGACGGGTCATGGAATACCTGGCGAGCAGACAGAGGCAGAAGAGCCTTCTGAAGGCCTATGACATAGGATCATGAAAAAGATGCACACCGTTTCTGTTTTTCGGCACCCGATTCGGCTGCACTCCGCCTCTGGATTCAACCGAGTGTCCAGTCCCAGAAATAGCTTTACAGAGAGTCGTGCTGTAATTGGGGACAGCCACCGATTTCCTCACTGCGGCAACCGTCCATCCGGCCTGAGGAAATCGGTGGCTGTCCCCAATTACGCCCCAGCGTTGAAGCGGCCTGTCTGTGCACCCTTATTTCTGGGACAGGACACTCGGTCAACCCTGCGGTGAGAAGGCGGATGCCCCTCCGCGGAGCAGGACGTCCTCTTCTTCCAGGCGATCCAGGTAGTGGTTCATCAGCCTGAAGGCCTCCAGCCTTCCCTCCAGGAGGTGGGCCGTCAGCTCGTCCCGTGGGCCTCCGTTGCGCTGTCTGGCGATCAGGGCTTCGGTTTCCCGCTTGTTCGCCTGCACGAATCTTCTGACCCTGTGCATTTCGGTTCCTCCTTTGCGGGCTGAGGGACGCTCACCGGGGAATGCAGGAGTGGAATGCAAGCGATATGCCAATGGAGAAGAAGGCGGAACGCCCGAGCCTTCGGCTTCGAGCGGGGCCTTTCACGTCAATTCCGTGACGGGGAGCGCCACGACCGCCGTCGGCCGGGCGGCACCCCCTGCACAGGGAGGACGGATGGAACCTCTGAAGTCGACCGGAACGGTGGCCTTCGAATTCCGCGGCCTTCACCCGGGCATTGCCGTGGGTACGGCGAGTGATCGATATGCAGGCTGGATCGGACAGATCTACACGGCCGAGCGGTACGGGGGCCGCATCCGGTCGAGACAGAACAAGGTGGGCGGACGGTCCTTCACGGAACGGGTCCTTCCCATCGAAAGCGTCGAGGAGTACTTCGAGCACTTCGACGTACTGGAGCTGGATTTCACCTTCTATCGCCCGCTCCTCGAAAAGGACGCGCAACCCACACAGAATTACCACGTCCTTCGGAACTACCGGCAGCACCTCGGAGAAGACGATGCCCTCCTGCTCAAGGTGCCGCAGGTCGTTTTCGCCAGGAAGCTCAGAAGGCGAGGGGCGTTCACCGGCAACCCGGACTATCTGAACGGGGATCTCTTCACCCGCCAGTTCTACCTCCCGGCTGTGGAGCTCCTGGGAAGTCGTGTCCGGGGCTTCATCTTCGAACAGGAGTATCAACGGAAGAAGGACCGCCCTCCGCCTCAGCAGGCAGCGGAGGAGCTGGACCAATTCTTCCGAAGGATCCCGAAAGACGACCGGTACCACATCGAGATCCGTACCGAGTCGCTGCTCACGCCGGACCTCTTCTCGGTGCTGAAGGAGCACGGAATCGGACAGGTCCTGTCCCACTGGACCTGGCTTCCCTCGCTGAAGAACCAGTTCCAGCTCTCGGGCAAAACCTTCACCAACGCCGGCAGACAGGCCGTCATCCGGCTCCTCACTCCAAGGGGTCTCCGTTACGAAGAGGCCTACGCAAGGGCGCACCCCTTCGACCGCACGGTGGAAGGGATGGCGACACCCGGGATGATCGAAGAAACGGTGGACTTGATGGGAACGGCGGTGGACCGGAAGGCGCGTCTGAATGTGATCGTGAACAACCGGGCAGGCGGAAACGCCCCGCTCCTGGCGAGGGAAGTCGCGAGCCGCTTCAATGCTCGAGAATCAGCTGATAGACCTGATACATCGCGGTCCAGGCGCTGAGGATTCGGTTGTAGTCCCGGTCCCAGTAGAACTGGTAGGTCTCCGCATGTTTCCTGTCGCCGTCTCCCCACGCGACCCAGACCGTTCCAACGGGCCTCCCGAGCGTTCCGCCGCCCGGGCCCGAGATGCCCGTGACGGCCAGACCGACCTGGGCGCCGGATCGAGCGAGGGCGCCTTCCAGCATCGAAAGGGCCACCGGCTCACTGACCGCCCCGTGCTGCTTCAGCATCGCTTCGGGCACCCCGAGGACATCCTGTTTCGCCTGGTTGCTGTAGACCACGAAGCCACGATCCATCCAGGCGCTTGAGCCCGCAACATCGGTGAGCAGCTTGGAGGCCAGGCCCCCCGTACAGCTCTCCGCGGTGACGATCCGGAGGCCCCTTCTCTCGAGCTCCCGGCCCAGGACGGCGGGAAGCTCGTCCTCTCCAGTGCTGTAGAGGTGCGGCGCGAGCAGCTCCTCCAGCTCGCGGGATGCGGCCTGCAGCGGGTCCTCGGACATCGCCTTGCATCGGAGCTTGACCAGGATCTCCGGGAAATGGAACCGGTACGACACCTGCAGGCCGGCGTGCGCGGGCTCGAGATGCCTCAACCGATGCCCCACCTCACTCTCGGGGAGTCCGAAGACACGAAAGACCCTCGCAGCCCATGGCGAACGTTCCGGAAAACGCCGATCCAGCCATGGGAGGAGCCGGGCCTCGAACATCCGCCGGTTTTCCTTCGGTGGTCCGGGAAGCACCGCGATCACACCTTCGCCGTGCCGCGTCACGTAGCCCAGGGCGGTTCCCATGTCGTTCAGCAGCGCCTCCGCCCCCTCGGGAAGCCTGGCCTGTTTCTCGTTTCCCGGAGGAGGCTCTCCCCCTCGAAGTGCGGAAAAAATCTTCCGGATTCGATCCCACTGCTCCTCGTCCAGCGTAAGATCTCTGCCCAGGGCTTGACAGACGGCCTCCGTGGTCCGGTCATCCGAGGTGGGGCCGAGCCCACCGCATGCCAGCACCAGGCTGCAGTCCTGCAGGGCCTCGAGCACGGCGCCCGAGATCGTTGTCACGTCGTCGGGCAGGAACCGGATGTCCCGGACCTGAAACCCCTGGCGGGTCAGCTGATCCCCGAAATAGGGGCCGTTTCGATCCTCGATTTCTCCGGCCAGCAGCTCGTCACCGATCAGCAAGACAGAAGCAGCGGGTGCGCTCACGTTCTTTCTCCCTTCCGATTGGAGGGCAACAGTTTAGCAAAAGACCGTCCCGATTTGCGAACCATGCTGCCGCACGATATTCTTGAGATCGACGCCCCGGAGAAGAGCGATGAAAGACGGCACCGGAACACCCGACCCCGGGTCGAAGAAGAAGCGCCGGCCCCGAAAGCGGAAGAGTCGCCCGGCCGGCAAGCCGCGCCCCAGGTCGCACTTCGACCGGGTCGAGGAGACCCTTGCCTCGGCTGTCCGTGCATCCTATGCAGACATGTTCGGATCCCCACCGCGTCAGGCGAAGCCCTTCGATCTGGAACTGAAGGTGTCGGTCGACCCCGGCAATCCGTGGCGATTGCAGGCCGATCCGTCCATCGAAGAGCAGATCCGGGGAGCCGTCCGCGAGATGGCGACCCGGGCGGAGGCCTTTCAGCAAGGCCGTGTCTACTGCTATCGCTGTGAGAGCTCCGTCTGCACGCACGGCCATCCTCCGAGACCGACGAGCGTGTTCGGGGGGTACGCGTCCACGGGCTCACCGGTCTGGCTCGAATTCTCCCAGGTACTGCTCGAAAGAAAACACCCCCGCGTGGACCTTCTCTACGACCCTGCCCAGACCGATCTCGTGGCCCTGCACATGGGGCCGGAAACGCTCAAGCAGAGACAGCTGAACGTGTTCGGAAGGCAATCGAAGACGTACGATATCCTCGGCCAGGTGGTCTTCGGTTTTCTCCGGATACAGAAGCCGGAGTGGGACCGCAGCAAGGCGGAACGCGTCGCCTGCACCCTACAGGCGGTCGAGTCCCGTCGCCTCAACGGGAGACCACGGCTCGAACTGAACGTTCTTTCCAGCCTTTCGGACGGGTCGCCCGCCCTGGAGGCGATCTACGGGCCTTATCAGACGAGGATTGCCGACGTCATCTCTTCGGCCCGTCACCGGATCAGCAGCCTGAGTCCCTCCACCCGGGGCGCGGCAAAGAGCGGACGAGGGGAATCGTTGACGGATACGGCGTCGCTCGTCGCGAGCATACTGCAGGGGCTGGCTCGCAAGCTGGAAAAGGTAGGACGGCAGCGCGGCCGCCGTACCGCGCACGCAGAGGGCAACCGCGTCAAGAATCGCCCCACGTCCAAGGCCTGGGAAGACGTATTCGGCGCTGCGGAGGACTCGATTCTGTGGGACAAGTACGAGAAGACGTATGTGGTGCTCGGCCCCCGAAACCGGGTGCACGTCTTCAGCCGGGAGGGCCGGCACGTAACCAGCCTCGTGTTGAGGAACGAGGCGGTTCGAAGTCGGCAACGGCGAAATCGATGGATTCCCCTGTCGCGCGACCAGAGGGAGCAATTCGGGGCGGCCATCGGGTTCATGGTGGAGGAAAACGTCTAGTGTTCTGCGAGGAGATGCCTCTCCAGGAAGTCGGCCTCCAGGGTCGATGTCTCCTCGAAGGGGTCCCCGAGATACACATCGAAATGCCCATAAGGGACGCGAACCAGTTCCGCCCGGGGCATCTTGCCCGCAAAACGTTCCACCGCCCTGGCGGGGATCAGCGAATCCTTCTCTGCGAGCAGAACGAAGGCGGGGCACTTCACTCGACCCGCAAAGCTCACGGGCCTGTAGAAGGTCGCGCCGAGCATGATCCTGGCCGGGCACTCGTTCTTCCAACTCGACCCCTCCGGTACGATGGCAAGATACCCGGGCCTGGAGTCGGGCCGGTTCATGATCCCGAACTTGTCCGGGCTCTCCACGACCGGCACGCGATAAGGTGGACGGGAGGTCAGCATCCTCCCGAGGTCCCTGCAACCGGCCGCCAGGGCCCTTGCGGTGTAGGCGAGGCCCAGCGTGTTCAGAGTGGACGTCCCGTCCACGAAAGGGACCTGGGAGACGATCGCGGCAATGCCGGGCTGCTTCGCCGCCACCACGGCCACGTGACCGCCGCTGAACGATGACCCCCACAACGCGATCTTCTCTGTCCGGATGTTCTGGAGGCGGGACACGTGGGCAATGGCTGCGTGCCAGTCCTGGACGTGTCGCCAGGGGTTCACCAGGTTCCGCGGCTCACCGTCGCTCCCGCCGAAATTGCGGTAGTCGAAAAGGAAGACGCCGAGCCCCCTGCCGACGAACTTCTCCGCATAGGCAGGGAGCCGGAAGGTCCTCTCCGCCGCAAACCCGTGCGCCATGATCACCACAGGCGGCTCCTGCACCGCTTCCGGCATGTAGAGCCAACCCGCGCAGCGGGTCCCCCGACTCGAGAAATCCGAATCCGTTCGGGTAAAGGTCATGGCCGTCAGATCCACTGGCTCACGAAACGCTCCAGGTCCTCCAGGGACAGGGCCCCGACCCGGGTGTCCACCACCTTCCCTTCCTTGTAGACCACCAGTGTGGGGATGCTGCGTATGCCGAGCTGGGCCGGAACGGAAGGGTTTTCGTCCACGTTCATCTTGGCCACCCTGAGCTTTCCCTCCATCTTCTCCGCAAGCTCTTCCAGAAAGGGCGCCACGCGCTTGCAGGGTCCGCACCAGGGGGCCCAGAAGTCGACCAGGACGGGTTCGGAGGCGCCGACGACATCCCTCTCGAATGTTCCATCCGATACGTGCTGAACCTTGTCATCCTTTCCCGGGTCGGTCATCGGGTCATTCTCCTTTCTCTGTTCATCAGCCGAAGGGGAGCGAGAGGAATCGGACGGAACCGGGAAGGAGGTTTTGCGCCCGAGGAGACGGCGCTCCGAGGGGTTGTGGCAGACCGGGGGGGCTCCGCGTCGGTGAGCCTACTCGTTCGCGATCGCCTCCAGAGCCTCCTCTTCGACGAGCTTCTGCTTGATGAGCTCCTTTTCGATCTTCAACATCGCCTTCTTCAGCTCAGGGTAGAGCGCCACGTCGATGGTGATTCCCTTCTTGGTGGGGCGCCGGTCCTCGCCATCCTCCGGTTCGTAATAGATCCGCAGATCGATGAGTTTGTGCCCCTTGTACTCGGTCAGGGACGCACGAACCTCTTCGGTGGCGTTCTTGGCGAATTGATGCAGAATCTGACTCATAGAAGATACCTTCCCCCTGACCTCCCCCTCGTGGAGGCCCTGAACAAAGACTGGATGTGAAGGATCGATCCGCCGGTTTCGGCCTATCTCTGTTCCCGAAGCATCCTGAGAAGGCCCTTCGTCTCCTCCATCGCCCTCTCTGCCTGCTCCTGCAGTTCACCTGAGGTCTGGCCCGCAACGTCCCTCATCGTGATCAACGCGGCCTGCAATTCCACGTCCAACCGACCGTCCAGGCGTGAGGACATGAGATAGTCGACCTTTCCTTCCAGGAGGTTGAGTTCGTGGGTCCGAATCCTCTGGAGGGGGATGTTGACCTCTTTGAAAAGAACATAGCTGAATGCAAAAGAAATGCAGGCGGCAAGAAGGGCCAGTGTGACAAGAATCCGAATGCCGCGGAAGTGTTTTCGGACTTCGTCTTCCATGTTCGCTCTCCTTTCCATCAATCTGTCTGCTGCATGAAGTGTAAGAGCTATCCCACCCCGATCAGGCAAAAAGGGAATTCCATCCTAAGCATTCTCCCCGTTCCTTGTCAAACGATCCGGTCCCTCCCGCCACGAGGTCTCGCGCAATACGCGGGCCGGACGGGCGTGACGTAGTGCCTATGTGCATAAATACAGTCACACAAATTGTGAATATTGCGAGGGAGCGAAAGCGACCGAAGCACCCATTAGTCTCCCGATGCGAGCTTCTCTCTGAGCAGCTCGTTGACCAGCTTCGGGTTGGCCTGGCCGCGGGTTGCCTTCATGACCTGGCCCACGAGGAATCCGAAGACTTTCTCCTTCCCCGCTTTGAACTTTTCGACCTCGACCGGGTGGGACGCGACCACCCGGTCGATCACGCCGGAGAGCTCCGACGAATCCTGTATCTGGACCCACCCCTTCTCTTTCACGATCTCCTTCGGCGCCTTGCCCGTCCGATACATCTCCTCGAAGACCTGCTTCCCGATCTTTCCGCTGATGCTGCCGTCTTCGATCATGGAGAGCATTGCCGCGAGGTGTTCCGGCGTGACCGCGCAGTCGTCGATTTCCTTGTCGTCCCGGTTCAGCTCCCGCAGGAGCTCGGTCAGGACCCAGTTGCTCACCTTCTTCGGCTGTGGAAAGAGGGCTGCCGTCTTCTCGAAATACCCCGCCAGTTCCGCCGCGGCAGTCAACGTTCGCGCGTCGTCTTCCGGGAGCCCGTATTCCTCCCGGAACCGCCGCTCTTTCGCATCGGGCAGCTCCGGCAGACCGGCACGAATCTCCTCGACCCATGCCGCGTCGATCTCCACGGGCACGAGGTCCGGATCGGGGAAGTACCGGTAGTCGTGGGCCTCTTCCTTTCCGCGCATGCTCAGCGTCGCGTTCTTCGCGGCGTCCCACAGCCGGGTCTCCTGGACCACCTGTTCGCCGGCTTCCACCGTTGCGATCTGGCGCTCGATCTCGTATTCCAGGGCGCGCTCCACGAACCGGAAGGAGTTCATGTTCTTGAGCTCGGTCTTCACGCCCAGGCCCTCGGAGCCGGCGCGCCGGATCGAAACGTTTGCATCGCACCGCAGGCTGCCCTGTTCCATGTTTCCGTCACAGACTTCCAGGTAGCGCACGATGCTCCTGAGCTTCCTGAGAAAGGCGGCGGCCTCGGCAGGGCTTCGCAGATCCGGCTCGGTGACGATCTCGATCAGGGGAACACCGGTACGGTTCAGATCGACGTACCCCGCATCCGCCTTCTCCATGGTGCCTTCGTACACCAGCTTGCCGGCATCCTCCTCCAGGTGGATCCGGGTGAGACGAATGCGGCGGCGACCCCGGTCGCTTTCGATGTCGACGTGGCCGCCCAGAGAAAGGGGGGCCTCGAATTGGGAGATCTGGTATCCCTTCGGCAGATCCGGATAGAAGTAGTTCTTGCGGGCGAAAACGGACCGGGGCGGAATCTCGCCTTCAAGGGCTACGGCCGTTCGCAGGGCGAGTTCCACGACCCGCCGGTTCAGGACCGGCAGGACCCCGGGCATGCCGGTGCAGACCGGGCAGGTGTTCTCGTTCGGCTCGGCCCCGAAACGAGTGGAGCATCCGCAGAAGATCTTGCTCTCCGTGAGCAGCTGCGCGTGAATCTCGAGCCCGATGACCGCTTCGTATTCCATGCTCGTCCTCAGTAGTCGATGTCATAAATACGATCACGTATTTATGACATCGAGCACTAAGCCGCAAGGGTTTTCTGCTCGAAGGCGAAGGCCGTCTTCAGCACCGTTCCCTCGTCGAAATGCCTGCCGAGTATCTGCATCCCCACGGGAAGCCCCTCCGAGGTGGTTCCGCACGGCATGCTCAGACCGGGCAGGCCCGCCAGGTTCACCGTGGTCGTGAAGATATCCAGCAGGTACATCTGGAGGGGGTCCCCGGTCTTCTCTCCGATACGGGGGGCCGGGCTCGGCACCGTGGGGGTGACGATCACATCGCAGTCCCGGAAGGCCTCGACGAACTCCTGCCGGATCAGGGTCCGGACCTGTTGCGCCTTCCGGTAGTAGGCGTCGTAGTATCCGGAGCTCAGGGCATAGGTGCCCAGCATGATCCTTCGCTTCACCTCGGCGCCGAACCCCTCCGACCGGGTTCGGTGATACATCTTCCGCAGGGTGTCGCCGGCGCTCTCGGCGCGGAAACCGTATTTCACGCCGTCGTAACGGGCCAGGTTCGAACTCGCCTCCGCGGTGGCTATCAGGTAGTAGACCGGGATCCCGTACCCCGTGTGGGGCAGCGAGATGTCCACGGGCACGGCGCCTTCCCCCTCGAGGACGCGAATCCCCCTTCGGACCGCCTCCTCCACCTCCGGGTCCGTCCCCTCGATGAAATACTCTTTCGGGATCCCGATCCGCAGCCCGCGGACGTCGCCCGTCAAAAAGGAGCGGAAGTCCGGAACCGGTGAATCCACACTGGTGGAATCGCACGGATCGTAACCGCAGAGCACCTGGAGCAGGAGGCTGCAATCCGTCACGTTCTTCGCGATCGGCCCGATCTGGTCCAGGCTCGATGCAAAGGCGACCAGGCCGAACCGGCTCACACGCCCGTAGGTCGGCTTCATTCCCACCACCCCGCAGTACGCGGCGGGCTGGCGAATCGAGCCGCCCGTGTCCGACCCCGTGGCGGCGATGCAAAGGTCGGCCGCAACCGCGCATGCAGAGCCCCCGCTCGACCCGCCGGTCACGCGGTCGTGATCGTGGGGATTGCGGCAGGGCCCGAACAGGCTGTGCTCGTTGGACGACCCCATGGCGAACTCGTCCATGTTCGTCTTGCCGAGAAAGACGGCCCCGGCCTCACGCAGCTTGCGGACAGCCGTCCCGTCGAAGGGGGGCACGAAGTTCTCGAGGATCCTGGAGGCACAGGTCGTGCGGAGGCCCCGGGTGTTCATGTTGTCCTTGACCGCCAGGGGCACCCCACAGAGGGGACCCGCATCGTCCCCGGCCGCCAGCCGCCGGTCCGCCTCCTTCGCCTGCGCCAGGGCCTCGTCCGCCGCGACGGTGACGTACGCGTTGAGCGCTTGATTCGACTCCGAAATTCTATCCAGGAGAATGCGGGTGACCTCTTCGGAACCGACCTCCCGTCGCGCAAGCTTCACGTGCAGGCTCTGAATCGTCTCCTGGTGAAGGTGCATGCGGGTAAACCTCTCTCTGTCGAATGCGGGATGCCGTTCGGGACGGCCTTCAGTCGAGGATCTTGGGTACGCGGAAGAAACGGTCCGACCGTTCCGGAGCATTCTCGAGCACAGCCTCCACGCCCGGGCCCGGCCGGACCTGGTCGGCGCGGAAGGCGTTGACCAGATCGATCACATGGGAGGTAGGGCGTACACCCTCGGTATCCACCTCCTTCAAACGATCAAAGAATCCCAGAATCGTGCTCAACTGCTCTGCATACAGCCCCTTCTCCTCCTCGCTGAGCTCGATTCGGGCCAGCATGGCCACGTATTCGACCTCTTTCTTGTCGACCTTCATCCGGCGCTCCCGCTGTTGAAGAGGATCCCGCAGGATACCACAATGATGTTTTTCCTATCAACTTCCCGAAGATGCGTCAATTGACAAACGAAATCGGTTGTCGTTATGATCTGGAGAAAAGGGCCTGCAAAGGCAAAGGATCCGGCCTTTTCGGCCTTCCCACCCAGCTTCCCCGGAACGCGAGGGAAAGGGGCCCAGGATGTTCGAGCGGATCGTTCTCCGCATCCACAAAAAGCTCATCGGACTCGTGGAGATCAAGGGGATCCTTCTGTCCGCGAAGCCGTATGCGGATCAGATCCAGCGATTCCGGAAGATATCGAACGTGAAGGCGATCCTGGTGCGAATCGATTCCCCGGGAGGGAGCGTGGCGCCTTCCCAGGAGATCCACGAGGCGATCCACCGTGCCCGCGAGCAGAAGCCGGTCGTTGCCTCCATGGGGGCGGTTGCCGCCTCGGGTGGATACTACATCGCGAGTGCGGCCGAGAAGATCTTCGCGAATCCCGGCACCCTGACGGGCAGCATCGGGGTCGCCATGCAGACCCGGGACCTCCGGGGTCTCATGTCGAAGATCGGGGTGGACAGCAAGGTGATCAAGAGCGGGGAACTCAAGGACGTGGGGTCCCCCTTTCGAAGCATGACCCCCGGAGAGGAGCGGTATCTGCAGGAGGTCTCCGACGAGATCTACGCCCAGTTCGTGGAGGCCGTTTCCACGAGCAGGAAGATGAAGAGGGAGGCTGTGGAGGAAATCGCGGACGGCAGAATCCTTACCGGCAAGAGGGCACAAGCCCTGGGGCTCGTGGACCAGATCGGCGGTCTGGAGGCGGCCGCAAAAGAGGCGGGCAGGATGGCGGGCCTCCCGGACGAGCCTCACATCGTATCCTTCAAGCAGAAGCGCCGCAGATTTACACAGTATTTTGTTCAGGCAGCGGTCCGGCAACTGCTGTCCGAATGGGAACTGGAATCCGAATCGCTGCCGGGATTCATGTTGCTCGCCCCGATACGGGGCATCTGAAGGCAGCCTGAAGAAGAGAGCCATGCCGCAGGACGCAATCCGTTTCCACAGGATCGACGACGATCCCGAGCTGGTTGCGGTCGCCGAAGTGTCCCTGTTCAGCGGGGTCTATCTTCGGGGCTGGTACATCTGCCGGAGAGGCGGCGATATCGAGGTGCTGCCTCCTCACAAGGTCTATAGGGATCCGATCAGCGGGGAAGACAAGGTCTGGAGCCTCCTCCATTTCGAGAACGAGGCGACCTCCAGGCAGTGGCTGGACCGGGTGAAAGAGGAGTACCTCCGCTGGTCACGGAAGGGAGGGTCGGTTGCAGACTGATCGGCGAAGATTCAAGAGGCATCGACTCGAGTTGCCCGTCAAGTTTCGTATCTTTCTCCCCTCTCGGCCGGACACCCGCTCGAGCTTCCTTTCCGCACAGCTCCACGACCTCTCCCAGAGCGGTATGCGCCTCATGACCAACGTGGTCCAGAGCGGCTCTCTGCACATCTTCCACCCGGATCCGACCACTCCGGAACAGTCCCATCTGGAGATCGAGATCCCGGACGGCGATCAGACCCTCACGCTCACCGGCAGGGTGGTCTGGTACGACCGGAATACCGAGGAAGACCCGTACTCGTTCCGGGCAGGTGTCGAGTTCCTGGATATCGGACCGGGGGACCGGAAGCGAATTCAGTCCCTGATCAACAGGGCCCAGTCCACCCCACCCCATGCTTCGTCCGGCCCATCCTCTCCCGATTCTTCGGATTAGCTGCACCCAGCCTCACGATCATCCGGAACGGAAGGAGAAAGATTTGAACGCCCCCTATTCGAGCCCGGGTGAACCGCCCCCCGGCGTTGCCGTGATCGGGACGGGCTACTGGGGGAAGAACCTGGTGCGGGTCCTCCACGAGCTCGGGGCCCTGCGGCTCATCTGCGACAAGGATGAAACCGTCCTGGCCCGGTTCAGAGAGCAACACCCCGACGTGGGGGTGTGCCTTGCGGTCAACGAAGTCCTGGAGCGGCAGGACATCCGGGCGGTGGTGATCGCCACGCCGGCGGAGACACACTTCGCGCTGGCCCGGGAGGCGCTTCTGGCCGGCAAGAACGTCTACGTGGAGAAGCCCCTCGCCCTCGACCACAGGGAGGCGGAGAAACTGATCCTTCTCTCGGACGAGAGGCGGCTCGTCCTCATGGTGGGGCATCTTCTCCAGTATCACCCGGTCTTCGTGGCTTTGAAGAAGCTCGCCCGGGAAGGGGAGCTCGGCCGCATCAACTACGTGTACTCGCACCGCCTCAACCTGGGCAAGATCCGGCGGGAAGAGAACATCCTCTGGTCCTTCGCGCCCCACGACATCTCCATGATTCTCTCCCTGGCCGGCGAGGTGCCGGAGAGGGTTCTGGCCACCGGAGGGTACTACCTGCACAGCAGGATCGCCGACGTCACCACCACCCATCTCGAGTTCGCCTCCGGCATGCGGGCCCACATCTTCGTCTCCTGGCTTCATCCCTTCAAGGTGCAGCAGATGGTCGTGGTGGGGGATCGGAAGATGGCGGTCTTCGACGACACGCGCCCCTGGCCCGAAAAGCTGCTTCTCTATCCCCACGAGATCCGGTGGCAGGACCAGCTGCCCGTGCCGGCAAAGGCGGAGCCGGAGAGGCCGGACATCCCTGAGAGCGAACCTCTTCTTTCGCAGTGCGAGCACTTCCTTTCCTGCGTGGCGACCGGGCAGACACCGACCACGGACGGCCGGGAAGGCCTTCGGGTCCTCAGGGTCCTGAATGCGGCACAGAGGGCCCTGGACGATCCGGGCGGCAGAGGGGAGGCCGGCCCGGCCGCGGAGGCACCCCCCCTCGAGGCTGGGTCCGGGTCGCGGCACTTCGTCCACCCGTCGGCGGTGGTGGACGAGAATGTGTCGATCGGCGAAGGAACCCGGGTCTGGCACTTCAGTCACATCCTGGGCGGATCGGTCATCGGCCGGGGCTGCAACATCGGGCAGAACGTGGTGATCGGTCCGGACGTGGTGATCGGCAGGGGGTGCAAGATCCAGAACAACGTGTCGGTCTACAAGGGCGTGACCCTGGAGGAAGACGTCTTCTGCGGGCCGAGCACGGTCTTCACGAACGTCTTCAACCCGAGGGCGAACATCCGACGCATGGACGAGCTCCGCCCCACCCTGGTCCGCCAGGGGGCCACCCTCGGCGCGAATTCCACCATCGTCTGCGGCGTGACGATCGGGCGGTATGCCTTTGTGGGCGCCGGTGCCGTCGTGACGAGAAACGTGCTCGATCACGCCCTCGTAGCCGGAAACCCTGCACGGAGGATCGGCTGGGTCTGCGCGTGCGGCGAGAAGCTGGAGCAGGATCTTGCCTGCTCGGTCTGCGGAGCGGGATACCGGGAAGAAGGGGCGAAAGGCCTCGTGCGCGACGGGGAAGGAACCGGTGATTGAACGAGACGTGATCCTGCACGTGGATGTGGCGGTCGACGCACTGGCGGATCACAGGCCCGACGGGCCCATGGCGAAGGCGGCCATCGACCGGGTTCTGCACGACGAGGGCCGGATCTGGCTCGTGGCGGCCAGCCTTCCCCTGCTGCTGGAACGGCTGAAAGAAGCGATCGAAACGGGCATGCAAGAGCAGGGGAACAGGGTATCTGCCGGGGCCGCTTATGCTGAAGCCAGGACCCGCCTGCGGAGCTTCCTGGAGACGGCGGGCGTGCTCACCTCCTACGGGTTCGATGCGGCGGCGGCCCTGGAGACGGAAGCGCCCACTTGGGCCCTCACGCTGCGGGCCGCGGATGCCTTTTCCGAGGATGTCGTCATTCTGAGCCGCGAGCCCGGCTTCATGTCCGCCGACAAGCGGGTGATCGCCCCGAAGGACTTCGTTGCCAGGGAGTATTCGAAAGAAGGCTCGGGGACGACGGTTCCCTTTGTCGATCTCGCCCGGCAGCAGCGCCGAATCCTCACGAAGCTGGAGCAGGGCATCACCAGGGTCCTGCGGCACGGGCAGTACATCATGGGGCCGGAGATCCGGGAACTGGAGCAGAGACTGGCGGCCTATGTCGGAGTCGAGCACGCCGTCTCCTGCGCCAGCGGCACGGATGCGCTGCTTCTGGCTCTCATGGCATACGGCGCGGGGCCCGGGGACGCCGTCCTCACCTCGCCGTTCACCTTCATCTCCACCGCCGAGGTCATCTCCCTTCTGGGCGCAACCCCCGTCTTCGTGGACATCGATCCCGAGACCTTCAACATGGATCCGGACTGCCTTGCGAAGGCGATCCGGGCCTTGCGGAGAAACGACCCGGAGATCTACCCCCTCCCGGCACGAAGGGACGGTTCCGACGCGCCTTTGACACCGAAAGGCATCCTGCCCGTGGATCTCTTCGGGGTTCCTGCCGAATACCAGCGGATCTACACCATCGCCGCCGAGGAGCGGCTCTTCGTCATCGAAGACGCCGCTCAGTCTTTCGGTGCGGAGTACCACGGACGGCGGGCCGGTTCCCTGGGGGACGTAGGCTGCACCTCCTTCTTCCCTGCCAAGCCCCTCGGCTGTTACGGAGACGGGGGAGCCGTGTTCACGCAGGACCGGCACCTGGCGGACCGGATGATCTCCCTTCGGATCCACGGCAAGGGAAGGGACAAGTACGACAACGACCGGGTGGGCCTGAACGCCCGGATGGACACCCTCCAGGCGGCGTTGCTCCTGCCCAAACTGGAGATTCTGCCCGAGGAGATCGCGGCCCGAAACCGCGTGGCGGCACGGTACACGGAGCGGCTCTCACGAATCCGCTCCCTGCAGACGCCCCGCGTCCCCGAGGGTCTGCTTTCCGCCTGGGCGCAATACAGCGTTCTCGCAGACCGCAGGGAAGAGATACAGGCCGCCCTGAAGGCGAAGGGCATCCCGACCGCCGTCTACTACCCCAAGCCCCTTCATCTCCAGACCGCCTATTCGGGCCTGGGGTACAGGGAGGGTGACTTTCCTGCATCCGAGTCCGCGTCCCGGCGCATCTTCAGCCTCCCGATGCACCCCTATCTGACAGAGGGGCGGATCACCAGGATCGCCAGGGAAGTGGCGGCCGTGTTGGAGGGTTGACGGACCAGGCGAATGGAAATCGACCACCGTCCGATCGTTTTGGGAAATGCTCCGAGCACCGGAAGCAGCCTCCTGAGCGTCCTGCTGCAGCGGCACCCGAGTATCGCGGGGCGGGGCGAAATCGCGATTCTCGACAAGCCCGGGCTCTATGAGGAATCACCCGCATCCTTTCGGAAGCACATCGGGCGCTGGCTCGAGTCGGGCTACCCGGAGCTCTATTTCGGCGGCGGCGCGGATCTGTTCGTCCAACTGGAGCAGTACCCCTGGACACGGGAGGCGTTGCGTGAATTCTGTCTCTCCTGCGGCTCCTTTCCAGAGATGGTCAGGGGCTTCTTCTCCCACAACTGCCGTGTGTGGGGGCGGCCGAGATGGCTGGAGAAGACGCCGCCGAACATCTATTGTTTTGCCCAGATCCGGGACCTCTTCCCGGGCACCCGGTTCATTCAGATCGTACGGGACGCCCGCGACTCGATGGTTTCGTATTACCGTCGAACAGGAGACCCCTTTCTGACGGTGGGCCAGTGGTACTACGCGATGCTGGCGGGGCTGCAGTACGCCGATTGGGAAGACTTCCTCGTCGTGAGATACGAGGACCTGGTGGAGAACCCGGAACGAACCTTGCGGCAGGTGTGCGGGTTTCTTGGGGAGCCTTACACGGACAGCCTCCTCGAGGTCGAATCGCCTTCCGTGGACAAGCTCCCGTCCTGGCGCAGCCACCAGCAGGGCTCCGTAACGAACACGAGCGTGGGGCAGTACGTCGATGCACTCACCGACGATGTGAAGAGCATGTTCGCGCAGCTTCGGCTCTCCGAGGCCGGGCGAGGACTTCTTCCGTACGGGGGGAAGAAGTCCGATGTGCCCACACCGATTGAAATGCAGGAACGCTTCGGGTACGGCGTGGACGGCCTGGAGACGGACCGCCCCGTACGTTTCCGGGAGCGTCTGCGAAGCCGAAAGGGCTTCCGGCGGTGGCGGTGGAAACGGTGGAGACGCTTCCGCACCTGGCCGAAGTGCCCGGTACGGATCATCTAGGACTCGACATGTGTGGAATCGCGGGCATTCTCGCCCTGGAGGAAGAACCCGAGATCGTCGTCCGCCTCGCCTGTATGCTGTCCGCCATGCGGCATCGCGGTCCGGACGACGAGGGCATGGTCCTGTTTCGCAAAGGAAACGGGAAGGTGGACATCTTTGGCGGGGAGGACACCCCGGAGCCGGTCTTCGCGTCGCGAACGCACTACGCGCCCCGGCAGGTCCGCCTCCTGCAAAGCGCCCCGAATCTGCTCCTCGCCCTGGGTCACCGACGATTGTCCATTCTCGACCTTTCGCCCGCCGGCCATCAGCCCATGGCAACCTCCGACGGCCGGTACTGGATCGTTTACAACGGAGAGGTCTACAACTACCGGGAAATACGGTCGGAGTTGGAGCGCCATGGAGAATCCTTCCTGAGCAACACGGACACAGAGGTCGTCCTCAAGTCCTATCGCAGGTGGGGACCGGCATCGCTTTCCCGTTTCAACGGGATGTTCGCCTTTGCGATCTGGGACAACCGCACCAAAGAGCTGTTCTGCGCACGGGACCGCATCGGAATCAAGCCGTTCTATTTCTTCTCCACCGGCCGTCTCTTTCTGTTTGCGTCGGACATCAAGACGATCATCGCATCCGGGCTGTATCGACCCGAAGTGGACATGGAAGGGCTGTACCACGCACTCTCGCTCGATTGCGCTCCCCGGCCCCTCACCTGCTTCAAAGACATACGCGCGCTGCCGCAGGCACACTGGATGAAGGTCACCTGCAAGGGAGCCGTGACCCAGCATCGTTATTGGACCCTCCCCCTCCCTGACCCCACGGCAGCGCAAGACCATGACTGGGGCTCCGAACTCGAAGAGCGACTCAAGGCAAGTGTCCGGAGGCGCCTCGTATCCGATGTCCCGGTCGGGACCTTCATGAGCGGGGGCATCGACTCCACCACGGTCTCGGCCCTTGCTTCCGGCATCCATCCGGGCATCCGGGCCTTCACCCTCGGGTTCGGTGCGGAGGGAGACCGTCATGATGAGGTCGAGCAGGCGAAGGCGACCGCGCGACTGCACCCCATGCAACACACCGTCAAGATCGTGACCGTCGAGGAAACCATCCGCCATCTGGACGACCAGGTCCTGTGCAATGAAGAGCCTTCCTGCACACCGAACCCCACCCACGTCATGTCCCAGTTCGTACGGGAACACGACGTGACCGTGGTACTCAACGGTCTGGGGGGAGATGAGCTGTTCTGCGGGTATGGCCGCGAGAGGGTTGCGGGGCAATGGCGCCGCCTTCTGCCTTGGCGGCGCGTCCTGGGCCTGCTCCCCCATGTTCATGAAAGCCTGAAGAAGCGAAAGCGGATTTCCGCACTGCGGGATCTGATGGATTGTTATGTCTATGCCTTTTCGGTCTTCCTCGAGCACGACAAACAGAGGTTGTTCGGCGCCCTCGCCAGAGGCCTGAACACGTACGACTTCTTCCGAGAGGTCTACCCGTTTCGTGGCCGGGACACCGAGGACCCGATCGACACCATGTGCACCTGTGACCTGTTCAACTACATCGGCAACCACCAGGTCTATCGAACCGATCAGTTCACCATGCGGTTCTCTCTGGAAGCCCGCTTTCCCTTCCTCGACCACGAACTGGTGGAGCTCGCCTTTCAGATGCCCAGCGAGATGAAGGTCGCGCACGGAACGGGCAAGTACATTCTTCGCCAGGTAGCCGCGAACCACATTGCCCCCTCCTGCCTCGACATGGGAAAGAAGGGGTTCAGCTTGCCCGTGGGCGAATGGATCGAGGGGGCCATGAAGCCCCTGGTCACCGAGAAGCTCTCCCAGCTCAAGAAGCGTGATCTCTTCTCGCCCAACGCGGTCGATGACATCCTGAGCAAGTACTACGCGCGCCGCCGTTCATCCCTGCAGGTGTGGCTGCTCGTGTCGCTGGAGATGTGGTTGGAGCGCTTCATGGACGGGCATCGAAGGCTCCGGGAGGACCTTGCAGGGTCCGCCTGCGATCCTTCGACCTGATCCTCCTGCTGGACGCCGAGGCCGTTGCTGCGGGTCAGTTCAAGGGCTTCGACCGATCGATGAGCCGCAGCAGGATCTTCATTCGAGACTGCCACGTGTTCTTCTCCGCCTCCTTCCTGCGATCCTGAACGAGGCTCGGGTCGTCTTCCCGAACCGCAGTCTCCAGGCTCTCGAAAAAGTGGGGCAGGTCCCGGCACCGATAGAGCAGCGCAGCACAATCGTCCAGATCCGGGACCCAGGAACAGACCAGGGGCTTGCCCAGGGCGAGATACTCCCAGATCTTGGTCGATCGGTTCACCTCCCGGACTGGGCCTTCCCGAAGAAGATGCAGGCACACGTCCAGACCCGCAATGATGGAGGGAACCTCCTCGGGGGGCTGTTTGCCAAGAAGGTACACGTTGGAGAGCCCTTCCAGGGGGCTCATGTCCGCCGTCTTCGTCACAGGCCCCACCCCCACGAAGGACCACTCCGGAAAGCGCCGCGCCGCCTCTCCCAACCAGTCTGTGTCGATCCAGTCGGTGATCGTGGCGACGAGACCGAGCCGGGGCCTGGGGAGTTTCTCCAGCACGTCGACCGGATGCAGGCGTTCCGTCTCGAAACGGGTAAGGTCCACCGCATTCGGAAGCACCGTCACCTCTCTGCCTCCGGACAGGGCCTCCAGTTCTTCGGCGAGGGGCCCGCTCGCCGCCACGAGCACCCGGCATCGTTCGACGATCTCCCGCTCCAGGGCTGCGTACTCTTCCAGAGTGTAGTGCCCTCGAAGGGTGTTGCCGATGTCCGTCTTGTCATAGACCATCACGTCAAAGGGCACATCTCTGAGAAAGGGGGCCCATCGGGCGGTGGTCACCACGGCTGCCCTCGGTCCCGTCGACCGGACGGCATCCTGCTCGAAGAACCGGGCCAGCCAGGCGCGGATGAGCGGCGCCATCCTCTTTTCATTCTGTCCGACGCGTATGCCCATGAAGGAAAGCTTCCTCGGAACGGCCAGGACCCCGCAACGGCCCGGAATCGCGTAGACATCGTCGGGAGGCTGCAGACGGAAGCCGCCGGCGTTCAGCGTGACCGCCCCGCGCCCGGCGTGGTACGGCGATCGACTTCCCGGAAACTCCACGTAGACCCCTCGCGCCGCCAGCTCATCGAGGGCGTGGGTGAAACCATGCTTCCGCGCATGCATCGTGTCATAGCGCATCGGCGCAAACACAAAGTAGCGATACTCGCTGGCGGGCACGGTCGAACGACCCCCTCTTCCGGTGGGTCCTGCGGATGCGGACGGCTCCCCTTTCCGGCACGGCCCCAGAGGGAAGAATCCGATGACGAGATCTGGGAGGGCCACAGTATAGGAGCCTGGAAAAGCCTCGGTCAAGCACACGTTCGTGACCCCCGGGGGGAACGGCTCCTCGCGGTCGCGGCTGCCTCCGGCTGTATTTCCTGTCAGAGGTTTCCGTGCAATGCCCTTTCCCGGGTGCCGTCGGCGTTTTGCGCCGGGCGATCCCCGCGGGGACATGCTTTGCAGGGGAGACCGCCCGCCCGTCTTGACGCAAACCACCCCCTTGCCTATGCTGACGCTGCAAGAAGCCTTCACGGGCTCACCGAGATACCCAGCTCGTCCGGAACCCGCATGCCACCTCTCCACTACACCTTCCTGATGCCCATCGGCGCCTTCGGCGGCATGGAGATCCAGATGGTGAAGCGAGCCGCCGATGCACGACGACTCGGGGCGTCTTCCCTGTTCGTGGGACAGCCCGGAAGCCGTGTGGAGGCCTTGGCCCGCTCCCTGGAGGTTCCCGTGGCGTCTCTCAAGGTCCGGGTCGACTATGTGGATCTGACGGCCGCCCGTCGGCTCGCCGGGATCATGAAGACGCACGGCTCGAACGTATGTGTCGTGGCGGCCTCCCGGCACCTGAGCCTCGCCCTGCTTGCGCGGAATCTCGCCGTTCCGGATCTCGCAGTCGTCTTCTACCAGCAGCTTCACGCCAGCAGGAGGAAGAAGGACCCTTTTCACAACTGGGTCTACCGCAACCTGGACGGCGCCGTGGTGCTCACGAAGAGGCTCAAGGCAAGCCTTGCGGAACGAACCATCCTGCCGGAAGAGAGAATCGAGGTCATTCCTTACGGAATCGACCTGGAAGTCTTCGACCCCTCGCAACACAACAGGGCGGAGAACCGCAGCCGGTTTCGTCTCCCGGAAGAGAAGTTCCTGATCGGTCTGGTGGGCAGAATCGAGGAAGCGAAAGGGCAGGATGTGGCGATCGAGGCCTTTGCCAAGGCGAAAATCCCGGACGCCGTGCTCGTCATTTGCGGGGCGGCCCAGACAAAGGAATTCCTCGAATTCCTGAAGCATCGGACCGAAGAATTGCGGATCGGGGACTCGGTTCGATTCCTCCCCTTCACCACAGAGATTCCCTCTCTGATGAACGCCCTGGATCTGTCGCTTCTTCCCTCTCGCGGCGAGACCTTCGGCCTGGTCGTGATCGAGGCGATGGCAGCCGGGATCCCCGTCATCGGCACCGACGCGGAAGGGGTGCCCGAGATCATCCGTCACAACCGGAACGGGATGCTCGTCCCGCCGGGTGACAGCGACGCGCTGGCGCAGGCGATGCGGCTTCTGACAGAGGACGATGGACTCCGCATCCGGCTCGGCCGCCAGGCGAGGCGGGATACCATCGAGCGCTACGATTACGCGAGGCAGACCGGGAAGTTCTTCACCTACTGCAAGCGCGTCTACGAGGAACGTCAGCAGCGACGCGCGAAATCCTGAGGCTAGTCCGGATGAGAGTCCATTTCACGGGGGACGGGCGGCAGAGCTTCGATCGGACCCGGTACCTCTGGGGAGCCCTGATCAAGAACGGGCACACCGTCAGCAAGTCGCGAAGGTGGAGGCCGCCGCCCGCAGGCTGCGACATCTGGTTCCACGACGTCGAATACCAGTTCCCCTTCACCGAACGGTTGAGGGACCGCCTGCACGACTTTCCGGGAAGCCTGGTCTTCTACCGCACGGACGACACGCTGGACTTCCCCTTTCAGAAGATCCCGGAGGACCTCCTCGCCCGTGCGGATCTCTTCCTCGCGAGTCACTGGAAAGCGGAAGACGCTGCCGTTCCCGATGCGTTCCGGGATCGATGGGGCTACATCAACCCGATCCTGAGGCCCTTCTCTCCCCATCCCGGGCGATCCCTTCGTGACAGAAGGCCCGGAATCGTCTTCTACGGCGTTCGTACAGGGGGCAAGAACCTCCCGGACAGCCGAAACAGCCGGGAGGAGGCGGTTCGCACCCTGATCGGCGGAAGCCTGCCCTTTGAGGGGGGGCTCGTCGATGGGGGCCCGGAATACCCGACGCCCGAAGAACTCCTCGTCCCGAGGGTTTCAAGCAAGGAGTACTTCCAACGACTCGACAGCACTTCGATCTGTCTTTGCCTGTGGGGGCACTGTCCGCTCACGTACCGCTTCTTCGAGGGGTTGTCGCGGAGAAACCTGGTCGTGACCCAGTCCTTGTCGGGCCTGCGTTTCGCAAGGGGAGGCCTGGAGGCCGGGGTCCACTACGTGGAGATCGCGCCGGACCTGTCCGATATGCAGGAGCAGCTCGACCACTACCTGGGCCACACCGATGAGTCTCAGCGAATCGCGGACGCGGGGCACGAGCTGTTCAGAACCCGTTTCGCCTTTCGGGGGCTCGATTTTCCTCAGCCGCTCTTCGAGGAGATCTCGAAAACCTGGGGTGGACTGCTCGAGGAGGTGCGCCACCCGACCCTGAAGGCACGGTTTTTGAAGCGTGCCCTTCCCTGGGTCCGGAACCTGCCCACCGACAGGCCTGCCCCGCGGAAGGGCACGGGAAAGGAAGACGGATGACGGCCCCGCAACCGGACCTCGAAGCGATCGAAAAGACGGAGATCCGCGCTTACTTCAGAGAGAAACGAGGCGGCGTCTGTGTCGAGGTAGGCGCGAACGACCCGGTCGCCCCGACCTCCCAGTCGTTCCACCTCGAGCAACGGCTGAACTGGTCCTGCCTCCTGGTGGAGCCGATCCCGGAGCTGGCGGCCAAGGCGCGGGCACTCCGGCCCCGGGCCGTGGTCTGCGAATGCGCCTGCACGAGACCCGACACGACCGGCGAAGTCGAACTGTTCATCCCGGTCCTGCCCGACGGAGACGTCCCCGGGCACGCGTCCCTGGAGCGGAATCCGGACGATTTCCACTACGACGAGCACCGCGCGGTCCGGGTCCGGTCCCGTACCTTGATGGAACTCCTCGACGAGAACAACATCGATCGGATCGATCTGCTCTCCCTGGACGTGGAGGGCGCAGAACTCGAGGTGCTTCAGGGCCTGGATTTTGAGCGATGGAGACCCCGGTTGATTCTCATGGAGGACAAGTGCGTCTTCCTGTCCAAGCACTTCTTCCTGAAACGCAAGGGATACGTCCTCGTCAGGAAGCTGCACGGCAACTCCTGGTACGTCCCACGGGGGGCGCCCCGCCCGGTCTGGCCGCTGGGGGAACGCCTCCGGCTCTTCCATCGCATGTACATGGGGATCTGGCCCCGGAAGGTCCGCTATGCCCTTCGCAAGCGGGACTGGGGCCCATTGAAAGCCTTGTGAACCCGGAAACGTTCCAAGCCTCGGAGAGGGTGTCGCCTCTCAATCCTCTGCCAGCGTTCTTCTGTACACGGCCAGTGTCTCCCGGGCCGTTCTCTCCCAGGTAAAGGACTCGACCCGCTCGAGCCCCTTGCGGATGCAATGCTCCCGGAGCTCGGGCTCCTCCACCAGTCGGAGGATTCCGTCGGCAATCGACGCCACATCCAGGGGGTCCACCAGGAGGGCCGCATCCCCGGCGACCTCGGGGAGGGAGGCCACGTTGGAGGTGAGCACGGGCGTCCCGCAGGCCATCGCTTCGAGAATCGGCATTCCGTACCCTTCGAACAGGCTCGCGAACAGGAAGACCGCGGCCCCCGCATAGAGAGGCAGCAGGTCCTCCTGTCTCACGTATCCGGTGAGACGGACATCCCGGCTCAGGCCGAGCTTCTCGATCGCATCGAACGCCTCTTCCCCTCCGGGTCCGGGAGACCCTGCCAGGACCAACTGGACCGGTTGGGTCAATTGCTTTCTGATCCGGGAATAGGCCTCCAGCGTTCGGGCGAGATTCTTCTTCGCCTCGATCCGACCCACGTGGAGAAGGTATGGCGCGCGAATACCGTACCGCGAAAGGGAGACCCCGATTTCCTCTTCCGATAGCACACGACCCGGGCCCTCCACCCCCAGGGGAACCGCATGGATCCTCTCTTCCGGGATGGAGTAGAAATGCAGGATGTCCGTCTTCGTGTATTCCGAGTCCGTGATGATGCGATCCGCCCGGGCCATGATGTCCGCGTAGCGGCGGATCTTCTTCTCCGGATGACGGGTGCCTGAATACGGATTGCTGTGTTGCGGGATGTCGTGGATCGTCACGACATTCTTCACACGACGGGAGTCGTACATGCGCGCATCGAGCCCGTGAAAAAGGTCGATCTTCCTGGTGAAGACGAAGTCGAGAGGCTCCTGGATGATCTTCCTTCGAAAATTCTCCTGGTGCACGTCGAAGAAGAAGCGCCTGTCTTTCCATCGGGACAGGCGGTAGCAGAGCGTGTATCGATTCTCCTTGTCGAGGGCCGCGATCTGCCGGATGAGCTTGATCCCGTAGATCGCCACACCGGTCGGCGCCGCTGTTGCCAGATTGGAGGCATCGAGTGCGACGTGCATGGCTCACCCGTCTTCTGTTCTCATGGTCGGGACTCGAGAAGATCGAGGGCCCTCGCCAGGACGGTCCCGGGCCGGATCGTTGCCAGGCAGTTGTAACGTTCACACCTCTCCCGGGTGCATCGCGGGCACAGGTCCGCGTCCGGCACGAAGACGTTCTCCGGTTGGCCGTAGGGCCCCCAGCGGTGCGGCGCCGCGGAGAGGTACGGGCTGTAGATCCCGATCACCTTCGTTCCGAGGGCGTCGGCCAGGTGAAGCGGCCCCGTGGAGTTGGAAACCACCAGAGAAGAAGCGGAGAGCAGTGCGGCCAGCTGCACCAGGTCGAGTTCCCCGCACAGATCCGTTCCCCCGCCCCCCATGCCCGCCCGGGCGCGATCCACAGCGTCCCGATCCCGGCCGCTGCCTGTCAAAACGACAGGGACCCCCCTCTTCAGGATCTCACGGCCCAGGGCGCCGAAGTGCTCGGCCGGCCAGTTCAGCGATGAGTCCCCCGAGCCGGGATGCAGAACCACGAAGGGATCCCGGAGCGGCTGGCCCCCCTCCCGCGCAAGCCGTTCGGCCATCTCCTCCCGGGATCGACCCGGGATCTCCAGTCCGGCCGTGGGACGGCCCGCCGGGATGCCGATGCCTTCCACGAGCTTGAGGTTCAACTCCCTCTCGTGCATGCCCGCCTTCTTCCTGTGGAGTCGGACCCGACGGTTGAACAGGGGCGAGAAGTAGCGGTACAGGGTCCCCACACGGTACGGCACCCGGGCAAGAAACGTGGCGACAGCGAGCACGGGGACCGGAAAGAGGTGGACCGCAAGATCGTACTCCCGGGATTTCAGAAACCCTTCGAGGGTCCGGAGACCGCCCGCACCCGTGTAGCGATCCGGAATGACCCGCGACGTATTCCTCTGCAGGGCCGCCACCGGTACGGTGTAGGGATTGACGAACAGGTCGATCTCCGCATCCGGCAGGGCGGACTTGAGCGCCTCGACCACAGGAAAGGAGAGCACGAGATCCCCCAGCCGGTCGGTTCGGAAGACGATGATCTTCTTCCAGGCGCTCTTGTCGGGGTCGGTACGCACGTTTGCTCATGTTTCCTTGTTGGCCTTCATTGCCCAGAGCCTCTCGCCACGCATCCTTCTACGAGGGAGTCGAGCGTCACCTCACCTGCCGCCAGCATTCTCTGCATCTCCTCGTACCGGGCACGGGTGCCCAGGTCCGTCCAGAATCCCTTCATCTCGTATCCCATGACGCGCTCACCGGCGCGGAGCATGTCCAGATACACGTCGATGATGCTGAAGGCGTCACGCCGGTTCTCCATGTAAGTGAAGACTTCCGGTTCGAGAACATGTACGCCGGTGAACATCAGCCGGTTCCAGGGTCCTGAAGGGCCGTCGAGCTTGCCCAGCACCTGCCGCACGAGTCCGAACCCGTCGGTCTCGATCACGCCGAAACGCTCCACGTCCGGGTCCCGGCGAAGCACCAGGGTCACCGCCGCATGGTTCTCCCGGTGGAACCGGAGCACATCACGCAGGTCCAGCTCCAGCAGGATGTCGGCATTCATGACCACGAAGGCGCCCCCGAAGAGATGCGGAGCCGCCTTCTGGATCCCTCCGCCCGTACCCAGCAGCTTTCTCTCCCAGGAGTAAAAGACACGAAGGCCCCACCGATCGCCGTCGGCCACGTAGTCCCGGATGGCATCTCCGAGGTGATGGAGATTGACCACCACCTCGAGGACACCGCAATTCTTCAGATAGGCAAGCGTGTAGTGGATCAGGGGCCTGTCCGCCACCGGGATCATCGGCTTCGGCAGCGTGTCGGTCAAGGGTCGAAGCCGCTCTCCCCGGCCGGCTGCGAGCAGCATCGCCCTCAAGAGAAGCCCCCCTCCTCCGGCCGCCGCCCCGGGCCCGGGGAAAGACGAATGACCGCCTCGAGCAACCGGCGTTCCTCGGTGTCGGCCAATCCTCCCAGTCGGTCCCAGGCCTGCTCGGAAAAGTCGTGAGCGGTCTTCCGGGATGCGGCCAGATACCCCTGCTCTTCGAGCGTGCCCCGCAGGCGGCCCAGATCCGTCCCGCCGGGCGCCAGGAGTTGCCCGGCCGCCTTCTCCCAGGCCGCTCTTCCTTCCTCTTCCCAAAGGAGGAGCATGGGATGACTGAACTTCGCATCCGGTGGAAGCGAGAAACTCTCCTGGGAGATGCGCTCCCAGACCTTCAGGTCTTCGAGGATTCTCACCGCCCTTCCCAGCAGAATACCGCCCTCGCCCAGGTGCGCCTCCGCCTCTTCGCCCGCCTCTCCGAGGATGGCTCCGATCCGAAGGCTCAGAGACAGCAGCAAAGACACCTTGTCCGCCACGACCTCGAAACAATCTCCGGGCTCGACCCCGGCCCGTTGCTTCTCCAGACCGACCAGTTTCGCCTGCGCCTCGGCACTCTCCACGGAAGTTTGGATATGCTCCTGGATGATCCGGGTCTCCCCGTCTTCAACGATGAAACGCGACGCCTTGGAGAAGAAGAAATCCCCGAGCAGGATGTCGAGGGCTTCCCGGTGATGGGGATCCTGTTCCGCGCCGTCCTCGATTCCGGAGGGAGGCCGGACATGGCCGAGACGGTCGTGCAGAAGGGAAGCCATGTGAATCATGTGGATGCTGGCGGCAAGACGAAGGGGGCGCTCGCCCGTGCTCCCGTAGTGTCGGGCGACCAGCAGCACGAGATAGGGGCGCAAAGGCCGCCGATCGAAACCAGCAAGCTCGAATCCGTTGCTGTCCCAGAAGGGCTGCAGGGTTTCGGGAAGCGATTCCCTCACATAGTCGTGAACCCGTTCCAATTCCTCTTCCGCCCAGGAAGGAACGGGATTCGTCAAGCGATTCCTGTTCATGCCTCCTCTTTCCGGCCTGCCTGCGAGGAGCCTGTGGCCGCCCTGCATGTGTGTCCGGTGCCAAGGTTCAGAATGCCGCCCCGCTGGAAATCGAACAGCACCTCCTCTTCGCCGTCGAGGGAGAGGCAGAGGGTTTGCGTCCGGTTCGTCGTGCCGATCCACTCCGCCCAGATTCCACGGTCCCGGAACCGACCGAGCGTGGTCCGGCCGGCCTGGGGGTCGCAGACCAGCAGGAAGCCGTAGCTGGGATAGACCTTCAGCCAGTCGAGGAGGTCGAAGGGCTCGGGCACCTCCAGGCGTGCCAGGTCGACACGAGCCCCCAGCCCGGCGTGCTCCAGAAGCATGGCCAGGCTTCCAAGGATACCCGCGTTGCTCACGTCCTTCGCGGCCGCACAGAGCCCCTCCTCGGCCAGACCGGGGAGGACTTCCAGGTCCGCACAAAGGACCCGGGCGCTCTTGTTCACATGGGAATCCCAGTTCAGCATGGACGCTCCCCACCGTTCTCCCCGCAGATCCAGCGCCAGCAGGATCTCCTGACCGGGCCCCGCAGCCCGATCCATGAGCAGGGCCCGCGCCTTTCCCAGGACACCCGCCGCAAGAAAGGGCGTCGTACCCTCGGGCGAGATGTGTCCTCCCACCATCGGCACATTGAGCCGGCGGCACTCCTCCCGAATCCCTTCGGCGATCGAGGCCATCCGGAACCCATCCACGCCGGCCACAACGTTGACCAGGGCCAGGGGCCTGCCACCCATGGCGTAGATGTCGTTCACATTGACGAGGACCGCCGCCCGGCCTGCCCTGACAGGATCCTGCGTCACCAGGGAGGAGAGGATCCCGTCCGCGGCCAGCAGCAGATAGCTTCCGTCGTCCGCCTTCAGCACCGCGGCATCGTCCCCGGGGCCCTGCAACACGTTCCCGAAGTCCCAGGCGCCGCGCATCGCCCTCAGGCACTCTCCCACCGCCTCTTTCCTTCGAATCCCGGCATACGCCCGAAGTTCCTCCGCGAGCCTGGACAGCGCCATCAGGCAGACCCCACGTCAGCGAAACGACCCTTTTCCTCCGTGCCGGGGGCCCCGTCTCGGGAAGGCCGTCCGAACGGATCCTGTTGCCACGCGGGCCCCGCCGCCAGCATCAGTACGTGGGGCCTTCCGTGGAAATCCGGGATCTCCCGCACGCATCTCCACGCGCAACGTTCGAAGAATTCGACCCTGGAAGCCTGGATGTAGGCGCTGAAACGTCTGCCCCCGCGACGTCTCACCTCCTCTTCGGCCTTCTTCACCAGCAGGGATCCCACCCTTCCCCGAAAGGGGCTTCGGACGGCGAGACGGCTCCCCAGCCAGTCGCCGTTTCGAAGAGGCGTAATCCGGACCGTTCCAATGCAGGCTCCGCCCGTCAAGGCCACGATGTGCAACGAGCGGGCATCCATCTCGTCACGATCCGTCTCGTGGAACATGGCCTGCTCTTCGACAAAGACCTCGTGGCGCACTTCGTAGGATGCATCCAGCAGGGGCCCCTCCCGGATCACCTCGAGCACGGGCGCTTGCAACCGCTCCTCCTCTGCGGACAGGGCATCCTGATATTCCGGCAGGGCGGAGCAACCGCGACAGCGCACACAACCGGCCCGCACGGCGCTCCAGTGGAGGGCGTTCGCCTCCAGGACGCGGGCCGCTTCGCGGTAGATCTCCATGGCGACCTCGGGCCGAATCGGCTTGCGGTGCGACAGGGGCGTTCCGGGAATCGGCCGGAAGGGCACGAGATACGGGTAGACACCCATCGAGGCGAGATTCTCACATCCCCGGACGAGGCTCTCCGGGCTTTCCCCCAGACCCATGAGCAGGAAAGAACTGACCTGGTTCCTCCCGAAGACCCGAACCGCACCTTCCCAGGCCTTCAGGTATTCCTCCATGGGGAGGGATGCTTTGCAGGGCGCCACCTCCTTCAAGACGGCCGAGTCGAAGCTTTCCAGATGAATCCCGATGGTCGCGACCCCGTTTTCGCGGAGTCGCTCCATCCGGCGAACCGAGATGGGGGGCATGACCTGCACGTGCACGGGCAGGCCGGCGGATTCCGAGACGGCGCGCGCCGTCTCCATGAACAGAAGCCATTCTCTCTGCCGGTCCCTCGTGGTCCCGGCGGTGAGCGTGACATGTTTCGCCCCGTCCTTCTTCGCTTCCTTCGCAACTTCTGCGAGCAGGCCCGGATCCTTTCTCCGTTCCGTCCTTCCCGCTTTCCAGGAGAGCCCTACGCCACAGAACCGGCAGGCAGATCCCGTGCCCCAATGGCAACAGGTCTGGAGCACCGTCGAAGCGAGGCAGTCGGCACCGTGCAGGAGGGCGATCTTCCGGTAGGGGACGCCACCGGGGGTCGACTTTCGGTAAAAGGGCGGCTCCCGGGGAAGCGCGACCGGCAGGGGGATGCGTTCGCCTCTCCGGAGCAGGGACCAGTGATCTCCGGTCTGCTCCAGGGAATAAGGAGACTCGTTCGCGAATTCCGAACAGACCGGAACCGAAGCAGGCCTTCCGTCGAGAAAGAGGGTCACCCCCTCGGCCGGCCCTGCACCCCCCTGCCGGATACGGCCTCCCTGCCCGGCGGCGTTCGCAAACCGGACACCACGGGACTGCATTTCGGCCTTGAGTCCTTCGATTCGCACTAGAGCCATATCACCTCTGTCTGCTCGTCCAGGGTGTGGGCAATCACATCCTCGGCAACGGTCACGCCTTCGATCAGATCCTCCTCGGTCATGGCGTAAAGGCGCATCGGTGCGGAACAGGCTTGCACCCGGATCCCTTCCTCGATCAGCCCCCGCACCTTCGCCTCGAAATCGCCCACGGTCTGGCTTCCTCTGCCGATGCCCCGCTTCACACAGAAGATCCCATCGGCAAAGAAGATCATCCTCGTTTCCAGCCCGCGCTTGCGTGCGGAGGCGGCATACCGGAGAGCGGTGTAAGGCTTCAGAGAGGCGTAGGGCGCTTCGGACACCATGATGACGAATCGGGATACGGGGGCCATGTTCATCCCCTCCCCTGCTGCGCGCCTCGCCGCCCCGAGGGCAAAGGTGAAAGGGTCAAGGTCAAAGGAAATCCGAACGGCCGGTTGGGCGCAGCGACCGCTCTCTCAGCCCTTCTTCCCGGCCCTCTTCTTCTTTCGGCTCGACGGCTCTTTTCTGGTCACTTCCAAGGTGGTCCTCTCGCCCCGCCCCTTCGTGCGGAGCGTAATGGTGGCCTGTACATCGAGGGAAAGATCGTCCAGCACGCTCTTCAAGACCTGGGCGGTATCGATCCTCGAGAGGAACCAGTGAAGCTCCTTTTGAAGATTGGCAAAGAACTCGGCCTTGCCCCTCTCGCTCTGCTTGACGAGATAGTTCACCGCTTCCCTGGGAAGGTTGAATTCGGAGACGGCTTTTCGGATCCCCTCTTCCGTCATGAAGAGCATGCCCGCCCCCGTGAACAGAGCCCGTTTGACGGTTTCCGGGACATAGACGTCGAACAACTTGCCCAGAGAGTGTTCCGAGGACGCATCGGCCGGGTCAACGGGGGGCTTCTTTCTGTTCGCCATCTTCGCACCTCCATCGAGCATCGCAAAGGGCGGCCATGCCCGCACCAGGGGGACGTGCCGAACCGGAAAGGTTCATACTACCGGAAGCCGGAAACCCATTTCAATTCTCCCGCGTACGCGATCCCTTCTCAAGGCGCCGAAAGCACCTCAGTCCTCTTCGCCTGACCCCTGACCCCTGATCCCTGACCCCTCTTCCTTCTCTTCGACGTCGGCCACGCCGAGAGCCCTGGTCAGAATCTCCGTGATGTCCCGCATGCGGATCGGGGCCTCCTCCGCGGTAATGCCAACGAGCAGCCCCTGGTAACAAAAGGGACAGGCCGTGACGAAATCGGTCGCCCCGGTTGCCACCGCGTCCCGAACCCGGGCCTGCGACATCTTCTGCTGCACTTCCGGAAAACCGGCCTTGAGACCCCCCCCGGCCCCGCAACAACGCGAATTCTCGTGATGCCTCTCGATCTCCACGAACTCGACCCCGGGCACGGACTGCAGGATCCTTCGGGGTGCATCGTAGATTCCAGAGGCACGGCCGAGGTGGCAGGGGTCGTGATAGGTGACCTTCATCGGGACTTCGCGCCTGAACTCGATCTTTCCCTCCCGGATCAGCCGGTCGATGAACTGGACCATGTGAAGGACCTCGAAGCGCATCTCCCCCATCTTCGGATAATCCTGGCTGATCGTCTTGTAGCAGCCGGCACAGCTCGTCACGAGGGTCCTGATCCCGAGCCCGTTGAAGGTCTCGATGTTCTCCCTGGCCAGCCGTTCGTACTCCGGGTCGCCCACGCGCAGCAGGACGCTTCCGCAGCATTTCTCCTTCAGCCCGAGGATCCCGAAGTCCACACCGCAGGCGTCGAGGAGCTTCACCGTGTTCACGGCCACGTCCTTGATGTTCACGTCGAAGGAGGCCGTGCAGCCGACGAAGTAGAGGACTTCCGCCTTCTCCTTGGCGAGGTTCTTCGGAACCCGGGCGATCTGCTTCTGCTTCTTGGCCCGCTTGGCCCACTTGTCCCGTATGCTCCTGGGCTGCAGCCAGGGATTGTCGTAGGACTTCACACTGCTGGTGAGCGCCTCGTGGTTTTCCAGCGGGCCGTAGCCGGCACGGACCATCGATTTCCGGATGCCCTCCCAGAGTTCGACGGTGTCGATGTAGGAGGGGCACACGTAGTGACACTGGCCGCAGGTACTGCACTCGTAGAGTCCCTGCAGGAAGCGTTGGATCCGTTCTTCCTGCCGACCCTTGAGGTTGAGCTTCCTGCCCAGCCAGGAGTCGGGGGGAACGAGCGTGGCGAGGATCCCGTCCTGGGCGCGCAGGATCTTCCGGAAGGCCTTCGCCTTGGCCCGCGGCGTGAGATCGTCCTTCTCATCCTGGGCATACACCGGGCACCACTGCACGCACTCGCTGCAACGGGTACAGGTGTCCAGCTCGAGCAGTTGCCTCGGGCTCAGGTTCTCGACGGGAATCCTTCTGCCGGTTGCGGGCCCTTGCTCGGCCTCCAGCGGGTCCGGCGCTTCCGGGCCCTTCACCGTTTCCGGCGTCTCCCCGGGATCGGACTCCGGCAGGGAGGCTTCTCTTGGCTCTTCCCGCTCTCTGTCGTCCATGTCAGCCTTTCGAGCGCTCCTCTTTTCCGTCCCGTTCCTCCTCGCACCGCACCTTGGATGCGAACCGGGTCACTGGCGTTGTTTGTAGTGGGCCTCGGAAGCGGTGGCGACGATCGAAACGGGGGAGGTCACAATATGAAAAAGCTTGCTGAAGGGGAAGGTTGCGAAGAAGACGAAGACCAGCGCGGCATGGAGGATCCAAACGTAGAAACGAATGCTCGTCCACGGGAGGTCCCAAGCCCTGAGCAGGGAGGCCCCGGCCGCGCCCAGAAAAGAGGCCCAAACCCTCGGCTGCGGGTCCACCACGGCCAGACGACAGAACTCCAGGAAGAACCCGGTCGTCACGATTCCGAAGAGCAGCAGCAGAACGACCATGTCGTCCGGGTCGGTCTTGAAGTGGCCTTTCCTTCCCGCGACCCGCCTGTAGATGGCCAGCAGGATGCCCACGAGGATGCACCCGCCCAGGAAGTCGGCGCTGAAATCCAGGACCAGCCCTGCCCGGTCTGCCGTCACCCCCACGAGGGGCAGCACGAACCGTTGCACGACGATCAGGCCGAATACGACGGCCAGGGCCAGGAAGGCGATGGAGATCAGCAGGAAGACGGCCCACCGCAACCCGTTCTGCCGCCTCACACGATCCCCCAGGAGCACTTCTCTCACCGTCGCCCGGATCACGGACGGCCAGTGGAGCGGGTGGTGGAGGGACGGGCTTCGGCCTCTCCGCCACAGGACGACCGTACTGTAGATCCCGGGCATCATGACCAGCATGGAGAGGGAGAACATCCACCAGTGGACCGTCCACTTCTTCCTGTGCTCCCAACCGAAGAAATCATCCTGAGGGTAGTGGCTCGAGGTGTGACACTCCCGACAATCCTTGCCGGTAGCCCTCACGAGGTCCTCTCCCTTCCGGTGGTAGGGCCGGGGAGCCGTTTCCGCGATGGCAAGGTTCTTATCCGGCACCCGGAAACCCCGGATCCCTTGCCCTTTCCATTCCTGCCTCGGTGGCTCATCCATGGCGGCGGCCATGCAGGGAACGACCCACAGGAGAAGGAAGACGATTCCGGATGTCGCAAGGGAGCGACGGCGACCGGGGCTACAGGGGAGCGGTGGGGGCTGGGAGGTTGCTTCGCTTCGCTCGCAATCTTCGACTTCGCTTTCGAGCGCAGTATCCGGTCCTTGCCTTGTCGTCATCCACATCCTGCTCGTCCTCGAATCCGGGTGCGGGGCCCGAGCGGGTGGGGGGCCGACCCCCACCCCCATTCCTACGGTCCTTCCCTTTCGCCTTTCGCCTTTGCCCTTTCCCCTTCCCCCACCTCCAACACGGGCAGCGGCGAAACGCGCACGTAATCGTCTTTCACTGCATGATAGTGGCACGCCTTGCAGTAGGCCATCTTCGGTCTGTGGTCGTAGGCGTTCGATTCCTTTTCGTGGGCAACGTTCCGGTGACAATCGGTGCAGAGGCAGACGCCCTTCTTCAGGTGCCAACCGTACATGAGCTGTTCCAGGTCCCATCGGTACGTCTTGGGCCCCGGCCCAACACCCGGGACGGCAGGAACCCGAACCGTCACGACCTTGTCCAGCGGCCGGCCCTGCACCACGCTGCTGTGGCAACCCATGCAGTTCGGGTTGACGGTCTCCGCCCGTGCGGAAAACGCTCCACAGCGCCCTTTCTGGTCCGGCAGCAGGCCGTGACACGGACCGCAGGTCACCCCTGCTGGGTGCCGCTCCGAGACCTCCCACATGACGGCCGGCCCGGTAAGACGGTGGCACTGAAGGCAGTAGTCTCGATTCTCCCTCGTAAAAAGGACCGTACCGTAGAGGAAATTCGCTCCCAGCAGTCCGGCAGCGAGGAGAAGAAGGAAAGCGAGAAACCGTCTTCTTCTCTGGGCTGCAAGCTCGAGAACCCCGGCCGCCTCCGCGGCGGAATCCCGGTTCTCACCCACGCCTTTGCCTGCTGTCATGGATCCTCAACCCTATGCCTTGTTCCCAAGCCGCTTCAGGGTCACCCGCGTGTCCATCCACCCGGGGGACTCTCGATGGGGGTCCCGGGGCCACGGGACGACCCTCCGCGCATTGCCGCCGTACGCTTCCTTTTCCCACCAGCGCCCCGGGGCTCCGGGCCGTTCCCCGGGGGCGTCCTCGACCGGGCAAGCGTTCTCGGAGCCCCTGTCGAAGGTGGCGACCGCCATGGCAACCGCCTCCGGATGAATCCCTTCGGTGAGCCTCACCCGCGTCTCGATCTCATCCGCAGGCCCTTTGATCATCACCCGATCCCCGTCGCACAGGCCCAGACCTTCCGCCGCCTTCGGGTGGATCAGGACGGGTTCCGCATGATCGATCTCGTCCACCCAGTCCTGTGGTCGGTCCATCGCGCCTCGAGTGGGTGAGGTGTAAAGGATCAGCTTCTTCGGGTCCGAAGGCGGGCCCCCTGCTTTCGTCCTGCCGGCTCTCTCCCGGACGGACTGCATGCTTTCGGCCAGCACACCTCCCGCACGAACCTCCTCTACGTCTCTGATGGGCTTGCTCCCGCTCTCGACCGGAAGGAAGCCCTGTTCTTTCGCCTTCCGGAAGCGGCCGGCCGATGCGCCTTCCGGGCGGCGTCTCGCCAGAAGACGACGGTAGAAACCCTCCACATCCCGAAAGGGAAAGGCTCCGGCCCAGTCCCCACCCAGGCTGCGGGCGATCTCGAGCAGGAGTTCGTCCAGGGAACGACCGTCTCCCGGCCTCGAACAAACGGGTTGCTGAAGGCCGACCCACAAGGGAGGGCCGGCGCCGGCGGAGCCTTTGTGTAGCCCCCAGGACTCGAGAAAATTCGCGGCAGGCAGGACGAGGTCGGCGAGCCGGGCGGTCTCGTTCCAGCCGGTCGCCAGGGCGATGTGAAAGGAGACGCGGTTCGGGTCTCTCAAGATGCGAGCCGTTCCGTTTGCGTCCGGGTCCGTCACCGCCGGGTTTGCGTCATGGCTCAGGAGGCAGTCGACCGTTTCGCCCCGCCTCCGGAGGTCCCAGAAAAGGGTGCCCCTGCGCACGGGAACTTCTCGGTTCTCCGTGTACGGCGGACCGGGCTGCCGCCACTCCGTGTTGCCGAACCCCCTGTTCCCTCCACCCCGGCCCACGGTGCCGACCAGAACGTTGAGCAGGAGAACCGTCCGCGCATCCTCCAGCCCCCCCTGTCTTCCGGTGACACCGCTCCCGAAGATCGCAACCGGCCGGTCCGCCGTGGCGAACGTTTCGGCGACCCATCGAATGCGCTCTGCAGGGACGTCACAGAGGGGGCCGGCCTTCTCCGGAGCCCAGGGGGCCAGCATCTCCCGCAGGGTGTCGGGATCGACATCGGTCTCCCGAGCCGGCAGGGAACGGGCCCCCCACCCGTTCTTCACGATCTGATGGGCCACGGAAAGGGCGAACACGCCATCCGTGCCCGGTCGCAGCGGGATCCAGGCATCGCTGGCGGCGGCGGTCTCGGAAAGCCTCGGGTCCAGGGTGATCCAGGCCACGCCTCTGTCTCGGCCCTCCGACCAGGAACGGGCCGCTCCGACCAGACGCCGGATGCTTCCCAGGGGGTTGGCCCCGAAATTCAGGATTCGGTCCGCCTCGAGAAGGTCGACAGGTCCATCGAACCGGTGGCCGAAGGATCGATGTGCGGCGGTCTCCACACAGGCCTCGTGGCCATCGGCCAGGGCCAGCAACCCCCGCGGGTGTATAGAGAGGAAACGCTCCACGAGGGGCGTGGCTTCGCCACCCCGCAGACAGATCACCAGGCCGTGGGCTCCCGGTGCATGCACCCGTGTCGGACGACGCATCCTCTCTGTGACGGCCCTGAGCGCCTCTTCCCACGAGATTTCTTCCCAGTGCCCCTCTCCTCTGCCGCCGACCCTTCGCAAGGGCTTCCGAATCCTGCACGGCCCCTGGACTCTCTGGAGCGCAGCCGAACCGAAGGCGCAAAGAGCGCCCCGGTTATAGGGATGATTCGGGTTCCCGGCGAGTCCGATCAAGCGGCCTTCGTCCACGAAGGCGAGCAGCCCGCAACCCGCCCCACAGAGCCCGCAGGTCGTCGGGATGCCCCTCGTCAGTCTGCCCGTGTAGAGGGACACATGGCTCCTGCCCGGGGCGGCCTCCGAACCGAGGCATCGCCAGAAGAAATCGGGGCCGAGTATCACGGACGACAGCCCCGCGACCCCCCCTTTCAGCAGCGTCCTTCTGGTCAGCCTCGACATGCTACCCCCACCACGCAGTGTGCGACATCCAGAGTCCCCTATCTTCCACCCGCCGCCTGAGGTCAAAGGTCAAAGGTGAAAGCTCGATCCTCCAGCGTTCGTGGAATCCATCATCATCCGCTCCCGAGCAGTCCCCGGGCATCCCACTTTGCCCTTTGCCCTTTCACCTTTCACCTTTGCCCTTTCTCACAGCAACGGCATGATCTCTCCCACCCGTACCAGGTTCAACCGCATGAAGAGGATCCCCAGCACGATCAGGAAACTCGCAACCAGCAACGGCGCCGGTTTCCGGAACCGCGGATGGAACAGGATGAACAAGGGAACGACCTTGCCGAGGAGGACCTCGAAGCCGAGGAAATACGGCGCCAGCTCCCCGGAGAGAAGCACGCCCACCCCAAAGCGGTCTTCCCCGCCCGCAGCGGATGCGACCAGCAGATCGATTCCGGTCAGCAGAAGGTCGAGGACGAGGAGCCATCCCATCATCCTGCCCAGAGACAGGAGGAGGCGGCCGGATTCTCCCGAAGCATCGAGTGACTCACCCCGCCACCTGCAGAGTGCGGCAAAGACCAGGATCATCAGGGCGGTTCCGGAAACGACGGCGGAAACGAGGAACAGCAGCGGGATCATGGAGCTGTGCCACAGGGGCCGGGCCGGGCAGAAGGCGAGGATGAATCCCGTGTAGGCGTGCACCGATACGGCAAAGGGGATGCCGATGAGTCCCCACCTCTTGGCCGCCCTTTCCCTGTTCCGAAAGATACACGCCATGTAGACGAGACAGAACAGGGGGTACGAAGTCAGCAGAAAGGAGCCCCATGTGATCGGAGACTCCGGATTCACGAAAAAGAACAGGTGCCAGGACCTGAGGGGCCTGCCCACGTGAACGAGGAGGAACACCGGGGCGACCACGAGCATCAGGGTTGCGGTGACGACGGCGGGCCGGGAAAGGGCGCGATACTGAACTCGGCCGAACCCGTAGGACAGGGTCGACAGGACGAAGGAGCCCGCACTCAACCCGGTGAAGAAGATGTACAGGGCGATCATGGCGCCGAAGGAGGCTTCGTGAGGAACGTTGTACAGAAGCACGGGCTTCACGGCACCCTCCGTCCGCGGGTCGCCGCCATCTCCTCGTCCAACCCCGTGTAGAAGACCTGGGGCACGGTCCCGTGCTGGCGCAGCAGGACCTGAAGGGGCCTTCCGGCAAGCGTACGGGCCACCTCACTGTTCGGGTCCTTTGCATTGCCGATGATGCGGGCCCCGGTGGGGCACGCCTCGACACAGGCGGGCAACTGGGCCGCGTCCAACCGGTGATGACAGAACGTACACTTGGCAATGATCTTCTTCCGGGGGTCCAGGTAGCGGACTTCGTAGGGGCAGGCGGCCTTGCAGTACTGGCACCCGATGCAGCGATGCGGATCCACCACGACGACGCCGTCTTCGCGCTGATAGGTCGCCTTCACCGGGCAGACGGACACGCAGACCGGATCTTCGCACTGGTTGCAGTTGATCGGGATGTGGCCGCGCTTGACGTGAGGGAACCGGCCCTTCTCAACCGATTTGACCCAGGTGCGAAACACGCCGAGGGGAACGTCGTTCTCCCTTTTGCAGGCCACGGAACAGCTTTGACAACCGATGCAGCGATCCGTGTGGATGACCATGGCCCATCGAACCGTCTTACCCGTCACGAGCACCCTCTTCCCCTGTGGCACCGTCGAAATAGATTCCGAGAAAGTCCACGACGAGGGCCCGCAGACGGGCAAACATCTCTTCCGCGAGGGCCTCGCTCTCCTCCCCCGAATCGATCTTCGCGCCGAGCGTCTTGAGCAGCCCGTTGCAGTCGACGGCCCGACCGACGAGCTCTTCCTGAAAGCTCTCCGCAACGGTGCACGCGCCGCGATTGCGGGCACGCGTGAGCCTCTTCCAGATCGCCTCCAGGAAGTGCAGGATCTTCTCCGGCTCGTAGACCTTCGCCCCGATCCGCCAGTGAACGCTCCGGCGCGTCATGGCCTGAGCACGGATCCGCATGTTGCTGATCTCCCGCTTCAGGTCCCTCTGCAGGTGCGGGGAGAGAACCTCCGATCGGGCCTGACCGCTTCTCTTCTTCTTCGGCTTCTTCCCCGTCTTCGGTGCTTCGGCCGGCCTCTCCGGATGGACGTGCGACTCGATCCATTGATGGATGATGTCGTTGCCTTCCGGAAACCAGGGGTGCTCGAAGTGGGGCCCCAGAAGGACCATGCGCCCCGCGCCGAAGGCCTTCTCGCATGCCGCCACCTTCCCCACGTAGACGGTCTCGGCGATCTCCCGGTCGGTCAGGAAGCGGGTCTTTTCCGTGAAACCGGTGTAGAAGGCCCTGGGCACCACATCCTCCGAAAGGTTCAGGGGCGGCCCCCCGTAAAGAGGCACGCTGATTTCCCGGCCTCCCCAGACGGGAAAGCCCTCCTCCATGCGGATGCGCACATCCTCCCGAACGGGGTGATAGATGAAATCGCAACCGTACCGGGTCGAGAACTTCAGGGGGAGCTGACGGACGGGAGGCAGGTCGCGGGTCAGGTTGTTGATCCTGCACTGGACGAAATTGAAGATGTTCAGCGGAGGCTTGGACGAATTCAGCGGAAGGTACGCCCCTGCGCAGGAGCCGATGTACAGCCCTCCCCTCTCCAGGAAATCCCGGAGGGCTCGAGCACCCTGCGGCTCCAGTGCGCGGGCAACGGCGAAGGTGTCGCCTCCGGAAACGAGCAGAATGTCCTGCTCCGGAGCGCGCGATGGGAAGTCATCCTCCCGGATCAGGCGGACACGGCCGTAGCCGTACGTCTCCATGAGGTCGACGAACCAGGTCCATGAATGGGACGCGCCCTCCCCCACGTACACACCGACACGCAAGCTGTCCGAGCTGCGTTCCATACCTATCGTGCCTGCCGCACCCCTTCGCTCCGTGATCCCGCTGGCGATGGACTCGGGGCCTGATCCCTGGCCCCTGATCCCTCTCCGTTACATTCACCCGTCCCATGCCTGCCGCAGCTTCTCGAGGGCTCCGTCCAGGTCGGCCGAAGCCCATGAGGACGGAACCGTACCGCCTCCCTCTTCGAGAGCATGTGTTTCCTTGACCAGCTTCCGGGCCTGCTTCAGAAGAGAATCCGCGGTCAGTTCCCCCCAATCGACCGCCTTTGCCCCCAGATCGGCCATCTTTTCGACGGCGAACGCGGGCACGAGCAGGGCCGCAACCGGACAGATCCCGAGTATCGAAGAGACCGCCATTCGGTCGAGCCACCACTGTGCCCTTTCCACCGGGTCCTCGCCGACCGATGCATCCGCCCATCCCCCACCCAGCGGACGCAGCGGCACGGCGTGGCTGAAAACAGAGGCGGCCTGGATCAGGCGTGCCTCCAGGGTCTCGGAAAGAGGCCAAGGTGCGGCTCCCCGCACGTTTTCCACGCCTGCCTTGTCCAGGTCCCCTGCCTCTTCGGCGAGGGCCTGAACCCTTTTCACCGCGTCGTCCGCAGCGGCGACACCTTCCTTCTTGAGCAGCGCACCACAGGCAACCGGATCCAGGCCGAGACGGTTGATTTCGCGGAGCACGACCGGAAGCCCTTCCTTGAGGAAGAGCAAAGAGATCACGCCCGCCGGGTCGGTCAGCAGGAGACCGGGCTCGTCCTTCTTCGACTCCTCGAGCATGTCCGGAGCCTCATCGATCATCAGGAACGTGTTGGCCGCATAGGCGCAATTGAAGGAGGCGGAATGCCGGTGCACCTTCCGCCGGATCGGCTCCAGGTCCGAAGCGTCCACCCCGGCGGACTCCAGCAGCGCCAGGAGCCCCTGCTTCCGGAAGATCGCGCCCTTTCGAAGTTCCTCTTGCACCTCAATGCAATCTTCAAAGAACCCCTCCGCCACCTCCAGGCTTCCCAGACCGCGCATGGCGACCGCCTTGAGCTTCTTCGCCCCCATGGCGAGGCCCATCCCGAAGACATCGCGACTCCCCCATGCGCCTTCCGACACCTGGGCGATCCCGCAGCCCTTCTCCCCCCCGGGGCCTGCGACGATGAGCTGCACATAATCGTCCCCGTGCTCGAGGCGGAGCAAGTCCGTCGTCTCCCAGACATTCTTGCCCCACACATCCCCTGCGTCTGCAAGATCCGCCAGCTCGTCGTGGAGCCAGAGTCTGACCGGCTTGTCCGATTCTCCCAGGACGACAAGGAAATCGTATCCACTGTATTTCAGCTCCACGGCCGTCTGCCAGGCCAGGGGCACGTGGCAGACTCTTCCGGTGACCGGGCTCTTGCCGGTCAGGGCACCGGCACAGCTGCTCGGCGCAAAGGTGCCGGTGAGCAGACCCGTCCCGAAGACGATCGGATTCCGATCGGCGTACTGCTTGTAGAGGGCGAGGTTGATCGCCGTCCCGCCGATGTGTTCGCTCACCATCTCTTCGGTGAGTTCCTCTTCTTCACAGGTGCCCTCGTTCAGATCCACGAGAAGGATCCGTCCCATATAGGCGTTCTCAAGGTCCATGATTCGCACCCCCGCTCGAGCTTCTCAGGATTCCACCAGCGTGAGACAACCGGTGGGGCAGGCCTTCACACAGAAGGGCTCTTCCTCGTCTTCACACAGGTCACAGGGGGCACGCATCAGGATCGGCTTGCTGCTCGCTCCGGCCCCGTCGACCTGTTCCCCCGGGGGGACGACCTCCGGCCCTTCGGGCCGGGCCAGGAGGAGATCCTTCTCCCGCTTCACCATCATGCCGAAGTAGCCCCTCTTCTCGGACCGGTGCAGCATGAGGCTCGCCCCGATGGAGGAACAGTCGGTGTCGTGATGATAGTTGCAGGCGTATTCGCAGATACGACAACCGATGCACTTGAGGCTCTCTACCGCCAGCTCCATGTCTACCTCCTCGCCCTGTCCAGCCATTGCCGGAATTCCTGTGAGGGCTGCTTGGAGAACACTTCTTCGAAGAAGCGCTTGCCCACCTCGACCATTTCCTCGGTATAGAGGCCGGGCTTCGACTCGACCTGACCCTGCTCGACCATTTCGATCATGCGGGCGATCCAGAGAAGTCGAACCTCCACATAGAGAATGCCCGCATACCCGATCATTCTCTGATAGGGGCTCACCCTTTCCTCGTACGCATCACGGACACCCCGGATTTCCTCCAGGATGCGGGCGTGAAGATCCCGCTGGGTATGCAGATGCTCCAGGATCCGCTCCCGGGAGAGCTTGTTGAAGAAGAAGACCTTGAGAACGAAGGGTTCCTTCAACTCCTCGAACTTGGTCACCGGCTCGCAGAGCCACCGCCCGAATCTTTCCCGGCCCTTTTCCGTGATCGAATACACGTGCTTGTTCGCCGTGCCCTTCTGTTCCACCACCTGCAGGCTGATCAGGTCTTCCTCGTGCATCTTCTTCAGGGTCGGATAGAGCTGGCCGTCGCTCACGCTCCAGAAATGGCGAATCACCTTCCGGAAGAACTGCTTGATTTCGTACCCGGTCATGGGCCCGTCGTCGAGCAGGCCCAGCATGGCTTCACGTAGAGACACGGCTCTTTCGGCTCCAGAAGGTTCGGATGGCCCCGGCCGGGAGGAAAGATTTCATTGCGAAGAGTGCCCTCTATTAGAGGCATAGCCTGGATAGCACGAAGCCGTGCCGCAGATCAAGGAGAATTTGCGCGAAGCCGGAAATACAAATAGAATCAAGGGGTATCCGGGTCTTCGAGCATGCGTTCCAGTTCCCGCTTCTTCTGGATGTAGGTCCTCTCCGCGATCATTCCGTCGCGGCGGAGTTCCTCGAGAAACCGAAGCCGCTCCTCGATTTCCGCCCTGCCCGGTGCCGCAGGATCGGGAAGCGTGAATCCGCCATCCGGAGAGGGTTCGAGATCGTCCGCCCGGCCGGGCATCGTCTTCTCGATGATCGCCTCGTCTTCGATGCCCCAGGGCCAGGAGAGGTCCAGCCGAATCCAGTTCGTGTAGGTGCCGGACCCGAGGATGCCCGAGCCCGGCCGTTCCACGAGCGACTGCCCGTCACCCGCCACCAGGGTCCAGCTCGTCCGCATGGGTGATTCGAGCGGGTCGGCCCTGTTCGGCTCGTAGTGGCGCTCTTCTTCGCCGCCGATCTCTTCGAAGGCGAGATTCCGGAATGCGATGTTCAGCCTACCCCCCTTCCGGAACATGATCCCGTCGGTCAGGTAGGTGCGCCGAAAGATCTTCAGGGAGCTCTCGGTGTGTACGAAGGAGAAGTCCACGGTCTGGTGCCGCCCGGCCCGCGCGAACGCACCCTGGATGTGCTTCAGCATGGCCCGTCGCGGGAAGGCGGGGAAGGCGTCCCGAAGCTGCCCACCCCCGATGACCACCTTTCCCTTCTTGTATTTGACCGATTCGAGCATGTCATCCAGCACCTCGACGTGGACGTTCCACGGATGTTCGTAGATTCGCTGCTCGGCCTTGTCCTCCCTCTCGGCCAGCCGGATGCGCATTCGGTCGTCACGAAAGACCTCTTCGTACTGAACCCCGGTTCGTGCGCAGCCGGTCGCCGCCGCGAGAAGGCAGAGGAAGACCGGAAGGGTCAGCCCTCGCGTCCGGATCGGGCCCCCGGACTTCCCGCACGCGGGCAGAGACCCTGCCGCCGTCCCGTGGTTCGACCCGCTCACGTCCCGATGTCGAATCGATCTTCGCATCCCCGCTCCCCTTCTGGGCGTTCGCGTCCTTCCCTGTCGAGCCGAATGTAGCACGCTGTCAGACCGCAAGCAACACAGCCCTGTCCACAGCCTCTCCACCTTGCAATCTTGCCCTGGACTCTCTACAATCTCGGCGAGAAAACCTCTTTGAAAGCACCTTGAGAGTGGGAAAACGGATCCGAAAGACCGATTCAGCGGCCAGGCACAAAAAGAGGCGGAAACGGGTCGGGCCCCTCGGGTCTTCGGATCGGTGGCAGAGCAGAATCCTCCTCTACCTGGAGGCCGAGGACCCGAAGCTTCTGGACAAGGAAACCGAAAAAGTCTACCGAAAGATCGATGGAACCGGTGCACGGATTCAGGGGCCGGTACCCCTGCCCGTGCAGCCGCTCCCGGGAGATTCAGACTCCCCCGGCCGGGACCGGATCCACCGCCGGCTCTTCCGTATCCTCTTCCCCACCGAGACCACGGTTTCCCTGCTCGAGAAGCTCGCCCTGTCCGGAACCGTAAGGACGTCGATCTCCGTGGAAGAAATCCAGCCGGAGGCGCCGCCCTAGTGTTGTGTCTCACAGATACCTTTACACATTCGGGCGGGGCAATGGAGGAGACCATCCGATGACAAGGTCAAGGATTCTCGGGATGGGGCGTTTCCTGCCGGAACGCCGCGTAACGAACTTCGATCTCGAGAAGTTGTTCGAAACGACCGACGAGTGGATCCAGGACCGCTCCGGCATCGTGGAGAGGCGTTACGCAGACGAGGGTGTCTCCTGCTCGGACCTGGCGCTGGAAGCGACCCATCGGGCCCTCGAGAACGCAGGGATGAAGGCGGAGGACCTGGACTTCATCATCCTCGCCACCTTGAGCCCGGACCATCACTTCCCGGGAACGGCCTGCTATCTCCAGGAGAAGCTCGGTGTACCGGAAGTGGGCTGCCTCGACATTCGGAACCAGTGCAGCGGCTTCATCTACAGCCTCTCGGTGGCGGACGCCTTCGTCCGGATCGGAATGTACAGGAGGATCCTCGTTGTGGGTTCCGAGGTGCACTCCAGTGCACTCAGCTACACGAAACAGGGCAGAGACGTGACGGTCCTCTTCGGAGACGGAGCCGGCGCGGTGATCGTCGGACCGTCGGAGGACCCGGATCGGGGCATCCTCTCCTCTCACCTCCACGCGGACGGACGCTACGCGGAGGCCCTGAAGCTCGACATCTGGGACATCAGCAAGAAGCCCTACATCACGCCCGAAACGATCGAAGAGGGTCACATCTGGCCCAAGATGCAAGGCAGAAAGGTCTTCCGAATGGCGGTCACCAAGATGCCCGAGGTGATCGAGGAGGCCCTCGCCTTCAACGGGCTCTCACTCGATCAGATCAAGCTCTTCATCCCCCACCAGGCAAACCTCCGAATCAACCAGTTCAGCGCGGCGAAGCTGGAGGTGCCGGAAGAGAAGTTCTTCAGCAACATCGACAAATACGGAAACACCACGGCGGGATCGATTCCGATCGCCCTGGGAGAGGCCCTCGAACAGGGCGCTTTCGGAGAGGGGGACTACATCGTCCTGGTCGCCTTCGGCGCGGGCTTCACTTGGGGGGCCACCGTGATCAAATGGTGAGTGGGATCCTGCTGTCCCGTTTCGGCTCTCTGCCGAAGGGTCAGAGCGTGCCGCCGGAAGACGCGTCGATCTTCAGCTTCTTCAGCTTGTAGCAGAGAACCCGGGCGCTGATCCCCAATTGCTCGGCCGCATCCTTCTGCACCCAGTTGTTCTCCTGCAGGGCCGTCAGGATCAGGTCCCTCTCCTGCCGTTCGAGGTATTCCGGCAAGGAGAGCTGGGCGGGATTGAGGCCGGGCAGCAGGCTCTGGTGGGCCTCTTCCTGAGAAAAGCCGGCCCATTCCAGGTCCTCCATCGTGAGGACGTCACCCTGGCAGAGAACCACCGCCGCCTCGATGATGTTCTTCAACTCGCGGATGTTCCCGATCCAGTCCGAGTCCACGAGCGCTTCCATCACCCCTTCTCCCCATGTCAGGGGATCCTTCCTCATCTTGTGGGAAAAGGTCTGAAGGAAATACTCGGCCAGGAGGGGGATGTCTTCCTTCCTTTCCCTCAGGGGCGGAAGATCGATCTTCAACACCGCCAGCCGGTAGTACAAATCCAGTCGGAACCCGCCTTTCTGAACCTGCTCTTTCAGGTCCAGATTCGTGGCGCCCACGACCCGCACGTCCACCCTCTTCATGACGCTTTCCCCAACCCTCTTGATCTGACCCGACTGGAGCACGCGCAAGAGCCTCGTTTGGAGGTCCAGGGGCAGGCTGCTGATCTCATCCAGGAAGAGAGTCCCCTCGTGGGCCATTTCGAACAGGCCCATCCGGGTCTCCGTGGCGTTCGTGAAGGAACCCTTCGTGTGGCCGAACAGCTCGCTCTCGATGAGGGACCCGGGCGTCGCCCCGCAGTCCATGACCACGAAACGCCTGTCCCGTCGCTTTCCGTTGTAATGGATCATCTGAGCGACCAGTTCCTTGCCCGTTCCGCTCTCCCCCTGGATGAGAACCGTGGAATCACTCTGGATGATTCTGTCGAGAAGGGGATAGAGGGTCTTCATGGTCGGGCTGACCCCGTAGACACCCGGGAAGTACTTGCCGATCTTGCCGACCGCCGGCTCCTGTCTTCGGCCACGCTCCGCCAGCGCGTCTTCGATCTCCGTGAGGAGGTGCCTGCCCTCGAAAGGCTTTGTCAGGTAATGGAAGGCGCCGAGCTTCATCGCGTCCACAGCGCTCGGTATCGTGCCGTAGGCGGTAAGCATGATCACCGGCACATCCCATCTGAGCCTCTGGACCCGTCGCAGAAACTCCATGCCATCCATGTGAGGCATCCTGATGTCGCTCACGATCACGTCGAATTCCTTCTCCTTCAAACTCTCCAGCGCGTCACGGGGATCGGACTGAACCTCGACATAGTAATCGTTCGCCTCGAGCCGGGTACGGATGACTTCCAGGATGTTCGTGTCGTCGTCGACGACCATTATGTTCGCCATGGCGTTCCACCTCTGTTCGCGACGCTCCTCCAGGGCTTCGTTACTCCCCGTCGAGGAGATGTCTCTTCTCTTCCGTCTCCCGATGGATTTCTTCCAGTTTCTCTATCTTGTACTTCAGGTTCTGGATGACCTTCTCCTGCTCACTCAGCTGAAGGGTCAGCTCCCGGATCCGCGACTGCTCCTTCTGAGCCCGCCGGATGTGACGGTCGAGCACCTGGACGATTCTTTCCGCGTTTTCCTGATAGGGTCCGCTCGGGTGCCGGTCTGCAAAGGCCCGGAAGTAGTCCCTGCACGCGCGCATCCTCCCGAGATCCTCCATCTCCAGGAGCTTGATCACACCGAGGGCGAACTCGATTGCCGGCGCCACGTTCCCGCTTTCTTCTCGCTCCGCGATTCCGGACAAGGTCTCACGGGCTCCCTCTAGATCTCCGTTTTCGAGCATCTCCATGGCGAAGCGGAACTCCGCCTCACGCAGGGAAAGGGCCGCATCCTTCTCCGGTCCGCTCTCAACGGCCTGTTCCTCCACACGGACCTCCTCGAAAGGCCCGGCACAGGAAACCGCCAGAAGGCATACCCCGCCCCAAAGGCACAAGCCGATTCGCATCCGAGGGGCGAAACCCGTCCTGCCCGCCCGCGTCGTTCTTCCTCTGGTCAAAGCAACCCCCCTCAGGGATTCTGTAGTTGGAGTCTGCCGCCACTCGTTTCTTCTCGTGCACTCTTCTCCCTCGTCACTTCCGGCTGGGGAAGCACAAAGACGAAGGCGGCTCCGTCGGAAGAGGCGTCCTCCACCCAAATGCTCCCTCCGTGGGCTTCCACGATATGCCGCGCGATCGTCAAGCCGAGCCCGCTCCCCGGATTGGAGCTTTTCTTGATCTGGTAGAACTTGTCGAACACCCGGTTCCACTCTTCTCTCGGAATGCCCTCTCCCGTGTCCGTGACCCGGATCTTGAGCCACTGCTTCGATGATTCGACCTTCAATCCCTCCTTGACGCGCTCCGGAAGGGACTTGCCGGGCGTGGACTCCACCTGAAACGCAACCTCCCCTCCCTCCGGGGTGTGGAAGATCGCGTTGCTCAACAGGTTGGCAAATACCTGTTCCACCCGCTCAGCATCCGCAACGACCGGCGGCAGCGGGTCGGGCGTGTAGGAGGCGGACAGCCGGATCCGCTTCTTGTCGGCAAGGAGGCGAAAGGTGTCGATTTTTCGCTGCAACAGGCCCTGCATGTCGAACCGGGTGGAGTAGAGCGGGGTCATCCCCCCCTCCATGGTCGTCAGGTTCAGGATGTCCTCCACGAAGCCTGTCAGTTTATCGATGCCGGCGGCATTGATGAGGAGCAATCGCTTCTGCTTCGGACTGATCGGCCCGACGGCCCCCTCCAGCATGAGGCCCACCGCCTCCTTCATGGAAGTCAGGGGCGTCTTGAGCTCATGGGAAACAAGGGCCATGAAGTCCGCCTTCATCTCGTCCAGCTTCTTGAGTTGGTGCGCCATCTCATTGAACGAATCGGCCAGGTCCCCGAGCTCCCCCGTGGTGGCCAGGGCCACCCGATGCATGAACTTTCCTTCCGCGATTTCCTGCGTCCCCTTTCGCAACAGATCGATGGGCCGCGTGATCGATCGGATCAACAGGAACGAAAGCAGGGCGGCGGCCAAGAGGGAGACGATCGCGCCAAGGACCACGAGCTGAAAGACCCTTTGTTCCAGCAGATTCATCTGGGCAATACGCAGGTCCATGCCCTCCTCGTTGAGTTCGAGAAGGTGGCGGAGCAGATGTCGGAGCTCCTCGAGAGGCAGATCCGAGACGCTCTCGATGGCGGAAGGCGCCTCGCCGGCAACAAAAGGGTCCTTCTGCAGGTAGTCCTCGAACTTCTCCCTGAGTTCGAGGAAGGTGGGGACTTCCCGCTCCGACAATCCGAACTCTTCCAGCCGGGAGAGCTGCTTTCGGAACGATCGCGAATCCTCCCGGAACATTCGTCCGTATTCCGGTTTCTCCAGGAGAAAGTACTTCTTTCGGTTCCGGTCCATGGAAACCAGAAGATCGACCAGCGTACGCTCCGTCTCCCGCGCCTTGAAACCCTTCTCAACGATCAGCGCGAAGAGCCGTTTCGAGTACCAGCTCACACCGAAGGAGAAGGCGAGGCTCGTGGCGACGAGAAACACCAGCAACCCGGCAAAGAGGTACACCCGAAAGCGGTATCCGCTGTTCTTGAGCCTGTACCAGATCTTCATGCCTTTCGGCCTTCCGCAGGGGGCTCCCATCGCTTGCCCCTCTTTGATGCTGCCCTCCACCGAATCCCGGCCGGGGATGCGTCGCACGGGCCGGCGCTCCCGGGAGGGACGTCGTCCCTAGGGAAGCGGTCCGAAATCCTTGCGGATGGGAGGCATTCGCGTGCTCCCTGAGGACCAGGGGAACCTGCGCAGGGCTGTCGAGAAACATGCCGATGCGGTCCGCGGCACCTGGAGCGGGCGGCCGGCTGGCGCAGCGGCCGGGGAAATTTCGCTGTCTATGTATTGACTTTTTTGTCGTTATCCATAAAATTAGACTCTTTTGCCGATTGGTCCATCATTATGCCAAAGTCCATGAGAGAAGACAATGCCGGGACACGACGCCGGCAACTATGTAGCTTTTTCGTAACAGGGTGTCACAATTCGGTCCTCGGGGCAGGGCAGAGGCCGACCGGGCAGATACATAAGCCATTGGATTATATGTGTTTTAAGAAATTCGTCGATTCGGCCCATACTGGCTCAGAAGTTGCTTCGTGTTGTGGGCCGTCGGAACAGAACCGTGGAAATCAGATCCGGGGTGACTCCATGCTTCTGACGAGCGAGAAGCGCGAGAGCAGGACATGCGAACGGCTTCGGACGGAATGGCCCGTGCGGGCTCTTCTGGCGCTGTGCCTCCTGATCGCGGCACCCGGCGCTGCTGTCGCCTACGAGCTGGCGCAAGCTTCCGATTTCGAGTCCCTGTACGACCCGGGGGTTCCACCCTCGGTCTCGGTGGAATGGTCGTTTCCCACCGGTTTCTCGCTGGGGATAGAGAGCGGCTACAAGCTCCGCTTCAGTGACGAAACCGCGGAATCGAGCGAAGCGCGCAGCATCAACACCTTTCCTTTGTCCTTCTCGATGAAATACAACCTGTACGAGAGCCAACTGCTTTCCCAGTCCGTCGGCGTGGGCCTGGGCCCCTATTTCCTGCACGAAGGCGAGATGCCGATCCAACTCGAGGATGTCGACGTAACCGGCAGTTCGACATGCAACACGGAGTGGATCTCCCGCTTGTCCCGGGACGTCTACCTGAACGTGAAGATGGTGTACACCCACGCATTCCAAACCGTGGTCGACGAGATCCCCTTGTGGGACTTCACGACCTGGCTCGGCCTGAACCTCAAGTGGTAGACAGGCCCTTACGCTCTCCTGAATCCTGCCAGCCCTTCGCACAATCTCATCCTCAGGGTGCGCGTCCACCCCTTCCGGAAGGGGATCGCTTTTGACTTCCCGGGCGGATTCTGTTATCAGGATCTGTTCAGGCATTAACTGATTGGAATTTAAGCGCTTTCTCGATATGACCTCCTGTTCCCGACGCAGACGCTTGCTTCTGTTCGCCTTGGTCCTGCCCGGCCTCGCCGGCGGTTGTGGAAGGATTGTCGGACATTTCACGAAACCGCTCTTCGATGATCTCACGCGCTCTTTCATGCAACAGGAAGATCTCGTCATCGCCGAACAGGGCACGCCCGCCTTCCTCCTCCTTCTGGACGGGCTCATCGAACACAGCCCCGATAACAAGGACATCCTGCTTGCCGGGGCTCAGGCCTATTCCGCCTACACCGCTGCCTTCGTCGGAAGGGAGCACCCGGAGAGAAACAAGAGGCTCGCCCGGAAGGCAAAGGACTACGCCTTTCGAGCCCTGAGCCTTCACAGGAAGGAATTCGCCAGGGTGAACGATGAACCCTACCCGGAATTCGTCACCTGCCTGGACGCCTTCAGGACGAAGGATGTCCCCTACGTCTTCTACGCGGCCACCAGCTGGGCGGGCTGGATACAGGCCCACGCCGATTCGATGGACGCGGTCGCAGACCTGCCGAAAGTGCGTGCCCTGATCGAGACCGTGATCGAGCTGGACGAAACCTTCTACTACGGAGCCTCCCACACCATCATGGGCGTTCTTCTGACCATCCGCCCCCCTTCCCTCGGGGGAAAGCCGGAGGAGGCGAGGGCGCACTTCGAGAGAGCCCTCGAGATCGGCCAGGGACGGCTCCTCACCACGTACGTCATGTACGCAAGCAGCTACGCGAAGCTCATGTACGAGAAAGAGCTTTTTTTCGACCTTCTGAACACCGTTCTGGAATCGCCCGCGGACGCCGTTCCGGAGTTGACCCTCGTCAACACCCTCGCAAAAGATCAGGCACGCAGCCTGATGGCGGAGGCCCGGGCAGAGGAGTACTTCGACTAGCGTCCTGTCCCAGAAATAAAGGTGCACAGATATGCGACTTTAGCGCTGGGGCGTAATTGGGGACAGCCACCGATTTCCTCGGCCTGGATGGACGGTTGGCGCAGTGAGGAAATCGGTGGCTGTCCCCAATTACAGCACGACTCTTTGTACAGCTATTTCTGGGACAGGACACCAGGGAGCCAGGAAAATGAAACGATGCATGCCCTTGCTGGGGCTCAAACTGATCCTTCTTGCGGTGGTGTTGACCGCCGAACCCGCCCTCGCGGTGCGTGTCAAGATCGCTACGAGGACGCCGGAGAACTTCGAGTCGGCAAGACTGGTCAAGGAGATGGCCGAGGAGATCGAGGAGAAGACGGACGGCAAGGTGCGTCTGAAGATCTACTACGGGGGGGTGAAGGGCACGGGCCGCGACCTGCTCCTGAAGATGGAGAGCGGCGAGCTTCAGGGAGGGGAGTTCACGGCCGGAGAGGCCTCTTCCGTGGTGGAAGATCTCCAGATCATGAGCATCCCCTTCCTCTTCAAGGACTACGAAGAAGTCGACTACGTCTTCGAGCGCATGAGCCCCTTCTTCGAGAAAGAACTGAAGAAGAGGGGATACGTGGTGCTCGGCTGGCTGGAGGTGGGCTTCGGATACCTCATGTCCGTCGAGCCGATCGCGAGCCGGGAGGACCTGCGAGGGAAGAAGGTCTGGATTCCTCAGGGCGATCCGATCGGACAGGCCGGCTTCGAGGCGATGGGGGTCCCACCGATCCCGATGACGATCTCGGATGTGATGGTCGCCCTGCAGACCGGTCAGATCGACACGGTGGGGAATTCCTTCGTGGGCGCCATCGCTCTCCAATGGCACACCCGCATCAAATACATCACCGACGTCCCGCTCCTCTACATATACGGTCTCCTGATGATTACGGAAGAGGCCTTCGACAAGATCCCTGCGGAATACAGGGATGAGGTCGACGCCATCGTGGAACGTACCTTCAGGCAACTGAAGGCGGACATAAGAAAGAGCAACGCGGAATCGCGGGAAACCCTGAAGAAGCAGGGCATAGCGTTCGTAACACCTTCCGCCGCCGATGTGAAGGAGCTGCGGGCGATCATGGACGAGGTCAAGAAGGAGATGGCCGGAAAGGAGTTCAAGCTGGAGACGCTGCGGCGCCTGGAAGAGCTCCTGAGAGAGCACCGCAGCTCCAACCCCTGACAGCCTTTCGCAACAGGGTCTGGCATGGAACACAACCCCAGGAACGCCTTCGCGTTCTTCGCGAAGGTGGAAGACGGCATCCTGATCCTGATTCTGGTCGGAATGGTCTTTCTCGCCTTTCTCCAGATACTGCTCCGCAACGTCTTCGGAGTAGGCCTGATCTGGATCGAGCCCCTGGTGCGCCAGATGCTTCTCTGGGTGGCCCTGGCCGGGGCGATGGTGGCGACCCGGGACCACAACCACATCACGGTCGATGCGATCTCCCGTTTTCTGCCCGCGGGCAGGATCAAGTCCGCCGCCCGGCTTCTTTGCGACACCTTTGCGGCCCTTGTCTGCGGGCTGCTCACCTACTCGACCTTCTTCGTCTTCTACAGGGAGTTTCAGGATCCCCTTCTGGGCAACATCATGCCGGGACTGCCTCACTGGGCCTCCCTGCTGACCCTCCCCGTGGCCTTCGGGGTGATGACGCTCCGTTTCGCCCGCTTCAGCCTCCTCGCCTTGCGCAACACCCTGAAGGGCGGCGCCTCATGATCAGCCTGCTGGTGATCGTCACCATCGCCGTCTGCCTCTTCCTCGGAACACCGGTCTTCTGCGTCTTCGCCGCAGTGGCCCTCTGGGGCTGGCACACGGACGGAACCAGTCTTTCCGTGGTCGGAACGGATCTCTTCCGACTCTCGAGCAACTTCGTTCTGATCACGATTCCCCTGTTCACCTTTGCCGGCTATCTCCTGGGAGAGAGCAACGCCCCGCAACGCCTGGTCAGGTGCTCACGGGCCTTCTTCGGTTGGATGCCGGGCGGTCTGGCCGTCGTGTCCGTGGTCGTCTGCTCCCTGTTCACCGCCTTCACCGGGGCCTCGGGAGTGACCATCGTGGCCCTCGGTGCGCTTCTCTTCCCCGCTCTGCTGCAGGAACGATACAGCGAGGATTTCTCCCTCGGGCTGGTCACCACCGGCGGAAGCCTGGGCCTGCTCTTTGCGCCGAGCGTACCTCTCATCATCTACGGGGTCATCACCGAGACGCCCATCTTCGACATGTTCATTGCGGGGGCGCTTCCGGGAATCCTGATGGTCATCGTTCTGAGCACCTTCAGCGTGATCGTGGCCTCGAGGGCCGGAATCGAACGATCCCCCCTGCGCTGGAGGGCGATGGGGGAGGCCCTGTGGGAGGCGAAATGGGAAGCTCCCCTGCCTCTCATCGTGCTTGGAGGCATCTACTGGGGATTTCTCGCGGTGAGTGAGGCCGCCGCCGTGACGGCTTTCTGGGCCCTCATCGTCGAAGTGCTGATCTACAGGGAGATCTCCCTCTCCCAGTTGAAGCAGGTCATCCGGGAGAGCATGGTCATGGTCGGCGGGATTCTGATCATCATGGCTGCGGCCATGGCTTCCACGAACTACCTGATCGATGTGGATGTGCCCTCGATGATCTTCGACTTCATCCAGGAGTTCATCAGCACCCGGCTCCTCTTCCTGATCCTTCTCAACCTCTTCCTCTTCGGTCTCGGCATGCTGCTGGATATCTTCTCCGCCCTCGTCGTGGTGGTTCCCTTGATCACCCCCGTCGCCCAGGAATACGGCATCAATATGGTCCACCTCGGCATCGTCTTCCTGGCGAACATGCAGATCGGATATCTCACACCCCCCTTGGGCATGGGCCTCTTCATATCCAGCTATCGTTTCGACAAGGGAATCCTCCGGATCACCCTGGCCTGCCTGCCTTTCGTCGCCATGTTGATCGGATCGGTCCTCGTCATCACCTACTGGGAAGGTCTGAGCCTGTTCCTCGTCAGGATGATCGGGAACGCGGGCTGACGCGCCAGTTCCACGAAAGTTGGTCGCGGGAGCACGACGGGTTGCGGTTCGGGATCAAGTTCCGGGGTCAGGGGTCAGGGGTCAGGGGTCATGCTCTGCCGCCTCTCCCTGCGCCCAAGTCGATCCACACGCAAACACACGGGCATGGTGGGGATGAGGCATCGGGTGCGACCGCCCTGTTGCGAGGCGATTTGTGCAGGGCGACTCGTGGAGGCTTCCCGAGTCCCCACGGACGAGCCCCCGCATCCGCCTCCCCGGCGCCTCCGCTCCTCTGCGGGGGACGAGGGACGATGTTGCCGGAACACGGAGCCCAAGCAAATCGCCTCGCAACAGGGCGGTCGCACCTCACATTTTGTCCGGCACCTCGATCCCCAGAAGCTCCAGGCCGGTTCGGATGATCCTCCCGGCCAGCGCACAGAGGACCAGTCGGCTTTCCCGAATGCCGTCGGGCGCCTTCAGGAAAGGAACATTCTGGTAGAAGCGATTGTAGAGAGAGGCAAGATCGAAGAGGTAATCGGTCAGCTGGTTCGGTCGGAAGGAGGAGGCGGATCGGTAGAGGTGTTCCGGAAACTCCAGGATCGCCTTTGCAAGGCGATGCTCCAGATCCTCTTCCAGGAGGACGGGAACCCCGGTGAGGTCCCCTCCGTTGCATTCCACTTCGAATTTCCGAAAGACGCTCTGGATTCGAGCGTACGTGTACTGGAGGTAAGGAGCCGAATTGCCCTCTAGAGAGAGGGCCTTTTCCCACCGGAATTCGATGGCGGACTGCCGGTTCTGGCACATGTCCGCATATCGCAAGGCCCCCAAACCGACCTTCCGGGCGATTTCCCTCTTCACCGACTCTTCCAGTCCCGGATTCAGCCGGTGGGCGACTTCATAGGCCCTCCGTTCCGCCTCGTCCATGAATGTGTCGAGACGGATCACGTTCCCCTCCCGGGTCGAGAATTTGCCCTCCGGAAGACGCATGATTCCGAACCAGATGTGCTCCAGCTCCACCTCGATCCCCATGCGGCGGGCGACGGCGAAGAGCTGTCGAAAATGCAGCTGCTGCCCTTCATCGGTGACGTACAGGATCTTGGACGGGTTCCAGCGTTCGATGCGATAGAGCATCGCGGCGATGTCCGTGGTCGCATAATTGAATCCGCCATCGCTCTTCTGGATGATGAAGGGCGGAAGGCCCTCTTCCTCGAGGAACACGACCAGGGCACCGTCGCTCCGGCTCGCAATACCCCTCGCCTCCAGGTCCCCCACGACGGCCGGGAGCCGATCGTTGTAGAAGCTCTCACCAAGGGTGACATCGAAAGAAATGCCGAGCCGTTCATAGATCTTGTCGAACGCTCGAAGGGAGGCCTGAACGAACCTCTCCCACAGCTCGTAATTGTCGGGTTCTCCCTGCTGAAGGCGAACCAGCTCGCTCCGTGCCTGCTCCATGAGCGACGGATCCTGCTGGGCTCTCTGATAGCCTTTCACGTAAACCCTCTCGAGTTCCTCGATCGGATCCTCTTCGAAGGCCTCGGGGTTTCCGAACAGGCGGTAAGCGACGAGAAGGATACCGAACTGGGTGCCCCAGTCCCCGATGTGGTTGTCCGCTACGACGTCGAATCCGAGAAAGCGGTGTATCCTGTCCAGGGCATAACCAAGGATCGTGGAGCGGACGTGGCCGATGTGCATCGGTTTCGCCACATTCGGGCTCGAGAAATCGACCACCACGGCACGCCCTTTTCCAGGGCTCTCCACGCCTATCCTTTCGTCGGGAAAGACCTCGGCGACACGCTCGGACAGCCAGGATCGCGACACCCAGAGGTTCACGAAGCCCGGCCCGGCCACCTCCACCTTTTCCAGCCAGGAAACGCTCTCGAGTTTCTTCGCCAGATCCTGGGCAAGCTCCCTCGGGGGGCGGCCCAGCTTCTTTGCGAGCCCCATGGCCCCGTTGAACTGGTAGTCACCGAACTTGGGGTTGGTCGTGGGATTCACCCGAAGACTTCCGGCGTCCGCGACCGGGTCGCCCAGCAGCTGCGCAAGGGACTCCAGAATCGGCTCGGAGATCAGGTCAATGATCGATGCCATCGCTTTTCGAGTGCCTCCCTGGTATCTTGTGCGGCGCAGGCCGCGAAGTGCCCACCCCGTTCCGTTCCGGGTCTCTTGCGCTCCGTCTCCCCCTCCCCTCTCCAAAGAAGAAAAAGTAACACAGGACTTCGGAGAAGGAAAGACGGTCGGCACGCAGGCTTCCATGGGACTTCACCTGCATGACCTTCTCATCAAGACTCGTCCAAAGAAGGTGGCACAGACTTGATCCCGCGCATCAAAACCTTCAGAATGACTCGAAGCCTTTTCACAGGGGCGAGACGGCTGTGAGCTCCCGGTTCCCTCTCGGTTCCCGCCGGGCGACTCGTGGAGGCTTCCCGAGTCCCCGCGTGCATCAGGAGGCACTCCGCTCCCCGCACCAACGTTCAGCGGCCGAGGGACGAGGGACTTCGTTGCCGGAACATGGAGGCCAAGAGCACCGAGATGGAACCGGGAGCTCACAGTGCGCACGCAGGTGACGCGTCCGTGAGGTTGTAGCCATGTTCCTGTTGGCTCGAAAGACGAGCGAGCTTTCACCCACCGACATCGACCTGATCAAGGAGGCTGCGGGAGCTCTGGCCAGATCCGGCGAGAGACTCGAGAAGGCCCTCCGGCGGCTTCGGTCTGCGGAAGAGTTCCTGGACTTCCATCTGGACACCAGTCCCTCCTCCGTGCGGGAAGAAGCGATCGAGCGGTACAGGACAGCACGAAGAAAGGCCGAAACGGCTCGCTACACCTATATCGTCCAGCGTGAGGCCGTCGGCTTCCGGAATCACAAGTTCCCGGACCGAATCTTTCCCCTCCCTCCTCCCCGCGAAATCCCCCGCTGAGCACCCTCGGTTGGATCCACGATCAGCAGCCGGACGCAAGAGCAGGGTTCAGGGTTCAGGGGTCAGGGGACAGCCCACCTCACCTCCCGTCCCCGGTGGTGGGGGGCTGTCTGGAAGGAGTCCACTAGAAGACACCTCCCAACACGCCCCGCCGAGGAGGCAGGCTTCCGATACAACTCTCTGCCAAACGTGGGGCTGCAACGAGCTTCGGGTGCCGTGCCCTGTTCCATCCCGGCCTTCGCCGGGCGACTTTGTAGGGGGAGGGAGAGACGGAGCCCAAGAAGGCCGGGATGGAACAGGGCACGGCACCCGATTGATTGGGACATCCCCGTTTGGTACGCTAAAAGACGAACTTTGCGCTGGCGGAGGAAGCTTCTGGTGGAAAACGAACAAGGGAAAGTCTATCTCGTGGGCGCAGGGCCCGGTGATCCCGGCCTGATCACACTGAAGGGTTTCAGGCTCTTGCAGACGGCCGATGTGGTGATCTACGACCGCCTGATCCACCCGGAAATCCTCTCGGAGATCCCTCCGGAGGCGGAGAAGCTCTACGTCGGCAAGGAATGCGATCACCACACCCTTCCTCAGGACGAGATCAACGCCCTCATGGTTCGGAAGGCCCGGGAGGGGAAGCGTGTGGTTCGGCTGAAGGGGGGCGATCCCTTTGTCTTCGGGCGAGGTGCGGAGGAGGTGCTCCACCTCGTGAAGGAGGGAGTCGAGTGGGAAGTCATCCCCGGCGTTACATCCGCTACCGCCGTGCCCGCTTATGCCGGGATCCCGATCACGCACCGGGAGTTTTCCTCCATGGCCTCGATCATCACGGGCCATGAGACCATCTACAAGGACCTTACCCAACTCCGCTACGATCTGATTGCACCCAACGACAGCACCCTCGTCATCCTCATGGGCATGACCAACCTGAAGAAGATCGTTGCAGAACTCATTCGTCACGGCCGCCCTCCTGCAACGCCCATCTGCATCATCACGTGGGGCACCTATCCGAAGCAGAAGGTCCTGACCGCCACCCTGGAGGACATCGTAGAGAAGAAGGAAGCAGCCGGACTGAATCCGCCCGGGATCATCGTGATCGGCGAGGTGGTTCGGCTCCGGGAAACCCTGATGGGCAAGAAGGATCCATGAGTCCTCCAAGCGAGTCCACCTACCCCGTCTCCCTCGACCTGAAGGGGAAGCCGGTACTCCTTGTCGGAGGGGGAGAAGTCGCCTTCCGCAAGGCGAGGGGACTCGAGAGATCAGGATGTCTGCTGACCGTTGTCGCCCCCGGGTTCTTGCCCGCTTTCAAGGAATGGCTCGGCCGGCGCCACTGCCGGATCGAATCGCGCCCCTACCGTGACGGTGAAGCGGGTCGGTTCTTCCTCGTGATCTCCGCCACCGACGACACGGCCGTGAATCGACAGGTCTTCGCAGACGCCAACCGGACGGGCCGATTGATCAATGTGGTCGACCAGCCCTCCCTCTGCAACGTCTACATTCCCTCTCGAATCGAACGGGGGGACCTGCAGATAGCGATTTCGACGGGCGGCAAGTGCCCCGCCTTCGCCCGCTGGCTCCGTCGCGACCTCGAAGGCGTCGTCCCGGAGAGGTACGGTCTGCTCCTGGAGAGAATCGCCGCCATTCGCAGCCGCCTGAAGGAGACCGTGCCGTCCCAGGACGCACGAAAGCGCATTCTCTGGAGGCTTCTTCACTCCAAAGGAGTGCGCACGTTCCTCGCCGGAGACGATCGCCTTCTGGCTAGAATGGAAAGGGGATGGGAGAGGGTCAGGCCCGGGACCGACGGATAGGGCGCACGGAAAACGGTGAATCGTCCATGCGCCCTCGTACGGTCATCAGGTCTCGGTCAGTGTAATGGCCGATTCCGGGCACGTCTCGACGCAGCTCTCGCAGCCCAGGCACTCATCGATGTTCGCAACCTCGGCCTTCTCGTCCTTCAGCTCGAGGACTTCAGAGGGGCAGATATCGACACACTCCCCACATCCGGTGCACTTTTCCTTGTCGATGGTGAGTTCGTACATATCGGTTTCTCCTGTGTGAGTAAGTTCGCCCTTTTCAGGCATAGGCCAACAACATCCGCTGCAACACGTACACTCCACTCAGACCGCTTCTTGTTCCTTCACCGAAACGGCGATTTTGAAAAGGATCGTGAGAATCAGAAACCCGATGGCCCACACCCCGAGGGTGATCCCGATCTCGGGCAGCGTGGGCGTGTACTCCACAACGTGCTCGAGGGGGTTCGGGATGAACCCGCCCACGACCAGTCCCATTCCCTTGTCGATCCAGGTGGAGAAGAAGACCGACACGACCGCGACGATGAGGAAGTTCTCGTTCCTCCGCGTTCCCGGATTGATGAGCAAGGCCAGCGCGACCGCCGCCAGGGCGGTGGATGTCCACATCCAGGGGATCAGCCCGCCATGCCCCTCCAGACCCGCATACAAGTAGACCAGGGAGTGCGTGTGACCCGGGATCTGGCTGTAGAAGGCGGTGAAGAATTCCAGCCCGAGGAAGAAAACATTGATGATCATCGCATAGGTCACGATCTTGGCCAGTGTCTGGATCGCCTCTTTGCCCGGATCGAAGCGGGTCGTCTTCCTCACGATCAGGCACAGGATGATGAGGAGGGAAGGCCCGGAGGCAAAGGCGGAAGCAATGAAGCGGGCCGCCAGGATTGCGGTCAGCCAAAGGTGCCGACCGGGCAGGCCGGCGTACAGGAAGGCGGTAACCGTGTGGATGCTCACGGCCCAGGGGATGGAAAGATAGATAAAGGGCTTGATCCACTTCGGCGGTGCCACGCCCTTCCGCTCGCAGTCCAGCGAGATCCATCCGATCACCAGATTCAGGAGCAGGTAGCCCGTGAGAACCAGGAAATCCCAGAACATGACCGAATTCGGCGTCGGGTGGAGGATCACATTCAGGACCCTCAACGGCTGCCCCATATCCACGAAGATGAAGAGCATGCACATCGCCACGGAGGCGATGGCCAGGAATTCACCCAGCACCGTGATCCGGCCGAAGACCTTGTAGTTGTGCAGGTAGTAGGGCAGGACCACCATCACCGCAGAAGCGGCCACACCGACGAGAAAGGTGAACTGCGCGATATAGAGGCCCCAGGAAACGTCCCGGCTCAGCCCGGTGATGCCCAGGCCGTAGAAGAACTGCCACAGGTAACAGAGGACCCCTATTCCGATCACACCGAGCAGGGCCGCGATGAGCCCATAGTACTTCCGACCACCAATCAGTGCCTTGTCAATCATGGCTCCCTCACACGAGATAGTAGACCTGTGGCATGGTTCCCAGCTCTGGTTTCCGCCGGAGGCTGTAGTGTTCGTGAAGGATCTTTCTTACCTCGGAATCCGGATCCTCCAGGTCACCGAAAATGAGCGCCTTGACCTTGCACGCCTCGACACAGGCCGGGATCTTGCCCACGGCCAGCCGCTCGGCGCAGAAATTGCACTTCTCCACGACCCCTCGCATGCGTCTGGGAAAATCCGTTCGGACATCCTGAATGAACGGCCGGGGGTCGCGCCAGTTGAAGCTCCTCGAACCGTAAGGGCACCCTGCCATACAGAACCGGCAGCCGATGCAGCGATGGAAGTCCATCATCACGATCCCGTCTTCCCGCCGGAAGGTGGCCTTTGTGGGGCACACCCTGACACAGGGAGGGTTGTCGCAGTGGTTGCACAAGGCGAGGAAGGGCTTGCCGTGAAGGCTCTCGGAAACGAAGGGATGGTGCTGGTTGGGAAGGACGTGCTCGAATTCGTCCTGCCAGATCCACTTGATCTCGTCCTTCGGGTTTCCGAAATCAGGAACATTGTGGGTGGCGTGGCACGCAATGGTGCAGTCTCTGCACCCGTCCTTGTTGATCTTCTCGATGCATTTCTTCGTATCCACCACCATGGCCCAGCGTTTCCCGAGAAGGGCTCCTTCGTCGTGCCGGGTCTCCTGGGCCTCGGCTTGACCCTTGAAGATCAGGTCCGAGGCGGCCTTCCCCCCGAATCCCGCCAGGGTCCCCAGCCCGGTGATCTTCAAGAAATCTCTTCGATTCACGCCCATTATCTCTTCTCCTTCGGCTCTACGTGGCAGTCCCAGCAATAGGGATTCACACTCGCGTAGTTGTGGCACCGGTCGCAGAATTCCGACTTGTTCGGGTGACACTGCATGCACGTGTTCTGAAGGCTCATGTTGTAGGTCTTGCCGCTGGTCGCCACGTACGTTCGCTTTCCCTCCCGTGCGACCTCGTCTCTCCACTCGTCCAGCAAGGTCATGTGCATGGCCGCCATCCATTCCTTCGACTCGACACAATCCCTTTCCTGGGTGACGATCTTCGGCTCCGGTTTGTAGTCCGCCTTGCCGGTCACCACGTTGTACCAGATCGGGGAGGTGGCGACCGCCAGGAAGAGCACGAGTCCGGCTATGATCTTTCCTCCATCATACATCCTCGTCATCCTCCGTCTCATTGAGGGGATCACCGCGCATATTGAGTTCCCGTTCCTTCTCGCCCTTCATGACCAGAGCGTTGGCCAACAACTCGTGAACGCCCGTCACTTCCACCCCGGGGGCCCAGTAGTCCGCCAGGGGGATGAGCGTCGCACGGTCGATGGCGCACACGCATGCGAGTCGGTTGACACCGTGCTTCTCTTGCACGTAGCGGAGAGCGTTCCCTCTCGGGAAGCCTCCGCGCATCCGCATTTCCATGTTCTCGTCCGTGCCCAGGCCCGCACCGCCGGCGCAACAGTAGGTCTGTTCACGGATCGTGTTTTCCGGCATCTCGTAGAAGTGGTTCACCACGTTCCTGATGACGTACCGCGGTTCCTCCAGCAGCCCCATGGCCCGGGAGGGGTTGCAGGAATCGTGGAAGGTGACTCTGAGGTTCTCGTTGCGGCTCGGATCGAGCTTCAGCTTGTTGTTCCGGATCAGGTCCGCCGTAAACTCCGTGATGTGGACCATCTTCGTGCTCTTGGCGTTCTCGAACTTGGTGCCCGTGATGGGCGAGACCGGCTCCTCCAGGAAGTCGGCGGGGCCGTTCATCGTATCCATGTACTGGTTGACCACGCGCCACATGTGGCCGCACTCACCTCCGAGGATCCACTTCACGCCCAGCCGCTTCGCTTCCGCGTAGATCTTGGCGTTGAGCCGTTTCATCAACTCGTGGGAGTTGAAGAGCCCGAAGTTTCCTCCCTCCGAAGCGTAGGCACTCCAGGTGTAATTCAGGCCCAGCTCGTGAAAGAGCATCAGGTAGCCCATCAGCGTGAACGTCCCGGGATCTGCGAAGTAGTCGCCTGAGGGTACGACGAAGAGGATGTCCGCCCCCTTCTTGTTGATCGGAAGGTCCACTTTGATCCCGGTGATGTCCTCGATGTCGTCCTGGAAGAACTCAAGGGAGTCCTTGAAGGTGTGCGGCTGGATACCGAGGTGGTTTCCCGTCCTGTGGCAGTTGGCGACCGGTTCGAGGGCCCAGGTGATGTTGATCCCGAGGAGATTCAGAAGTTCCCGGCCCATCATCGTAATCTCCGCCGTATCGATCCCGTAGGGACAGAAGACCGAACATCGGCGGCATTCGGTGCACTGATAGAAATAGTAGAACCACTCCTTGATCACCTCCTCGGTGAGCTCTCTCCCCCCGGCCAGCTTGCCCAGGATCTTCCCCGCGGCGGTGAAGTCATTCCGGTAGACGGAACGAAGAAGCTCGGCCCTCAGCACAGGCATGTTCTTCGGGTCCCCGGAGCCGATGAAGAAGTGGCATTTGTCCGAACAGGCACCGCACCGCACGCAGATATCCATGAAGACCTGGAACGACCGGTACTTGCTCAACCGATCCCGCATTCCCTCATAAACGATTTCCTTCCAGTTCTCCGGAAGCTTCCAGTCTTTGTCTGTGGGCTGCCACGCCCTCGGGTTCGGCATTCCGAGATACTCGACGTTCTTCGCGGGAGAGCTGTAGCAATAGGTCCCCTTTCGGAAGGCAACAGAAGGATCCATCCAATCCTTCTTGGGAGGGTCGTAGTCGAAGGCGAGTAGTTCCTCGGGTTTGATATCGAGTTCTTCTGATGACATCTTTCTACCCCTTCTCTAGTGGAAGGCCAGCCGCTTCCATTTTGTCCCTGAACTCTTCCTCCCACTCCTCGTAGGTGTGAACCTCGACCGGATAGTTCCAGGGATTGATGTGCCTCCGCGCGCGGTTGTCGTTTGCCATGTTTCGTGTCGGGCTGAGGAAGACCCCGCCCAGGTGCATCAACTTGCTGAATGGAAAATAGACCACCAGCGTGCTGACAAGGAAGAGATGGACATAGAACAGGGCGCCGATCCCCTCGGGAACGACCGGGTTGAATCCGATCAGCCCCAGGGTCAGCTCCTTCGCCTTCACCACGTCCACTTTGAAAAAATGGCGCATAAGGATCCCGGAAATCGCGATCCCGAGCAGAAGGAACAGGGGGAAGTAGTCGGAGACCAGAGAGATGTAGCGGACCTGGGGGTTCGCGAACCTTCGAAAGAGAAGATAGCCGAGGGCCGCCACGATGATCAGGCTCGTCAGGTACACGAGCGGGGAACCCACCTGAAAGAACCCGTCCAGGGCCTGGATCCATGGAACGAAGAAAGCGACCGGCTCTGTGAAGAAGCGGAAGTGGCGCAACAGAATCACGAGAAAACAGTAGTGAAACGCGAGCGCACCCAGCCAGAGAAGGAAGTTCTGGTTGTACACGATCCGTTTCCCTCCGGTGGACTTGTCATCACCGACCAGAGAAACGCTCGTATTCCGAAAGAGCGAACGGAACGTGAGCACCTCCAGCGCCATTCTCAAGGCCGTCCAGGTGCCGTTCGGAGGGCTCTCGAGAGGGCTGTACTTGATCCAGGGGAGCGTCTTTTGCTGGCCACAGGTCGTGGTGATACGGAAGGGAACCGGAACGGTGGCCCACCTGAGCATCCTGTAGGCAATCCCGATGAGAAACACCGAGATGGCCGCGTACGGGACGATCACCCCGAACACAACCTGGAGACCTGCCGCCGACACGCCCAGGAAGGCGATGAGCACCAGGGCGACAACCGCGAAGAGAGCGTACAGGGCATTCATCTACAGACACCTCGCTTAGGATGAATACGAATTTCCTGCCGATTTCCTATTACGAATCCCTCGAGGGGGCTTCTTCGTTCTTCTTCTTCTTGAGGTAGACACGATCCGTTTGCTCCAACAGCCGGAACGCCCGTTCTCGCATCCGCTTCACCTCGTTGACCCTGAGCTCATAAACCTGCTCACGGCAACTCATGTAGACGTCGAAGGCACGAAGCGCCAAATCGTCGATACGCGTCTCGAAGAGAAGCAGCTGGTCCTGGAGATGATTCTCCCGGATGTCCTTGCCCAGCGCTTCTCGGATGATCGCCTTAAGGGAGAAGACAAAAGCCAGTGCTTGAGAAGCGGAGAGCTCCTGGACCGCCCGGATTCGAATCACCCTGTCCAGGAATTCGTTGATGGCCTCAGGGCTCTCCTGGTCCTTCAAGACCTCGTCGTACAGCCCTTCCATCCCCTCGAGGATCGTGCTTCTCACCGGATTGGCGAAAGGGTCCTTTTCCTTCCTCAGGAACCTGGACGTGTCCTCCGGATACGATTCGAGGATGCGATCGAACCATTTTCCGACGATGCTGGCCCTCTTTCCAGATAGCAAATCGCGCAACGTCACGGGGTTGATGACTTCCTTTCTGTCGCGAGGGCAACGGATGCGCGTAGGTCCCTGGGGAGCGTCTCCCGACGTCCTCGGGGTACAACCGGAAAGAACCTCGTCGAGGGCCGCCGGCCCGATGGACCCGCAGCCCCCGACATCTGGGACGCACCCTTGCGGCTCGCTTCCCACGCCTCGAGAGGCGTCTGGGGAACTAGACGCATCCGGTGGGTTTGGGCAGACCGGCCACCTTGCATGCGCCCTTCGCGGGGCCGGAGGGGAAAAGCTCATAGATGTACTTGAGCTTGAAGCCGGATTCCTTGCAGACCTTCCGGACCATGGGGGCGATACCGAACTTCTGGTAGTAGTCACGGATGTAGTTCACCAGCTTCCAGTGATCGTCGCCCATCGCCTCGACGCCTTCGGTCTTCGCCAGGTCCGCGGCGACTTCCTCGCTCCAGTCTTCCGGTGACTGAATGAATCCATCCTCATCGACTTCGATTTCTTTTCCGCCCAGCATTTGCGTTGGCATTTCCTTTACCTCCTACGCGATAAGGTTTCGCCTGTTGTGATGGTTGCTCCTTGCCTCTATGATACAGCAGTCCCCGTGGCTGCTCGATTCAGGAAAGAATCCGCCCAGTGCGACTCGCCCAGGGCGTGAAGATGGGAGAAGGTGGCATAGGCGTTCTTGTAGCAGAGCCCCTCCCTGGACCCATCGAACCCGAAACCCCGCTCCACCCGGCACGCGAAGCGGAGGGACTCCTCCTGCCAGTCCTGCATACCGGCATAGTGGAATTCGTGCCCCTTCAACCGGCTCCCTCTCGGAAAGAGGGGGTTCTCCTCCTCGACCCGCAGCAAGGTATACCCGTGTCCCTGAGGCTTTTCGTGGAACCGGTACACGATCGGAAAGACGTCTACGAGCGGGTAGATACGACCCTGCCATTCCAGGCCCTTTCCCAGATAGATGGCTCCGCCGCATTCCGCGTACACCGGCAGGCCTCTCTCCACCGCTTCGTGCAGCGATCGCTTGAAGGACAGGTTCTCCGAAAGCGCCTTTGCCTGGGTCTCGGGAAACCCTCCCCCTATGTACAGCGCATCCACGTCCGGGAGGACCGGGTCCTCCGATGCCTCTACGTCCAGAACCTCTGCCCCCCTGTCCCTGAGGGCCTCGATGTTCTCCGGGTAGTAGAAATGAAAGGCCCTGTCCCTCACCACACCGACGCGAACCCCTGCGAACCTGGGGGCGTGTCCGCCGGGCCCTCCCGTCGCTTCCTCCGGGCACGCATCCCGAAGCGGCAGGGCATCTTCGCAATGCCTCTGTGCAGCGTCCCAGACAGCGTCGATATCTACATGAGCCTCGATGAGGTCACGGATCGCGCCCAGCGTCTCCTCGACCGCATCGTGCTCCTGGGCGGGGAACAGCCCAAGGTGCCGCTCGTAGAACCGAAGCTCCTTGGCTCGCGGGATGGCCCCCACCACCGGAACGTCACAATGCTTCTCGATGCTCGAACGAACGATGCTCTCGTGACGTTGCGTACCCACCCGATTCAGAATGACGCCCTGAATCGTTACGTTCTCGTCCATCACCTGGCAGCCTTTGATCAGGGCGGCCACCGTTCGGGTCGCCTTGGTGCAGTCCACCACGAGAAAAACCGACAGACCGAGGAGCCTGGCCAAGGCGGCCGAGCTGTGCCGGCCCTCCACATCCACACCGTCGAAAAGCCCGCGGTTCCCCTCGATCACGGCAACTTCGGATCCCTGTGCCCTCGCCAGAAAGGAGCGCAGGGCACCCTCCTCCCCCATGAGGTAGGTGTCGAGGTTGTAGCAGGGAGCCTCGGAAGCAACGGAAAGCCACGAGGCGTCGATGTAGTCAGGCCCCTTCTTGAAGACCGACAGGCTCTTGCCCTTCGACCGCCACGAGGCCAGAAGCCCCAGACTGACCAGGGTCTTGCCTGCTCCACCTCGGAACGCCCCGATAAGCATACGCGGAAACGGTTTCTGCATTCTTCGGAACCGGAGATTCTGAATGCCGTCTTTGTCGGGTTACCACCGGGAGGGAACGGAACTCACTTCCGTGCCAGTCGGGTCGCAATCTCACCCCCCGCGATCCTTCTGCACGGGGCATCACCGGCAACCAGGCGGCTTCGTTTTTCAAACGCTGCTCAAAGCGGAACTCTGTCAGCCCACCGCTGTGTAATGCTTCCCCAGTATTGAATGATTATTCATTCATTTTCAATCGTCTTTTTTAACACATCCTTTCGGCCCTTGTCAACAAGAGGGGCGGAAAGCCGGGGCCAACAGAGAGGGAATCCGGGGGATATTTTGACTCCTTTCAACCGCTTTGGCAAACTATCAATCTAGAAGCAAAAAAAAGGAGAATGGATCGATGGCAGAAGAAGAGTATGTGTGCCCCCACTGCGGCCAACGGATGCGGAAATGGCAGGCTCCGGAGGAATCCAACTGGAGCGGGGAAATCAAGTTTGTCTGCTTCAATGACGAGTGCGGCTACTACGTTCGCGGCTGGGCCTGGATGGACGAGAAATACGGCACCAAATCCTCCTATCGCCACAGCATCAATCCGGACACCGGGGCCTCCGGCCCTCTTCCGGTGGCGTCTCCGGATCACATGAAGCCCGGCATCATCGACTAGGAGGCCGCTGAAAAAGCCCCATCTGCGGCGCCTGTTGCGAGCGAAGCGCGGCAATCTCCCAGATTCAATCGTTGCGGCGAACTGTGTATGGCGCAAAGAAGGGGACTGGGCACTAGCCCTGGGGGTCGCGCAGTTTGAGCACCGGGTCGCCGAAAAGGGAGTAGGCGAGCCACCTTAAGGCAAACCGGAGCAGGGCCTCGTCGCTCTGGCGCATCTCCTCCTTCTCTTCCTCCGAAACGTCAAAGAGGGTCAGAAACCGTGTTCCAAAGACGAATTCTCGAAAACGGTCCAGGCTGTAGCAGGCCATGAAGAACATTTTCCACTTGGCCGGGTCGAGCCCTTCCCGACTCCCGGGCCTGTACCGGGAGAGGAAGTCCATCCACAGGTCGTTCATCTCGTTGTAGATGCCCAGGCCCTGGTCCGCCATCCACGTCTCCGCCGTCCACTCGTCCCCCTCTTCGAAACCGAAACAATGGGGTTCCCGTACGAGAAAATGCTCCTCTTCCACCCCTCGGGGTTCCGTGCTCGAGGGCGCCCGCCGAACAGCCCTGCCGAGAGGATAGGCCCTGCACGCCCCGGGCCGGTCCTGGTAGACGGCGCACCCCTCCGGGCTCACGAAGGGGCAGGGACGTCCGGGGTCATTGTTCATCTCCAGCCGGACCACGGGGATCTTCCAGTTCGGGTCCTTCTCCTGAACCGTATGCTGATCGAGAAAGGCCGTGGAGTCCATGGCTAGGCCCCTCCTGAGCCTCAGCACGTCGTAAGGGGTCAGGACGAGGTGCAGGTCCCTGCAACAGTCGGTGAAGCATTTCACCCCGGGGTGGCAGGCAAACCGGTACGTCTCACCTTTCGGCAAGGGATCGAGCCTCTCCCCGGTATCGTCGGCAGATCCCGGGGACCCGCCCTGCTCTCGTGCTGTCTCTTTCGTTTGCGCCATGACGGATTGCCTCGCGGCTATTTGCCCCCCCGGTTCTCCGGAGACCCGGATTCCAGCCCCAGCTCCTTTCGCTTCCGCTCCGCGACTTCCTCCCGGATGGGCAGGACGTCTCCGCAAACCAGCCCGAACCGTATCCATCGAAAGGCGAGTTCCAGCAGGGCAAGCTCATCCGTCTTGATCTGCTCGATCGCTTGTTCCTCCACATCGAACACCTCGAGAAACTTCGTCTCGAAGACGAATCGCCGGAAGGTGTCCAGATCGTAGCAGGCCATCCGGAACATCTGCTGCACCCGGGGGTCGTCGATGCCCGCCTCCGCGAGCCTCGGGTAGCGGGTGACCATTTGAAACCTCAGGTCCATCTCTTCGTGCATGGCAACGTCCTGGGTCTTCAGCCAATCGAGAAGCTTCCACTCGTCCGGCTCATCACGGCCCTTGCACCTGTCATTCCCTACGAGAAAGAAATAACCTCCCTGATCCCCCCTCCAATCCAGGGGATACATGCGGCAGGACCAGGGGCGGTCCTCGTAGATCGTACAGCCCTCTTCGGTCACGAAAGGACATCGCCGGTCGTCTCCCGACATGAGGAGCTGCAGGACCGGAATGCCTCCGCCGGGTGGGAGCAAGGTCTTCGTATACTTGTCCAGGAACTCGTGGGAGGGGCTTCCGAGCCGATTCTTCATACGAAGAACATCGTAAGGCGTCAGGAAGATGTTGACGTCTCGACAGCAGGCGGTGAAGCAGGAAAGACCCGGCCTGCAGCGGAACCGTATTTTGCTGTCCTTCTCCAGGAGCCCTTCCGATTCGGTTTTGGATTCGTCCTCAGGAGTCTTCATCATTCGCTCCTTCTTGACAATCTTGTTGGATGGCTGGGTAACGGGAATTGCCCGCAGCCCTCAGCTGCGCAGGCTCCCCCTTGCCCCGCCCGATATGTACAGGTATTTCTGGGACACAACACTAGGAGGAGCGAGAATGCCCCGGAAGGGTGATCGTGGAGCAGCTCCCGGAGGGGCACGATCTCTGCTCCAGCGGCGAAGCGGCCGTCGAGGCCGCACCTCCCGCACCGGCGCCGTCGGAAACGACGGAATGAACGCGGCTTAGGACCCGCTGAAGCTCGGAAGAGCCGCACCCCGAGCACTTCATCTCGACCGTATCCTCTGTATTCCTCACGAGCAGCTCGGTCAGTCCCCTGCACTGCTCGCAAACGAATTCGTATATGGGCAAACCTCATCCTCCCCTTGTTCAAGGACCCCGCTCTCGGCTTTGCGCGCCCATGTGAACGAATGCGGGGTATTCAGGTAAACTTATTTACAAGTATAACAATTCCCCCGGATCATTTCAAAGGAGGCTCGTCCTCTTCCTCGGCCGGCCACTCCCCGTAGAAAGGGTTCTGATTCAGCTGGCAGCTTCGGTTACCGTCCTGCCACTTCTTCCAGTCCCGGATACGGTCCTTCGTCTCTTTCGCCGAGAGACCCAGGAGCCTCCGCACGTCCGCCTTCGGAATGCAACCCGTGAAATAGGCGTAGTGCACCAGATCCTCGAGCATCTGCACCCCCAATTCCTCATGCGGCTCCAGGAGCCCCTTCTTGAGCAGTATCGTGCGGATCTCCCGAAGGCTCTCCTGCGCGTCGTGATCTATCGAATCTTCACTCACGGATCTTTCCTCCCGGCCACGGGCACGCAGGCGGGCATGCTCGCAGCCCCCCCGTAGCCAAGATGCTTTTTCCACCCTTATGGGCTATTTTATCCGAGGAACCGGTCAACATCCAGCGTACCTAGCCGGATCCGGCCCCAGACAACCCAAAGGAGCCCCCATGGCCTCACTGAAAGAGATGAAGGAGCTTCTCCTGCAGGCGCGAGAAGGAGGAGAAGAGAAGCTCGTCGCCGACCTCGCCTACAAGATCGGAGATGCCTACCGGGAAAGGGGTAAGAGGAAGGAGGCCCTCCCCCTGCTGGAGGAATCCCTCGAATTGTGCAGGAAACACGAGAATCCGGAAGGAGAAGCCCTCGTGGCCCTGTCGCTGGCCGAGCTCCATCTGGCTCAGGCCGATCCCGACCCGGCCGAGACGTTGGGCAGGCGCGCCCTTGCCTTCTACAGGGATCAAGAGGACGTCAAGGGGCGGGTCAGGGCATCCCTTCTCCTGGGCGACACCTGCTGGGCCCGGAAGGACCCCGAGGCCGCGATCCCGCATTATGAGGATGCCCTGGGGCCCTGCCGGGACCACAATGACGTGGCGGGCACAGCCTCTCTGCTCGATCGTCTCGCCAAGATGCACCGTCTCACCGGCAGGGAGGGGGAGGCCCTCGCCTACTTCCAGGAGGCTCTCGACTGCTGGCAGAAGCTCTCGATCCCGGACAGGCAAGCCATGACATGGGCGAACATGGGGGACATCTGCAAGAGGCGGGGGGACATCCCTCGAGCGATCCGCTGCCACGAGCAAGCCCTGGCCCTCTACCGCACCGTGAAGCACCCGAAGGCGATCGAAGCCCTGGAGAAGGAACTCGCGTCGCTGCGAAAGGAGGCGTAAGAAGTAATAAGATGAGAGTACTAAGATGGCTCTTCATCGTTCTCCTTGAGCCAAAGGCAGAAATCCAGCATGCCCCGAAAACGCTCTTCCCCCCTGTTCAGGCCGAAACAAATCTCACGGGCCCCCTGGACATAGGCCGAATCCAGCCGACCGTCCCTTCCCTCTTCCTCGCTCTTCCGGAGAAGGAACTCCTCGAGTCGCAAGGCGGCGTTCCGAACCCTGGCCCTTTCCTCCGGATTGAAGAAAGGAGGTTCCTTCGGGGGAAGAAAGGGCTCCCATTTGTCATATCCCTTCTTGAGGATTCGCTGCTGCCTGCGAGGCGACATGCTCTCGAAGAGCTCCCGTTTCTTTCTTTCCTCTTCCGAGGTCATCGGCAGTTCCCCTTACCCGGATCTCGCGTGTCCTTCCATGCCCCTATTCTACCCTACATCGCAGTCCGCCGAAAACACCCGGCGCCCCTGAAAACGGCTTTCTGACAGCGGCCCTGATTGACTTTTTCAGGCCAAAGATCTATTCTACTGCACGGATCGTTTGATGATGTTCTCTGTTGCCGCATAACGCCCCCGAATCCGGATGCCGGACGTCAGAAAAGGAGAGCGAGAATGAGCGAAGACGTAAAACAGGCAGTCCTCGATTATTTCAAGAGCAAAGGGAAGACCAAGACGAAGTTTTACATGAACGACCTGCGAAAGGTCGCCCCCGAGGGGATGTCGAACCGGGAGTTCAAGAAGGTCATCAGCGAGATGATCGCCGAAGGAACCCTCATGTATTACTCCACGGGCAGCACCACCATGATTCAGCTCGCCGAGGCCGACGTCGACTCGAAGATCAAGTAGACTCCGGATCGCGGGGTGCACGCGTATCCCCGCTCTTTCGAACTGTTTCCCTGTGGCCACGAAGAGAGGGAAGGAGGAGACTCCTTCCCTTTTTTCTTGCTTGTCCCCGCGAAAGCGGGGATCCCTCAGCGCAGTGTGCTGAGAGGCTCCGCCGCGAAGCTCGTCCCCGCAGGGAATGGCCCCCCCTGAGCACAGTGAACCGCGTGTTCCATGCACGCCCTAGGGATGACAGCCGCCGTGGAGAGGTCAGAGGAGCGCTTTCACCTTTTACCTTTCACCTTTGACCTCGCGATCCCTCACCTTCCGGCCCCTCACAGGGCCGGAGGAGGGCCTGCTCTTCTTCCGTAGCCGGACGAACTTCCAGGATCTCGACGTCGTAGACCAGCTCCTTGCCGGCAAGGGGGTGGTTGAAATCCAGGACGACCCTGTCCTCTTCCTTCTTCTTCACGAAATACCCGTACGCAGCGCCCGTGCGGTCGTCCCGGGCCACGGCCCACCTCCCTTCTTCCAGCTGTCTTCCCTCCGGGAACTCGTCGTACCCCTTTTCCTTGACTCGCTCGGGCCGGTAGGGGCCGAAGGCCTCGTCCGGAGAGAGCCTGGGCTTCATCTTCTGGCCTGCCTTCCTCCCGACCAGACGCCTCTCGAGGCCCGGCAGGAGCTGGTTGTAACCCGTGAAGGCCTCGAGGATGGCAGGCCCCTCCGCCGGGTCGCCCTTGACGTACTCCCCGTCGGAGGTCTTCAGGAAGTAGCGCAGCTTGACGTAGCTGCCCTTTTCCCCGATCCGGTCTGTCGGAGGATCCTCCCCCATGACTCTCCCTACTTCTCGTCGTCTGTCAGCAGCTCGTCCCGCAGCTCCCGGATGACCGGAAATCCGGCGCACTCGGCGGCTTCCAGATGCTTTCGAGCCGTATCCCGGTCACCTCGTCTGGCATACAGAAGGGCCAGGTTGTTGTGCGCCGGGCCGAACTCCTTCGAAATCTCCAGGGCCTGCAGGTTCACCGCGATCGCCTTGTCCAGGTCGCCCTTCAACAGATGCGCATGACCCAGGTTGGCGTAGACCTGCGGTACGTTCTTGTGGATCGTGAGCGCCTTTTCGTAGACCTCGATCCCCTCCTCGATCCTGCCCTGCTGCACCAGCAGAAACCCGAGGTTGCTGTAGGCGTTGATCTGCCTCGGATCGATCTCGAGGACCTTCCTGTTCTCTGCGATCGCGGCCTCCAGGTTCCCCTTTCGCATGTAAACCCCACCGAGGTTGATCCGCGCTTCCAGGAGGCCCGGGTTGAGTTCGAGGGCCGTCTTGAACTCGGTGATCGCTTCGTCCCACTCCTTACGCCTTGCATACGCCAGGCCCAGGTTGTAGTGCAGCGGAGCCGAGTCCGGACGAACCAGCAGCTGACGCTTCAATTGCTCAAAGGTCTCTTCCTCTTTCCCCTTGGCCAATGCATACCTCCCTGTTCACTCACTCATTCGGCGTTGTAGCCACCGTGTCCCATTCACCACCTCAGGTCAAAGGTAAAAGGTCAAAGGTGAAAGGGAGTTGCCCAATGCCCGCACGAAGACGATGCACACCTGCTTTCCCAGTCGTCCATCGCAGGAAGGATCTTCTCTCCTTTGACCTTTCACCTTTTCCCTTTCACCTGCAGGAGCACAAAGGGCGGCCTTTGTGGGGCCGCCCTCTGCAACGATTCGAACAAAGCTTTTCAACAAGAACGGGGTACACCAACGACCGTTCGAGAACCAACCTGCTAGAACTTGAACTGCGTGGTCGTCCTCCACGTGGTCATGGCGAGCCGATAGTCATCGATGTGCTGATGCTTGAACTCGATTCCCGTCACCTCGAAGAACCGTTCCCAGCCGATCCGGTCGATCCACTCGCCGACCCGCTCGTACTTCTTTCCGCCTGCTGCGTAGGCTTCCACGATCTTTCGGACCGCCTTGACCGTCGCAGGCCAGCGCGGCGGCTCGTTCGGCAGGAAGGGCACGGCCAGCTTCGAGAAGGCAGGGGGCGTCCTCGAGTTGGACACCTTGCCTCCCACCCACAGGGCGATTCCGTCACCCTGCGCATCGGCCAGCGGCATGGCGGCGCACATGGTGTAGCAGTTCCCGCAGAACATGCAGCGGGGCTCGTTCACCTCCACGCTCTTGACCTCCTTGCCGTCTTCGAGCGTCACCTTCTTCGGCTTGATGGCGGCCGTCGGGCAGGCGGCGATGGCCAAGGGGATCTCGCAGACCGCATCGAGACGGGAGTGCTCGATCAGGGGCGGCTTCCGGTGGATCCCCAGGATCGAGATGTCCGAGCAGTGCACGGCGCCGCACATGTTCAGGCAGCAGGCCAGGGAGATCCGCACCTGGGCCGGCAGCCGCATGGAGGTGAAGTCATCGAACAGGTCGTCCATCACGGCCTTGACGACACCGGAGGCGTCGATGGCCGGGGTGTGGCAGTGGAGCCAGCCCTGGGTGTGGACGATGTTCGTGATCCCGGCACCCGTGCCGCCGATCGGGAACTTGTTGCCGCGGCTCGCCAGATCCTTCTTGAGCGGCTCCACCTTCGACTTGTCGCTCAACAGGAACTCGATGTTGTTCCGGGTGGTGAACCGCAGGTGCCCGTCGCAGTGCTTGTCCGCGATCTCACAGATCTCGCGGATGTGCTCCACGCTCATGATCCTGCATCCGCCCACGCGGACGGTGTACACCTCGGCGCCGGACTCGGCCACATGGACCAGGACGCCGGGCTCCAGGATCTCGTGATACTTCCACTTCCCGAAGTTCTCCTTGATGACGGGGGGAAGCATTTCCTTGTAATCGGGGGGGCCAATATCGGTCAGTCGTTCTCTTTCAGCCATGGTTCTCTGTCCTCCCTAGGCCTGGTGTCTCTTGCGGTAATCCGCAACATCCCGGGTCCAGCCGCCTTCCACCTCTTCCTCCCTGAAGAAGATGTAGGGGTTGTAACGCGGCGTGTTGATCATCCTGGGGTCGGGGTCCAATTCCACGGCCTCGAGGAAGTCCCGCATGCCGAGCCGCTGGATCAGCTCACCGATCCGCTCCCGGTTCCGGCCGTGCTCGTCCCACCAGTCCCACATCTTATCGACGAACTCCTTGAACTCGTCGTAGGGAGGTTCCATCTTGATGAACGGGATGATCACGCTCGAGAGCTGGGCTCCTTCCAGGATCGGCGCCTTGCCCCCGATGAGAATGGTGGCACCCGTGTCCTGCCCCGGCCAGAGGGCTCGCGGCATGACGTTGATGCAGTGCATGCAGCGGACACAGTTCTCGGTGAAGATCTCGAGCTTCTTTCCGTCCCATGCCATGCACTTCGTGGGACAGAGATCGATGACCTCCTTCTGGATGTCCACCGGCTTCTTCTCGGAACCGTGTGCACCACCGCAGGGGACGAGCTCGCCACCTGCATAGGCCTGAACCGCCTTCTGGTCGATCCGGATGTCGTCCCGCCAGGTCCCGACGATCGAACAGTCGGCCCGCGCCACGGCCGCCACGCAGTCGTTCGGGCATCCGGAGGACTTGAACTTGAACTTGTAGGGCCAGGCCGGCCTGTGCAACTCGTCCTGATAGGTCATGGTCAGATCGTAGATGATCGCCTGGGTGTCGATGCAGGACCACTCGCACCGGCTCTTGCCCAGACAGGCGGACGGGGAGCGCAGGGCCGATCCGGAACCGCCGATGTCCATACCCGCCTCGTGGGCGAGGTCCTGGAAGCAGGGCTCCAGGTTGTCGGTGGTGGTTCCGAGAAGGATGATGTCACCTGTGGAGCCGTGCATGTTGGTCATGCCGCTTCCGTACTTCTCCCAGATGTCGCAGACCTTGCGAAGCTTCTCGGTCGTGTAGTACTTCCCGGTGGGCTGATTGATGCGCATGGTGTGGAAGTGGGCGATCTCCGGGAACAGGTCAGGCCGGTCGCAGTACCGACCGATCACGCCTCCGCCGTAGCCCATGACACCCACGATTCCGCCGTGCTTCCAGTGTCCCTCTTTCTCCTCGAAAGAGAGCTCCATGACCCCAAGAAGGTCGTCGCAGGCGGGCTTCTTCTCGGCCATCCGCTTCATGTCGCTCACAAAGCTCGGCCACGGCCCCGATTCCAGCTCGTCGAGCATGGGGGTTTTGTGTTTCAATGCCATTCCTTTGTCCTCCTTGCCGCTTAAGGATTTCTAGAATCAACCACCCAAAATGGCTTTCTTCTCACAGGCGAAAGCTTCTTTCGTTCCTGTCGTTCACCTCCTCTCTCTGCAATCGGGGGTGCACTTCTCCTCTCGTTTGTCCCTCAGGGCTGCCCTTCTGTCTTCCGTATTCTATGTATTTCCAGCAACGCCCCGTGGTTCACGGGGCGAGACGATCCGGGTTTCGCCCGCAACCGCGCCGCTTCCCGGCCGTGCCCCTAGCTCGCTTCCACCTGCCGACTCTCCGCAGCAAAGGCGACGGCAGGCGCCTTCCCGACCAGCTCTCTGCCGCAGGCCCGGTTGTGGATCAGGGCCACGGTCCTGTAGACGAGGTGGGCGAGTTTCGAATAGGGGGTGTAGGCAAACAGCATCCATATCGAGACGAGGTGCACGTAGTACAGGAGATAATAGAGAAATCCCAAATCCATCCAGCGGACCCACTGTGCCAGGAGTCCGGAGGCACCCACCACCGTGACGAGGATGAGAAGGAACCAGTCGTAGTACGAACTGGAGCTCGTATCCTCCTCCTGGTTCAGACGGCTCCGAATGAGCAGAAAACATCCCGCTATCAGGGCGATCCCTCCGAGATTGCCGAGAAGCTTGATCGGGTTCCAGAGCGGCCAGGGTGTCAGGGGAACGTGGACGATCAGGTTGAGGAAATAGAGGCCTACGAACACACAGGACGTCACCACGAAGAGGGCCACGAAGCCGTAGAACACGCCCAGATGGCCGAGATAGCGGTCCTGGTTGGTGCCGCATTCCTTGAAATTGCTGTGTGTGGCAAGCTCCTTCACCACATCGATCGCGGCCGGCACGACCCCGATCGTCCGGGTCCGCCCCGCGTCCAGGTCTCCCCAGAACTTCATGACGCCCCTGACGAAGACGGTCACCGCAAACAGGGCGGTCAGGATGAACAGCACGTCCACGGCCCACAAGGGGATCATTTCCCAGGAGCGGAGAACGTCGTCGAGCACGATCTCTTCGCCGTGCACCATCCGCGTGGGGCCCTCACCGTGCCACCACAGGTTCGTCAAACCGATGATGACCGCGATGAGAATCGCAGGAATGGCAATCAGCAAGGGCAGGGACTTCGGGTCACCCACCCGCTTCGCGATCGCCTGGGGGATGGAGTAGTGTTCGATCGCCTTCTTCCGGAGGGCGTTCATCACGTCTCCGGGCTTGGCCCCCCGCGGACAATAGGTGGAGCAGTCGTTGCAGTTGTGGCAGAGCCAGATGTCCGGGTCCTTTACGAGCTTGTCCTTGAGCCCCCACTGGGCCTCGATCATCTCTTTCCGGGGAAAGGGCGCATCGTTGGGGGAAAGCTGGCAGACCACGGAACAAGTGGCGCACTGATAGCACTTCTTCAGAGTATCCCCACCGGATCCGATGACCTCGCGTACGAAGTCCAGATCCGGCTCAATACGGTTCGGCTGTGTCATGGACTCACCCTCCTACCAGCCCTTGTAAGGATTCGGACCGACCTCTTCCAGTTTCTCCATGAACTCTCCGATGAGCTCCGGGATCTGGCCGTATTCATTGATCGCAAGCTGGTGAAGCTTGATGCGCTCCGATTCGAGCACGAGGCGGTCCAGGGTCTCCTGGATCTTGCCCATCCGGTAGTTGGCCAGTTCCGAGCCCTTCATGAAGTGGCACTGATAGTCATCTCCGTACTTGCACCCGATCAGGAAGATCCCGTCGATGCCCTTCGAGAGGGAGTCGGCGATCCAGACAAGGTTGATGTCTCCCAGGCAGCGCAGTGGAATGAACCGCACGTACGGAGAGTAGTGCAGGTGGTTGATACCGGCAAGGTCGAGGGCCGGATAGGCGTCGTTCTCGCAGATGAAGCAGACCACCCGTGGCTTCTCTTCGTCCTCCTCGGGAACCTCGATGGCCTTGACCTGGGAGCCGACGATGTCGATCGAGAAGTCCTTGAAGCTGATGATCCGCTCCGGGCAGGATCCCATGCAGATGCCGCAGCGCCGGCATCGCGTCGGGTTCGGCAGGGGCGTGCCCTTCTCGTCCTCGTCGTAGGTCCCGAAGGGGCACTCCTCGGTGCAGCGCTTGCACTGGGTGCAGCGCTGCAGGAAAAGGTCCGGATAGGTAATGTCGCCCGCACGGGGGTGGACCGCCTCGCCCCGGGACGTCATTTCCACACACTGGATCGCTTTCAGGGCCGCACCGGTCGCATCGTCGATGGCCGTCAGGCCGTCCATGGGCTGACGCACGCAACCGGCCGGATAGATGCCCGTCCGCCGGCTCTCGTAAGGGAAACACACGTAGTGGGAATCCGGAAATCCGTACTTGAGTGCGGGAAGCTCCGGCCCCTGCCGGTAGGTCAGGTTCAGGACGTTCGACTTGATGATCAGGTCCGCAGGGGGCTCTACCTCTTCGTCCGCCTTCTTCTTGTCGTCCTCATCCGTCAGCTTGACCTCGATCTCTTCGCCGAAGGCCGTAACCGGCACCATGCCGGTGGCCAGCACGACCATGTCCGCCTTGAGCTCGATCTTCTCGCCGAGCAGGGAGTTGTCCACCTCGATCCGAAGCCCTTTGTCCCCGTCCTCCTGCACGGAGGCGATCTCGCCCTTGGTCAGAAAGATGCCCTCGTCCTGCTGGACCTGCTTGTAGTAGTTCTCGTTCTGGCCCGGGGTCCGCATGTCCTTGTAGATGATGTAGACCTTCGCCTCCGGATCCGCTTCCCGAACGTACTTCGCCTGCTTCAGGGAGGTCATGCAGCAGACCGCAGAGCAGTAGGGAAGATGCTTCGGATCGCGGGAACCGGCGCACTGGATGAAGGCCACGCTCTTGGGGGCGTTGCTGTCCGAGGGCCGTGCGAGCTTTCCGGCCCTGGCCATCTCTTCCACCTCGAAATGGGTCACCACGTTCGCGCTCCCGTAACCCAGCTCTCCGAGCTTGCTCGCATCATAGCGCTTGAAGCCGGCCGCCTCGACGATGGCGCCCGCACGGAGCGTCTCGGACGAGCCGTTCGCCTTGATCGTCACGTCGAACATGCCGGGGGCGCCCGCTGTACTCTCGATCCGCGCACCCTTGAAGACCTTGATCTTGTCGTTCCCCTCCACTTCCTGAGCGAGGTCTCCGATGCTCGGGTCCTCCATCTCCAGATAGGGGGGCTTCTTCGGCAGGGTCTTGTACACCTTGTTCATGTAGCCGCCCAACTCGGCCTCTTTCTCCACGAGCACCACGTCGTAGCCGGCCGCAGCCGCCTCCTTGGCCGCCGTCAGGCCGGTGATGCCTCCGCCCACGACGAGGATGGTCTTGCTGGTCTCCTCCTGGTAGGGCTCCGGCACCTCCATCTTCGCGGCCTTCGCGAGGCTCATACGAAGATAGTCCTCGGCCATCATCTGGGTGTCTTCTTCCTTGGCAGGCTGACACCAGACGACATGCTCCCGGATGTTCACCCTGTCGAGGATCACCTGGGTAGGGTCGTACGAAAAAACGTCCGTCTTCGCTCTGCGGGAACAGGCGGCGATCACAACGGTGTTCACGCCTTCCTGGGCGATATCCTGGCGGATCAACTCCGCGCCTTCCGGGCCGCAGAGAAAGGCGTGGTCCTTGCACACCGGCACACTGCTTTCCGAGGTGGCAACGTTGGCCAGCGCTTCCACATCGATCGAATCACCGATCCCGCATCCGCTGCAGATGTATACCCCGATCTTCTTGTCCATCAGGTTTTACCTCCTCAGACACTGAATGGCCTTCAGTGCGGCACCGGTTGCATCCTGCAGCGAGCAGGCCACGTCAACAGGTCGCTTGGCGCATCCAGCAGCGTAGATTCCCTTCTGGGACCCGTCGGAAACGACGAACCCGAATTCGTCATAGGCAATGTCCATGGGCAGCCTTTCCGCCGCCGTGGTGGGCTCCATACCGGTGGCGAGCACGACCATGTCGGCCTGGGCGCGGATCTTCTCGCCGGAGAGGGTGTCTTCCACCTCCACGATCGGATCCTGTGTGGCCGCGTCTTCCTCGATCTTGGCAACCTTGCCCTTGATGAACTCGACCCGCTCGTCGTCCTTGTACTTGTCGTAGAAATCCTCGAGCTTGCCCATGGCGCGAACGTCGATGTAGAAGATTTTGATCTTCGCCTCCGGGTTCTGCTCCAGCACGAAGGTGGCCTCCTTCATGGAGGCGAGGCAGCAGACGCCCGAGCAATAGGCAAGGTGATTCTCGTCGCGGGAGCCTGCACACTGCGCAAAGACGACGCTCTCCACGGGCTTCTTGTCCGAGGGACGCAGGATCTTCCCCTCTGTGGGTCCGTTCACGGATGCAAGCCGCTCCATCATCACGTTCGTGATCACGTTCGGCAGCCGGCCGAAGCCCAGGGTGTCGAGCTTCTTCGCGTCGTAGGGCCTCCATCCGGTCGCCACGACGATCCCCCCCACCTTGGCCGTCAGGGTCTGAGGCTGCATGTCCAGGTCGATTGCATCATATTTGCAGGCGGCTTTGCATTTATCGGCATCCTCGGTGCCCAGAATCTGCGGATCCAGCACATACCGCATGGGAAAGGCCATGGAAAACGGGAGATAGGCGGCCTTCCTCTGGTCCATATCGAGGTTGAAGTCATTCGGAATCATGAGGGAGCACGCCTCGGCGCAGTCGCCGCAGGCCGTACACTTCTCGTTCACGTATCTCGGGTTCTGACGGATCGTCACCTCGTAGGCTCCCGGCTCACCGCTGACAGCCTCGACTTCCGACAGAGTCAAAAAATGAATTCTCGGGTTGTCCTTGATTCTGCGGAAATTGATCTCCAGTCCGCAAGTAGGGGGGCAAAGCTTGGGAAAGTATTGATAGGTTCGAGCGACGCGCCCGCCAAGATAGGGCTCCTTTTCAACGAGGATGACCTCTTTGCCAACCTCCGCCGCTTCCAGGGCTGTCGTAATACCGCTCATTCCGCCGCCGACAACAAGAATGCACTCCTGCCCGACGGCCGTGATTGTTTCGTCTCCCATCCTGATTTGCTCCTACGCTTGTGGGGTTCCGGTTCTCCGCTTCACGTTCTCGGCAATGGCTCACACCCTTCTCGCCGGAACAAAGGGCGCCCAGGCTTCCGTCGCTTTTTCTGGGTCACAGGAAGCAAAAAGGAGACCTCCAGGCACCCCCGTGGGGGTGCCTGGAGGCGAGATGCTTCAACTACATTACTCGACAGGCAGGTTGATGATCGGAACCTTCTTGAGTGACCACTCGCCGGTCGCCGGATCCCAGACAGAGTTGACGAAGCAGTGCCAGTTGTCTTCGTCCATCTTCTTGAAATCGGAGCGATAGTAGTAGCCCGGCCACCTGGTTTCCTCACGGAACAGCAGGTGACGCACGTGGCTCTCGGCGATCCACATCCTGTGGATGTTCTCCCAGCAACGGGTCAGTTCGTTCAGGTCCTCTGCTGCCATCTTCTCCGCATCTTCCTTTAGCATGGCAAGCAGCTCGAGGCCTCTCTCCAGCAGCGGCTTGTTCGTCTCGAAGCAGGAGGACACGCCACCGGCGTACTCGTCCATGATCTTCTGGAGCCGGTACATCATCTGTCGCGGAATGCTGTAGTTCGGGTTGATGTTCCGGTCGCTCGTCTCTTTGCTGTGCTGCTCGAAGAGATCGAGCGGCAGAAGGACCCTCTTCTTGAGCTCTTCGACCTTCGCCATGTCCACATTCGGTGCCTGGTTGTTGTCCATGATGTATGCGATGGCACCCTTCGCGGCGATCCGGCCCTCTGCATGGGAGCCGGAGGAGAACTTGTGGCTGGAGGCCCCGGAGCCGTCACCCGCGGTGAACAGTCCCTTGACCGTGGTCATCCGGTTGTAGCCCCAGAAATACTCGGGCGGGGCGATGTCCTCGGGCCCGCAGACCCATGCACCGGAACCACCGGAGTGGGAGCCGATGAAGTAAGGCTCGCAAGCCATGATCTCGGAGGGCTTCTCTTCCGGCTGGATGTTGTGGCCGGCCCAGAGGATCGCCTGGCTGATGGTCATGTCCAGGAAGTCTTCCCATGCCTCGCTCTCGAGCTCCTTCATTTTCTTCTTGAAGCCCTTCGGGTCGTCCTTGTACGCAGCGGCCAGGTTCTGGATCGCCTCGGCGGTCTGCATGTAGATGGGACCCTTGCCCTCGTAGACATCCCTCATTCCGCAGTGGTTACGCAGACAAGCGGGAATCGGCTTGGCCAGTCCGTAGGGAGCCCACTCTGAGAGCTCGGACTTTCTCTCCACCATGTACTCGCCGCCCAGAGAGCTGGTCGCGCGGGACTTGAAGAGCAGGAACCAGGCGCCGACAGGTCCGTACGCATCCTTGAAGCGGACCGGGATGAACCGGATTTCCTGGCAGGTCATCTCGGCACCGGCACGGATCGTGAAGTACGCGGAAGCGCCGGAGTTGAAAGGCGGATACCAGGAGCGGCCGAGACCTTCACCGGTCGACCGGGGCTTGAACACGTGCACCGCGCCGCCCATGACCGCCATGGTGGCCTTCGCCTTGAAGACGTAAAACTTGTTCTCGCGGGTGCTGAAGCCGACCGCGCCCACGCACTTGTCGCCGTCCATGAGGGGCTCGACGATGAAGACGCGCTCGAAGATCTCCGCGTCGTCGCCCATCGTGGCCAGCGCGTTCTTCGCCGCCTCCGCCACGATCACCTTGTAGGACTCGCCGTTGATCATGACCTGCCACGGTCCCTCTCGAACGTACTTGCCGTTCTCGTCCTTCCAGAGGGGCAGTCCCCACTTCTCGAAAAGGTGTACGGAACCGTCCACGTGGCGGGCGATGTCATAGACCAGGTCTTCCCGGGAAACACCCATCAGGTCCTGGCGCACGTACTTCACATACTCGTCGACGGTGTGCTCGCCTTCCTCGATACCGATGTACTCGTTGATGGCTGAGAGGCCCATGGCCACTGCGCCGCTTCGATCCATGGCCGCCTTGTCCACAACGGTCACCTTCAGGCCGTTCTTCTTGGCCCAGTGGGAGGCCTCGAAGGCCGCGCCGCACGCAGCCATACCGCCGCCACAGATCAACAGATCGGTTTCGACTTCTACGGTCTCAAATGCTGAAGAATCCATACTCTCTCCTCCTCTCAACCAAAATTACTTTTTCAGGGTAGGAAGCTCGTACCGAAGGGAATCCGGCTCCGTGCAGAGCAGCTGGTCCTTGATGTCTTCCGTTCCGGTGTTGCACCCTGCCAGGGGCTCGGCCTTGCCTTCCGGGGTGGTCCGGATCGGGAACTTGAACCGTTTCAGGGCGCCGCTGCGGAACTTGACCGTCCACATGATGTCCTCGGACCCGCGCAGCGGAATAACACTGGCACCCATGGGAACGAAGTCCGCATAGCCCTTTACGTCCATCGCCTGCTGGGGGCAGATCTTCACGCAGTTGTAGCATTCCCAGCACATGTCCGGATCACGATTGTAGGCTTTCGGGTTCTCCGGGTCCGTCTCAACGTCCAGGACCATCAAGTCGTTCGGGCAGATGTGCATACAAGCCGTCTTGTCCTGCCCCTTGCATCCGTCACACTTTTCCATGATTACGAAGCTAGGCATACTGTTTCTCCTCCTTCTACTTTGCCCTTTGACGAACGGGGTAACTGCCCGGGAAGAACAGCCCCCAACCCATTACGATGTATCCCTACGACGCTCACCGAAAGAAAACCCAAACTCGCAGAATTACCCTTCACCTCCTTTCCTTGCGCATTTGAGCGTTTGTCAGAGAGTTGCTGCCATATTCCGCACCAAACGCAGACCTCCTGTGCGTGGATCTGCGGTACGGCCCGGATGTGAGATCAAAGAAAGCGTAAGAGAGGGTCTTTTCACTTTTTCCAAAAGATCATCTTGTATACAGGGCGTACGGAGTCCTGCTTGGCGAAGAGCACTGAATAATACGCGAATGAACTAAATGCGTCAAGAACCGGTTGCTTCTTCCCCATCTATACCCGGTCTTCTTTACCCGGCTCTTCCGTGTTTGTGACTCCCCGGAGGCCGACACCGGCCCTGTTGTCAAAAAACCTGCATCGGCAGACATCGACCGACCCGAAGAGATGGGATTCTTCAAACGCTGAATGATCATTCATTCAGATTTTTACCATCATCCCCGCCGAGTGTCAATACCGCCTCCTCGGATTTTTGCCCGTGTCTTCGCACCCTTGGGGCCGGACACCGGCCTCTTCTCCAAAACGCCGTTCTCCTGAGCTCCGGACTTCGCCTCCCCTGACCCCGGAAAAGTTGGTGTCCCCTGACAATGGGCGCTCTGCCCGGCACAAACCCCTTGCCTACCCCTTCCGCGGGGCGGATCTTGACTTTTGCGTGAACAATTCCTAAAATCCTCGATTTATTCTGGTATGCGGCCGCGTGGGAGGTTCATCACGCCTGCGGACCGACCGTCGCACCTGGCCTATGTAGCCTTCAGATCTCATTTTTTATCCTATTCAAAACCCATCACGATCAAAGAGGAGTGGAGAATCATGATCAAGCCCCATGGGTCGGACACCCTGAATCCGCTGTACGTCCAGGACGAGAAGCAAAGAGCCGCACTGCTGAAGGAGGCGGAAGGACTGCCTTCCATCGTCGTGTGCTCCGCCGCCGCGGCGAACGCGGTCATGATGGGGGGCGGCTATTTCAACCCGCTCACCGGCTACATGAACAAGGCGGACGCGCTGAGCACGGCCGAGAAGATGTACACCACGGGCGGCCTGTTCTTCCCGGTGCCCATCCTCAACGTGGTCCAAGACGCCTCTCCCGTCCAGGGCGCCAAACGCATCGCCCTCAAGGATCCGAACGTGGAGGGCAACCCGATTCTGGCCGTCATGGACGTGGAGGCGATCGAGACCTTCACGGACGACGAAATGAAGATGATGACCGAGAAGGTCTTCCGAACGACCGACCCGGAACACCCCGGGGTCAAGGCCTTCAATTCGGTCGGCAAAACGGTCATCTCCGGCCCGATTCGGGTGCTCAACTTCTCCTACTTCGAGAAGGACTTCCCGGAAACCTTCCGCACGGCCTACTGGATCCGGGAAGAGATGGGAAGAAGGGGCTGGGAGAAGGTCGTCGCCTTCCAGACGCGCAACCCGATGCACCTGGCCCACGAAGAGCTCTGCCGCATGGCCTACAATGCCGTGAATGCGGACGGCATTCTGGTTCACATGCTGCTGGGCAAGCTGAAAGAGGGCGACATCCCCGCCGACGTGCGCGACGCCTGCATCCGCATCATGGCGGAGAAGTACTTCGAGCCGAACACGGTCCTGATCACCGGGTACGGGTTCGACATGCTGTATGCCGGCCCGAGAGAGGCCGTGCTGCATGCCCTCTTCCGGCAGAACACGGGCTGCACCCACCTGATCGTGGGTCGCGATCACGCCGGCGTTGGAGACTACTACGGTCCCTTCGACGCCCAGACGATCTTCGACGAGGAAGTGCCCAAAGACGCGCTGGAGATCGATATCTTCAAGGCCGACCACACCGCGTGGTCCAAGAAGCTGGGCAAGGTCGTGATGATGCGGGACGTTCCGGACCACACCAAGGAGGACTTCATCCTCCTGTCAGGAACCAAGGTCCGGGCCATGCTGTCCGAGGGGACCGCACCACCCAAGGAGTTCTCGAGGCCCGAAGTCGCCGAGATCCTGATCAAGTACTACCAGGGTCTGGAAGACAAGCCGGAAGTCAAGATGCACAAGCACTCGGGGGGTTGAGAACGCTTCGAGGGTGGAAAGGCACCCCTTTCGCCTATGAGGGCTGGGAAGGCAGAACCAGGGCTTTGGACGCCAAGGCGGCGGCGGTGGTGATCTCCACATCCAGCTTGTGGTGTTTCTTGAGCTCGAGGAGCGTGCTCATGCAGCTCAGGCACCCGGTGGCAACGATCTTCGCCTCGGTTCGCAGGATCTGCTCCACCTTCATCCGGGCCGCCTCGAAACGCGTCTGAGCCAGCTCCGGCACGCGGTCCGTGCCGCCACCGCCGCCACAGCAGATGCCTGCGATCCGGTTGGGCCACATCTCCGCGAAATCTTCCACGGCGGCACGCATGACTTCTCTCGGCGCATCGAAGACGCCGCCCTTCCGGCCCAGGTTGCAGGGGTCGTGGTAGGTGTGGCGCCCCGGGTTCCGACCGGGATCCAGGCGCAACCGCCCCTCCCGGATGCCCCGGGCGATCAGCTCCAGGATCGAGACAACCCGGAAGCCGGGCTTCCTGCCGATCCACTGCTCGAGGTCCCGGGCGTAGACCTTGAACCCGTGGCCGCATTCGGTGAGCACGAGCGTCTCCGCCTCGAGGGCCTCCACCGCCTCGGTCACCCGAAGGGCGATCTTCCTCGTGGCTTCCGGATCTCCCACGAAGTAGCCCCAGTTGGTCACGTCGGAAAGCCCGCTCCCCACGGTCCAGCTCTCGCCGAGGGCATGCAGGATCTTCGCGTTGCCCATGAAATGCATCGGGATGATGTTGATCTCGCGGGGATTCGGAAGGAAGGCATACTTGGCTCCCTTCCGGTCGATCGGAAAGGTGAAGGATTCATCCTCCAGCTCGTCCTGCAATTCCTCCTCGAGCCATTCCACCGTGTCCACGAACTCTTCCTTCGGGATCATGGACACGTTGCCCGTCTCCAGAGCGGACTCCACCCCGTCCTGAAGTACGGCGGGCGTTTCGCCCCGCTCCGCCTGTACGCCCCGAACGGCGCGGACCACCTCGTCCATCCGAATGCCCATGGGACAGTCGAAGGTGCAACGGTTGCACAGCGTGCAGGTCCACAGGAAAGGGCTCTGGAGGGCGAGATCCTCCCAGCCGTTGCACACCATGCGGACGAACCGTCTCGGGTTCTCCCCCGGGACCACGTCCTTCAGAAAGCACCGGGACAGGCAGGACCCGCAGGTCTGGCACACGGAGGGATTCCTGCCGGTCACCGCCCTGGCCAGGATTTCCATCGCTCGAGAGTTCCGCTTCAGCTCCCGCGAACCGCTCATCGGTCTTCTCCTTCGGACGATGCCACAACGGACCCCGCACCGGGCCCGGAATCATCTTGATCGAGACGCTGCAGGATGTGTGTCCCTCGGTGGGTCTCGTTCGGGGCGACCGCCACGAACCGAACCGGGGCCCCGGCGCCTCCCTCTGCGGCGGCCAGGTAACCGGCGACCCGCCGGGCGCGCTTCTCGCCCACTGCCGGGCCTTTTTGAGACACGCAGTTGTCCGGATGACATCCCACGACCACGACCCTTTCCGCCCCTTCTCGAAGCGCCGCCAGGAGCATCTCTTCGCTCACCGTGCACGCACACGGCACCTCGATGGTCCGCGCCCCGGAAACCCCTCCCTCGCAGGGCCCTCCGTCCCTGCTCGACGAACCGAGACCCGACCGGCTGCAGCAGAAGAGCACGGTCGGGGAGGAACCCGCCTCGAGCGCTTCCGCGCCTTCCAGTTCCCGGAGGATCTTGCTTCCCGGCCTCTGCACGAGCTCGATCGCGTTGCCCGGGCAGAGGGCTGCACACAGGCCGCAACCGTAGCAGGCGGGATCGACCGGAACGGGAACGGGACCGTGGCCGATGTCGAGGGCCCTGTGGGGGCAGACACGATAACAGGTGAGACAGGAAACACAGTGCCCTTTGTCGATGCGAATGCCTTCCGGAGCCTGCACCTCGCCGGCAGCCATGGGGCCCAGGATTTCCGGCAGGATGGAGGCAACCTCCTCGGCAAGCTCTTCCCCTGCCTGCTCTCCCTTGCAGGATCCGAGGTAGTAGATCCCCCTTCGGAACGACCGGGAGGGATAGAGGTGCACGTTGTCCTTCTGAAGGAAGCCTTCCCGGTCCAGGGAATCTCCGGTGCAGCGTGCGACCTCCTCCGCACCGCCGGGAGGCGAGGGCTGCCCGACGAAGAGGATGCGGTCCAGCCGCAGTCGCACGGTCTCGCCGGTGATCGTCTGGTCCTGCACCTCGATCTCCACCTTGCCTTCCGCCGCCTTCAACTCCGGCCTTCCCGCACCCGGCCGCAGGAACCGCACACCCTTTTCACGCAACGCATCGTACAGGGACTGGCCCTCCATTCCCCAGAGGGGAACGTGGCGGGCGAGCACGTAGCATTCCGGCCTCCCGTTCGCCTTGAGTCGAAGCAGGGCCCTGAGCACCCTCTGCGCCGTCGCCCGGTCCGGCCATCCCTCGAGCGGGTCGAGCCAGACGCCGAGCGCGTCCGGGTCACCTTCGCTTTCCTCGGCAGAGGCGAGCGCCTCGAGTTCTTCGACACCCAGCACATTCTCGTCGGGCAGGGGAATCCCCATTCCCCTCGGACCCGTCGATGCATTCTCCCCCGCGATCAGGACGAAGCCCGCTTCACATGCGGTCACACCGCCCTCTTCCGTTCGGATCCGGATGCGGAAACGTCCGAAGTGGCCGTCGATCCGAAGCACCTCTTTCCCACGAACCACGCTCACGAGCGATCCTCGTTCGGCGTCCCGATCCTCCCCTGCCTCGGCACCCGGTTGAAAGACCGTGACCGGAATCGAAAACCCTGCCAGGAGCTCCGCCACACGCACCCCTGTGGCATCCGTCGCCCACACGAACGCCTGTTTCGTGAAGGGCCAGGACTTCATCGTCGCTGCAGCTTGCTCATCCGCACTCATGCGTCACGCTCCGGCTTCGAACAGGTATCGTGCAACCGCATCCATCGCCTGCCTCCTGGACCCCGGAATATCCGTGGGCCCTCGACAGGCACCGATCGTGTACACGCGGTCTCCGTTTCCACCGAAGGACTTCGGGAGAAACCCCCTTCCGTCGAGGGGGACCTTCAGAATCCCCGAGATATCGGCGGCATCCCGGGGCGGAAGCATGCCGACGGCCAGGACGGCGAGGTCGAACACCTCTGTCCTCAAGACCCCTGTCCCCGGTTCTTCGAAGACCAGCGACACCTTGTCGCCCTCTGCCGGAAGCAGCTCACTCGGTACGCCCTGGACGAGTCGCACCCTGCCCTCGAGGCTTCGATAGAATTCCCGGAAGCCCTTACCGAAAACCTGCAGATCCATGTAGAAGACCGTCACGGCCCAGTTCGGGTCTTCGTGCAGAAGGCGCGCCGCCATTCTCAGAGAGGTCTTGCAGCAGACCTGCGAACAGTAGTCCCTGCCGGCCTCACGGTCGCGGGAGCCCACGCACTGGAGGAAGGCAACACTGGGCTCCGGGTTTCCGGCGGCCGCAAGAGACGGGACGCGATCCTCCAGGATCGCCCGGTCGAGGTCCGCCGTCGTCATGACAGCGTCCGACTCCTCGTACAGGAGCATCGGCTTCTCCTCTGCCGGAAAGACCTCGAAGCCCGTGGCAACGAAGAGCGCGTCCACGTCCCACGCGAGCGGTTCGGAGAGGACCTGTCCTTCGGTTTGCGCACCCTCCCGCGCCGACGGGCCACCGGCCCCTTCCACCGGAACCGCCTCCACACGGATCGCGCCCTCCCCGGTCGAAAGGGCCTCCAGCCTTCCACCGGTGTAGACGCTGATCAACGGGTTCTCCAGAACACGCCGCTTGCTGTCGGCCGCCGTACAGGCGTTGCATTTCTGACATCTGTCCGTGGCCATGCACGCCCATCGGCTCGCGTGCCCGCCCACCTGCAGCTGCTTTTCCAGCAACAAGACCTCCACTCGATTCCTGGCCAGCTCTTCAGCGGCAGCCAACCCCGCAATCCCGCCGCCGAGCACCAGCACCGGCCTCTGTCGCGTCACTTCTCGAGCCTCCCGTCGCCGCCTCAGCTCTTTCCGCCCTGGATGCCCTTCTCCTCGAGCAACTCCAGGGCGATGCGAATGGCCCCGGCGATGATGGGCGGGCAGACTTCGGTGGGCACCTTTTCCGGATCCGCCTCCAGGAAGTCGTCACACTTGTTGCCGGGGTAGGCTGAAGCAAGTTCTTCGTTGAAGCGCTCCTCCAGTTCCTGGATGAGCATGTACATCAGGTCTCTGTCCAACCGGTCGCCGGCCGCGCTCGCGATCAGGACCCCTGCAGCGGTGAGGGCCCCGCAGGTCACGCCGAGGAAGCCGTCCGCGCCCACCAGGCCGCCGGCCGCCCGGACCACGTCCGGCCTCGGCTCGCCGAGGTGTCCGAGCCCCACATCGATGACGATCTGGCTGCACAGGTTTCCCCGTTCAGCCGACTCCTTGACCCGTTTCATCAGTTCTTCTTCGCCCGGCACGCCCATGGCTCGACGCTCCTGTTTGATCCTCGGCTTGCAGACCGTCTGTTGATCGCCGTCTGCCTTGAACACGGCAAAGTTTTACGTTAGCAAACGGCTCGAAACCATGTCAATGGAGTAGGTTATCGAGGCCCCTTCCAGTTGCAATGCAGCGCGGTCCGCGTTAGGGTGTTGCCGATTCCGCGGTGTGCCGCCGCGGGCTTCGCGTTCTGCCCCTTCAACCGGCGTAAGGAGCGCCCCATGGCACGGATCGTTCTCGTTCGTCACGGCAGAACGGAGTGGAACAAGGACCGGATCTTTCGGGGAACGGCCGACGTCCCCCTGGACGAACAGGGCAGGCGAGAAGCGGCCTGTGCCAGGGACTGGCTCGAGGAGGAGATCTTCCACGGGGCTTACAGCAGCCCTCTCAGCCGGGCGGTGGAGACGGCGGAGATCATTCTGCGGCCGCACGGCCTCGCCCCTCGGAAGCACGACGGCCTCGCCGACTTGAACTACGGGGAGTGGCAGGGCAAGCCGAACGAGGAAGTGATGCGGAACTACCCGGAGCTGTACCGGCAGTGGCGGGACGCACCCCACACGGTCGTGTTCCCGGGAGGCGAGGGTCTCGCCGCCGTTCGTCAACGGTCGCTGGCCGCGGTCGAAGAGGTTGCGTCCAGGCATCCTGGAGAGACCGTGCTGCTGGCGGCGCACAGGGTCGTGAACAAGGTGCTGATTGCCGCTCTGCTGGGACTGGACGACTCCCGTTTCTGGGAGATCGGACAGGACACGGCCGCCCTGAACGAGTTCGTCTTGCAGGATGGAAAGTGGGTCTGCAGGCTCGTGAACGACACGTGCCACCTGCGCGGGCTGCCCGACCGTGTCACCACCGACTTCTGACGCCGTCCGGGTGACGTCCATGTCTCCCGAGGAACAGGCAAGACAGGAAACCGCATGAAGACTCCCGACACATCGGCCTCCAGCGGCCCTGATCGCGACAAGCCGTTCTCGTCTCTGCCGGAAACGCTGACGCTGCAGTACCGCACCGGTGGCGAGGACGAGACGGTCCGCGCCATGGAAGGCTGGATACGGGCGCTGGCCGAAGAGGGGGGCGGACGGCTCGTCTTCGAAAAGGAAGAGACCCGGGATCAGCCTTTCCTGCCATCCCTCTCCCTGCGAACGGGCGTCGCATCCCGTGTCCACTACCACTTCGTTCCCGAAGGCCCGGAAAGGCCCGTCTTCCGGGATTTCCTCTGGGACACGGCGTCGCAGGGCACCGCCGGCCCGGCGGCCCCCTCGAACGACCCGGAGCGCACGGGCCCGGCTCACGAGATGCTCCTCTTCCTCTCCGCTCACTGTCCCAATTGCCCCCGCGCGGTCCGCATCGTTCAGTCGCTGGCAAGGAAACTGCCGAACCTGTCGGTACATCTCTTCGAAGCGATGCAGCACACCGACCTGGCGAAGCAACACAACGTCCAGTCCGTCCCGACGCTCCTGATCGATGAGGAACTTCGCTACGTGGGCGACCTGGACGAGGCCGGGTTGCTGGCCGTTCTTGGGTCGTCGGACAGCACGTCCATGCTTCACGAGAAGATCCGGAAGCAGATCAAGGAGGAGGGCGGTGCCCTCGATGCGGCGGAATGGATTGCGGGCGGCGGCGACCCGACCTTCCTGGCCACCGATCTCGGGCAGTCCTCCTTCGAAGAGCGAATCGCCCTGCTCGTCGCCCTGGAGGAAGCACTCGAGACGGACCCGAGGTGCCTGGATCGAATGGTCGACCCGCTTCTCCCCTATCTCGAGGGGGAGCACGCCTCGGTGCGCGGCGACATCGCCGACCTGCTCGGCAAGATCGGGGACCCGAAGGCGCTTCCCGCACTGAAGAAGCTTCTCGAAGACCCGGACCCGAACGTTGCCGAGGTCGCCTCGGAAGCCGTGGAGATGATCGAACAAGGCTCGTAGCTGCCCTGCCCGGGCAGTTCTCTCCTGCCGGAAAAGCACGGACCTTCTGTGCTGCCCCGGGGGCCGATTGGGGTCGGGCCGATTGGGGTGGCCGATTGGGGTCGGACCACACTATGTGCCCGATATCCAATCGAAAAGCCCTCAGAATCAAACTCTTTTCTTGCTTAGACCCCTCGTTTCTATGGCAAAATCGATCCTCTAAGCCGGATCCAGCCTCCCTACTGCAAGTAAGTCTGCTGCCGATTACGTAGTTTTCCCGGCTTACAGGCCAGATTTTCAGCAGAAAAAACGATCTCTAAGGCCGATTTCTTCCTCTCTGGCCGGTGAATTCCTATTCTGATCAGGTACTTGTTCTGGTCCGACCCAGCCGTGACTCACTGGTCCGACCCAGCCGTGACTCCTGGTCCGACCCGGCCGTGACCGGTGGGATTCTGTTGCGTGTCATGGAGTGTCTGTACTCGATCTCCCACACTTGCAACAGATTGCATCAAATTGTATCATCTTACTTGACATGGCAAATAAACAGCCGGAACATTCGGGGACCCAGAGCATGAACAATCGGGACTGCTTCGAGAATCCGCTGTCCTGCAGGGAGATGGATTGCCCCGCCCCTTGCAGGATGATTCTCGAAAACGCACCCGACGGGATCCTCACGGTGGACCCGGAGGGTTCCATTGCCTGGTTCAACCGGGCTGCGGAACAGATCACCGGCTTCAACAAGGAAGAGGTGCTGGGCAAGCCCTGTCGAGGCGTTCTCCAGTCGGACCTGTGCGGCACCGATGTCTGCCCCCTGGAGCAGACCCTTCGCCAACACAGGACCGTGGCAAACCTGGAGACGGTCATGACGAACAAGTGGGGCCGGCAGATCCCCGTGTCGGTGAGCGCCGCCCCCATCAAGGACAAGGAAGGGAAGGTCGTGGGCGCGGTCGAAACCTTGCGCGACCTGTCGGTGATCAAGGCCTATCAGCTCGAAGCGGAGGAGCGAACGTCCTTCAGGAGCATCGTGACCAAGAACAGCCGCATGCTCTCCATTCTCCACCACCTCCGGGACCTGGCGATGAGCGATTCACCGGTGCTGCTGAGCGGGGAGAGCGGAACAGGGAAAGAGTTGCTCGCCCGGGCGATCCACGAGCTGAGCCGGAGAAAGCAGGGCCCCTACATCGCGGTCAACTGCGGTGCCATTCCGGACACCCTGATCGAATCCGAGCTCTTCGGCTACAGGCGGGGCGCCTTCACCGATGCGAGACAGAACAAACCGGGCCGATTCGCCCTTGCCGAGCGGGGCACCCTCTTCCTGGACGAAATCGGCGACCTTCCGCTCGAGACGCAGGTCAAGCTTCTTCGCGTGCTGGAGGGCGGAGAATACCAGCCCCTGGGCGGCACGGAGACCCTCGAGGCGAACGTGCGAATCGTCACCGCCACCAACAAGGTTCTCCTGGACCGGATCGCGGAAGGGCGGTTCCGGGAAGACCTATACTATCGCATCAATGTGGTTCAGATCGACGTGCCCCCGCTCCGACAGAGGCGGGAAGACATCCCCCTCCTGATGAAGCACTTTCTCGAGAAGCTGAACCTCAAACGGGACAAGACGATCGGCGGCCTTTCCCCTGTGGCGGAGCGCATCCTGCTCGAGCACGACTACCCGGGCAACATCCGGGAACTCCAGAACGTCCTCGAGTACGCCACCATTGTCTGCAAGAACGACCAGATCGAGCCCCGCCACCTTCCCCCCTATCTCCTGCGCACCAAGGAAAGGCCTGTGGCCGCCGAAGCCGCGAATCCCGGATCGACCGTGGAGTGCATGGAAAAGGAAGAGCTGCTGGAGGCCCTGAAGGCGCATCGCTGGAACCGGCAGGCAGCCGCGGATGCCCTTGGAATCAGCCGGACGACCCTCTGGAGAAAGATCAAGCGGTTCCAAATCGCCTCGTGAGCTGGTTGCCCGACAACTGAAACGTTTTGTTTCAACCGTTGCTTTTTGTTTCATCGACCGGAAAACCTGCGTGGCACGAGGGGATGGGCACGACATGTTTCATATTGTTGCAAACTGAATCAACTGAACCCCGACCCCCCTTACGATGACAAGACCCGTTAGCCCATTGAAAAAGAAACGAAATATCCTGTCTTGGTGGGGATGGCATCTGTCTTGCTGCAACCACGGCCTTTCACCCAGAACGCTTCAGCAGAGTGGCCGTATGAACAAGTCGATCAATCCCTTGCGCATTCTGGAGAACATTCCGGAAGGGGTGTTTGCCATCAGCCGGGATTGCCGGATCACCTACTTCAACCAGAAGGCGGAGGAGATCACGGGCTACAGCCGGGAACAGGCCCTGGGAAAGACCTGTCACGAAGTGTTTCGTCCGGAGATCTGCCAGTCCACCTGTTCCATCAAGCAGTCCATGGCCACGGGAAAGGAGTCCTTCGATCAGCAGGTCAATGTATTGAACCGGTTCAACCGGCCCCTGTCGATCCGCATCCAGACCTCCCCCCTTCGAGACGAAGGGGGCAGCATCGTGGGGGGACTGCAGACCTTTCACGTGATCGATCGTCCCGACGGGGACATACACAGGGAGCTGGTCCTCTTCGAGCTCAGAAAGAAGATGGGAAGGGACCGAAGGCTTTCGAGGATCTTCGAGATCCTGCCCGATCTGGCCGAGAGCGGCGCCCCGGTTCTGCTCCAGGGGGAGCCGGGCACCGGCAAGAAGCTCCTGGCGGGGGCGATTCACAGGCTCAGCGGCAGGGCTCTGGGCCCCTTCTTCTCTGTCTCCTGCAGGCAGAAGTCCGTGGAAGAGCTGACCGCTGAGATCCTCGGGCCGAATTTCGACATGGCAGGGGATGCGGCCCCGGAGGAAAGAGGAATCCTGGAAAAGGCGCACGGCGGCACGGTCTTTCTCGACGGGATCGAGGCCCTGCCCTACTCCCTGCAGGTGAGTATCTTCCGGGCCATGGAAGAGGGCGTCTACATGCCGGTCGGCGCCGCCACAACGCTGAACTCGGACATTCGGCTGATCGCATCGACCGAAAGCGACCTCGAGGAAAAGGTCAAGGAGGGGACGTTCCGGGAGAACCTCTTCTACTGTTTGAACGTGTTCAAGATCCATGTGCCGCCCCTGCGGGACCGGAAGGAGGACATTCCCCTGCTTTCGAGGGACATCGTCTGGCACCTGGGCCTGGAGGACGGCAAGGAGGTCCGAGACATCGACGAGTCCGCGCTCCGACTTCTGCAGAGCCATGCCTTCCCGAACAACCTGAACGAGCTGAACGCCGTCCTGGAGAGGGCCTATGGTTCGACCCGAAAGGCCTCCCTGACGGCAGCGGACCTGAGGCCCTGGCTGACGTCGCGCGAGGCCTCCCCGGGGGAAGAGGGCCAGCCTTCGGAGCAGGGACCCCGCAATGAAGGAAGAGAAGAGAGAGAGGCCATCCTCGAGGCACTCATGCGAAACCATTGGAGCCGCAAGCGGGCCGCGCAGGAACTCGGAATGGATCGAACCACCCTCTGGCGAAAGATGAAGCGAATGGGGATTCAGCCCGCGGTTCCGGGCAATCCCAAGGCGGAGTCTTCATAGCGAGAGAGATCCTGCCAAGGACGAAACCGTTTTCAGCACCACAAGCCAAGAACCCAATGGGTGCAACAGAAAAGGAGGAAGAACAAGATGCTCTGGCTACAGCTCCTCGTCTACCTGGCCGTCCTCGTCTTCATCGTGGCCACGGCCGCAAGGATCTGGAAGTACGCAAGCGCTCCCGTACACCTGCGGTGGGAGCTCTACCCGGTGACCGCCGATCGCCACAAACCGTACGGCGGCTCCTATTATGAGGAGATGGAGTGGTGGAAGGATCTCCCGAAGAAGAACCTCTTCCACGAGCTGCTCGCCATGGGAGAGGAGATCCTGTTCCTGAAGGGCGTGTACGAAAACAACAGGGGCCTCTGGTATGCCTCCTACCCGTTTCACCTGGGCCTCTACATCCTGGTGGGCCTCCTCGGCCTCCTCGTCGTGGGCGGACTCGCGGAGATGGGCGGGATCACGGTGGCCTTCGGCTCCGCTTCGTTCCTGGGGGTGGCCCTCTACTGCCTGACCATGCTCGCCGGGTACGCGGGCCTGACCCTCGCCCTGATCGGCTGCATCGGCCTGGTCGCAAAGAGGCTCCAGGACCCGATGCTGAAATCCATGACCTCGCCCGCCGACTACTGCAACCTCTTCTACATCCTGACCCTTTTGATCGTCGCCGGGGCGTCCTGGCTCTTCGCAGACCCGACCTTTTCCGTGGCGCGCCAGATCGCCCGATCGGTCCTGACCTTTCAGCCTTTCCCGGAGACCTCCGGCATCGTCGTGCTCGAGCTGGTCCTCTTCTCCGGCTTTCTCCTCTACATGCCCTTTACCCGCATGACCCATTTCTTCGCCAAGTACTTCACCTACCATCAGGTGAGGTGGGAGGACGCCCCGAATCTGCCGGGGAGCCCCTGGGAAACGAAAGTCGGCCAAGTACTGAACTTCGGTGTCAGCTGGCAGGCACCTCACATCCAGACAGGTAAGACCTGGGCGGAAGTCGCAACGGAAATGCCGCAGGAGGAACAGAAATGAAATCAAAGCAGGAATCGAAGATAAGCGATCTCTCCAAGCCGGACGTGCAGCTTGCGGAACTGGACGCAAGCGAATTCCTGAAGCTCCCACCGCCCTACGAGGATTGGGACGACGGCGAGATGCAGCAGCTCACCGACGACCAGAAGACCCGCATCGAGCACGGGCTGGACGGTATCTCGGCCATCGGCCTTGCCAAGCCGGCGAGCCGGGAAGAGGCGGAGAAGCAGGTCGCCGGCTTTCTCGAGGGCCTGCAGAAGCTGCTCACCAAGGAGGACAACTGGACGTTTCTTCAGCCCCTGATGCTGTCCATGGAAAACTGCGTGAAGTGCCAGACGTGCAACGATTCCTGTCCGGTCTACACGTCCAGCGGCAAGGAAGAGATCTACCGACCCACCTTCCGTGCGGAGGCGCTGCGGCGGATCATCAACAAGTACCTGAAGCCGGGCGGGAAGGTCCTGCCCAAGTTCCGGGGCAACGACATCGAGCTGAACTGGGAAACCCTCGCACGCCTGGCCGAGCTCTCCTATCGGTGCACCCTGTGCAGGCGATGCGCCCAGACGTGCCCCATCGGCGTGGACAACGGCCTGATGACGCGGGAGATCCGCAAGCTCTTCAGCCAGCAGCTCGGCATCAATGTGGAAGAGCTTCACGGCTCCGGCACCATCAAGCAGCTCCAGGTGGGATCCTCCACGGGCATGAACCCGACCGCGCTCATGGACATCATCGAGTTCGCCGAAGAGGACATCCTCGAGCGAACGGGCATGAACATCAAGATCCCCATCGACAAGGAAGGGGCGGACTACCTGGTCATGCACAACGCCGGGGAGTTCCTCTCCTGGCCGGAGAACCTCCAGGCCTTTGCCATCATCTTCGAGGTGGCGGGCGTGAGCTGGACCCTGTCGAGCGAGCAGGTCGGCTACGACTCGGTCAACTACGGCCTCTTCTACGAAGACGTGATGCTCGCCCGCATCGCGCTGAAACACGCACAGATCGCCAAGGACCTCAAGGTCAAGTCGGTCCTTCAGGGCGAATGCGGCCACGCCCACAAGGCCTTCATGCCCATCGCGGACCGCGTCTTTCCTGCAGAGCTGAACATCCCCCGGGAAAGCTGCTTCCCCCTCCTGGAGGATCTGGTCTGCAACGAGAAGATCATGATCGACCCGTCGCGGAACAACTTCCCGGTCACGCTCCACGACCCGTGCAACGTGACGCGAAGCATGGGGATCGTGGAGCCCCAGCGCCGGATTCTCAGGAAGATCTGCCCCCAGTTCCGGGAGATGACCCCCCACGGCGTGAACAACTACTGCTGCGGCGGCGGCAGCGGCTTCGCCATCATGCAGGGCAGCAACTTCCCCGACTGGAGGAACAAGATCTCCGGGCGCAGAAAGTTCAAGCAGGTCCTCGATGCCTTCCAGGACTGCATCGAGCCGGAAACCCACAAGTACATCTGTGCTCCCTGCTCGAACTGCAAGGGCCAGTTCCGCGACCTCCTCGGCCACTTTGATGCGTGGGAGAAGTGCAGCCTCCTCTACGGAGGCCTCGTGGAACTGATCGTGAACGCCATGGTGGACGTGAAGGAGCCGTTCATCGAGTGGGATTTCCACTGATCGCATACGTACGAATGTCCTTTGGAGGATTCCGTTATGGCATGGCTTTTTCGCTCCAAGCTGAAACACCCGGATGAACAGGTCCGCATGGAGGCATTGCAGAAGCTGACCGACCCGGACAAGATCGTCCAGGTCGCCTGTCAGGACGACTCCCCCGCCGTCCGGCTCCAGGCGGTCCGAAAGCTGACGGACCCGGGCCACCTGGCGAAGGTGGTCAAAGACGGAGAAGGCCTGGAAGCGCGTGTGCAGGCTGTGGGGCGCATCGAGGACCAGAGGCTTCTCGCCCAGATCCTGCGGGAAAGGAAGAACAGCGCCATCATGGAGGCGGCCTTCGAGAACCTCACGGATCCAGAGGTCCTCAAGGAGATTGCAGAGAGCGACCAGTACAACATCGCCACCAGACGAATCGCCATCGAGAACTTCGCCGACCAGTCCTTCCTCGAGGAGGTCGCCCGGAACGTGACCACCCCCGGGGTGAAGGAGGCGGCACTGAAGCGGCTCTCCGAAGAGGGGGTTCCGCCTCCGGAGCCGCCCTCGCAAGAGCCGTCCGAGGAGGAGGCCCCGGACCCGGAGCACATCGACGCCATCCTCGAGCAATACGGTGCCGACCGAATCGTCGAGGCCATCGGCAAGTTTCGCGGAAGCGAAAAGGCCATTCGCGCCCTGGGGCTCGTTGCCGCAAAGGGGAGCGAAGCAAGCGAGCGGGCCGTTCACTTCCTGCAAAAGGCCCTGGAACACTCGAATCCGCACATACGCGCGTGCGCGCTGGAGGAGATGGCCGGCGCACTCCCGAAGGAGAAGCTCGAACCGATCCTGGAGAACGCTCTCGAGGACCCTGATTCAACCGTACGGGACGCGGCAAACCAGATCCGGTCGAGTGGCGCGAACAGTTGACAATGGACAGTCCGGGCTCCGCAATTGACGGGGAGGAAACGATGGCGAAGCGTATCATGATCATCGACGACGAAAAAGACGTTCGGCTCTATCTGAAGACCCTCTTCGAGAAGAACGGCTACGAGACGGATATGGCCCAGGACGGCGATGAGGGTTATCCGAAAACGGTGGCCTACAAGCCGGACCTGATCACCCTCGACATTCTCATGCCGAAGCAATCCGGGATTCGGCTCTACACGAAGCTCAAGGAGGACGAGGTGCTCAAGGAGGTCCCCGTGGTGGTGCTCACGGGGCTGACCCAGTACCAGCAGTTCTACCAGCAGGACTTCCCGGAGGACGAGCTTCCGGACGCCTTCGTGGAGAAGCCCATCCAGCAGGAGGAACTGCTGAAGATCGTCCACGGCCTGATCGGCGAGGCGGACGCCCGGGACGACTGAGGATTCGGTGTCATCTTGAATCCGGAAAGGCTCCGGAAGCGGGTGTTCTCAGGCGAACCACGAACGGATGTCTGACCCCATATGACCGTGAGCAGGCAGTTCCCAAGATCGCTCATTACCACGGCAGCCCCTCTCGCCGGGGCCTTTGCCCTGGTGTCGGGCTTGGCCGTCCTGTTTCTCTGCATTCTCTTTCCCGGGATCCTCTCCGACCTCAGCCCCTTCCTGCTCTTCTTCTACACCCTTCTGCTTCTGTCCCTTTCGCTCGCCTTCGGCCTCCTGCTGGCCGTCTACCTCCAGCGACGCTACATGGATCCGCTGCAGGATCTCATTCGAAAGGCACGGGCCTTCTCCAGGGGAGACGCTGAGGCGGACCTGGAGGAGGAAGAGTCCGGCCTGATCGAGACCCTTGCCGCCTCCTTCGAGGAGATGCAGGCGTGGGCACACCTCAGCATTCAACGGGCGAACCGCAACCGAAAGGAGCTGGAACGGCTCTTCGACGTCGTTCCCTGCTACATCACCGTTCAGGATCGAAGCTTCCACATCATACGCAGCAATCGCCTGTTCCGGCAGGACTTCGGCGAGGATTACCAGAAGCCCTGCTACGAGCTGTACAAGAACCGGGACAGCGTCTGCCCCGACTGCACGGTCGCAAAGACCTTCGAGGACGGACAGGTGCACTCCAACGAAGAGGAGGTGGTCACGCCGGACGGCAAGAAGATCTCGCTCATCGTCTACTCGGCCCCCATCACCGACGAGGAGGGCAACGTCGTCGCGGTCATGGAGATGTCCACGAACATCTCGGAGGTCAAGAGGTTGCAGCGCGAGCTGGCGACCGAGCGACAGCAGGTCGAGCAGCTCTTCAACGTGGTCCCCTGCTACATCTCGGTGCACGACAGAGACTTCAACATCATCCGAACCAACGAGATGTTCAGGCGGGACTTCGGCGACCGGTCGGGCGAGAAGTGCCACCGCGTCTACAAAGGATCCGACAAGGTCTGTCACGACTGCCAGGTACAGAAGACCTTCCGGGACGGGCAGGTGCACTCGAGCGAGGAGGTGGTGATCACCAAGTCCGGAATGCAGGCGAACGTCATCGTCTACACGGCACCGATCCGTGACCCGGAGGGAAACATCCGGGCCGTCATGGAGATGTCCACCAACATCACCGAGGTGAAGCGCCTGCAGAGCGAGCTGGAGGCGCAGCGTCAGCAGGTGGAGCAGCTCTTCAACATGGTCCCCTGCTACATCTCGATTCACGACCGGAACTTCAACATCCTGCGGACCAACGAGATGTTCAAACGGGACTTCGGCGACCGGTCGGGCGAGAAGTGCCACCGCGTCTACAAGGGATCCGCCAAGATCTGCCACGACTGCCCGGTGCAGAAGACCTTCCGGGACGGGCAGGTGCATTCCAGCGAGGAGGTGGTCGTGACCAAGGACGGGAAAGAGGCGAACGTCATCGTCTACACCTCTCCGATCCGCGACGAGAACGCCTCCATGTACGCGGTCATGGAGGTGTCGACGAACATCACGGAGGTGAAGCAGCTCCAGAAGGAGCTGATCCTGATGGGCCAGACCGTGGCCAGCATGGCCCACACGATCAAGAACCTGCTCATGGGGCTCGAAGGCGGCATCTTCGTCGTCAGCACCGCACTGGAAAAGAAGGACGACGACCTGCTCATGGAGGGATGGGACATGGTCCACCGGAACGTGGACAAGGTCTCCCACATGGTCAAGGACCTTCTCTACTGCGCCAAGGAGAGGGAGCACCGGTTCAAGGCGGTGGACCCCGCCGGCATCGCCCGGGAGGTGTACGAGCTCTTCGAGGAAAAGGCGAGGAACGACGACATCGAACTGAGGCTGGAGGTGGAGGACACGATCCCGGAGGCGGAACTCGATCCGGAGGCGGTGCACAACCTGCTGAGCAACCTCATTTCGAACGCCATCGACGCCTGCAAGTTCGATTTCTCGAAACGGGAGCACTGGATCCGACTGCGCGCATCTCCGCAGAAGCCCGACCGGGTGGTCTACGAGGTCGCCGACAACGGCAAGGGCATTCCGGCCGAGTGGACCGACAAGGTCTTCGACAATTTCTTCTCCACCAAGGGGGACAAGGGAACCGGCCTGGGGCTCCTGGTGGCCCGCAAGGTGGTGCAGGAACACCACGGAGAGATCAGCTTCACCTCGGAGCCCGACCAGGGGACCACCTTCCGCGTCGCCCTTCCGAGCCGCCAGCCCGAGCCCCCTCCCGAAAACGCCGGCGAGGAACCCGTTCTGCACTGAACGCGCCTGTTTTAGTCCTGTTTTGGGGACGTGTTTTGGGATGAACCCTTTTCTGGAAACCCCGGAGTTCCTGGCCGTGGGGCACGTGACCCACGACTTCGTGGAGGGGGGAGGAACACGGCTCGGCGGGGCCGCGCTCTACGCCTCCGTGACGGCGAGGCGGATGGGCAAGCGGGCGGCTGTCCTGACCTCCTGCGGGGAAGACTACAGGGGACGGGAGGCGATCGGGGACATCACGGCCCGGGTCGTTCCGTCCCACCGGACCTCGAGCTTCCGGAATACGCACGTGGCGGGCGGCAGGGTTCAGTACGTGTACCAGGAGGCTTCCTCTCTGAGCACGGACGACCTGCCTGCGGGCTGGACCAAGGCGCACATCGTGTATCTCTGCCCCGTTCTGCACGAGGTCCCGATGGACATGGCGGAGGCCTTCTCGGAGTCTCTGATCGGTGTTGCGCCCCAGGGGTGGATGCGCACCTGGGATGCGGCAGGAAGGATCCGGAGCCGCAGATGGGAGGGCTTCGAGCGTCTCCTGGATCGCGCCGAGCTGGTCATCGTGAGCGAGGAGGACCTGGGCGGTGAAGGAGGCCTGGTGGATGCCTTCCGGCGGCGTGCCCCCATCGTCGTCGTGACGCAGGCTGCGAGGGGGGCGGTCCTCTTCGCCGGAACCCGCACACTCACGATGGGCGCCCACGCCGCACGGGAGAAGGACCCGACCGGGGCGGGCGACTGCTTCGGTGCGGCCTTTCTGATTCGTTACGCCGAGACGGGAAGCATCGAGGAGGCGGGCCGGTTCGCCTCGTGCGTGGGCGCCTGCGTGGTCGAGCAAGACGGAATCGAGGGGATTCCCACGCGCGAAGCCGTCGAAGGCCGTTTGCGAAAGGAGCAGATTCCCTGCGAATGGAAGACGTAGTCCGCAGCGAGCCCGCGAAGGGAGGCGTCTACCCGAGCAGGGACTTGACGGTTTTCAGGAACTCTTCCCTGTCGACAGGCTTCTCGAAGACCGCGTCCGGTTCCGGAACCGCCAGGTGCCGGCCCGCCATGCCGCTCACCACGATGATGGGAATGTCCTTGACCGAGTCCTTCTTCTTGATCTTCCGGTAGAAGCGGACCCCTGTCTCCTTCGGCATCATGATGTCCAGGCTGATCAGGTCGGGCGGGTCCTTTTCGACGATCGCCATGGCCTCGTCCCCATCCGAAGCCAGGACGACCTCGTAGCCCCCGGTCTTGAGCAGGGTTTCGAGGTATTTCCTCACATCCGCTTCATCATCAACAACAAGGATCTTGTGTGCCATAAAGATACCCTCCCTTCCGGATCCATTCTACCTCTTGTGGCACTCCCCGCAAGTGGTCGGGCCGGAGTCCTCCCCCTGCTTGATCGTCTTCCTGTGGCAGCCCGTGCACTGCCCGTGGAATGCCTCACGCAGGGCGGGCTCGTTGTCTTCCTTCTCGGCGCCGTGGCATCCGGTGCAGCCTTCGAACGGGTCTTCCACGGGCACCAGCTTCCCCTCGTCCTCGTCGTACTCGTGGTGACATTCACCGCAATCCAGGACTTCCATGTGAAGACCGTGGGGGAACGTAACGGCCGGACGCTGCTTCTTGCCGTAGACCTCCTCGTAGGCAATTTCGTAGCTGTCATCCTGCGCCAGCGCCCAACCCCCGACCTGGGCCAAGACAAAAATCGATCCGAAAGCCGCCAGAGAGACGATCCAACCGTTCCTTTTCATCGGGCACCTCTTCCTCGTTCGCGTCAGACTTGCAGAGACTCAGGTATCTCCATACACTCCACCAGGATCTCGGAGAAGAACTTCACGTGCATGCCGAGTTCGTAACCGGCGACGATGTCTTCGATTCCGCTGTGGCAGTTGTGGCAAGGCGTGACGATCACCTTTGCGCCGGTCGCCTTGAACTGGTCCCCCTTGACCTTGTTGCCCTTCACGCGGTTCGTCTTCCACGGAGGGCCGCAGTTGATCACGCCGCCCCCTGCACAACAGCAGTAGTTGTGCTCGAACCTCGGCTCCACGTCCCGGAAATCCGCACAGGTGGCATTCATGATATCGCGAAGCTTCTGCCCCAGACCTCTTCCGCGGATGATGTTGCAGGGGTCCTGAACCGTGATCGGCTCCTCGTATTTCTTCACGATCTTGATCTTCCCCGATTCGATCAGGTCGTGGTAGAACTCCACCGCGTGAATGAGCGGCACGGGCGGGTGCTTCCAGCCCAGCCACTTCGGCCCGTCGTAGGCAGCCCCGCGGAAGGCGTGCCCGCACTCGCCCATGACGATCTTCTTCACCTTCAGTTCGAGGGCCTTGTCGTAGTGTTTCCGCTCCACCCGGGCCATGACCTCGAAGTCGCCGGAGTACATGGCCATGTTGCTGTTGTCCCAACCGTCCAGGGAGGGCATGGTCCAGCTCATGCCGGCCACGGTCATGATCTGGTTCATCTGCCCGATCAGCTGGGGCAGGAACTTCGGCTCCGGGCCGATGACCGAGTACATGATGTCCGCCCCCTCCCGGTCGAGGGGGATCCGGGCGCCCTTCAACTCGTCCAGCAGTTCCTCCTCCTGCCACTGGAGCGTGTCGATCCACTCGTCCGGCTTGACCCACATCTGGTTCAACGTGGCTGCGTGGCTGTTCACCGTGTCCTGGAGGTACTGAGGCACGACACCGAGGAGGTGGCAGATCCTCCGGACCGTCAGGAGCAGGTAGGCCATGTCGATGCCGAAGGGACAGTACATGCTGCAGCGGCGGCAGACGTTGCACTCGGTGAAGGCGATCCGGGCGGCCCGCCGGATGAACTCTGCGTCCACCTTGCCCTTCTTCTTGATCATCTCCCAGAGGGTGTCCTTCACCTTGCTCACCGGCGCGTACTTCGGATCCCCGTCGTGGGAGTTGTAGAAATGGCACGCCTTCGAGCAGAGGCCGCAGTGCACACAGGTCTCCACGTAGACCTTCAGCCGGGCGGCGGTCTCCTCGTTGAGCACCTTCATGATCGTCTTTTCGATTTGCTCGGGGGTCAGCTTCTTTATCGTTTCGTCGAGGCCGATATCCTCTACCGGCTCTCTGTCCGGGGATGTTGCCATGTCACCTCCTTGTTATCAGGGCTCAGGGGTCCGGGGCCGGGGATCGGCACGAACTGCAGAAATCCGCGACCCCCCCCACGCGCATGACGCTCAGGTTACCAATCACGGGCGTTTCGGACATTGCCGAATTCCGAGCCCATATAGGCTCGGGTGAAGAAGAAGAAAAACATGTGGCTCAGCCGCGTAAAGGGGATGGCCACGAGCAGCGCCTCTCCTGCAAGAATGTGGAGAATCAGCATGGGGCGATACGGTCCCAGCTGATGGTACGCGAGCACGCCCGTAAGAAAGGGCAGCGCAACCAGTGCCAGCAGGACATAGTCCGAGAGAAAGGTGACGTTCTGCACCTCGGGGGCCACGATTCTCCGTACCAGAAAGAAGACGCAGCCGAGCACCACCAGGATGCTCATCACGTCCGCCACGCTCTCCGGAAGGCTCCACCACTGGACCTGCCAGGATTCGTACACCAGGATGATGTGGGCGAGCAGGAAGATCGGGGTCAGCAGCAGACAGATGTGGAACACGAAGGCAACGACGGTCATCACCGGCCGCTGCCGCATGTTCACGCTGCCGAAGGGGATCAGCCAGTGCATCAAAGATCTCAGTCCGTACTTCAGGCTCATGTACGGGTAGACAACCTTGTCCTTCCGGGCGTCGATCAGCATGGAAACGATACGGTAGATGCTTCCCAGAAAGAAGACCAGCAGGGCTACCCACGCCAACGGGCCCCGGACGAATTCGTACAGGTCCATCGCTCCTCCCTCTTCTTGAGATTCTTCAGATACCTTGACCGTCCTGCGGAAGTCCGTTACGGATTTCAGATCGCGACCACACGACGAACGTATTTACCGTTTTCCCGTGCCTTCACCAGGACCCGGTCTCCCTCGGGGCCGACGACCGGATCGTAGAGCCCGTCGTACTCCGGCCCGAGGACCTTGCCGTTCAAGGCGAGGGCGAACTTGCCGTTCCGCTCGACCTTCGCGATCACCTTCTGCCCGTCCGGGCTGAAGACGGGGGTCCAGACCATCTCGAAGTGTTCGCTCCAGGGCACCCCGTCCACACCGATGGTCCACCGGTTCTTGTCCTTCACGATCGCCGCCACGCGCTTCCCGTCCGGGCTGAAGACGGGGTCGGACACGGCGTCCCCGAAGGTCCTGCTCCAGGGCCGGCCGTCCACGGCCATGGTCCACTTCCCGAACGTGGGCGAAACCACGGCAGCGATCCGGGTGCCGTCCGCGCTGAAGATGGGCTTCCACAATTGCCCGAAGGCCCGCCCCCAGAGGTCCTTGCCGTCACAGGCCAGAACCCATCCCGACCCGGTCCTTGCCGGGGCGATAACGCCGCCGTTTTCCGGGTGGAAACAGGGCTCCCAGACGCACCCGTACACCGTCTCCCAGGGCTTGCCGTCCACGGCTACGGTGTAGGCGCTGGTCTCGAGCCGGACCTCCGCGGCCACTTGCTTTCCGTCGCGGCTGAAGGCGAGGCCCCAGACGTTCATGAAGTTCCGGTCCCAGGTCTGCCCGTCGACCGCCACGGTCCACACACCCTCCAGGAATGCGAAGATGTCCCCCTCCGCGAGTTCCCGGGTCTGGGCCGTTGCGGCGGCCCGCGAGCCGTCAGGGCTCAACGCGAAGTCCCTGAGCTGGATGAAGCCCTGCTCCCAGGTCTTCCCGTCCAAGCAGACCCCGTAGCCCTCGTCCCCGTTCACCTGGGCGGCGATCACGTTGGACTCGGAAGCGAACCTGAGGTTCCACACATACTCGAACGTCTGCTCCCAGGCGACCCCGTCGACCAGGACCGTCCACTCGTCGTCCGCCATGGTGATGGCGGCCAGACGGCCGTCCGGGGCGAACTGGACGGAGTAGACCTTCTCATAGGTCTGTTCCCAGGTACTACCATTCACAGAGCAGGTGAGATTTCCCTCTTCGTCCTTGACGATGGCCCCCATCTTCTCCCCATCCGGGCTGACGACCTCGTCGTAGACCTCGGTGTGGGTCTTTGTCCATTCGTCCAGGTCGGTCACAAGTTTTTCGCCGATTTCCCAATCCCAGCTCTGCTGTTCGCCCATTTGGAAACCCTCACATATCCGGTTTTTCGGTAAGCTCCGGGGCTGGCCTCTCTTCGCTCCTGCACGAAAGATTCGGGCTTCGTGCGGGCACAGAACGGCCAGTATAGCACGGGCCCAAGCGGCTGTCAAAAAAGCCGTTTAATTCCTATGACTTAGGTAGTGATTTGGAATTTGTGTGGGCCCGTGCAATCCGCCGGAGGGTGGGCTATGCTTTTGCCTCATGGAGCCAAAGGACCTTTCCATACGAGACTTCTACGCGAAAGTCTGGGGCGAGTACGCGGATCCGCAACATCATCCGATCACGGCAGAGGGCCTGGCGGTGCAGAGGCGTATCGTGGCCCGCCGCATCCGGGATGCGAGGCCCCGGCGGGTGCTCGACCTCGGCTGCGGGCCCGAACCGGTCGTCCGGACCGGCGCCGCTCCCTTCGTGGTCGCGGCGGATCTCGTCTTCGACATGCTGCAGCACATCGGGGCGACCCGGGACGGACCCATGGTCTGCCTCGACGCCCGCAGGCTCCCTTTCCGGGACCGGTGCTTCGACTTCCTCTGGTGCGGTCTGCTGATCGACCACATCCAGGACCCGGAGGCCTGGATTCGGGAGCTCCACCGCGTGCTGGCGCCCGGGGCCACGCTGGGCATGGCGTGCTGGCGTCGTTCCCACCTCCCGGCCGACCGCTACCCCGAAGACGCCCGCATGCGCTACACCACGGCGCACGGCGAAGAACTGTCGGTCGCGAGCTTCCCCACCTGGGAGGCGGCCGCGAGGATTCTCGCCGCCAGGGACCCTCGAACCGAACTGCACGCGTTCACCATCGTGCCGGACGACTACGTGCTCGAAGTCGCCTGGGCAAAAGTTCCCACCTAGCGCACAGCCCAGCCGGGGGTCAGAGGTCAGGGGTCAGGGGTCGGGCGCGATGCAGGAGGAAGAGGCTGCAGGCCTTGAGCGCGGCAACGAAGAACAGCGTGTTGCGTATACCGACCAGCGGAACCATCAGCACGCTGACCAGCATGGCGCCGAGCCAGGCACCGGCCAGGTCCAGCGCATAGAGGGCTCCCCCTACGCGGGAACCGCCCTTGCCCGTGCGCATCAGAGCTTCGCGGTTCGCCAGCGGGAACTCCGCGCCCACGAACATGCCGGCTGCCAGGTTGATGCAGAGCAGGACCCATTTGGGTGTACCCACCACGACCGTCTTCTCGAGAAGATGGCCGTGCAGGGCGACGATCCCCCAGGCGGCGGCCAGCACGAACGCGAAGAGCAGGGCCTCGATCCGGAAGAAGAACCGAACCCCCTGCCGGATCCTCGTGAGCATCCGGGTGAGAAGAAATGCGCCCGAAGCGAGGCCCGCCATGAAGGCGGCGATCAGGAGCCCGATCCACTGGTAGAGAACGCCGTACAGGGACTGAAAGGTGAGCAGGACGATCATTTCAATGGCCATCCCCGCAAATCCCGTACTGAAGACGGCAAAGGAGAGCGCCCGTGCGCCGCCGCTGTTCCTTCTCCCCGCGAAGCCTGCGAACGGCAGGGTCAGGGCAAGCAAGGCGGCCAGCAGAACGAAGATTCGCAGCCGCTCGACCACGGGGAAGACCTCCCGCCACCCCGGCTGTACTTCTGCGTTTCGGTGGGCGAGCGTGTAGTAGACCAGGGAGGGCGTCAAATCACGGTTGATTCGTGTCCCCTCCGTCTTCTCCAGGGCCTCACGCACCCATCGGCCCTGCCAAGGGTCCATCATGTACGCCAGGTGATAAGGCCGAATCACGGACGTCTCCACGCCCCTCTCCTCGAGCCTGTCGGCGAGAAGGCCGGGGGTCAATGCACGCACGTGTACGTCCCTGGCTGCGAGAAACAGGTTCCTCTCGCCGGGCAGAACCCGGACGTGCGGAAAGACCCTTTCCAGTGTGTCCCGGACACACCGATTCATGCGGAGGATCTCTTCACTCAGGTAGGACGAGGAGCCGGGCATGGAAAGAGCGACGATCCCTCCCGGCTCGAGGACCCTGCGGGCGAGGCGGAAGAACTCTTCCGTGAAGAACCGGTTCATCTGAAGCGTCGCCGGATCCGGCACGTGGAGGATCACCGCATCCACCTTCCGTTCCGCTCTGCGAAGAAAGAACCTTCCGTCTTGGAACAGAATCCGCGTGCGGGGATCCTGGAGTTCCTGCCTCACCGACGGCGTGGCATACGGCTCGACCACCCGGACGAGAAGGGGGTCCAGCTCCGTGTAGTACAGGGCCTTCAGGGGATGCTTCTGCGCCTCGGCGAGCGCTCCTCCCACGCCGCCACCCACCAGAAGGACTTCCCTCGGCTCCGGATGAGCCAGGAGAGGAACATGAACCAGGGTCTCCAAGGCGGCTCGATCCGGATGGGGAAACGTGATGGTCGGAATCCCGTTCTGATAGACCATGTACTGTTCGTCGAGTCGGAGCAGAGCCACGTTGCCATAGACGGAGTCGGCGCTTTCCTGTAGCTCCAGCGGATGCCAGCGCAGTTGAAGGATCCACCGGTCGAGCCGGCCCCCCACCGGAGTCGCCGCGCCGACGACAAAGCCGACCATCAACAACAGGCAGACGGCCCGGTGCAGGGCGAGAACACCGTACGCACGGGCTCCGGTTTCCGTCACCTCTTCCCCTCGGCCTCCGGACCCGGCCAGGAGGAACAGCATGACGCCCATGCTCGCCGCGCCCACACAGAGCGCGATCATGACCGAATGGACACGTCCCACGAGCAGAAACGTGAAGACGAGCCCTGCCAGGAACGCGCCCAGCGACTCGAGGGCGTACACCATGCCGGGTGCATGATGACGAGCCGGGTCACGGGCCGCCATGAGCCGGCAGCCGTACGTGAAGGCCACGCCGTTGAGACATGCGAGGGGACCGAGAAGGGCGATGGACACACCCCAGATCTCCAGATAGCTCACGATCTCCCACGGGGACTTGCCCAGCAGCCAGCGATTCGCTCGAATCACCAGAAGGGTCAGGGGCAGCAACAGGGAGAGGGCCGCCTGAACCCGGACAAACGCACAGAGGGGATCCTTCGAACGGTCCGCCCGCCTTCCCGACAGCCAGCTGCCCAGGGCCTCCAAGAGCAGCCAGCTGCCCAGCACGATTCCGATGACGAATTCGTTTCCCTGAAAGGCCAGGAGGAATTCCCGAAGGATCAGGACCTGCGAGAGGAGGAAGAGGACCCCCATCACGACCATGGCCAGCACCCGGGCAACACTGTACATGGGATGCCTCCAGGATGTTGGGGGGCAGAGGGAAGCCGTGGGGCGCCACCCAGCGGGCAGGGCCCATCATAGTCGCAGGGGCTGCAAGAACACAACAACCCCGAGCGAGCGATTTAGGGGCAATACTGTTCATTTAACGATTTTAATGCGTGGGTCATATTCAACT